>NZ_QRDZ01000041.1 GCF_003386235.1 Cohnella phaseoli
TTAAAATCCAAACGGATTTTTGGGGCGGGGGGTCTTTTTTTGTCCAAAATCCGTTACAACGCGCGTTTAAAGGTAGTCCGAATTTTCGTATTAAACCGTACAAAGCAGCTCGAACCGGGCTGATATGCGGACGTTTGTTCGGAAAATCGTACAAAGCAGTTCAATTCAGGCTTAAACGACGAGCATTTGTAGGGAAAATCGTACAAATCGTCCAAAATCAAGGGTTTCGATAAGCCTATTCCTCCAGAACGATCGGATGAAAGCTGGAGGAGCTCCACACCGCTCCGACGCCCCAGCCGTAAAACCCGTTTTGGCGGTAAGTGCGGAAGAAGTAGCCCTGCAGATCCTTCGTTACGGTCGGGTCGACTTGGATGCTGGAGAACGGAATGACCTGAATCGAGTTCCAGCGATCCGTTCCGATGGCGGCATAAGCCTCCCATTGCCCGTTATAGCCGCTGTTCTGGACCGGACCGCTGTATTCCAGCTTCAGCGCTTTGGCGTTGTTGAAGAAAACGTAATACGACGCGGCTGCCGGGTGGCCGGTAATGAACGTCTCGTTATCGTCGTCCGACCCGCTTGCCCACCATTCGCCGGGCGCCGTATCGCTAGCCACGATCGCGGCCGGATCGGCGTCAAAATTCTCGTAGCCGACGTACAGGTTCTCATCGTCCCAGAGCAGGCGTACTTTTGTCTGCACGGGTGCCGGATTCTGCGTGTTCATGACGTAAAACTCCGTTACCGGCTCGGCTGCGGCCCACGGCCCCTGCTCGAAATCGGTCGCGCCGACGATGTCGGCCTTGTCGGCGTTCGTTCTGGCCGCCTTCGCCTCCAGATACGGAATGTCGAGCTGCTCTCTTACAACTCGCTCGAACGTCGTCTTGATCGGTTCAATCCTGGCTTTGCCGTCGTCGTCCGCAAGCGCCCATGCCTCGTCCAAGGCGGCTTGGGCTGCGTCCTTGATACCCGCTTCGATGACGTATTTGCCGATATAGGTGTTCGCGCTCGTATTGTACCCGATCGGATCGTCGTATTGATTCCAGCCTTGCTCGATCAGATCGTAATACGTCGTCATCGCGGCGGCGGCCGCTCCGTAGGCTTTGCGAATATAATCCGCCTTCAATTGCTCCAGATCGGCCTCGGGGTCCCACATGAGCTGCTGGAACAGCCAATATTGCAGAGCGTTGATCGACCAGTCGGGAATGCGGGCGTCCATGGCGATTTCCGGCATCACTCCCATTACCCCGACATCGCTGTAATACCGCATATCCGCTTGAACCTTGGCGGCGATCGGCCTTTCGTATACGCCGGACAAGAACGAACCGTAGTATTTGTACATGATGACGTTCTGCGTTTTTTGCAGCCAGCCCTCAAGCTTCAGCCTGTGCGGGTAGTTCGGATTGCCGACGTCCTCCGTATTGAACGGCACGCGGTCGTCCCCGGACAGCGGAGCCAGGACGACGACGATATTGTCCTCAAGCTGCAAACGCGGCGGAACGTCCGTGAAGAAGTAGGCGAACGTCACGATTTGTACGCCCGGATTGGTCGATTTCACTTGCCTGGCGATTTTGTTCAGGAAAGCGAAGAACACCGTCGACTTGTAATCCGGCTCGTTCGGGTACACGGTCACGCCGTCCTCCGTAACGAACGGAGACGAGCTGAGCGAGCCTTGTTGAAAATAATGCGTATCGTTGATGCCGATACCGACGTAGTCGATCGGATTTTCTAGCAGAAACTGCTGCACGCGCCCTGCGATCACCCCGGGAACGTCGGGATGGTAGAAGTTGATCTGCGTATCGTCGGCTACGGGAATGTAGTGCTCCCCGTTCACGTCCATATTGTAATAGTCCGGATGCTCGGCAAAATACTCTTCGTTCGGCAGCCAGTAGCCTAGGTTATGACCCAAGGTGACGGACTTGACTCCGACTCTCTCGTGACGGCTCCAGAGAGATTGGTTGGCAAATTCGGCCAGCTTAGCGTTCATTTTATTGCGCGCGATCATCGCTTCCGTGCCGGGATCCTCGTGGTATTCTCCATTGGCGCCGTAACCGATTAAGTTAAACCCTCGCAGCGCAAAAGGAGAACGTTCGCGGTAGTCGATCTTCGTCGCGGCAATCGTGCTCTGAGGGTCGAACAAGGTACCGATGTCCGTTATGCTCGATCGCGTCCATAATACCCCGGCGTTCTCGTTCAAGAAATCGTAGACGCCGCTCAGAACGCCCTTAGGCTCCGTCCCGAACACGTAAATCCGGTTGCCGACTTTGCGGATCGCGAAGCCGTCGGAATCCGCAAGATAAGCGATGTCGTCCGCGAAGAGATTAGCCAGGCCCGGATAAGAATCCGGGGTCGCCAACACGATCTGCAGCCGCTCTTCTTCCGCTCCTTCGCCGCCTTCGAGGCTCAAGGCCTGAACCTCGGCCGTATCCTTGGCGATCGTAGGGCCGGTTCGGTACGCGCTCGGATTTCCACCTGTTGGCGTCAGCTTCACGTCGTCGATCCACAGCCGCTCCGTTCCCGTTACCGTAAAGAAGAAAATCCAGACGTAATCCAATTGATTTTCCGCAACGGGCGTATACTTCAATTCTATTCTCGTCCACTCGTCGTCGACGTCGAAAGCCGTTTGCGGCGTGCCGGCTTGGGTCGATCCGTCGTTGCCCATCTCCGAGTATTGCACGATCACCTTCTGTCCCGACGGCTCCTCGCCTTTCACCCAAGCTTCGAGCGTATATTCCGTCCCGGCCTGAAGCTGAAGCCGCTGATCCGTACGGGCGTAAATATACTCCCGTCCCCCGAGATCGATGCGAAGCGAGCTTGTTCCTGTTCTCGCCACCTGGTTGTCGCGCGTGCCCGAAGGCACGTCCCAGCCCGTCGGGAGCAGGCCGTCCTGCGACGCCGTCTCTAATCCCGCATTGTCGATCAGATTGCCGTCCGGCTCGGGCTCCTCTGCCGGAACGGTCTCCATGAGCGTAACATCGTCGATCCACAATTGATCGGTTCCTTGAACGGCGTAGAAATAGACCCAGTGAAAATCGAATACGGCGTTGGCGCTCGGCGTGTATTTAAGCTCGATTTGGCTCCACTCGTCCGTAATATCGTTTACTTGCTGTCCCGAGCCGTCTTCGTAGCCTCCGTCGTTCTTCATGCGCATGAACTGCGTGACGATTTTCTGCCCGGCGGGGGCGGTTCCCTTCACCCATGCTCGAAGCGTGTACTCCTTGCCTCGCTCCAGCATGATCTTGAATTCAGTGGTTGCGTTAATGTAAGGATGCGTTCCGAGATCGATGCGCAGAGAGCTTTGTCCGGTTCGCGCCACTTGCTCGTCCCTCGCCCCCGAGGGCACGATCCAGCCTTGCGGCAAGCTTCCGCCCAGCTCGAATCCGCCGTTGCGGATCAAATTCCGGTCGACGTTAACCGTCAGCGTCAGATCGGAGAATGGAACGCCGCCGGCGCTTGCCTGCAGAACAACGGTGTGCGTTCCTTCCGGGGCCGCCTCCGGAACGGTTACGGTTCCTTCGACGATGGCGCTTCGTTTGGCGGCAAGCGTTGTCTCTCCGCCCCACGCGACGGTAATCGGGTCGCCCTCCGTCTGCGCGAAGTCGATCGTCACAGGCTCGTTCCCATTATTAATCAGGGAAATCCGGATCGGATACGCGCCCGACTTGCTCACGTTCAGCGTATCGCTCCACAGCGTCGCACTGACCGATTCGCCATCCAGGTCCCCCTTGTAGATCGAAAGCTCGGCTCCGCTCACCTTCTTCAACGTATCTCTGAGCTCTTCCGCCGCAAGCATCTCCATCTCGTCAGCCGACGAGGAGACGAAGATGTCCGCTTGAGACACTCCGTCGGCGACAATGGCCGGGGCTGTAGGCTCTGGAGTCGGCGATGGCGTAGGCTCGGGGCTTGGCGATGGGGACGGGGATGGAGACGGAGATGGCGTTCCTCCCGACGATCCCGAAGCACCCGTTCCAGCGGTGCCGCCGCCTGACGAAACCCCTCCGCCCTCCTCGCTGTCCGGCTTACGTTCGAACACGGTATCTCTCCCTCTTTCTCCGTAGACGGCTTTGCCGATCTTGCCCTTTCCGAGCACTCGGATCGCCTCGTTTAGACTCAGTTCGGCCACGCTCGCTCCTTCCTCTACGACAAGCGTTACGTTTGCGCCCAGACCTGCCGGAACGATCAGCCTTAGCACCTTGGTCGTCCCTTCCAGCACGATGCGGACGCCTCCGCCGGCCTTCTCGATCCGCACGACGTTCAGCGTCGCATTGCGGAGATGAACGCTGTTCGGTCCGCCTCCCTGAATCGCCGTCTCGCCTTGAACGGTAACGTTGTCCAGAACAACGTCTCCTTCGCCCACATCTTCCCCGACAATCAGATCGCCGGAGATGACCATGTTGCGCAACGTAACGCCAGCCACATTAATCGCGACGTCGCCCTGCACCGCGCGAGCTCCCATGGACGGCCCGTACGATCCCGCCCGTCCGAACGAGCGGCTCTCCTCTGCCAGCGCCCGATCCAACAGGACAACAAGCTCCGCCCGGGTTATGTACGCTTCGGGTTTAAAGCGAGCGTCCGCATAGCCCTTCATGATGCCGGCTCCGGCAACGGCGTCCACCGCATCCTTGCTCCACTTGGCGATTCGCTCCGCATCCGCGAATTGAGCTGCGGAGCCTTGGTGCGCGCCCGGGGCCAATCGGAGCAGCCGAGCGATCGCGACGGCTGTCTCTTGCCGGGTCACGTTCCGCAGCGCTCCGATCTCGCCGCTTCCGTATCCCTGCAAATAACCTGCGCTCACTGCGGCGGATAGCTCCTTATAGGCCCAATTCGCAGCCGTCAGATCCTTAAATGCCTGATCGTTCTCTTCCCCGACGCCGAAACCGAACGTACGGTTCACCAGCGCGGCCATCTCCCCCCTTGTAACCGTCGTGTCGGGCCGAACGGTCCCGTCGGGGTAGCCTTGAATCCAGCCGTTGTCCAACCATTGCAATAGCTGCTCCGCCGCCCAATGCCCGGAAAGATCACGCGGAGCCGAGCCGACAACGGCCCGTTCTCCGTCCTCGCCTTTCTCCGCACCGTAAGCCGCGGGCTGAACGCAGGACATCAGCATCGTCAGAGCGGCGATAAGCGCCATACCGGTTCTTGCCAGGAAGGAACCTCTACTTCTATGCCTGTACCTGATCATAGGAACGCCTCCATACGTAGAATGGATTATGAAGCGGTGTCGAGAATGATCCAATCGAAGACGATAACGAAGTTGTGCACGTCCAGAACGGGCTGAACCTCGTCCTCCATCTCCCACAGCTTGAGCTTAAATGCGGCCCAATTCTCGCGGGCTTCGTCGAGCTTTTGTTCGTAAAACAGTTGGAGAATGCGCGTCATTTCCAGCCAGATTTCCCGATGCTTGCTTAAGTAGCGCCAGGAGACGGAATGGCAAGCTTGCTCGGCGGACAAATTCTTCTCGATCACGGGCCCGAACCGGACGAGCAGCTCGCGGATCTCCGCGAAAGCCGCTTTGAGCGCAGCCGGGTCCTTCCGGTCTCGTTCGGCCCAACGCTCCAAGCCGATTTGTTCGTAACGCTCGGACAAAATAGTCAAATAATTCCGACAATTTAAACCATCCGGACCGTATGCGCTTATGAAATACTCCTCGATCAGCCGTTCATAGTCCGTCGTCTCATCCCATAGCGTCATGCCCATCACCGTCAACCCGAGACCGTTCGGGAAAAAAGCCCTCTGAACCTGGCAGCTGAAGTATCCGTCCAATCCCAGTCGGCGCAGGTGGCGAATGTCCTCGTGCAATATTTTCGCGATCGTCGTCTGTCCCGGGTCCCGTTGATGCGCCCACATAAAATGGTAATCGAAATCAAAGGCTTCCCCGACGAACGATTCCTGCCACTGCTTCAGAAAAGCGACGTTCTCTTCCACCGTAAGCGGAAAAACGATGCGGTTTCTTGTCAGCGGGACCATCTTCGGCAACACTGAAGCTTCGGCGAACGTATGGCGGTACGAACGGGTAATCGGAGCGAACATCATGACGAACCGTTCCGAATGCCTAAACCGCTCCTTGAGCGGCGCCCACAGCAGCTCCTGATAAAGCAGGAACGCGATGCGGATTCCCAAGCCCTTTTCGGTTAATGCCGCATCCAGCTCGTTCAGCAGAAGCACATACCAGTCCGACGGCGTAGCCCCGACGCAGGACGAGCACTCGCACTGGTTGTTGTGCCCGTCGGACAGCCAGACGTGAAGAACGTCGACCTCCGCATGCTCCGAAGCGTACTGTACGATCTCGCCGATCATCCTCCTTCTCGCTTCCGGATTGGAATAACAAAGCTCCGTGTCCAGCGCCACCCCCTTCCATAATCCCCGCGTTCCGTTCACCTCCGCCAAATACGGCGTAACTTCCGCTTCCTCCGCTTGGGCCGCTTTCCCCCAGCCCAATCCCGGAATACCGAATGCGGTGCACGTCCATCCGTGTCCGACGGCGTGATACTCCATGCCGCGCCTCTTCAGTTCCGTTGCAATCGCTTGCACGAATGAAAGCGAAGTCTCTACCGTCAGCTTCGAATCGCTTTGCTTCAACGGGTTGTTCGCATGGTCGTACCATCGTTCGAAAAAAACGTGAGCTTCCCTGAACTGAACAAAATACCCGTTAAAGCCGACTTTGGGCATCCATTCGATCAGATCGACGACGTTCTCGAGACGATTCGCGCCCTCTATGCAAATTCCCCGGAAGCGATAAGATGCCGCCTCCGACACTTCGACCGATTCGGACAGAAAGTCAATTCGCGGCACGACTTCGCCCTCGATGCCTGGTCTTACCCACCTGCAGCCCAATTCGCGCAAATAACGGTAGACCGCGATCAACGCGCTGCCAGGGTTCGAGCCCAGAATAACGCCGCTTCCGTTCGCCACGCGGATGCGAATCTCATCCTTGCGATCCCCTGAGCCGCCCATTCCGGGCGGACTCGATCCTTCCGGCTCGAACAACCCGATCCGTATACCTGGAACGTCCCGGCCTAAACGATCCTCACTGCGAATCTCGACCTCCACTGCGGACATTGCGGACAAATATTTTCGCAGCTCCTCCGCCGCATAAGCGACAGGTTCCTCCCTTCCGGTCGAGAGGATATAAATTACTGCAGATTTCCGAGCCGCCATTCGCCATTCCCCCTTCAAAAACCGTCAGATTCCTTGCAGCTCCTTGTATTCCTGAGGCGTCATACCGTTCTGCTTTTTGAAAAACCGGATAAACGCATGCGAAGAGTTGTAGCCCAGCTTCGCGGCGATCTCATGCACCTTCAGATGGCCGGCCGTCAGCAGCTCCTTGGCTTTGCGGTCGCGAAAATCGGACATATACTCCGACAGACCCGTTCCGGTCATTTGCTTGTAAAGCCGGGACAGGTAGGAAGGATTCAAGTGAACGTGGTCCGCCAACTGTATGAGCGACAGGTCGGCCGATAAATTCGTCTCGATGAATTCATGCACTTTGCGCACGACGTCATGAGTGCTTTGCTCCTGGTCCTCCCGGTTCGCGGCGAAAATCAACGATGCCAGCTGGCCGAAGAAAGCGTACCATTGATGCCACGACACGCCGTCGTCGTACCGGACGAGCTTGTTCCAATCCGCTTGCGCGCTCAGCTCGTTCTCCAGGCCGTATTTGTTAACGAAGGTCAAGAACACGTAGCATAACGCGTGGTACAGCTCGATTTTGCGCATGCCCGGGAAGCTTTCGTCCGCGAACACCGGGGCCAGCTCCTCGTACGTCCGCGCGAACTCCTCCTCGTTGCCGCTTTCCAGAAAGCTCAGCAGCAGCGGAATTTTGCCGGTTAACTGCCGGATGCCTTGCTTTGCGGCCGCGGACCCACGACCATCGGCTCCTTCGGACAGCCCCCCTCCGGCCTTGCCTTCCGTCGCGCCCGGTTCCGTCAGCAGCGCGCCCTTGCGGCCGCCCAGTCCTCGCGCGAGAAGAACAGTCAACTCATGGAACCGGTCGGATGCTTCATTCCACGGCGTCTCTTCTCTGGCCAGCACGAACGACACCGACTGCTTGAGCAGCTCCGCGCATTTGCCCTGAATGTGCTCCAGCATGCCGTTAACGCCGCGGAAGGCCGCCTCCCGGTCGCTCTTCTCCGTCTCCCGGGACTGAATGAGCCAGATGATCTTGGAGGATTCGTAGACGAGAGAGATCGACAAGACAAACTCCGCAAGCAGCTCCTCGACGATGTTCTGAACCGCATACACGATCAACGATTTGTCGGGAGCCTTCATAATCTCGTTCCAATCGTCGATCCGGCCGACGAGCAGCAGCACGGATTGCTCGGCCCGGAGCGAAAGGCGCAAATTCGCGAAATGCTCGGCCAGAAGCTCTTGGCCGACCTTCTTGCCCTGGATCAACGCGCTCAGATACTCCTTCTGCAGAGTCGGCAGAGCCAATCTCATATGCTCTTCGGCTTTGCGGATCAGCCTCGTGGCGTCCGCGTCCTTATCCAGCGCCTGAATCGCTTTCCTTACAGCCAGTACGATCTTATCGTCGCTCTCCGTCTTCAGAATGTACTCCAGCCCGCCGAGCGACAGCGCGCTCTGAACGTAATTGAAATCGCTGTGGCTCGTCAGCAGAATGACCTTGCATGCCGACCAGCGATCGTGAATCTCCTTCAGCAGCTCGATTCCGTCCAGCCCCGGCATCAGAATGTCGGACAATACGATATCGATGCGCTCCCGCTCCAGAAGGTCCAGAGCCTCGATTCCGGAATAGGCCGTGACGATATCCAATTCCTCTCCGAGCTCTTTGCGAAACAGCTTGGCCAAGCCGTCCGTAATGATCGGCATATCGTCCACGATCAGCAATCGGTACACGTTCAATCCTCCCCTTCCGTCAGCGCCAGCCGCATCGTCACCTTCAAGCCTCCGAGCTTCGATCTGGACATCGCCAGGCCGTAATCGGCGCCGTACATAATCTGAATGCGTCGATGGACGTTAATGATGCCCGTCGTATCCTCGATATGGTGCGCCGACAGTGTCAACCTGCGGTTCAGAAGCTCGATGTCCCGATCCGTCAGCCCGTCGCCGCTGTCTTCCACGTATACGAACAAATCGCTCTCCCGCCGCTCCATATGAATCGCAACGCGTCCGCCCGACACCATCGCCCGGATCGCGTGCTTGTATACGTTTTCCACAATCGGCTGCATGATCAGGCGCGGTACATAGCGATCCGCGATATCGCGATCCAATTCGTCGAACCTCACTTGAATTCTATCGCCGTAACAGACGATCTGGATGTCGACGTACGTCCGGACGTGCTTCATCTCCGTCTCCAGCGTCACCTCGTCGGAATCGTCGCGGGTAATGAACTGAAAATAATCGCCGACATATAGACAGAAGCGGTACGCCAGCTCCAGATCCTCCGACTTGATCAGCCGGCACAGAACGAAGAAGCAGTTGTACAGAAAATGGGGATTGATCTGCGATTGCAGCCTTTTTAGCTCGGAGCGCTGGCTGTGGATTTTCTGCTCGTAATTTTCCTGGATTAGCGTCTTGAGATGAACGGCGGTCTCGTTGTACGCCTTGTACAAGTAGTCGAATTCGTCGTGCCGCGAAGGCGACGCCATCGGCATGATCTCCCCGATTCTCATCCGTTTGAAGGAGACGATCAGCTCCTTCATCGGACGGTGGATCATGCGATAGATGGACATCGAGAAGAACAGCACGATAAAGACGGACAGCACGGATACTCCCAGAATCCAATACTGGTATTTATCGAGCGGACCGGTCACATAGCTCTCCGGCACATAGCTGACAAGATAGGACGACAACAGCTCGGAATATTTGTAGGAAACCATATAAGGAATTCCGTTCACCGCCAGCTTCTCGTACCCCGTATATACGCCTCTTTGCATTCGTTCGACCATGTAGGCGCGCAGCTGCTCGATTTTGCCCGGGTCGCTCTCGCTGGCGATCGTCCAATTCCGATTCACGTTCAGAAGAGCGGCATGGCCCTCCGGAATGCCAATCGTTCCGCCAAGCGACCGCCTGAGCTTATCCGTCGAGAACTCCACGCCCACGACGAATGTCGCTCTCCGATCGGGAATCGTCGGATATTGCATGGCGACGAACAGCCGGTCGTTCCAGAACGTCAGCAGCTCCGGCTCGGGAACGTTTCTGAGCTGCAAAGCCTCGAACTCCTCCATATTCACGTCGGTATCGAACTTGGAGCTCAGAATGGTGCGCTTCAGCAGCGGGATGTACGCTCTGACTTCATTGATGTACGTGCTGTTGTATTTAATCAGATTGATTCGTCTCTGAATAGCCCGGATATTGTCGATTTTCTCGTAATCGTTCATCGCGCTCCCGGTCGTACTGAGCGCCATAAGGTCGTTGTCCGCAACGTACTCGGGCAGCATTCGGGCCACCCTCTCGACCTCCATCTCCAGCACCGCCAAATACGAATCGTTGCGGCTTCCGATCGATTGGGCGATTTCGCCGCGGATGCTCTGCGCCCCCTTCTCGTTAATGATCAGCGTGAGGGCGTACAGAGGGGCTAATACGGCGACGAATGTGAGCATCAGCTTCGCGAAAATCGTTAAGCGATTTTTCCTCGTGCTCTTCTGAATATCCATGGCTGCCTCCCGGTCGACGAATGCGTTCGCGTGTCGTATTCACACTGTACCACAGAGACCGGGACGTCCGGCAAGCCGGAATCGAGCTTGTTATTCCTTCACGCTACCCATGACGATCCCCTTGATGAAAAAGCGCTGCAGGAACGGATAAACGAGCAGAATCGGTACGGAGGCGACGAAAATTTGCGCAGCCGAGCTCGTGCGGTCCGAAATTTGCTTCAGCAGCTCCACGTCGTCCGCACTGATAAATCTCATGTCCCTCTGAATGACGATCGTCTGCAGAAACGATTGAAGCGGATAATGCTCGGGGCGATTCATCAGAATAAGTCCGTCGAACCAGCTGTTCCAGTGCAGCACCATCGTAAACAGGCCTACCGTAGCCAGCGCCGGCTTGGACAGCGGAACGATAATGCTCCACAACGTGCGGAAATGGCCCGCTCCGTCCATTCTCGCGGATTCGTCCAGCTCCTTGGGCAGTCCCCGATAGAAGTTGAGCAGAAGAATGACGTTGAATACCGATACCGCTCCCGGAAGAACGAGCGCCCAGATTGAATCCATCAGGCCAAGCTGTCGAATCGTCATAAACCAGGGCACAAGACCGCCGCCGAACAAAATCGTAAAGACGAAAAACCAGGCATAGACGGTACGGAACTGAAAGCTGCGGTTCTCCTTGGACAACGGATAGGCCGTAATAATCGTCAGAACCATCCCGATCAAAGTGCCGAGCGCCAATCTCTGCACCGACACTCCGAACGCCGTCAAATACTGGGGTTTGTTCATAATGTTCTTGTACGCCGCCGTCGTGAACTCTACGGGCCACAATCCCACTTTGCCCGCTGCCGCCGCGGCTCCCGAGCTAAACGACAAGGCCAGCATATGGATCAACGGAAACAAGCAGAGCAGGGACAGCAGCGCCAGAAAAATATAATTGAAGGCAATGAAGCTTTTGCGGCTGGCGGACATACGCATATACGCCAACTCCTCTCTAGAAAATCCGGTATCCCGCGAAACGGTACGCCATGCCGTAAGAAACCGACAGGAGAACGAGCGAGACGACGGATTTCAGCAGTCCAACCGCCGTAGCCAATCCGTAGTGCACCTGTTCGAATCCCATGCGATAGACAAACGTATCAATGATGTCGCCGCTCTCGTAGACGGCAGGTCCGTAAAGATTAAAGATTTGCTCGAAGCCGGCGTTCAAAATGTTGCCGACGCTCAGCGTCGCCATCAGGACGATAATCGGCAGCATGCCCGGCAGCGTAATATGCCAAGTCATTTTCAGCCGGCCGGCCCCGTCCACTTCGGCCGCTTCGTAGAGCGCGGGGTTAATGGCGGTCAGCGCGGCCAAGTACACGATCGTGCTGAAGCCGAACTCCTTCCAGATGTCCGAGATCACGAGCGTATAAGGAAACCAATCGTTGCTGCCGAGGAAAAATACCGGTTCAATGCCGAACGTGCCGAGCAGTCGGTTTACAATGCCCGAGGACGGGGACAAAATGTCGACGAGAATGCCGCCAAGCAGCACCCAGGACAGAAAATGCGGCAAATAGACGAGCGTCTGAACGGTGCGCTTAAACACTTCTTTGCGCACCTCGTTGAGCAAAATAGCTATCGTAATCGGCACCAGCAGGCCGCCGACGATCTTCATCACGGCGATGAAAAGGGTGTTGTACACGATTCTGCCGATGCCGGGATATTCCAGCATATATTGGAAGTTGGCCCATCCGACCCATTCGGAGCGAAAAATGCCCTTGCTGGGAATGAACTTCTCGAAGGCGATGGCAATGCCCGCCATCGGAACGTAGCTGAACACGATAACCAGAACAATCGCGGGCAACAGCAATAGATGAAGAGGCCATTCCTTGGCGAACCTCTTGATGATCATGGCAAGACGCCTCCCGTGCCGAACGGCTCCGCCGCGGCTTCGCGGCGGAACGTCCGGTTCCTTCTTAATCGGTGACTAAACGGCGGTTATTGAACTGCGCTTGCGTACCACTCGTTCACTTCCGCAGCAATCTCGTCTCCACCGAGCCTTTTCCACTCTTCCACGAACTTGTCGAATTCGTCGATCGATACTTGATTCATGATGATTTTGATGAACGTTTCGCTCATCTTCGCGTCGAGGACCGGCTTCTTCTCCAGCATGGCCGAGCCCGGCGCGCCGTAAAATTCGTTGAAGTGATAGCGATCCGCCTTGGAATAATCGAACATGATCGAGAACGCGCCGCCCGGTCCGGAGATCGGATATTCGGCCCACTCCCCGACGTCCCCGTCCAAATATTTGACAATTTTACCGTAACGGTTAGGAGCTTCGAGACCGGTAAGCGAGGATGGATCCTTCGCCTCCACCGCTTTCGGGACCATCTCTCCCAGCATGAGATGCTCGGTCTGCGAGAACACCTTGATCGGACTCAGCTTCCAGTAGCTTGCCGCCTCGTCGTTCTGCAGGAAATACACGCTGTCCGAATCCGTAGGCATCGTATACGCTTGAACCCATTTGTTAAGCAGCTTGATGGCCGCTTCGGGATGCTTGGCTTTCTTGGAAACGACGTAGTATTTGGCCACTCCCAGCTCGATCTGCGATTTGGCAGGCTTGTCGTCGATCGAGGCGATCGGGTACGGCCACCAGTCCTGAACGAGCTTGCCGTCCTTCACGGCGTTGCCGTTCAGCGGGTAAGCGCTAAGCCAGAACGGTCCGTATACGACTCCGATCTTGTCGGAAGCGAGCAGTTCGTTCTCCTTGACCAGATCTTTGACCGCGAATTCCGGATCGATCTGGCCGGCCTTGTACATATCCTGAAGCTGCTTCAGCGCCTCTTTCATCTCCGGCTGGATGTCGCCGCTGACGAGCTGGCCCGAAGCGTCCTTGACCCATTGCGTCGGATAAGCGTGATAGCCGTTAAAGAAGCCGCGGATATCGAATGTGACATCCTTGAACAAATCCTTGGTCAGCGGCAAGCCGTAGGCCTTGCCCGTGCCCCCCGGGTCCTGCTTGGCGAACGCGTCGATGATCGCAAGCACGTCCTGCATCGTCTTCGGCTCCGGCAGGTTCAGCTGCTTCAGCCAATCCCGGCGAATCCACACTTGCGTAGAAGCTCCGTAAGGACCGTTCGTCTGCGGAATCGCCATCAATTTGCCCGCATGCTTGGCCGAATCGAGCTGCTTGCCGCCGTCTCCGGTTAAGTAGGCTTTAGTCTCGGGCGAAGCATGCTGCTCGTACAGCTCCGTCAAATCCGCAATCATATCCGCTTCGATGAGCTGTTGAAGCTGAGCCATCGTGACGGCCATCAGGTCGGGAATGTCGTTCGAGGAGATGCTCATCTGCACCTTCTGCTCGTATTGGGCGGTTTCCGCCACCCACATGTTTTTGATCTTGATGCCGGTATCCCGCTCCAGCGCCTCGGTCACCGAGTTCTGGTCCATCGTCTCCCCGGCGAGAAACTTAATGTCCGCCTCATTCTCGCGGGCCATCGTAAGCTCGATGGGTCCCTCCGCCTCTCCCGATGCGGTCGACGAAGCGCTGCCGGCGGATGGCTTCTGACTCCCTTCGTTCGACTCGTTCCCCTTGCTGCATGCCGCCGCGAATGCCATTGTTGCGGCTAGCAAGCTTAACAGTACGATTCTGCCCATGCGTTTCATCCAGAAATCCCCCTTGTTAATGTGTTGTCGCGAACCGGATGTGCAAGCCATACTCGAGAATAAGTAACATAAAAATAACTTTACAGGTCATTTTATTTAACACTTATATCTCGTGACCTCATTATATCGACCCTCTTGGGCGGCCTCTATACACTAGATTTTACATTCGTACACTTTCGTTTACTTCCTTGCGGAATCCCGGACGCGACAGTGCAGAACGATCATCGACAGCCCCGGCACCCTCGCGTTCAAGGCGATTGTTCCGTCGGATTCTAACAGCTCCTGTTTGTTTCCCAAAGGCTCATTTCTGCTATATAGTACCCAGTCTCCGTTAGCAAGGACCGGCCCCGCGAGCGTTATGCCCTCGATGTCGTCCAAAGAGTGATTGGCCACAGCAATAACTGCGCCGTCGTCCGTCTCGTATTCATACACGGCGGCATGAGGCGCATAGCTGGCAATCCGCAGCGGCTCGCCTCCCGCTCCCGCAATGTTCTCGACCGCCTCGTGAACGACCGCCCGGCGGATCGGATTAAACAAGCCGTAATGCCCCTCTTGCCCGTATGGCATAATAAAAACTTTTCCTCCTGCGATCGCCATGCCGGGACATAAATCCGCCCCGTCCGGCCGGACGATGCGGGAGAAGCACTCCGCTGCGCCGGGATCGTAGCGGATATCCAAATAACGCGCAACCGCCAAATACGGCCTCATCCTGCCCTCTTTAATCCCGGCGTACGTTCGATCGTTGCAGATCCGCTCGATCGTCTGCGCCTCCCGCCATATCGCTTCCCGGATGCCGCACAGTTCACCGAGTCCCAGCCCGACAAGCGTGTCGACCGCTTCTCCGTCCAACAGTACGGCATGCTTGGCGAACAGCTCGCGAATTGCGGCTTCGCTGCGGCCGCGAAGAAGCTGGCCGGACACCGCGACGATTTCCGATTCAAATGGCGTATCGACTGAGACGGCATTGGCAATGCCGTAAGCCGACAACAGCCCCGCCCAGAACGTCTCACTCGGGTAAAGCGCTTCCATCTCAATCCGACCGTCCGTTTGAAGCGAGTAAGAAGATCGCTCGTCTACGAGTACCCGAACTCCGCGCATTCGTCCGGAACGCAGTCGAAGCGACGCGACCGAATTCAGAAAATCCTTGGCCTCGTTCAACCAACGCTGCGCGCCTTCTTCCGGATATACCCCGTTGCCGACCATGTCGACGACGTTTAACGTAATTCCTTTGCTGCCGAGCAGCAGACTTGTCTCCAACTGATATCTCTGAAACTTCTCCGACTTGGCGAAGCGAGTGTAAGGAACGTTCTCCAGCTCGGGATACATGGCCGTCGTCTCCGGCAGCAGCGCCGCCGTCAAGCGCGATACCGCATTGAATTCCCAAGCGTAGCTCATACCGCTCGTCTCCATATATGCCGGCAGATGCGGCCGGACGATCGCCCTACTGTCGCCGTCGACAGCGCCAAGGATTCCGTGCCAATCCCGCCCTTCCGCGGCGTGAGCGGCAGGATGGCTCGTCATGAGCCCGATGCGGGTTTCCGGAGAGACGCGGTGAACGGCTCGGCCGATGGCATTCGCCAATTCTACCATCGTCTGTCGGCACGAGTCCAGCCATATTCGCCGATATTCGTGCGGCTCTCCGGCCGCCAATAAGCCGCGGACGAACTCCTCTCGGCCAATTGAATCCGAGCCCGCCTCGCGGGCGAACAGACGCATATGCTCCTCGCAGAAACAGCCTCCCCATGCAAGCGGTCCGTGATTGTGAAACCGAAAGTCGTCCTCTATCCATAACGAGTAAGGTTGCAGCGCTGCATACCGAGAATACATATCGACGATATATGCGCGCCACTTCGGACAGAGCGGGCAGGGCGTAACGGCGGACTCGTTGCCGTAGGGATCGACCATCATGCGGAAATCGAGCCCCTCCGGCAGAACGCCGCCGGCGGAGTCGTGCGTCAGCGTGTTCAGCGGATTGATCGACGTCGTCACCCCATTGGCGGCAAGTGCATGCTTGGCTCGGCGGATCGCGCTCAACCATTCGTCCGCCTCCTTCTCGGAAATATGATTGAGATTAAGCGGCGCGATAAAAAACATAACATCGTCGACCCGGCTTTGTCGGCAGAAGCGGACCAGTTCCTCCAAACGTTCCTCTTCGAAATGGCCCGGATGAAGGGTAAAACGCAGCATATAAGCGTAATCGGACATTGCTATTCACCTGTTTTCTATTCGATCTCGACGCCGTAGAACGAAAGCATCGGAAGCTGGGTACCGGTATCGAGCAGGGGGAACGCGGACGGATTGGCTTCGAACGCACCATGAACGAAGGCTTTACCTTCAAGCGGACGAGACAAGATCAATTCTATCCGGCTTCCTTCGCGGACTTGCCATCGGTCTACAACATGGAAGCCTTTCTCGTCTTCTATGGAAAAAATCCTTTCCCCAGGCCCCACCGCGAATAACTGTCCATGAATGTCATCGAATTGGAGCAATACGGTCTGCTCGGCTTCGCCGCGCACCGCAAGAGCCAAATTGGGGGCCCGATGGGGGATCGCTTTACCGTAAACGGCCCCCAGCGCCGTGTTCGCCAATCGCCATCCGATCATCAGATTACCAGCAGGCCCGTTATGAATAATATCGGAGAGGGGGCTATCGAGAGAAGGAACAATCTCAACCCCCGCGATCCGTTCCGCGGCGCGACGCTGCGCTTCGCGGACCAGGCCCCAGCAGCGATCTCCTTCAATTCCCTCGGCATAGGCAGCGTTCCGGTTCAACTGTACGGAGAGAAAGGGCAGCTTGTCGTCGCCCGTGTCCTGGCGCCAGCGCTCCACCATCAACGCGAACCGGCGATAGTAAGACGGAGCGTTCTCCGAGTCGCAATCGCTGCAGCCTTGATACCATAACACGCCTTTAATCTCTCCCCCGGCCGCCCCGACGACCTCCATCATATTCCGGTACAAATCCCCGTCTTCGTTCGGATTCCAACGCGAGAGGGGCGATCCGCCCAGAGCCGTCTGCAGCAGGCCGATCGGGATGCCGGTCGCCTTCTTCAGCTCTTTGGCAAACGCCAGATAGGGCGAGTGCCCGGGGTTAACCGGCTCTCCGTTCAAAGGCTGGACGGTATCGGTCGACTCGTTGAACGGATGAGTCGCCAAATCCCAGCGACCGTTATGGCGTAGCAGATGAACGCCCGTCTCCGGCGAATCGGAGACCGCTCCCCTCCCGTAACCTGTCGCATTGCTCTGCCCGGCGATAACCCAGATATCTCCGATTCCGATATGATGGATCATATCTCCCCTCGCAGCCAATTCCATAGGCTGAAGATCATTCAGGCGAAGGCAGGTTTCGATGCGGTAGAGCCCGCCCTCCGGCACCTCAAGGCGGACGGACCACGTTCCGTCTTCTCCCGTCGCGCAACGAATCCAGGGAACTACGGCGCCTCTCCCGTCCTCGTGGACTACGCGCGCGTGGACCGTAGGCTGATCGGGCCGGCTTCCGTCGCGGGTCGACCATTCGCCCGCCAAGGCGATCGTTCCGCTCTCCCGTTGCCTCTGGACGATCGCCCAATGCTGCGGCCCTTCCGTAATTGTTGCGCCGAACGTACGCGTTGTCACACTCGCTCCTCCTCCTTTGTCGAAAATTATACGGGCGAGGGGGAGCGCGTTCTATACACTTGTCTTTACTTTCGGGTACATCTGTTTACCGTTTTGACGATTCGTCAGGAAAGGAGCGGAACCGCTTTAGGAGCCGCGCGCTGCCGCACCCATCATTTTCCACACAACAAACCGTCCTTTCCTCTCGTCAAACCTAATAAGGCATACATAGAAAGGATGATCACGGCAAGATGCTAAAGAGAATCGGATCCATGGCCTTATTGGGCCTGCTGCTCGGACAAGCGCTGCCTGCGCACGCGCAGACGGGCGCCGCGCCGGATATCTACATAGACGGAAAGAAGCTCGTTCTGCCTGTCGACCCGGTCATCGCGGGAGGAACTACGTTTGTCCCGATGCGGGCGGTCTTCGAGTCGCAGAAAGCCGAGGTTCGGTGGTCGAACGCCACTCAGACGGTAAACGCGGTGAAGGACGACATTCTTCTCACCTATCGCATCGGGGAGAAAACGGCTAAACTGAACGGAAAAACGATCCCGCTACCGCAGCCGGGATCCCTGATAAACGGAACGGTCATGCTGCCGCTGCGCTTTGTCGGAGAATCGTTAGGCAATGTCGTGCAGTGGCACCCTGCGCTTAACGACATTTCGATCTCCACCCTTCGAGAATTCCGCAATTCCGTCGCTTACGGCGTGAATCTGCGAACCGAGCCCGACAACAGCCCCGATACTCCGATTCGCGGCATGCTGGCCAAGGGCGAGAAAATTCAGGTGCTCCGCGAGATCGACGCGAAGTGGCTGGAGGTTCGCACTCAGGACGATCGGATCGGTTTTGTCTCGGCCAAGCCGCTGTACACCGATTATACGAGTCCCGAGCTTGCCAAGCTTCAGGGCGAAGAGCTGATTGCCTTCGGCACGCAATACATAGGCACGCCTTACGAATTCGGCGCCGCGCTTGATCAGACCGATACGTTCGACTGCTCCTCCTTCGTTCATCACGTCTTCGAGGAAGTGTTGTCGCTCGACTTGCCGCGCGTCTCGTACAATCAGGCCAAGGAAGGGCGCGAGGTCGGATTGGACGAGCTTCGCGTGGGGGATCTGCTATTTTTCGGAGCGCGCGGGCTTGAGATCGGACACGTCGGCATCTATGCGGGCGACAATCGCATTTTGCATACCTTTTCCAAGGACAAGGGCGTTCACTTCGACGACTTCGACGAGAAGTGGAAAAAAAGATTCGTGACAGCTCGCAGACTGATTTAACTTTATCTATACAACCAGAACAGCATCCATCTCGATCTATTAAGGTCAAGATTTGGATGCTGTTCATTTTTTATTCAGATAGATTCCTTATAATCGCCCTAACAGCGGTGCTTGGGGCATAACGACCCGCACACTTGAGACCGGATAACACGATTTCGAACGCACCAACACAAGAACCGCTGAAAGAAAAGGAGAGAAAAGGAGACCTGTACCGAAATGAAAAAACGCATGTCCGCATTGGGAATCGTATGGCTGTTAATCGTTAATGTATTTGTCGGAGGCTCGGCTGTATATGCTGCGGAGGGAGAAGAAACCGTCGGAGCGCCCGCGGCGGCAATCGAAGAAAACATTCTGACTAAGGTGATCCTGAAGGATGCGCACGGCTCGGTCGTCGATGCGGTCTACAATCCGGATTACCGCTTCGAGATCGGCTCCGCAGTCCATCTGGAATTCGAATGGGAGCTGCCGAACGGTCACGGCTACAAGGCGGGGGATACGTTCTCGTTCGACCTGCCGCCGGAGTTCGCCATTTATACGGAGATTGAAGGGCCGCTCGCCAATGGCGACAGCACCGTCGGCTCCTTCACGGTTGACCGTGGCGGACGAGTCGTCATGACCTTCAACGATTACGTGGAGAACCATTCCAACGTTAAAGGCGGATTGAAAATCGTTACCGAGTTCAGCGTGGAAATCGTCAAGGGCAGCGAGGAGGTCGTCATCCCCGTGCCGGTTCGAGACGGCTTGCAGACCCTTGTTGTCGTACTGAAGCCGGACGTTGAAACGACGGTCGACAAGCAGGGCCGTCCGGCGGCCGACAACAGCCGAATCGACTGGACGATCGACATCAATAAGAAGCTGGAAAAAATCGAACAGGCAACCGTTGCCGACCCGATGCCTGAAGGGGTGAAGCTGATCGCCGATTCTGTCAAGGTGTACCGGCTGCAGGTGAATGCGGACGGCTCGACGGCAAAGGGAGCGACGGTGGATCCGAACGCTTATTCGTTGGAGGCGTTCGATGACCGATTCGAGCTGAAGTTCGCCGATCCGATCGACCGAGCGTACCGGATCGAATATTCCACGGACATCGAGGGCGGTCAGAGCAAGTTCGTTAACACGGCTACGCTGTCGGGAACGAATATCGAGAGCGTTCAGGCAACGGCCAGCGTAACGATAGAGCGCGGCAAACGGCTGGATAAAGCGGTCGGACGATACGATTCGTCTTCGGGCGTCATCGACTGGATTATTCGCTACAACTTTAGCGGCGATTCGATTCCTCAAGCCCAAGCCTGGCTGAAGGATGAGTTCGGCAGCGCGCAGACGCTCGTATCTGGTTCGTTCCAGGTGTTCAAGGGCGATACCGAAGAAGCGCTTGGATCGAACCTGTACGAAATCACGGAAACCGCTCACGGCTTCGAACTGCAATTCCTGAGCGAAGTGACATCGCCGTATACGATCAAATATCGGACAAAGCCCTCGGAACGTCCTACAATCGGGGACACGATCAAAAACGTCGTGACGGACGGACTTGGCGGCAAAGCCGAAGCCAGCCAGCGGCATAAGCAGGGCGTGATCGTCAAGTCGCATAAGTCGGCGGATTACAAAGAGAAAACGGCGAAGTGGGAAATCAAAATCAATACCGATACGAAGCCCGACGGCAGCCGTTACGTCATGAAAAACGTTAAAATTGCGGATACGTTCACGAACGGCGGTCTCGAACTGATTCCGGACAGCCTGAAGATTAGAAATTCGCTAGGCCAGGAGTTGGAAAGCGGAATCGATTACTCGCTTGCTTATACGGACCTGAAAGACGGCTTCGAAATCGTCTTTAATGCCGATGTCGTCGACACCTACACGATCAGCTACGAGACGAAATTCGATGCGCAATGGTTAAAGGATGCCGACAAACGAATTTACAACAGAGCCGTCGTCACCTGGACGGATGAGAACGGCAAAGAGCAAGAGGCGGTTGCGGAAGTCGACTTCGACTTGAACCGCCACACGAAAAACAACGGCGGCAAATCCGGCTCGTATAATGCGGAGACTAAGGAAATCACCTGGACCGTTCTCATCAACTACAACCGCGACAAACTTGGCGGGGTCGGCGTCTCCGACAAGCTGCTGCAAGGCCAGAAGCTGGTGACCGACTCCGTGAAAATGTACCCGATGACGATAAAGCCCGACGGAGGCGTACAGCAAGGAAAAGACGAGGTGTCCCAGGACGAATATGAGGTTGTTCTTCCGAATGCGGACAACGACAACGTCTTGACCGTCCGGTTTAATGAAGAAATCTCTTCCCCGTACTGGCTCTCGTTCAAGACTACGCTGGAAGGCTCGCTGATCGAACGCGAAATTTTTAACTATGCGGATTTTCTGATCGGCGGCGTAAAAAAGACGACATGGGACGCTAAAGTAAACGTACCGAACGGCGGCCAGTATGTAGGCAAGTACGGTGTTCAGAACGGCAAATCGATCGACTGGACGATTCGGATCAACGAGGGACAGTCCTATCTGACCAATGTGAAAGTCATCGACGTGCCGACGCCGAACCAGGAGCTGGAGGCGGATTCCTTCCGTCTGTACGCGACGTCCGTCAAGGCCGACGGATCGATCTCCGAGGCTGAAGAGCTGAAGAAGGACGAAGCTTTCACGCTTCAGATCCGAACCGATACGGACGGTGCGCAATCGTTCGAGCTGGTTTTCAAGGAGGCGATCGACAAGCCGTACATTTTGAAGTACAGTTCCGTAATTAAGGCGAACGATAAAGAGAAAGTCGGCAACACCGTCTATTTGGAAGGCGATGGACTGACGACGGAACTTCGGGAGAAAATGGAGGAAATCGTCGTGCGCACCTC
The DNA here is from genome assembly GCF_003386235.1 of Cohnella phaseoli. Classification (GTDB taxonomy): domain Bacteria; phylum Bacillota; class Bacilli; order Paenibacillales; family Paenibacillaceae; genus Cohnella; species Cohnella phaseoli. Next base: position 21,966 of record NZ_QRDZ01000041.1, read on the forward strand.
GTCCGGTTCGGGCTCGGGAAGCGGCGAGACCGGAACGCTGCAAGTCGTCAAGGTTGACGCGGCTAATCCCTCCACTGTGCTTGCGGGAGCGGAATTCAAGCTGATCGACAAGTCGGGCAATCGCGCGCCGCGCACTGGCACGACCGACGAGAAGGGCGAACTGCGCTTCGCCAACCTGTTGTTCGGCGACTATGTCCTGGAAGAAACCAAGGCGCCGGAAGGTTATTCCATCGATCGAACGCTTTACGACGTGACCATAGACAGCACGACAGTCGACCATACGAAGACAGTCGTCATTACGGTAAAGAACAATAGAACGTCGACTCCGGTCGACCCGGGCAATCCAGGCAATCCAGGCGAGCCAGTAGATCCGGTCGACCCTGTAGATCCTGTAAAACCGGTTGAACCGGTCGATCCCGGCGAGCCGACGGAAGAAATTCCTGTAGCTCCGACCGATCCGGTCGATCCCGTTAATCCAGAGGAGCCCGAGAACCCGGGCGAGGAGCTGGTGGAAGTTCCGGACGACGACATCCCGCTCGGCGGCACAGAGCCCGAGACGGAACCGGGATCGAATACTCCCGGAGGGTCAGGCGTCCTTCCGAAGACCGGCGAATCGAATCCGCTTCCGTATTATGCGGCGGGAGCCGCTCTAATCGCGGCTGGGTTATGGCTTGGATTTAACCGCAGCATCCGCCGCAAATCGATCTAAGCGGCAAATTGTATTTCGAACAAGGAAACGGCGATATCGGGGTCGGCATGACCCGTATCGCCGTTTCTTCGAATACGTTTATTGTTTCAGCACCTCGAACTCCTTCAGCATCTGATAGAACCGGGCGCCGTGCCCTTCGGACGCTTCGAAGAAATACTTCTCCGTAATCGCGAAGCTGCCGTTCTTTCCATTGTCTACGGCGTAGATGACGACAACCTCGCTATCCCATTCCTTTCCGGCCAGCGCCCGGACCATGTAGCCCTGCACCGGCTCCGACACCTTCTCGACTTTGCGCACGTCCTCGTACTTGCCGGACAATTCCCCGCTCAAGCGTTTGATCAGGTCTTCCGGCTTCACGTCCTTAACCTGCTCGATCGTCATCGACACTTCGGGATATCGCTCGGGCAGCGGCTCCTTCGTCGTAATGACGTCCTTGCCGCCCTCTTGAACGAGCTTGTAACGCTCCTGATCGTAGTAGATGACGTACTTGCTCTCCTCGTTCTGATGGAGCTTCTGGTCCGTCTCTTCCTTCTGGCCCTCCACTTCGACCTCGACTTTCTTCTCCGGCGCAAACCACTGTTTGACGTCTTTCATAAAAGCCGTTCCGGCCGGCATCGCCAGGAAGATCCCGAAAGCCATAAAAGCGACGGCGACCCCCATTGCAATTTGTAATTTTCTCATCGATCGTTTGCCCTCCCCCGTGTAATGTCTCGGTGCCCGCGCTCTTGTTTCCGCTCTCGACGGCGTCGCCGGCTCATCGTCCAGCCTCGCTTCGATCCGGTCCCATAGCTCCTCCTTCGTCTCCTCGGCGTAACGGCTCTTCTCGAGCAGCGTGTCTTTAAGATTCCGTTCCATAGCGTTCGCCTCCCAGCCCTTTCTTCATCTTTTCCCGTCCCTTAAGCAAGCGCGATTTCAGCGTATTCAAATTCACGTCCAGCATGTCGGCGATTTCCTTCTCGCTGTAGTCGTGCAAATATTTCAAAATCAGCGGAATGCGATACAGATCGTCCAGCGACTGCAGCGCTTCGTACACGTCCACCGATACATCGGGCAGCTTCTGTTCCACGCCGATTTTCTCAAGCTGTTCGCTTAGCGGCACGACCTTTTTCTCCCGTTCCATCACCCTGTAGCACTCGCGGAGCAAAATACAATAGAACCATGGCTTAAACGGCTTGCTCCTGTCGTACTGCCAGATGTTCCGATATATCCGAAGGAACGTTTCCTGCACCGCGTCCTTCGCCCACTCCTCGTGTTTCGTCACAAGCTTGGCGGTGCGCATCGCATAGTCGAAATATTCGTCGTACAGCGACCGAAACGCGCTGCGATCTCCTTGGAGAATGCGTTCGATCAACCGATTGTCCACTCGAATCCCCTCTTTCCTGCTGTTCTATAAGTATTACCCGGCGAAAAAGCGGAAAGTTTGCTGTCGGATGAAAAAAGATAAAAAACTCGCGCATAAGAGATTGGCGGAACGACAAAAGCCCGCCGGAAACCCGGCGGGCGGAAGAAAAACGAAGGTCGCGGCTATTACGTCTCCGTCATCACCCCGCCGTTGACATGAAGCACTTGTCCGGTGACGTAGGAGGAATCGTCGGAGGCTAAATAGACGTACGTCGGAGCCAGCTCGAACGGCTGTCCGGCGCGCTTCATCGGCGTCTCGAGCCCGAACGTCTTCACGTATTCGGCTGAGGAAAGTGATCGGCACCTGCCGGCACTTCGTTTCTTGCCCGTAATACGGATATCCGGGAACCGTCGAATAACCCTCCATCTATCGAACTGATAGCAGGGGAGACAGCTTCGAGATTCCCTTGATTTTAATCGGGGTTATCGCAAAATTGCGTACACTTCAATCTCGACAAGGAGCCGAGGGTCGATTAGCGCTTGCACCTCAACCATTGTCGCGGCAGGTTGAACCTCCTTGAAAAACTCGCCGTGCGCCTTGCCGATTTCTTCCCACTTGGAAATATCCGTGACAAACATTCTCGTCCGGACAACGTCCGACATGCCGGAGCCTAATTCGATGAGAGCCTGTTCTATCGTTTGCAGGATGAACTTCGTTTGTTCATAAGGATTGCCGACGCCTACTACTTCGCCGTCTTTCATCGCCGTCGTTCCCGCAACCTCGATTCTGTCCCCGATCCGTATAGCTCGGCAGTACCCTACAAGCGGCTCCCATGGCGACCCTGTAAATACTCGTTTTCTATTCATTGTTCTCCTCTATGGCTGTCGAACCTCCTCGCAACTTGCGTCGGAGGCAGGCGAAAATGTGACAGTCTTTTTCCGATACATAATGTATCATTCATTTAGAAATAGCGATTCGAGCTTATCATCCCTGTTTAACGAGGTGAAGCAATGTCCATTACATCTATGCCCTGCTATGTCTTCCATAACGATTCGGCTGCTACGATGCGGCTCGCGAACAAGTTCGGCGCGTATTTCGGAAAGCTTCCGAGGCATAGGCGCATCGTTGTCGTCTGTATCGGCACCGATCGCTGCACGGGAGATTCGCTAGGCCCTCTGACGGGCACCATGCTCGGTAAGTACCGCTCTTCGGAATTCGATATTTTCGGCACGTTGGAAAATCCCGTTCATGCGATGAATCTCGCGGATACGATGGACAAGCTGCAAATGCTGTTCGACGATCCGTTCGTCATCGGCGTCGACGCCTGTCTCGGACAAGCGTCCAGCATTGGCGCCGTAATGGTTGGAGACGGCCCGCTGCGACCGGGTGCAGGCGTCAATAAACAGCTGCCTCCGGTTGGCGACATTCACGTATCCGGCATCGTGAACATCGGTGGGCTGCTCGGGTATCAAGCCTTGCAGAGCACTCGGCTGCATCTGGTGATGAGCATGTCCGGCCTGATCTCCCGCAGTCTGCTCATCGGAATTCGCATGTCGGCAAATCGCGCGATTAGACCGGCTGTTCCTTGAAATCGAAGAGGCTGTTCCGCAAGTGTAGCACAGCTGTACGAATTGTTTATCGAGAATGAGCGTTGTATGCATCTATCTCCCTCCGATGCTTTTTTCGCTTCTTGATAATCTTGTACGACGCGCTTACGGAACAGCCTCTTAACTTGTCTATTGATTCAATATGAGCTGCATGCCCTGAGCTCTGAGTCGATCGTACGAAATCGCCCACTCTCTGAACTCTTCATACGTCTCTTCCGAGATTCCGAACGCCTCTTTCATGTCCATTACGATCTGTTTTTCCTCGTCGCAATAGTCTCCGTCTGCATAAGCAAGCAGCAGAATTTCCAGAAAAAAGAGATGCTGAACCTGCCGGTCCGTAATCTCGGACAATACTTCCTTCAGCGCTCTCGTCGGCTTAACGATTCGCAAATCCTCGAGCCCCAGCTCGAAGCCTACAGACTGCAAATACCTCTTCTCGTTGCCGCTGACAAAACCGTCCGCATTGGCGACGGCATGAGCCAGCTCCATGAAAATTTCCCGATGCTCTCTTCCCTGTAAAAAATGCAAAAACAACCGCAGTCAGCTCCTCGTATCGCCAGATGTGATCTTGCTTCATCTTGCACCGAAATCGGTTGTTTTTCAATAGCGTTGACAAACATTTTAAGAAGCTGTCGATATGCGCTCCAGCCTTATAGATTTATTGGACTTGTGCGGATTGTCTCTCAACATTCCCCTCAGATAGTTATCCAATTGTCCATAATCCATTTCACGCAGCTTTTCTAGCTCGGCCTGACTGCTTTCTGATTCATTTTTTTCAGTGTCGAGGCAGGCGATCACGCTTGCAAGCTCCGAATCGTCGATCAGGCGCTTTTTCCACATCGCTTTAACATCCTGCTTGAGCTTCTCCTTACTGCCCCCCCTTGCGATCTCCCGTTTAATCGTCTTGCCGTCCGGCAGTTGAAGAAAGTAGTAAGCTACAAAGCCCCCATTCATTCGTGACACTGAATACTGGTGCGAATTCTTCTTCATATTCAGATAATTAGCAATCGACACTGTAATTAGAATGACGCTGTTGCCGACTTGAATGAGGTGAATTATTGTCTCGATTGAGAACGGCTCCTGGGGGCCAAGGGGTAAAGATACATTAAAAAATGAAACCGCTATGCTCCTTACAACATTCTCTAACAATAACCATAAGGTCTGTCCAACGTACTGGAAGTATCCTTCTTGAAACGACTTCACGAGTACAACTTTTTTATCCGAAAGATCAAATAAGAAATAAATCGCAGCAGAAGTTATCATTGTTTCAACAATACTCATAATTGCCAAAATAATCCTTTCGGAGCCTGTAAGCGCAGAACTCTTGGGCTTCGGCGAGATAACATCTTGAAGAAAAGCTCGACAAACCCCGATCGTACGCTGAAAAAGCCGAACGCTTAATAGAATTAACAAAATGAGCAAAACTTCTTCTTTTCGCTCTATATAAGGCAACACGAATAATACGATTACAATAACGTTAAGCAAAAAAACAATCGAAACATAAACATTGATCGTGTTGCCGAACTGCAGATACTTGGCTTTGACAACAGGAAGATCCTTAGACGCATCTATTCGTACCATCTTTTTGATGAGAGTTAATCTTTCGTGATAAGTTAAACCCTTAAGGTTAACAATTTCTTTGAGTACATCCTGCACCACGCGAAGTGAAAAAGACTTTCCCGTCAGGCTGCCTTTGAACTGAATGTCATGCTTATTAAAAAATTTCCCCCAGCGATTAACTATCAATCTACGATATTGAATCTCTTTCCCCAGTTGCGCCGCTCGGTACTCATTTGTTGCCGCAGAAGCGATCATTCCAATAAACAAATAAGTAAAAATCATAAAGGCATGGGCGAGAAACACCCACAGCAGACTTTTCAAAACGATCAGCAAACCGGTTGAAGCCGACCAGTTGTCATTGTTTTCAAAGCTATAAATGAATAGAAAACAAATCAAAACAAGAGCGGAAACGCCCGCTGCGATGTACCGATACTTTCTGCCTACTCGACGGGCATATTGATAAAAGAAACAAAAGGAAATTAGCAGGAAAATGACTATAGGATAGATTTTCTTGGTTGCTGCAAGTTGCGGGATTCCCATAAAATCCACGTGTGCTCCCAAATATAGAAAAGTCCCGCCCCAAAATAATAAATCCCAGTTAAAAAACAATTTGAGCTTGCGCTGCGTATCTTCTACGTTAAGCGTTTGAAACAACAGCACATTCAGAAACGTCAACAGCAAATAAAAGTAGGGCACCGACAAGGCTGCAGAAAAAAAGTCCAGCGGGCTTCTCACTTGATTCAATGAAAGCAAATTTTGCAGATCGCTTGATAATGAACCTCCAAAATCAAGAAAAAACAGATATACAAACACCACAATTAAACCAATCTGCAAAGCGAGAAGCGCCTTCCAGATACTCCCATACTCCGACATCGACTTCAAATCATCATCTGAACGAGTCCGCTTCCGCATTCCTCTAACCTCTTCATCCGCAATAGTTCGACGCATTCGGATGTAATTCGACATTCAATGGGAATTTCCTCCAACAGCGAATGCTATTGCGGCATGAAGAGAGGGATTACCGGTAACAAATTCATTAAGAAAGAACAGCGGTTTATTCCTGTGAGGGCCCAAAGACCATTCTGATCGCCTCCAAATAGCCGAACCCGTGAACCGTGTCCGGCTCCAGGTAGCTGCCCTCCGTCCATTCGTTCCAGGCGTTGATCGTGACGATGTTCAAGCCGCCGCTTTTCTGTTCCGCCAGCGCTTTGGTCTGTCGGAGCGCCGTTTCGAATTCCGCGGGCGTATTGCCGCCGACCGTGGCCATGTACTGGTAGCCGATCGGCTCGTACTTGTCCGACTGCACCGTGCGCGGACTCGTGTCCCAGCCCATCGTGACGTTCGGAAAATAAGGCAGCTGAAACTCGTTCGCCAGATCGGACATTTTGGCGACGGCTTCGTCCCGCCATGCTCCATAGTCCGATTGCGGAAACTCCGGAAGTCCGACGTGATGAAGCCATACGTAGGAGGTGACCGAATCGAAGCCGAGCAGGTCGAGCAGCTCGTTCGGATTGTCGATGCGCTTCTCCCCCGGCAAAATCTGCACGCCCCAGACGACCGCGTTCAGATGCAGCTCGCCCAAGCCCGCTTGGCGCACACGTTCGCGGAATTCGCCGAGAATCCGCTTCGTCTCGTCCAAGCCGCCCAAACCTTCGACAAGGTTCATTAGCTCGTAGATCGAGAAGTACAACCCGCCCCCGACTCTCCAGTAGGACGGATGGCGAAAATAACGCTCGATCATATGCTCGGTCGCCGCGACGAACGCCTGCTCAGACACCTTGCCGGAGGCGAGCGTCGCCGGCTGCAGCGCCCGGGTCAGCGGGTGAATGTCGATCCAGTCGTGATTCGCCCACATGAGCGAAAACTTCAGTCGGTCCGCATTGTTCGCCTGCAGAAATCCTTCCTCCAGCCCCCTATGCAAGTATGGACCGTCCTCGTACCAATACCAGTCGAAAATAAAGCAATCGATGCCGTGGTCCGCCGCAGCGTCGATTTTGCGCGCCATCGCCTGCGGATCGGATTCGTCCTCGTAGCCCCAGAGCGGAACCTTAGGCTGCGCATGGCCTGCGAACCGGGGCTCCGCCCGCTTCACCAGCTCCCATTCGGTCCACCCCCGGCCATGCCACTTGTCGTTGCGCGCATCGGGGTGATAGTTCGGAAAATAATATACGGCCACTTCCGTTTTCGTTTTCACTCGGGATTGATACCCCTTTCTAGATTAACTATTTCTCGCCCAGCCCTATTGCCTTCCAATCCTACTCCTTCACGCTGCCAAGCGTAATCCCCTGAATAAAATGCTTCTGAAGAAACGGATACAGCAGCAGAATCGGCAGCGCGGCCAGGAAAATCTGCGCCGCCTTCGTCGTCTGATCGGAGATTTGCGACAGCGTCTTCAGTTCCTCGGTCGTCGTCATCAGGCTTGGATCGCGATTAATGACGACCGACTGCAAATACGTCTGCAGCGGAAAATGCTCCGGCTTGTTCATATAGATCAAACCGTCGAACCAGGAATTCCAATGGCCGACGCAAATGAACAGCAGCAGCGTGGCCAGCGCGGGCTTCGCCAGCGGAACGGCAATCCGCCATAGCACCGACCAATGTCCGGCTCCGTCCACGAAGGCCGCCTCGTACAGCTCCTTCGGCTGCGAGCGCATAAAGTTAAGCAGCAGAATGACGTTAAAGACGGGAACGGCTCCCGGCAGAACGAGCGCCCAGATCGAATCGAGCAAGCCGAGCTGCTTGACGACCATGAACACAGGGATCAGACCGCCGGAGAACAGAATCGTCACGACGAAAAACCAGGCGTATACCGAACGCCACCGGAACTGACGCCTTTCCTTGGACAGCGGATAAGCGATGAGCACCGTCAGCGTCATATTGATAAGCGCTCCCAGCGCAACCCTCTCCAGCGATACGAGGAAGCTGTCAATGAACTGCGGCTTGTTCAGGGCGTACTTGTACGAGGCCAACGTAAAATCGACGGGCCACAGCTTCACGAAGCCGGCCGTGGCGGCGGAGCTGGCGCTGAACGAGACCGCGAGCACGTGGATGAGCGGCAGCAAGCACAGCAGCGCGGCTCCGCCAAGGAAGACGTAGTTCGCCCAATCGAACGCTCGTCTTCCGAATGCGTTTTTGTAGATCATCCGTATCCCTTCTTCGTTTAGAAAATTCGGTAGTTCGCCAGCCGGTAGGCAAGCGTGTAGGAAATCGTAATCAGGATCAACGAAATGACCGATTTGAACAGACCGACTGCGGTTGCCAGACTGTACTGCGCGTCGACGAGCCCGATTCGATAGACGAGCGTGTCGATAATATCCCCCGTGCTGTACACTTGAGGACTGTACAAATTGAACACCTGGTCGAAGCCCGCGTTCAGAACGTTGCCGAGGCTAAGCGTCAGCATCAGCACGATGATCGGCATCATTCCCGGCAGCGTGACGTGGATCGTCTGCTTGATCCGGCCCGCTCCGTCCATGACCGCGGCTTCGTACAAGGTCGGATTGATCGAGGTGATGGCGGCCAGAAACACGATCGTGGAGAAGCCGAACTCCTTCCAGATGTCGGAGACGACCAGCACGTAAGGGAACCATTTCTCATCCCCCAGGAAAAAAACGGGCCCAAGGCCGAAATACCCGAGAAAGGAATTGACGATGCCCGAGGACGGCGACAAAATATCGATCAGCACGCCGCCCAGAATGACCCACGATAGGAAATGGGGCAAATAGACCATCGTTTGGACCGAACGCTTAAATGCCGTCCGGCGCACTTCGTTCAGCAGCAGCGCGAAGAGAATCGGCACGACCAGCCCCAGGACGATTTTCATCGTCGCGATCCAGACGGTGTTGCGCAGCACCGACCCGAAGTTCGGCAGTTGAAACAAATAGTGGAAATGCTCCAGACCGACCCATTCCGAACGGAAGAAACCCTTGGTCGGAATAAAATGCTCGAAGGCGATCGCGATGCCCGTCATCGGGTAATAGCAGAACGCAAGCACGAACAGGACGCCGGGCAGCAGCATCAGGTGCAGCGAAGCTTCGCCGCCTTGCTTTTCGCGGATCTTCAAATTCCGTACCTCCTATCGTTGCGCGGGAAAGAAAAGGAGGGGATCGCCCCCTCCCTTCGGCTTATTTGGATGCCGCCCACTCGTTTACTTCGTTGGTGATCTCTTCCCCGCCGAGCTTGTTCCAATTGGCGACGAACGTATCGAACGTATCGATCGATGCGGCGTTCAAAATGATTTTGGTGAATGTCTCCAGCTCAAGCGTATCGAGCGTGGAGCCCTTCTTCAGCATCGTCTCCGTAGGCGCTCCGAGGAAGCCGTTCAACGTCACCTGCCCGTTGTTGTCGTATGCGTCCTCCACGCTGAGCGCCCCTTCCGGTCCCGACCATTTGTAGCTGCCCCAGAACGCTTCGTCCCCGGCCAAGTACTTATTGATGCTCTCGTAGTTGTCCTTGGCGTCGAATGAAAGGCCAGCATCGCTCTTGCTTTCCAGCGCCTGCTTGACCCCGCGGTAGATGTTGATGTTCTGCAGCGGATCTTGGGCCGTAACCGCAGCGTAAGCGTACAAGTTCATATTCGTGTCCTCGTTATTGAAAAACCGCTTGTCGCGTCCGTTCGGGCCGTACTGCTTCTCCAGGCTGTAGTTCAGCAGCTTGACGAGCGCTTCGGGGTTTTTGGCCCCTTTCTTCACCGCGTAGAAGAAGACGGCGCCGTTGCCCGCGAGCGAGCTGGCCGACGAGCCGTCGGCGGAAACGATCGGATAAGGCATCCAGTTCGCCTCCGGGTCGTTCTTGAAGCCGTCCGGCAGCGGCCAGAACGCATTCCAGTGCTGACCGTAGAACATGCCGATCTGTCCGGAAGTAATCAGCTCATTTACCTTATTGGCGTCGTAGACGCCGAACTCGGGATCGATCAGCCCGGCCTTGAACATCTCCTGCAGCTTGGCCAGCGCCTCCTTCATCTCCGGCTGAACGGAGCCGTAAGCCAGCTTGCCGTCTGCTCCCGCCACCCATGCCTTCGGATAAGCCTTTAATCCGTACGCCAACCCTCCGATGCCGCCATAACCGGAATAAATGTCCTTGCCCAGTCCGAGCCCGTACGTTTTCGCCTGGCCGCCCGGCTTTTGCTTGACGAATGCTTCAGCGACGCTCCATACGTCGTCAATCGTTTTCGGCGCGTCCATACCGACCTTCTTCAGCCAATCCTCGCGAATCCAGATCATTTGGGTGCCGTCGATGACGGAAGCGGTGGAGGGCAGCGCCATCTTCTTGCCACCGAACGTGGCGGCCGTCCAGCCGACGCCGCCGTCCATCGACAGCGTCGTCTTCGTCAGCTCGGATGCGTACTGCTCGAAGACATCGGTCAAGTCCATAATCATGTCCGACTCGATCAGCTTCTGCAGTTGGGTCAGATCGACCGTCACGATGTCGGGAATGTTGCCCGATGCGATGGAGACGTTCATTTTCTGCCCGTACTGGCCTTCCGGCACGGTCCATTCGTTTTTCAGCACGATGCCGAGATCTTCCTGATAGCCCCGATACCATACGTTGTTGTCCAGCGACTCGCCTTCGACGAATGTTACGGTGCTCCCAAGGCTTCGGGCCGTCGTCACTTCGATTGGCGTTTCGTATTTGCCCAGCGGATCCTGCGTTCCTCCCGTCGCGGCCGGCGAGCCGGATTCGCTCGGAGCCGAAGCTTCGGAGCCGGACGGCGTCGCGCTTCCCGTCGCCTCACCTCCGCCGCCGTTAGAGCTGCAAGCGCTCAGCAGCAGCATGACGGCGATTAGACCGTATCCCATTTTGCGTTTCATAGTGCGTCCCCCTCGATTGCGTTATGGTCTAGATGATCATCTGTTTCTATTGTAGAATCGCGGCGGACGCCGTTAAATCGTAATCTTTCTACTTTCTGTTCCGATCTCTACCTGTTCGACGACGGGAACGCAACTTCCACCCTCAGGCCTCCGAGAGCGCCGCGCGAGAGACGAAGCCCGGCCTTCTCGCCAAAGCGCAATCGCAAGCGGCGGTGCACGTTGCCGAGACCCGTCGTTTCCCCGCTTTGTCCCGCCGACTGCAGCTTGCGCCGCAGCGCCTCCAGGGCGGTATCGTCCAGTCCCGTTCCGTTGTCCTCGACCGCGATGACCGCCTCCTCCTCCTCCGTCAGCAAGAACGACACATCCAACAGCCCGCCTTCGGCCCGTTTTTCCAAGGCATGCACGAACGCATTCTCGATGACCGGCTGAAGGGTCAGCCGCGGAACGGACATCCGCGCGAGAGCTTCCGGCACGTCCTCGAAACGCACGGAAATCCGGTCGTGGAACCGGAATAACTGGATATCCGTATACGTCCGCGCATGAACGACCTCATCCTGCACGGTCACCTCCTCCGCGCCGTCGCGCGTAATGAAGCGATAATATTCGCCCAAGTACTTTGAGAATTGAGCGACGTTGTCGTTCTCTCCGAATTTCGCCATCCGGTAGATCGTAAAGAAGCTGTTGTAAAGGAAGTGCGGGTTGATCTGCGATTGCAGCTGCTTCAGCTCCGCGGTCTGGGTCCGGTATTTCTGCTCGTACACTTCGTATACAAGCTCCTGCAGCTTGCGGATCGTCTGATTGAAATGGCGGTACAAATAAGCGAATTCGTCCTTGCTGCTCCGTTCGATCGATACGTCGAAGTTGCCGTTGCCGACCTGGCGGAAAGCGACGATCATTTTGCGCAGGGGATGATGGACAAGCCGGTAAACGACATAAGAAACTACAGCGATAATTAGCAAGGAGACGAGGGAAACGTAGCGGATGCGGTCCCGGTTCGCTTTGAGCTTGCCCAGCACTTCCTTCTCCGGGACGAACACGGCGAACGTCGCGCCCAGAAACGCCGAGCGTTCGCTGTAATGAAGATAGTCTCCCTGTTCGGTGTGCAGCGTCTCGACGGCGGTCGGCCCGATGCCCCCCGCGGCATCCGCCGCCCGCAGCAGGCTCGCGCGCTCCTCCCCGCTTCCGTCCGATGCGACTCGCCAGCCATCCTCGGAGCCAAACAGCGCGGCAATGCCGACGCCGTTGTACTTGAATCGGTCCATGGCCGCCGCCAGACGCTCCCGGTCGAGCTCGATCGTCAGCACGAAGGACGGAATCGCCACGCCGAACAGATACGAATTGGAATAACAGATATAAAGGCGGCCCTTCTCCTCGATCAGTGCCGCAGCGGACGGCCGGACGAACCGCTGGAGCGATTCCCGCTCGGATTCCGAGATATCGCGGTACGTCTGGTTGGCCGTAATCATCGTGCCCAGGTCCGGCAGGTAAGCGGTCGTATCGGCAATATATTGGCTCATCGATTGGAGCTGAATGAGCTGGCGTTGAATCGCCAGAACGGCTTGCCGCTTCTCTTCGTTGGTCATGATTTCCGAGGCGTTGGAGAGCGTGTCCAGCTCCGGGGAAGCCGACAGCTGCTGCTGGAACTTGATGACCTGCGACAGCTCGGTCTCGAGGCTGCTCAAATAATAATGCGCCTGCGAGCGCACGGATTCGGCGACGCCGTCCCGCACGCCCGTCGCGTCGGAGCGGTTGATCTGCAGTACGATCAAATAAAACGGAAGGACCGCCACGAGCAGGGTGACGACCATTTTCGTATAGATGGATTGGAAGAGGGAGCCGAGAGGCAAGCGAATTTCCCCTTTCTGGTGATGTCCGTCAGCTTTCTCTGTATTCTTGAGGGGACTTGCCGGTCAATCTTTTGAACAGGCGGGCGAAATACGAGGGAGATTCCAGCCCGACGGCGACGGTAATCTCTTGAATCTTCATGTCCGTGGAGCGCAGCAGCTCCTTGGCCTTCCGGATTCTCCGGTCCGTTACGTAATCCGACAGCCCGACTCCCGTAAGCTGCTTGTACAGCCGGGACAGATAGGCGGGATTCAAGTAAACGGCCTGCCCAAGCCGGTTCAGCGACAAATCCTCGCTCAAGTGCCGGGCGACGAAGTCCTCGACCTTGCCGACGATTTCCAGGCCTCGGTCGGCCTGCATTTTTCTCCGATGGGCGAACAACGCGGCTGCCGTCTCCCGGAAAAAAGCGATCGTATCAACCCACGACGGAAACGCATCGTATCTCGTCAGCCTGTGCAGCCGATCCGAGTCCTCCGAAATTTCCTGTAGGCCGCTGCGGTTAAGCTGGGACAGCAGGAGACTCGAAATTCGGTTAAAGGCTTCTAGCGACAGCGCCAACGGCACACGATTGCGGTCCGCGGCGTTCAGAAGCCGAACGAGGCCGAGGTCGAACTCTTCCGCCTTGCCGTTCTCCAGATGCGCCTCCAGAAACACGAATCGCTTCAGTTCGGCACGCAGCTCGTCCGTCCGACGCTCGTCCATGCCGTCTCCGCCTCCGCTGCCCAGATAGGAGATTTCCTCGCCGATGCCCGCTCCCTGATGCAGCAGATCGCGAAGCCGGTCGTACACCCGGCCGATGTCCGTCCATTCGAACAGGCCGCTGCAGGCAAAGGAGAAGCGCAAGCTCAGAAATCGGACCGCGGCCTGCTGAATCCGGTCGAGGCTAAGCTGCAGTTCGGCATCGACTTCGTCTTCGCCCCTAGGCTGAATGAGCCAGAGAAGCGCCGCTCCGTCCAGGGAAAGCGACAGAGTGGCGCAAGAGGGGGGAAGAAGCTCCCCCGCGATATTTTGGAGCGCATAGAGCAGCAAGGTACGGTCGGAAGGGCGATCGATGCCTTCCCACGAATCCGCCTTGCCGAGCAGCATGTATATCGGCGCCGCTTCCGAGAAAGGAATGTCCAGCTCCTCGAAGCGGGCCTTCAGGCCCGCCGAGGCGAACGGCTCTCCCAGCAGCAGATTGCCGATATATTCCCGTTGCGCCAGCGGCTGCAGCTGCTTCATTTTCGACTTGGCCTCCGCGACGAATCGCTCGACGTCCAACTCCTCGTGAAGGTCGGCGATCGCCTTGCGGACGGCCGCTACGATGTCCTCGTCTCCCTCCATTTTCAGCACGTAGTCCGCACCGCCCTTGCGCAGCACCTCCTGAACGTACCCGAAGTCGCTGTAGCCGGTCAGGAACACGACCTTGCAGCGCTTCCAGCGCTCGCGAACCCGGTCGAAGAGCTCCAGCCCCGTCATCTCGGGCATGCGGATATCGGTCAGAACGATGTCGATGCGGCTTCGTTCCATGATTTTAAGCGCTTGGATGCCCGAGTTGGCGCGGTGAACTTCCAAGTCCGGAATGCCGGCCGTATGGAACAGCTCCGTCAGACCGTCCAGTATAATCGCCTCGTCGTCGACGATGAGCAGATTGATCAAGTTGCGTTTCCTCCTTCATTACAGCTCCACCCGGTAGACGTGAGCTCCCGCTCCCGTAGTCGAGAAGCGAATAAATCCGTCGGCGTCGGCGGTAAACGTGCTCCATGCCGCGCCGTCCCGCTTCACCTGATACGCCGTCCCGGGTGTCAGGCTTCCGATTTTGAGCTTCTTCGCTCCGGACGACGAATCGATCGTTACGGCCGTCTCGGTCGCGGACGCATATACGGACGCTTCCGCCCCGTCGTACACCAGCTTCTCGACCTTCATCCAGCCAAGCGCGGAAGGCCGGCGCGGCGCGACGGAAAGTCCGTCCTTCTCCGTATCGATGCCGAGGAACCCGTAGAGGAACGCGAGCGGAACCAGCGCCGATTCGGTAAACTCGGCATCGATGCCGATGCCTCCCGCCGAACCGTCTCCCTGCATTCCGATGCCGCGGATGCCATAGTAGGACCGATAGCCGCCTTCTTCCTGCGCTTCCTCGTAATGCTCCAAGATCGCCGCGAAGCGGTTCCACGCGTCGTCCGCGGACTTGTATTTCAGCCTGGCCATCACGTCGTAATAGCTGACGTACATAATGGCTCCGCCGTCCTGAACCTGCGTGCCGAAAGGATGGGTGTCGGACTGCGTCCAGATGATGTTGTACCATTCGGTGTTGCGCTTCGTCGAAGCCCTTGCCGCGAATTTGGGCGCATAGATGTCCGCGCCCGTCGACGTATCCCCGACGACCGTACGCGTGCCGTCCAGCCACGAGAAAATGCTCGCCGCCCGGGTCGGGTCGGCCAATCCCTGGGCCAGCGCCTCGAGATTGACGAACGTATACCCGTAATCGTGCATCGCTCCGTTCGTATCGACGCTCGGCACGTATCTGCCGGTCGCCGCATTCCAGAACGGGGAGGAGCTTCCGGTCATCGCCGCCGCCACGTTCGCCGCCTTCGCGCTCAGAGACGCCGAATCGTCGCCGTACGGATTTGCCGCGATCGACCAGCCGGCATTGTCCTCGATCAGCTTCTCGATCTGCGCCATCGTTTTCAGCGCTTCATAGTAGTAAATGGTATCATAGAAATCCTTGTATCCGATCGGCAAAATGTCCCAGTAATTCGAACCGACGCCCTT
Organism: Cohnella phaseoli; assembly: GCF_003386235.1. Taxonomy (GTDB): domain Bacteria; phylum Bacillota; class Bacilli; order Paenibacillales; family Paenibacillaceae; genus Cohnella; species Cohnella phaseoli. The sequence continues at coordinate 37,590 of NZ_QRDZ01000041.1, forward strand.
CCCGTGAACGTAGCGGTCGGCAACGTTCGGCTTCGTCATGTCCACGCCGCTCGTTCCTTCGTGGCCGACCCACGGAATCGTCAAATAATGATTCGAGCCGGAATCGAACTCCGTTTTCAGAAACTGAAGAGCGGATCTCATCCGCGAAATGTTGCCTTGCAGGAACGCGACATCGCTCGGATTCCACAGGAACAGCTCGGCGCTTCCGAGCACGAAAGCAGTGTTCGTCTGAACGTGCCGGGTATCGTATTCTCCCGCAACTCTCTCGAGCCCGACCTGGCTGCCGGGCTGCCCGCTGTCCGCCGGATCGATCCGGTACTGCTTGATCGTGCCGGTCCAGTGCGGATTTTTGAACATCGGAATCTGGTAGCCCTTGCTCGCTCCCGTCGTATCGACGGTAAAAGCGACGCTTTTCGCTTCGTTCCAGGTCGGGTCGGCATCCGTCGTAAAATAAATTTTGCCCGACGAGTCGGCGTTCGTACTGCTCATCTGCACGTAAAGATACGGCATACGGGAAGCCGGAGTATTCTGCACGGGCGACACGACGAAAGGATCGGCTCCGGTCGTCTGCAGCACCCATTTGCCGCCGGAGATCGCGTGGGAGGCGACGCTTGTCGTCCATCCCGAGACGCTTGTCCCGAACGCATACTTGCGCACCGCGGGATCGTCCGGACTTGACGTCGAAGGAAACGGCCATCCGACGAGACTTGTCCCTTCTCCCCACCAGTTGGTCGGGTTCAGGACGTAGACGTAGCCATCGTCCGTCATTCGCACGTCGTTGAGCAGATGCTCCCGAAGCACCTCGTTATAGTCCGCGCCGTATTTTCCCTTGTTGAGCCCGGTATTCATCCAGGCCGTCGTCATGGCGTCCCATTGCATCCAGTTCGTCTGCGGATTGCCGTCGACGGGACTCGGGCCGAATTTCAGCGTGTACAGCGTTTTGAACATCCGGTTGACCGTCTCCGCGGTCGCCGCATCGGACGAAGAGAAGACCGGAAGGTCGGGAAGCACCTTGCTCGGCGTATACGTGATCCGCGACTTGAAGTCTCCGTAGGCGGAAGCGACCGCTCCGTCGATGTACGGTGTGCCGGGGAAAAAGTTGTTGCCCGACGTCTGCCAGACGCCGACCCCGTTCGTTCCGGCGCTCAACACCCACAAATAATCGCCTGCCGGCTGTTCAGGAACGTCCAAGGCGAGCCACGCATTGTCCGCAAAATCGACGAACGTCTTCTCGACGATCGGAGCGCTCGCAACCGTCGTCGCGTAGTCGGTGTTCCAAGCGTATAGGGAAAGCTTCAGACTGCCTTGGTCGTCGCCGTAGCTCGGCGTATTCGTCTCGATTCTCGTAAACGGCCACACGGCCTGGAATCTCTCTCCGGCGGAGCCCGCTCCCGAGATCGGCACGTCGCGTACCGTCGTATCCACGTGGCTGTACATTTCCTGCGGCTCCGTGCCGTATTCTCCGTAGTACAGGCGAGCCTGGTAGTCTCCGGACGTTTCGCTCCCGTTGAAGTATGCGGTCGCCGGATGTCCGCTATCCGTCAGCTTCCAGACGCCGACCCAGCCCGAAGCGCCGGATAGCGTCCATACGTATTGTCCCGCGGACTTTTCTGGAAATTGAATGCGAAGCCAGGCGTTGTCAGCGAAATCCGTAAACGTTTTGCTGACGAGCGGCGTTCCTCCGACCGAGGTCGCGTAGTCGGTATTCCAGGCGTACAGCTTCAGCGTCAGGCTGCCGTCGTTGTCCGAGTAGCTCGGCGTTCGAACCGCCAGGCTGTAAAACCGGTCGTGAGCCGCAAAGCGCGAGCCCGCCGTATCGGACGCGCCGATCGTCACGTCCTGATAAGCGTTCCCGTCGTACAAATAAGGGTCCTCATCCGCATAGTAAATCCGACCCTCATAATCGCCGGACGTCGGAGTCCCGTTCCAGAACGCCTCCGCCGGATCCGCGCTGTCCGTCAGCTTCCAGACGCCGACCCAGCCGACCGCTCCGGACAACGTCCAGACGTATTGGCCGGCCGGCTGCTCGGGAAAGTTCAGGCGCAGCCATTCGTTGTCTTGGAAATCGACGAACGTACGGCTCGCAACCGGAGCGGCCGCGACCGTCGTCGCGTAATCCGTATTCCAGGCATACAGCTTCATCGTCAAGCTTCCGTCATTATCCCCGTAGCTCGGCGCCCGCACGGCGACGCTATAGAACGGACCGCTCGCCGCGAACTTCTGGCCTGCCTCGTCCCCTGCCCCGATCGTCACCGAGGCGTAATGGATGCCGTCGTAATGCCTGACCGGCGCCGACGCAGCAGAGGCTGATGGCGCGCCTCCTGCAACCGTCCACGTTCCGAGTATGAGCGCCAAAGCCAAAGCGAGCGCGATCCATTTTCTTCCCTTCATTCGGCATTCCTCCCTGATTGTCCGAGCGATCGGCCTCGCCGCCCGCCCTCATCCGGAATGCGCTTACATCTCGCTTGGCGCGTTTTCCGGTTTCCTCCCTTCATTGTAGCTTGGCCTATACGCGCGAGATAGGCTAAAACTTCTACTTTCTGTTCCGATTTCTACTTCCTATTCGTATGGTCGGGCTATTCGTATGGTCGGGTCTAGGCGTATGGTCAGGTCTAAGCGTATGGTCGAGCTATGCGATGGTCGGGCTATGCGTATGGTCGGGCTATGCGTATGGTCAGGTCTAGGCGAAATTGTGGGGCTGCAAGCCGATAGAGTCGGGCTCGAGCGGATAAATGGTGGGTTGGCGGAGCTATAAGCAGACTGAGTTGGGTTCGAGCGGATAAATGGTGGGGTGACGGGGCTGTAAGACGACTGAGTTGGGTTCAAGCGGATAAATGGTGGGGTGACGGGGCTGTAAGACGACTGAGTTGGGCTCTAGTGGGTAAATGGAGGGGTGGCGGGGCTGCAAGACGACTGAGTTGGGTTTGAGCGGATAAATGGTGGGTTGGCGGGACTGTAAGCAGACTGAGTTGGGTTTGAGCGGATAAATGGTGGGTTGGCGGGACTGTAAGCAGACTGAGTTGGGTTTGAGCGGATAAATGGTGGGTTGGCGGGACTGTAAGCAGACTGAGTTGGGTTTGAGCGGATAAATGGTGGGTTGGCGGGACTGTAAGCAGACTGAGTTGGGTTTGAGCGGATAAATGGTGGGTTGGCGGGACTGTAAGCAGACTGAGTTGGGTTTGAGCGGATAAATGGTGGGTTGGCGGGACTGTAAGCAGACTGAGTTGGGTTTGAGCCGGATAAATGGTGGGTTGGCGGGACTGTAAGCAGACTGGGTGGATGGAGCGGGTAACCTCCTTAGGATACAAACAAAATGAGCTAACCCGTTATATGCTTATCTCACGCATGCGAGTCCAGATCAGACCAATAAGACCGCCTGGCGGCCTTATCTCTTGCATCCGAGTCCAGATCAGGCCAATAAGACCGCCTGGCGGCCTTATCTCACGCATCCGAGTCCAGATCAGACCAATAAGACCGCCTGGCGGCCTTATCTCTTGCATCCGAGTCCAGATCAGGCCAATAAGACCGCCTGGCGGCCTTATCTCACGCAACCGGGCTATGAAATTAAGCCTGCCGGAAGCAAATGATCTCCTAATGCAACTAGGTTGGCTTATAGGTTGGCTCATAGGTTGGCCTATAGGTTGGCTTACAGGTCAGCCGCTGCTTGAAGCTGGAACGGTTTCAAATTTCGCCGCGGACTTCTATGAACGATATTCGGCGTAGTGGCGTACGGCCGCGATGTTCATGCCGCTCTCCCACGGTCGGCACCTTGTATTGAAGGGCCGCCCCGCGTCGTAATATTCCACCCATGCATCCGTCGAATCGGCGATGCTCACGACATGCGCCAGAACGGCTTCGGCGCCGGGATGCCGCAAAAGGGTCAGTCCGTACAGCAGCAAGCTTTCGTCATAACCGACGAAATAGGAGGATCCCGGAACGGTAGGCAAATAGCCGTAACGCTCGAATATATCGTAAGCTCTGCGAAGCTCCTCCGCCTTCTCCTCGTCTGTCAGCAACCCAGCATGTACAAAGGAAGGAAGCAGCCCCGCGGATTGAACCGCGACGACTTGAGGCGCGACCGCCTCAAGCGGCGGCTCGTTCGCCAGACAGGCCGGGCAAACGTAACGGCCCGCGGCCGTTCTTCGCGTCCATTTTAACGCATGAATGCCTCGTGGATGACAGCTTTCGCAGACGCCGTGACGGTAAGCCGGCAGTTCTGCCGTCTCCGCCCTTTCGGGCGCATTGGCATAAAAACGTCCGTCCTTCCGGAAGCGCGTTCGGAACACCGCTTCCGTTCGCTCCAGCAAGCTTTCGCAAGCTGCGGCTCGTTCTTCGTTCCATAGGCCGCGGCCGACCGCGAACGGCAGCAGCCTTCTGCCGGCTTCCAGAAACAGCAGCGTTGCCTCCATAGAGCCGTCATTCAGGGAAGTGCGGGGCAGGAAGCCTCCTGCGACGTAAGTCTCGTCTCCGTTAAAGGGCAGCATGCCGTCATGCAAATGCGGCAATTGGACCTGCCAGCAGTCGTCGAGCATCGGGAACAGAGAGGCGACGTAATCCCAGTCTCCCGTCGCCTGCCCGTAATCGAAAGCTTGCACGATCATATAGGCGGTAATCTCTACGTCGTCGTTCTCGTGCACATGGCGGGCGCGATCGTGCCCCATGCTCTCCGCGTTCCGAATCCCGCCTAGCCCTGTCCACTTCCCATAGCGGAAAGCCAGATTCCTTCTTGCTTCCTCGTACAGGCCGAGCGAGAGCAAACCCCTCGACGCGCCGTATTGATCCCGCACGTAGGCCAGCGCGTAGTTGTGGCCGGCCATGATGCCGCCGTCCTGCGACTGCTGCGCGGCAATCAGGAAAGCGACGCTCTCGGACAACTCGTCGATGCGCTTCCTCATTCCTTCCCCGATCCGCTCGCCGTATTCAAGCGAAGCAATGCGCGAAGAGAACCGGTGATCCGCCTCCTCGGCTTGCGCTCTAAGCAGCTCATAGCCCTGCTCCAGCATCGCACGGGCGTGCCCCTCGGCTTCCGGATAAGAGGGGCCACCGGCCAGCGCGAAATACGATTCTCCTGCGGGCACCGCAATGCCGACTTTTCCAGTGCCCGGTTCGAACTCAATCCGGGTTTCCTGTCCCCAGAAGACTGCGGCAAGGAACGTCTCCTCGCCCATCGGATAACGGTAGATACGGGCCGTGTCGGGCGCCTTCACGAGAACCGACTTGACGGTCGCCTCTGCGGAAGTCAAGTCCCCGCTGCCCGGATAGCATTCGTAATCTTCCCCGAGCGTCAGCTCGAGACGCAAGGGTTCGTCGGCATGCAGCCGGCATAGATAGACCGGCAGCTCGCTTGCGACGAACGCTTCGGCCAAGGCAACTTCACGGCCCGCTTCGTTCAGATACTTATGCCGCCAGCGGTTCGTGCCCTTGTCCCGGCACGATTCGTAGCAAGGCTCCGCGCCGTCGGCAAGCGCCCATTTTCCGTGCAGCATCGACGGCGAGCTATACGGAGGCCCGTAAACTTCGGCGATGTCGTTCCCGCGCCCGTATACGAGAAAACGTCCGTTGCCTAACGCATGGATCGCGCCGTCGTTGTTCTTTTTCCACATCTCCGTCACTCCCTCCATTCGCTCTTCGATTCGGGGAACCCGTCACCCGACCAAAAATGCTTCTCTTTCGCGGAAGTACGCTGCGGTTCTCGCGACCAAGTCGTCCAGCTTGGCCGCATCCGGCTTGCCGTACATCGCCGGATAGGGATCTCCTCCCGGGCCCAGCGGTTCCGGGGTCACGAATCGGCCTTCGCGGTTAAATCCGAGTACGTACAAAGCCATAATGATCGTATCCAAGTCCATGAAGCCGTCCCCGAGCGCCCCCCGGTTGCTGTCGGCCATGTGCAGGTTGACGAGCCGTTCGCCCGCCTCCAGCAGAGCTTCGCCGATGTGAGCCTCCTCCGCTTGCATGTGGTACACGTCCGCGTTGATATGTTGAACTCCCGGATGATCGACCGCCGCGATGTAGGCCTTGGCATCGGCAATTGTGCGGACCAGACTGACTTCCGCCGCGCGGATCGGCTCGATGGCGGCCTTCACTCCGTACTCCACGAACCGGTCCGCTACGATGCCCAAAGTGTCCACGCTGCGCTGAAACTCCATATCGTCGTAGGCCTTCGGTCTGCCTACCGCTCCGGGCACGACCAGGAGATAAGAGCCTCCCATCTCGGCAGTAAATTCGATTTCCCGCTTCAGATAATCGATGGCCGCCTGCCGATGCGGCGCCCGGCTGCTCGACAGATCGTTGTCGGCCGAGAACATGCCGCATACTCCCGACGTCTTGATGCCATGCGCTTCAAGTATGTCGATCGTTTCCTTCGCCCGGTAGCCCAGATCGGGCCCGTAATGATTGCCGTGAAGCTCGATGTAGCCGATACCCGAACGTTGCAGTCTCTTCGCGGACGTCTCCAAGCTTTCCATTCCAAAGCCCCAGTTGCTCCACGATAAGTTCAGCCTTTCGCGCAACCTTTCCGGCTGTTCCCTTTTCAATGCGAGGAAGGCGCTCCTAATCCGCTCGTTCTTCTCTTCGTACCGTTGCTTGGTCATTTCGCGCAGTCTCCTTTTATTAAGTATAGGTTCAAGAAGTCCGATTTTCAGAACAACCTCTTTAAGGCATCTCCGGATGATTAGGCCCGAAATGCTTGAGAAACACCATAGGCTCCCACTTGCTGTCGTTGACGATGCGCACGCCCTCCCGGGCGGCCGTCTCGCTAACGAAAAACTCGTCTCCGCTCATTTGACCGAACCGAAGCATATTTGCCGCCTCGGCTTGATGGGGACCGAACCGGCCGTGCCCCTGAACAAGCACCGTGCCATACGCCGCCGAATCGCGAACGATTACGCTCTGTCCGGGATTTACGGTCAGCTCCTTGGCGCCGATGTACGGATTGCCGTAAGTGACCCACTTCTCCGCATGCCGTTCGTCGGAATGCCCGCAAAGGAGGGGCGGACGATAATAATGCCGCTTATAGTGCGGGTCCGTATTTTTCTCCCAATCCATCAGGCTCAGAATATACTCGATATCGCGCTTCCGGTCCTCCGGACAATTTTCCGTCAGAAACTCGTACGGATACGTTTCGCCGCTTACGATATTCTCGTGCACGGAGTTCACGTCGCTGTTCCACTGAGGTTCATAAGTAAGCACAGATCCCGGGGCATGCACTACGCCAGGAGGCGTATACCAGCCCGTCCCCAACTGAATGCGATAAGCCCGCGACAGCTCGGTGATGCGGTTATCCGCTTCTTCGTACTTAAGCAATCTCTCCCTAACCTCGTCCAAGGTCGTATCCGGATCGTAGCCGAAATAGGTGACCGGGAATACCCCCAAATGGTTGTTCAGCTGCGGCGGAAAATAATAGGCCTCCGGCTTGCCGATCCTCCCGACCAGGCTTGCGGCCGCGTCGTCCAGATGGAGATGGTGGAACAACGGCGTCTCGTAATCGAAAAACTTGGCGTACATCGGCCAAGTGCCGTAACGTTCGTAGAGCGTTTCGCCGATCAGACGGCTGCCCAATTGTTCGACCGCATCCTTGAACAAAAAGACGACGGAGCCGTCCTCGTCGGCGGCGACGTAGCTCATCCCTTCGTCGGAAGGCGCCAGCGGTCCGTTCATGGCCGGGATGACCGAAGAGAACCACCGTTCTTTAATGGAGCCCCGTTCGGTTCCGAGCGCGTAATAGTCGTCGGGGTGCAGCCGCAATCTCCGGCCCGCTTGCGCGAAGCGCCTCGGCACGAACACCGGCTTCAAACGCAGAATTCCTTGTCCCCTATCGTAAGTTTCTTGAATAATCGAATGGTTGGACACGTTGTCATTCCCTCCTTAGGTCGTGTAGACGGACGAATCCCTCTTCGTCCAATCTACACCGTCATGCCGCCTGGAGGAATTCCATATCTTGCGATTCATCTCAGCTTTCTTGTCGATTTGGCTTGACGGCAGGTATACTGTGTACAAAACAAACGATGCGAGCCAGGAGGTTCCGAGATGTTTCAAATTCCGTTCGAGCACCGGGAATATCCGCTCTTCGCCGACGATGCGCGGCCGCTTCTCGTATACGCCGGTCAAATCGGCGACGAACCGGACTGGGCGTTCGAAAGCCATAAGCACGACCACTTCACCGAAATTATCTACATCTGCGACGGCGAAGGGGATTTTCGGATCAACGACCGGCCGTACCGCGCGCGCAAGGGAGATCTTCTCATCTATCATCCGGGCGTGCTTCACGAGGAGAGATCCGATCCCGCGCGACCGCTACGCACTTATTTCTGCGCCGTAAGCGGGCTTCGTCTCGCCGGCGCGAAGCCCGGATGGCTGCTCTCCGAGCAAGCGGAGCCCGTTATCCGGGCAGAGAGCTGCGGACCTCAAATCGAACAATGCTTCTCCGTGCTCCTGAACGAGCTGCGGTCCCAGACTTGGGGGCACGAAATGATCTGCCAGCATATGCTTAACTGCATTCTGATCCTGATTCTGCGAATCGCGGACGGTCAGGGCTCCGAGAGCGTCGGCGGCTCTTCGCACACGATCGGGGCGAAGGCCAAAGCCTTCATCGATCTGAACTATACGCGCGATCTGCCTTTATCCGAAATCGCGAGCCGTCTTTATCTCAGCCCCCATTACTTATCCCATGCTTTCAAGGAGGAGACCGGCAACTCCCCGATCAATTACTTGATCCAGAGAAGAATCGGCGAGGCCAAGACGCTGCTGCTGACCACGACTCTGACCGTACAGGAAATCGCCGGCCGGATCGGGTACGAGAACGCGAATTATTTCAGCATGGCGTTTAAGAGAGGGACGGGGCTTACGCCAAGCGAGTTTCGCAAAAAGACCAAAAAATAAGGCCGATGCAGGCACGATCAAGCTTTAAGCCGAGCTCCCGTCGGCGCAGGATCGGCCGGGGTGGGCTTGCGGTTGACGATGACGATTCCGCCCGCGACCAGCGCAAGCGCCAGCCAAACGGTCAAGTGCAGCGGCTCGGACAGCAGCCATGCCGACAGGAATACGCCGAATACGGGAATCAGGAACAGATACATGGAGATGCTGCCCACCTGGTTGTATTTCATGACCGTATTCCACAGCACGAAGCCAAGCGCCGACAATACTGCAAGATACAGCAGCATGCCGATGGCGCGCCAAGTAAACTCAAAAGGCATAACGCCCGCGCCTGCCGCACCAATCGTACTAAGCGCAAGCCCGCCGAGCAGCATCTGGTAAGAGGTCATGTATAGAATATCGAGGCGTACGGATTCTTTTTTCGACAGAACATTCCCCAAGCCTCCGAAAAACATCGCTGCCAGAAGACACACTTCGGCCAAGCCAAAATGAACGCCGGTCGCCCCGCCCGACAAACCGACTACGACAACTCCGGCGAAGCCGACGACAAGTCCGGTCAGCTTGCGCGACGTAATCCGGTCGTCCGCATACATCCGATGGGCGATGAGAATTTGGAAGAAGGAGGTTGTCCCGGCCAAAATCGAGCCCTGCACCCCAGTCGAGCCGCTCATGCCATAGTAGAAAAACACATATTGCAGCAGCGTCTGGGAAAGCCCGATCTTCGCTACGCCCTGCCATGAGCCGCGTTGATAGCCGACGCTTCTGCCCATCAGCTTCATGAGCGCCAATATCAGCAGCGCCGCCATCGTAAACCGGAATCCCGCGAATAAGATTTGCTCGTACACCTGCCCCTTCCCGATCTCCAGCTCGGCGTAGCTCAGCTTGATGATCGGAAACGCGCTTCCCCACAAAAAAGTAGCACCCGTCGCTGCGGCCAATATGCCGAGCGGGTGCGTAAATATTTTCTCCGTTGTCCATTTCATTCGTGTTGGTCTCCCCATGTTTGCGGGCGTTTTTAATTCCTGTATCCAAAAAGTCCGCGATTATCTGATTTTATTGCTGGTTGTTTATCCCGAGCGCTTCTTTTAACCCATTCTGAAGGATTAAAGAATAGTTAAGCCCAGCCTCATCACCGGCATCTCTAAGCCATTTCGGCAATGTACAGTTTTTCGTAACCGACTTGTTTGCAGCTTCATCCCGGTAGGGAGGAAGGTATACTTCGACAAAAACGATTTTGTCGCTTGCATCTTCCAGTTCGATCGATTCAGGCGCAGACGGCTCAGGGTAAGAAATGCCTGCCTCTTCTAATTCGAGTGCACGGGTGACAAGCAGTTCCTTCGCCCTGGGGAGTCCTTCTATTAGATCCGTAGCTGTTACGGCCGTTCCGGGAAAATCAGGAAAATACATACTCAGATTAGTTTCCAACTTTTCGACGACAATCGGATATACAAAGTGATTTTTCTTTTCCAAATTCAATCACGCTCCCTTAAATAAAGTCACGAAGTAGTCAACATCCGGAATTAGAATTTGATCCCAGACTGGCGTTCGATACTTTTTAGTGTACCTTTGGCCAATGTGTCACCAAGACCGTGAACGCTGATATCGGCGAATTTGGTTGGGTCGTTCGGGTTTAGGTATCGCCGATGGCTTGTTTTGTTACCATGATTAGGGGATTCAATGAATCCGGCCTGTTTGAGAGCCTTTAGCACTTCTCGTACCGTTCGTTGTTTGCCCACTTCGTCTCCTACTCTCTACCTTTATTATAATGCGCATAAATAACACGCGTCAATTTTGATCGATATCATGGAACAAAAAAAACACACCTCGAACGCTTAGGCGCTCATAGGGGTGTGCTTCACTCACCGAATCGCTTTATTTTGTAGTTGAACTGCCACAGTGAATAGGTAGAGCGATACTTAGCCATGATGTTATCACTTCATTTTTCCTTACCCAGCTTCAGAACTTCTTCCTCGCTCAGCTCCGTCGCTTCTACGATTGTGCCGATATCGACTCCGAGCTTCAGCAGCTTGCGGGCCACCGTAATTTTTCCTTTTTGAATCCCCTCTTTCTCGCCTTCTCTCCTCCCCCTCTTCAACACTTCGGGGTCTATGAACGTCTTGATCATTCGGCTAACCTCCTCGGTTTGTTGATCGTCGCCGTAGCTGTTGTACAAATATTTTAAGATGCTGTCGAGAACCCGAAGCAGCCTGTCGATGTCGCCAAGCCGCAGCAGGCGTTGCTGGTGCAAATCCCGAATCGTGTCCAGCGTCTGTCCGACAACGGCCTTAAGCCGCTCGAACTCCTGGGCGAACAACCGCCTCTTCTCTTCGTCCGATCGACCGCTTGACGCGATGCCGCGCATGCTTTTCCGTGAACGAAACACCTGCAAGGGGAGCAAAGCGATCAAGCGGCGCTCCTGCAAATCGCGAGGGGTTAGCGTCCAGTAGCGCAGCGTCGGAACCGTGTAGACCGTCTCCGAGCCGTTCGGCAGACGCAAGCGAAATGCCAGCTCGTCGCCGATCGCTTCGTTTTCCTCCAGGAAAATGACGATTTGACGGGGAAACGCCAGCAGCTGCGGTTCGTTGTCTTCCTCAACCCCGACCGCCAATTCCACCGCTTTTTCAAAGCCGTATCTAAACATTCGAATGATCATCGACTGATCGTTTAACGTCTGAAACTCGACATGATAATGATAAGTGCCGCGAACGGTCGTCAGCTTCAAAAATAGATCGCCGACAATGCGATCGTACGCGTCCGTCACAAACTCCGAGTTGCCGTAGTGAATCGATTGAACTTCCTCGCTGGCGAACTGCTCTCCGAACAAGCCGTTGACGAGCTGCACGGTCAGCCGCTTCGATAGGCGGAACAGAACGCGCAGCATTTGATCGAGCTTAAGTCTTTCCTTATTGCCGCGATCCGATGGCTTCATTATACTACACTTCCTTTCCGGCTTCATGGCACAAAAAAAAGCACACCCCCGAGCGCTTCAAGCGCGCAATGGAGTGTGCTTCACTCACCGAAATTCCTTAATTTGTAGATTTATTGTAGCAGACGCGCGCTCGCAAGTAAAGTCCGATAAGCCTCCCAGCCTGCGGTAGCCCGTTCAATTAGCTCTCTCCTGAAGGAGGCGGGGAGCCCATATTCAAAGGCAGCTTAATTCTCACCTGAGTCCCGATGCCTCTTCTGCTGAACAGTTCAACGCCGTAGCCCGGCCCGTAGGCCAACTGAATCCGCTCATGGACGTTACGGATGCCGTATCCGGCGTCCATATGGGATTGCAAAGCGTTCCCCGCCTGCTCCGCGGTCATTCCCGCCCCGTCGTCGACGACTTCGAAGATCATCCCGTCGCCTTCGCGATACAGACGAATAATGATATTCAAAGTTTGGTTGTCGTCCCATATAGCGTGATTGATGGCATTCTCGACAAAAGGCTGCAGCATCAGCTTTAAAGTGGGATAAGGATATAACGACTCGTCGATCTGCCAGTGAACTCGAAATAAACTCTCAAACCTCATCTGTTGAATCGCGATATAGTGACGGGTAATGTCCAATTCCTTCTGCACAAGAATATTCTTTTTCCCTTTATTGAGAGACGTCTTATAGAAATTGGAGAGATGGGATACGACTCTGCCGACTTCCGGATCTTGGTTGCGGATAGCGAGAGACGAGATGATCGACAGCGTATTGTATAGAAAATGCGGGTTGATCTGGCTTTGCAGTGCGTATAATTCGGCTTCCTTCTTCAAGATTTCTTTCTTATATACTTCGTTAATCAGTTCGTTTAATCGATGTCTCATCACATGAAAAGCCTCGGCGAACTGCCCAATCTCGTCCCTTCCCCATCCTTGGGTATCAAAGATGAAATCCTCGTTCTCCACTTTGCGAATGTAACGGTAAAGCGTCAGGAAGCGATTCGAAAAATAGCGCGAGGTCAGGAAAATAAGCACGACCGCCAGCACAACGCTTAATCCGGACATCAGCAGCATCCGATTGGTTTCCTGCCGGACGTCGGATAAGACGAAGCCGAGCGGCACGACAGAGACCGTCTTCCAACCGAACTTCATGCTGTTGTACACGATCAACGATTGCTCTCCGTCGATGTCCGTTTCGAATGTCCCTACGCTCCCGTTCTCCCACGGGCCGGATCCGATCAGGGAGGACAGAGGCTTGGCGATTTGCTCCTTATTTTTGGCCGAAAGAATGATCCCGTCGCTGTTAACGATGTAAATATCCTTGTTTAACGTTTCCTTCTCGTAGAGCGAGTAGAGCACGTTCTCTTTAATATCGATCGTGAGAATTCCGTAAGGATACTGCAGCCTATGGTTATTCAGCAATCTGGCCAAGGTGAAGTTCGCTTTATCGCTGTTCACGATGCTGTAGATCGCGTCTCCGTACGACTTGGACAGCTTTTCATACCAGCTTTGGGACTTTAGCTCCTCGTCGATGTGCTTGACGAACAAGCCGTCGCTCGGAATCGTCTCGTTGTACGGGTACAGAGTAATGGCCTCAATATCGGCATTGGCGGCCATCACGCCATATAAGAGGTCGTTGATATAGTCGTAGGCTTCCACGAACTCGATGCTTTTGTCGTACGTTTGGGCCAAATATTCCTTCAAAGTCGTGTCCATGTAAAGCAGGCTCGATATTTGTTTATACGTTTCCAGACGGTTCTCGATGTTGTTATTGATTTGGGCATTCATCGTATTCATATTCTCGTGCGTTTGCCTGACCAATTGGCGTTCGGTGACGGTGTAGGAATAGAAGGAGACGAAGAGCAGCGGTATAACCGATGCAAACAGAAATAAGACGAGCAGCTTCCCCCGAATCGGCAAATTCATGAAAAAGAGCTTCATTTTCCGCAGCATCATCTCACAGCCTTAACGTTTGTTTGCGGTATTGGTTAGGCGTTAGTCCTATTCGCTTCAGAAAAATGGCGCAAAAATGCGACGGATTCTCGTACCCGACTTTTAACGAAATTTCATGGATTTTAAGCGCGCTGTTGCGCAGCATGTTCGACGCATGCTCCATTCGAACTTGCGTTACGTATTCGAGAACGGTGCTTCCTGTATGCTCTTTGAAAATGGTGCGCAAATAATTCGGAGACATAAACACCCGCTCCGCCAAATATTCGATCGTAAGCGGCTGGGCATATTGTTCCGAAATCAGCTTCTTAAGCTGGCCGACCGTTACCGCATGCTTGTCCGTCTCCTGCTCGGCGATGCGCTCGATCAGCTTCAGGACGGTTTTGCGTATCGTCTGCTCCATGTAAGGCACGCTCTCGATCACGGCCAGCTTGCCGATCAATGCCGCTTTGTCCTCCATTTTTTCTTTTATTCCGAGATGGGCCGCTACATGTTCCCCGTAGATTTGATCTAGAAGCCTTAAGCATGCCTGCTCGATCGGTTCGATAGACATCCCTGCTCCTTCGATCAAGGAAGAGAAATAATCTCGCAACCAAACGGCAGCCTCCTGCGGCTTCCCTTGCCGAATATTCGCATGTAGGGAATCGACGGAAGGTGTCCGTTCGGCGAAGGAAGCTGCCGACAAGGAAGCTTGCTCCGCCAACTCGTCCGCGACGATCAAATGACCCGCTCCGTACAGGAAAACATGACGATCCCGCATGTCCATCAAAACTCGAAACAAATCGGAGAGCCGTTCCAGCTTCGCCGGTTGAGGATGAGCGCATAACGTGACCCATTGGGATAAGGAGCCCAGCTCCCGGTACCAGGGCATTACGTTGTCTGTCGGCTCGTTAGCGCTGATCGCGAGATGCTGGCGTTCGTTCAAGGAGACGATCAATGCGCCGTGTCCGATCGCCAGACGTTCGATCTCTTTCTCAATCCTCAGGATTGCCGCTGGACCGTCTGCTACATATCTCGATAAGGCCGCGTATTCATCGATCGTGATCAGGGAAAAAGTGAATTTTCCGGTTTCCGAGATAAGGAGCTCAAGCTTTAAGCTTAGAATTTCATCCGCCTTTGATTTCTGGACGGCTTCGTCCTTCTCGTTCAGCAGATCTTTAATATATTGGATCGCCAGCGCACGCGAGGAAAGCTTGACTCGCTGCTCATCCGCGCATCTCAGCTTGACCTTCTCCATCAGACTTCGAAGCTCCCCCATATCTAGCGGCTTGAGCAAGTAGCCCATCGCTTCCACATGAAGCGCGGATTTAACATAGAGGAAATCGTCGTGGCCGCTTAGGAAGACGATTTTAAGGTGGGGAAGCAGACCGCGGGCGATCGTCGCGAATTCTATTCCGTCCATGATCGGCATTTTGACGTCCGTAATGACGATATCCGGAAGCAGCTCGCCGATTTTCGCTAAAGCCTCTTTCCCGTTCTTGGCCGTTCCTACGATCTCGAAGCCCATATCGGGCCAAGGCACGAAGTTCTGCAAGGTGTCCAACTCCAGACGTTCGTCATCCACCAGAAGAATCGTATGCATCCCGTATCTCGCCCCTTGTCGCCGCGATTTGAATGATTCTAAGTATCCCACTCTCGTAAAATGCCTGTCAATTCGCTCCGAAGCAGTTTCGTTCGTTTGCGGTATAAATCAGTGGAACTCGTTATGGATATCGCGATTCGGCGGCCCAATAATAGAGACAAGCGGCCGGCGCTTACGAAATGAGGTGGTTCCGATCAGCGTGATCAATCAGGCATCGAGACTCAAACTAAGTAAAAAAATAGTCAAGCAGCGTTATCTTTATCTCATGCTTGTCCCCGGATTCATCTGGGCCATTCTGTTCTCCTACGGGCCGATGCTGGGCTTGTATATGGCATTCGTGGATTACAAGCCGACTCTCGGAAACTTCTGGTCGACCTTCCTGAACAGCGAGTTCGTCGGGTTTCAGTGGTTTACGCTCTTCTTCGCGGGGGACGATTTCTTATTGATTATGAGAAATACCTTGGTTTCGAGCATGCTGACGATCGGCATTGGATTTCTGGTCCCGATCCTCATCGCCGTTGCTCTGAACGAGGTCAGAAGCGCATCCTTCAAGCGCATCGTCCAAACGGCGTCCTACATGCCGTACTTTATCTCATGGGTAATCGCGGCGAATATTTTCGTCACGTTGTTGTCCGCGGACGGCGTCGTTAACGAACTGCTGAAGCTGCTCGGCCTGACCAAGGAAAGCGTGCTTTTTCTGCAGGAAGGGAAATACTTTTGGGGAATCGTCGCCGGAGCCAATACGTGGAAGGAAATGGGCTATAGTTCGATCATCTATTTGGCCGCCATTGCCTCGATTAACCCCGAGCTATACGAGGCCGCCAAAGTAGACGGAGCGACGAGAGTGAAGCAAATCTTCCATATCACTCTGCCGCTGCTTAAGCCGACGATCGTAATTTTGCTTATTCTTGCCGTAGGGAACATCGTCAATACCGGATTCGACCAATATTTCCTGCTGGGCAATTCGCTTAATCGCGATTATTCCGACGTTATCGATACGTATTCCTTCCGCTACGGCATCCAGAACGGCATGTTCTCCTATGCATCCGCAGTCGGATTGTTCAAGTCGGTCGTCGCTTTCATCATGGTGCTCGGCGTTAACTCTCTGGCCCGACGCATGAACAATAATTCGCTGTTCTAAGGAGGAGGGAAACATGAGAAGTCGGGATACGCTGATGAACTGGTCGGGCAATATTTTGTTATACGGATTTCTAAGTCTGTTGTTCCTTGTGACCTTTTTTCCTTTTTGGCAAATTTTTGTCTTGTCCATTAACGACGGAACCGATTCCTTAAGGGGCGGATTTCTGCTCTGGCCGCGCGACGTTAGCCTGGAAAGCTACTCCGCCGTCTTCTCGAATCCGGAGATTCTAACCTCGGTTAAAGTGACGCTGCTCCGTACGGTTCTGGGGGTACCGCTATCCGTTTTCTGTATCGCCCTTCTCGCCTACGTGTTGAGCAAGAAAGATCTCGTCGGGAGCAGATTCGTCAATTTATTTTTCGTATTCACGATGTATTTCAGCGGAGGCTTGATCCCGACTTATATGATCGTGAAGTCGTTGGGTTTGATTGACAACTTCCTGGTCTTTCTTTTTCCGGGATTAATCAATATTTTTTGGATGGTGCTGATCCGTACCTTTATGGAGGGACTGCCGAGGGAGCTTGAGGAATCGGCCCAGATCGACGGCGCCAACGACGTGAAAATCTTCGTTAAAGTCATTTTGCCGGTATGCGTTCCCGTGCTGGCCACCGTCGGATTGTTCTCGGCGATCTCTCATTGGAACGCCTGGTACGACTCCTACATCTATACGTACAACCCGGATCTCAAGACGCTGCAGGCCGTGCTGGTGAAAATTCTCAATCAATATCAAACCGGAGATATGCTTAACGAAGCGCAGCAGCTAGCCAATGAATCCAAGAAAATACCGGTTACGGGCGAGAGCATTCGTATGACGGTGACGATGGTCGCTACCTTGCCTATTATTCTCGTCTATCCTTTTGTCCAACGGTTCTTCCTGAAAGGCATGCTGCTCGGAGCCGTCAAAAACTAATTCAATCAAGGAGGCATTCGAGTGCCTAAAATTACTTTCATCGGAGCGGGAAGCTCGATATTCGCTAAAAATATTCTTGGAGACTGCATGAGAACGCCATCGCTTGAGAATGCCCATATGGCCTTGTACGATATTAATATGGAGCGCTTGAGCCAATCGGAAAAAATGCTGCAAAACCTCAATCAAAACCTAGGCGGCAAGGCGACTGTCAAAGCCTATACGGACCGTAAGGAAGCGCTGCGCGGAGCGGACTATGTCATTAACGCGATCGCCGTAGGAGAATTGATACCGACAATTTCGTCGGACTTCGAGATTCCTGAGAAATACGGACTTTATCAGACGGTAGCCGACACGCTGGGCATGGGAGGCCTGTTCAGGGGGCTTCGGACGATTCCCGTCATGCTGGATATGGCCAAGGATATGGAGGAAGTATGTCCCGATGCGTGGATGCTGAATTATACGAATCCGATGGCGATCGTCACCGGCGCGATGCAGCAAGCAACCGGAATCAAAACCGTAGGACTGTGCCATAGCGTCCAAACCTGTGCCCGCGAGCTGCTGGAAGGCTTGGGAATGGATCATCGGGACGTTCGTTGGAAAATCGGCGGCATTAACCATCAAGCTTGGCTGCTGGAGATTACGAAGGACGGGCAGGATCTCTATCCGGAAATCAAACGCAGAGCCGCCGACCGCACAGAGCTTCATACGGATATGGTGCGCTACGATTTCATGAAGCTGTTCGGCTACTTCGTTACGGAATCCAGCTCGCATGGATCGGAGTATGTGCCGTATTATCACAAGCAGCGTTATCCCGAGCTTAAAGAAAAGTACTCCTTGCCTACGAACGGATATAAAAACTGGGGAAAAGGCAAAGCTTCCTTCTGGAAGGAAGTCAACGACATGATCGAGAATCGCAATCTCACCCATGAGCGCTCCCATGAATATGCCTCTTACATTATGGAAGCAATGGAAACGAACGTCCCCTTCGAAATCGCGGGAAATGTGCTGAATACGGGCGGACTGATCAGCAATCTGCCGGAAAAAGCGTGCGTGGAGGTTCCCTGCATGGTGAATGCCAACGGAATTCTTCCTACGCGCTTCGGGGAATTGCCGCCGCAATGCGCCGCGCTTAACCGGACGAATATCAATATGCAGCTGTTGACGATCGAAGCCGCATTAACGGGTAAAAGGGAGCATGTCTACCATGCCGCCATGTTGGACCCGCACACCTCCGCCGAGCTGTCGCTCGACGACATCGTCAGCATGTGCGACGAAATGCTTGAAGCCAATCAATCTTTCTTGTCTTATATCAAGTAATTTTATGCGGAGCCTACTCTAAGGGGGATACGACCATGTTAAAGATAAACAGAAAGATTGCGATTGCGGGAATGCTTTCCCTGGTTCTGCTGATGACCGCTTGCTCGGGCAAATCGGGCAACGATCCGGCGCAATCGCCGGCTGCCCAGGGATCCGGACAATCGTCGGCAGGCTCGGAGCCGGAGAAGAAAGAAACGATCACGCTGAGCTTTTTCGATAAAAACACGGGCGACCAATTCAACAATCCCGTTGCGCAGGAAATTACGAAAAGGACCGGAATTACGTTCCAGATTCAGCAGCCGACGGGCAATCCCGACGAAAAGCTTAATCTGATGCTGACCAGCAACGATCTTCCGGATATCGTGCTGATGGATCGTCGCAGCGACATCGTCAATAAATATATCGCCGCAGGCGCCTTAGTTCCACTGAATGACCTGATCGATCAATACGGTCCCAACATCAAGGAGATGTACGGCGATGTACTGAACAAAAGCCGCTATCAGGACGGCAAAAATTATTATTTGAACAACTGGTACGGCATGGACCCGGATCCGGGTTGGAGCATCAATATGAGAATGGATATCTTAAAAGAATTCGGCTACGGCGAAAAAGCGGAGAAAGGCGAAAGCTTCACCCAAGCGGAATTCGTCGACTTGCTGCGCAAATTCAAAGAGAAATATCCACAGGTTAACGGCAAGGACTCGATTCCTTTTACCCTTAACGCGGATCATATGCCGACCATCGTAGGTACCTTCAAAGGTATGTACGGCATGAAAAGCTATTACGAAGTCGACGGCAAGCTGGAACTGGACGTACGCCATCCCCGTTATTTGGAGATGATCAAGTTCATTAACGGACTGCAAACTGAAGGACTGCTGGACAAGGAATGGGCGGTTAACAAAACGCAAATCTACGATCAGAAGACGACAAGCGGAAGAGTATTCGCAACGGGAGGCGGACTTCCGACGGAGCCGAACCGCCTGCTGAAGGAGCAATTCGGCGAAGAGACCGACAAGCAGTTCTATTCGTTCAAGGTCGTCGCGGACGGCGTGGATCCTTCGCAAACTACGTTCGGTCCAAGAAGCTCGCTCGGCTGGGACGCGATCGGCATTACCGTCTCCAACAAGCATCCCGTTGAGACGATCAAGATGATGGATTTCCTCGTTAGCGAAGAAGGACAATATTTGCTGCAATGGGGACTCGAAGGCACGCATTGGGATATGAAGGACGGCAAACATACGCCTCGGCCTGAAGTGCTTCAAGGCTTTAAGGACAACTGGAACGAATATTCGAAGACGACCGGCATCCGGAAATGGACCTGGTTCATCAAGAACGGCAACGGCACGGACGGAACTCCTTACGACCTTGCGGCCAAGTACGACAAAGATCCGATTAGCGCTCACGCCTTGATTTCCATGAAGGATTCTACTTGGGACACTTCGCTCTACGACAATCTTGGTCCGCTAGGCGGAACGCCCGACGCCCTGATCGAGCAGAAGGTGAAAGACATCGTGGACAAGGGCTTTACGTCGATGGTTTATGCCGAATCCGCAGCGGAAGCGGAGAACGCATACAACAAAATGATCGGCAATCTGCAAGCCAACAAGGCGGAGAAGATTGAAGAAATCTATTCGAAAAATTACGCCGAGCGCGTTAATCTGTGGAAGTAACTAGGTTCGGGATTCGTCTGTCTCATAAGTAAAAAGAAGCGTACGAAAAGATGATCGATAGAGCATTACCGTGCATGTATCTCCTTACGATGCGAGATACCCCACAAAGTGACGTTAAGCTTCGAAGCTTATTCCGATTACTTTGCGGGGGCCCCAAAAGCGTTTCCTGAAATTTGTACTTTAAACCCGTAATAGGGAAATTTCAGGACCGTATGAGGCAGTCTCAGGAGATACATGCACTTTTTTCTTGATCGATCATCTAGTACGCCCCCACTTACCGAAACCCACTCAGCTATTCACTTCGGCGGCGGAGTAGCGGTTGGACGGAATTTTCAGGCCCAGGTTGCCGCGCAGCGTGTCCGCTTCGTATTCGGTCCGATAGATACCGCGCTCCTGAAGGATCGGGATCACCAGCTCGACGAAGTCGCGCAGACCGCTCGGAAGCTGGGAATGGATAATGAAGCCGTCCGCTCCTTCCTCCTCGTACCATTTCTGAATTAGATTCGCAATATGCTCCGGCGTGCCGACGAACTGTCCGCGCGGCGTTGCCGAGCGCAGCGCCACCTGACGCAGCGTCAACCCTTGTTCGCGAGCCTGCTGCTTGATTTTGTCCGTGCCGCTGCGGAAGCTGTTGCTGCCCAAGTCGCCGATGTCCGGGAACGGCTCGTCAAGCGGATATTGCGAGAAATCGTGATGCTCGAAGAAGCGGCCGAGATAATCGAGCGCCTTCTCAATGCTGACAAGGCTGGCGATCTCCTCGTATTTGCGATCGGCCTCCTCCTGCGTCCGACCGATGATCGGCGAGATGCCCGGCAGAATAACGATGTCGTCCGCCTCGCGGCCGTAACCGATCGTCCGCGTTTTTACATCTTTGTAGAAAGCTTGGGCTTCCTCCAGCGTCTCATGTCCGGTAAAGACGGCGTCGGCGCCTTTGGCCGCAAGGTTTTTGCCGCTCTCCGAGGATCCGGCCTGGAACACGACCGGCTGTCCCTGCTTGGAACGCGCGATGTTCAGCGGCCCTTCCACGCTGAAATGCTCCCCCTTGTGATTAAGCCGATGCAGCTTCGTCGGATCGAAAAACACGCCGGATTGTTTGTCGCGAACGAACGCGTCGTCCTCCCAAGAGTCCCACAGCCCTCTCGTCACCTCAAGGTGCTCTTCGGCGATTTTGTACCGCTCGTCGTGCGTCGGATGCTCCGGCTTCCCGTAGTTGCGAGCCGAGCCTTCAAGAGGAGAAGTGACGAGGTTCCAGCCTGCTCGGCCGCCGCTTAGATGATCGAGCGAGGCGAATTGGCGCGCAACCGTGAACGGCTCGCTATACGAAGTCGACAAGGTGCCGACGAGCCCGATGCGGCTCGTAACCGAGGCTAGCGCGGAAAGCAGCGTTAGCGGCTCGAAACGGTTCAGAAAATGCGGGATCGATTTCTCGGTAATATAGAGACCGTCCGCGATAAAGACAAGATCAATTTTGCCGGCCTCGGCAATTTGCGCTTGCCGCTGGTAGAACGGAAAGCTTACGCTGGCGTCCGCCGGAACCTCCGGATGCCTCCACCCCGCGATATTGCCTCCCACTCCGTGAATAATCGCTCCGAATTTGATTTTTTTGCGTTGCGCCATGTCCGGTTCCTCCCTGGATTTATACTTCTTATACGTTAAGCAGCGCCGTGTCCGCCAGCTTCAGCCGATAGCTCTTGACCAGCACGGCCCCGTTGTGAAACTCCTTATCGTAAGCCCGCTCGAAGCCAAGCCGTTCGTACAGCCTGACCGCGGATTCCATCATGTCCGACGTATGCAGATGCAGCGTATCCGCTCCCCATTCCCGGATCAGACGAACGCTGGCCCGGATCAACTCCGTGGCGATTCCGTGGCCGCGCGCATTCGGCAGAACGCCCAGCAGTCGGATGATCGGGTTGTGGATTTCGAGCTGCGGCGAGCCGTAGGCGGTTTCCGCCGAATCGTAAATAAATACGCTGCCGACAAGCTCTCCGTCCAGCTCGGCCGCCAGTCTCGCCTTCGTCGTCGGCGAATGGACAGCTTCCGCGATGCTTTCCTTGTACTGCGTCCACCGTTCGTGCGACAACGCGGCCTCATACTGGCTGTATGCTCCAAGAAGCACGTTCAAGATCGCGGCGCGATCCCGCTCCTCCGCATACCGAACGATCACTTGGCCGCTTGGCATTGTCCCCACCCGCTTTCTCCCGCTTGCTTGATGCGATCGATCTGCCCCAAATGATGGTGCACATGGTTGATGAACGACTGCGCGATAGCCTCCACCGTCACCGTCTGTCCCTTGAAGTTCACACCCGACTTATTCCAGTCCTCGACGGTTAATCGATGAAACAACAGGCTGTTGTAGAGCAGCAGCGCGCGGAAAGCGGCCAGCACGTCGGCGGCTTTGGCGGCGTTCGCCCGCTGACCGGCGACCCATTCGTCCTGGGCAAACGCCGGCAGGCGAACCTCCGAACCGGCCAGCACCTCGCGAATGCGGAAGGAAACGACGAGATTGTGATCGGCCAGATGCGTCAGCACCTCGGTTACGCTCCAGGACTTCTCCGACGCCTTCCAGACGAGCTGCTCGTCGGATAAGCCGGCAATGGCCTCCTGCAACTCGTCGTAGGTACGAACGTAACTTTCTATCGAGATTGGGGTTTGACTCATGACGGTACGCCTCCTTGAGAATGAGAGATGCCGGAAGCGGAGAAACGCGAGACGGAAAAACGTTCAATCTCCCGCCCCCACCTGCCCAGCTCAATCCGGTTGGCGAGAAGCTCGCCGACAACGCTGGCAAATTTGAATCCATGACCGGAAAATCCGCCTGCCAGCAAAATGTTTGCATGCTCGGGATGCCTATCGATAATAAAATGTTCGTCCGGCGTATGCTCGTACTTGCAGACGGAGCCGCGCAGCAGCCTGCCCGCCGCTCCTGGAAGGAAAGCGTCGAGCGCTCGTCGCAAATCTTCCTCATCCTCCGGGGCGGTCCCGAACGGCGCAAGCTCCTCGCCGGGCTTCCATTCTCCGCCGGTGTCGTGGCGGCCGATTTTGACTCCGGAGCTTCCAACGCTCGGAAAACCGTAGTAGCCTCCCGTCTCGTCTCCGAACGTAAATCCGGGGAATCGGTCCGCGTCGTATGCAGTCGTCCCCGGCTCGAACCAGCCGACGACTTTGCGCACGGCGCGAATCGGCAGGCGGACGAACGGCTCCAGCGTCCGGAACCATGCCCCGGCGCTCAAGATCACGCTGCTCGCCGCATATACGCCCTTGTCCGTATGCACGGTCACGAACGAGGCGGACGGCTCGATGCGCGTGACGAACGTGTCCGTCAGCAGCCTGGCTCCGGTCTGTAAAGCCAGCTTTCGGAAGGCGGTCACGCATTTGTCGCTATACAGCAAACCCGCGTTCGGTTCATACATGGCCCGATAGGAATCGGGAACGCGCAAGCTTGGCCAACGATCCCGCACCTGCTCCGTGCTCAGCTCTTCGAACGGAACGCCAAGCTCCGCCGAGTATTGGAATCTGTCCGCGTAGGAATAGACGGAAGGATCGAACAGGTTTAGCACCCCCGTTCTTTCCAATAGCTTCTCCCCGGAAACGCCCTCCAGCTCCTGCCACAGCTCGTCGGCTCGAAGCGCAAGCTTCACATAGTCCGGCCCGCCGCTGTAGACGTGCCGAATGAGGCGCGTATCTCCGTGATGGCTGCCCTGTGCGTGGGGCGGATCGAAGGCGTCGATCAGCAGTGTCTTAAGCCCCCGGCGGGACAGCTCGTAGCCCGCGCTCATCCCCATCGATCCGGCGCCTACGATAATCACGTCGTATAGTTTGCGCATGGCGCTCCCTCCTTTTATTTCAGCGACGAATCCGACAGCCGCGCAAAGGCGTCGACGGCGAGCGCAGCGAAAAATGAAGCCCCAATCGGCAGCGCGCGCTCGTCGACATCGAAAGCGGGATGGTGCCATTCCTGCGGTCCCGAAGTGCCGAGGAAGAAGAAGCTGCCTGGAACATGCTGCAAGTAGAAGGAAAAATCCTCTCCCGCAGGGGAAGGCAACGGCTCGACGACATGCAAGCCGATCGAATTGGCGACAGCGGCCGCCGCCTCGGCCCAGCGGCGATCGTTGACGACGGCGGGCGGGCCGTCTAGCCAGCGGACTGAGGCTTGTGCCCCAAGCGCCGCGCCGACGCCGGTGACGATCTGCTCGAAGCGCTCGCGCACCTTCGTTCGCACCTTCTCGTCGAACGTCCGCAGCGTGCCGTCGAACACGGCTTGTTCGGCGATAACGTTCCACGCTGTGCCGCTGTTCAGCCGCGTCACGCTGACGACCGCGCCGTCCAGAGCGCCGACGTTGCGGCTGACGATCGACTGCAGCGCGGTTATGATGTGCGCGGAGGCGACGATCGGATCGATGCCCGCCTCGGGTACTGCGGCATGCGTGCCGAGCCCCTTCACCTCGACGATAAAGCCGTCGGCCGCGGCCATCAGCGGACCGGCTTTAATACCGATCGTGCCGACCGGCAGGTCCGGCTTGTTGTGCAGTCCGAACACGGCTTTAACGCCTTCCAATGCGCCGCTTGCAATCACCTGCGCTGCGCCCTTCGCCTTCTCCTCGGCCGGCTGGAACAGAAAGCGAACCGTGCCTTCCAGCTCGGCCTCCCGCTTCTTCAGCAGCAGGGCGGCTCCGAGAACGGCGGCCGTATGGAAATCGTGCCCGCAGGCGTGCATTTTGCCCGGAACCCGAGAAGCGAACTGCAGTCCGGTCTCTTCCTGCAGGGGAAGCGCGTCGATGTCGGCGCGAATGGCGATGACCGGTCCCCCGAGCAAGCCGCCGACTTCGGCAACGACGCCGGTACGCAGCGGATAGTCGGCGATACGAATCCCCGCTTCTTCCAGCCAACCTCGAATCGTCGCAGTCGTCTCGAACTCTTCATGGGACAGCTCCGGATGGGCATGAAGCTGGCGCCTGATGGCGACTAATTGCTCGTATAGCGGCTCAGCCGCGAATGTACTCATCTCTATCTTGCACCTCCTTGCTTCCGTTTTGGGACAAAAGCGGACCAATAGCCCCTAGGCAGGCTGTTCCTCGAATTGCTCCTGTTCCTCGAACGCCTCCTTCAGCAGCCGGAACGAGCGCACCCGTTTCTCAAAATCGGGGATGATCGTCGTGAAGATCAATTCGTCTGCGCCATAGGTTTGCTGCAGCTCCAGCAATCGACGGCGCACCGTCTCTTTCGTACCTTGCGTGATGTCGGCGTCCCGCACCTCCGCCGTATACGTCTCCCCGGCCTGGCGGGCGAACTCCTCCGCCTGCTCAAGCGAGCCTACGTTAACGGTTTTGCCGCTGGCCAGCGTCACGCGTACGTTCTTGAACTGGCCGGCAAGCTCGGCCGCCTCTTCCTCCGTGTCCGCCGCGATGACGGACAAGGCAAGCAGCGTGCGCGGCTCCCCTCCCTTGGCCCGGTTAAAGCCGGCTCGGTACGCGTCGAACGCTTCTTTTGCGGCAGCCGGGTCATTGTTGATGAACAGCGCGAACGCGTAAGGAAATCCTCGCTCCGCCGCCAGCCTGGCGCTGGACACGCTCGTTCCGAGCAGATAAACGTCGGCGGGCTGCACCGGCAGCGGATTGGCCTGCAAGCCGGCGAGCGGTTCATCGTCGGTGACGGGTCCGCGCAAATACTGCTCAAGCTGAGCCAGCTTCACCTCCAGCGACTCCGGCTCGGCGACGCCCTCCTGCAGCGCCCTTGTCGAACGCGGCAGCCCGCCGGGAGCGCGTCCGATGCCGAGATCGACTCTTCCTGGAGCAAGCGAGGCGAGCACGTTGAAATTTTCCGCCACCTTGTACGGGCTGTAATGCTGAAGCATCACCCCTCCGGAGCCGATGCGGATTTTGTCCGTGCGGGCCAGCAGGTGGGAGATCAGCACCTCCGGGGAAGCGCCGGCCATCTGCGGGGAGTCGTGATGCTCGGACACCCAAAACCGTTCGAAGCCAAGCTCTTCCGCAAGCTGAGCGAGACGAACGGTATTGCCCAGCGCCTCGGACGGCGTCTGGCCCGGGAATACGATGCTTTGATCCAAAATACCGAGTTTAAGCGTCATCTCTATCTCTCCGTTCCGTAGTTGTTCAAAAGCCCTCTTTAATCGCAATGCGTCTCAGGAGGTTAAATCGAATAGCTGCTTTCCGAATTGAACCTGACCAGAAATTGTCGCGTCCTCTCCTCCTTGGGCGATTGGAAAATGGTCTTCGGCGGTCCTTCCTCGACGATCGAGCCACCCTCCATAAACACGATGTGGTTTGCCACCTCTTGGGCGAAGCCCATCTCATGCGTGACGATAATCATCGTAATGCCTTCTTTGGCGATTTTGCGGATAACGGAGAGTACTTCCCCCACCAGCTCCGGATCAAGCGCCGAGGTCGGCTCGTCGAACAAAATGACCTCGGGGTTCAGCGCTAGCGCCCGGGCAATGCCGACGCGCTGCTGCTGCCCTCCGGACAATTGACTCGGATAAGCGTCCAGTTTGTCGCTGAGTCCGACTTTCTCCAGCAACTCGACGCTCCTCCTGCGCGCCTCCTCCTTCGCCAGCTTTTTGACGATGACGAGCCCCTCCATCACGTTCTCAAGCGCGGTTTTGTGCCGGAACAAATTGTACTGCTGGAACACCATCGCCGTTTTGCGTCTAAGCGCGTGAATGTCCTTCTTGGCGGGCTTGCGGCAGTTGACGGCGAATTCGTCGATCGAGATCTCCCCATCGCTCGGCCTCTCCAAATAGTTGATGCAGCGAAGCAGAGTCGTTTTGCCCGAACCGCTCGGCCCGAGAATTGCGACGACCTCGCCTTTGTCCACAGTCAGATCGATTCCCTTCAGCACTTCGTTTTTGCCGAACGCTTTGCGGATTCCGGTCAGCTTGATCATGCGACACCTCCTCGACTGTATCGGGTGACTCTTCTTTCCAGCAGCGCCGACAGCCGTTCGATCAGTACCGTCATTCCCCAGAACAGGAGCGCCGCAGCCAAATACGCCTCGAAAAACTTCCAGTTCGTCGTCGCCACGATCTCCGCCTGGGCGTTGATGTCGACGACCGACACCGTAAAGGCGAGCGTGGAGCCATGCAGCATGCCGATCACGCTGTTCGTCAGGTTGGGCAATGCCGCCGCGAACGCCTGCGGAAACACGATCCGTCGCAGCGCCTGCGGCGTCGTCATGCCGACCGCGTGCGCGGCTTCCATCTGGCCCTTGCTGACCGCCAGCAGGCCGGAGCGAACGACCTCGGACAGATAAGCCCCCGCGGTAATCGAGAAGGACAAGTACGCAAACCCGATCATCGGAATTTGCGCCGACCGGATCGGCCAATCAAACCGCTCCGCCAAACCGTCTACGATTAGCGGAATCGCAAAGTATAGGATCAGCAGGTGCGTCAGCATCGGCGTGCCGCGGATAACCGTCACATAAGCGGCGGCGATCCGGTGCAGCACGGGAACTCTGTACATGCGGCACAGCGCGATAGCGGTGCCGATCGCAAAGCCGCACAGCACCGATACAGCCGTAATTTTGAGCGTTGTCGGCACGGCAGTCAGCAGGCTGACGAACGCCGTCCAAATAAACGAGAAATCCAGACTCATGCGCCCGTGCCCCCTTTGCTCAACGCGATTGCGGCGTTCGTGCGTTTTTTCAGCCACTTTTTCCCGAGTGGGACTCTCTCTGTCTTGCCGGTGTCGCGTTCATGCTTCAGCATGCGGCGCTCGGCGAGCAGGAACAGCCTCTCTAGAGCGATGCTGAGAATAAAGTAAACCGCCGCCAGCGCAATATACGACTCGATAAAATGCCGGGACATCGTCGCCAGCGTCTGCGATTTGCCCGTCAGTTCCATTACGCCAAGCGTAAATGCCAGCGACGTGTCCTTCAGCGTGGCTATGACGAGATTCGCGAGAATCGGCACCGCAATCGCAATCGCCTGCGGAAAAACGATACGGGTAAACGCCTGAAACCCGTTCATCCCGACCGCGTACGCAGCTTCGACCTGACCGCGATCCACCGCGCTTACCGCCGCCCGGATGCCTTCCGATACGTAGGCTCCGCTATGCAGTCCATAGACGAGAATGACGAACACAAGCACGGGTAGCCGCGTAATGTCGATATGGACCAGCTTTAGCACTTCCGGAAGCCCGTAGTAGAGCAGGAACAGCTGTATCAAAATCGGCGTGCCCCGGAAAAAGGACGCGTAAAGCTGGGATAGCCGCTGCAGCACGGGAACGCGATACAAGCGAGGTAGCGCGGCCAGCAGGCCGAACAGAAGACCCAGCACGATCGATGAAGCTACGATAAATAGAGAAATTTGAATGAAGGGCAGCAGCTTCACGAAATATTCGAACACATACTGAATATCGAATTGGGCACCCATGCGGGGGTTCATCCTCTCGCCTTTTTATTTCTGCGGCTGTTTATTCTTCGGCGGTAAAATCTCCGCCCAGCCATTCCGTGCTCAGCTTGCCGAGCGTGCCGTCGGCTTTCAGTTCCTTGATTGCACCGTCGATGGCGTCTGACAGCTGCTGCGATTCCGCGTCGTTCTTGCGGAACATGAACAGGATGTCGGCTTCGGAGAGCGCCGGGCCGGTCGCCTTCAGCTTGGCTTCCGGATCGATGAGCGACAGCGCGAAATCGGCGGCCAGCGTCGCGTCCACCCGACCGCTAACGATCTGCTCGACCGTGTCGTTGGCGCCTCCGTTGCTGAATACAACTTTGATGGCGTTGTCGTTCGCTTTGTTATAGTTATCCAAAATTTGCGCTTGGGCGCTTGTCGCGCCTACCAGCACCTTCTTGCCCTTCAAGTCGTCCAGCGTCTGAACGGAGTCGTTGTCCTTGGCGACGACGATTTTGTTTCTCCAGTGCGCGTAAGGCTCTTTGTTGAACAAATACTTTTCTTCGCGTTCGGGGTTTTTCTCCATCTCGTGGGCGACGAAGTCGATTTTCTTCGTTTCGAGGCTGAGCAGCAGGCTTTTGAATTCCTGCGTCTGCAGCTCGAATTCGTATTGGGGCAGCCGCTTGTCGATCTCTCTAACGAGCTCGACATCGAAGCCGGTCAGCTTGCCGTTCTCGTCGATGAAGCACACTTTCGGAAACTGCGTGCCCGTGCCGACGATGATCTTCGTCACTTTTGCCGGCTCCGCTTCGGTGCCAGCCGACTGGCTCGGCGAGGACGACAGGCTTGCTGCCGGCGCTTCGGGCGAGGGCGACGAGGAGTTGGCCGCATTGTTGCCCTTCGCTCCGCACGCGGTTAAGGCGAGCGAGAATGTAAGAATAACGATGGCTAGACTGGTTTTTTTCATAGTGAGGTTCCCTCCGCTTTTCTTTGTTTTGTTAACCTTATAATTCCTACCCGATAAGTAAGAATTATTGTTGGGATTAACAATAGCACCTGAGCTATTTTGCCGTCAATGGATTTGATAATAGAGATCTTCTATCGATCGATTCAATAATCCGATACGACTTTTTTGGGCGGTGGGGATGAAGGTGGGGCTGTAGTGGGGCGCTAGAAGGATGGAGAGCGAGGAGAGTGCAGTGGGGGCGGAGTGCAGTGGACACTGGGAGTACAGTGGGTATGGGGAGTTCATTGGGTACGGGGAGTTCATTGGGTATGGGGAGTGCATAGATTGCGAAAGGCTCGACTGTCGAGCCGGCACCTCAGAAGAGTCCGGAATTATCGCGGAAATTTGGTTGATACGGAAATCGTATGATGCGACTTGGCGAGTGGGGCAGTCTTAAACGATCTACCCAGGCTAATGTTGAAGGAGTAAAGGAGGAGTAGGTATGTGAGGGGGACTTATTCGATCCATCCGAGTCGATGCCAAACGTATAGGTGCCTGGGAGGGACTTATTCGATCCATCCGAGTCGATGCCAGACGTATAGGTGTCTGGGAGGGACTTATTCGATCCTCCCGAGTCGATGCCAGACGGATAGGTGCCTGGGAGGGACTTATTCGATCCATCCGAGTCGATGCCATACGTATAGGTGCCTGGGAGGGACTTATTCGATCCATCCGAGTCGATGCCATACGTATAGGTGTCTGGGAGGGACTTATTCGATCCATCTGAGTCGATGCCAGACGGATAGGTGCCTGGGACGGTCTTATTTGTCTCAGTCAACTGGCGGGAGTGCGAATAGGTACGTGGGACGGTCTTATTGGTCGCGGTCAGTAGGCGTCGGGGATAGTAAAAGGCTGCCCCGCCTACTTGGGACAGCCTCTGCTAAACTATGCGTTGGAACGAGCGCTAAGCCAGGCCAACTCTTCGGCCAATTCGTCCGAAGCGCGGTCGAGCCGTTCGCCTAGTTCCTCGGACAGCTCGTGGCCGCCGTTCTCAAGCCGCTGCACCCACTGATCGATTGCGAACACGCCGCCCAGAATGTTGCGGCTGCCCAGTACCGACAGCACCGGCTTCAGCGCGTAATCCAGGCTGAGCAAATGCGCGATCGTGCCTCCGATAAACAGCGGCAGCGTGATTTTGCCCTTGAGTCCAGTCTGCGGAAGCAGATCGAGGAAGGCTTTCAGAATACCCGTATAAGACGCTTTATAGACCGGACTTGCGATCACGACGGCGCTGGCGGCTTCCACCTGCGCAAGCGCGGCGAGGATCGCCTCATCCTTGAAGTTCGCATGAAGCAGCGCTTCGGCAGGCAGATCCGCGACGTGAATATGGCCGATTTCGAGACCTTTTTGCTTCCAATTGTCCTCAACCCGCTGAATAAGGCCGTTCAAACGGGAACCCGGCGTCGGACTCCCCGAAATAATGACGATTTGACTCATGCTCTACTCCTCCTATTGGGCGTTGAATTGTTGGCCGATTGCGATAATTTCGTTCAGAAACTGTCCGTGCTCCCCCGGATTGGAGATGACGTTCGTCTGCAGGGCGATACCGTCCGTCTCCGGCATGCGAAGCGGAACAAGCTTGCCGGACGCGACCTCCTGCCTTACGCTAAGCCCAGGGAGGAACGAAATGCCCGTCCTGCCGAGAACAAGCCGCTTCGCCATTTCCGAATTGTCCGTCTGAATGCGGATATTCGGCGGATGGTCGAGATTTTCGAAGATGCGGTGGATTCTCAGCCAATCGAGCGCTCCACATTCGAAAAAGACGAGCGGCTGCCGAGCGATCTGCTCCACCGATAGCCGTTCCATCCCGATAAACGGATGATCCTCGTAAACGTATAAGGAAATCGGATCCTCGTAAAATTTCACGGAATGCAGGTTCGGATGATTCACTCCGCGAACGAAGCCGATATCGACTTCCTTGTTCAGTACCTTACCCACGATCTCGTCGGTCGTTCCCGTCACAAACTTATAATGGGTATTCGGAAAATGAGCCGTCAGCCGCGGAAGCAGCTCGGGGACGACGTAATTCGACACGGTTACGGTACAGCCGATCTTGATCTCTTCGGGGAGCGACTTCTTTCGGTTGACGTGCAGCTTCCCTTTCTGATAGGTCAGCAGCAGTTGCTGCGCGTAGGGCAGAAATCTTCTGCCCTCCTCCGTAATTCGCACGGCCTTGCCTTGACGGTCGAACAGCCTGCAGTCGAGATCGCGTTCGAGCGACTGGATGCGTGCCGTAACCGACGGTTGGGATAAGTATAACGCTTCCGCCGCTTTATTGAAACTCCCGCAATGGATGACGTATACGAACGCTTCGACGTTTTCGATATTCACCGCCATCCCCCCAACTTCTCCAAGATTAATTTTCAGTCATCAATACCCAATATAATAAATCGGAATTATCGGAATGTAAAGCGGAACGATTTAAACGACCCAACCGCCAAGACTCCAAATTGAAAAACCCGCCATCCCGATACGGGAGGACGGGCAGAACCGATATTCGGCTTATTCGAAGCTACGGATCTAGCGGGGGAGGCGTGAAAGTACCCGGGCAAAAGCCGGGATTGTATTCGCTTAACTGCAGCGCGAACAGCGGATCTCTTGCCGCCAATTCCGCATAGTAGCTGCCGATGCCGTGATTGCCCGCAACCGAGCCGTTGTGGAAGCTGAGCTGTTCGGAGCGGCGAACGTGCTGGTAGTAAAACGTTCTGTCGGTCTTCGGCATCGTCAATGTCGAGGGTGGCAGATGAGTGACGACATCGAACGAGTTGCACACTCTGAAGCTGCGCGCGATTTTGCCGTCGTACGCTTTCGCGAAGTCCGGATCGCCGGCGCGCGGAGCTGCGTACGTA
Source organism: Cohnella phaseoli (assembly GCF_003386235.1). Classification (GTDB taxonomy): domain Bacteria; phylum Bacillota; class Bacilli; order Paenibacillales; family Paenibacillaceae; genus Cohnella; species Cohnella phaseoli. The sequence goes on from NZ_QRDZ01000041.1 coordinate 70,139, forward strand.
TAGACGACCGGGTGACGAAACTTCGTTCCCGCCGCCGAATCGAGCGCGCATAGCGTCGCCAGCGCCCCTCCCAGGCTATGGCCGGTAACGTACAGCGTTTTGTCCGGGGAAATCCGTCTCAGGCAAGAGGAAATTCCCGCCCTCGCCCCGCTGTATATGTCGGTAAACCCGCGGTGAGTCATTCCGGCGTTTCTGACGAACTTAAATTTGACCTGACTGACCAGAGCATCGGACGCCCAGTCCGACGTCGAGCTTGTGCCGCGGAAGGCGATGATCGCATGCGTGTCGGATTGCAGCACGAAGCCGAATTTCTCGGATTCGCCGAGCAGCGATTTGGAGCGAATTTCGCCGACAAACTCGAACGGCCGGGGAACGACGAACGCTCCGTCCGGGTTGTTCCACTGCGCATAGGTCTGGCTGCATACCGCAGCCAGAAAAATCGCCGTACGATTGTTGAACCCTTCCATCGGCAGCGCCCCCGTAAAAGCCTTTCCAATAGCCTATTAACGGGAGCGCCTGTTGGTGCTTATCCTTTAGTTAGCCGTCGGCTTCCTCAAGTAAAATTTCCACGACGGTGTCCTGATCGTCCGGAAGCGGGTACGTAAAATGCTCGGGCTGAGCAAAATTAAAGAATGCGTCGTCCGGGTACATGACGGCATTCCACGGACGGGAGACGAACAGCTCGGAGCCGTCGGCCAATAGCCGCGCCCGTTTGATCTTCCCGGCGAGACCGGCCAAATTAATGGGGCCGATGCTCTCCTCGAACAGATGCGCGTAGAGCTTGTTGCCTTTTTTCGTGTAACGGCCCCAGTCCGGCTTCGGAAGAGACGCCTGGCCGCATCCGTAGATACTGTCTCCGTTGCGCTCCATCCACCGGCCGATTTGATCCAAAATCCGCAGCGATTCCACCGGAATTTCTCCTCTGGCATCCGGTCCGACGTTCAGCAGCAGATTGCCGTTTTTGCTGACGCATTCGACCAGCTTGCGGATGACCGTTCTCGCCGTTTTGTAGGTTTTGTCCGCGGCCGCATAGCCCCAGTTGTTGTTCAGAGTGATGCACGCTTCCCATGGGATGGACTCCCCGTTCTCGTTCACGACGCCGCTAGGCGGAATGATCTGCTCGGGAGAAGCGAAATCCCCGGAATAGAAGCTCGGCTCGCTCGAATAAATCGAACCGCCCTCTTCGCCGCTCGCCTCCAGCCGATTGTCCACGACAATGTGCGGCTGCAGCGAACGGATCATCTGCATCAGCTCGGTCGCGCGCCATTTTTCCCCCTTCATCTCGTCGTAGGAGAAATCGAACCACATAATGTCCAGCTTGCCGTAATCGGTAAGCAGCTCGCGCACCTGGCCGTGCATATATTCCAAGTACGTGCCAAACGTTGCCGGATCGCGCTTGTACGCCTCGTTGTCGCGCATCGGATGGATACGATCGCCATAGGCCGGATAATCGGGATGATACCAGTCGATCAGCGAATAGTAGAGACCGACCTTCAGCCCCTCTGCGCGGAAAGCTTCCAGAAACTCGCGTACGAGATCGCGGCCCGCTTTCGTATGGGTAGACTTGTATTCGGTCAGCTTGCTGTCGAACAGACAGAAGCCGTCGTGATGCTTGGCCGTCAGTACCGCATATTTCATGCCCGCGTCCTTGGCCGCCCTCGCCCAAGCCTTCGGATCGTACTTGTCCGGGTTAAATTCGTCAAAGTAAACCTGGTAATCCTCGTTGCTGATCCGCTCCCCGTTTCTGACCCATTCTCCGCGGGCCGGTATCGCATATAAGCCCCAGTGGATAAACATGCCGAAGCGGTCTTGCAGAAACCATTGCGTTCTTTCTCTGATTTGCTCGCCGTAGGTTGACATCTCTTTGGCCTCCATCCTGATTATCGGATATCCCTAGATTAGCAACCAAATGCTATAATCAACAAGGTTGGCAATTAGCCTTTATGGGGATACGATTAACTACTTCGAGGTGACCGACAAGTGCCGCTTAACGAACGTTCCGTCTATTTGTCCGAGCTGCTTCGCAACCTGAAGGTTCAGCCGATAGACGCTTATTATACGCGCTGTACGTCCCACTGGCGGGAGCTGGACTACGTTCCCGATTACAATAAGCTGTATTATATTTGCGACGGAGAAGGCTGGGTCAAAATCGGAGACGCCGAATATTACCCCAAGCCGGGTCAGATCGTCTTTATGCCCGCGAATGTGAAGCAGTCCTATTCCGTCATAAGCGACAATACCTACGAAAAATATTGGTGTCATTTTACGGCCACGATCGGCGAGTTGGACCTGTTCCAATGGTTCGACGTTCCCCATTGTATCGACGTTCGGCAGCATGACCGGTGGCAAACGCTGCTCGAGGAGTTGGCCGCGCTGCATGCGGACGGCGCCTTCCTCTCGCGAATTCGGGAGAAAGCCGTCATGCTTGAGCTCGTCGCCCTGCTGCTGGCGGAGGCGGGAACGGAAATCCGCGTGCTTCCGGGCCGATCGTCCGACGTGCAGCGGCTCGACCTGATCGAACGATATATCGAGGAACAGCTGGCGGAGCCCGTAACGCTGGAACAGTTGGCTAGACACGTCCATCTGCATCCGAACTATCTCGTGCGCTACTTCAACAAACAATTCGGGGTATCCCCGCTAAAATACTTAAACCGCAGAAGAATGCAAAAAGCGAGGGAGCTGCTAAGCTCAACCTCGCTGTCCGTCAAAGAAGTGGCGGAGCGCGTCGGCTACGCCGATACGAACCACTTCGCCAAAGCGTTCCGCCGGGAAAACAGCTGCAGTCCGACGGAGTACCGGCTAAGAAATTCCTGAGTTTGCTCGTTCGCCGAACTGCCGGTCTTGGGGATCGCCGGCTCCTCTATCCTTTTTGCAGCAATCGCACGAGCAGCGTAACGGCTTCGGCTCGACTGACGAAGTCGTTCGGACGCAGCCTGTTGCGATTGTCGCCTACGACGATCTGCGCGTTAATCATCGCTTCGTACGCTTCTATGCCCCATGGCGGAACGATATCGGCATCGTCGAAAGCTTGAAGCGAGGCGCGGCTATCCCCCTTAAACGCTGGATTCGCAAACTTCATGGCGCGGTAGAGGACAACGGTCATTTCCGCTCGGGTCATTTTGCGGTTCGGATCGAAGGTGCCGTCCGGATATCCTTGCAAAACCCCGATCTCCATCAACCTTCCAATCGCATCGCCAGCCCAGGCCGGCCAATCTTCATAGGCCTGTCGGACCTGCCCCTCCTTATTCAATCCGAGTTCCCTTGCAAGCATGACTGCAAGCTCGGCTCTGGTTACGAGCGCCTGAGGACGGAAGGTTCCGTCCGGGTAGCCGGCCACAATCCCTTTCTCCACGGCTAGAGCAATGTCCGAACGCGCCCAGTGCCCGGATAAGTCGGTAAAAGATACAGGCTGCTTCGTCCCTGTGTCCGGTTCTTTCGTTCCTGTATCGGGCTCTTTCGTTCCTGTACCGGATTGAGGCGGATTAGAAGCGCCCCCGCCGGAATCGTGCGGCTTCGGATCCGTTCCGGGAGTATTCCCGCCTCCGTTCCCGGGGTTGGGAACGCTTCTCCGCACGACAGTTACGGGAACGGTCGTTTCCCTGCCGCCAAATTGCGCGGTTAACGTTAGATTGCCCGGACTCAAGCCCGTAACGACACCGCCAGGGCCAACGGAGGCGATAGCCGGGTTAGACACGCTATACTGGCTCTGTGCGGTCACATTCTCCGTATCCCCGTTCCAGTAATAAGCGGTTACCGCAGTCGCAACGGTATTCCCTGTCAACGTTTCGTACGCCTCCGCTCCAAACGCGATCCGCGTTACGACGGGAACAAATTCGACCTCCACCGCATTGCCCAGCTGTTCCCCCTCTCTCACGGCCCGGATTGTCGCTTTACCGGCAGTATGCGACGAGATTTGCCCGGAATATCGGCCATAGGTCGCTTCGGTTACGCTGCCGATTTCCCCTAAATCCGTTACGAATGCCACTTCGCCGCCGCTTTGCGTCAAAGCGTTGCCGAACGAATCGTGGAGCGTTAATTCGATTGTCGCCTTATCCGACCCATTGGCCGGAAGCGGTCCGGAGTCTGCTGTCAGCACGGAATTGCCCGCACTGGGGTCACCCGACCGAAAAATTACACTCGTCGTTAAGCCGAAAGAATCCCCATCAAGTTCGACGCCAACCGTGGACACTCCTGTTTCCGTAGAAGTCAATTGCGCCTCGTATTCGCCGAAGCCAAGCTCGGTCACTGCCCCGAGCGTTCCCCGGGTTGCGTTTAGCGACACATTCGGCACGCTTGAGGTCATCGCGTTGCCCCATGCATCCTTGAGCTTCAATGTCAGCTTGAAGCTGCTTGTCCCATCGGCGGTAATTTCCTGACTCGGCGTTGCCGTCAGAGTCGACTTGTCCGCGCTTGGTTCTCCGGACGTTATCTGCAAGTTAAACTTCGCAGCGAATGTTATCCCGTTAACCGTAGCTGTAATCTCACTTGTTCCTACGGCTTCGGAGCGGAATAGCGCGGTATACTTCCCCGAGTCCGTATAGGTTGCCGGGCCAATGAAGCCCGTACTTGCTGTCATCTGCACTTTGTCGGTGCCGACGGGCAGAGCATTGCCCTCGTTATCCAATAACTGCAGCGTAATCGGAACCGTTTCTCCCGCCCTTGCGGAAGCGGCTGAATCCGCAGACCACTTCGTTTTCGAGCCTGTGCTCAAAGTGATTTGAGCCAGTTGCTGGATATAGGTAGTCTCGGGTCGGTTGCCGCCAAGTACATTAAACGAATTGCCGCCTACGCTCCAGATGGAGCCGTCGGTCTTGAGTATGCTCGTATGCGCGTTGCCGGCTACGACCGCCGCCACATCGACCACCGGAGCGCCGCTTTCGCTTGCGGTCACTTGGCCGGGCCACGGGTCTGAATTTTCGCTCCAGCTTCTTCCCAACTGATAGGTTGCCGGGTCCGAATTATTGTTGGAGCCCCACGTCCACAATGTTCCGTCATTCTTCACTGCAACAGTATGCAGAAATCCCGCAGCCATATCCTTCACATCGCCGAACGGTTGACCGTCCGGCCCGAGAACGGGAACGGCTCTGGTAGACATATTGTAATTGCCCGTTCCGAGCTGCCCGCTGTAGTTGTCTCCCCATGCCCAGAGCGTGTTGTCCGTCTTGAGCGCGCGAGAGTTATACCCTTTCGCCGACAGCAGCTTCACTCCCGACAGCGGGGCGCCGGTTCCGTCAATGACCGTCACCGGATACACTCTATTCGTTTGCGTCCCGTCCCCCAATTGTCCGTTCATGTTCATTCCCCAGGCCAGCACTTCGCCGGATTCGGTTAACGCCAGCGAATGAAGTTGCCCGCCCGCAACGGCTCGAATGCCGCCAAGAGCTACGGATGCGGACGACAGGACTTGAGTCGGCGTCGTCACCTTCGCCGTCTTGGTTCCGATGCCGATCTGACCGAAGCTATTGCCTCCCCAGGCCCATACATAACCGTCTTCGTCGAGCGCCAGGGAGTGCGACTCGCCCGCCGAGATTTGCGTTATTTTCTTATTGTTGAAGCCGGTGATCTTCATCGCCACATTCGTCGCGCCGCTGCGTCCAAGCTGCCCCGAGGAAGTGCCGCCCCAGGAATAAACCGCCCCGTCGCTTGTCAGCGCGATACAATGGCCTGCACCTGCGGATATGGCAATAACGTCCGATAAAGGCTGACCGGTTCCGTCTTTGACTATCGAAGCGTATCCGCGGTTGCCCGTCATACCGACCCCTAACTGCCCTTCGACGTTCCTTCCCCAGGACATGACCGTTCCGTTGCTCATAAGAGCCAGCATGACATAGTTGCCCGCAGCAAGAGCGCGCACCGTAAGGGGAGGCAACGCGCTATCCGCGCTGGCGATCCGGTTATAGCCCGTGAGCTGCCCGGCAAACAGCGCGAACAGCAAAATATAGGCGAGCTTCTTCATTTCACATCCTCCAGTGATGTTAATCTTCCGTCCAGCAGAACTTATAGCCGAAGCCGCGAACCGTCTGAATATACTTGGGCTCGGAAGGGCTGCTTTCCAATTTCTTGCGCAAATAACGAATATGAACGCTCACTGTATTCTCCTCGCCCGTCCCGTCCAGTCCCCAGATGCGATCGTACAGCAAGCTTGCGCTAAATACCTGGTTGGGGTGACTCGCCAGAAAAAGCAGCAGTTGACGTTCTTTGGCAGATAAGCTGATCGCCTTGCCCCTAACCGTAACGTCGCAGCCCTGCAAATCGATTGCCAGATCCCGGTTGCGCAATCCGTTCTTGTCATCCGACTGCTTCCAATAGGTATAGCTGCGCAATTGCGTCCGAATGCGAGCCTTCACAACCTCGACGTCGAAAGGCTTCACGATATAATCGTTCGCTCCTCCTTCGAGTCCGGCCACAATGTCGCCGCCTTCCTTGCGGCAGGTCACCAGAATAACGGGAATATCCGAGCGGAGCCGAATATCGCCGCACAGTCCCATTCCGTCTCCGTCGGGGAGATTAATGTCCAGCAAAGCCAAGTTCGGCATTTCCCGATCAAGCAGTTCGCGCGCTTCCCTGACGCTTCCGGCGGTCGTCACGCGATAGCCGCAGCTCTCCACGCATAGCCGGAGCAGCTCGCGAATATCGCGTTCATCTTCAACGATCATAATGTGCGTGTCCGACATGCCCAGTACCGTCCTCTCCCTATTTATTCCGCTTCCGCTCGACACAATCTCTTAAAATACGTTCGGGTTTGACACGGACGACAGGTATAGCGTAGCGTCGCCAGTTTAAGAGTAGATTAAGAGATTCGATGAATATTTTTCCGGTTGTACAAAAAAGAGACTGCCCCTTACACAGCCTCCTCCTCCTGCTCTGGCCAATCCGTCAGCCGCAGCGGAAAACAAATATAAAACGTGCTCCCGCAGTCGGACGAGCTTTCCAGCCCAATCTCCCCGCGATGCGCGCTCATGATCTCCCGACAGATCGTCAGGCCAAGCCCGGTTCCTGCAGCCTCGCTTGTCTTGGCCGACTGTCCCCGATAATACCGTTCGAAAATATGCTCCTGCTCCTCCCGGCCAATCCCGCAACCGCTGTCGCTGATCCGAATGACTAATTTCTCCTGCATCGGTTCCGCATCGTCAATCGTCGCCACCATCCGGATAACGCCGCCGGGCGGAGTAAACTTGCGTGCGTTCGACAGCACATTGATTACGACTTGCTCCACGCGCATGCGATCGGCGTAGATCGCCGCAATTCGTCCCGAGCGCTCCGACTCCTCCGAAAGAGGCGTCCATTGGAAAGCAAAACCCTGCTCCAACATGTCCAGCTGCACCTTCGAGCACAGACGCGCAAAAAAGTCGGAAAAAGGAAGAAGCTCGAAGTCGAATTTAATATGCTTATTTTCCAGCCTGGCGATTTCCAGCATATCGTCGACCATTCTCTCCATCACTACCGTTTTATCGTGAATCACCTGCAGGTAACGAGGCTCTCCGGGCGGGATCGTGCCGTTAAGCATAAGCTGAACGTATCCTTTAATCGCCGTTATTGGCGTATTTAATTCATGGCTCACCTCGGAGTACATGTTGCTGCGAATATCGTCGATGCGGGCGAGCTTCTCGTTGGCATTTTGCAGCTCCCCGTTCACCTTCTGGAGCGCCGCATTCGTGGAACGGAGCCGAGTCATGTGCAGCAGGCGCATGATAATAATGGTCCCGAGACAGCACAACGCTCCGCCGAAGCCGATAAAGGTCCAGCCGATTTGGGCAAACGCTTGTTGCGAGGTCAGCAGCGTTTGCTTCGACGGGAATAGCCCGAGCTGCCCGCTCAGCGCTCGACCGAACGCAAGCCCTCCCACGAACAGCACATTGCCGACCGCGAAGACTCTGATTTCCGCATCCTTTCTCCGCCTAAGCGCACGGATCAGCACGACAATTAGAATCAGCAGCAGCCCTGGCGATATATAATCATAGAAAAGCTGATAGAACAGCAGCTGCGCCCGCTCCCCGAACGTCAACCAGCCCGCTATTGCCGCAATTCCGTAGAGCATGACTGCATATCCGATATTCCGTATCCACTTGCTTCCTTTGGCTGCGACTATCGAATGAGTGACCAGAATTCCGCTGGCATGACCGATATACCAATTCAAATGGATTAAGGATCCCCAAGTCATGAGCGACGCCGGATGAAAAGCATATTGCCAGCTCCCCCACAGAACGGCTAAGTCGATCGCAATACTGGCGAAAAATACGGCAAAATAAACGAATAACGCCTGGCTGCGGTTCAATAAATAGAAAATAAACGAGATCGCGCACAACAGTGCCAGCACGATTGCCCCGGCCCACATCGACGCCTCCGTCCGCAGCAGCTTAAGGGCCAGTTCGGACGAGCTTCCCGACCACACCTCAAAGCCTTTATCCAGATTGCGATGCGGAGAAATGCGCGCCAGCAGAATCTTGTCGCTTGCGTCGGCATCGTAGGCGACCATTTTCCAGGAAATAAATCCTGGAGGTAGGGATTTCTGCGATGAGAAGAGCGGCCTGCCATCCGCAAACAGGGCGATCTGATAAGGTTTGATCACATAAGAATAGATTAGCAGCTGGTTAGCAGAGTCGCTGAGATAAGGCAATCTCGCTTTCAACCACAGTTCCTTGCCTGATTGCGCGCCCTCACGATCGGAGTCAATTGCCGCAAACGGACGCCATTCTTCGGGGTTCTGCCCTTCCGGAACGTCTCCGTAATAATAGGAGTCCCATACGATTCTCGCCGCGCCGGGTCTGCTCTCGGATGCGCCTGCGTGCGTCGGGGCCGCGAACAGAACCGAGCTAACGGTTAATATTGCCACTGCAATCCACACCAGTCGTAAAGCTCCGGGTCTACTCATCGCTATCCCGCTCTCCTCCGCCGCCAACTACGCGCTCATTCCCTAAGTTTACTCTGTCCCGCTTCATTCACAATAGCATTTCATTTTCCTGCCGGACTTCCGTTTTGGACATACAAGCAAAAACGCCTTCAGCGTCTTTAAGACGGAGAACGCGTTTTTATCGGAGACGATTCAGATCAGGTAGCGGAGCGCTTGGCAAACCATTCCCAGATCCGCGCAAACAAGGAAAGGAAACCGGCCGATAGCGATTTCGCTCCGTCTAGGCCGTTTTCGCCGCGGAGTCGGCCTCGGGCCGAAGCACTCGCACCTTTTTCCCCTTGCTCTCGAGTCTCACTACGATTTTATCTAGCGTTTTTGCCGCGGAGTGATCCCATACATGACTGTCGGTCAGGTCGAGACATACGCTCTGCGCCTCGTCGTTAAAGTCGATGCGATCCATCAGCTTATCGCTGGAGACGAAAAACAGCTGGCCCCTAATGCGGTATACCCGCTCCTGTCCGTCCCATTCGTCGCGAATATCCAGCTTCGTGGCCGAACGATAAGCATAGAGCAGTACGCTAAGCAAGACGCCGACGATAACCCCGATCGCCAGATCATGAGTGACCACGACGATCCCCACGGTGACGACCATAATAAACGTATGCGCGAACGGCTTGCGTCTAATGTCGCGCAAATAGCTCCAATCGAACACTTCAATGCATACCATCAGCATAACTCCGACCAAGGCGGCGATCGGAATCGCGTTCAGCACATCCTTCAACACGAATACGAGCACGAGCAACGACAGCGCCGCGACAAGCGTGGACAGGCGGCCGCGGCCGCCGACCTTGACGTTGATCGCGGACTCCGCGACAAGCGCGCAGCCGGCCATTCCCCCGAAAAAGCCCGTCACCGTATTAGCGATCCCCTGCCCTCTCATCTCTTTATCCTTGCTCGTTTTCTCCTCGGTCATCTCGTCGATAATCGTCTGGGTCAGCAGCGTCTCGGAGTAACCGACGACGGCGAGCGAAAACGCGGTAGGCAGCAATATCCACAGCGTCTCCCAGGTAAACGGAATAGAGGGAATATGCAGAAACGGGAGCATCGGCTCGATCGTCGCAATGTCCCCGACCGTGCCCAGCCCCATCTGGCCGACGAAGACGACAAGCGTCATTGCGCTTACGGCGACGAGCGGCGACGGGATGGCTTTGGTCAGCTTCGGGAACAGATAGATGATCGCCAGCGTCGCCCCGACCATCGCGTACATCGGCCAGGACTGTCCGTCAAAATAGCGTAATTGAGATATAAACAGTAAAATGGCCAGCGAATTAATGAACCCGGTTACGACGGAATGAGGAACAAAGCTCATCCATCTCCCCATCTTCAACGCGCCCATCGCGAATTGAATTATGCCTGTCAGAATCGTCGCCGCGAACAAATATTCCACGCCGTGGCGGGCCACCAGCGCCGTCATCAGCACGGACATGGAGCCTGCCGTGGACGAAACCATTCCCGGGCGGCCGCCGAAAAACGAGATCAGCACGAGAATGCAGATGGTAGAGTAGATGCTGATCATCGGGTTAACGCCGGCGATGAACGCGAACGCCAGCGAATCGGGAATCAGCGCCAGCACGGTCGTAATTCCGGCCAATACGTCCGCTCTTATGTTGGAAAACCAGGATGTTTGGAATCGGTGTAACATGCTCGCTCTCGTTCTCCTTCTCTTGCTGCGCTACAACACACCTTGTAGATAATACACCTAAGCTCTCGATACGTCTATCGGAAACTTCCCGAAAACAGGCTTCCAGAGGCAGCCCCAAGAAAAACAAGGAACGCGGCAATGCCGGCTCCTTGTTTGAACTGCTATATTCTACAAAGTGGAACGAATGAGGTACGTCCGCCCCGGCTCGGTAGCAAACCGGATTCCTCCTCGTTCGGAGCGTTGGTTGGCGACTTCCTCCCCGTCCAACGTGACGATCAACCCTTCCGCGTCCGCGATTTCGCAATCCCGTCCCTGCAAGGACCGGACTTCCGCTTCCTCCAGGCAGCCTTTCCGCCAGCGAATGTCCACTTCGAATCCGCCGCGAGCCCGCAGTCCTTCCACGCTGCCGCTGGGCCAAATGTCGGGAAGCGCCGGAAGCAGCTCCAGCACATTCCGGTGCGATTGCAGCAGCATCTCGACGATGCCGGACGTCGCGGCAAAATTGCCGTCGATCTGGAACGGCGGGTGCGCGTCGAACAGGTTCGGATACAGCCCGCCGCGGGAGTAATTCTCGCCCTCTTCCGAAAGCCGCATCAAGTTCGTCAGCAGATCGTAGCTTTGGCTGCCGTCGCGGAAGCGCGCCCACAGCCCAACCTTCCAGCCGAGACTCCAGCCTGTGCCCTCGTTGCCGCGCAGCTCCAGCGAACGGCGCGCGGCGGCGAACAGCTCCGGCGTATCCCGCTCCGTCAGCTGCCTGCCCGGATACACTCCGAACAGATGCGAAACGTGGCGATGCTGCGGGTCCTCGTCTGCGAAATCCTCGAACCATTCCTGCAGCCGCCCGTCCCGTCCGACCTGAAGCGGATACAGCTTCGCTCTGGCACCGCGAAGCTCCTCCGCAAATCGTTCGTCCGCTCCCAGCGCATCGGCCGCTTCTATGCAATTCGTGAACAGGTCCCAGATGAGCGACATGTCCATCGTCGACGCTTGGCTTATGGCGGCCAGCTTGCCGTCATAGCGAAATTTATGCTCCGGCGAAGTCGACGGGCTGGTGAACAGACGGCCGTTCTCGTCCTCTTCAAGGAAATCGAGGCAGAACTGCGCCGCTTCCTTCATCGTCGGATACGCCGTATCCCGCAAATAATTTGCATCTCCGCCGAAGGCGTAATGCTCCCACAGATGCTGCGCCAGCCAGACGCCGCCCATCGGCCAGATCGCCCAAGAGGCGTCGCCCGCCCCCCGTCCCCCCGCGGGTGCCGAGTGTCCCCACAGGTCGACGTTGTGATGTGCGACCCAGCCTCCGCAGCCATAATGAACCTTCGCGGTTGTACGTCCGGTCTGCGCCACTCTGCCGATCAACGAAATAAGCGGCTCGTGGCACTCCGACAGATTAGCCGTCTCCGCAGGCCAATAGTTCATCTGCGTATTGATATTGACCGTGTAGTTGCTGCTCCACGGCGGACGGGTCAGATCGTTCCATATGCCCTGCAAATTCAACGCTTGAGTGCCCGGGCGGGAGCCGGCGATCATTAAGTACCGGCCATATTGGAACAGCAGCTCGACGAGATTCGGATCGGAGGAACCGAAGTCGGAAATCCGCCGGTTGGTCGACATCCCTTCGGGCGAGACGCGTTCGCCGAGCTTCAGCTTGACTCTTCCGTACAGAGCGCGGTAGTCGGCGATATGATCGTCCCTAAGCGCAGCATACGTTTTGCCCGTCGCTACGTCCAGGTGCTTCCCCGCCTCCGTCGCCGCGTCCGGAATTCCGCTAAAGGTTGTGGCGGCGGCAAAGATAAACGTGGCGCTGCGCGCGCCGACGACATGCAGGCCGTCTCCGTCCGCGCGCACGCTCCCGCCTTCCGCCGAGACGTGCAGAACGCCCGCGAAGCGAATCGCCTGGGAGGTCTCGGCGTCGCCGTAGACAATCGGATTCGGAGTATCGCGATAGTTGGGGGAGACATGCTCCGGAGCGATGCCGCGTATAACGAGCCGCCCGTCCTCGATCGAGGTCGCATGACGCAGCGGACTGTCCAGGCGCGCATGAACCTCAAGCGCTCCCGGCTCGTCGGCCTCCAGCCGCACAACGAGCACCCGGTCGGGATGCGAGACAAACAGCTCCCGGCTGTAGCACACTCCCCCAATCTCGTAATTGACCCGCGACAGCGCGTCGTCCAGATCAAGGGAACGTCGATACGAGCGATGCGCGTCCCCGTGGCCGAATGTAAGCAGCAGGTTTCCGAACGGCAAATACGATTGCGAATAATCGCCCATCATTTCCTTGCTCTTCAGATCGGCCTCCTCGTAGCGGCCTTCCCGCACCAGCTTGCGAACCTCCGGCAGAACCTCGACCCCTTGCGCGTTGTTGCCGTCCTTAGCCGGAGTGCCCGACCATAGCGTATCCTCGTTCAGTCCGATTCGATCGCGTTCGACGCCTCCGAAATGCATCGCTCCGATTCGGCCGTTGCCCAGCGGCAACGCCTCCGTCCACCTGAAAGCCGGTTTGTCGTACTGCAGCTTCACCTGCTTCTCCCCCTGCACTCGTTTTTACGAATTGTGCCGTTTCGTTACTCGTCTTCCTTAAATACCGGCTTAATCAACAGATCGAACGCAAACTCCCGTTCGTCGAAGCGGTATTTTTCCGCCAGCTGCGGACCGCATGAATTCGAACCGACGCCGCTCATCCGGTAGTCGAGATGAACGATCGTCTGATCGCTCTTGCGCAGCAGATGGGCATGGGTAGCGAGGGTCAGCTCCTCTGCCGAATAGTGGGACGCTCCGAACGAGAACGGACTGCCGCTCTCGAAACGAAGCCCCATTCCCAGTTCGTTGGACACGATCGCCCATTCCGTATCGTATCTCGCCCCGTTCTCCTGCGGATAGATATATGGTTCGAACATCTCGTCCACCGTCTGCAAATACCGGCCCTTCTTCACGCTGCGACGCTTGTCGACGTAGCTCTCGTGAGGCCCGTAGCCGAAGTATTCGACTTCCTCGTTGCCCTGCGGCATCGTCAACTGCAGTCCGAAACGCGGCAAATACGGAAGCCCTTCGCGAACGTTCGCCTGCACGGCCAACGCGATCTGCCCGGCCCCGTCGATCGTCCATCTCGCCTCTCCGTTCAGCAGAGGACGACGAATGTAGCCGCCAAGCGAGAAACGCACCTCGATCTCGACCTTTCCTTCGTCGCGCTGCCGCCATTCGCACGCATACACCTTCATCTCCGCGCGGTCATAGCCTTCGTCGAACCATTGCCGCTTGATGTGCATATCGTTATCGGTCGGCGCTCTCCAGATCGCGAAGCTCGTCGGAGCTGCCAGCATTTCCACTCCATGCTTCTTCAAGCTGTTGAACGCGCCTGCGGTCAGATCGAACGCATAGCGGAAATTTCTGCCCGTAAGCATAAGCTCCGAGCCGGATTCACGCGCCTGAATCGACGATGCGGCCGCATCCATGGAAGCCGCTCTTGCAGATGCGCTCCCTAGCTCGAACTGAGCGAAGGCCAACTCGTAGCCCGCTTCCGCCCACGGCGTCTCCTCCTTCGCTCGCACCGAGAACGTCAGTTGACGAGCGGACGAGGAAGCCTGGCCGAGATCCGGCTTAAGGAGCTGGGCCTGCTGCGGAGCGGCATCGAGCTGCCAGATCGTGCCTTGACGAACGATCTTCCCATCCTCCTCCAGCTTCCACTGAACGTATGTCCGCGACAGATCGGTAAAATCGTACAGATTGCGGATTTCGTACTGCCCTTCTTCTGCATCGGACTTGGCGATCGCGACCGGGGCGATCACCTGTTTAAGCTCCAGCAAGCCGGTATGCGGTTTCCGATCCGGCGTAACGAGCCCGTCGATACAGAAGTTGCCGTCGTTCGGCATGTCGCCGAAATCGCCTCCGTAAGCGAAGTAAGCGACGCCTTCGGGCGTCTCTGTCGCGATACCGTGATCGGTCCATTCCCAGACGCAGCCGCCCATCAGCTTTGGATAGCGATAGATGATTTCCCAATAATCATGCAGATCGCCGGGGCCGTTGCCCATTGCATGGCTGTATTCGCACAGGAACAACGGCTTGCGGTTGTCCGGATTTTGCGCGTAGGCTTCGATGTCGGCCGGAGAAGCGTACATCCGGCTCTCTATGTCCAAACTTTCCGTATCCGTGCTGCCCTTGTTGATCGGAGCGCCTCCCTCGTTGTGAACGAGACGGGAATCGTCGCGGGCCTTCGTCCATTGCTGCATAGCGATATGATTGTCGCCGTAGCCCGATTCGTTGCCCATCGACCAAATGATGACGGACGGATGATTTTTGTCCCGTTCGACCATCCGCACCGCGCGATCCAGGAAGGCGTCGCGCCAGTCGGGATCGTTCGTCAGCCGATGAATTTCGCCCTCAATGGTGTTATCGGCGCTGCCGATGCCATGGCACTCCAAATCCGCCTCGTCGATGACGTAGAAACCGAATTCGTCGCACAGGTCGAGAAAACGCGGATCGTTCGGATAGTGAGACGTGCGAATCGTGTTGACGTTATGCCGCTTCATCAGCTTCAGATCGCGGATCATATGGTTCAGCGGAATCGTCTGGCCCAGCGAAGGGTGCGAGTCGTGCCGATTGACCCCTTTCAGCTTGACCGCTTTCCCATTAATGCGGAATACCCCGCCCTCGACGTCCACCTTGCGGAACCCTACCGGAAAATAAAACGTTTCGTCGCCGGCCTGCACATACAGGCGGTAAAGATATGGATTTTCTGCGTTCCACAGCTGGGGACGGTCTAGAGTCAAGCGAATCGTCGCCGCATTGGACACGTCCGACTCCCCGGAGGCGATCTGTGCGCCTTCCGCATTCGTCAAAATAGCGGACACCCGAACGTCGCCAACCGCTTCCACTTCGACGTTCAGCACGGCCGCACCGAAATCTTCCGACAACTCCTGCTTTAGAAACACATCGCGCACATGCGCCTGATCCCTCGCCAACAAATAGACGTCCCGAAAAATGCCGGAGTAACGCCAAGCGTCCTGGTCCTCAAGATACGTCCCGTCGCACCATTTCAGCACCATGACCGCAATCCGGTTCGTTCCGCTTCTTAGGCCCGTCAGCCGGAACTCGGCAGGAACGCGGCTGCCCTGGCTGTAGCCGACAAAACTGCCGTTGACCCACACGTAGAAGCAGGAGTTGACGCCCTCGAACACAATATATTTTTCCTTGTCCGTCCAATCGTCCGCCAGCTCGAACTCTCTTGCGTACAATCCGGCCGGATTGCGGTCCGGGACGTACGGCGGGTCGCACGGAATCGGATAATTGACATTTGTATAATGAAGCTGGTCGTAACCGTTCACCTGCCAGCAGGACGGAACAAGCAGTTCATCCCACTCCGAGCGGTCGGCGTTCTCTTCATAGAAATCTTGCGGAACGTCCTGGACGCTGTCGTAGTATCGAAATTTCCAGCTTCCGTTCAGGGTGCCGTAGTAGGGAGAGCGGCTCCGCTTGCCCGATGCCGCGGAGCTCCGGTCGGCATAGGGAATGCCGTTCGCTCTGGCCGGCTCGCGATTGACCTGCAGGATGGAGAGATCCTCCCAATATTTCGCAATAGAGATCATCTGTTTAATCGTCCTCCCGATTTCTTCGATAGATTCGATAGCGTGCATAGTTCCATTATAGATTGTGCTATACTGGATCATACAACCCTCGGAAGGGACACATTCTCGTACAAAATGGACATTTTTAAGAGGAGGCGGGAGGAATGAAGCTGGGGCTGCGCTCCAACTTTTCACCGGAGGAGCACCCTGTTCCGTTCACCGTCTACACAGTCGGGATGGAGCAGCAGGGCGTGCTTAGCCGTATGGAGGGATTTTCCGCCCACCAGCTGCTGATCACGGTGTCGGGCAGGGGGCGAGCACACCTGCTTGGACAGAACAAATGGGACATCCTTGAAGAAAATACCGTGCTGTATGTCCCCGCCGGCTTTCCGAACGAATACATGCCGGTCGTCGAAGGAGACTGGCTGCTCGCCTTCGTCTCCTTTCATGGCTCGGAAGTCGCTTTGGCTTCGTGGGGATTCGGCGACACCTCCTCCGTCCTATCTGTCCGTTCCGCGGATCGTCTGCTAAAGCTGCTGAAGAGCATTTGGCTTCACTCCGGCCCCGATTACGACGCCTGGGCAGCCTCGGAGCAGCTCTTCGCCCTGCTGACGGAACTGCGCAAGCAAAGCTGCGAGGACCGGAGCCCGCCGGAGCTGCTGCGGCCGCTTCCCGAAGCTTCGCGCTCCCCGACCGCGCTCAAAGCGGCTAAGTTTCTGCAGGATTACATGCATCGGGACATCAGCATTTCTCATCTGGCCGAGCAGGTCGGCTATTCGCAGAAGCAGCTGACGCGGCTGTTCCTGCAGACGTTCCAGACGACGCCGCTGCAGTATTTGCGCCGCGTTCGGCTTAAAGCGGGACAGCTGCTGCTGGAGACGGGCGAAAGCATGTCGATCAGCCAAATCGCGCTTCGCGTCGGCATGGAGCCGACCTACTTTACCCGAGAGTTCCGCCGCGTATACGGCGTCGTTCCCGGCAAGTACAGGCTTCAGTACGGGCGGGAAGCGGCGGCTCAAGCGGAGACGGACGCGTAGTGAATTAATGGGGACTGATCGTTCTTGCGATTAGGCCGAGTTAGGGCGAGCCGGGTTGGGGTAGAATGGAGTGGGGTAGGCCGTTTGTCGTCGCACACGCCAACTTTAGGTGAAATTTCATGCAAAATTCGGCCCTCTTCATCTATTTAAGATCAACTCGAACTTGTACGATTTATCGTACAAATCCGCCGTTCCGCCCCTTCCAACGCCGTATTTTGTACGAGAAACCGTTACTACTTAGGTCTCCCGAAAATAGGGAGACTTTTTCATAAATTTTAAAGGAATTTGGATACCACACGACGAACTATTTCTAATATACAAGTG
>NZ_QRDZ01000042.1 GCF_003386235.1 Cohnella phaseoli
TGTTCAGACATTTTTCCCACTGCGCTCATCCTCCTCATGTACTAAGTGTACATTTTCGTGGTGGAGGACTCCAACTGAATTAGGGGGCTGTGGAGTTATTTTCTTCAATTATCCATTTTCAAGAAATCAAAGCGGATTTCCCTCGTTATTTTTACTCATTTTCCTACTTCGACAAAATTAGCGCGGGTTTTCCGCCTAAAATTGTCCCATCGTACGTGGAAGCAAGGTACTGCTGTATGGAAGCCTGACATATCAGAAAAAAACGCAAACCCAAGGCAATCCAGCCTCAAGCTTGCGTTTATACTCATTCAATTCTCCGGTAACTCAAAGGAATCCCCGGTCCGCTCGATCCATTCGCGAAGCTTGCCGAGCAGCTCGGCACGTTTGCCCGCGTAAACGCTGTTGTGCGCCATATTCGCCAATTCGTACGGGTCCTCGTTCAGATTAAACATGAGCCACGATACGCCCTCGAAGCAGACGAACTTCCAGCCGTCCTTCGTGATGATGCCGCGCCAAGGCTTATCGATGCTGTGGCCGTGACCGGTCGGGATGACCGATTGCAGGTAGGCGGAATCAGGTTCGTCGTCTTCTGCTCTCCCGCGCCCCGGCAGCCGATGAGACGAATAATCCGTCCCTTCCATCCACTCCGGAGTCTCAATCCCGCACAGCCCCAATGTCGTCGGAGCCACGTCCACATGGTTGAGCAGCGCCGATGAAGTGCCGGTTATTCGGCCGTAGAACGGCCTTTCCCCGCCGATCATGAACGGAACGCGAATCGCTTCCTCCCAGGGGCTTGTTTTGTGAAACTGACCGTGACTACCGTGCATATCGCCATGATCGCTGAAGAAGACGATGTGCGTATCCAGATCCAGCCCCGCTTCGCGCAGGCTCTCTCTGATCCGTCCCAAATTCCAATCCAGGTTCTCGATCATCGCATAATAGCCCGACAGATTCACCTGCGCCTCATCCCGGACCCGGGCAATCGGCGGTACGTTCGGCCTTAGCTCGACGTTGCCGGGTGTATGCTCACGGCGAAACGCTTCCGGAGCCATGTAAGGATTGTGCGGAGCCTGTACGGACAGAACGGCGAAGAAGGAATTAGCATCTCCAGCCTTCTGTTCCTCTCCGCGCTCGCGAATATAATCGATGAACAGGTTTGTCATCTCGTCGGTTTCAAAACCCGGAAGCCTGTAGTGGAAAGCATCCTCACCTTCCCCTCCATGCACCCAGCAATCCCACGGACTGTTGTTGTTCTCGTATCCGATCCAACGACGGAAGCCACCCCGGCGCTCCGGAGGTACGATATGGTACGCTCCGCGGCCCTCGCTCTCCTGAAACCCGTCCAGATGCCATTTTCCGAAATACGCCGTCTCGTAGCCTTCTTCATTAAATACGTTCGCGATCGTAGGCTGGTCTTCCGGAAGACGACGTTCATGCCCCGGCACGCAGTGATGCGGATAGCGCCCGGTCAACAGCGAACCTCTGGTGGGACAGCACAGCGGAAACCCGGATAACGCACGGTTGAAGTTGACGCCCCCGGCCGCCAGATTGTCGATGTTCGGCGTGTGCACATTGCTGTCTCCGTTGCATCCTAACGCTTGTGCGCGGTGTTGGTCGCCGAATACCCAAATCACATTGGGACGTCTATCTGCTGCTGAATTCATGCTCACGTCGATCCCTCCTTCCATTACCCTTTGACGCCGGAGGTTACGATACCTCTGACATAGTATTTTTGCAGCAAGAAGAATAGAAGCAGCACAGGCAGCGCGATCAGCGTCGTCGCCGGCAAAATATAATTCCATTGAACCGAATATTCCGTCTTGAAAATGCTCAAAGCCAGCTGCACCGTTCTCATGCTGTTATCGTTCGTGATGACGAGCGGCCAAGTGTACTGGTTCCAGGAACCGATCGATTTGAGCAGCGCAACCGTCGCGAATACCGGCAAGCTGGCGGGCACGTAAATTCTGAGCAGCGCCCGCAAGCGGGAGCAGCCGTCGATTTTCGCCGCCTCGTCAAGCGCCTTCGGAAACTGCAGGAAAAACTGCCGGAACAGAAATACGCCGAAAGGATGGGCAATCTGCGGAATGATCAGCCCCAGATAGGAGTTGAGCATTCCGACGCCGCCGGTTCCCCACAGATCGTTGCCGCCGAACAACGGGAATTGCTTGATCTTAATAAACACCGGTACGAGAATGACCTGCTCCGGAATCATCAGTCCGATCAGCGAGAAGAAAAACAGCAGGTCTCTTCCTTTGAAATTCAGTCTGGCAAATGCATACCCCGCCATCGACATCGTGATTAAGCCCAAGCTGACCGTGATCAGGGTAATGACAAGCGAGTTGGTAAAATAACGGCTCCAATTGCCTTGATTCATCGCCTCGATGTAGTTGTTGAACGAGAACGAATTCGGCAATATTCGAAACACGGGAGACTGAATTTCCGCCATCGTCTTGAACGAGCTTAACAGCATCAGCACAAACGGCATTGCGACTATCGCGGACAGGAGCACGATGGCAGCGAGCAGCGCGATTTTACGATAAGACAGCCGTTTCAACGCACATCCCTCCTAATCCTCTCCATACTTTTTCCGCGACCCGCCGAAGCGGTAGTTCAGAATCGTAATCAGCACGACTCCGCACAGCAGCGTCACCGATTGCGCCGAAGCGTAGCCCATCTTAAACTCCGTGAACGCTCTCAAGTAAATCTGATGAACCATCGTCGTCGTCGAATTGACCGGACCTCCCGAGGTCATCACATTGATCTGCTCAAATACGTTAAAAGAATTAATGACGCCGGTCACGAACAGGAAGAAGGTGGCGGGAGCGAGCAGCGGTACGGTAATATGCAAGAACTGCTTAATTTTGCTGGCCCCGTCAACCTCTGCGGCCTCGTAATAATCCTTCGGTATACCTTGCAAGCCGGCCAGAAAAATAATCATATTGTACCCGATGCCCTTCCAGATGCTCATCACGATGACAGAGGGCATGGCCGTCTTCGGATCGATCAGCCAATGCATCGTATCAAAGCCCAGCGAGCTCAGAACTCGGTTAAACAAGCCATAGGTCGGATCGTACAGCCACATCCACACCATCGACACCGACACCATCGAGACGATATGCGGCATAAACACCAGCGCGCGGGCCCACGACGTTCTGAACAGCGTCGTATTCAGCAGCACCGCAGCCAAGAGGCCAAGCGTCATTGTTGGAATCAAGGTGAACAAGAAATAAACGCCCGTGTTTCTCATCGCCTTCAGGAAGACCTGGTCTTCCAAAAGCAGATTGAAGTTGTGGAATCCGACCAGCTTGCGTTCCGAAAACAGATTAAAATCCGTAAAGCTGTAATAGATAACTTCCCCGATCGGAATCAACAGGAAGTAAACGAACAATGCGTAAAACGGAAGAATGAACAAGTAACCGGAGCGGTCCGTAAACACACTCTTATTTCGAAAGTATCGCATGGCGGCGCCCCGTTACTTACCGATCTCTTTTTTCAGATCGGCAACGGCGTCCTTGAGAGCCTGCTCCACCGGCTTCACTCCGAATAACGCCTCTTCGTATCCCTGGTTGGAATATTTCTCGAATAGCGGCGACCAGGTGACCTTCGGCCGGCCGGCTCCGATCTGAACCGCCTCCATAATGGCTGCGTTCATCTCCGGATCCATCTCGACAAAACGATCCGACAACGACTTATTAACGACCGGAACCATCAGTTCTTTCATTCTCAGCTCCGCGCGCTCCTTGCTCAGGAAAAACTCGATCAGCTTCCACGCCTCGTCCTTCTGCTTGCTCGTGCTGGCGATCGAGAACAGGCGAAGTCCGTTAAAGGTAGACGGCTGTTTGCCGGGAACGTTGCTGGCAACGCCGATTTTGCCTTCCAGGCTCGGGTCGTTCTTAATCATCTCTCCGATCGAATCGGGGGCAATATAAGTCATCGCGGACTGACCCAAGCGGAAAGGAACGGTTTCCGCTTTCTGCGCATCGTAAGGGATCGAATACTGCGACAGCTCCTTGACGAACTCCAACGCTTCCACCGCTGCCGGCTCATCGAACACCGGCATTTCATTCGTTTCGTCCACTACCGCGCTTCCGTTCTGATGTCCGAAAATTTCCAGCCAGAACGAGCCGTTCTGCTTGGGAACGTCGAAGCCGCCTCTTACGACTTTGCCGTTTTCGATAACGGCCAGCTTCTGGGAGTATTCCATTAGCTCCTCCCAGTTTTTCGGAGGGGTGTTCGGGTCAAGGCCCGCTGCCTCGAAATAATCTTTGCGATAGGCGAACACGTTAGGGGCAGGCATATAACCCATTCCGTACACTTTATCCTTATAGCTGCCCAGCTTGTAGATATTGTCGATGATGTCGTCCTTCCCCGCCCAGCCGTTAATAAAATCGTCAAGGGGAGCAAACTGCTCCAAATTCGCGCGGCTGGCAATGTTGATAATGCCGACCTCGAACAAATCCGGCGCCGTGCCGCCCGCGAATGCGGTGTTCCACTTGGCTTCTACGTCCGCGTAGGGAATGTAATCGATTTCAACTTTGATATCGGGATTTTGCGCTTCGAAGGCTGCAATATCGGAGGCGACGCTGCGCGTCAGCGCTTCGTTCGGGCCGGAGCCGCGCATCCAGAATTTCAGTACCTTCTGCTGCGTCTGCCCGTTTCCAGAATCGTCGCCTTTGCTTAATTGGTCGCTGTTGCTTGAACCGGAACATGCGCTCAGCGTCATCGACAACGCCACCACTGAGGTCAATAGCCACCCTGTTTTTTTGTTCATATGGATTCTCCTTTAAGTTTTGTAACGGCTTACAATCACATGTTAAAGGAGAGGTTTGCGGTGAACCATACGAGCCGATTAGAGCTTGTTTCGTTTAACTTCGCTCTCTTGTCCGGCGGCGAACGCTCATTGCGGCTCGCTTAGATTTTGTATCGGCTGCCTTAGAGAATCGACGTATTGAGACGGAGTAATGCCATAATATGTCTTAAAAGCCGTGCTGAAATGAGCCTCGCTCGCATAGCCGACCTCGGATGCGACTTGGTTGACCTTATGACGCATCGTGGCCAGCAGCCGCTTGGCTTGCTCCATTCGAACCTCGATCATATAGCGCGTAATCGTCTTGCCCGTCTCTTTTTTAAACAGCTGGGACAAATAATTTTCGTTCATGTGCACTTGGTCCGCCAGCACCGACATGGACAGCTTATCCGCATAGTGCTCGCTCAGATAAGCCATAATTCGATTGGTCGTCTCGCTGTACACAAAAGTATGACGATAGGCTATTTCCTGCATTCGGGACAGATGACGCTGAACCGCCTCTTTCAGCTCTTGCCAGCAGGATGGCCGTTCCAGATCGGAGAAGATATCTGGAGATTCCGCATATCGCCGTTCAGTTTTCCCTATTAGCTGACCCTCCATCCGTTCCAGGAAGGCACGGACGGCCTCCGCCGTTTCCGACGGCTCTACGAGTCTCGCTTTGAATTCGTCGAGCCCCTGCAGCACCCGCTTGATTAAGCCCGACTCCATTAAGTCGGCCGATTTTAACGGTTTCATAATTTCGGCTGCCGCCGCATGATCCTCAGACAAGCCGAAATCCCCGCTCCCTTTGGCCAGATGAACGCTCATCTCACCAGTATAGAATTGAAGACGATACGCCCGTTTCGCTTTGCGAAACTCGCTGTGTAGAGCGGCCGAAGAGGAGAACGTCTCGCCGATTCCGAACGAAACCGTGCAGTCGTATTTCGTACGAGCCTCCGCTCCCCAAGCTCTGCACCGATCTGCCAGTTCTACGTCGGACGGCATAGCCGACGCGTGAGAATAACCGATCAGCATAGCTACACTATCATCTCGCTCGTCAACAAACAGTTGAATACGCCCCCGAGTGAAAGCGGCCTCCGCCCAGTTCCGGTACACTTCCGTCAGCGAGGTCGAAGGAATGGGGCCCGTCCCGAGATTGCCTTGCGCCGTCCGGTCAAGACCGCAGATCACCCAACGCATCGTCCCCTGCAGCAGTTCAAGCGAGAGCCATTCCTCCGGCCGACTCAGAACGTCGCGAAGCTGCGGCTGCTCACGGTCTTGTCGAACTCCCTTGCGCTTTCGATCCTCCGAAATTTTGCGCAATGCAGCCACAATATCCTGATCGTCTGTCTCCGCCTTCAGCAAATAATCCTTCACTCCGACTCTCAGCCCATGACGAACGAATTCAAACTCGTCATAGTTGCTCAGAATGAGGAAGGAAATATCCGCGTTTACCCGTCTCGCTTGCTCAATCAGTTCAAGCCCGTCCATGACCGGCATTTTAATATCCGTGATCACGATATCCGGCGCGGTCGACATACATAGCTTGAGAGCCTCTTGCCCGTTGGCCGCGAGGCCCGCAATCTCGAATTCGTCGCCGCATTGGCGAATGACGTGCTCGAACCATTGCCGAATCGGCTTCTCGTCGTCCACGATCAGAACCTTCCACATGCTTCATCGCCCCTAGCTGTTTTGCTTGATTGCCGGAATCCGGATTGTAATTTTTGTCCCGCCGCCTCTGCTGCTTTCCAGCTTCATCCCGTACTGCTCGCCAAAGTGCAATTTAATCCGCTGCTCCACGCTGCGAATGCCCAAGCCTCGTCTGCCCTGGTCCGGATCCATTCCCACTCCGTCGTCCTCGATCTCGATCCACAGCTGATCATCGCTAAGCCATGCGCTTACCGTAATCAGGCCGTTGCCGTCCTTCGGCTCAATGCCGTGGAAAATCGCGTTTTCCAGCAACGGCTGCAGCAGAAGATGCAAAGTCAGGCAACTCTTGACTTCCTCCTCAATGTGGAACACGACATCGAACTTATCGCCGTAGCGAACCTTTTGGATGAAAATATAATCGGAGAGAAACTGCAGCTCCTCCTCGAAGGTGATTCGTTCCTGATCCTGCCTGAAGCTTTTGCGCAGCAGGCGCACCAAGGAAATAATCATGCGGTTAACCATGGCCACGTTGTTCGTTTTGGCCATCCAGCGGATTGAGTTTAACGTGTTGTATAGGAAGTGAGGATTGATCTGCGAATGAAGCGCCTGAATTTCCGCCGAACGTTTCAGCTCGTTCTCTTGCTGCACCTGTGTCAGCAATTGATCGATCCGGCTTAGCATCGTGTTGTATTTTTTCATGAGGAGACCGATCTCGTCCGTGCGATCGACGGACACCGATACGTTGAAATCCCCGCTCTGCGCCTGCTGCATCGATCCCACCAGCCTTTTGAGCGGTGCGGAAATCCGATAGGACAAATAATACGACAGCGCAAACAAGGCGATCAGAATAGCAATGGCTGCGAACATAATGAGATTGCGAATCTGGTTCATATCCTGCAGCAGCACGGAAACCGGCGTCCTCTCGATCAGAAACCAGTTCATCTGCGGAACTGTGCGGAATGTGACAAGAGAATTTTCCCCCTCGGCATCCGCCATGAAGCTTCCATCTGTATAGGGGCTCAGCTTGAGAAAGTACGATTCTTCCCCGATCGACTGCCCCACTAACGACTCGTCGCGCGCGGACAAAATTTGCCCTTTGTCATTGACGATCATCAACTGCACGCCGGTCAGATTTTTATATGCATCGAACAGCAGCCGCTCTTCGAAGTCGAGCACGAGCAGCCCCAGATCCTCTCCAGTATAGATATCGCGTAAATAGCGAACGGCGGAAAACACGTTTTTACCATGATGCAGGTAAGTGTCGCTCCAGTACATTTTATTTTTATCCGTGATCCGCTCCTGCATGCTCAGCTCTTCGCTAAAATCGTAGTTCCCCTGCTCGTCCGATGAACTCGAATAGACCGCCCCGTTAAATCCGATGAAGGCGGTCGAATATTTAAGATGCTCAAAATAGTTCCCCGTATCGCCTACCGTCTCGATGACTTGCTTGAGCGCTCTATACTTCTCATACTCCGTTGAGCGGGGGCTGCTGCGGAGCCAGTCTCTGACCTTCGGGTTCAGGTAGTAGATGTTGGAAACCGAGAGCATGCTCTGATTGATCGATTCCAGCTTCTCCGATACTTGCTGCAGGAGCAGCTGCTTGGAATCCCTCACCTGACGCACGATACTTTGCTTCGCCGCCTCGTAGGCAACGGACGTCAGGGCGATGACGCCGATCAGAAACAAAGGGGCAATCGTGACGAAGAGCTTGTTCTGGATCTTCATGTTGTTGAACATTCTAGTTAACAAATGCGCCGACTCCCCTCTCTCGCTGTAATCGTACTCGTCCTGCTGCCGGCTGAAGGTGTCCACATAAAGCTTTCTTATCGTACCACAAGAAAAAAAGCACTTCATCTCCCACGCGGAAGATAAAATGCATTCTGTAAAAAACTGGTGCCGACTAGAGGACTTGAACCCCCAACCTACTGATTACAAGTCAGTTGCTCTACCAATTGAGCTAAGTCGGCATATTCATTTTGATTGCTCACAAGATAAGATGGTACCACGTTTCGACACAAAATGCAAGGGTTTGACGATTAATCGTGTGACGAGTGATTGTGGTGGCTGTTGGATGGGTTGGCTGGGTTGGCTGGGTTGGCTGGGTTGGCTGTTGAATGACGGGCGGCGATTGGTTCGGCAGTTGGTTGAGTTGGCTGTTGAATGGGGGCGAAGGCTGGAGCTTGTCGGTCCGTCCATTTTGGAATAAAGCGGGTTTTCCGCTTTATTTGCAGCGATCAGGTTAAATCGGCGAGATTAAAGCGGGTTTTCCGCTTTATTTTTCAAAAATATGTATTTTTCCAAATTTAAGGAGGATAATCCGCTCTATTCTCTTCGAAATGGACGATTCCCCAAATTTAAGGCGGAATTTCCGCTCTAGCACGGGATATGAAATTCCCAAGATAGCTCAATAACATTTTGGCCGAAGCGGGATAGGAACTGGAACTGGAACTGGAACTGGAACTGGAACTGGAGCGGGATCGGAAGGATCGGAACAAGAAATTGGGTTAATGCAACGAAATCATAAAGCATCCGTTGCACTAAAAAAGCGCACCGCCCGAATCCCGGGAAAGCGCGCCATTAAAGGATTTATTTAGTGGTGCTGATGAAGGGATTCGAACCCCCGACCTACGCATTACGAATGCGTTGCTCTACCAGCTGAGCTACATCAGCAAATCCTTTATTATCTTAGTCATTTCAGAAGCAAAAGTCAAGCGATTTTTCGCTGTTCATCTTATTTTCCCGTCAGACGACATGAAATACCTTGTTCGAACGCGGCTCCAGACGCTCCGGAGTCTCCTTCGCCTCCGGCTGTTCGTTGCCGAATCCGCTGATCATCAGATGCAGCTGGCGCTTCAAATCGACTTCGTACGGCTTGCTCAGCAGCTCCCCTTCGGACGAGCGGATGACGCGGACGATCGGCCGCTGCTTGCTGTCTTCATGAAGCGCGGAGACGACGCCCAACTCGCCGGTGCTAAGACGCACCGTCGTTCCTCTCGGGAAAAGCGCCATATTGTCGCGCAATCTGCGCACCTTATCCATGTCGTACAGCGATCCGGCGCCTCCGTACAGCACTTCCAGAGCCTCGTGCGGCAGCATCGGAGCGCCGTTGCCCCGCCCGTTCACCATCGTATCGAACATGTCGAAAATGCTGATCCACTGATGATGAGGATGAATCTTCTTGCCCTCCAGCCCGAACGGATACCCGCTCCCGTCCAGCCTTTCATGATGGAACAACGCGCAGTGAGCGGCCATAAGCGGAAAACCGCTGTCCCGAAGCAGCTTGTAGCCCAGCTCGGCATGCTTCATATAGGCTTGGTCGTTCAGAGTCACGCGTGCCTTCAACCCGCTAGGAAGCAGCAGCCTGCCAACGTCGTGCAGCATCGCTCCGATCGCCAGCGCATGCAGATCCTCTGTCGCCAACCCCTCCTCCAAACCAAGCCGAGTCGCACAGACGCCCACGTTCATCGCATGCTCAAGAAAATGCTGCTTATCCCCGTCCGTCAGCGTCGTCGTCAAATGAACCGGCAGGCTGGGAGCGTTGCGGCGCGACTTCAAGTCGTCCACCAGTATTTTCGTCGCGTCGCACACGAAACGAACTACGTTCGGAGACAGCGTCTCCTTGTCTCCGCCGAGCAGTTCGTCCATGACATGGGTCAGCGCTCCGTGCAGAACAATCGTCGTTTCGTCGCGAATCGCCTGATCGGGAGCAATATCCTCCGTGCCCTCCTCCTCGATATGAAGATACGGCATTCCCAGCTGCTGTAATCTTCTGATGGCGTGCTCGGTCAGCACGAAACCTCTGCCGGCCAGCACATGACCCTGCTCCGTATAGATAGATCTGCCAAGCTTCATCCCTGGACGGCATTGGCTTGTATGAATAATGATCATTGTTTTCCGCTCCCTTAGTCGATATGCGGGGCGTCGCCTGTCCCCGTTCCCATGGCTTAATCGTAGCGGAACCGCTCGTCATATGACCAGTGACCCCTGTCACCGATTCCGTCATGCACGCCGGCCACAAATCCGATAGTTGCGTCTGTTCAAATCCGCCCGATCCACTATAATGGAAAAGAAAGGGGAGATCGCACGCATGCTTAAAATATTGATTGCCGACGATCAAGCGTTAATGAGAGACGGACTGCAGACGATTCTTCAACTGGAGCACGATATCGAGGTTATCGCTACCGCCGAGAACGGAGAAGAAGCCTGCCGACTTGTCGCGATTCATGACCCGGACCTGGTCCTGATGGATATCCGCATGCCGGTCATGAACGGGATCGAGGCGGTCAAGAAGCTGCGCGACGAATCTCCGCATACCAAAGTGCTCGTCCTTACAACATTTGACGAAGACGAATATATTATCGAGGCTCTGGCCAGCGGAGCGGTCGGTTTTCTGCTGAAGGACATTCCGACCGAGAAGCTGCTGCAAGCGATTCGGGACGCCTCGCAGGGAGAGCTCATGCTTCCCTCGTCCATCGCCGTTAAGCTGGCGGCCAAGCTTGCATCGCCCTCTCCCGCAGCCGGCAAGTTCCCATCCTCCCGTTCTCGCGAACGGACGATGGACTTGAAGTTCACTAACCGGGAGATGAGCATTATCGCCTTGATGGTGGAGGGCCGCACGAACAAGGAGATCGCCCAGTTGCTCTTCATGAGCGAAGGCACGGTCAAAAATTACATCAGCTCCATTTACGATAAAATCGGTACGAACGACAGAACGCAAGCCGTCATCTGGTTAAAAGATATGACGATCATATGACTCCCGTCACTAGGCCACTTCTCGCCGCCCGGGTAGAATGATAACAGCGCCGCAAGCAAGGCGCCGGGTGGAGGAATGAAGTTGGTCGGGAGCGGCGTGCGCAGTCATCTGCCGTTGTTGCGTTTTCTTGCGGTACTGATCTGCCTTCATGTCCTTCTGGCATGGGGCTTGGTCGCGATGAGCCGCGATTTCAATTCCGCCGGGTTGCCCCCGGACAGTTGGAGCTGGACTCCGGCCGATTCGGCGCAAGCTTCAGAGCCTCCCGCGGACGGCTGGCTTCCCTATTCAGACAAGCCCAGTCACCCGTCGAACTCCTCCTTATATTGGATGCGCATCCCCCTGGAGCCTAGCGATTCTCGCGATCCCCGATTGTTTATTCTGAACGCCATCGCGCTTTCCGTATACGATGGAGGCAAGCTCTTATACGCCTATGATCCAATAGATTACAATCATAGATTAAATCTTCTGTATCATTGGAATCTCGTCCCGCTCTCGACGCCGGTGCCATCCGAGATTTATATGCTGCTCGACGACCGGGAGCCCCATCGGCCTCAGCTGTTTGTCCGCCAGACTTCTTATGGCGAATTCGTCTCCTCTCTGATTCGGAAAGAAACCTATGCATTCGTTTTGTCCGCGCTTTTACTGTTCAGCGCCTGTCTAGCCCTAGGGCTTTATTTCAATCGTCGGGAGAAGCTCCATCTCTATTTCGTGTTGATGGCGCTATGCGGCAGCTACGCGGCGATCGCCCGTACTTTTCTGCTTCAGCTGTTCTGGGACCAGCCGTGGATGAGCTACTTGGAGCTCGCCGTTTTCCCTCTAGGCGTGTACGGGTTTCTCGGCGTTATCATCGAAGTATTCGACAAGAAGCTTACCGCAACGCTCCGCGGCATTAGCCGGATCATTCTGGCGCTCTCTCTTTTCTCGTTGGCAAGTGCCGTTCTTCTGGACGTCAAATGGTTCGGTTGGCTGCTCAGTTATCCGCTTGTGGCGATGTTTCTGATTACGGCGGCTTTCCTGTTCCATGCTCTGTGGAAGGCCTACAAGCATAGACAGGGACCGGAGTCGATCTGGATGCTGGCGGGCTTCTTTATCGTGACTTCGACCGCGCTTTTATATGTGGTCCGCACTTATTTGACGGTATTTTTCGCGAAGATGCGTTACACCTTCCCTATCTTGAACGTGCTGCAGTACGATTTTCTCTCCGTCGCCTTGCTGCTGTTCTTGATCTGTCTCGTGCGAGTCATCCTGTATCGATTCGGGCAGATGAATGACCGGCTAAAACAGTTTAATCAAGCTTTGGAGTCAAACGTCGAAACCCGTACATCGGAGCTCCGGAAAAGAGAAGAGCAGCTTCGCGAAGCGAACGTCCAACTAGCCGGCACAATGAGAGACACGGCCGAATCGATCGCCTCCTCTATCGTTTTGGAGGAGCGGCATCGACTGACCGGGGCTATCCACGACACGCTCGGCCATTCCCTGACGGCGACGTTGGTGCAATTGGAAGCGGCCAAGCGGCTCCTCCCCCGCGATCCCGAACTGGCTCTCTCTAAGCTGGGAGCCTCGCAGCAGCTAGTCAGAAGGGGCTTCGAGGAAATCCGCAATTCCGTGCGGTTGCTCCGGGACGACTCCAGCCGTTACGATCTGGCCGAAGCGATACACCGGCTGATCGGGGAGACGGCCAGAACGACAGGCGCCGTCATCGACTACCGGCTATCCCCGCTGCCGGACAGTCTCTCGACCCTGCAGAAGAGAGTGATCTACCAGGCGTTGCAGGAAGGCTTGACCAACGGCTTAAGACACGGAGACAGCCGCAGGTTCGACTTTGAACTGACTTCTCTTGCCGGCCGTCTGGAGTTCCGGTTGACCAGCGACGGAAGAACCTACTCCCCTTCCGAATTCGGATTCGGCCTTAAAGCCATGTCTGAAAGAATCGCCGATCTCGGCGGGAAAATGATCATTGCTCCGGGTAACCCGGGCTGCGTGCTGACGTTGTCGCTGCCCTGTTCGCCTACGGAGGAGCTTGAGAAAGGAGCGCGGCAAGCATGAGCAATTTTACCGCCCGCTTCTCCCTCTATCGCGCATTATTGATTTTGGTCGTTCTGCTGATCGGCTTAGGATTGCTGCTGTCCGCGTTTCAGCGGCACAACGAGCTTATTTTCGCACTGCGAGGCAAGGACTGGCAGATGGCTCCCGCCTCCTCTTTCGACGAGGCGCAGCCGCCCCAATCCGGCTGGCAGCGCTATAGCACGCAAAAGTTAGAGACGGAGCAGAGCTATTGGCTGCGAATTCCGCTCCCGTCCGCCAAGCTGACCGACCCTTATCTCCAGATTCGCAATTTCGCCAGCATGAAGGTGTATGAGCGCGGGAGCGTGCAGTACGAATACGTACATACCGCCTTTGACAAACGGATTAAGAACGGCTTCAGTTGGAAGCTTGTTCCGCTGTCCGCGCCTTTGCCCGACGAGCTCTATATGCTTGTCCGATATTCGAAGCATTTTCCGATCGACGGCCGCATTGAGCTCGGCAACAAAGCCGATCTGCTCGATGCGATGTTCCGTTATGATATCGATAACCTCATACTGGGCTTCCTGCTCCTGTTCTGCAGCCTGATCGGATTGGGCTTATATGCGAGCCAGCGAGAATCGCTGTACCTTTACTTCGCGCTGCTGTCCTTTACCGGCGGCTACGGAGCGCTCGTCTGCAATCATTTGTTCATGGTGATATGGGATACTCCGTTTCCCGGTCATTTTCAGGACGCCTGCATGCCGCTTGGCGCTTACGCGCTTGTCGGCGCGATTTCGAAGCTGTACCCCAATCTTTATACGCGTACGCTTCGTCTCTCCCGAAGACTGCTGCTTGTCTATGCCGCATTGACGCTTGCCAGCGCGCTATTCAGCTTTACCGCCTACGTTCAAGCTATCGTCGCGTTCGCTCCGTTGTCTCTTGCGATCGTCGTGCTCGTCTATTGGACAATGAGAACCGCCTATCGCTTAAAACAGGACATCGAATCCGTATGGATGCTGGCCGGTTTTCTCTCCCTGATTACCATGGTCGCCATTCATATGTATCGCGCCGCTCTGCATACGTTTGTCCCGCAAAAGATCAAATTCCTGCTAAGTTGGGTGTTCGAGCTTCCCGTCGATCTGCTGTTCTGGGGACTGTTTGCGTTCGTCGTGTGCCTGATTCGCGTTATCGTCCATCGCTACACGGCCATGAATCGGCAGCTGACCGAATTCAACCGCACGCTGGAGCAAGCCGTCCAGACCCGAACGGCGCAGCTAAGAGAGCGTAAGGAACAATTGGAAGCGGCTCACGAAAATTTGGAGACATCGATGAGGGAAAATGCAGAAGCTTTGGCGGAGGCAATGAGATTGGAGGAAAGACATCGGATTACCGGCAGCATCCACGATACGGTCGGCCACACGCTTAGCGCCACCATCGTGCAGCTTGAAGCGGCCAAACGTCTGATCGACCACGACCGCCCTCTGACCGAGGAGAAGCTCAGTTCGGCTCAAAGTCTTATCCGCACCGGATTGGAGGATATACGCCGCTTCGTCCGCATTCTGCGAGAGGACGGCTCCTACTACGATCTGGTTGGCTCTATCGGCGCTCTATTCCGCGATGCGGAGCATTCCCGCGGTTGCACCGTCGAATACGATCCAGGCACTCTCCCGACCGCCTTGGACACGTTGCAGAAACGCGTCGTATTCCAGACCCTCCAGCAAGGGATCGAACTCGGAGCGAAAATGAACCTGGGACGCCCTTGCGACTTCCGTCTCTCCGTACAGGCGGATGCGGAGGAGATCGGTCTGCGGTTTACCCTTCTGAACGCCTCCCTTCCTTCTGACGCCGACCTGGAATTCGGACTTCAAACGATTGCGGAACGTGCAGAGCGAATCGGCGGAAATTTGATCGTCGAGGAGGACAAGTCAGGCTTCACGCTTAAGCTGATCTTGCCTCTCGTTTCACACGATTCCGGCGAGCTGCATAGACTGGGATGACAACAGCCCATGCAGGCGAGGGGGAATGCAGATGAACGGACAGACGTTAATGCTCCCGATCCGAACTCGAACTTTTACCGCGAAGAACGTCAAAGTCAACGTACCGTATGTGAGCGGCGGAACATCGCTCGCGGCGCAAGAGAAAATGAACGATGCGATCGGCGAAGCGACGCAGCGGCTGATGAAGGATCAAGGTTTTCCCAGCAGCGACATCCAGCAGATGGACGGCACGTACGAGATCAAGACAAACGAGAGAGGCGTGCTCAGCCTTTCCCTCCTTAACTACGTGTTTACAGGCGGCGCGCACGGCAACACGCTGCAGCGGTCGCTTACTTTCGACGCCGACACCGGCCGCAGCTACAAGCTCGGAGAATTGTTCAAGCCGGGAGTCGACTACAAATCGCGCTTGAACAAAATCATTGAAGCGCAGATCAAGTCGCGAGACCTCCCCTTGCTCGGTCCCTATCCGGGGATTAGCGACGACCAAGAGTTTTATATTGCCGACAAATCCTTAGTCATCTATTTTCCGCTGTACGACCTTGTTCCTTACGCCTGGGGCTTCCCCTACTTTCCGATCTCGGTGTTCGAAATTCAGGACATCATCGACGAGGATGGACCTCTGGGCACGATGATGTATTGATAAGTCCAATATGGAGTCTAGGGGCTGTCCCATATAAGCCAAGGAGGGGTATGCCCCTCCCTGCGATGCTATACGCTCCTGAAACGGGAATGAGTAACCCCGTTACGAGGTCGTTTCAGGAGCGTAAGAGGCAATCTCCAGGCTAATCACGCGCTAAAATACTTCCAGATAATCCCCAGGAGTTGTCCTTTATTATCATTGAAGACGTTTTAGCGACATACAACCCTTGATTTTGGTTTCTTTGTACGATTTTCCCTACAAACGTTCGTCGTTTGAGCCTGGAGCGAGTGGATTTGTACGGTTTTTCCCACAAACGCCCGCCGTTTAAGCCTGATTCGAGCTGCGTTGTACGATTTTCCGCACAAACTTCCCCGCGTAAACTCTTGTGTGCCAATAGATCCGCCGCAAAAGTTCAATTTCCAATCAATTGGAATTATTGTGGGTTATGATTAGGTCACCAGAAGGTACATACCCCTTTTTTGTCTATCCTACCATTTACCCGCATCAATGTCGGAAGGCTTGAGTCCCTCCCATATATTCGGCACATCTACCGTTTCCGGATGCTCGAAAACGAGGAAGGCGGTCGGCAAATATCTTTCGCCCGACGAAGAGGACGGCTTATTGACGATCTCGCCGCCTTCTTGGACCAGTACCGTCGAGGAGCCGCCGTCCAGATTGGCTGCGATGACCGCGCCGTTCTCCAACAATATTTCCTGAGCGTCGTATAGCGTAGCGCCAATGCTGTAGCCCGGCTGCCGCCCATCGATCAGCAAGAACAGAATCGCCCCGTCCTCGCGCTGTCCCATAACAGTGCGAGGAGCGACTCCCCACCCTTGCGAACGATTGGGGATCAGCCCTTTGCCATTCACGATAATTCGCGGCGAGAAGCTGACCGCTTCGGAAATGCCCAGCTCCATCAGCTCTTTAAGCGAGTATTTGCCGGCGAGCATCTTGCCGTCTTTGTCGATGCCGACAATCTGCACGCTTTTCGTACTGCCCAAGCCGTTGTAATACACCTTGCCTTGACTAATAACGAGCCCAATCGGCTTAAAGCCGTTGCCGCGCCAATTCGGATCGGCGAAGCCGCCCGCATTCACGCCTGCAATCGCGCCCGTCCGCTTCACCATGCTGGACACCCTCTCGCCCCGTCCGGTTTTGTTGGGCACGACCAGCCTGACTTTCTTCGGATCCCGCACCGTCAGCAGGTAACCGTGAAAGCCCTCCCCATCAACCTCTTTGACGGAGGTCAGCTCCTCCGGCGCTTGTTCCCCGGTCCCCGATCCTTCCTCTTCTTCGGGAATCGTATGCGTATCGCGCTCCTCCCCCATCTCTTCAAACTGCTTCACATACCCTGCCACCCGTTCCCTAAGCGCCTTTTCCCCGATAATATATTTCGCCCATTCCCTATGCTGTGTCGTGATCAGCGAATCGGCCAGCATATAACGATAGGTGTTGCCCCACGGGGTGAGATAAAACCAGATCGCAAATAAAAGAATGGACAAGCATCCCGTAACGAAAACGAATTTATATAATCTCCACAGAAAAGATTTCTTTCTTCTGACCGTCTTTCCGCTTCGCTGCGGCGCGGCCGTCTTCGGCGTTCCGCCGCTTGCTGCGTGCGAAGACGTTCTGGTGGATCTTGGCGGCAATGACTGCAAGGTCCGCACGCTCCTTTGCTCTACGAATATCGTACCTCCTATATACGAGAGTAAGCGCTAGGTTGTTGCTGTCGAAAGAAAAAACGCCAGAGAGCGGATAGCCCCTCTCTGACGCCTGATGCCTTCTTTATTCGATTTTGCTTCGTATTATTTCCAGCAGATTCAATACGATTTGTGCTGCTTCCGCACGGGTTGCTTCCGTTTGGGCAGAGAAGCTGCCGTCCGACCGCCCCTTCATCAATCCGATCGTCGTAGCCTTGCGCACGGAGCTTGCCGCCCAGACGGCTATTCGACCCGCATCTTTAAATTCCGCCGAGACACCGGACCTCGCTTCATAATCGCCGGTCACATACTCGTATGCCCTTGTCGCCAATACAGCCAATTGCTCCCGCGTAATAAGCGCATCGGGAGCGAATGCATCCTCCCCGACTCCTTTAATCAGCCCAGATTCGTAGGCCGCAGCTATATCCGCCGCGTACCAAGCGTTCCCAGACACATCTCCGAACTTCGCTGCACCTTTCGCTTTAAGTCCTAATGCTCGGACCAATAGGACGGCAACCTCCGCTCTTGTCGTCGGTTGGCGCGGTTTGAACTCCGAATCGTTCACGCCGCTCACAATCCCTTTCGCAGCTAGCACCGTTATCGCTCGCGCAGCCCAATGTCCCGCCGGGATGTCGACGAACGTCCTCTCCACCTCTAGAACGGCGTAATTTCCGGGCCTGTTTGCTTCGGCCAATACGAGGTTGGAGCTACGGTCCACGGTTCCCCCGACATACTCCCATTTGCCCGACACTTCGTTGAAATAATACACTCCGACGAGCTCCTCATCGACAGATGCCGAATAAGGGAGGGCGATATGAACGCCGCCGGAACCCTGCCAATCGACGAACCGATCTTTGTCCGTGAAAGACAACCGAACATCATAGACCCGATCTGCCTGACGGATTTTGGCCATTCCTGAGGCTAACGGCGCTTTTTCGTTGGCTCCGCCGCTAACCGGACCGACGCTGACGCGCAGCTGGGCATCCGTTCCCCAATTGAGTCCGGATGACAGATCATCCATAACGCCACGCTCCACATCCAGCAAAGCTTTACCAAATCCGACGCGAAGCGGAAGCACGCTCGCCTGACGGAACGGGATATCGACAAAGGTTTGACCCTGAGGAACCAAGACGACGGCTCGCCCATCAGTCTCGACCACCTTAACCGTCGCAAGCGGAGTGCCTGTCATATCACCATTCCCACCATTCCCATCGACGCCATTATTGCTACTATTATTGCTGCCATTGCCATTGCCGTTGTTGCCGTTGTTGCCGTTGTTGCCGTTGTTGCCGTTGTTGCCGTTGTTGCCGTTGTTGCCGTTGTTGCCGTTGTTTCCGCCATTGCCGTTGTTGCCGTTTTCCTCTGCAAGAGTCGTAACGGTAACCGCCGGTCCGTCCGTGCTCCAGACACCGGTAGAATTGCCCGCTTCCACTGTGAACGAATACACAGTTGCCGGGCTTAACCCATCAACCATGTACGAGTAGACAGCCCCCGTCACGGTTCCCGCTTCCATTCCGTTTCGGAAGATTTTATACTGTGCAATTTCGCCGGAGGGATCGATCGCTCCCGACCATTGGAGCAGCGCGGAACGGGAGGTGACGTTTGCGGTCGCCAGTGTCCCGTTCACCCACGACGGACGAGCTTGAACGTCAAGAGAATACGTTTGCGAAGCCCCGCCTTCCGACGTGACCACAACGGTCATCCCCGGCTGGATCTCTCCTTGGAAGACAGGCGTCAAACCATCGCTTTCATACACCCCGAAAACCGCGCCCTCGGCGGCTACGATTCGATTCACGAATTGCTGCACGTCGGTATCCAAAGAAATTCCGCGAATCGTTCCCGCCGTGCTATCGATCTCGTAAGCTCCGGAGGCCAGCGCCGTATCTTCGCTTGGACCGTAGATTTCCGTTTCCGTCACGGCAATGATCTTGTCGGGATCGAAACCTAGAACGACTCGGATTTGCGAAGTCTGTATCGTGTCGAAAGCAACTCGGTTCAGAGCGACGTCCGGTATGCTCGGATCGCTCGTCTGATTCGGCACATTCGTCCACCCGTTGCCATCCCAATATTCCGCTCGAATGAACGTCGGAGGCGTCTCGTTTCCTCCTCCCGCGTAGACGTAAAGATCTACCTGGTTAACCGCCTTGACTTCGCCGAAGTCGTATTTCAGCCACTCTTCGCCGACTGACGCATTGGTCGTTTTATAATTGTGCCAGCGGCTATGCGGGTTGTCCGTATATGAGATGATGCCGTCCACCGTCTTCCAGGCATCAGGTTGAAATGTCGTATAGGCGTATGATTGGGTCGCGTTCGGGTAGCCCTGCTTGGACGGATTGAGCGCCAAGTTCTTCTTCCCGACCATGAGCGTGTACCCCCTCGTATTTCGTCCGTCCTGCGAGACGACCTTGAGCTTCATTCCAGAGGTCAACGTTTGATCCGCAACCGGGGTCGTGCCGTCGCTGAGATAGAGAGCGCAAGTCGCGTTCTCCGCGCAAGTCAATCCGGCAAACAAATCCTGAGTCCGGGTTCCGCTAGGCACGTTCGAGATCGTGCGCATTGTCTCGTCGATCTCATACGCTTCGGATCGGACGCTCGCCTCCGAGTTTTGTTCCCGCACGACCGTTAACAAGAAAATCAGTTGATAAGCGTCGGCGCCCCCTTGAATAGTCGCGGTCAGCCTCACCGGAAGATCGCCCATGGCGAAAGACGGTCTCGTTACGGTGCCGGAGGGGGCAATCGCGCCCGGATTATCCGACTGCCACGTAATCGTTTCCCCGTTGCGACCGACCGCGGGAAGAACGAGATCCGCTGTGATCCGGTCTTCGGACACGTTAGAGCCGCGGATGTCCTCGAAAGAAACGGCCGGCGATTTTTCCGTTATCGTCAGCCTGTGCTGACCCCGAGCGTTAAAAGTATAGGCCGCCTGTCCGTTCGCCGGGAACAGCAAGACCGATGCAACGGTACCGTCCGTTAGATTTTCATCCTTAACGAGATAGGATTTATCGTTGACCAACATTCTCCATACCGATTCGACCGGAATGGCTCCGTCCGTGTCCACGATTCGGGTCTTGTCATCGATATGCCGAATGGTGAACGAATGATTTCTAAGCTCGTAGTTGACGCTCGTTCCGAATAACGAAGCGTCGATCGACGGATCGATGACGAGCCGATCATACTTGGGCTTGATCCCCATGATGATGTCGTAAAATCCGGCGATCGGACGGGCGTTCGCACTCATCCAAGGCTCCCGCAAGGTGTCCGGCTTCAAATCCCACGTATACGTGTTCCAGATCAGTCCGTCTTTGCCGTATTGCTCGACAAGCGTTCTAAGCAATTCCGCCGGGACCTCGTTATTGCCGATTGCGGCGTAAGCGGCCATCATATCGTAACTCAACTGCGGGAAGCTGTTTCCGTGCAAATAGCTTGGAAACGGATTATTGTTTTCCGAGCTCGAATAAGCCGTTCTCTGGGCCGGGAACAAAGCTAGCGGCTGGTTCAATAGATTATTCCCGCTCTGGAAGTCCGTGTATTGCTCCAGAATTAATCGCGCGCGCGTCTCGTCGACCAAGCCGAACATAATGACATAAGCGTTTTCAAAAGTATGGCCGACATCGCCGTAAATTTGCCCGTTCAAGCCTCGGGAGTGGACGAACGACTTCGTGGCCTCCGACCAGAAGCCCCCCTCCGACTGGTCCTTGTTATACGTCGTCTTGAGCTGCGCCGCCTTGGCCCTGTATTTGTCGGCCCGTTGTTGATCGCCGAGCACGTCCTGCTCCAATGCGGCCCAATCCAGCAACGCTTTGTACAGGAAAGCATTGGCGTACGCGCTGTTCTGACCGATCTTGCTCTGGTCGTCCCACTGGGACACCTGATAGGCGAAGGATTCCATGAGGCCGTCGTTATTGATATCTCGGGTAAAGGCCGCCCAATCCAGTACCTTCCGTGCCATGTCCTTGACTTCCGCCAGCCAGGCGTCATCCGCCGACAAGTCGTAGATCGCCGCGATTCCCGCGATAAACTGCCCGTACGTGTCAAAGAAATAATCCTTGTACCAGACGTTCTCCCTGGCGGAGACGGCCCACAGCTGTCCCGTTCCATGAATCGGATAGTTGTAACTTTTGATGAAACGAACGAAATTTTTAAGTGTATCCAAATACGCTCCATTACCCGCTCCTTGCAGAGCTAGAGCGTTCCGAGAATACCACCATGTTTCGTAAGGACCCATTCCGCTGACATCCGTGTCCCCCATGCCTACGTTCAGATCGATGACGGACGATCTGGCGTAATCCTGAAGGGCTTCCGCCAATGTGAATTCATCGATGCCCGAGCTGGCGGGAATTTCTCCGATATCGTAATAGGCATCCAAGTTGTCTTCGCTACCGAACGTATAAGTGAACGTATCTGTCTGACCGGCCTGCACCTGCACGGTCTTGAAATCGTTTTTCTGAAAAATGCCGAGCGGCAAGTATTTATCGTTGTTCCCGGTTTGCGCGTTAGAAGTGCCGCCGAGCGAGAACGCTTGATCGCTCAGTTTATGCTCTACGACAAGAGCACCCGTCTCATTCAGAGGCTTACGCCAAATCTTGGTCGCCCGGTTGCGGTTCGAAGCCAGATCGATGCTCAATATCTGACGGTGGAGCTTGTCGATCAAATCCAGGTTTGCCGTATAAAAGCTGAACCTATCGTTGTCATACCAGCTGCCGGTACGAATGACATTGGATTTCTCCGGATTGGCGCTCGGGGACGTCGTATAGGGAGTTCGCGACAAAAAACGGTTCAGGCTTCTTCTCTCCCCCGATTCGTTCACTCCGGGATCCAACAGGATGAAGCTCCCTCCGTCTTCCGTCCTCTGCACGACGTCGAACGCCTTGCTTTGGAATGCGAACGACAGTGTCCGTTGATCCTTAAGCTGAAGCGCACCCCCATAGGTTCGGGAGACATGAAGAACAATATCCGAGGATCGCGCCTCTACGGTCCACGTCTCGTTAATCGGGATTCCGCCGCTCTCGTAAATAATACCGTTGAACGTGACCGTCCGACCGTCCACCGTCGCCTGCGGGGAAGCAGCTAAAAGATGGGTGCCGATCCATTGGGATTGAGTCAGGTTAGTCGTCCCGTCATAGGCTTCAAGTTCCGTAATGGCCGCATAATAAGCGGTTTTGCCTCCGCCTGGGCTTTTATTGATCATATTCAAACGGATTTTCGATGTATGAATTTTGTCGAACGAGACGGTGTTCGCCGCGTTGCCGAGAGGAGCAGACGGGTTATTCGAGGGATTGGTAACGTTTACAAAAGTGGACCCGTTCCAATATTGGACGGAATGACTCTGAGGCGCGGCCGTATATCCGGCATCCTCGAAATAATAAATCTCGAGCCTGTCTACGTTCACGTTATTCCGGAAGTCGTACTCGATCCAATCCGAGGTTACCGGTTGTTTGTTGCTCCGATAAGCGGTCCAGCGATTCCGCGGATTCTCGGTATAAGATATAATTCCGTCTTTCAAGTGGTTAATATTATCGCCGGAATTCGTATACGACGCGCTTACGGTTACTGGGTTGGCAGCCGTAAGCACCCCGGAGCCCGATACCTCTCCCGGCTCGAGCGTTTCGTTCCCTCCCAGCTTCATCGACGACAAAATCAACTTGTCGTCGTAATCGAACGCGAGACTCAACTCTCCGGCGTTAACGGTAATCTTCTTATTGCCGCTGTCCTGTATAACCGCCGGGAGAGCGTTCGTGGAAGAAGCGCCTGCCCGTTCGGGAGCGGCCGTCAAGGTCGAGAAAAGCAAAGTACCGCACATCGCCGAGAGTATCCATTGTCTTGTCATCGAAATTCTCCTTTCGACTCAAATCGGAGTCGATTATGATTTGCCACGATTGCTCGCCAACGCAATACACCGGAATTCGTCCTGTCCCTCGAACACCTCAACCCGTGTCGCATCGCCTTCGAACCACGGTCGGCAAGCGCAGTAGTAATGATAGAGCGTACCGTTCCACACGACGACCGACGATTTATGAGCGTGAATCTCGTCCAGCTCTCCCGGGGAGCCGTGCGGGAGCAGCGGCTTGTCGAGCGTCGTCCACCGAAGCAAATCCTCGGATACCGCCAATAACCCCTGCGCATGCTTCCCGTCCAAGCCGAACCCGAAGTTCAACCAGCGCCCTGTCTCTCCGTCGTAGCGGATGCAAGGATCGCTATAGAACTGACTGTAGAACGTTCCTTCTTTGCACGGCATCACCGGATTGCCGCCATAACGCTCCCAATGCATCAGGTCGTCCGATGTTGCGACGCCCGTCTCTTCCTTCCATGGCCATACACCATCGCCCTTGGCGTTGTAGAACATCCAGTACTTCCCGCCATGCTCCAGCAGACAGCACTTGTACAAGCCTTCTTTTTCCCAATCGCCGCCGTTCTCGTACGTATAGATCGGGCGCTCAAGCCGATGCCATTCCCGCAGCGATTCGTCCGTCGTCCAAGCCAGCCCCATCACGGCTCCCCCGGCTTCGTATCCCTCGTCTGGATAAGCATGATAGATCATCCAGTACTTACCGTCCCGCTTGCGAAGCGTCGGCGTCTCACGGATCTCGTTCGAATTCAGCAGCATCCACGAACCCGCCGCACCGACCCGGTCCCAGCGGTCCGAGTCCTCCAATCGGGGGAGAATGACAGCTTCGTGCCGCCATTCCAGCAGATCGTCGCTGACGGCAAGTCCCGTTTGATAGCCGATGCCGTCAAAGCCGACGTGCATCATGTAGAACCGTCCGTTATGCCGGAAGACGAACGGGCAGTCCACGCCGTGAGAATCGTAGCGTCCCGCGATTCCGGATCCGGACAGCGCCGGCGTTACCATCTTGCTAGGCGTGCTCCACCTGGCGAGCCACTCTTCCTGTTCCACTCTCATCTTAGCTTCATCCCTTCACCGCGCCTGCCGCGACGCCTTTAATAATGTATTTCTGCAGCGCCAGATACAACGCCAGCACGGGAATCGCCGCCAGAATGAGCGACACCAGCGCCAGGTTCCACTGTTGGCTGTACGTTCCGAAATATCGGTAGACGGTCAGTTGCAGCGTCATCACTTCCTCTCGCTGAAGCATGAGGAAAGAGAGAATAAAGTCGTTCCAAACCCACAGCACGTTTAACACCGCTGCAGTGGCCGTGACGGGTAGCAGCAGCGGAACGATAATGCGAAAGAACGTCTGGTAGACGTTCGCCCCGTCGATTCGAGCGGCCTCTTCCAGCTCCGCCGGAAGCTGAGTCATAAAGCCCCTGTAGAGGAAAATCGTAAACGGAGAGAACAACGCGACGATCATCAGCACTAGTCCTAAGCGGGAGTTCATCAGATTCAGCTCGGATGCCAGCTTAACCAGAGGGATCATAATCGTCTGGAATGGCACCATCATCGACAGCGTGAAGAACATGAGCAGCCAGAAGCCGCGAGAACCGTTCATTCGCGAGATCCGATAGGCCGCCATTGCGCTTAGCAGCAGCGTGAATCCGACTCCTAAAGCCGTTACGAGCACCGTATTCCATAGCGCCCGCGGGTAATGCATATCCTTCCACACCCGCTTGTAGTTGCCGAGCTCCCATGTCTCCGGCCAAGACACGAAGGAACGGAGCATCTCCCCGTTCGTCTTGAAAGAGTTCAACAGGGCGAACAGAATCGGCAGCAAAAATAGAAGCGCGAGCAGCACAGCCGCGATTTCTCCGAAGCCTCTGCGAATCATGCGCTCACCTCCTTATTGCGCAATACTCGGAACTGTATGAGCATAACGATGACGATAAACAAGCAGAACACGATCGAGCGGGCCGTTCCCGATCCATACGAGTTCGCCGTGAACGCCTCGCGGTAAATGTTGATCGCCAAGCTTTGGCTGGAATTGGCCGGGCCTCCGCCGGTCAAAGCCAAAATCAGGTCGAACACTTTGAAGGAATTCGTCGTCGTCAGAAAAACATTGGAGACGATCGCGGGCATCAGCAGCGGAAGGGTCATTTTCCAGAACCTCGTCCAGCTCCCCGCTCCGTCCACATGCATCGCTTCCTTCAACTCTCCGGGGATGCCTTGAAGTCCTGCCAAATAGATCACCATGGCCAGCCCGACGCTCGACCATAGGGAAACCCCGGCAATCGGATACAGGATGTGGTCCGGGTTGCCTAGAAAGCTATAAGTAAGAAAGTTCCACCCCAGCTTCGTTCCCAATTCGTAGAAGACGGAGGAAAACACGAATTTCCATAGGAAGCCGACCACGATCAAGGAAATGACGTTCGGCGAGAAGAAGACGACGCGAAGCGCGTATTTCGATTTCAGCTTGGAATCGACGAGCAGCGCCAGAAGTACGCCGAAGACGTTGACAAGCACGATGTTCAGCGCGGAAAATTGCAGCGTAAACAAGAAAGAATCGCGGAATTCTCCGCTGTGCAGCAGCAGATCCGCATAGTTGCGAAAGCCGACCCAATTAAACGAATTTTGCAAGCCGTCCCAATCGGTGAACGAATACAGCAACGAGCCTCCGAGCGGAACGATGAAAAAGATCGCATACAGTATCAAGATCGGACCGATAAAAGATAACGTAATCCCGATCCCTCTTAGCTTCGACGAAGCCCCGGATGACATTTCAAACCACTCCCAGAAGAGGAGAAGGACACTTCTCAAGGTGCCCTTCCGCCTCTAACTCTTTATTTTTTCGCCCACGAAGCCGCGATTTCCGTCATGACGTCTTCTGCCGTTTTCTTCTTGAAGAAGTAGCCCTGCATGATCGCTTCCGCCTCTACCCGAGTCGAGCCGTTCATCAGCACTTGCGACCATGGAACAACCTTCTGCGCGTTGACGTAGGACAGAATATCGTCGGCGATCGGATTGCTGGAGACGGTTACGCCTTCGATGGCCGGAATCTGCTTCATATTCTCGTTGGCAATGCCGTTGCCTTCCTTGGTCGTTAGCCATTCGAACAGCTTCTTAGCCGCTTCCTGATGGGCGGACTTGGTCGTGATCGCGTAGGAGACGTTCACGTTAACTCCCAGCTTCGCATCGTCGGCGTTGTCGCTGTAAGGGATGGCGCCGAAACCGAGCTTCGCGTCTTTGTTGATGTCGATAATGCTGGAATACGCCCAGTAGCCTTGCTGAAGCATGGCGACCTTGCCTTGAGCCAGCAACGATAGGCTCGCGTTATAGTTATTGGAAGAGGCTTGCGGATCGGCATTCCCATAGATCAGGTCCAACGTTGCAAATCCTTGCTTCAGCCGATCCGATTGGATAGACTGACCGGCCTTGGCGTTCTCCGCCAGCGCTTTGACGTCGTCGGCCGTACCCGCGATCGTCGTGAACAGGGTATGAGCAAGCGTCCATCCATCCGCTACCGCCAAACCGAACGGCGTAATGTTGTTCGCTTTGAGCTTGTCGATCGCCTCCCGCAGTTCCGTCTGCGTCTTAGGAAAAGCTTCGATGCCCGCTTCCTTGAACAAATCCTTGTTGTAATAGATGCCCATTCCGGAAATGTCGAGCGGAATCCCGTAGATTTTACCGTCCGGTGTCGTCATCTGCGAACGAATCTGCTCCGAATAATTGCCGATATAAGCATCGTTGGCCAGATCGAGGATATGTCCGGCTTGTCCGAGCTCCAACAGATCTCCGTATTCGCCCATGACGATATCCGGCATGTCGTTGGAGGCGATCTTCGTCTTTAGCACCGTGTAATAATCCTGGTCGTTTACGAGCAGGTCAACCGTGATGCTTGGGTTCTGCTC
Organism: Cohnella phaseoli; assembly: GCF_003386235.1. Classification (GTDB taxonomy): domain Bacteria; phylum Bacillota; class Bacilli; order Paenibacillales; family Paenibacillaceae; genus Cohnella; species Cohnella phaseoli. The sequence continues at coordinate 27,272 of NZ_QRDZ01000042.1, forward strand.
CGTAAATTTCTTGAAAGTCTCCTCCAATGCCTGCCGTTTGTCCATATTGAAAAGGAAGGCAGTAAGCGTTACGGGCTCGCCCCCGGCGCTGGCGCTTGGCGAAGCGCTCTCGCCAGCCGGCGAGGAAGCGGGGCTAACCGACGGCGAAGAAGCGTTGCCGCCGTTATTGCCGCAACCGCCAAGCACGAGGGCAGAGCCGATCAACAGCGTGGATGTCAGGGTTAGCAAGTTCTGTTTGCGCAAAATAAAGACCCCTCTCGAATTGAATATCCTCATTATAAGGATTCCGAGAAGGGCCACCTACCATGATATTAAGCAATCGATTAGCACGATATTAAGATCGTTCGCGCCTGACCGTCGAGTTAATGCGGTATTCGGAAGGCGTGCGCCCGTATTCCCTCTTGAATAGCTTGTCGAAGTAACTGAAATGATCGTAGCCTACGGCTGAGGCGATCGCGGAGACGGAGCGGTCGTCCTCCTCCAGCATCCGTCTCGCCTCGTCTAGACGCTGAGTATGAATGTAACGAACGACCGTGACGCCGAATTGCCGCTTGAACTGGGAAGCCAAATACTCTTTGCTCATAAAGAATCTCTCGGCCAAGTCCGCAAGCGACATTTCCTCTCGAAAGCCGATGTCGATATACTCCTTCACTGCGAGCGCCCGGTTTCCTCGCGTCGAGCTTTCCGCCAGATAGGCGGCGTCGGTTACGAAGGATTGCAGCGTCTCCTCGAACAGATCCAACGCTCTCGCCCCGTCGAAGTCGATCCTCGTCGCAAACGGCTCCACCCCGTCCAGCAGATCGGCAGCACAGCGCAAGCCGAATTCCGTCTCCACTCGCGCCAGCAGCAGCGTCCAGGCCTGGAACAGGAACATCGCCGACAGACGCCCGGAAGCGGTCGCCGCCCCGAACAGCCGCTCTAATTCGCCGCGAATCCGAAACGGCAGCCCGTGCTTGATTAAATGGCAAGCCTTCGGCACGAACGCGTCAACCGCCGCAAGCAGCTCGGGGCTGGAAGCCTGACGATTCGCCTGTCCGTTCGGAAAGATTGCTGTTCCTAGCTCAAGCGAACGAAGATCGGCATAGAACGCCGAGTCCTCCAACGCTGCGATTGCCGAAGAGAAGTCGGCTATACGTCGGCCCAAGTCGTCGGATAAGGCGAAAGCTTTCAATTTGAGCACTTGACCGAGCGCGTCCAATAGCTCCTTCACCCACTCTCCCGAGGAGACGGAAGCGGGAACGGTCAACCAATAGCTCCAGTCGTACCGTCCGGACGGACCGAACAACAAATGCAAATCTACGCTCTCCGCATGTTCGGCAATAAGCTTACCAATCGCATAGTTCAGCAATTGTTTATCCTTATTAAATCGCTCCCGCAGCGCATATTCATAATCCGCAATTGCGATGACATGGACTTGGCACAAGTCCTCTCGGACAAACGCGGGAAGCCGTTCCGTCTCCTCCCGCGACAGCTTGCGCCCTTCGTACACATTGTCCAACACGGAGGCCAAGCGAAGCTGCGACTTCTCCCGCTTCATTTCCTCCCACAGCCGTTCAGTTTGTTCCCGGAACCGATTTTTGCCGATTCGCTCCTTCGCTTTGGCTAAAGCCGCCTCCACGTCTTCTCGATCAAACGGCTTAAGCACGTAATCAACGGCCTCGTTCGCGAGAGCCTGCTTCACGTAACCGAAATCGTTATGTCCGCTGACAACGATAACCGGAATGTCGAGCTTGCGTTCGCGCAGGCGCTCCAGTAATTCGTTCCCGTTCATCACGGGCATGATCATATCGAGCACGATCAGGTCAGGCTCTTCGTTCCGCACGGCATCCAGCCCTCCGACGCCCGTCTCGGCCTCCCGGATCGATTCGATTGCCGGATCAATCTCTAACAGCAATCTTTTTAGCGCCCTTCTGACTTTCGGCTCGTCTTCGATGATCAGTACTTTCATGATGCCGCCTCCGTCCTCCAACTGATCGATACGCTTGTCTTTCCATGGATCGCTTTAATAGCAATGCCATCGGAGCCAGGAAACAAATATTGCACGCGCTTATGCACGTTGGCGAGCCCCACGCTTGTCCCGAGCGACCCGCTCTCCCGCACCTGCCGAGTTAACTGATCCGCTTCCCGTTCATCGAGCGTACCGGCCGAATCGCTCACCGTCAACACCACGCTCCCGTCCGTCTCATGCGCCTCGATCGCAATCTTGCCATGACCGGAGCGGGAAATACCGTGAACGAAAGCATTCTCAACGATGGGCTGAAGGCTGAGCTTCAGCATCGGCGCCGTCTCCAGATGATTCGGAATGTCGATGCGGAATTCCAGGCGATCCTCGAATCGGTACTTCTGAATCGCCAGATAATTGCGGATGTGATCGACCTCGGCAGAGAGCGTTACAATGTCATTTTGATGATCCGTCGTATAGCGGAACATAGCCGAGAGCGACTTGACCATTTTACAAACGTTGTCGGCCCCGGCCTCCAGAGCTTCGGAGTAGATCGAAGTCAGCGTATTGTATAGAAAATGCGGATTGATCTGCGACTGAAGGGCCCGCATCTGCGCGACCGATTCGCTCATCTTAAGCTCGTACTCTCGCTTGATCAACGCCTCGATTCGTTCGACCATGGATCGGAATTGCAGCTCGAGAAACCCGATCTCGTCCCTACGTTCCCGCTTCGGTTTCCATCCCGCCAGACTGAAGTCGCCCTTGCCGACTTCTCGCATCCGTTTGACCAGGCCATAGATCGGAACGGAGATTTGCCGGGACAGCATGAGCCACAGCACGATTCCGACCAGCAAAAATGCGGCCCCCCAGAGCAGGGTCGGCTTGACGGCGTCCCACGCAATCTCCTGCAGCGTAGCCTTGGACAGAAAGGTCGCGACTGTCCACCCATAGACGTTGGTCTCGCTTACGATCTCAAGCTGATCCTTGGCATCCGGCGGTTCCTTCAAGGTCGAATAGATGACGGTGCCGTCCGCATCGCGGATTTCCGTATTTTCTACGATAAAATCTTTGCCCAGCATATTTTGAAAATACGTGCCGCCCAGGTCGATGCCGATCACCCCTGCCTGCATCTTCTCAATGACGTCAGGGATCGATCGTCCCACGAACAGCAACGGCTGGTCGGACTCGGCGCTCGCGTTACGAACGACGACCAGATTGCCGTCGTGGCGTTTCGTCTCCTCGATCCATGCCGGATTGTCCGTCTCGGGAACCTGCTCGTTGCGAACATCCAGAAATTTCGCATTCACTTTGAACATCCGATGATCCGCATCCCTGTACAAGTACACGTTACTGAAGTCGTTCAGCGAATGGGTCAATATTTTCAGCAAATTTTCCACGCGGCGCTGCTTCGCGATCGCTTCCTCGCCGGCATGCTGGCTTTCCGTAACAAAATTGTACAACTCGGCCGTCTGATAGATGCTTAGCATATTGTTGTCCATACCGCGAATCGACAGCTCGAACGACTGGTTAAGTCGGTCGGCCTGCGATTTGTATTGGGCGATCAGTTCGCTCTTCAGACGTTGATTAATCGAGTCATAAGAGACGAACACGTTCACGGCGAGCGGAAGAATCGTGCAAAACAGCAGCAACGCCAGCAGCTTGAATTTAATTTTCATCGAGACTGATTCACCGCCGGTTTTGTAGGATTGAAACCATGGAATCCCCCTTATTAAAACACACGATCCCCCATTTGATAAGGTATAATAAAAGAGACAACCGCAAAGATCCAGGAGGAATAGACTTTGAGCGCCAACGAAAATTACACGATCAGCACCTATACCGACGGCTTTCCATTGTACGAACTGAAGGAGCGCGACACCGATTCGTCCTTTGTCGTCTGTCCGCAACGCGGAGGCATTCTGACAAGCTGTCGTCTTCATGGACAAGAGCTGCTTTACTTAGATCGCGACACCTTTCTGAATCCGCAAGCGAACATCCGGGGCGGCAACCCCATACTGTTCCCGATCGCGGGCCAGCTTGTGAACGGCGAATACGAATGGAACGGACAAGTCTATCCGATGAAAAACCACGGAGTGGCACGGACTGCCGAGTGGGAAGTCGTAGAGACCGGCTCTTCGGATTCGGCGTTCATTACGTTGTCCCTGCGCAGCAATGCGGAGACTTTGGCCGCGTATCCGTTCGAGTTTGAGCTGGTTTTCACTTATCGGCTTAAGGACGGCGTCCTCTCGCTTGAACAGCAATATCGCAACCTGTCCGCGGAGCCGATGCCGATGGTTGCCGGCTTTCATCCGTATTTCGCCACCGAGAGCAAAAATCTCACCTACGATACGGACGCGACCCGCATGCTGGATTACAACGACAAGCAAGAGAAGCCGTTCGACGGATATTTGAAGCTGGAGGGAATGGTCGAATCGGCGGCGCTTCTGAATGCCGACAAGCCGGAGATCGTTTTCCCGCTCGCCCAGGGACGCAGCGTTCGCTTAAGCTACAGCGAGCAGTTCCGTTACGTCGTGCTGTGGTCGGTGGAAGGCAAGCCGTTCGTCTGCGTAGAGCCTTGGACCGCCCTGAACGAAGCGCTCAACCATAAGAAGGAGCTGCTCATGGTCGCTCCGGGCGACACTTTGGAGCTCGCTTTGAATTTTGCGTTGGAAGCTTAACCGACCAAGTGAAAAAGGACCTCAGTCTCCACCGTTTAAGGGTGGAAATTGAGGTCCTTTCATTTTAAATGAGGGAACGGCCACTCATCTACGTATTTGTACCGCCGATCAAGCTGTCCAGCCGACCAATCGTCTCCCCCGCATCGCTCGGCCCATACTCCTTAAGCAAAGCCAGCATTCCTCTCACCAGCAGACGATGGCCAGTAGACGGTTTCTCGACGATCTCCTTCAGCAGGGTCAGAGCTTCCATTAGATCGCGCTGCGTATCCTCGCTGCGCTCGGAGGCCGTCGCGACAATTCGGCCTTCTATCTGGGTCAGCAAAAACAGCTCCTCGGTGACGACCTCCTCCGTTAATCCGGCCAAGCTCCGCAGCTTGGCAAGATCCATCGGAGGCAGCATCGGCACCTCCCCCGAACGGAACAGCCCGTTCATCATATCGTCGAGCCGCCGCAAAATATACCGGCTTAGCTGCCGTCCGTCGAACACCTGCTCCTCGAAGAGCAACTGCTCGAAATACTGAGCCCACATTCCCGATACCAGCGCGGACGCATCGGCCAGATAAGGGGTAACCTGCTCGCCGTAGATCGCCATCATGTGCGAAACGTGCCAGAGCTGCGATCTCGCGCGAAGTCGGAAGATCATTCCCTGAATTTGCGGATGAAGACCGGTAAACGGCTCCTTGATCAGCATTTTCATAAAATCCAGCTGCTCGAGGACGAAGCGGTATTGGCGTTCAAGCTGGGAGGCAAACTTCTCCCGGGGAGGGAGAAGCGTGTCCCCGGGCTTCTCTCTCATTTCCGCGAACAACATTTCTCCGTAATACTCGATAACCGAGATGAGAAGATCGTCCTTGGACTTGAAGTAGAAGTAGATGGAGCCTTTAGCCATGCCAAGCTCGTCGACAATTTCCTGGATCGAGGTTGCGTTAAATCCTTTGCGGGCAAAGCAATGGATCGCCGCCTCAAGAATCAACTTCTTTTTATCCTGCACGACTGTCTACCCTTTCTTTCGACGACGGCCAACCGTTAAGCATTTGCGTTTTTCGATTTCCGTCTCATTTTCATCAGCAGCTCGTAAATAATCGGAACGATCAGCAGTGTAAGCAGCGTAGAGCTGATCAGACCGCCGATAACCGTTACGCCGAGCCCTTTGGAAATGATGCCAGCGCTCTCGAAGCCAAACGCCAGAGGCAGCAGCGCACCGATCGTCGCCAGCGCGGTCATCAGAATCGGACGCAGACGAGTTCCGCCCGCTTCAAGCAGAGCTTCCCGAGTAGACATTCCCTCGCGCTCCTTGTGAATAACGCGGTCGATCAATACAATCGCGTTCGTGACGACGATACCGATCAACATTAGGGCACCCATCAGCGCCGATACGCTTAGCGTTTCGCCTGTCAGGTACAGCGCCACCAGACCGCCGATAATCGCAAACGGCAGCGAGAACATGATCGCGAACGGAGCAAGACCGCCTCCGAACGTAAGCACAAGCGCCAGATATACGATGGCGATTGCAGCAACCATAGCCAGGCCGAGCTGGGTAAACGTTTCATTGATTTGCTCGGTAACGCCGCCGAATTGCACCTCGATGCCGGAAGGAAGCTCCAGCTTGTCGACCTTGGCCTGCAAATCGCTTGAGACTTTAGCGACATCCGACTCTGTAATGTTGCCGGTCACGTTAACGACCATTTTGCCATTCTGTCTGGCGATCGAGTTCGGCGATGTGCCCTCTTCGACCGTAGCCACTTCCCCGATCGTCACTTCCATTCCGAGCGGCGAACGCAGCTTCTTGGCCAGAATGTCATCTACGCTCTTGTATTCCGCTTGCTCAACGGCAACATAGACGTTGTAGCGTTTGCCGTCTTCTTCGATTTGCGTCAGCACTGGACGAACGCGTTGAGGGCTAAGCTCCATCGCAATCTGGCCAGGTACGAGCCCGTAGCGGCTCAGCTTCTCCTGATCGGCGACAAATGTATACTGCTCATACGTCTTGGACAGGCTGGTTTTCACTTTCTCGAAGGAATTATCGGCTTTCATCAGATCGGCGATTTGATTCGCCACCGGAGCGATCTGGTCAAGAGAATCGCCGAATACGCTCAGGCTGAACTGGCTGCCTCCGAATCCTCCGGTTTGATCCATCTCGGCCCATTCTCCTGTCGGAACCGCTTTGCGCAGCTCCTCGATAAGCGCCGACTTCTTGTCTGCGAAATCCTTCGTATCGCTTTTGTATTGCAGGAAGAACAATCCGGACTTGGACGGTCCCGGCTGCAGCGGATTTTCTCCGCCTACCGAGTACTGCACGCTGGTCACTTCCGACTGGTCCATAATGACTTTCTCGGCGACCAACGCCTTCTGCTCTACATCCTCGATCCGATCTCCCGGATCCGGACTGTACGTGACCATAGCATACTTGTCTTCCTGATCCGGCAGGAAGCTCGCGCCGATCAGAGGGACAAGGAACAGACTTCCGACCAGCAGCGCAAAAGAAATGACGAGCGTAATGATTTTATGATTTAAGGCGGAGGACAGCAAGCGACGATAGCCTTGAGCCAGTTTACCGTTATTTTCTTCGTGGTCGTGGCCCTTGCCTTCCTTAACGCCTTTCTTGAACATCTGATGCGCAAGCATCGGCACGACCGTGATCGCCACGAGCAGCGAAGCCAGCAGCGCGAACACAATCGTTAATGCGAACGGAAGGAAAATTTGGCCGACCATGCCGCTAACCAGTCCGAGCGGCAAGAATACGGCGATCGTGACGATCGTCGAGGACATGATCGGAAGGAACATCTCCATCGTCGCCGCCTTGACCAGCTCGCTGCCCTTCAGCTTCTCGCCCTTGAGCGACATCCGACGGTAAATATTCTCGATAACGACAATCGAGTCGTCGACGACCCGGCCAATCGCGACGGTCATCGCTCCGAGCGTCATAATGTTCAACGTAATATCGAACTGCTTCAGGAACAATACCGCGATAATAAGCGACAGCGGAATCGACACGATCGAAATCAGCGTCGTGCGAATGTTCCTCAAGAAGAGTAGGATTACGATTACCGCGAACAACGCCCCGAATAAGGCTTTGCTGAGCATCGTCTCAACGGATTCCTCGATCGGTTTGCCTTGATCCAGCATGATGTCGATCTTAAGATCCGTAAATTTCTCTTTCAGCTTATCCGCTTCCGCTTTAACTCCGTTTACCACTTCGACCGTATTGGCGTCATTCGCCTTTACGACCTGAATACCGATGGACTCTGCGCCGTTCGTGCGGGAGATGGATTCGGCCTTGCCCATAACCTCGATATCGGCAATGTCTCCGAGCAGCACGGTCGGCAATCCCGCGTTCGGCATCGATGCCGCTCCGCCCGCATTGTCCGCGCCCGAAGCTGCGCCGCCTGCGCCTTCCGCGCCCGGAGCCGGTGCGCCGCTTCCTCCCGGTACGGCTTGTCCAGCGCCTCCCGGCGCTCCTGCCGCGGAAGGAATAACCGGAATCGCTACCTTCTTCAGATCGTCGATCGTCGTAATTCTGCCGTCCACGACAACCGTTTTCTGCGTTTGGTCAAATTGGAACAGTCCTAGCGGAGCCTTCAATGCCGAGCCCTGAACGATCCCTTTGACCGTATCCTCCGTCAAGCCCAGCTCGGCGAGCTTCGCCTGATTGAATTTCAGCGAGACTTCCTTCACAAACTGACCGGCGATTTGCACGGAGGCCACGCCCGGAACGCCTTCCAGCGCCGGCTCCACTTCCTCCGATACGATTCTCGTCAGCTCTTCGAGATCGCCTTGACCCGATGCGCTCAAGGAAATGACCGGGAACGAGTTGAACGAGAATTTGGAGATGTTCGGCGCCTGCACGCCTTCCGGCAGCTTAACGTCCGATGCCGCTTCCCTCAACTGCGCGACCGCTTGATCCATATCCTGACCGAAATCGTATTCGATGAAAATCGACGATACGTTTTCCATCGATGTCGAGGTTATGTTTTTGACGCCTTCCGTATTTTGAAACCTTTTCTCAAGCGGTTCCGTAACATCTTGTACGACCGAATCCGGAGCTGCCCCCGGAGCCACCGTCGTCACGCTAAGGAACGGAAGGCTCAAGTTAGGCAAGCTTTCCTGCTTCATCGTCATCCCGGAATACAAACCCGCTACAACGATGATGATCGTAATCATCCATAACGCAAATTTGTTCTTTAGAGAAAATCCGATAACACTCTTCATATGTCCTCTTCCTCCTCCAATCTCTCTGTTCAAAATCTTATCGAACGACTGGTCGAAAGTCAAATGGATATTGTGGCAATATTGCATACACATCAATGTTTTATTCACAAAACGATCGGTCAATTACCATTGAACACGCATTCAAAAACCGAGGATCGTTTGCGCTCGCCCCATAGTATTCCCCGCTTGCCATCATTTCGAGTAACAACACGATGCGTGCAAAAAAAAAGATACATAAACCCGCGATAAGCGGGTTATGTATCCCTTCCAGCTGAAGATAAGACGCGTTGACGGTATTCTAGCGGGGTGACGCCGACGGTCTCCCGGAACACGCGGTTAAAATGCTTCGTGTTGTCGAACCCGGCCCGCTCGCCAATGTCCATCACCTTTAACTCCGTTGTTCCCAGTAGCTCCTTCGCTTTCTCAATGCGTATATTTTTCAAATATTGGACAAAGCTGACGCCGACGAAATCTTTAAACGCCTGACTGAAGTACGTATAGTTCAGCGATACATAGTTGGACACCATCGTCATGTTAAGGTCTTTGGCATAATTGGCGTGAATATATTCCAGCGCCCGATCCATATCCTTCCGGTCAACGTGGATCGATCTAAGATGACGGATAAAGTCGTTTAAGCCAAACAGCAGGTTTTGCACGCAGTGGATGTAATCCTGAATATGCGCAAAATTGTAAAGGCTGCCGGCCATCTTATACATCTTGATAATTTCGATCGAAGCATCTCCGTAAGTGCGGAACACCTGATCGAATATCGTTTCGTTCAATAGGCGGCCTACCTCTTCGAAATAGCCGATGTCCGCGCGGGCTAGCGCATCCGCCGCAAACAGCTCCTGAAGCAGCGCCTTCATCTCTTTGTCGCGATCCGTCCCCATCATATTGGCCAATCGTTCGATCGAGCCGGCCGGAACCGGGTAATCCCGCTCCCGAAGCGCCAATTGCTCGTATCGGATCAGCGCATCCCCGGATCGGCCCAGCAACAGCCGATATTTCAAGGCTTGCCGCGCTTCGTCGTATTTGATTCGCAGCTGGCCCAACCCGTCGCCTTTACAGCTAAGCCCCGCAAAGAAAGTTCCGGAGACACTCGAAGCCGAGGAAAGCTCTTGAATCATCCCGGTCAGCAGTTCCTCTCGCACAGCCAGAACAACAAGCCTCTCCCCCTTGTCTTCCAAGTAAAGATACGGCTCGTCTTTGCCGAAAGCAGTCAAGTACTCCATCCCTTTTATCACATTGCGCTGATGTCCCGACGTATCCAGAATGCCCACCAGGTAACCCGACTCAAAATCCTGAAGACCGGCTTCGCTTGCCAGCGCTGCCACTTCCTCCGAGCTTAGCTCGGGCGCCGACCAGATGTGTCTCAGCGAATTGATCTGCATCCCGCTGCGGTATTTGTCCGTCTCTCCTAACCGCCCGCGAAGTTCATCCCGCTCCAGCAGCTCGGAGTTGGCTTTGCCCAGCGCAGCGAACAGATCGTCGCGAACGATTGGCTTCAACAAATATTCTTTGACCTTATGCTTAATCGCTTCTTTGGCATATTGAAAATCGTCGTATCCGCTCAAGATCAGCAGCACCGGCGGGTTTCCCAGCTCCGCCATTCTTCGAATCAGCTCGATCCCATCCATATGCGGCATTCGAATATCGGTCAGCAAAATATCCGCCGGCTCCCGCTCATGCTCCTCCAAAGCTTGCCGACCGTCGGCCGCCAAACTAATCGAATAGGTGCCGGGATACTCCCGTTCGATCATCGCCTTAAGCCCAAGACGGATATTTTTTTCATCATCCGCGATCAGCAGCTTCCGCATTGGCCGTCAACCCTCCGTTCAAAATCAAGCATGGAATGCGAAGCGTAACGCGTGTGCAGACACCAGGCTCTCCGTCAATCCGCAGCCCGTATTCCCTGCCGAAATGCATCTGAAGCCGACTATGCACGTTCGCCAGTCCGATCCCATTACCCTTGCTCGCGTAATCCTTCGTCTCTCCCTCGGCAGTCCCCCGCTCGATGCGCGAATTCAGCTCCCGTACTCGCTCCGGGGCGATGCCGACACCGTCGTCGACAATCGAGATCAGCATCGCATCGGCCTCCTGCGCCGCATGGATTTGAATTGTCAATTCGGAGTCTCCCAGCCCGTGTTTAATCGCATTCTCGACAACGGGCTGAAGCGACATTTTGAGCAGCTCCAGGTTCAAGTACGACTCGGGAATATCCGTTACCAGAGTAATCCGATCGTCGAAGCGAATATTCGCAATACTTACGTAATTGCCGATATGAGTAAGTTCATCTCTAAGACGGACATATTCGCTGGTCCAGCGCATATTGTAGCGCATCATCCCGCCCAAAGAAGTGAGCGCATTGGAAATCTCTCTCTGATCGTTGATTTCCGCCATCATCTTGATGTTTTCCAGCGTATTGTACAGAAAATGCGAGTCGATCTGATTCTTCAGCGTAGCCAGCTCCGCTTCTTTGGCGGCGGCCTGCTTGTTGACCGCGTCGGCGATCAGCTCGTTGATTTTGCGCAGCATTTTGCGAAAATGGTGGGCCAGGTCGCCAACCTCGCCTCCGCCCCGGATATCCAGATCGATGCCGAAATCGCCTTGGCGCACCCTCTTCATAGAGTCGGTTAGCACATGCAGCTTTTTAAGAATAATGGAGTTTAAATAGTAAGTAGCAATCGCCAAAATGGCGAGCAACACGACATTGGCCCAAATGATCCGGTTGCGGGCGTCGTTAATGCCATCATATACGGGTTTAAGCGATGCCACCTTCAGCATATAGGCTTCTAGGGGCTGAATATAAGAATAGACGCCAAGGTAGGGCACGCCGCGCACCGTGAACTTAAAGCTGCCCTTCCCCTCTCCGTTCGACTTCAGCAGCGCAAATTGCTTCCTCAAAGCCTCATCGTCTACCCCGTTCGTCTCCAGAAAACGGTTTGCCGGATTGCGAATTATTTCCCCATCACGATCGACCATGACCATCTGGGATTGTTCGTCCTGAAGCGGGCTGAACGTATTCGGAAAAGAGTTCGTAAGCAGCATATCGATCTGCAAAATGCCGACATGCGTTCCCTGCGGATACTGAATCTCCCGGTAGAGCGACAATTTCGGATTAAAATCCTCCTCTAGCCCAGGCCGGCTGCGAATGAGCTCCCGGGTGGAGCGGCTGAACATCCATACATTCTGCTCATTCGCTTCCAGCACCGTCTCGTACCATGTATCCTGTTGAATTCGACTCTCGTGATACAGAACGGGAAGCATCTCATTCGTCGCCGGATTGCTTGCGTAAATGCGAATTCGTTCGATGCTCGGGTTGTTATACTGAATCCCGACAATATTTTGCAAGCTCTGACGGTTCAGTAAGAGAAGCTCCCACGCGCTTAACAGATTGGGGTCCAGCAAGTAGTCCTTGAGCTCCCGGTCCACCAAAGTCCGTTCCGCCGCCCGCTTCATCGTCTCCATATTATTTTTCAGGTTGATCTGCTCGATCTCCAGCGAATATTCGTGGTTTTTCTTAAGCTCCTCTACCGCATTGCCCGTCTGCCCTTTGAAAATATACATTGAAATCAGCAGACTCGGCAGCAACATGATCAAAATGTACGCAACAAGAAGCCTCTTCTGTAAAGTAAGCTGTTCCAGACGGAACGTAATTCTTTCCCATTTTCGCTTCCAGTAGCGCAGCATCTTCGTCACATCACTTTCACGGCATCGTGCACTTATTCTATCATGAGCGGCCATTTTTGCATCCGGAAATGTCCGAAAAACCCAGCATAACTGGGTTTTCCGGAACCGCTATCGCTTATTTCAGAAATTCTGCAAGCTTCTTCACGTTTTCCTCATACTTCGTCTGACGATAAGCCATCAGGTCCGCGAAGCCGGATTTATCGCGTTTGGCGATAAAGTCGTTAAACGTCTGGTCGAAGTCTGCTTCCGATTTGGCCAGCAGCAGCTTCGGCAGCGCCTTGCCCCATTCCGTGGCAATTTTCTTGGCATTGATGCCTTCCTTGGAAGTGGCAGGCGGGTTGATCAGGTCGTACTGCGAATAGCTCTCCGTCTTGCCCTTCGTCCAATCTTCCAGTTGCTTAAACGGCTCGACCGCAGGCGGTTGCCATTGCAATTGCATATTCGTGTCCATCAGCATCCAGAACGTGTGCGAAGCGCCATATTGCTTATCAAATGCGGAACGGTCCGTGTTCATTAGGCTCAGCGCTTCCGGCTTGAACTGGTCTTTGCCGTCGATCGTGTCGTAGGATACGCCTTTCTCGCCGAGATACATATCCTTCTGGCCTTCCTCGCTGATCAGGTAGCTCAGGAACTTGATGGCGCGCTCCTTGTCCTTAACGTTCTTGGAAATCAGCGTTACCGTCCAGCCGGAGATTGCAGGTCCGGCAAGCGTCGGAGCGTCCAGATTCGTATTCGCCGGGCCGTCAACCGCGATGTAGACGGAGTTCGGGTCGTTGGCGTACAGCACGTTCTGCTGGGCAGCGAAGTCCGTGCGTTGGTACAGCATGGCGAAGTAACGTCCTTGTGCGATTTTCTCTTCCATCTGTGCACGCTTGTCGACGAATATGTCTTTGGAGATCAAACCGTCTTGGTTGGCTTGACGGAACGTCTTCAACCAGCGAACGTATTCCGGATCGGTCAGACGGTCGTACAGCTTGCCTTCTTTTTCCCTTGGAAGCGCCAGGTAGTGAGACAAGTAGGACGAATCTTGACCAACGTCGAAGAACGAGTAGTTGCCGTCTTCGCCGAACTCGTGGAAGCCGATCGGAATAAGCGGTTGACCGTTCACTTCCGGGAATTTCTCCTTGGCCAGCTTCAGAGCGTTAAGGAAGCCTTCCGGCGTCCGCATGTCCGGGCTGCCGATCGCTTCGTACATATCTTTGCGAACGACGAACGTTTGGTTCGACGTAAACTGCGTGCCGAAATTTTTGAAATCCGCCGGAGATGAAGACGCATTCGGATACACGTACGTTTTGCCGTCTGGCTGTGCGTACCAGCTCAGTTTGGCGCCGTCGGCCACTTTGAAGAAGTACGGATCGTATTGATCGGCGAGATCGGTGAGCGATTCGACAAGGCCGCCCTCGACCATCTTCTTCACGCCTTCCTCCCACCAGCCAAGCGTAATGAAATCAGGCAGTTGGTTCGCCGCGATCATCGCGTTCAGCTTCTCGTTCTCGTTGCCGGCCGGGACGACCAGATTCAGACTGACGCCCGTTTTCTTCGTAATGTACTGCGACGTTGGATCAACGCCCCATTTGTTCGGAAACCAGGCGAAGTTCAAATACCAGTCGAAAGTAATCGGCGACGTGTCGGACTTCCAGCCTGCCTCATCCGCAGCCGGCTGCTCCGCACTGGCGCTCGGGCTTTCCGCGCTTGAAGCGGAGGGTTGGCTGGCGGACGCGCTCGGGCTGCTGCTAGCCTCCGGTTTGTTGTTGCCGCCCGAACAAGCGACGAGCGTACTCATAAGCGCTGCGACCATCGTTAAACTTAGCCACTTTTTCATCGTCATACCCCTTTGTTCGATAATGTATGAGATTCCCTCACGGGAAAGTAAAACCGCTTGTTAGCTTGAAGCAAACCTTAAACTCAGCCTTTAAGGGAGCCAATCATCAACCCCTTGACGAAGTAGCGCTGCAAGAACGGGTAAGCGACAATGATCGGAACGGTCGTAATAACCATGGTTGCCAGCTTGATCGACTGCGAGGTGACGGTTCGGTTGATTGCGCCCCCGGTCGCTCCGACAATCTGGTTGGAACTGGATTGCGCGATAACCCGGTACAGGAAAGTCTGAATCGGCTGCAAATATTCGCTGTTTGTATAGAGAACCCCGACAAAGTAGTCATTCCATTGCCAGACGCCGTGAAACAAGGCGATCGTAGCGACGACGGGCAGCGACACCGGAAGCACGATGCGCACGAAGATCGAGAAATCGTTGGCCCCGTCGATCTTGGCCGCCTCCTCCAGCCCGTCCGGAATTTCCCGGAAGAATGTCAGGAAAATAATCAGATCGAAGAAACTGAACATCGCCGGGTAGATGTACATCCCGAACGTATCGAGAAGCCCGAGATCCCGCATCCACAAGTAGTTGGGAATGAGCGGAGCGCTGAAGAACAGCGTGACCGTTCCCATTACCATATAAAGCTTGCGGAACATTAGCTCCTTACGGGAAAGAGCGTAGGCGACCATCGCAGTAAAGAAAACGTGAATTACCGTTCCGATCAGCGTCTTGGATACTGTAATGCCCATGGCGGTCATAATGCCCGCGTTGGAGAAGACGATCTCGTAATTTTCCAGACTGAACTGGCGTGGAATCCAGTAGATCAGACCACCTGTCATCGCATCCGTGCCGTCGTTAAACGAATTGACGAGCACGTACCAGATCGGATACATCGTCACGAAACAGATGATCAGCATCCCAACAACGTTCAGGCGGTCGAACCACAATTCTCCGCGTGTTCTACGGTCGCTCGTAAACATGATGTCTCACCGCCTTGACTAGAATAGGGAAGATTGATTCATTCTCTTCGAGAAGGAATTTGCAAGAAGCAGCAGGAAGAGAGCAATGAGGCCTTTGACCAACCCTACCGCGGCAGAATACGAGAACCGCCCTTGCTTGATGCCGATTTCATAGACATAGATGTCGATAACGCTGCTCATGCTTTCGTTCACCTGGTTTTTTAGCACGAGAATTTGATCGAAGTTCGAATTCAGAATGCTGCCGACTGACAAAATGAACAGAATCGAAATCGTGCCCTTAATGCTCGGGAGCGTGACGTACCACATTCTTTGGAACCTGCTGGCTCCGTCAATCGTGGCCGCTTCGTAAAGCTCCGGCGAGATGCTCGCAATGGCGGCGATATAGATGATGGCCGACCACCCAAACTCCTTCCATATATCCGACGCAATGACGATTCCCCAAAAATATTTAGGCTCGCTCAGATAGAAAACTGGCTCCTTAATCAATCCCAACCCCATCAGCAAGTCGTTGACGACGCCAACATCGGCTAGCCACGAGATCAGGATGCCTCCGAGAATAACCCAAGACAGGAAGTGCGGCAAGTACGTAATCGTCTGCACGATCCGGTTAAATCTCAGGGAGCGAAGCTCGTTCAAAAATAGGGCGAACACGATCGGAATCGGAAAACCGATAATCAGCTTCAGCAAGCTGATTCCGAGCGTATTACGGATCACCTGAAGCATCATGTCGTCCTCGAAGATCGCCTTGAAATGCTCCCAGCCGACCCATGGCGCGTTCTTGATGTCTCCGATGCCGATATACTGCTTAAATGCGATCACAATGCCGTACATCGGCGCGTAATGGAACAGGAGCATCCAAGCAACGCCGAGCAGCGCCATGACCTGCAAATACCGCTGGCCGTAAAATTTCCGCAGCAGACTCGTCCTTCTTCTGTTGTCAGGCTTCCGCATGGGGACTTGAACTTCCGCGTTAGCTTCCATAACGGCCACATCTCCTTGTAAGGTCGTTCAAAAAGTCCGGCTTTGATCACGAAGCAATTTCGAGAAGCGGATTCGACTTCGAATCTTGCATTCTGCCGGAACTTCCGGTACTCATGTAGGTTCTCCTACACTCCGTTCCTCAGATCCTGGCTTCATACAACCTTCTTGGTGCTGAAAACCGAACTTTTTGAACCTCTATTTGACACGGTCGTTCAAAAAGTCCGGTTTTGATCACGAAGCGCCCTTATACTCTCGCTTGTAAACACTTTCTTCCACGAGTATAAACAGTTCCCAGCAAAAGCATAAGGCTTCAAATTTCGTTAAAGGTTGCATTTTTTCAGGTAGGGCGTGTATGCATACTCCGAGGATAGTAGATTTTGCCGAATTTTCGTTCCATGCAAGGAACTTTTGTGAAGGCGTACCGGGGGTACGTCAAGCAAAAGTGACGAAGCAAGGGGCGAAAAGGCGGTGAAAGATACCTCTGAGCGGGTTTGCATACACGCCCTAGGGAGAATAAACGCATCGGTGCCGCTAAACGCCAAAAGAGCATGTCCCTTCCGGTATAAGAAGGAGCATGCCCTTTCGTTTGCCGATGGCTATTCGGTTGCCTGGCTCTAGGAAGCGTTCAGTCCGCTCGTTCCCTTCGCCTGGATTTTGCGTTTCTTGGCCGGAATGCGCATCAGAACCGTCGTGCCGACGCCTCGCCGGCTAAAGATGGAGACGCCGTACTCCGGACCGTATTGCAGCTTAATGCGCTGATCGATATTGCGGATGCCGTAGCCGGTCTCGCTCTCGCTCTCGTTTACGGGGTTGAGAATCTCCTCGATCTTCCGCATCGGCATCCCCATCCCGTCGTCGATGATCCGGTAATGGATTTCATCCTCTTCCTTGCGCGCGACGATCCGAATATGGATGCGATCTCCCGACCAGGCGTGCTTAAGCACATTCTCTATGAACGGTTGTAAAATAATCTTGATCGTCTCATAAGGCCACACAGCCGCATCGACGTCGAACAGCACCTCCAGACGACCGCCGTATTTGACCTTCTGAATGTCCAAATAGGCGTTGGCCTGCTCGATCTCGGAAGAGATCGGAATAAGCGTCCGTCCGGAATTAAGCGTCAGGCGATAAAACTTCCCGAGCTGGACGACCATCTTCTGCAGCTTCTCGTTCTCACCGAATTTGGCCAGGCGATTGATGGAGGATAGCGTATTGTACAGAAAATGCGGATTGATCTGCATTTGCAGCATTTCCAGCTCCGCTTCCTTCTTCTGCAGTTGAGCCAAATACACTTTGTTGATCAGCGCCCCGACATCCTCGCCCATTCCGTTCAAGGCTGTGGCTATCTGGGAAAACTCATCCTTGCCCCGGTACGCGATCCGCTTGTGCAAATCTCCTTCCCGGAACGCGTTAAGCACCGATACGAACTTGGTGATCCGCTTGGAGAAGTACCGGGAAATAAACACGCCGGCAAAGGTGAACAGGAAGAAGCAGAGCACGCAGATCCCAATAATGAACGTGGTGACCTTCTTCGCTTCCTGCGCGATAATCGTCACCGGGACGCGCGCGACAATCGTCCAGCCCTGACGCATTTTCTCCTTAATCTCAATGTAGCGATTGTCCTCCACCTCGGCTCCGGCCCCCGTCTCGAACTCGCCGGAGGCGTACATCACCTTGCCCGAAGAGTCTATGACGGTCAGCACGCTGCCTTCCCCGAGCTTCTCGAAGTCGACGCTCTCGAACAGCTCCTTCAAGGGTACGCTAAACCGCATCATCCCGAGCTCTTCCACCTTCAACGGATTCAACGTATCGACGAGTCGTCGAATCAGAGAGATGCCCTCTTCCTCCGCATCCTCCTCCACTTGCATCCATACCATCGTCAAACCGTATTTCTCATCCGGAAAATCGGTATACCAAGCCTTGTCCTTAATACGTTTCATGTGATAAATGTTATACGTCTGTTTCGGGTAAACCTCGTGTACCGTTTCATTATGCAAATAAATGTTCAAACGTTGGTTAAAACCGATCGATTTGGCTGCGTTCTCCAGCTTCGGGATAATGATTTGCCGCATCCGGTAATCGTTCTCCTTGCCGCTCTCCTTGCGACGCAAATATTCCACGAGATTGTAATCATCGTACAGGAGGGAAGAGATACGGGTCAGATCGTCGGTCTTATACGCGACATTATCCCTGATCTGCAGAACAGTCCCTTGAATGTTCATCCGGGTCTGCTTGCGCATCGACGAATCGTACATGGAATTGGAGACGTATCCGTTCACCGAGACGAGAATTACGATAAAGATCATATACGAGATCATCAGCTTGTATCCGATCGGAATATAGCCGAGTCTCTTTCTTGGCTTCGAACTGAGCATCGGCGGCGACCTCCATCATTGCTCCCGTTTGCGGTATTCGAGCGGCGTCATCCCGAATCTGTCCTTGAACTGCCTGCTGAAATACGGCAGATAACGATAGCCCACCTGGTCGGCCACCTCGTAAATTTTGATGCCCGGCTCCTTGAGCAGCTCGCACGCACGCTCCATTCTTAACTGCACGAGCAGTTCGTTAAAGGTTTGCCCGGACTTCTCCTTGATCAGAAAACCGAAATAACTCGGCGAGAACGGGAAATGCTTCGCGAAATCCTTCAGCGTAATATTCTCGCTCATCCGTTCCTTGATCATCTGAACGACGCTGCGCATGAACCTGCTGTTCGCGGAGTTGTTCTTCTGGTGCAGCTTCTCCGATATTTCGTAAACGCGGTGGATAAGCCAGGTGCGAATGTCGTTCACGGTTTCGAAATGCATCAACACGTCCAAATTATGCAGCTCGATATCGAGCAGCTCGAACAGATTCTCGTTCGCCTGGCTGAGCCGCTGTTCCAGATTCCAGACGATATAGTTGGACAGATTGAGCACCGTGAACCTGGAGCCCAGGCTCGACAGCGAATGGAACAGATTCTCGAATTCGTCGTAGATGCGAACGAGATTGTACTCCTGCATCGCCTTGAACAGCGCTTCCATACGAGAATCCAGCGTTCGGGCATCCAACATCTCGGGCTCGCGACGAACTTCTTCGTACTTGATAACCGTCCCTTTGCCCAGAAACATCTTGCCCTCCACCGCTTCAACCGCCTGCCGGTACGACGCTTGAAGCTCGGCCAGCGCGTTCACCGGCTCGCCGGCGCCGGTCGTTACGGAAATCGGCAGCCGCCTTCCAATCGATTCATATACCGACCGAATCCTCTTATCGAAACCGTCCTCCTCCAGCACCAGCGCGATTCTGGTCGTGCTCAGCTTGCAGTAGGGGGCGCTCCCCGCTCCCTTGAGCTCGGCATTGACCTGCTCCAGAAAGATTCGCGAAGTTTCCAACAGAGCGTTCGAAGACTCCGCATACTCCCACGCCAGCTTATCCATTTCCATGACGGCCACGCGCGCAGGCCAGATCAGCTTGTCTAGTCCGTATGCGGCCAATTGCTTCGTCCAATCCCCGCCGGCCTCCCCGACATCCCCTTCGAACAGACTTACGAGCAGGTTGCTCTTGGCGATCGGAATCATTCTTTGATAAGACTCCTCGACCTCCCGCTGTTTGCCGGCCTCCTCCAGATCATGCTTTACTTTCTTCAAAGTTGCGACCAGCTCGGCGTCCTCCATCGGCTTCAGCACGTAATTGTACGCCTTCAGCGACAAAGCTTGTTGCACGTAGCTGAACTCCTGGTACCCGCTGACGAAAATAACGCGAAGATCCGGCGACGACTCCAGCGCCGATCTGGCTAGTTCCAGCCCCGACATATAGGGCATATTGACATCGCTTACGAGAATATCGATTGGGCGGCTCTCGATGATTTCTTTGGCGGACAAGGCGTTGTTGGCGGCTCCGGCCACCTCCATCCCGAGCTCCTCCCAAGGGATAAATCTCTGCATTCCTTCGAGGTCCAGTTCCTCATCATCCACCAGCAGAACTTGATACATAAGCGCGCTCCCTTCATCGTTCGTCATCCCTTACATTCCGATAGGGATGGCCTTACCGGCTTCATCGCTTACTCTCCTTCAAGCTTGTGCAAATTCTCATGCCACTTGTCCGTAATATATAGGAGATAAGTTTGAAATCCGTTCTCCATCGACAGTTCATGCGCATTATCGAGAATTTTTTCCACCTCCGTATCCGATAAGGCAAATACGGAATCGGCCCGGGCCTTCAGCCAAATTTCCCTGACTTTCCGATGAATGTCCCCCTCTTTCGTATCGGGCATCGGATGGAGGTTGATAAACGGGGTGGCGTCTCCTTGGGAATCCCATGTAATCTTCTTCTGCCAGTACGTGGCCCAATTCTGCTTTTCCTCCGGGAGCGCCTCTTCAAATTTGATCTTCGTCTGGTCAAGAAATTTCGTATTGCCGACCCAGATCATATCTCCGGATACGGATTGAATTTTGGCGAGCCCTTCCGGGTCTTCGCTGTATTTGGTCGTAAAGTTGGGCGTTTCGCCGTCCTCCTTAAATCCGTCCCAATATCCGTCCGGCCCCGGAGGCCCCCACAATTGCACGGATGACCCTTCCGGGCCCGTCATCCAGTCCAGCATCGCGAAAATCGCCTCGGGATTCGCCGCGCTTGTCGTAATCGCGGACACGTTCCAGCCAAGCACATTGTACGTTCCCGGATAAATCTTGCTTTTGTCCAGCCCGCTCCGGTAGATCGGTTCGATAAAAAAATAACCGTTATCGGGATCGTTGGCGGAAAGCTCCGTATGAGCCGGCATGGCCAGCTTCACTGGATCGGCGCCGGCATACACCGCCACGCGACCGCTCATCAGCTTCTCGGCAACCTGATCCTCCGTCTGGGTGAACGCGTCCTGCGTCATTAGTCCCTCCCTCATCAACCTGGCGGCATACTTGACGGACTCGCGAAAACCTTTGTCCTTGTAGATCGAAGTCATTTGGTCGCTGTCCACGTCTACAACCGCATAATAGCGGGTGAAGCTGAAATTATCCTCCTTAAAAGCCGAGAACAATTGGTCGATGCCGTGCCCCTCCTGGGCCAGCCCCGATTCGAACGGCACGACGTCCGGATACCTCTCCTTTACCCGCTGCAAGTATAAATACAGATCGTCGGTCGTTTCCAACTGCGGCGAGCCTAGCTCCATGTAAATTTTCTTATTGACCACATACCCCGCATTGCCATACGCTCGATCCGAATAGTAGTTGGGAAAATAGTAGATTTTGCCGTCTGGCGAGCGCAGCAAATTCAAAACTTTCGAGCCCGCCCACGTCCGCAAATTCGGGTATTTCTCAATGTAATCGTCCAACGGCACGAGCAGACCGGCCTGACGGAGCCGATCCAGATCGACGTCTCGTTGACCCCAGATCAAATCCGGAAGCTTCCTGCCTGCGATCATCTTCTGCAGCTTCGATGGGCTGTTCCCTTCCACGCTGATCGGCTGGATATGGATTTTCTTGTTCTCCATAATCCATTTCGAGGAAGGATCTCCCCCCCACTTCGGCATATTGTAGTAGCTGTAATGGGCGTAGAAGGATACGTTAAGCGGCTCCTTCCCGAGCTCGTACACGTCGTTTCGGTTCCACTCGACCGACGGTTCCACTAGCTCCGAGGGCTCGGATGAATTCGGCGGCTCGGATACGAGCTGCGTATCGCAAGCCGCCAACGAAAGAGTAAGCAGCAACACCCCGGTCTTCCGAACAAACTTCCACATACCGTTTCCCCCTTAAATAGCGGCATATGTATGGGGAAGGATTTTCCCCCTGAGATTACCTGCTATTCTATAGCATAACAGAAATAGAGGTGCTCTCGAGGGGGTAAATTCCATCCTCGAGGGCACCTCTTCTCTACTTTAAAGCCGATTTAAGCGAATCTGTAATATAGCAGCACGAACGTTGCCAGCACGAGCAAAAAATTGAGCGCCACGAACACGATTCTTTCGAGCTTGGTCTTATGCATTTCTACAGGAGGCTTATAGAAGCTGACCCCCTCGATAATAAACAGCACCAGTACGATGTGAATCATAAAATGGCCGACGATTTCAACGTAGCCGAACAGCATCGTTGTCATAATGAAGATCAGCGTCAGCACGATCGACAGCAGCCGGTTCAAAATGCCGACGACAAGCAGGTAGCCGACGACAAATTCGATGAATGCGGCCAAAACGACGAACACCGCCGGGTCGAAACCAAAAGTCGGCACATGGTGGTTCTCGATAATGTCGAGACTCATCGTTGGATAAATCCATTTCTCGACAGCTACCCAGCACAAGGACAGCCCCGTACCCAAATAAAGCAGCGGAAAAGACCACTTCTGCAGCGGCGTGCGGTAGAACCCAATCGCGGCCGCGATCGCCAAGTAAAAACCGTAATCGAGCATATGGAACAAGCCGTACTCGGCCACGTAGTAGACGTACAATCCGATCAGGATAGCGGAAGCAAGCTTACTTGGCAGATGATGCGGAATCAGCAGGAGCGCAATTGTCGCCCAGGCCGCCACCTTCACCGCCCCTTCCGGAGAAGCGAATTCGGGAGCAAACAAGCCTCCCTCCAGAAGCGCCCACAGCAGAGCTGCCGCCGTGCCGTACTGTAATATAGAAAAGGACCACGGCCTCAGCTTCTCGGCCCCTTGATCCAGCTTGCCAAGCGCGGAAACTTTCATAATCGAAGGCAGCAGCTGCGTCAACGCGGCCAGCAGCAGAGCCACCGCCAGCGCCGTCCCCGCAAATACGGGAGACAGGACATTGTCCAACGTTTCCTTAACCGGAGCGATGTCTGTAAACCATTTCACGTGCGCGTAATTAATCATCGATCGCATTCTCCTTAACGGGATCGCCCCAAAGCTGCTCGCCAACAAATTTGACATTTGTTAACCATTATAATATAATACATATTTGTAGAAGTTGTAACCCTCTGATTTTCTGCGTAATGGGAATTTTCCTCCGTTTACCCACACACACACATTCCTTTATTTCATCTTTAAGTTAAGACGGCTGCTGGAAGGAAGCACGGATTCTCACTGGCGCGGTCAAGGAACCGCAAGAACGGTAGAGAGGTAGGGCTATCGTTGTTTTCGTGAATGTGAATCAGAATGTCGCGCGGTTGCGCTTCAATATTAAAGACGGCGAATTCGCCGTCTTTGTCCATTTTCAGGGTGGAAAACCTGAGCATAATAAAGAGGCTGCCCTCCAAGCGCTGCGAGTTGTCGCAGGAGCGAACGCTCCTATGACAATCGGCATGGGGGCAGCCTTGTTCAGTTGTAGCGTATTAGTGTCCGACGATAATCGGAACTTCCACATTGTCCGTGGAATGGCCTTCCTGCTTTTTCGGCTTACGCAGCAGTAATCCTAGCGCCGCGCCCGAAACGGCCACGAAAATAAGAATAAAGAACGTGTGCCCGAAGGCGTCGGCGAAGATCGGCAGATCCGGAGCCGGCTTCTGCTGCTCCACCATCAAGTCTTGCATTCTCGTCGTCGAGATTGTCGTGAGCACGGCAACTGCGAACGACATCATCACCTGCTGCGCCGCATTCGTCAAGGACGTTACGCGGCCGACAAGGTTCAGCGGAGCGGATTGAATCAGATGCGTATTGAGCGGCATCATGAACATCCCCATCCCCGCGCCGAGCAAGCCCAGCGGCAGCATGATGGCCAGCTTGCCGTCATCCGCCGAGATGTTGGACAGCAGGAAAGCCGCGAACGTCGTGAGCGTCATGCCGATAATAACGAGCGGGCGAGCGCCGAAACGGTCGAACAGCTTACCGCCGATCGGCATGAACAATCCGGAAGCGAGCGCCTGCGGCAGCATCATCAGACCGGATTCCATCGGCGAGTATCCTTTGGCCTGCTGCAGGAACAGCGGCACGAGGAACAGCGTTCCGAACAACGCAATCTGCGACACCCATTGCACGATAATGCCTTTCGTAAAGCTGCCGGAGCGGAAAACGCGAAGCTCCAACAACGGATTCTGCTTGCGCAGCTCGGCGATGACGAACAGGATAAGCGCGACCACGCCGACGCCGATTCCGATCATGGTCGGCAGCTCTGTCCAAGTAGACTGCCCTGTCGCCGGATCGATGCCTCCCTCGGATACGCCGTAGACGAGCGCAGCGAAAGCGAGCGGCCCGAGAATCATGCCGAGCCTGTCAAGCGAAGCCACCGACTGACCCGCGATATTCGGCAGCGTGCGGATGCCGAGAATTATTCCGATCACGCCGATCGGCAAGTTGATCAAGAAAATCCAATCCCAGCTATAGTATTCCACGAACCAGCCGGCCAGTACGGGGCCGAGAGCGGGAGCGAGCAGAATCGGAACGCCCATCATGCCCATTACCGCTCCGACCTTGCTTGGAGGAGCGAGACGGTACACGAACGCCATCGAGATCGGCACGACTACGCCGCCGCCGATTCCCTGAACAATCCGAAACGCAATCAACAGCTCCACGCTTGTCGCCAACGCGCACAGCAACGAGCCGATCGTGAACAGCCCGATCGAGATGAGGAACACCCGCTTCGCGCCGAAGCGGTCCGACAACCAGCCTGCCAACGGAATGACCGCCGCCTGCGCAAGCGCGTAACCGATGACCGTCCACTGCACTAGCGTAAGGTTGGGCAAGTTAAACTCCGCTTGAAGCTTAGGCAGCGCGACGTTAACGGCCGTTCCGTCCAAAATAACCATGAAAATTCCGATGATGATCGCAACCAACGGTCCAAGAATACTGCGCATCGATATCGCGTTATCCTCTGATACCTGCGCTTTTGGGGCTGACATATATAACCTCCTATCCGAATGGAGAGGCTTCCCTTGCGCGATCTCTCTCTTCCATTGACCGCCGCAAAACACAACGGTACAATAGAATCATCTGGACGCTGCAATGAGAACCCGCGTTTTAAGCGGACAATTGTCCGCTTCAATTCGATGTTACCGGACAATTGTCCGGATGTCAACATGTGGCAAGCGAACTTTATTTGATGGATAATTGCGAGGTGACGCATCGTGTCCGTTCGGCAGGAACGCAGAGAACGCAGAGACGCGGTCGAGAATCGTCAGCTTATTCTTCAGACCGCGCATGACCTGTTTAACGAATATGGCGTACAGCCAGTCAGCATGCATCAGATTGCCAAGACGGCGGGGATCGGACAGGCGACCCTCTATCGGAAGTACGCCCATAAGGGCGATCTCTGTCTGGATATGCTGCATGAATACGGCAACAGGCTGATGGACGAGATCGAACGATATTTGGAAAATAATCGCGAAGCTCCAGCCTGGGAACGGCTATGGGGCATTTTGAGCTACTGGATCGATGCGATCGAAAGCAAAGCGGAGCTGCTTATCGAGACCGAAACGAAAATGAATTGCAACGACGATCGAGGGAACTTCTTTCACTCGCCGATGTATCGATTCTCGCGGGAGAAGATTGCGAAGCTGCTGTCCGAGATCGCGACTGAAGAGGCGATATCGGATTTCGACGCCGATCTTGCGGCCCATGCGATCATTTGCTCCATGTCTCCCGTAGGCTACTTTCAAATCAAAAAAGAACGGGGCTACACTCGCGAACAGATTAAAGAGCACTATCGCAAGCTGTGCCATCTTGCGGCACAAACGTCCTTCATCCGGCAATAGGCTTAGTTAGCGCTCGCCCCATGCAAAAGGTCGAACTCGGGCAGAAACGAATTTCTGCCGAAGTTCGACCTTTTTCCTTGGTTAGGCCCCGAAGGTTCCCTTCTGACGCTCGCGCGCCAGCTTTGCTTTCCGTTCGACCAGAATAATGGCCGCCGTCACCACTTCAACAACGAAGATCGCTCCCAGCACGTCCATAATGACATGTTGTTTCACGAATAAGGTGGACATAATGATAAGGCTGGACATCCCGGTAATGAGCGTTAAATTCCATTTGTTGCGGAACGAGCTCGTCCAGATAGCCCTCATGACCATGTAGCTGGAGAAGCAATGGATGCTTGGAAAGCAGTTATAGGGCTGATCCCGATTGTAAATGTACCGCATCAGCCAGGAGAACGGATCGTCTCCGATAACGGGAGGACGAGCAACCGTCGTCTGGAATACCGAATAAATCAAGTAGCACAGCAGCGCGCAAATCGCGTAGGTCATCAGGTTGCGGTAGTATACGCTAATATCCTTTTTGAAGAAATAGAACAGACAGACATAGATGTAAAAAATCCAAACCGAGTAAGGCAGCGCAAACCATTTAAGGTAAGGAATGGCCTCGTCCGCCGCCATCGCCAAGCTGTACACTTCCTGATTTTCGATGTTGTTCGTTAACGCGTACATCCAGCCCAGAACGGGAAACATCAGCATCAGCAGCAACGGCGAGTACTTTCTCCAATTCATGCTTTTAAGGTTCACGCACTAACCCCCCATTTTATATCTATAGCGCCAACCGTTTATTCATGCTTCGGCAAATGACTGACATAGCTGTTCGAAAGCCGCAAAAGCTCCAACGCACGATCATATTCATCTTGCGTAGAATCTGTTCCGGTCGGCTCGGCGCCGTCAAACGGATAGCTGACTCCGTCCTCGTAGCCGATTCCCGGCACAAAAATGCCCTTGCCGTTTACGAACGATCCCGAAGGCAAATAATATCTTTGCGGCAGTACGTTTTCCGTATTGTTCAGCAGATCCTGACCGAAATGAATATGGCCTTTAAGCGAAACGCCGAGAAGATTGGCAAGCGTCGGGAAGATGTCCGCTTGTCCGCCCGTCTGCGGGAACGTTTGCGGGTCGGTCACATTAGGGGACGCGACGATCAGCGGAATATTAAGCATCTCGGTAAATTGATATTCGTGACCGTAAATTTCCGTCATTAGTTTTTTCTCATGATCGGTAAGCGAGTAGATCGGCAGTCCGAGATGGTCTCCGTATATGACCAGCACCGTATTATCCCAGAGTCCTTGCTGCTTCAGTCTCTCGATGAACTGCCCCAGGGCGTAATCCGTATAATTCTGAGCTTGAATGTAATGGCCGACGAGCGTGTCGCGATAACGCTCCGGAAGCTCGAAGCGGACTTTGCGCTCCGGGATGTTGAACGGATGGTGAGAAGACATAGAAATGATCTGCGCGTAAAAAGGCTTGCCCGTCTGGCTCATCTTCAGCAGCTCGTCAGTCGTCTTCTCGTACAGCACTTCATCCGAAGGACCGAAAAACACAATATCGTCGTCTCCAAAAAACTCGGCATCGTAATAACGCTGGAATCCAAGCCCTTTGTACAGCTCCTTGCGGTTCCAGAATTGCACGTCGTTCGTATGGAACGTGGCCGTCTGATAGCCGTGCTCGGCAAGCTTCTTGGGCATGCTCGGCAAATCCAGGCTGCCGTACTCCTGCGCAGCCGCCCCGTATTGGGGAATATAGAAGGAGGTGTTGACGACGAATTCCGCATCCGACGTATTTCCTTGCCCGACCTGCTGGTAAAAGTGCGAGAAATAGAAATTCTCTCTCGCAAGCTTGTTCATGACAGGCGTAACTTCTTTTCCGTCGATTTTGCGGTCGATCAGGAAATTCTGGAACGCCTCAAGCTGAAGCACGATTACGTTTTTCCCTTTTGCCGCTCCCCAATAGAGCGGCGTAGCCGGTTCGTTGACGCCTTTAAGCGCGGCAATCGTCTCCTCCGTCACCTTGTCCGGAGCTTCGATCTCCTGCGTGGCGCTAGCGATAACCGCATAAGCTTCGTAATTCAAAATGCCCATGTTCTCGGCTTGCTTCAGCTCGTTGATGCTGTCGCTGTGCGTCCATACCGTCGAGACGCTGCCGATCAACGAAACGGCGAACACCGCCGAGACCAGCGCGCTGCGTTCCCTGATCGCCAATGATTTGGCCCAGCCTCTGAACCTGCGGTTCATGTACAGCAGCAAGAACACGACAATATCGGTATAAATGAACAGGAAGTAAGGATGCATCAAGGAGAAGACGCTTCCCTTCACTTCCGTCACCTGATTGACTTGTTGAAGTGCGTGATAGGTCACGATAACGCCGAAGTACTTGTAGTACATAATTACGGCGAAGTAGATCGACGTGACGAAAATGTTCACCGTCAAGTAGACGCCCAGCTTCCGCTTCGGCGCAAACCATTCGATCAAGCAAAACAGCACCCACACCGACGGTATCCCCGTCGCCAGCTGCAGCCAGATCGAAGCCCCGTCGAATACGACAAGCCGAGCCAGAAGAATTTTGAGCACCATAATGAGAGAGAAGAACACGAATGGCTTGGACAGCCAGCCTCTCCATTTGGAAGCTTCCATTTCCGTTCACCCCCGAACCCTACTAATTATACAATAATGTTAACTGAGCGTTAAAGTCTTACATGCAGGAAGATTACCTAAAGGTTGGCTAAAGAAATTCGCTTCGCGTATAATGCAAGCATAAACTTCGAAAGGGGCGCTCCCTATGGCGATTTCCTATACAAGATCCTATGATCATATTCTGGACGATTTGTCCCGCGCGCTTACGACCGTTCCGCAATTTTACGAAGCGTTCGAAATGGAGGAAGCCGACTGGCGCGAGCTGACGGAGGGCGAGCGCGAAGTATGCGTACGCACGCTCGCCGACGATCTATTCTACCTGCTCGGCTCCGAGCCTTCCGCTGAAGTGGGATTGGGCACGGCGGAATACGATTCTGGCCATGCGATCATCAAGATCACGGCCGACACTCAGCTCGTTCACGTCATTGCTTTGCGCGAATAAGCGCATAGCTCTCCCGAATACGGCCGAACTGGAACGCCAAGTAGATGAAGAACAGCGTCAATACTGCGCCGATGCCGACGACCGAATGATTGACGGGCACCTCGAGCTTTCTGAGCGTTAAGTACAGGAACAGGCCCACGACTGTCAGCGAGTTCTCAACGAAGTTCTGGACGGCGATCGTTCTGCCCGGGCCGACGAGGGCTTTGCCCTCCTCCTGCAGCATCGTGTTCAACGGAATAAGGAATATGCCGCCCATAATGCCTGTGATGAACAGGAGCGTCACCGTCAGCCAGAGCTCGTTCGTAAAGTTCGCGGCCATGACCGCGGCGACCATCGCAATTCCGTAGAAATATCCGCGATATAGTTTACCTTCGGGAACCAGCTTCGGCGTCAACCAGGCGCTGAGCACGACCCCGAGCGCCGTAACGCCGATAATCATCGATTGCTGGTCGGTATCCACGATGCCCAGATTAAGCGGCAGCCAGGCAATCAGAGCGATTCTCAGCACGGACGCCGTCAGCCAGAACGCTCCCGTGCCGATCAACGAGAACCGGCTTCGACGACTGCGGAACAGCTTGATCGTATCGCGGAAAAACTGTCCGGAAGCCTCCCGGTATCGGATGTCGGGATTGCCGGACTTAGCCGGCACCAGGAAAGTCATGGCAAGCGACAGCAAGTATATGAATAAGCAGACGAGAATTGCCGGCAGGTCGGAGCGGGCGGCCAAGAAGCCTCCCGCTACCGTGCCGAGCAGAATGGCGAGTATCGTCGAGCCCTCCACCTGGGCGTTGGCCCTCAGCAGCTCTCTCTCCGACTTTGTCAGCTCCGACAATATTCCGTATTTGCCCGGAGAGTACACGACCGCCCCTACGCCCACGAAGAAATAACAAAGCGCCGGAGGCAGCCCGAACAGCAGCAGGGCGATGCCGGTCGCTTTCAAGATGTTGCCCAGCAGCAATACATGCGATTTCGCCTTCTTGTCCGCGAACGCTCCTACGATGGGCGCAAGAACGACGTATGCGATGAGAAAAGCCATTTGAATGTAGGTGACCATGCCGTCCGGATCAGCCGCGCCTTCGCGCTTCACCAAACCTACGATCAGGAAGAAATTCAAATTATCTGCGAATGCGCTAAGAAATTGAGTCCATACGACCGCGTTAAGCGGTTTTATTTTTCTAAAGAGAGCAAGCAAAACTTCCCACCCTTTCGTATCAGCCCCCTTATTATACTCTTTCCCCCTTGATTGACAACAATAAGATGCGGCGGAAGCCCCGAGCCTCCGAATCTGTCCGTACCGTCCGGAACTGCTGTATAGGCTATAGACGGAAAAACGGGACTAAAAGTTACATTCTGGGAAAGCGCCTTCAAATAATTGAGCGGATTGACAGCCGGGCGCCCAACCAATCGCCGGAGTCTTCCCACAAAATTAGTACCCGCATCCGCTCCATTCGTCACAGTTCGATCGAGACGGGACGGCGTCTACACCTCTCAAGACCTATGTAAAAACGCAACTAAAGACCGCAACCCTCTTGGCGACTTTAGGCTCCGCGGCTGTTTTCAAGCCATTCCCGATTATGGTTAGCTTATTAGGATGCCTGACGGGCAAATGAGAAACAGGAGGATCTTCATGCGTCGTTTTACATTTTTCGCTATTCTAATCGCACTAATTAGCACGGGGAGTTCGGCCTATGCGCAAAGCGCTTCCAAAAGTCCCTTCACCGACATTCGGGGACATTGGGCCGAGAACACGATTGTCGAAATGGTGTCCAGAGGCATACTGGACGGTTATCCGGACGGAACGTTCCGGCCCGACGCCCCCGTAAAAGTTGACCAATTCATCAAGATGCTCATACTCTCCTATACCGACCTGCACCAGAACGGCGAGCGGAGCTGGAATTCGTCGTTTCTGCAAAGCCTCAGCGCGGAAAACCAGACGATCGTCAAGCAGGATTACCGGTATTTCGACTTCAAGCCGGCGACAACCGGATATTGGGCGAAGCCCTTTATCGATGTCGCCAGCGATCTGCATTTCCTGAACCGGAGCCGCTACAGCGACTTCCAGAACGACATGACGCGCGAGAACGTAGCGGAAGTCATCTATTACACGCTTCAGGAGACCGAATTTCTGGAGGATTCCCAATTCAGCAGACAGCTTGCCGAAGCTTACGGGGATTTGATGAGCGCATCGGAGCGTGAGCAGAAGTTCATAGCGGAGGCGCTGGTGAAGGGCATCATGCAGGGGTATCCGAACGGCTATTTCGGCGTCGGAGATAAAGTGACAAGAGCTCAGTCTCTCGTGCTGCTGAACCGGTTGACGGACAAAAAGACTCGCATCGCCGTAAAGTCTGCCGACAACAGCGATCTACAGCTGTCCGTTCCGACCGTCGGCGGCGGCACTCGCGTTATCGTGTTCCCGGATCGCAGAATGCGCGACGCCTACGAGGTGCTTAAGCAAGCGGGCGCGCTGCGCGGCTCGAACCACGACTTGCTGGATACGCGGCTTAGACTGTTTAAGGATCAGAAGGAAAAGGACGCCGTCCTGGCCGCCTCCGTATCGGACAAGGTGCAGGAGGAGACGGCGCTGTGGCTTGATCCGCAGTACAACACGTACGGCATAACGATCCGGCTGCGCGAAGGCACCTTGGCGCGCAACCAGGAAGCGATCGAAGCGTTCGCCAACTACTTGTTCAGCTACAATTCGGCAACGTTCCGCGAACGCTTCAACGACATCTGCGGCAAAGTCGCATCCGGCAGCAAAGTGGCCTCCCAGCAGCTCGAGATCGCAGACGACAAGGTTGACGTTCTCGTCGATCTGACGGCCAAAACGGTCATTTTCTCCATTAGCAAGAAGAGTTAACATGGCTCTCTCGAGGTAACGTAACCGCGAGGTAACCAACGCAAGGTCGGAGATTTGAGCACCGATTGACATTTCCCGCCCTATTGAAATGAAAAGCATGTATTTTCTTGCAGGCGTTGGCCTTCGGAAGATACATGCTTTTTTCCTATGTGGGAAGCCCCGCGGTAGCGTCAAGATAAGCACTCCTCACGGTCTTATCCGCACTCCACGCCCTTCCTCTTTAGCCGAAAATAGCGCGGAACCAAACAGCTGAAATTGTTGCTCCAACGGGCATTTCCCGCTGATCAACGAGAAAGTTCGTCTAACATTTAACGTCGCTACCCGCATCGCATCGAATCGCGGCTCAGTACAAAGCAGCCCGTTCCTCTGGCCCATGCCGCGCTTCCGACACATAAAAAAGAGACCCCCGACTTTCGTCAGGAGTCTCTTCGGCGAGTTAAGCTTACAGCTTAACAACGTTTTCTGCTTGCGGTCCGCGGTTGCCTTGAACAACGTTGAACTGAACGCGTTGGCCTTCGTCCAAAGTCTTGAAGCCTTCGCCCGTAATCGCGCTGAAGTGAACGAATACGTCGTTTCCGCCTTCAACTTCGATGAAACCGAAGCCTTTGTCAGCGTTAAACCATTTAACTGTACCCTCTTGCATGTATTTCACCTCCAAATCATACAATGCCTCATGAACTTTTCTTTTTATTCATACGAATAAAAAAATCCACAAATTAGCAGGGTTAACTTCAAAATGATAACCCTTCCATTCTGTGAATTCAGGTCACGATTTCGATAGTCCTTACTATAACATGTTCCCGTGCAAAAAGCAAATCTATTCTTCTGTCCTGCTCAAATTTAGCATGTCCAACTTTCATTCATCCTATAAGCAGCGATTCGGCCCCATCGATGTACACTTTTGTTCCAGTGATCAGCGAAGAACGGGGGGATGCAAGGAACAGCACCAGCTCGGCTACCTGCTCTGGAGTGCCCGGGCCGTGCGTCAACGGGATGGCCCCGTCGGGATACTCCACCGGAATTTGCGCCTCTTCCGCCTCGGGTGTCCGATTCGTATTTTCTCCGATATTCGTGCGAATGGCCCCCGGACAGATCGCGTTCACGCGAATGCGGTGCTCCGCCAGTTCCAGCGCGGCCATCTGCATCAGGGCGGTCTGTCCCGCCTTGCTCGTGCTGTAGGCGCTAGCCCCTATGTTGGAGAAGATCCGGTTGCCGTTGACCGAGCTCGTAAAAATCACGCTGCCGCCCCCTTGCCGCTTCAAATGCGGAATGGCGTGCTTCAGCGTCAAGAAGGTCCCCTTCAAATTGATGTTAATCGTGCTGTCCCAGTCCTCTTCGGTCAGATGTTCAATCGGCGTCCATGTTCCGTTAATGCCCGCATTCGCGAAAACGACGTCCAATCGTCCCCAGCGCAAAACCGCCTGCTCGATCGC
This sequence comes from Cohnella phaseoli, assembly GCF_003386235.1. Taxonomy (GTDB): domain Bacteria; phylum Bacillota; class Bacilli; order Paenibacillales; family Paenibacillaceae; genus Cohnella; species Cohnella phaseoli. The sequence continues at coordinate 60,541 of NZ_QRDZ01000042.1, forward strand.
CGACCGCACGGACGCTTCTGAAGCGACGTCCGCTTCCAACGCCAACGCCTCTCCTCCCATCCGTTCGATTTCCTCTCTCGCCCGTTCCGCCCTCTGCGAATCCCGGTCGACAATGGCGATTTTGGCACCATGCTCCGCCAGCTTCAGCGCCGCTCCTTTTCCGATGCCCGAGCCGCCGCCCGTTACGATCGCGACCTTTCCCTCAAGTTCTTCCATCATCCTACCTCCTTTCGCTCGTATTGTTGCCAGCCCTAACCTGAATTACCCCATATTCGCAAGCGAAAAACGCAGCCAGTCTCCCGCCCCATTCCCGCAAAACACTCACTTGAGCTATACTGACATTTAGGAAACGGAGTTGAGATTAGATGTCCGCAACAGAGAGCACGAAGCGCAAAATCGTTCGTTCGGTTTGTCCTTTCGATTGCCCCGATACGTGCAGCCTGCACGTCACGATGGAAAACGACGTTATCGTATCTATAGACGGAAATCCCGACCACCCGGTCACGCAAGGCGCGATCTGCAACAAAGTCCGGCATCTGCACGAGCGCGTATACCACGCCGACCGCATCCTGTATCCGCTGCGTCGAACAGGCCCCAAGGGTACGCTCGAGTTCGAACGCATGAGTTGGGACGAAGCTTACGACGAGATCGTCTCCAGGCTGAAAACCGCCATCGCTCGCAAGGGTGCGGAAACGATTTTGCCCTACAGCTTTTACGGCAATATGGGCATTCTGAACGCCGAAGGAATGGATCGACGTTTCTTCCATCGGCTTGGAGCCAGCCGACTGAAGCGGACAATCTGCAACGCTGCAGGCTCCGCAGGGTACGGCTACACGATGGGCGCGTCGGCGGGCACCGACCCCGAGACGACGGTACATACGAAGTATGCCTTGATCTGGGGCTGCAATCTTGTGTCTACCAACATGCATCAGGTGATGTATTTGACCGAAGCCCGCAAGCGCGGAGCGAAAATCGTCCATATCGACGTGCACCGCAACCGCACCTCGGCTTGGGCCGACGAATTCGTGGGCATTCTCCCGGGGACGGATACCGCGCTCGCTCTCGGCATGATGCATGTGATGATCAAAGAAAAGCTGACGGATGAGCGGTTTATCGCGGAGCATACGACAGGCTTCGAGGAACTGGCGGTACAGGCGGAAAAGTACCCTCCGGAGCGGGCCGCGGCAATTACCGGCGTCCCGGCGGATACGATCGTTAGACTGGCCCGTGAATACGCGGGAACGACGCCGTCGTTCATCCGCATCGGCAACGGTCTGCAGCATCACGACAACGGCGGCATGGCGATCCGCACAATCGCCTGTCTTCCCGCGCTTGTCGGCCAGTGGGGCATTCCCGGGGGCGGCGCGATCAAAGGCAACAGTCACTATTCGGCGGTGAACGATCAAGCGCTGGAACGGCCGGATCTGCTGCCTGACCGCAGCGTTCGTTCGATTAATATGAACCGGTTGGGCGAAGCGCTCACGGAGGCCAAACCTTCCGTCGACGTCCTGTTCGTCTACAACAGCAATCCCGCGGTCGTTGCGCCAGACCAGAACCGGGTGCGTCAAGGGCTGCTGCGGGACGATCTGTTCACTGTGACGCACGACTTGTTCTTGACCGACACGTGCAAATACGCCGACATCGTGCTGCCCGCGACAAGCCATTTTGAAAACCTGGATCTGTACTCGTCCTATTGGCACCTGTACCTGCAGCTTCACGAACCGATCATGGAGCCGATGGGCGAATGCAAATCCAATTTCACGCTGTTCAAAGAACTGGGATTGCGGATGGGGTTCGAACCGGAAATATTCAATATTACGGAGGAGCAGATGATTCGCGAGGCGTTGGCTTGCGACAATCCGTTCTTGCGGGGGTTGACGTATGAGGAACTGCGAGAAGAAGGCTCTGTGAAAATGAAGCTGGATCGGCCGTCGCTCGCCCCGGGCAAGCTCCCTACCCCTTCCGGCAAAATCGAACTGTTCTCCGAGCGGATGCAGGGCGCCGGCTTGCCGCCCGCGCCGGAATACGCCCCGCTGCGAGAGCCGGAGGAATATCCGCTGCTGCTCGTCACCGGACCGAATCACAGCTTCATTAACTCCACTTTCGGCAACCAGAGCCGGCTCAAAAAGCTGGAGAAGGAGCCAGTCGTCGATTTGCACGCCGAAGACGCCGCTGCCCGCGGCATCGCGCACGGCGATGCTGTGCGGATGTGGAACGGACGCGGCGAGATTCGGCTGAAGGCCAAGGTAGCAGGCAATGTGCTGCAAGGTGTGCTCGTTACGCAAGGACTGTGGTGGGAACACGGCAACGACGGCGTCCAAGCCGTCAACGCTTTGACCTCACAGCGACTGGCCGATATGGGCGGCGGGGCGACCTTTTTCTCCACGCGGGTCGATATCGAGAAATTATAGCTTTACGACGATCCGGCCTTTGGAACGGCCGGCCAGCATGACCGCCATCGCAGCCGGAATATCATCAAGCGGAATTTCCGACGATAGCTCCCGCAGCTTGTCCGGTCGATATTTGGTCGCCAGCAGTTCCCACGTTTTCCTCCTGGCCGGCATAGGGACGAAGACGGAGTCGATACCGATCAGCCGTACGCCGCGCAGAATAAAAGGTAGTACCGTCGTCGGCAGATCGGTTCCTCCCGTCAGCCCGCTGGCGGCGACCGTCCCCCCGTATTTCACGCCGGCCAGTACGGTCGCGAGAGATTTGCCTCCGACGCAATCGACAACTCCGGCCCAGCGCTGCTTATCCAGGGAGCGGGCGGAAGCCGGCGTTAGCTCATTGCGATCGATTACGCTGTGGGCGCCGAGCTGGAGGAGCTCCTCCTTGGCCTCCGGCTTGCCCGTGCTGGCCGTCACCTCATAGCCAAGCTTGGCCAGAATCGCCACCGCAACGCTGCCTACGCCGCCGGTCGCTCCGGTCACCAGCACCGGTCCGCCTTCAGGATACACTCCGTTGTCCCGCAAGGCCTGCACCGACAGCGCCGCCGTAAAGCCTGCCGTCCCATAGATCATGGCCTCTTTGAGGGTTAGGCCGCTCGGAAGCGGGACCGCCCAGTCGGCCGGGATGCGCGCATACTCGCCGTATCCTCCGAAATGGCTTACGCCCAGCTCGTAGCCTGTCGCAACAATCTCGTCCCCTTCCCGAAAACGGTCGTCTTCGCTGGAAACGACGGTTCCGGCCAGATCGATGCCGGGAACGAACGGATAGGCTTTTACGATGCCGCCGTTCGGGGCGGCCGCCAACGCATCCTTGTAGTTCAAGCTGGAATAGGCCACGCGAACGAGCAGTTCTCCTTGCGGAAGCCGCTCTTTATCCAGCAGGCCAACCTCGCATCTATGGCCCCCATCTTGCGTTCGATCCACGATTAGAGCTTTGAATGCCTCCATACTCTTCCCCTCCCATGATAGTTGACGTTTCCTTTCGCCCTGCGCATCTCCTTAATTGCCGATCGTTTGCGCCTTTCCGGCTAGACCAACTCCGGTTTAGGCACCAGCACCGCATGCTGCGTTACCGTATGGAGATCGCGCCAAATCCGGTTGATCGGGTGCTCCTCCATCAACACCGCCATGCCGAGCAGCGGGAAAATCGCATGCGCATACGCTAATACGCTTCCGGACAGCTGTCGGCACACTGTTCCGACTTCGGCTTGATCCTCCTCCGTCATTTCTCCCGCGGCAAGGAACGCATTCCAAGTCCGCTCCACCGTCTCGTAAAACTTGGCCGCTTCCGCCTCCAGCTTCGCCTCCTGCCGGGAGATCGCTCTCTTCGTCTCTTCGGCGCGTCCCGGTTTGGCCGGCTCCCATTCGGCGCGTTTGGCTGCGACGAACAAATCGGCTTCCGCGAGAAAATGACGGCAAATCCCCAAGCACACGGCAGCAAACGACGTCTGAGCGAACGGCAGAAACGGATAACGGAAAATGGGATCGTCGTAATTCGGCAGGCTCATAATACTGAAGGTACGCTCCTCGGGGACAAACACATCGTCCACCGCCATCGAATGGCTGTCGGTGCCCTTCAAGCCGAACGAATTCCAATCGCGAATAATGCGCACCTGATCGGGCAAAAACGCGAACGAGCGTATTTCCGGCTCCGCCTCCGCGCCTCTGTCGATGCGACAGTTCGCTGTATAGAGGCTGGCGAACGTCGAGCCGCTGCAGTACTTCCACTGGCCGCTCACCCGGTAGCCTCCCTCGACCGGATGGGCTACCCCGCTTGGGAGCCCGCTGCCGGCCACGACCGCGTTAGCCGGAGCGAACTGTTTTTGCGCCTCTTCAGGAGGCAGCGTCGCCGAGAAAAATCCGCCGCCCGAGCCGATCGTCACCAGCCAGCCGAAGGTTCCGTCAATCTCGGAAGCCTCGGCGAAGACGCGCAGCGCATCCGGCAGCGGCAGCATCAAGCCGTTCAAATCCTTCGGTACAAACAGTTTAAACAGCTTAGCCTCGTAAATGCCCGCCAGCACTTCGGAAGGAAGCGACGTTCCTTCGGGTAAGCTTGCATATTGCTTCGCCGCGTGTACAAGCGATATCGGAATTGTTCCTGTTGTGGTTCCTGTTGCTGATCTCGTCACAGTGAGCTCCTCATTTCTCTCCCTTATCTAACTCTAGACAAAAGTTTATTTTATGGACAAATGTCCATAGCGGGTGTATGATGAATTTGCTTACGTTTTTATTATAAGTAAAGGAGGATCGGACTATGGACCGCGAGCGCCAAATTATGGACCTGATCCGCCACAATCCTTTTATATCGCAGAACGATATCGCCGCCAGCATCGGCATCTCCAGATCCGCGGTCGCCGGCTACATCGCCTCGCTGACCAAGCGGGGTGTCATTCGTGGCCGCGCCTACGTGACCGCCGAGGACAACTCCGTGCTGTGCATCGGTGGAGCCAACCTGGACAGCAAGGCGACCGCCAGGCAGCGTATTCGCGCAGGCTCGTCCAACCCGGCCAGCGTCGCGACGTCCTGCGGAGGCGTCGCCCGCAATATTGCGGAAAACCTGGCCCGCTTAAGCTGCTCCGTCTCCCTGCTGACCGTGGTCGGGGACGATCAGGCCGGGCAATGGGTGCTGAAGGAAACCGCCGCCGCAGGCGTGAACACCGCGCTCGCACAGACGCTGACCGGGGAGAAAACCGGAACGTACACCGCCCTGCTCGACCCGGACGGAGAAATGTTCGTCGCCTACGCCGACATGGACATTTACGACCGCTTTTCCCCGCGGATCTTGCAGGAGAAACGGCCGCACATCTCCGCTTCGAAGCTCATCGTCGCCGACGCGAATTTGCCGGCAGAGACGCTCGCCGAGCTGATTCAGCTGTGCCGCGACGGCTCGCTGCCGCTGCTGATCGATCCGGTTTCCTCCGGGAAAGCGAAGAAGCTGCCCGCCGACTTGACCGGCGTGTCCGCCATCTTCCCCAATTTGGAGGAAGCGGTCGAACTGGCCGGAGCGGTTCCTTCGGACAAGCCGGATTACGCGGAGCTGGCGCGCGCCATTCACGGGCGCGGAGTCTCCCATGCGTTCATTACCGTCGGAGATCAGGGCGTTTTTCACTCATCGGCGGACGGAGAGTCGGCGCTGATCGCCCCGATTCCGACGAACATCGTCGAAGTGACGGGGGCCGGAGACGCCTTCGTCGCCGGAGTCGCATACGGCATCCTGCACGACCGCTCCTATCGGGAAGCATGTCGCATCGGCCTAGCCGCCTCCCACCTGACCTTGCAGACCGCCGAATCGGTCTCAGCCCAGCTTAACGAGCAGACGCTCCAACAAACGATAGAGGAGAGATTCCAATGACCCACGCAATCAGCCAATATTTAACCTTTACGGACGAGGTTCGCGAAGCGCTCGATTCCGGCAAGCCGATCGTCGCCCTGGAGACGACGATCATTTCCCACGGTATGCCCTACCCGCAAAACATCGAAATGGCCCGCACCGTCGAGCGGATTATCCGCGAGCAGGGAGCCGTTCCCGCTACGATCGGCATCATGGATGGCCGCGTTAAAATCGGGTTGAACGAGCAGGAGCTGGAAGCTTTCGCCACCTCCAATCCCGTTGAAAAAGTTAGCCGCCGCGACTTTGCCTACTTGCTGTCTTCCGGCAAAATCGGCGCCACGACGGTAGCGGCCACGATGATCGGTGCGGCGCTGGCCGGCATAGAAGTGTTCGCGACCGGCGGCATCGGCGGCGTGCACCGCGAAGGCGAGACGACGATGGACGTCTCCGCCGACTTGACCGAGCTGGCGCAAACAAACGTCGCCGTCGTCTGCGCTGGGGCCAAGTCGATTCTCGACATCGGCCGTACGCTTGAATATTTAGAGACGCACGGCGTACCCGTCATCGGCTACAATACCGACGAGTTCCCGTCGTTCTACGCGCGGGAGAGCGGCTACGGCGTCGACTTCCGTCTGGACGAGCCTGCCCAAGTCGCCGACGTGCTGAACAAGAAGTGGCAGCTCGGCCTGCAAGGCGGCGCCATTATCGCCAACCCGGTGCCGGCCGAATCCGCTCTGCAGCACGCCGAGATCGAAGGCGTTATTCAACAGGCGCTGAACGAAGCCAAAGAACAAAACATTACCGGCAAGAAGGTCACTCCGTTCTTGCTCGCCCGCATCAAGGAACTGACTGCCGGCCGCAGTCTGGAGACGAACATCGCGCTCGTCTACCATAACGCCAAAGTGGCCGCGCAAATCGCCGTCGCTCTGAAAGCCTGAGCAATCTAGCCACCCGAGACGGCTAGCGGCTCATTCGCCAGCCTTCCGTCGATTCGACTATCAAGCGGCCGTCGGTCACCTCCTGTTAGCGAACGGGGTTGACCTTGACGGCCGCTTGTTTGCCGCTGAGCTGAATGCCGCTCTCCTTGCGTCCAACCTCCGCGAGATCCTTCAGAAGCTGCTCCAACAAGCCTTTCGCCTGCGGTCCTTCCTTGCCTTGAATTTTCACGACGAACTGCACCGCGTCGCCGGAGGCGAGCAGCTTCTCCGCCTGACGTCGCTTGGTCTCGTAGTCGTGATCCTCGATATGGGGCGTTAGGCGAATTTCCTTCACCTTCGGCGGCTGCGCGGCCTTGCGCTCCTGCTGCTTCTCCTTGGCGGCCGCCTGCTTGGCCGTTCCGCGCGGTACAAGCTTGCACGGAGGCGGGCTGCTCAGCAGTGAAGTGCACACCAGATCCGCCTTCAGTTCGCGAGCCATAGCCAGAGCTTCCTCTCTGGATACAACGCCAAGCTCCTCTCCGTCCACCCCCGTCAGCCTCACCTCGGAAGCTTTTATTTTCTCGTTCATGATCAACATGGTCTTCATCCTCTTTTCTCATCGCACATCGGCAATGCCGACGTACGGCCACTGGGTTCCCAGCGCAAACGACAGGCCGAACAAGGCAGCCGTCACGGCTCCGAAGACGATGTCCCGGTAGCTGAACCCGATAACATAATAATAGGTTCTTCTCGCTTGCCCGGCAAACCGCTTCGCCTCCATCGCGACCGCGATCCTGTGCGCCCGCCGAATGCTCTGCGCCAGCAGCGGTATCGCATAGCGGTGCCACGTCCGATAGAGCGTCTTCAGCCTGCCTTGTTTTCTCATTCCTCTGATTTTCAGCGCGTGGCGCAGCGTCTGGAACTCCTCGGCGAGAATCGGGATCATCCGCATCGCGGCGAGAAAGCTGTAGGCGTATTTCGGCGGCAGCTTCGCCTTCTGCATTAGCGCATAGAACAGATCGACAGGGCGCGTCGTCAATCCGAACAGCAGGCCGACCGCCGCCATGCTCAGCGCCCTGCAGCCGAGATGAAGCCCGCGATAATAGCTTTCCTCGGTAATATGGACGATGCCCCACGAAAACCACGGCGTCTCCCCGCTACCGAAAAACATCATCCCCGTGGCCGAGGAGATGAAGACGAGCAGGAAGGGGGAGGAGTACAGCAGCAGTCTGCGCCAGGGATGGCCCGACCAGAGCAGCAGGAGTACGGAGCCGGCCGCCACATTCGCCATTACGTTGAAGTTATGAATAAGAATAATCGCGAAAAACCAGAGGGAAAACAACGCCAGCTTCACGACGGGATTAACGCGATGCAGCCACGTCCGTCGATGGGGAAAGGTCAATTGCATTCGCCAGCCTCCCCTCCCGGACGCGCCAGACGGCCGTGCAATAGCGTTCTGCGATTCGGGGATCGTGCGTCGCCATGAGAATCGCCGCGCCTTCCGAACGGAGGCGCTCCAACAATTCCAACAAAGCGAACGCATTGCGCGCGTCCAGTCCGAACGTCGGCTCGTCGAGCAGCAGTAACCGCTGGCCGCGGACGATGGCGGAAGCGACGCTGAGTCTCCTCTTCTGTCCCATCGACAACTGATACGGATGACGGCTCGCGCATTCGGCCAACTGCAATTCCTCCATCAGCCGCTCGCTTCTCTCCCGCCGCTCCCCCGCTTCCATCCCGTCGACCAGCAGCGAATATTCGATCTCGTCGCGAACCGTGTTCGTCACGAATTGAAACTCGGGGTTCTGGAAAACAAACGCCGCATATTCCGCCAACCGCTCCGTCTTGCGCAGCTCCTTTCCCGCCATCCTGCACAGCCCTTCCGTCTGGATCAGACGCATGATTGCGAGCAGGAGCGAGCTTTTGCCCGCTCCGTTGTCGCCCATAATCGCGATCCAATCCCCCGGCTTGACTTCCGCTTTCTCAACCTTGATGACCGTCTTCGCACCTCTTAGACCGCAGTACTCCTGAAGCTCTAGCATTGGCGACTTCAGATGTTCCCCGTTCGGCCGGGCGCTCCCTTCAGTCCGTTCTGTAACGTCCCACCGCGTGCCAAGCTTTCGGTCGCGCTCCTCCCAGATTCCCGGATACCAGATGCCGTAGCGAATAAGCTCAAGCTTATATTGCGCGAAAATATCGACTGGCGCGCCGTCCGCAACGATCTCGCCGCTTGGCCCGACCACGACGATCCGGTCGAACAGATCGGCGACTCCCTCGATTTTATGCTCGACGGCGATCAGCGTCATGTCATCCGCGACCGAGCGAATCGTTCGCCATACCTGCTCCGTTCCCTCTTCGTCGAGCAGCGCCGTCGGTTCGTCCAAGAACAGCACCTCCGGCTCCGTCGCGAGCGCGGTTGCGATTGCCAGCCGCTGCTTCATTCCTTGCGAGAGCGTCTGAATCGGCACATGCGGGTCAGGCAGGTCGAGCCCGACCTGCTGAAGATGACGGACGATGCGAGCCGACATTTGCTCGCGCGGCACCTGCAGGTTTTCCAGCACGAAAGCCAGCTCTTCATCTACGTAGGGCATGCAAAACTGCGTATCCGGATCCTGAAAGACGTATCCCCACCGCTCAGGCACGACCGTCTCGTCCGCAAGCATCGGCACCTCGACGGAACCGGGAATGAGCCCGCTCAGAACTTGCAGCAGCGTCGACTTGCCGCAGCCGCTCGGGCCGAGCAGCAGCGTATGCTCCCCTTTGCGAAACGAAAGAGAAACGCCTCGGAACAGCAGGGCGTCCTCTCCGGCGAATTTCAGCTTCAGGTTCGATACGGCTGCTGCTATAGCATCTCCGAGCGCTGATTCGGAGCACAGCGCAGCCGCACCAGAAGAAACCGCGTTGCTCGTCACGACCGATGAAGCGCGTCGTAGTCCTGCCTGGAAGCGGGACGCAGCGGCTTCGTCGCTCCCGTCAATTCCAGCGCTTTAGCCAAAGAATAGGCGAAAATGCCGGCAATCGCGATGCTGCCGACCAGACGCAGCCCGATAAACAGCGTATAGTTCCATGCCGTCAACCGGTCGATGTAGCCGTAGCCGAAATCCAGCACCAGCGAGCCCGCCGCCGCTCCGATTGCCGCCAGCGAAGCGACCCATACCGAGGAATTGCGATACAGGAAGGCGGCGAACACAAGCTCCGCTCCAAGTCCTTGCAGCAATCCGTACCACAGCGTTGCCACTCCCCACTCGCTGCCTAACAGCGCGCTTATGCTGGCCGCGGCGACCTCCGCCAGTACAGCAACGCCCGGCTTGCGCAGGACGAGGAACGCAAACGTTCCTGCGAGAAACCACATTCCGTACGACAACTGTTCCGCATGCAAGCCAAGCGGCTTGAAGACGTCGTACATCGGTCCCCATATTTTGTAGATGATGCCGAATACGACCGCGATGACAAGCGCGACCAGAATATCGGCCAGTTTTAATCCCCGGGCTCTCGTCCCTTGCCTGTCTCCTTGCCCTCTTCCTTGTGCCTGCCCAGCTTGCGCCATAGCTCCAACACTCCTTCTCCCGAATGGTATAAATTGCTTCTTGAACGCTCAGAAAGGCAATCAAGCAACAAAGTCTTCCGGGTCCCAGCGAACATCAAAGCACTCGGCACGCAACCAAAAAAGCCCGCCCTTAACGAGCAGGGCAGGCTAGCGCACGGCATCCGAAGATACGCGACCAAAGTTGTCTCTACGCTGGCATTACCCAGATCAGATCGACGGTCAGCGGCATACGGCCGCAATCTCAGCCTGACTTTATCAAGCACCCGTTTCTTTGCGATTCAATTGTCTATAACTTACCCCATCAGCAAGGATTTGGCAATACTCTCTATACTGGCGGTCCGAATAGTTCTCGTAAATAATCTCTACGTCCGTGAAGAATGCGGTAGATGATCACTATATTTTCGACAAGCCTGTAAAAGACTAAATACGGAGATACGACAATAAATCGATATCCGCGCTGTATGAGCGTATACTCATCTTCCGGCAACATTGATCCCATATTAGGGAATTCCGCCAACGAGGAGATTTGACGATTGATTCTTTCTAAAAGCTCATCTGCAGCAGACACATTGTCCTGAGAAATGTAGGAGAAAACTTCATCCATATCGTCAACTGCGGCAGGAGTATATTTAATGCTACTCTTTGACCGCATTCAACTTCCTCCGCATTCGAGCCATCACTTCGTCGTGATCGACAAGCTCCTGTCCCTCAGCGACCTGCTTTTCCGCCACTAACAGTTTTGCTTGCAATTTAATGCGAGCTTCCATTCGCCGATACGTTTCGTGACTCATCACGACAAGATCAGCTTCACCGTTACGAGTCAAGATTACAGGCTCATCCAGCTCATGACAATATTTCGAAAATCCATTATAGTCCTGCCGGATCGTCGTAGAAGGCTTGATATTCATTCGCCCACCCCTACCCCTATGACATTATTCTGACGATATTATATCATCAAAATAACGGTTCAATCCACTTTGAGCTTTGAAGACGCTTTAGTGACATACAACCCTTGATATTGGTTGCTTCGTACGGTTTTCCTACAAACGTCCTCCGTTTGGCCTGGTTCGAGCTGGTTTGTACGGTTTATCCTACAAACGCTCGTCGTTTGAGCCTGGTTCGAGCTGCTTTGTACGGTTTATCCTACAAACGCTCGTCGTTTGAGCCTGGTTCGAGCTGCTTTGTACGAATTTCCGACTAACTTTCCTGCGTAAGCTCATGTGTGCAAATAGATATGCCGTAAAAGTTCAAATTGTTTCCAATCAATTTGAACCGTTGTGGGTTATGATTACACCTTTATTTTTCAGCCTGCCGATACAGCTCGCGACTCTTGTAGCCGGCCTTCATAATCGTTTTCATCTCTTCCCGCCGCTTCTCCTGCGTCTCCTCCTGCTTCGCGCTGTATACGTAACGGGCCCAATCCTTGCGGTAGCCCGGCGTAAGCGACTGATAGAAGGCCAACAGATCGGGAGAATCGGCCAAATCCCGTTCCACATTCGGAATCAAGGCGACGTAGTCGTCCACCCGCTGGCTCGGCTGCGACGATCTCGAAGCCGCCTTCCCCTTGCTCGCCGCTGCGTCTGCCTTAAACCCGACAACGGTAAACACATCGTCCAGCCCGACCATTCTCGCGAATTTGACGCTGCTCCCTCCGATGTAACCTTCCTCGTCGGCGCCGAGTCCCGGGAACAGATCGTCGCGGTGAATAGACGTTGCGTACTTTTTATTGCCGAGCTTCGGGTAAGCGGTGAATAAATAGCCGTTCGGGCGGAGCGCCCCCTCGGCGATTACCCGTTCGACAAGACTCTTTAACTCGGCCATATCCAGCACGAAGGCGAACACAAGATCATACCCGCCGTCCTTGAGCGACGTATCGTACCCCGTCAATTCCGCGAGGTAATCCGTCCCCTCCGGCTGGTTTAAAATCGCGACCCGCTCGTATTTGCGCAAGCCCAGCTTATCTACGATTGTTTTCGACATGGCTTTATCCTCCAGGCGATTATCGGTCTGTACATCATTATAGCCGATAATCGCCGGGACAAGCTTCTATGCCTTCTCGAACCGAAGCAAAACGATGCTGTGCGCCGGAACGGTCAGAGTGTTGTCGATCGATACTCCCATACGCAGGACGGGAACGACCCGCTCGGGGGCTTCCGACGTATTGGAAGCGTGAATATCGTCGTGATGCAGCGACCAGACGGCCGCCGAGCTTCCGTATCCTTCCGGAATGCCGAGGGAAAGATCGAAGCCCGACTCCAAATGCCGGTTCACGATCGCCACCCGCAGGCTTCCGTCTTCTCCGATCGCTCCGACGGCATCAATGTAAGGCGAGGATACCGGCTGATGCTTGCGCGCCAGCTCTTCGCCGTATTCCGGATTGCTCACCAGCGGCACCGGCGTCAGACGAGAAGGAGACTGTACCTCGACGCTCACGCTCTTCCCCGTCATCCACTGCCCATACTGCTTGAACAGATGGTATAACGGCGTTTTGACGACGGCATCCTCCGTCACGTTCATTACGCCGTTCCCGTTGACGAGGAACACATAGTTCGCCATGCCCACATGCGGGCTTAGCCGAATCATCGCATGGAACACTCCCGCTGCGAAGATTGCGTCCTGAAGATTGCGGGGACTGTTGCGGTTAAGGAGGTACCCCCCATTGCCGGACGGATCGACTTCATAGTGGCGGATGTTCCATTCGTCCAGGGAAAGGCGAATCGGGTGCCCGGGCTTCTTGTTCATCCTGCTCAGCGTCGTTTCCAGCGTGCCGATCATTTTGCGCAGTTGATTCTCGAAGTAGACCGGCGTGAATGCGATCGGATAGTATTCGTCCGAGCTTTCCCGGTCGACGGAGCAGCCGTAAATGTGAATCGTCAAGTAGCTGAGATATTTGCCCGCAGCCTCAATGACTTTGCGGTCCCACTCCTCGTCGTTTCCTTCGTAGGATCCGACGCCAAGCAGCTGCAGCTGCGAGTCGTACTTCTTGGCGAACTGCGCCCAGTTCGCCAGCTTGGCTGCGTACTCGTCCGCGCCGAGCTGGCCGGCCTCCCAGTCCCCCCAAGTCTCGTTGCCGATGCCCCAGAGCCGAACGCCGTAAGGCTCTTCGCGTCCGTTATCCTTGCGCCACTTGGCATCCGCCGTTTCTGCGCCGTTGCAGTAATCGATCCAGCGCAAGGCATCGACCAGCGTCCCCGTGCCCAGGTTCACGTTCACGTAGGGCTCCGCGCCGACCTGCTCGCACCAGCTCAGGAATTCGTCCGTTCCGAACCGATTCAACTCCTGTCCTCCCCAGTGCCAGTTCGGACGAACCGGCCGCTGCTCGCTAGGTCCTACTCCGTCCTTCCAGTCATACAGATCGACGTAACAGCCTCCCGGCCAGCGAATAACCGGAACGCCCAATTCCCGGGCGGCCTCGATGACATCCTTCCGTAAGCCCTGGCCATCGGACCGAGCCGAGTCGCCGTCCCACACTCCCGGATACATGCAATTGCCGAGATGCTCGAAATATTGACCGTAAATATAAGGACTGATCTCGCCTGTCCGTTCTTCTTCCCTAATTGTGATGATGGCTTTCATCCGATCATCCTCCTCTAGCTGCCGCTTTTTCGGGCGAACGGATTATGATGGCTCGCCGTATTGCCGGATCCGTCGATTTTCGTCAGGCGCAAGCCGGCATCCCGCCGCTCCTTCACGCCTTCCGCGTCCAGCAGGTACTGCCCTTGCTCAATCAGTAGCCGCCGGACTTCGGCAACCGGCACTTTCCGCGTCTTTAATCCCTGCCGCACGGCCAGCGCCGCCGCCGTTCCGGCTCCCTGCCCGATCCCCATCGCCGTCGCCATGACGCGCACCGAACCGAACGCATTGTGCGTCGCCGAGATGCAGCGCCCGGCCACGAGCAAATTATCCACTCCTTGAGGTAGCAAGCTCCGGTACGGAATTTCGTAGACGGCCTTGCCGGAGCCGGTGAATACCTGCTGCTCTCCTTCCGGCGGGTGAATGTCGATGGCGAACGTGCCGCAGGCAATGCCGTCTTCGAACGCCCGGCTGTTCAGCACATCCTCCTCGGTCATCGTGTAATCGCCGACGATATGCCGCGTTTCCCGGATGCCGACCTGCACGCCCGTATCCAGAACGTAAGCGTCCTCGAAGCCTCCGATATGCCGCTTCATGAACTCGGTTACCGCCCAGGCCTGATGACGCGTTTCGATCTCGGCTCTCGTCAGGTCCAGGACGTTCGTTCCGTCGATGCCTTGGAGACGGGTGCAGTTCACCGCGAATTGCCCTTCACGGGGCAGCTCGTACATGAGAATCCGCGGCGCGGCATCCTTAGGGTACTCTCCCCGCTCGACCGCCGCTTGGATGATTTCCTTCATTCCGAGAAAAGCGAGCGCGCTTTGCGAATCGATCTCTTCGTCGGTCGGAGAATCCTTGAGCAGATGCCGGTTCGCCTTCATCCACGCCTTTAATCGTCCCATGTCGACGCCGGCCACCCGGTAAAAGAGCGTCACCGGCTGCATCGCGCCGTCGGATTCCCGCCCCTTGACGAACGGAGCGCCGATTCTCGCGGCGACGTCTGCGTCGGCCGAGCAGTCGATCACTGTTTTCGCCCGGATCGCCTGTCGTCCGGATTTGCTTTCGACGATCACGCCGACGATCCGTCCCTCTTCCGCATACGCATCGGAGAACGTCGTATGAAGCATGAGCTCGACGCCCGCTTCCTTCAGCATTTCGAACAGCACGAGCTTCATGCCTTCCGGGTCGAACGGGGACATCGAAGCATTGTCGAACGTCAAGTCCGTGACGTGGCCCGGAGATACCGTCTTCTTCACCAGCCGGTCGACGACCTCTCCGGCTACGCCGCGGATGACCTGATTTCCGTTCACGTCGTGGAACGTAAACATCGGATTGACCATCGCAACCGTCAGATTGCCGCCGACGAATCCGTATCGTTCCAATAGCAGCACTTTGGCGCCGTTGCGTGCAGCTGCGACCGCAGCGCCGATTCCTGCGGGTCCTCCCCCTACGACGAGCACGTCCGGCTCCGCCATGACGGGGATACGCCGAGTCGATTCTTCAATATAGTTCACTTTCTCTCCGCTCCTTCCGGGAAAACGCAGTTTCTATTTTTTCGTGCTGTACCAGTCGTTGATCGCCTTGATCACGTCGCTGCCTCCGGACGAATCCCATTTCGCCAGAAACTTGTCGAAGTCTTCGATCTTCTGTCCGCTGAGCAGAACCTGCAGGAAGAAGTCGTTCTCCATTTGGGTCAGGCTCGGCGAGTTTTTGCCGACCGCTTCGATCGGCGGCATGAACGCGATCGGATTGACCTTCGCGTATTTGTCGAAATCTTTGTTAATGGCGTTAAAGGCTTCGAACAGAGTTGGCGTTCGGCGGAGACGCGCCAGCCACATATCGGCATATTCGACTTCGCGAATGCCGTTCAGGAAGAAGTAGGCACTCCCCCGCTTCTCGGTGAAAATCGGCATAATCGGGCTGTACACTCCGTTCTCTTCGTTAAACGTTACCCCCTGCTCGCCCAACGTCAGGAATGTGAAGTTGTCCTTCTGCATTTTCAAATCCATAAACTTGATTGCATCCTCGGCCTTTTTCGAGGATTTCGGAATCGCGTGCACGTAGATTAGCTTATCCGCCATTTCCACACCGGACGACCCGTCGGACCCCAGCAAAGGAGAGATGTAACCCATTTTGCCTTGCGGTACGTTTGTTTTGAAGGCGTCGTTCATGTTCGAAGCCAGGTTCCAGTCGCCCGAGATCATGGCCGCCTGGCCGCTGATGAACTTCTCTTGCGCCTGTGCCGATTTATTGACCGGCCAATCTTTGTCGACCAGGCCTTCGTCGAACAGCTTCTTCATGAATGCAAAGTAATCTTTCATCGCCGGTTGCTTGATTCTCGGTACTAACTGTCCGTCCACTTCGGACCATGCGGTATAGAGGCCGTAAGCGCTCCAGACCATAGGAACGCCCATTCCGTTCCCGGTAAGCGGAATCATATCCGGCTTCTTCGCTTTGATCGTTTTCAGCGTCTCGTAAAATTCGTCCAGCGTTTCCGGCGTTTTCAGCCCGAGCTCGTCCAGCACGTCCTGCCGCACGATCATCGTCTGCTCGATGTTGGCCCGTTCGTTTTTTTGCGGGATGCCGTACAGCTCGCCGTTATATCTACCGAGCTCCCAGGAAGATTCCGAGATCCCTTCCTTCAGGTTCGCGCCATATTGATCCACCAGGTCTCCGATCGGCTGAAGCGCTCCTTGGGCGACCAGCGTATAGAACTGATTTGGGTTGAGCGTGAGGATATCGTAATTGGAGCCGGATGCAATCTCGATATTCAGCTTCTCCTCCGGGTTGTCCTTCGGCAGAAGCGTGTAATTGACCTTATACCCCGTTGTCGTTTCGATATCTTTGGCGACGGGATCGTTGTTCGGATCGAAACCTACGTTAAACGCGAGCACCTTCAGTTCCGGCTTGGCGCCTCCGGCTTCCGACGAAGCCGGGGCCGATGCCGACGGGCTCGTTCCTCCCTGGCTCGCTTCCGGTTCCTTGCCTCCGGAACATCCCGCTAGCACGGTGATTGCCGCAATACCGGCTATGCCGGCTTTTATCCACTTGCTGCGCTTGAACAACATCGATGAATGGCCTCCCTTTGTTATGACCCTATTGTTTTATTTTAAGGCTTTGCCTCAAAATCTAGCCTTTGACCGATCCGAGCGTCATCCCGGTCACGAAGTAACGCTGCAGAAACGGATACACGAGCAAGATCGGCACGATCGAGGAGATGACGGTTGCCGCGCGAAACCCTTCGGGCGCCATGCTCAGCCTGACCGAGTCGGGCTGCTCCTGCAGCAGCTCCTCCGTGTTGGCGATCGTTTCGAACAGGAACAGCTGAAGCGGCTTCAGGTCGATCGAGCTGATATAGATCAGCGGGTGAAAGTAATTGTTCCAATAGCCGACCGCGTAGAAAATGCCCAGAGTCGCGACGACCGGCAGCGAAATCGGCAGCACAATCGAGCGCAAAATGCGAAAATTCGTCGCCCCGTCGATTTTGGCGGATTCTTCGACGCTTTCCGGTATGCCTTCAAAAAACGTTTTGCAGACGAACAGGTTAAACGGAACGACGAGCAGCGGCACGATCATCGCCCAGACCGTATCCAGCAATCCCAGACCCTTCATCAGGATGTAGCCCGGAATGATGCCGCCGTAGAAAAGCATGCTGAACACGTACAGCAGCAGAATGGGCTTGCGTCCCTTGAAATCGGGTTTGGAGAGCGGATAAGCGGCCAATATCGTAAGGGTCAGACTGAGCGCCGTGCCGATGACCGTCACGAGCAAGGTCACCTGCAGCGCTTCGAAAAATCGGGTATGCGCGAACACGAAGCGAAACGCCTCGAGATGCATGCCGATCGGGTAAAACGTCACCTTGTTGCCCATGACGGACGCCTGATTGCTGAGCGACTTCGCCATCACATGCAGGAAGGGCAGCAGGCAGATCAAACCGATAACGACGATCAGCGCGTTGTTGACGACGTCGAACCATCGGTCCGACCGGTTGCGAATGTTGTTCATGGATGGACCTCCTTCCTCTGTCCCCGGCTTACCAGATGCTTTTCCCCAAATACCGTTTGCTCAGCTGATTGCTGGAATACACTAGGATAAACGCGACAACCGATTCGAATAAGCCGAGCGCCGTCGACAGGCTGAAATCCATTTTGCCGAGACCGATCCGATAGACGAACGTCTGAATGATGTCCGCGACGTCGTAAACCGCGGGATTGTACATGACGAGCACCTGCTCGAAGCCGGCGTTCAGAATTTGTCCCAGCCTGAGCACCAGGACGAGCATAATGACCGGAACGATGCCGGGAATCGTAATATGCCAGATTCGTTTGAACCGACCCGCCCCGTCCACGACTGCCGCTTCGTGCTGCTGCGGATCGATCGCCGTCATCGCGGCCAGGAACAGAATGGTGTTCCAGCCGGTCTCCTTCCAGCCTTCCGTGAACACGAGCAGCGAACGGAACCAGGAGGAATCCGAGAAGAAGCTGATACTTTGACCGCCCAAGGCTTCGATCAGCTTGTTGATCATGCCGTAGGAGCCGAACAAGGAATAGAACAGGCCGAAAATGATGACCCACGACAGGAAATGCGGCAAATACACGATCGTCTGCACCCAGCGCTTCATCCACCGGATTCTCAGCTCGTTCAGCGAGATCGCTACGAGAATCGGGATCGGGAACAGAAACACTAGCTTGTACAGACTGATAATCAGCGTATTGCCGATCACCTTCAGGAACGCTTCGTCTTCGAAAATACGGTTAAAATGCTTCATGCCGACCCACGGGCTTTGGACAATCGAGTCGATAATGTTGTCGCCCGCGAATAAATTAAAATCCTTAAAGGCCAGGGACAAACCCAATAGCGGAGTGAATTTGTAAACGATCAGAAACGCCAATCCCGGAATGCACATGAGATAAAGATCGTAATTCGCGCGAAAATAGCGCCAAAATCGTTTGTCGTTCCGCTTGCCGCGCCGCACCGCCTGCTCGGGCGGCATCCGTTCGATTACGGCTTCGGACTCTTTCATGGTCGTATCATCCTCCCCGAAATCGCGCGCCGCCGTCCGCGGTACGGCCGTGCGCCTTTCCTTTTCGGCGGCCGGAAAGAAGCGGGATGAATTCGTCGTCCTTCCGCTCCAATCGGGCGAAAAAGGGTTTACACCTTTTTCGGATTCGCCTTACAATGGGGTTGCGTAGTTTCCCCTTGATCAAATTGTAACCGTTGCCCCGATTCGGATTATAGGGGAGCGGATTACGATTTTACGGCGTTACTGTATAGTTTTCGACATCGATTCGGGGGGACGTTTGATGTATAAGCTCTACATTGTGGATGATGAAAGCTCTGTGCGCGCCGGTCTGAGGGACTGCGTCGATTGGCCCTCCTTCGGACTCCAGGTCGCCGGGGAAGCGGAGGACGGGGAACTGGCTTTGCGGGAGATCCGGGAGGATCGGGACATCCGCATCGTATTGACGGACGTCAGGATGCCGCATATGGACGGAATTGAAATGGCCGAACGGCTTGCCGCAGAAGGCCATCCTGCCAAGCTCGTATTCGTAAGCGGATACGGGGATTTGGACTATTTAAAAAAGGCGATCCGACTGGAAGCCGTCGATTATCTATTAAAACCGGTGCGTCTGGGCGAGCTGACAGAACTCCTGCACCGTCTCGTCGACAAGCTGAACGAGGAAGAAGAGGCGCGGAAGCGATTGAACGGCCTGCAAATCAAGCTGAACCAGAGCATTCCGCTGCTGAGGGAACGGTATTTGGCCGCCCTTGTCCTGGACGGAGCCAGGGATTTGGAGGGACTAAGGAGCAAATTTGATTTTCTCGGCATTCGCCTCCCCGTCTCTCCGATTCGACTGGGCGTGTTCGCCGTCCGGATCGACGATTACGGCAAAGTGTTCGGAGCGCTGCCGGAGCAAGAGCGGCAATTGCAAGCGTTCGCCCTGCTAAACGTGATCGAGGAGGTATTGAACGAGCGCTATTCGGGACACGCCTTCGAAGTACGGACGGGAGAATTCGCCGGAATCGTGCAGTTTGCCTCCGACAATGACGAGGACGGTTTTTTCGCCTTGATTCAACTGGTCAAGGAACAAATCAACCGACTGCTAAAGCTTGAGGTGACGATCGGGGTAGGGCCGGCGGCGGAACGATGGGAAGAGCTGCCGAAAGCTTACGGCCAGGCCGCCCATGCATCGGAGTATAAGTGGTATGTTGGCAAAAACCAGATTATTTCGATGGACGGGCTGATCGGCCCTCCCGCCATCCCCGCTTCCGAGGAAAGCGAGAAGTCCGAACCGAAGGAGATCGCCGCCTTGTTGAAGGGGCCGGATCAGGAAGCCGTTCGGTTGGCTGCGGAGAGAGCATTGGAAGGCGGCGAAGGAACGGACGCCATCTTGCGGACCCGAATTGCCGGCGCGCAGCTTCTGGCCGCATGCGTCGAGCTCCGGCAGGAAATGAACCTGCCCGCCGAACGTCTCGAGGGGAGCGAGCTGCGGTTCTGGCAAGCGATCGCTTCGGCGGAGACAATCGTCGAGCTTCGCGAGGAAGCCGTTCGTCATTTGAGCCTGACTCATGCGGAGATCTCGGACAAGCGCGAGAAAAAAACGCACAACGTCGTCGAACAAATCCGTCGTTTCATCGAAGAGCATTACGCGGAAGACCTGACGAACGCCCGAATCGCCGCTTCCGTATATTTGACGACGACTTACGTCTGCCTGCTGTTCAAGCAAGAGACGGGAATGACGCTGAACGAATACGTCATCGAGACGCGAATCGCCGCGGCCAAGGCGCTGCTGACCGATCCGGCCAATAAGCTGTACGACGTCTGCTACGCGGTCGGGTACAAGGATCCGGGCTATTTCGGCAAGCTGTTCAAGAAGCAAACCGGGTATACGCCCGGGGAATTCCGGGAGCGGGGCTTATGAACGGTTGGAGATGGCTGAAGGGGTATCTGAGGGCGTACTCCGGGGCAAGCATTACGAAAAAAGCGATCGCAATCTACGTCGCCGCCGTCCTGATTCCCGGTTGCCTCCTGTTCTTTCTCTACTACCGACAGACATCCGGTATCATCGAACGGGAGATGAGCGATTCGATGCTGCAGACGCTGAATCAAGCCGAGTACAACATCTCAAACGGCTTAGCCAATGTCGCGAGCGTCTCTGATAACGTGATCGCCAACCAGGTCATCGTTGAGTATCTGAGCAGTTCCGCCAAACCCGCATACGAACAGTTCCAGCAGTTCCAGGAGCTCGAAAAGCTGGTTGCCAGCCTGGAACGGAGCCGCGGCATTCATCGGATTCGCCTGTTCGTCGATCCGAAGCTGACCTATTCGCGGGAGGGCATTCATTTTTTTCCGCTGCCTCTCCTGGATAGCGGCTCCTCCTGGTATCGGAGCATGGTCGATCGCAACGGGGCCAATTATTGGCGCGGGACCTATCGCCAGCCTTATCTGGGAGAGTCCGATGCCGACGTCCTATCCGCTGTGCGCATGCTTCACGATCCGCTTCATTACGAGACGGTCATGGGGGTGCTGTCGGTCGACGTCAAAGCGGACTTAATAGGGGATATCTTAAATCGGGTTTCCCTGTCTCCTTCTCAGGAGGTGTTCGTCGTGAACGACGATCGCCTGCTCGTCTCCCATCCCGATACCAGCCGGCTCGGTCAGCCCTCCGATCTGACCGTGACCCAGATGGAATGGCTTTCGCATTCGGCCGAGGGCCGCTTTCGGGACGACCAGGGGGCTTCTTCCTTCCTGTTCCGCCGGATTCCGAACACGGATTGGACGATCGTCGCCAAGCTGCCGACTTCGGAGCTTTCCGGCAAGAGCGTCGTGTTGACGAAGATCTCCGCGGTGCTGCTGCTGGGGATCGGCTCCGTCGTCTTCATCTTCTTTCTGGTGCTGGCTTTCGCGGCGGCTGCCGAAAGCCTGAACAAGCGGATAAGAGATATGATCCGCAATCTCAAGGTCGCTGGATCCGCCCATTTCGACGGCAGCTTGCCGAAGCCTAAAGGGGATCTGCGCCAGCTCGAAGGCGCGATTTCGCGCATGGTCCAGACCG
Organism: Cohnella phaseoli; assembly: GCF_003386235.1. Classification (GTDB taxonomy): domain Bacteria; phylum Bacillota; class Bacilli; order Paenibacillales; family Paenibacillaceae; genus Cohnella; species Cohnella phaseoli. The sequence continues at coordinate 82,410 of NZ_QRDZ01000042.1, forward strand.
TACACGATCTGACCGCGGAATCTTACCGCTCCAAGCTGCACGAGCGGGACGCCCAATTAAAGGCGCTTCAGGCGCAGGTGGATCCGCATTTCCTGTACAATACGCTGGACAGCATGAATTGGATGGCCATACGCCGAGGGGCCGGAGAGATCAGCGACCTGATCGAGGCGCTCTCGACCTACTTCCGGCTGAGCCTGAGCAAAGGCCGCGACGTGGTCACGCTCGCCGAAGAGCTTCAATTGATTCGCTCCTATATGCACATTCACAACACCCGCGACGAGGGCGGCATCGAGATGATCTGCAATGTCGAGGAAGCGCTGCTAACCTGCCGTCTTCCGAAGCTGACGCTGCAGCCGATCGTCGAGAACGCGGTTCTGCACGGCATCCATCGGAAACGGCCGAAGCGGGGGACGATCGCGATCTCCGTCCGGAGGGAAGGAACTTGGCTGACGATCGATATCCGGGATGACGGGGTCGGCATGCCGCCGGAACGACTGGAGCAGCTTCTTGAGCCTCCCGGTTCGGACAAAGCAGGCGAAAGCTACGGCATTTACAACGTGCATGAGCGCCTCCGTTTATTTTCCCACGATAACGGGGCGGGAGTGACGATCGCCTCGGAGCCTGGAAGGGGAACGACCGTGACGCTAAAAATCAGGCTGGACGCCTGATGGTTCGCGCCCGGATCGGGAAAAGGATAGGAGCTTTGCGGAGCTCCGATCTTCTCCCCCGTTCCGGGCAATCGAGTCGGGCTGCCGACTCGCCGCGTCTGGAGGCCGGTGCCCGATTCGTTGGCTCTCCTTGGCTCCGTTACTCGAGCACGCGAAACGTTCCATTCCCGAACGCCAGCAGCTCTCCGTCCGCCGTTCGCACTCGCGCCTGGGTCGTGACCGTTTTACGGGACATGTGCGCGATCTCCGCCTCGACGAAAATTCGACCCTCCCTGACGGGAGCGACGTAGTTCATGTTCAGATGAGTCGTCACCACGGCAGCTTCCGGGCGCGCAAGCATCGCCGCCAGACCCATTGCGGAATCGATCATCGTCGCGTGAACTCCGCCGTGCAGAATGCCGATCAGATTAAGATGCTTTGGCTCGATGTCGAGCGACACGACTGTCCGCCGTTCATCCACCCTTTCGAACGAGCAGCCCACCCAGCCCCAGAACGTCGATTCCGCCTTTGCCTTCCACTGCTCCAACTGCGGAGGAAGCTCGTTTTCCTCGCTTGATGCCATCCGCTCTCCCCTCCTTTACGCTACTGTCCGCCCGAGCTGCCGTCTTCCTCCTCGATCAGCTTGCGACGCAGCACCTTGCCCGACATCGTTTTGGGAAGCGTATCGCGGAATTCGATCTGTTTGGGTACCTTGTACGCCGCCAGCTTCTCCCTGCACCATCGCTCCAACGCCTCTTTATCCCGAGCCGCTCCTGAACGCAGCACGATAAATGCCTTCACCGTTTCTCCGCGATAAGGATCGGGCACACCCGCGACGCTGGCCTCCTCGATGTCCGGATGCTCGTAGAGCACCTCTTCCACCTCTCTCGGGTAGACGTTATAGCCCCCCGCGATAATGACGTCCTTGCGCCGGTCGACGATATAGCAATAGCCCTCTTCATCGATTTTGCCCAGATCGCCGGTCAGCAGCCAGCCGTCGCGAAGCACCTTCGCGGTCTCGTCGGGTCGGTTCCAATACCCCTGCATGACTTGAGGTCCGCGAATCGCCAGCTCGCCGATCTGTCCGATCGGCACGTCCTCGAACGTGTCCGGATCGACGAAGCGAGCCTCGGTATCGGGGAAAGGGATGCCGATCGAGCCGTTTTTGCGCCGCTCCCAAATGTTGTTGGCATGCGTTACCGGGGAAGCCTCGGTCAGTCCGTAGCCCTCGATCAGCTTGCCTCCGGTCAGTTCCTCGAAGCGCTCCTGCACGTACAGGGGCAGCGGCGCGGCGCCGCTGATGCAGAAGTTGATCGAAGAGAAATCGTACTTCCGCACCTCGGGATGATTAATGATCGCAATGTACATTGTCGGCGCACCCGGAAATTGCGTCGGCTTTTTCTTATGAATCGTCTTCAACACCTGATCGACCTCGAAGCGCGGCAGCAGCACCAGCGTATTCGCCGCATAGACGCCCAGATTAAGCAGTACAGTCAGGCCGAACACGTGGAAAAAAGGCAGTGCGGCCAGCATCCGTTCCTTGCCGTTGTCTGTCCGGTAGCACCACAGCCGAGTCTGAATCGTATTGGCAACGAGGTTGTAGTGTGTGAGCATAACTCCCTTGGCCAGCCCTGTCGTTCCTCCCGTATACTGCACAAGCGCCAGCTCCCGCTCGGCGTCGACCTCGGCCAGGACGGGAACGGCGGGATGACGCCCAAGCAGTTCGCCAAACGATAGCACCTGTTCGTCGTAGCCAACTTTTACCGCTGTCCCGTCCTTTTTCTGCTTCAGACCGTACAGCACGTTTTTCGGGAACGGCAAGTAATCCCGGATCGAAGTGACGATGATCCGTTCCAGCGGCCTCTTAGCCGTCGCTTGCCGCACGCGGTTTAACAGCAGATCAAGCGTAACGATGATGCGAGAGCCGGAGTCTGCAAGCTGATGCTCCAGCTCGCGGGGCACGTAGAGAGGATTCGTCATCACGACGACTCCGCCCGTCATCAGAATGCCGAAGTAGGCGATGACCGCCTGCGGACAGTTCGGCAGCATGACGGCGACGCGATCGCCCTTGCGTACGCCCAGATCGAGCAGGGCGTTCGCGAAGCAGCGAGATTGCGACAACAGCTCGTCGTAAGTTATCTTTTTTCCCAGAAACTCCAGGGCGATCGTATTCGGGTACTCTGCGGCGGCTTCTTCCAGAAAACAAGCCAAATTATGCTTCGGATAATCGTACGAGTGCGGGACTTCGGCAGGATATTCCTTTAACCAGGGTTGTTGGGTCACAACCTGCACCTCGCTCTCACTTTGGTGAGTTCACACGACGTACTTTTCCGCTTCGATGACCTTGCCCGCAATCCGCCGCTTTAAGCCGATCGTATCGACCGCCGTCCTCCGGCCCAGCTTCTTCAGAATGGACAACTGCGTCCGCAACATATCGCCCGACTCCATCGCCGCCAGCGTCTCCCGCGCCCGCTCCTCGATTTTGCCGAACTCCTCATGGACGAAGACGGATGTCATATCGACAGCGGTGCCTGCTTTGGCATCGCCGCTGCGGTCGAGGAGTTTGCGTGTGCGCAGCAGCGCACTCTCCATCGCGAATATCGAGATCAGCATGTCGGCCAGATGGCTGAGCACCTCCTGCTCCCGATCCAGCTTCGTCTGATACTTCTGGACCGCCTGCGCGCCGACCATCAGGAACACCTTTTTCGCCATCGCGAGCAAATGCGTCTCCTGTTCCAGCACTCCTGCAAACTCCCGACTCGGCATCGGTTCCATCAGCTCGGCCTGCAGCGCCATCGCCTTCTGCATCAGTGGCAGCTCGCCTTTTAACGCGCGTTTGATCAAGGCTCCGGGAATAAGCAATCGATTAATCTCGTTCGTCCCTTCGAAAATACGGTTGATGCGCGAATCCCGATAAATCCGTTCGATGCGATACTCCTGAATGTAGCCGTAGCCCCCGTGGATTTGCACGCCCTCGTCGGCCACGAAATCGAGCGCCTCCGAACCGAACACCTTATTGATCGAGCATTCGAGCTGGTATTCCGCAATCGCCTTGGCCGCCTGCAGGCCGACGTTGTCCGCGCCGTGATCGACCTCGGCCAGCCCTTCGTCGAACAAACCGGCGGTGCGGTACACCATGCTTTCCAACGCAAAGGCGCGGATGTTCATCTCCGCCAGCTTCTTGCCGATAAGCGGAAACGAGGAGATTGGGCGGCCGAATTGCACGCGTTCGTTGGCGTACTTGGCGGACAGCCCGATCGCTTCCTTAACGGTGCCGAGCGCGCCCGCAGCCAGCTTAAACCGTCCGATGTTCAAAATGTTGAAGGCGATCAGGTGGCCTTTGCCGGCTTCCCACAACAGATTTTCGGCCGGCACTTTGACATCTTCAAGAATAAGCGGACAGGTGGACGAGCCCTTGATGCCCATTTTCTTCTCCTCCGGCCCAATGCTGACGCCCGGCATCGTCCTCTCGACGATAAACGTACTGAAGTCGGTTCCATTCACCTTCGCATACACGATGAAAATATCCGCGAAGCCCGCGTTCGTAATAAACTGCTTCGTCCCGTTCAGCACGTAAAACTGGCCGGCCTCCGTCGGGGTCGCCGTCGTCTTCGCGCCTTGAGCGTCCGAGCCTGAAGACGGCTCCGTTAAGCAGTATGCGGCTAATTTCTCGCCCGAGGCCAGCTGCGGCAAATATTTGCGCTTCTGCTCCTCGGTGCCGAAGTAGACGATCGGCAGCGTGCCGATGCCGACATGCGCTCCGGCGGACAGCGCGAAGGAGCCGGCCTTGGCGAACCGCTCGCCGATTAGAGTCGTGCTGACCTTATCCAGCCCGAGCCCGCCAAAGGCTTCAGGTACATCCGCGCCGAGCAGGCCGGTCTCGCCCGCTTGTCGCAGCTTCGCCACGGTCAGCTCGTAGTTCAGCTTCTCGATCGCCTCGTCATGGGGCGCGATCTCGGCCGCGACGAAATCCTCGGTCGTCTGCGCGATCATCCGATGCTCCTCGGTAAAATCCTCCGGCGTCACAATGCGGTCCGCACCGATGTCCTCGATGATGAAGCTACCTCCGAGGACTTTGCCGCTTACCGTTTCTCCCATCGTTTTCCTCTCCTTTGAGATGCTCAGAAAATGCGAATCCGCCCGGCCTGCGAGATTAGGTGGGGGCCTCTGCTGAGGCGGGGCCTTAGCCCGGAGGCACTTTTTTGACCTCCGCGGGGGCCGGGCCGTGGCTCCGAGGCACTTTTTTGCACTAGTCATGCATCAAACCTAACATGAAAAAACGATCTCCATAATTACCTGTATAAGGAATATTATGATTGTTTTCTCGTAGCCAAACGCATTAAAGCTCCTTTATTGTAGAAATGACGCGTTATCCATCATTTCTCCAAAAAAGG
>NZ_QRDZ01000043.1 GCF_003386235.1 Cohnella phaseoli
AAGGGAAAGCCCAAGGAGAAACGTCCGCTGGGCATCCCGACCATACGGGACAGGGTGTGCCAACAGGCACTGAAAAACAGGTTGGAACCGATCTTTGAACCCCTGTTCAGCGAATGCAGTTTCGGGTACCGGCCGGGCCGCTCGACCCATCAAGCGATGCGGAAAATTTATCGCGAACTGATGGACGGATGCGAATGGGTGGTCGACGCGGACTTGCGGGACTTTTTCGGGACGGTGCACCATGAGCCGCTCATCGACATGATCGCCGAGCAAATCAGCGACGGGAGAATCCTCAATCTGGTCAGACAAATGCTCGAAGCCGGGTATATGGAAGACGGAAAGAAATACGACACGCCCAGCGGCACACCGCAGGGCAGCGTAGCGAGTCCGCTGTTTAGCAACATTTACCTGAACCGATTCGATCATGAGATGACGGGCAAAGGATATCGCCTGACGCGTTTTGCCGACGATTGGGTCGTCCTCTGCAAAACGCAGGCGGAAGCCGCGAAGGCACTAAGAGACGCTAGAACGATTCTGGAATCGCTCGGATTGACACTTCACCCGGAGAAAACAAGGATCACCCATATTAAATGGGGATTCGAGTTCTTGGGATATAAACTGAAGCGAGGAAAAGGACTGACGCTGCCGCGGGAAAAGGTGAAAAAGCAACCAAAGATGAACATCTATGCCTTTCCCAAGGACAAATCAATCCAATCGTTCAGGGACACCATCCGAGCCCGGACACGTAGACGCATTCCGCTGACGGTCTTTGAACTCATTGACTCCATCAACCCCGTCATACGGGGATGGGGCAACTATTTCCGTAAAGCCCACGTAAGGAAGCTCTTCAACCGACTTCAACGTTGGATTGTCCGGCGAGTGTGGAGTCACCGTTTTAAACGCTGGCGCAACAAGGGATGGAAGATGCTACATGAATCCGTTCTCTACTCCAAGTACAGATTGGTAAACCTCTTGTCATTAATACCAGACTTGAACCTGCGGGCTGCACCCAGAGGGTGACATGAAGGAAAGCGGATTGCGGGAAAACTGCACGATCCGTTTGAACGAGCGGACGGAGGAAGGCGCAAGCCGACCTCCTTCGACTCTACACCGACGAACGCAGGACAACACAACCTGCGGGAGGGAAGGCGCCCTGCTTTGTTCAAGCTTCTTAAGGAGGTACGAGTGAGTGAATGCCAAATGGCTAACGACACCTAAGGAAAAAGTTCAACAACTCCAAGAGAAGCTAGGTCATGCTGCCAAGACAAGCAAGAGCCGAAAATTCCATGCACTGTATGACAAAGTCCATCGAAAGGATGTGCTACAGGAAGCGTGGCGGAGAGTACGGGCGAATAAGGGAGCGGCAGGCGTCGACGGGGAAACGATGACAGCCATCGCGAAGATCGGCGAAGACCGATTCCTGGCGGAATGCCAGGAACGACTCGTGAACAAGTCATACCGCCCGCAGCCCGTACGTCGTCACTATATCCCCAAGAAGGATGGGCGGAAACGCCCGCTAGGCATTCCAACGGTGAGAGACCGCGTCGTACAAATGGCAACCAAACTCGTACTGGAACCCATCTTTGAAGCAGATTTTCAGGACTGTTCATTCGGTTTCCGACCCAAACGCAGCGCGAAACAAGCGCTGGAGCGAATTCGCAAGGCGTGCAACCGTAAAGGCAATTGGGTGATCGACGTCGACATTCAAAGTTACTTTGACAACATCAACCAAGAGAAGCTGATGAAGCTGGTGGAAATGCGCATCAGTGACCGACGCATTCTCAAACTCATTCGACAATGGCTCGAAGCAGGAGTAATGGAGGAAGGAAAGGTGAGACGCTCCGACTTCGGAACGCCGCAAGGAGGAGTGATCTCCCCGCTCTTGGCCAACATCTACCTGAACTACTTCGACCGATTGTGGGAAAAGCATGGTAAGGAAGTCGGGGAACTGACGCGATACGCAGATGATTTCGTCGTGGTGTGCAAGACGAGGAAGGAAGCGCTGCACGCACAGAAGGTAATCCAAGCGATAATGGAGCGACTGGAACTGACCTTGCACCCGGAGAAAACGCGAATTGTGGGGCTATGGACGGGTGAAGAAGGCTTTGACTTCCTCGGCATGCACCACCGGAAGACAAAAGCAGAAACAGGCCAGAACCGCGTGTACTACACGACCCAGCAATGGCTCTGCAAGAAAGCAGAGAAGCACATCCGGGAAGTGGTAAAGGAGCGACTGGCGCCGCCGAAGATGCGATATGTCTCGTTCCAGGAACACGTAGACTGGCTCAACCTGAGGATTCAAGGATGGAAGAACTACTACGCGACACCGTACAGCACGAGATGGATGACCAAACTAGACTGGTACATCCGAACACGGCTGACGAAGTGGTACGCGAAGAAACGCCAGCGTTCCCGCTGGCACAGTTCCGGACAGGAAGTAAAATGGTTAAGCCAGATGCATGGATTAAAGACGCTTTTGTAAGTCGCATGCACATGAATGACGAACATCGGAAAGCCGTATGAGGGAAAACCTCACGTACGGTTTGATGAGGAGGGGCTGAAGATACTTCAGTCCTTCACTCTAGTCATCTGAACAGCTCTGCTTATGGGAAAGCCCCTTTTTTATAGGCACATCTGTACTTTCTCCGCAGCATTTCTTGTGTAATTTCTAAATATTGCTCTTACAGTTAGGGTTGACAAAAAAATCTCTCCCTGTTAACCTCTAATAGTAATTATTACGATTAACAAAGAGAAGAAAGCCGGACCACAAGTCCGGTTTCCCTTTGGACTAGAATCGTAATGATTACGATTAAACAACAAGAGGTGTAGAAAACGATGCTTCACTACGACTTCATGCAGAGGGCGTTTCTGGCCGGAGGGGCGATCGCGATGATTGCGTCGGTGCTGGGAGTTTATCTGATGCTGAGAGGGCAGGCGCTAATGGCGGATATGCTGTCGCATGTGTCGTTGGCGGGGGTGACTGCGGGGGCGTTGGCGCGGGGGAGTCCGGCGCTGGCCGGATTTGTAGTTGCGGTGATTGGGGCAATTGTGGCGGAAAATGTTCGTCGGTCGTATCGATCGTACTCCGATGTGTCTGTCGCGATTATTATGATCGGCGGGTTGTCTACGGCGGTTGTGCTAATGTCGCTCAATCCCGGTGTGGGGAGAAGCTTTAGCTCGTACTTGTTCGGATCGGTCGTAGCCGTCCGACAGACGGAGATCGGCTTAATTGCGGCGGTTGCGGTCGTGGGCGGCGCATTTTTCTACCTTTGCCGGAAGGCGCTCTACTTGATGGCCTTCGATGAAGAGACGGCGCAGGTGAGAGGCATTCCGGTCCGTCTCGTATCGCTCCTGTTCAGTACGATGACCGGAATGATCGTCGCCGCGGCGATGCCGATCGTTGGCGTGCTGCTCGTATCGTCGCTGATTGTGCTTCCCGCCGCTCTGGCGATTCGAGTTGCGCCGAGCTTTAACGCGGCAGTTGGGCTGGCGATGCTGGTCGGCGTAGGCGGAGTTTTCACGGGGCTATCCGCTTCCTACGAACTGAGCACGCCCCCGGGAGGAACGATAGCGTTGACGCTGCTTGTTATTCTGGGCGCCGGAATTGCGCTAAAGAAGGCTGCGATTAAAATATCAGTTTTACGAGGAAAATCAAGGAGGATTTCACGGAATGAAAAGTTGGTATAAAGGTATGGCTGGAATCGCGATCGCTGCACTGTTGGTCGCGGGATGTGGACAATCGAAGGAAAATAACCCGGCGAGCGGGAGCCAAGCGAGCGGAACGACGGCCAATGAAGCGACGGCAAGCAGCGGTTCGTCGAACCCAAATAAATTGCAAATCGTCGCTTCTTTCTATCCGATGGCCGAGTTTGCCAGACAAGTGGCCGGGGAGTATGCGGATGTCGTTAGCTTGATCCCGTCCGGAACCGAGCCGCACGATTGGGAGCCGACTCCTAAGGATGCGGCGTCGATTCAAGAGGCGGACGTCTTCGTCTACAACGGTATCGTGGAGGGCTGGGCGGAGAAGACGCTCGAGAGCGTCAAGAACGACAAGCGAATCGACGTGAAGGCGATCGAAGGAATCGATTTGATCGAAGGATCGCACGATCATGGGCACGAGCATGGTCACGAAGAGGATGAACACGACCATGAGCACGGGGATGAAGACGCTCACGAGGACGAGCATGCTCATGAGGATGAACACGCACACGAAGGCGAGGATGTCCAGGCCGAGGAACACGAACACGAAGATGAGCACGCCCATGAAGGCGAATCGGAAACTGCTGAGCACGATGAACATGAGCACAGCCATGAATTGGACCCTCACGTATGGCTGGATCCGACTCTTGCCCAGCAGCAGGTGCGCAACATCCAGGCGGCGCTGGAGCAGGCCGACCCTGAGCATAAGGACAATTACCGGGAGAACGCGGAGGCTTACATAGCCAAGCTTCAAGAGCTCGACCGGAAATTCAAGGATGAGCTGAACGGCGCGACAAGGAAGGAGTTTGTGACGCAGCACGCGGCATTCGGGTATTTGGCGAAGGCTTATGGGCTGACGCAGATTCCGATCTCGGGACTATCGCCGGAGCAGGAGCCTTCTCCCGAGCAAATGGCGAAGGTTGTGGAGCTGGCGAAGGAGCATGGAGTGAAGACGATTTTCTTCGAGACGTTAGTCGATCCGAAGGTCGCTCAAGCGATTGCGGACGAGATCGGCGCGGCGACGGATGTGCTGAATCCGCTCGAAGGCTTGACCGAGGAGGATATTGCAGCCGGACTGGACTATCTCGGGATTATGTCCAACAACCTTACTGCGCTGGCCAAGTCGTTGAAGAATTAAAATATTGTACGGAATCCAATTGAACCGACAAGGAGATGCGACAATGAGCAAAGACAAATTGCCGGTAACAGTGCTGAGCGGGTATTTAGGTGCGGGGAAAACGACGATTCTGAATCATGTGCTGAACAACCGGGATGGCTTAAGGGTTGCCGTCATCGTGAACGATCTGGGGGAAGTGAACATCGATGCCGACCTGATCAAGGATGGAGGCGGATTGTCGAGTACGGAGGAGAAGCTGGTGGAAATGTCCAACGGCTGCATCTGCTGCACGCTGCGCGAGGATTTGCTGCAAGAGGTGGAGCGGCTGGCGAAAGAAGATCGTTTCGATTACATTCTGATCGAATCGACGGGAATCGGCGAGCCGGTCCCTGTCGCTCAGACCTTCTCATATATCGACGAGGAGCTTGGCATCGACTTGACGAAGTTTTGCCGGCTCGATTGCATGGTAACGGTGGTGGACGCTTATCGGTTCTGGAAGGATTTTGGCTCAGGGGATTCGCTGATGGATCGCAAGCAGGAGGTCGGGGAAAACGATACGCGCGAGGTCGTCGACCTGCTCATCGACCAGATCGAGTTCTGCGATGTGCTTATTCTGAATAAATGCGACAGAGTGGAGGCACAGGAGCTTGCCGAGCTGGAAAAGGTGCTCAAAGCTTTGCAGCCGCGAGCCAAGCTTATTCGGTCTGAGTATGGGCGGATTGAGCCGTCGGCTATTTTGAATACGGGGCTGTTCGATTTTGAGACGGCCAGCCGATCGGCGGGATGGATCCAGGAAATGGAGAAGGATCACCATGTTCCGGAAACGGAAGAGTACGGGATCGCTTCATTCGTGTACGAGAGAGCGCGCCCCTTTCATCCGGAGCGTCTCATGGCCTGGATGAGCGATTGGCCGTCCGAGGTCGTACGCGCCAAGGGAATCGTCTGGTTGGCTACGCGGAGCCAAATGGCGCAAAGTTTCAGCCAAGCCGGGCCTTCGATTCAATTCGGTCCTGCGGGCTACTGGGTGGCGGCATTGCCGGACGCTGAGCGGGACGCGATTCTAAGAGACGAGCCAAAGGTGGCCGAGCACTGGCATCCGTTGTACGGAGATCGGATCAATAAGCTCGTGTTTATCGGCATCGAGATGAACCGGGGACAGCTTACGGCCGAGTTGGACGAATGCTTGCTGACGGATGAGGAGCTGGCGATGAATTGGTCGACTTTCCGGGACGGTTTTCCGAATGGGTCGGCGGAACAGATGGAGGAGCAATTCCAGGCGTAAGCGAGCTACAGGTTAAGCGAATAGAGAGGTGAGCAGCATGAGAGTAATCGTCACTTTGGCCTGCACGGAGTGCGGCGACCGCAACTATACGGTATCGAAAAACAAACGAACGCATCCGTCGCGACTGGAGCTTAGAAAATACAGCCCGCGGCTCAAGAAGCATACGCTTCATCGGGAAGTGAGATAACTAGGAAACGCGAAACGGAAGAGGATGTCCTTATTCAGGGGCATCCTCTTCCGTTATGTAGGCTCCTCTCCTTGAGGGCAACTCATCCCGTATAAGCTTTAATCTTTTTCAGTTGCCCGATTGTCGTCTCCGGATCCATCCCCACTTTGGCGGCATTGATTCTGAAGCCTTTGGCATCGGAGCGGGAATTGACTCCCTTCTCGATTGTGAAGGAAATTTGGATGTCAAGCGACTTCAGCGCTTCCATTACGGTGTCGTTATAAGCGCCGTAAGGGAAGCACAGGATGCTGTCGGTGTTGCCGAGCTCCTCCTTCAACCGTTCCTCCGCTTTCTTCAGATCGTCGATAATCCGCTGCCTGGCCTCCTCCTTCGTTTCCTGACGTTTTTTATTGATCAGATACTTGCGTGCCGTAAGCGCAGGCTTCGACTTGCCCCTCTCGTTCACATCGGCATACGCATGCGAATCATAAGTGTGAGAGTAGAAGGTCATACCGTCCTTCTGCATCTCGCGCATTTGATCCCAGGTCATCTTGGGGACTCCGATCCGCTCGTCGATAGACCTGACGATGAGGAAAGCGGTGGCCGGATAGCCGTATTCCTTCAGCACCGGATACGCCAGCTTGTAGAAGCTTTCATAGCCGTCGTCAAAGGTAATCAGTACCGCATTGTCAGGCACCTTTCCCCCCTTAAGAACGAAGTCCGAATACTCCTTCATGCCGATGACCCGGAATCCGCTTGTCTTCAATAGCTCCATCTGTTTCTTAAAAACTTCCGCCGATAACGCCTTTTTCGTCGTCTTGCCTTTGACGAGATCGTGATACATCAATACGGCGACCCGATCCTTATAGTAAACCTTACTTTTTTTCGATATTGCCTTCTTCTTATATACCGTTACCGCTCCAGTTTCAAGCTTAGTTGCCTTCCCTTCTGCATGTGTGGGTACTTCCTTGTTGCAGGCAGCGAGGATGATAGAAACCAGTATTACCAATGAAATCACGGATGCCCAAGACCTTCTGCGTAAAAACATAAAACGAATCTCCTCCTTCTATATGAGGAGGATTATACAGATGACATCTTAATGGAATGGCTCACGACTGCTTAAAAAATAGTGGACAGGTTCTTAAAGAAACCTTAATTGCGGCAATCCGGGTAAGGGGAGGAGGGGAACGGGAGGGGAGACGCGCAAGGGGCTGTCCCATAAGTAGGGGCGTACAACATTCACTATCGATCATCCATTCGTACGACTCTTTTCTACTTATAAGACAGCCTCTTGATTAACGCAATAAGCTTATTGAACGGTTTGTGGCATTGGAACAAACACCAGGTTGATCGGAAGATTGCTGCCGGATGCCACGATCAACGCTAGATCGACCGTCTCTTCCTTATCGCCGGTACGGTACAGGATACCCAGTTCGTCCGGGTTTTTCAAAATGCTCTTCTCTACCGCCTGCACCACCCGGTCGTTGACGAGCAGCGCCCCCGCATAATGGCCGCCCCGCGCATTGAGTCCGATTAGCGTATGAGGCGCAACCTTTACCCGCACATTGTAACGCACGCCGGTATTGCCTTTATTCGATTCCGGAATGCCTAGCAGCTTATCCTCGCCTTGAAGGAAGCTGTCGTCAAGATCGCCGATTGAAATCCGCTGCTCCTCGTAGCCGAGCGCCTCGTTGACGATCAGCGAACGATCGGCATCCTGGAACGTTCCGCGGACATGACGGCCATCCCGATCGAGCTGCTTCAGCTCGGGAAGAATCCCGAATATATTTTGGCCCGGATGCGCCTCCGCATCTACCGCGGCAACGGTAAACTGCAGCTCGTCGCTGGTCTGAATCTCCGTATAGGAGGTCATAATCAGATTCGGCTTCAGCGGCGTATCGCTAACCTCGGGCAAGACGATGACGGATTCGCCCGGCTGCAGCACGACTTGATCGCGAGGCTTGCCGTGAGCCGTATCTTCAAGGAAGCGGGCGACGGCGTTTTTCCCGCTTGTGGAGACGTAGTCGGTCGGCCCGCCCTTGCCGAATGCTTCGATATTATAGGTGACCGGATAGCTCTTGCGATTGGTGGCGATCAGGTAGATGGTCAGTGTTTTGCCCGAGCGGTTGCCGTTATGGATATTGATTCGGAGCTTGCCCGAGACGCTATCCTGGTAAGCGATTCCTTCCTCGAGGAAATATTCAGGGCTGTTGCTGCGAATTAACTGCATCGGCCGGGATTCGATCGTATACGGCACTTTCGTCATACGGAGAACGGAAGAGCCGTTAATGGTCATTTTGTCGCCCGGGGGCGTGAACAGACGATTGAATTCCTCCTCGGTGTACATCGATTCCTCCGTAATCCGGATCTCCTGCGTCAAGGAATCGGTTAGGCCATAATTGTTGGTCACCTTCAACGTAACATGCACAACGCCGGGACGGAAAAAGGCGCGTTCCAAGCCTGTCCATTCCGTCTTGACGATTTTGCCGCGTTCATCGTAGCTTTCATCGGAGTATTCGATGGGTTCCCCCATTTTGTAGACGGTTTTGTTCGTTGAAAATTTCGCGACCGGGGGCACGGCTTTCGCTTCTTCTTTCCACGAAAGAGAGTACGAGGTTCCGCTTGCCTCCAAACGGCTGCCGGTAATTTCCGACCAGGTACGGATTGGCACCATCATACTGCCTTGCAGGGTGAATAGCTTGCCGGATGCGAGGCGCTTTGCGCCATTTAAGGTGTAACGGGCCGTGCCCGCCTTAAATCGGAGTTCCATGCCCTTCTTCGAGACGACCGATTCCTGGGTGGCTGCGTCGTAGGAGACGGTGTAGCCGTACAAATCGGCTACAGTTCTCAGCGGAATAAAGTTGGCTCCTTGCTTGTAAGTAACCGGCTGGACGGCCTTCATGAGCCGACCGTTGAATTCAATACTCGCGCTATTGGACTTCAGCAGAACGGTATTCTGCTGCGCAGCGACATCTTGCCCATAGGCGGAAGCGGCGGAAAAAGGGATCGACAGCAGCATGGAACCGAGAACGATCTTCGTCAATTGTTTTTGGATTTGCAGTTTCATTGTAATAAGTTCTCCTTAAGCTTGTTCGATTCTAGAATATCGCCTGCCCGCCATACGTCGTATAGGAATATCCCGATAGCCTGTTTCCATCGAAATGGGAAGGTATGTATAAGTGACGCACGCGAGCGGTAAATGTTGCGGTATTGACGGAGGGGGGGATTTTGTGGCCGTACAGAACATCGATGAGGAGCCTGGCATCGACTTGATGAAGTTTAGTCGGCTCGATTGCATGGTAACGGTGGTGGACGCTTATCGGTTCCGGAAGGATTTTGGCTCAGGGGATTCGCTGATGGATCGCAAGCAGGAGGTCGCTGAAACATAAAAACTCGCAAGAGCAGGAGCAGTCCCCTGGCAAATGCGAGCTTTTTAAATTGTTAGAAACTAACGGACTTAAAGTTCACTTCCCATCTCAGCGAAAGACTCCTCCGCCGCAGACAAGGTCGCGTCAATGTCGGCATCGGTGTGAGCCGTCGTAAGGAACCATGCTTCGTACTTAGAAGGGGCGAGGTAGACGCCGCGCTCCAGCATGAGGCGGAAGAAGCGGCCGAACTGCTCGCCGTCGGAGAGCTGCGCGTCCTCGTAGTTGGCGACCGGTCCGGCGCAGAAGTGAGTGGAGAACGCGCCGACGATCCGGTTGATCGTCAGCGGCTCGCCATGCCGGTCCGCAGAGGCTTGCAGCCCGTCGCACAACCGTGCGGCCTGCGCTTCCATGCGAGCGTAAACGCCCGGCTCGCGCAGCACCTCCAGGCAAGCCAGTCCGGCGAGCACCGACGCCGGGTTGCCGGCCATTGTGCCCGCCTGATAAGCGGGGCCGAGCGGCGCGATCATCTCCATCAAGTCGGCGCGGCCGCCGTAAGCTCCGATAGGAAGGCCGCCGCCGATGATTTTGCCGAGGGCGGTTAGATCCGGCCGGATCGCTTCCTGATCCGCGAACGCCGAGAATGTCTGGGCCGAGCCGTAGTGGAAGCGGAACGCGCTGATCACCTCGTCGTAGATGACGAGAGCGCCAGCGTCCCGCGCCAGCTTGCACAGCCCTTCCAGAAAGCCGGGCTTCGGCATCACCATGCCGAAGTTGCCGACGATCGGCTCGACCATGACCGCCGCGACCTGGTCGCCCCAATGCTCCAGCGCCGTGCGCAGCCCGTCCAACTCGTTAAACGGCACGGTAATGACCTCGCTGGCAATACTGGGCGGGATGCCCGCGCTGTCGGGAATACCGAGCGTCGACGGGCCGGAGCCCGCGGCGACGAGCACCAGGTCGGCATGGCCGTGGTAGCAGCCGGCGAACTTGATGATTTTGTTGCGGCCGGTGAACGCCCGGGCGACGCGAATCGTCGTCATGACCGCCTCCGTGCCCGAGTTGACGAAGCGCACCTTATCCATCGAAGGGATCGCTTCCTTCAGCGCCGCCGCGAGCCGAATTTCATGCTCCGTCGCCGTGCCGTACAGCGTGCCGTTCTGCGCCGCCCGGACGATCGCCTCGGTGACCTTCGGATGCGCATGTCCCGTAATGATCGGCCCGAACGCGGCCAAATAGTCGATGTACCGGTTACCGTCGACATCCCAGAAATAAGCGCCCTCCGCGCGTTCCATAAACACCGGCGCACCGCCGCCGACCGCCTTGAAGGAACGGGAGGGGCTGTTCACTCCTCCGACAATGTGGCGCTGAGCTTCCTCGTACAGCTGCTCCGAACGTACTCTCTGATTCATTTTCTCCTAACCTCCGCTTATCCGTGTTGTTGCTTTCTGGCCTGCAAGACGAATATAAACATCATACCGCCATCCCGAGGGACGGCGGTATAGTACTTAATTTTGTGCGGCTGCCGAACTCGCGGAAGGGCTGGCTCCCGGAGTTTCCTCGACTGCCGTATCGTCCGTGCTCAGCACTTCCTGTACGTATTCCTTCAGCTTGTCGCGATTCCGTACGCCCAGCATCGCCGAACCGTTTACGTTTTCGTCGAAGACAAGGTCCATTGGAGGAATTTGCGCGGAGCCGGCCTGATGCGAATTGTAGCCCAGCGTGCCCAGCTTCAGCATATCGTTCGAGGTCATGTTCGTCTCGATGTACGGAACGACCTCGCTCAAAATATCCGGAAGCTTGATCAGGTTCCAGCCGTCCATCAGCTTGAGCGCTACGGCTTTCAGGAACTGGCGCTGGCGCTCGGTGCGGCTGAAGTCGGACAGCTTGTCGTGCCGGAAACGCACGTATTGCAGCGCCTTATCGCCGTCGAGATGCTGCTGCCCCTTCTTCAGGTTGATGTCGTACCGGTTGCCGTCCGCATTGTCGGTCCATTTCATATCCTTTTCCACATAGAAGTCGACGCCGCCAAGCGCATCCACCAGCTTGATGAATCCTTGAAAATCGGCATAAACATAATACTGAACATCCAGTCCCATCAGGTTGCCGATCGTCTTCATCGCCAGCTCCGGGCCGCCGAGGGAAAGGGCCGTGTTGGCGCGGTTGTCTTTATAACCGGGAATTTCCACGCGGGTGTCGCGCAGCACCGAGAATAGGTGTATTTTCTTCGATACGGGATCGAAGGAGGCGACCAGCATCGTGTCCGACCGGGGCACTTCCCCTTCTCTCAGCCCTCTGTCGTCGCCGCCCATGAGCAGCACGTTGACCCGTTCCGAGCCTTCCCACTCCGGCGGCTTGTACTCCGGCTTCTCCTCAAACTGGCGGAACCGCGATTCCTCTTTCGGCTTCTGTGCCTTATCGATTTCTTTAACGCTTGCCCATGCCCACCAGCCTACCGCACACAAAAAAATAAAAGCCAATCCCAATATCGAGAACAAGGTGATCTTCCACTTTTTCTTCATTCCGATAGTCCTCTCAGTTGACAGTATGTTAAAATTATAAAGTTTCGGCCCCAGAATGCGCAAGTTCATGTAAAAAACCTTTAATGAACTCGACTTGACCCTAGGAGGTTCATCATGTTAGCCATAGACGTGCATCAGCTGCGCAAGCAGTTCAAAGTCCAGAAAAACCGCGAAGGTCTCAAGGGAGCGCTCCAGGATTTGTTCAAACGGGAGCATACTGAGGTAGCGGCGGTCAAGGATATCAGCTTTCAAATTCCTCAAGGCGAAATATGCGGTTACATAGGGGAGAACGGTGCAGGCAAGTCGACCACGATCAAAATGCTGACCGGCATTCTCGTGCCGACCTCCGGCAAGCTGCTCGTCAACGGATTCGTTCCTTATAAAGAGCGCGAGAAGTTCGTGCAGGGCATCGGCGTCGTGTTCGGGCAGCGCAGCCAGCTGTGGTGGGATATCGGAGTCATCGAATCTTTTCGACTGCTCAGAAAAGTATACCGGGTCGACGAGACGGATTTTCGCAAAAGGCTGGACGAGCTGGTGGAAACCCTACAATTGCAGGAGCTGCTAAACCGCCCGGTGCGCAAGCTGAGCCTGGGTCAGCGGATGCGCTGCGAGCTGGTGGCGGCGCTGCTGCACAATCCTTCGATTTTGTTTTTGGACGAGCCGACGATCGGCTTGGATATTGTCGTGAAGACGGAAATCCGCGAGTTTCTGAAACGGCTCAACCGCGAGCAGGGGACGACGATTCTGCTGACGACGCATGATCTGCAGGACATCGAGGCGCTGTGCTCGCGCGTCATTATGCTGGACGACGGGCGCATTATCTACGACGGCGGACTGGAGGAGCTGAAGGCGCGCTGGGGCAAAGGGCGCGAGGTGCAGTTCCAGTTCACCGATCCGGTGACGCTGGCTAGGGTGTCGGCCTTGACGGGAGAGCTGGATGTGCGCTGGTCGCTGGACAACGACCTGACGGCCAAGGTGTGGATTCCGCGCGAGATGAACGTGTCCGAGGTGTTGTCGCGCGTCGTGGGCCGGCTCGATATTAGCGATATTAAAATTTTCGAGACGAATACGGATGAGATCGTGCGCGAGATTTATCAGTCGGGCAGCGCCGAAGCGCCGCGCGATTTGTCCGCCCTGAGCGAAGGGGAGACAGGCCCCGGGGACCGCGAGACCGAGAAGACGGAGGCGGGAGCGGCGCGATGATGAGTATGTACTTGGATTTCGTCCGCATCCGGTTTCTGATGATGCTCGCTTACCGGGTCAACTATTACAGCGGCATCGTGATCTACGCGATCAATATCGGGGCGTATTATTTTTTGTGGAAGGCCATTTTTGGCGAGGCGGAGACGCTGCAGGGGTTCACGGTTATCCAGATGTCCACTTATGTGGCTGTGTCGTGGATGGCGCGGGCGTTTTATTTTAACAACCTGGACCGGGAAATTTCGAATGAGATCGTCGACGGCAGCGTGGCGATCCAGATTATTCGGCCATATTCTTATTTGCTCGTGAAAATGATGCAGGGCTTCGGCGAAGGGCTGTTCCGCTTGCTGCTGTTCATGATTCCGGGGATGATCGTCGTTTCGTTTATTTTTCCGCTGGAGCTGCCGACCGATCCGGTGCAGTGGATCGTTTTCTTCGTCATGATCTGGTTCAGCTTTCTGATTAATACGCAGCTTAACTTGCTGACGGGGCTGGGCGCATTCTTCTTCGAGAACAATCAAGGGATTATGTCGATGAAAAGAATTATGGTCGACCTGCTGTCCGGCGTCGTCGTTCCGATTGCTTTTTTCCCGGGATGGGCGATTTCGATTATGAACTGGTTGCCGTTTCAGGCGATTACGTATTTGCCGGGCTCGGTGTTTACAGGGCGAATTCAGGGGGCGGACGTGTGGAATGCGCTGCTCGTGCAGGTCGCTTGGACGGTCGTGCTGATCGTACCGATTATGCTCGTATGGCGCGCGGCGCGGCGTCGTCTGTTCGTGCAAGGGGGTTGAGAAAATGAACCGATTCGCGTTTACATTGGGCTTGTATCGGGATTATTTGGCCAACTATTTGAAGACGAAGCTGAGCTACCGCGCCGATTTCTGGATCGAGGTGCTGTCGGATCTGCTGTTTAACGGGCTGAACCTGGTGTTCATCTTCATCGTGTTCATGCATACGCCGTCCCTTGGCGGCTGGAGCGAGGCGGAGGTCGTGTTCGTCTACGGGTACTTTATGCTGGCTTCGGGGCTATTCTCGACGTTCTTCAGCGCCTGGAACTTCAGCGAGCGGTACATCGTCAAAGGGGAGATGGATCGGGTGCTCACCCGTCCGACGCATTCTCTGGTGCAGGTCATGCTGGAAAATATGGACCCGCCCGCACTGTTCGGAGGGCTCGTCGGTCTCGCGATTCTGATTTCGTCATGGACGACGCTTGGTCTGCCATTCCACTGGTACGATCCGCTTGTGTTGATTGTGATGGTGCTCGGCTCTTGCTTCATCTATATGGGCATCTATACGGCGATGGCGGCGATCTCGTTTTACTCGGACGCGCCGACCGGCATCGGGCCGCTCATCTACAACATTCAGAACTACGGGCGTTACCCGGTGGAAATCTACAATAAAACAATCAAGTTTCTGCTGACGTGGCTGCTCCCGTTCGCATTCGTGGGCGTGTACCCGGCTTCATTTTTCCTCGGGCGATTGGAGGAATGGTGGATGCCGTGGCTGACGCCGGTCGTCGGCCTCGTCTTCCTGACGATTGGCATTTCGTTCTGGAACTACGGCGTGAAGCGGTATCGCGGGGCGGGGAGTTAAGAGTCAACTGTAAAGAGATGGCGGTGTAAGGGATGGGCCTTGCATTGCCGTCTTTTTTTGGTAACGGTTGAAGAGGGAGGAGCGGAAAAATAAAGCGGGAAGTCCGCGCTAATTTTGTCGCAAGGAGGAAAAGTGCGGATTTAGAGCGGAAAATTCCCCTTAAAATATAAAAAAGTGGAGAATCGAAAAAATAAGGTGGGAAATCCGCATTAAATAACTGAAAAATGGTGCGAAATCGAATTTAAGGCGGGGTTCCCGCTTTAAATCAAAAAGACGTAGTGCATCCTGCGAACAGATCGAACTAAGACGGCAATGATACGTTCGTGCAGTGGGGGCCTAAGAAACTGCTTCGAGTTCCGCGGACGACAACTGGGAAGCGATGAACACTGGGTTAATCGGGGGTCTTAATGACGTTGCGTACCCGGCGGAGCCTATATTGGCTGTTCGCTAGTCAGAGCTGATCTATAGGGCATGTATCTCCCAGAGCGAACCGGGGCAGCGGAGGGAGATACATGTCCTTTTTATCGAACATATGATCACTGCCGAAAATTTGTTCTTGCAAACCCTTTCAGATCGGAGTATGATAGCTTCAGAACAAAAATTCTGAAATGAACATTTGTTCATAGAGGGAGGGGGCACGGAGTATTGTGAATGAGGTAAGTCAAGAAAAGAGAAGGCTGCTAGTCAAAGTAAGCACGTTGTACTATATGGACGGACTGAACCAGCAGGAAATCTCCGAGCGGCTCGGCATCTCGCGTCCGCAGGTCAGCAGAATGCTCGCCGCCGCCAAATCCGAAGGCATTGTTCAGATCAGCATACGCAATCCGTACTCGGAAGAGCAGATGTATGAGCGGGCGGTTGCGGAAACCTTCGGAATCCACGATGTGATTGTCGTTCACGTCCCGGAAGCGGATCGCCAGACGATGGAGCTGCACGTCGCCCGCGCGGCGTCGGCGCTATTGGAAAGCGCGATCAAGGACCGCGACGTTGTCGGGATAATGGCCGGACGGACGATCGCTTCCGTCGGTCGGGAAATTCAGCACGTCGGTCGCAAGGAAGTCAAATTCGTGCCCATGATCGGCGGATTCGGCGCAGACGGCGGCGCGTGGCATGCGAATACGAATGCCAGAGTGTTCGCCGAGAATTTCAGGGGCCGGCATTTTCTGCTGAACGCCCCGGCAGTCGTCGCTTCTGCGCAAGCGCGGGAGATGTTCCAGAGCGAGGCGGAAATCTCCAAAGTGCTGGAAGCCGCCAAGAAGGTTTCGCTGGCTCTGATCGGAATCGGCCAAGTTTCGGAGGAAGCGACAATCGTCAAGTCCGGATACTTCAGCGAGGAAGAGATGAACGGCGTGCGCGACCAAGGAGCGGTCTGCAACATCTCGACCTCCTTCCTGAGCGCCGAGGGTGAGCGGGTTCACTATGATGGAGAATCGCGGATGATCGGCTTGTCCATCGAAGAAATTCGAGCCATCCCGAATGTCATTGCCGTTGCGACTGGGAATGATAAAGTAGAGGCAATCGTCGCCGCGCTTAGAGGCAAGTTCATGGACGTGCTCGTTACGGACATGGAGACGGCCAAAGCACTTCTGGAGTGGCAGCGCAACCATCCTGCCCGTTAATCGGGCGGGGTCTGCGCGACTAAACGTTCTTTTCACCTACTATCAAGGGGGCAATAACAGATGAAAAAAGCAATTCTAGTTATGGCAGCGCTTCTATTGACAATTGGTTTGACAGCTTGCGGAGGAAATTCCGGCGGCAAGGACGGTTCCAAGACGATCTCGATTTTGACGCCTTATCTGTCTTCCGTCACGACCAACGAAATGGTCGAATCTCTGAAGAAACAAGCGGCGGACAAAGGCTGGAAGGCGAACGTCGTCGATACGAAAGGCGATATGGGGCAGTTGGCTAGCCGGATGGAGGACGTTATTTCCTCCAAGACCGATGCAATCGTGCTCGTCAGCACCGATCCTAATCAGCTGAAAAGCCAGATCCAACGCGCCAAGGATAAAAGCATTCCGGTATTCGGCGCCGACTCCGGTTACATCGAAGGTATGGTCATGAACGCAACGAGCGACAACAAGGAAATGTCCAAGATGATTTCCGAGCATCTGTTCCAGGCAGTTGGCGATCAAGGCAAAATCGTTATTCTGACTCACCGTCCGCATCCGGGCGTATTGGCTCGTACGGTGCAGCTGGATGAACTGCTGAAAAATAAACCGAATATCTCCGTCGTTACCGAGCAGCAAGTCGAAGTCCCGGGACCGATCGAGAACGCGCGCAAGCAGATGGAAAGCTTGCTGCTGTCCAACAAGGAGGCAGGCTCCATTACGGCAGTATGGGCCGGCTGGGACGAGGCGGCGATCGGCGCCGCCCAAGCGATCGAAGCGGCGGGACGCAAGGACATCGTCGTGACCGGCATCGACGGCAACAGCCAGGCGGTGGAGATGATCAAGAAAGGTTCTCCGCTGGTCGCCACGGTTAAGCAAAACTTCACGGGCATGACGGAAATCGTCGTTAAACAAATCGAGCTCGTATTCGCGGGCCAGCCTGCGGAAGGTACGGAGCTGTACGCTCCGGCCAGCCTGATTACGAAAGACAACGGGTAATCCCGCTAGAGCAACTACGAACGCATAGCGGCAAAGCGGCCCAAGGCCGCTTTGCCCAATTCGGAAGCAAGGAGGGTTTCCATTGACCCTACTGAAAGTCGCAGGACTGAACAAAGTGTTCGGGCAGCATTATGCGCTATCCGACGTGAGCTTCGAGATCGCGGCGGGCGAAGTGCATGCGCTCGTCGGCGAGAACGGAGCGGGCAAGTCGACATTCATTAAAATTATGACCGGAGTCTATTCCCTTGATTCAGGGACGATCGAATGGAAGGGACAAAAGGTGGATATCCCCAATCCGGGAGCGTCCCGCAAAATCGGCATCAACGTGGTGCATCAGGATCGTCACCTCGTTCCGTCTTTTACCGGCTACGAGAACCTGTTCGTCGGATTGGACTACCCGACCCGCGGAGTCGGCGTTAACTGGAAAGCGATGAAGCGGCGGGCGGAGCAGCTTCGCAGCGACTTCGGCGTCGAGATCGATCTGAACAAGACGGCCGACCGGATGTCGCCGCCCGAGAAGACGATGCTGGAGATTTTGCGCGCGATGATGCTCGAATGCCAGCTGTTGATTCTCGACGAGCCGACCGCTTCGCTGACCGATCAGGAGGCGGAGAAGCTGTTCGCGTTGATCGGGCGCTTAACGGCGCAAGGAACGGCGATTCTGTATGTCTCCCACCGGATGGACGAGATATTCCGGCTGTCCGACCGGATAACCGTATTTCGCAACGGGCAGCGAGTCGACACGGTCAACACCGCGGAGACGGACAAGGAGCAGTTGATCCGGCTGATGAGCAATGCGGAAGTGAAGAAAAGCCAGAAGCGGGCGACGGTTAAATCTGCGGCCGACAAGGTGCTCGAAGTCGACAGGTTGTCCACGAAGGACGGCAAAGTCCGGGATGCGAGCCTGAACGTGCGTAAAGGCGAAATCGTCGGCATTTTCGGACTTGCCGGAGCCGGACGGACGGAGCTGCTGGAGACGATCTACGGACTTCGAAGCCCGTCGGGCGGAAGCATCGCCGTGTCGGGTCGTGCCGTGAAGGCGCCTGCGCCGAGAAGCTCGATCGAGAACGGCGTCGTCCTGATTCCGGAAGAGCGCAAGCGCGACGCGCTGGTGCTCGGTATGACGATCAGGGAAAATATGACGCTGCCCGTACTGAAACGATTTTCCGGCATGCTCAAGCTTCGCGCTCGCCGCGAACGCGATGAGGTAAACGCGTGGATGAAGGAAATGAACGTCAAGGCGGCCGGCTCCGAGCAAGCGATCGGCCAGCTCAGCGGAGGCAACCAGCAGAAGGTCGTATTCGCCAAAGCGCTGCTGTCGGATCCCGTCCTGTTCCTCTGCGACGAGCCGACTCAGGCGGTAGACGTCATGACGCGCGAAGAAATTCACCGACTGCTTAAAGCGCAGGCCGACAAAGGCTGCGGCGTCCTGTTCGTCTCCTCGGATCTGCAGGAGGTGCTGGACATCGCGGATCGGCTGTACGTTCTCCACGACAGCCGCATCGTCGCCGAGCTGGACAACGACGGCGTTACGCCGGAGCAAGTGCTCGGATATTGCTATAGTCACGGAAAAGGAAGTGAACAACATGGTTGAGACGCGTTCGGGCATTTCTTACGTCCGGCTGCTGCGCAGTTATGGAACGGTTGCCGCCGGAATTTTGATCATTCTTGCATTCTCCGCGTTAAGTCCGAATTCGTTCATGACGATCGATAACGCCATTAATATAAGCCGGCAAATTTCTTTCCTCGTCATTATCGCTCTGGGAGCGACTCTGGTTATGGCCGTCAGCGAGTTCGACTTGTCGGTGGGGGCGCTGGCCAGCTTCGGCGGCGTATTCGCGGCCAAGATGGCCGTTGCCGGTTATCCGATCTGGGTTGCCTTCCTGGCGCCGCTCGCCGCAGCGTTCGTTATCGGTTTTATTAACGGTTGGATCGTAACGAGGTTCCGCGTGCTCTCCTTTATTACGACGCTGGCAATGGGCACGATTCTTGGCGGCTTGAACTTCAAGCTGACCGGCGGAGCGACCGTATTCGAGAACATTCCGGAAAGCTTCCGTTATCTCGGCCAAACGGAGTGGGCGGGTATTCCGGTCTTATCCTTCATTATGCTGCTGATGACGGTGCTGTTCTGGTATGTGATGACGCACATGTCCTTCGGACGGAAGCTGTACGCGATCGGCGGCAACGAATCGGCTTCCCGCGTCGCGGGCGTTAAAGTCGCGCTAAACAAAAACATGGCGTTCGCGCTGTGCGGCATGCTGGCCGCCCTGACCGGAATTCTGATGGCGTCCCGTCTCGGCTCGGCCCATCCGACCGGGGGAGACGGACTGTTCCTGTCGGCTTATGCGGCGGCTTTTCTGGGGATGACCTCGTTTAAGGAAGGCGTGCCGAATATTTGGGGGACCTTTGTCGGCGCGGCCATTATCGGCATTCTGGCCAACGGTCTGACGATTCTTAACGTTCCTACGTTTATGCAGGACGTCATTACCGGATGTATCGTCATCGCGGCCGTTCTGATGCAGAAGCTGGGACGTGGCAATTCATGATGCGGACTCTGAAAATGCACAGCCAATACAACATAGAAGCTTATCGCGCAGCCAAGGAGAGAGAGGAGGCGCTGCTCCTCGGCTACTTGGTAGCGGGCGATCCGGCAATCGACGAGTCCTTCGAAATGATCCAAGCCAGCGCATTGGCGGGAATTGATATTATTGAACTGGGCGTGCCCGGTCCGGACCCGTTCATTGACGGCGACGTTATCAAACGCGCGCACAAGCGCGCGCTGGACGCCGGAGCCGGAATATCGGAGGGCTTGATGGCGCTGTGGCGCAAAGTCCGGCGCGAAGTGCCCCGTCCGATCTGGGCGATGGGCTATCGGAACGAGCTTGTGGAAGCGGGGCTGTACCGGACGCTGACGCAGGAGAAGCTGATCGACGCACTGGTGCTTCCCGATTGCTCTCTCGAAGAGCAAATTCGGATTCAGGAGGAAGTCGGCCCGGCGGGCGTCGACGTGATCCGCTTTATTAACAGCGGCATGGATGAAGAGACGATCCGGCAAGTGTGCGACGGGGCGACGGTGATCTATGCCCAATCGTATTCCGGCACGACGGGCGATCCGATGGCCAGCGTGAACGGCCTGTCGGCGCTATGCGAGCGAATTCGTCCGCATCTGCCGGACGGCCTGGTCGTCGCCGGCTTCGGTCTGCGTTCTCCGGCGCTGGTCGGTCAAGCGATCCGCGGAGGCTTCGACGGCGCCGTCGTAGGCTCCGTGCTCGTAAGCCGCTGCGAGAACCGGGAGAAGGATTATTTGTACCGGCTGGTGGCGGAGATGAAACTGGAGACGTTGGGCTCCTCGACAAGGGGATGAGCAGATGAGATATATGGCTTCGTTTGATATCGGCACTACGAATGTCAAGGGAATATTAGTCACGAGCGATGCGGGCATTTTCCTGGAAAACAACGTGGAGCTTCGCGTTATCCGTCATGAAGACGCGGTGGAGCAAGAGCCGATCGAATGGTACGACGCGGTGAAGAAGATTGCGGCTTCGTGGTTCAAGGTCGGCATCAAGGCGGCGGACATTGGTTTGCTGACGTTCAGCGGACAGATGCAGGATTGCATTCCGGTAGGCGAAGACCTCCAACCGTTGCGTCCGGCCATTCTGTATTCCGACGGACGCGCGTCCGAGCAGGCGCGGCGAATGCTGGAGGAGCTTGGCGAGAGCGCCATTCAGGAGCGGACGATGAATCCGTTCGACGGATCGCTGACTTTTCCGAAAATCATGTGGCTGAAGGAGCGGGAGGAAGAAACGTATCGCCAAACACGCAGCTTCCTGGTCAGCTCCAAGGATTACGTGATCGCCCGGCTAACGGGGGAATGCGTGACCGATCCGACATCCGCCGCCACGACCGGCTGCATGGATGTCCGCACCCGCGAATGGATCGGTCCCTGGCTGGAGCGCTATGGCGTAGATGCGGCCAAAATGCCGAAAATCGCTGCTTCGGACAGCATCGTCGGCAAGGTAACTGCGGAAGCATCTGCTGCAACGGGCTTCGCCGCGGGAACCCCCGTGCTGTGCGGGATAGGCGATGCCGGGGCAGCGACGCTCGGAGCAGGGGTATACGAGGAAGGCGAAGTTTACTCCTATATCGGGACGACGGGCTGGGTCGCGGGCGCTTCAACGGGCTTCCTAGACGTGCAGAGCGGCGCATTTAACCTTTCCTACGTGGAAGCAGGTCGGCAGATCTCCATCGCTCCGCTGTCCAATGCGGGAAGCGCCCATCAGTGGGCGGTCGGCGCATTCGGGTCCGGCAGCAAAGTCGGCGACACGATGTCGTACAAGCTGTTCGACCGGGCGGTGGAACAGACCGAACGGGGTGTTGACGACGTGCTGTTCCTGCCCTATCTGAACGGTGAACGCTGTCCGGTCCAGGACGCGGAAGCGAGCGGCTGCTTTATCGGCCTTAAGCCGTCTACAACCCGGGAGCGGATGGGGACGGCCGTACTGGAAGGCGTAGCCTACTCGATGCGCCAAGTGCTTGAACTGGTCGCCAAGCGGCAGGAGGACGGAAGCCTGCGGGTTACCCTAATCGGCGGCGGTGCGAAAAGCAAGATCTGGTGCCAGATTATGGCGGACGTACTAGGCTGCGAGCTTGTCGTTCCGAAGGATTCGCAATA
The DNA here is from genome assembly GCF_003386235.1 of Cohnella phaseoli. GTDB lineage: Bacteria > Bacillota > Bacilli > Paenibacillales > Paenibacillaceae > Cohnella > Cohnella phaseoli. Next base: position 22,226 of record NZ_QRDZ01000043.1, read on the forward strand.
TTTGCCGTCCCTTGGCGCAGCCGCCCTCGGGTTCCGCCATGCGGGCTGGAGCGAGGACTATTCATCGGCAGGCCGGGCGTTCAAGGAACTGAAGAACGCAACGGTCTACGTGCCCGACGAGAAATTGCGGGCGCATTACAACCGCCAATACGAGAAATACAAGCGGATGTATCCCGCCGTCGCTCCGCTCTTCGCGGAGTAAGCGGCAACAACAGCAGGGTCGGGCGGCGGAAAAGGGCCGTCCGATCCTGCTGTTTTTTTTAGCTCTTGCGCTCGCCCATTCCGTCTGACTGCTCTATAATAGGAAGGATACCGTTACCGCGCATCCTCCCGTTAACTGAGTATTAGACGCTGAAGATGACGATGATAATGACGTTGACGCCGATGCTGCTGTAGAACAGGAGGAATAAGAGTGTTGTCTGAAGTAGGGGCTCCCGCGCCCGATTTTTCCCTTCCAGACCCAAGCGGGGCTGAAGTGAGGCTTTCTAATTTTGTTGGGAATCATGTCATTCTTTATTTTTATCCTAAGGATCTTACGCCGGCCTGTACGACTCAAGCTTGCGATTTCCGGGATCAATACGATGAATTCGCCAAACTGAATGCGACTATTATCGGCATTAGCACGGATCCGGCAAAGAGACACACAAAGTTTATCGAAAAATACGGTCTCCCTTTTACCCTTCTAGCGGATATAGATCATTCTGTTTCCGAGTTGTACGGCGTCTGGAAGCTGAAAAGCATGTATGGCAAACAGTTTATGGGCATTGAGCGCTCAAGCTTTCTTATTGACGATAAGGGGATTTTGGTTAAAGAATGGCGCAAAGTTAAAGTCGCCAACCACGTATCCGACGTTCTGAAGTACGTTCAGAGCATTTCATGATTCGGAGACTTATCGCGATAAGGGGAATCGCAGCGTAAACGCCGCTCCTCCCCCCGGAAGATTGGCAGCCGCGATCTCCCCCCGGCACCTCTCGACGATCGCACGGGATATCGCCAAGCCCAGACCGGTTTCTCCCTTCTTTCCCTTCGCGAATCGCTGAAAAAGTAAGGGCAGCAGCTGTTCGGAGATTCCCTCGCCATCGTCGGCAATCTCGATATCAACGGTATGTTCTCCGGCAACGGTACGAATGCATATCGTTTTTTTGGCGTGCCGCGCGGCATTGCCGATAATATTGATTAATGCCTGCAGCAGCTTTTCCCGATCGGCCGTAATATAACGCTCTTCCGGATTTCCGTTCCTGTCGACTTTAATGATCAATTCTCTCTTGACGACAAGCGGATTGATTCGTTCCATCGCTTCGTTAATCAATTGTTGCACCGGAATGTTGTCCATATGGAAAATGCCTTCCTCGCTTTCCAGCTTGGCAAGAAGGATCATCTCGGTCACGATTTTTTTTAACCTTTCGCATTCATTTACGATGATATCGAGCCCTTTGGCCGCTTTATCCCCCGTAAAAATGCCGTCCTTAATCCCTTCGGCATAACCTTGTATCGACATCAACGGCGTTTTTAGTTCATGGGAAGCGTTCTGGAAAAATTTTTTTTGCGTGCTCTGATACTTATCCAGTTCTCCGGCAAGATGGTAGACGCTGCTGGCGACTTCCCCGATTTCTCCCCCCGAACGAATCAGCAGAACCTCATTAAAACGACGGTTTTCCACCTTTTTCAGTTCCTTCCTCAACGCGGTGAGCGGGTTTACGATTCTTCTAGTGATCACCACGCTTAGAAGAAAAGCCATGAGTCCGCCTACGGACAAAATGATCATCAAACGCTGGAACAAGGCCAACTGAATCGATTTGACCGCGCTCAGTGGGGTAGCCATGACAGCCGTAATGGCGGTCATAGGCAGCCCTTGTTGAGGGGGGATCGTTAACGTTTCTATGATGTATTTACCGTCTTTGCCCTGCGAGATTCCCGTTGCGGGATCGACCTGCTTGGCGAGCTCTACAAGCTCCGTCGCTTTCTCTCCGGTTAACGTGCTGAAGTAAACCTTCTCTTCGGGCGACATCAAGACGGCCTGCGTCGCGGGAGCCAGCGGGATCGCTTTCGTCAATAGCGCCGGCTCCATTTGGTGAGCAGGTGTCGTCGGAACCGCTAACGTGGTCAATTGATTGGCCTGTTCCCGCAGATCCTTCCGCTGGTTGTCCACCAAAGTATCGAGAAGCAGGGGATATATAAGCGTAGCCGTAATCGCCAGAATGAATAGGAGCAGAAGTCCAAAGGACAGATGGAGCCGATATACGAGTTTCATTTGACGTTCCCCCCTTCTTCCATCCTCAGCCGATAACCGTGCCCCCATACCGTTTCGACGGGCAGCTCGCTCATTTTTCGGCGCAGCCGCTTCACCAGGTCGTCGATCGCCCTGTCGCTGCCGAAATAGTCGTCGCCCCAAACCAAATTAAGCAGCTCGTCTCGCGAAAAGGCGCGATTAGGTTGTTCGGCAAGCGTTTGAAGCAGCTTATATTCTTTAAGCGTCATTTCGATTTCCTCTTCATGCCAGAAAACGCGCCGTTCCTCCAATACGAGCCGCAGTTCGCCGATTTCCAGCCGCGTGCGGCGGGGAACGGGGGATGCCGAATGCTCCTGCCCTGACTTGCTCGAGCTGAAGCGATGGAACAGACGATTGACGCGCGCGACTAATTCGCGAGGACTGAACGGCTTGGTCATGTAATCGTCGCTGCCTAATTCCAAGCCGAGGATTTTGTCGACCTCCTCGTCCCGTGCGGAAATCATAATAATCGGAACCTCCGCATCTTTGCGGATACGGCGGCAAAACTCGAAGCCGTTCATCCCCGGAAGCATAATATCGAGAATCCACATGTCCGGCGGATCGTTTTTCCACAGCTCCCAAGCGGCTTCGACGGACGGAAACGATACCGTTCGATAACCTTCTTTTTGCATATAGGCTTCCACGATTTCGCGAATTTGTACGTCGTCGTCGACTACGGCGATTTGGTATGCGTTCATTCGTTTTCCTCCACCCCGTTGATCGACATCATTGTATCAAAATAATTGCGGCTGAAGCCCGTTTCCATACTTTTTCCACACTTTCTCCGAAGTTTTGCCGGATACGGATTGTAGACTAAGAGCTGTAATTCCATGCAGTCCGTTTTATTGCGCAAGGAGGATTCGACCATGAACATGCAACGTCTAGCGCGAAGAGAGTTTCTCGTTGCGTTAGGATTTCTCGTCCCCAGCCTGGCTGGATTCGCCGTCTTTTATCTCTTCCCGTTCGGCCAAAGCGTTCTGACCTCTCTCCAGGATCGGCTGGGAGACGGAAGCTGGACGCTTGCCAACTACAAGGAGCTGTTCCTTAGCTCTTCGTTTCAGAAAGCCGCGGCCAACACTTTCTGGTTTACGGCAATTAGCGTGCCGCTTCTATTGACGTTATCGCTTAGTTTGGCGCTGCTCTTGAATCAGCGGGTCTTGTTCCGGGACTGGCTGCGCACAGCCTATGTACTGCCCCTTGTCGTGCCGGTTGCCTCAATCGTGCTGGTGTGGCAAATTTTATTCGATTGGAACGGGGCCTTGAATGCCGCGCTTCAGCATTTCGGGCTAAGTCGAATCGATTGGATGAAATCGGATTGGGCGGGGCTTGTCATCGTTCTGATCTATGTGTGGAAAAACATCGGATACAATGTCGTCCTGTTCCTGGCGGGGTTGCAGAACATCCCGGATCAATATTATGAAATCGCCGATTTGGAGGGAGCGGGGCGCATGCGCAAGCTGGGGATTACGCTAACGTACTTGACCCCGACCACATTTCTCGTTGTATTGATGTCGGTATTGAATTCCTTCAAGGTGTTTCGCGAGACGTATCTTGTCGCCGGGGCTTATCCGCACGACCGGATTTATATGATGCAGCACTATATGAACAATATGTTCCTGTCGCTTGATATCCACAAGCTGTCGGCCGCTGCGGTATTGACGGCTGTCAGCATTCTAGCGCTCGTTGCCGTACTGTTCCGAACAGAGCGAATATTTCGTTCTTATATGGAATAGGTTACTCGCTTTGTCGAGAAGCGTTCTGGAGGTAGATTGTTATGAAAAAGGCATATGGCATGCCATTGTTTCGTTCGCTCCTATTGCTCATGGTTGCGGTATTGATGCTGGTTCCCGTCATTTTGACGTTCGATAATGCCTTTATGACCGAACGGGAAATTCAAGCGAATTACGGCATGCTTGGCCAAACGGATACGAGCGTCTTCGTAAATATGAAATGGATTCCCGATTGGGTCTCCTTCGAACAATTTAAGAAAGTGTTGATCTCGACCCCCGCCTTCTTGCGAATGTTCTGGAATTCCGTATTCATGGTATTGCCCATTATTGTCGGACAAGTTACGGTCGCGACGTTAGCCGCGTTTGCATTCGGCAAATTGCGTTTTCCGGGGCGGGAAGCTCTGTTCTTCCTTTACTTGATCACGATGCTGATGCCTTTCCAGGTAACCCTTGTGCCCAATTACATCATGGCGGATCGATTGGGATTGCTTAATACCCCCGGTTCTATCATTTTGCCCGGTGTGTTCGGCGCATTCGGCGTGTTCCTGTTGCGGCAATTCATGCTTCATATTCATTCGGCTTATATCGAAGCTGCGAAGATGGACGGCGCCGGTTACATGCGAATCTTCGCAACGATTGCGCTGCCGATGGTTAAACCGGGTATTGCCGCATTAGTCGTGCTGTTGTTCGCCGACTACTGGAATATGGTCGAGCAGCCTCTGATCTTCTTGCAGGATGCGGAGCTGCAGCCGCTGTCCGTGTTTCTGTCCCGCTTGCAGGAGGATGCGCTGGGCGTCTCCTTTGCGGCTTCGGTCGTCTATATGATGCCTATGGTGCTTTTGTTTCTATGCGCCGAAAGGTATTTTATCAAGGGCATCCAGCTCTCCGGCGTGAAGGGTTGACGGAGTTATTGGACACATCGGAAAGGAGATAAATAATGAGCTTGCGTCGACAACGTCTGGCTAGCCTTCTTTTTATTTTGTTCTTTATTGTATTGGCTGGACTCACGCTGTTCAGCAATACGCTGCAAACCGCTATGCTGCCCAAGGTGGCTACGGAAAAACCGGTCAAGAAAACACTGTCTCGCCTGATTAAAGGCAGCGGCGTTATGGCTCCCAAAGAAACGTTGGATCTGGTGAGCGAGAGCGGATGGAAAGTGAGCAAAGTCCATGTCAAGAAGGACGAACAGGTCAAGAAAGGCCAGCTCCTCATTACCTTCGATAGCGAGGATTTGCAACAGCAGCTTATGGATGCGGAGGATCTGTTGAAAAAGCAAGATTTGAACAGGGAGGCGTTGAAGGAGCAGTTTATCGCCGCTCAGCAATCGGGAAGCGAAGAGGCGATTCGCAAGGCCGAACGGGATCTGGAAAGCGATCGGTTGGATCGAAATATCGCGCGGCGGAAAATCGAAAAGATGCGTAAGGAATTATCTGCAAATCGCACGCTTAAGGCTCCATTTGACGGCAGGGTGGCGGAGATTAAGGTCAAGGATGGAATGAACTTCCCGCAAGGGCAACCGGTGCTGCAGCTCGTTAAAAATGGAGACGAATTTCAATTCTCCTTTACAGCGGACAGCGACTCGGCAGATTTGCTGCAGCTAGACGAGCAGGTGGTCGTCGACGTAAAAGGGGATATCCACAAACGAATCGAGGGAACAATCGCCGAGATCAAGGATGCTCCGTCCGGCAGCGGAGGAGGCGGGCCGGCGGGGCTGCCGGGCAATGGAGGCGGATCTGCGAGCGGCGGCGAAGAACGGGCCGCGCAGGGTCAGAAAACCATCGTGGTCTCGGTGTCGGGCAGCGGACTTCAAGGAGGCGAGCAGGCGAGCGTTGTTTTGGAAAAATCGCTCAAGGAGCAAGGAATGGTCATTCGCAAAGAGCTGATCAAAAAAGACGGGAAGGGAGGCTACGTATTCGTCGTTCGGGAGCGCAAAAGCTCGCTCGGCAATACGTATACAGGACAGAAGATCTACGTGACGACAGGAGATGAGAACGCGGAAGAGATTATCGTCGCGGGAGGGCTTACTCCTCAAGACGACATCATTATAGAAACAAGCGAGCCCTTGCAGGACGGCAATCGGGTTCGACTAAATTAATTTAAGGAGATGAAGAGATTGAAGAAGATTAGAATAATGATCTTAATCGTTATAGCGGTCATGTTGTTGTCTGCTTGTGCAGGAAACAAGGAAGGCCAGGAGGGCAATGCGGAGGAAGGTCGAAAAAATGTCTCGATCGCCGTTATGAGTTCCGATCGTTTTCTGGAGTCGGCGGTACAGAAATTCGAAGCCCTTCATCCGGATATTCATATCGAAATCAAGGAATTTCTGGCGATGCCCAAATCGGAAAACGGAATGAGCGCGGCGATCTCTCAAGCGGACATGGAAAAGTTCATTCAGACCGTAACGACGCAGGCGATTTCCGGAAAAGCGTCCGACTTGATCCTCATGAACAATTTACCGGAGGACAAATTCGTCGACAAAAAGCTGTTGGCCAATTTTAACGACATGATGGCAGAGGACCCCTCTTTCGATAAAAGCAAGTACTATCAGAACATTCTTACAGGATCTCAGAGCGGCGACGGCCTCTATGTGATGCCGATTGCTTTCGCGCTTGACCTCATTCAAGGAAATACCGAATTGATGGAAAAGGCAAAGATCGAGATCGACGACAAAACCTGGACATGGGACCAGGTTAAACAGATCTCCAAGAAGCTTCAGGAGCAGGCGGGTCCGGATTATACGGCCTTTATCGACTTGTTTTCGGGCCAGCTATTATACGATTATATCGAAAGCAATTACTCGCAGCTCGTCCAACGGGGCAAAGCCAATTTCGATTCGGATCTGTTCAGGGACATGATGCAGCAAATCAAGGCATTGTACGACGAGGGCACTCTGAAAGAAGAATTTTCGTATGACTATGACAAAGCGTTGTTGTCTATTGGGGGATTCTCCAGTCCTGAACAGGCGAATAATCCGAAGACGGCGTTTTTCCAAAAACCGACCGTACACGGGGATGGACAGGGGAGCGGATTTAAGACTTACTTTAAACTGGGGTTGAACAGTAAATCCAAAGCTCGGCAGGAGGCGTGGGAATTCATAAAGTTTTTGCTTTCGGACGAGATGCAGGCTTCGCCGGATCTTATGGGAATACCTTTGAATAGAAGCGTTGTCGATAAGAAATTCGCCGAACTTGAGAACGAGGATAACGGGACGCCGGCGAAAGAGCAGATCGAATCCGTCCGGAACCTTCTGGACAAAGCGGGCAAGAAGAGCGAGAGCGATTTTAAGGTCGCTTCGATTGCCATAGAGGAGTTCGCGGCCTACATGAGCGGCCAGAAATCCGCCGAAGAGGTCAGCAGGCTCATTCAGAACCGGGTGACGACTTATCTCAATGAATAGCGATATAGGATGCTTCGATAGGAAGGCCGGAAAACAACCCCTGAAAACGGGGATGTTTCCCGGCCTGCTTCTGAATATTACGCCAACGCTTTTTGATTTCTGGTCCGGCATTGCTGCATTAGGCTTTCACGGCTCCCGCGCTTAAGCCTCCCTCGACTTTCTCCTGAAACAGCAAGTAGACGACAACGGTCGGGATGATCGTCAACGAAATGCTGGCGAAAGTAGGTCCCATCTGCGCGGAGCCCCGTTCCCCGACGAATGACATAAGAGCCATCGAAATATTGTACATATCCCGATCTGTAATCAGAATGACGTTCCATAGAAGATCGTTGTAGATGTTGAAGAAGGCCAGAATGCCCGCAGTAGAGATCGCCGGCATCGCTAGCGGAGCCAGTATCCGAAACAGGAATAATAACGGACCGCAGCCGTCCATAAGGGCAGATTCGTCGATCTCTTTATGAATCCCTTTCATAAATCCGGTAATCAGGAAGATCGTCAGCGGCAGCTCGAATACGCCGTATAGAACCATCATGACGAAGTAATTATTGAATCCGTCGATACTTCCGACCATACGCGAGATCGGAATGACCAGAGAGAAGACCGGGATCATCAAGCCAAGAATAAAATAGATATATAGAAACCCGTTAATCTTGAAAGTAAACCTCGCCAGAACATACGAAGCCATCGTACCCAGCAGGAGCGCGACGGCGGTGCCTGCGGCGGCATATAGAAACGAAGTAAAGACGGAAGAATGGATATGGGCGTCCTTAAACGCCATTGTGAAGTTGCCCCACAGCCATTCCTTGGGTAAGGCGAATATCTGGCTCTGACCGCCGTAGATCTCCGTATTGTTCTTAAAAGAAGACAGCAAGGAGAACAAGAGCGGATACATGAAGATGGCGGAACAAATCGCCGCAAAGCCGTAGACGCCTAATCTTCTTAGGCTCTTCATATTTTTCACCTGCCGATCTCGGTTATCTTGCGCTGCGGGTATTCATCAATTGGTTCAAGACGACGGTCGATATCAAGGCAGCTACGATAATGAACGTTCCGATGCTGTTCCCGACGCCGAAGTTGTTGTACTTAAACGATTCGTAATAGAGCAGGGTCGTCGGCACGTCCGTCGCTCCGTTCGGGCCGCCGTTTGTCATGACGAAGATTTGGCCGAATACCCGGAGAGACTGCGTAATCGCCAGAATAGAGAAGATCTTAATCGTTTCCTGCATTAACGGCACGGTAATATACCGTACCTTCTTCCATCCTGTCGCACCGTCCAATGCCGCCGCCTCGTACAGATCTTCCGGAATCGCGACCATGCCGCTGGCGAAAATAATCATGTTGAGACCGCAATAAATCCAGGCATTGACGACGACAACGACATAGATGGCGATCGCCGGTTCCCCGAGCCAATCCCTCGTGAACGAGCTCATGCCCAATACGGACAAGACAGAGTTGACGAGCCCGCCGTCTCCCTTGAGAAGAAACTGCCACATGAGCCCGACCGCCGATAGCGGCAGGATGGACGGCATGAAGAAAGCGACCTTGAAGAATCGTCTGGCTTTGATCTTGCTCGTCACGAGAATAGCGAAAGCGAACGCGATCGGTAGGATGAGGAGGAAAGAAGAGAGAATAAATACGCCGATGTTTTTTAACGAACGATAAAACTCCGACATCTGAAACATCGAGCTGTAATTGTTCCAGCCGACGAATTCGAGTGGCACGCTTTTGATTCCGTTCCAGCTGAAGAAAGACAAATAAGCCGTTTGAAACATCGGTACGACGTACGCGATCGTATACAAAATAAAGGCAGGCAACACGAAGGCCGCCGCAGCCCCATACATTCTTCTATTGACCACAGGAATCCCTCCGTTATCATCGAATCCAACCCTCATAGATAGATCATACCGCCCTGAAGGCGGTATGATCGGTTGCGACGTTTGGCTTACTTGGTGTTGGAATCGATGAACTTCTGGATCGCGTCAGCTGTTTTCTCCGGACTGTTGCCCGCGAACATGCCTTGAATTTCGTTGCGGGCCTTATCCATCAGTTGCGTAATCGGGCTGTACTCCGTGACTTCGCCTTTGAAGTCGGCTGCCGTAGCGAGCGCGGCCATGTATTGAGCTGTTATGGGATCGACCGAAGCTGGATCGACTTCCATCTTCACCGGGTAGATGCCGCCGCCGGTTTCCTTCAAGTATGTCTGGTAGGCCTCGACGGAGGTCATGAATTTCAGCAGTTTGATCGTAGCGTCCAGTTTGGCGCCGGTAGTCGCTTTGGATACGGAGTATCCGCCAGCGCCGCCGAACCAATTGTCCTTAAATTCCGGTTTGTCCTTGAAGCCCGGAACCGGGATGACGCCGATTTTGTCTTTGATCGGGGATGCAGCCATCTGGGAAAGCGCCCAGACGCCTTCGAACAGCATGGCGCTTTTGCCTTCGAAGAACATCGTTGAGGCCGTATTGCCGTCCATCGTCACGATATTTTTGCCGAATACGCCGGCATTTTGCCAATCCTTCATCGTCTGGAGAAGCGAGACCATGTCCGTGTCGTTCCATTTCGCGGCTCCGCTCGCCAGATCCAGCGATTTCTGGAATCCGTACTTCTTAAGCGAGAGATTAGAGATCAGATGTCCTCCGCGGAAGTTCTCTTTCTCGCCCATGGCCATCGGCACTGCATCGACCTTCTTGAATTTCTCGGCGAGCGCGGGGATATCTTCAAGCGAGGTCGGCACTTGCGCGCCAGCCTTCTCGAACAATTCTTTGTTGTAGTAAATCGCTACGCTGTAGAATTCGTATGGAACGCCGAACGTCCCCGGGATGTCTTTATATCTCCACGTGTCAAGCAACGGCAGGAAGTCCCCGGACCACTCCTGATCCTCGTCCAAGTACGGCTGCAGATCCAAGGCAACGTTTTTTGCGTACTCTTTAAACATTTCGCCGCCGTAGTTCATCCATATTTCAGGCAAGTTTCCGGTGGCCAGACCCGTCTTGAATTTATTGTTGAAAGCGGCCTCGTCGTTCAAAGATTCATCGACTACGCTAATATTGGGGTTTTGCTCCATGAATTTCTTTAGCAATCCCTGGAAAGCCGTAACGGTCGTACTTGTACCGGCCGTCCTCGTCATGATTCGGACCGTGACTTTCTCACCATTATTGGCTGACGGGCTTTCCGTTTGTTGGGGGCTGCTCCCCGAATTTTCGTTTGATTTGCCGCAAGCCGCCAAGAACGTCGTCATCGTCAAGATTGAAACGAGCGCGATCGACGCCATTTTTTTATTCATAGCAGATAGCCTCCTTATGATGTATGCGCATCCATGTAGTGAAATTCTGTGTCGGCCGGACATAACGTTATTATAAGGAGGGACCTCGCCGCTTGAAATGCAATATCTTTACGGCATGGGGAATATTTTTAACGCCGGTTAGTCGCCCGCGATGAATTTGGACGGAGAAACGCTGTAATGCTTCTTAAAGCATTTACTGAAATAATGCGTATCCTTGTACCCGACCGATTCCGCGATAAAAAACATATTTTTGCAGCCTTGCTCCATAAGCTCCTTAGCTTTGAGCATTCTGCACCTGGTCAAGTATTCGACCACAGAATAACCCAACTCGTTCTTGAAGATTCGGCTCAAATAGCTGGGATTCACAAAAACGCTTTTTGCAATATCCGTCAGATCCAATTCTGCATTGCCGAAGTTCTCGTCGATGTATTGCTTGGCTTTGCTCGCCAACTTGGTGGGCGTCGATTGCTTTAAGCTCTTGGCGCGAACGAGCGCGTTCCGGAATTGCTCCCGCAACCATCGCTTGATCGCGTCCAGCGTTTCCAGTTCGTCCACGAGTTTCATCGGATGCAACGTCTCGATGATCGCCGCATGAGCTTCGAGCTTGTTCTCCGAGGCGAAGATATTCAAGGTCGTCATCAGTTCATAGAGGACCAGATAAAGAGTTTCCACGGGTTGCCGTCCGGCGATCAAGGAGTCCGACAAGCGATCCAAGCTCGTTTCTATCGCCTCGGCATCCCCTAATCTCAGCAGAATGATCATATCTTCCCGGATGTAGGACAAATCTTCCGATCTTCTGCCCGGCAACTGATCCCAGCGTATGATCCGATTGTTTCCGCAGACGGTTTTGTGCCGACAGGCTCTCACCGCTTCCCGATAAGAGGCAGCTGCGTCCGCAATCCCATGCACGCTAGGGCCGATTCCGGCGGTTACCGTAAATTTGAGGTAATCATGGACCGCCCGAATCGCCTTCGAGCAGGTTTGCAGCAGCAAACCTAGCCCCGCGTCGGCAGAAGTTCCGCTCGGAATAGAAGCGATCAGAACGATACGGCCGTCCGCGTCGTAAGTCGATTCGAAATGCTTAAAACCGCTCGACTGCATGACTTCGCCGCAAATGTTCGCTACGGCGAATTTCTGCCACAGGGGAGGAGGCTCCGCGCCGGTTTTATCGATGCTGACGACCGTGACGAAGAGAGAACCATCTATCAGATTCGGACAATAGAGTCGATATTTAGGCTTGTCTCGCACGACGTCCGCCGTACCGTCCAGGCAGGTTTGAAGAAATTCACGTTTCAGAATGCCGTCGCTTTCCGCCAGGTTAAGCTGCAAATCCGCATTCAAACGTTGCTTATGGGTTTCCGACTCAATGCGGTCGCGAAGCTGGACAAGAACGCGGACGAGCTCTTCCATATTAATCGGTTTCAACAAGTAATCGGATACGCCTGCTTGAATGGCGGTTCGCGCGTATTCAAAGCTGCTGTAACCCGTCAAAATGACGATCTTTAGCTCCGGATGGCTGGTCTGGGCCGCTTGGGCAAAGGCCAATCCGTCCACGATCGGCATGTTGATATCTACGATCGCCAGTCTTGCCGAAATATGCTCCAGCATCATTAACGCGTCTTCGCCGTTGTCCGCTTCTCCCGCGATTTCATAGCCGAGCGAAGCCCAATCAACGCAAATCTTCAATCGTTCCCTAACTAAATACTCGTCGTCGATTATAAGCACCTTGATCATTCCGCGGCTCCTCCCGTCTCTAACGCGGGCAGCGTAATTCTGACCGTCGTGCCCTCCCCGAATACGCTTTCCAGCTCCAGCCCGTATTCCGGCCCGAAATAAAGCTTGATCCGCTCGTTCGTAACGTTTAATCCGAAACCATTCTGACTCGGTTGAATTTCCTTCGCCTTGAAAATTTGATCCAACCGCTCCTTCGGGATTCCGATGCCGTTATCGCTGACGCATAGCATCAAACTTGCGCCATGGATTCTTCCATGGATGTCGATGCGGCCTTTACCGCGTTTGTTCTTCAGACCATGGTAAATGGAATTTTCCACGATGGGCTGAAGCAGCAGTTTGATGGTTTTATAACGATACATGTTCGGTTCGAAATCCAGGGTATAAGAGATCTGATCTCTGTAACGGATCTTTAAAATCTCCAAATACGTTTGCGTAATTACGATCTCGTCTTCCAGCGTAATAATCGCGCTGCCTTTGCTGAGCACCCCGCGGTAGAACTGGGCCAGCTGATTGACGATTTTGACGATGTCGGAGTTTCTCTTCAAATCGGCAAGGCCACAAATACTTTCGAGAGTGTTGTACAAAAAGTGCGGATTAATCTGCGATTGCATAACGGCAAGCTCGTACTCCTTTTTCTTCCTTTGTTCCTCGATGATGTTTTCCATTAACAGCTTGGTCTTGCCGACCATCTTGTTGAATTCTTTGGCCAATGCGCCGATTTCGTCTCTGGATTTGACGTTCAGCCATACGTCGAGATTCCCGTCCTGAACGTTCTGGACGGTTTTCTTGATTTCGTTCAGCGGACTCGTGATCGATTTGGCGATCAGAAGGGTAAGCACGACGGCCGCCAAGACAAATAAAGCTCCTATCGCAAAAAACTTGTCGGTAAGAACCCGATTGTCTTTCGTAATCTCATAGATCGGTACGATTCCAATAATCACCCAATCGAATCGCGGATAACTTTTCGCTACAACCAAGACGTCCTTCCCGTCTAAATGAAAGACTTTTCCGCCTTCGTTGCCGATCGCCCAAGAGGCGTATTCGTCGTTGCCGATCGCCGTGTACAGCTTCTCTTTGCGGGTATCGGAAGCGACGATCCCGTCCTTGTTCACGATAAAGATATGCCCGCTTGCCCCGATATCGATATTGGAGTATTGGTTGGCGATGTAGTTTTCGTCTATGGACAACTGGATTAAGCCCAGGGTCTGTCCCGTTTTCGCGGAATTGAATTTCTGGAACAAGGAGATGACGTTGCGACTGTCGTTGCCCTTCAAATAATTGCTTGGTTTCGTGTTCTCCCATGCGACTCCGTATAGGGAATTTCCGAAGGCTTTGAAATGAACATCGCTTACGTTCCGGATGTTGCCGAGATTCCCGGAGTTGTAAATATTCCGATGGAGATCGTAGACGATCAGGGCATCGACGAACGTTTTTGAATCGACGATATTTCGCAACGACTCTTGGATGGCGAAGTTTTTATTGTAATTGTCCAACTGATCCTTCGTTTGGGGTTCGCTTATGACTTCCTGAATCGTATTGTTCGTAATCGCGATCTTGGAGTAATTTTCCGCGTTGTCGAAGATGATCTCTAACTTCTCCGATACGAGCTTGAGATTCTGAGCCGTATTCTCAATGGCTTTATCGATCAAGATGCCCGAGGAGATCCGGAAGGCGAATACCGCTAACAGAATGATCAGCATCGATAAGGCGACCATGAAAGATAGCGTAATTTTTTTGTTGATGGACAGCGAGTAGTAGTATTCTTCCAGCTTTGTCCTGAACCTCGGATATCCGCTCATTTATCAACCAGACTGGAAGACAGCGTGTGGCTCATCCTGGACATTTTCCTTCCCATCCGAATTTATAATTGACACAAGTATAGCATAAGCGCCTAGTAAACCAGCTTTAATTCATATTTGAATATAGAATTCATATATGTGAATTGATTGGACGATATCCACAGAAAGCGGGAAGAGAGCCAGGCAGGCGAAAAAATAGCGGCGCAGGATTAGCCTGCCCGCTTTTTTCGATTGCGGCTTTTAAATGTCGCGTCACTCGGGGGAGCGCTCGGCTTTCTCCTGCAGCCAATCTTCCAACGTCGCGACCTTCTCGGGATAAAGGTAGCTTCGGGCCAGAAATCCGGCGCCATGATTGACCATCGGGTCCTGATCGGTCGGTTGGTATCTTAGATCGACGCTCCAACGGATGCCTGCCGATTGATTAGGCGTCGACATATGAAGCAATCGATCGTTAAACAGGATGGCTGTCCCCGCTTTGACCGGAAGCGCGATCGTCGGTTTATTGCCGAGCTGGTCTTCCCGCAGAGCCGTGTACCCCGTCCCCGTACTTGACTCTTCATGCCACTGTAAAAGCTTTTTTTTGTGCGTGCTTGGCTTCAAATGCAGGCACCCGTTCTCGAGCGTAGCATCCACGAAGGAAATCCATACGGTGATGACCGGATTCGAATTGGCGTCCGGCCAGTAAGATTTGTCCTGATGCCAAGGTACGGCTCCTGCGGCCACTCCAGGCACTTTCGGCCGAACGTTGTATACCGGATTGCTGAAGATTTCTCCGCCGATCAGCGATTCCACCGCATCCAGAATCTTGGAATTGCTCATCAGGCGGAAATAGCCCGGTATCCGGTCGCGCCAGCTGCGGCCGTATTTCAGAAAATCCTTATCCGTCATTCCCTTGAACAATTCCGCAAGGCGATATTCGAACGGCCGATCCTCTAATTTATCCGTAATCATTCCATCCGCATACAATTCGTCGGCGATCATCGATACTTTCTCCATCATCGCCTGTCTCGGCGCCAGCATATCCTCTTCGGACAACAAATTCTCGAGAACAAGGAAGCCGTTCGTTTCGTAATGATCAAGCTGTTCTTTGGAGAGATTTCCTCCAGAATGTTGCGCTAACTCCATCGCGATAACCTCCAGAAGTTTATATTATGACTGGGTTTATAGTATCATTTGGAGTAAGCCTGCGTATTTGAACGGTATTCCTTTAATTTGTACAAAATTCCGCTAACTATCGAAATGAGAAAGGAGGGCCTGTCCCATGAAGCCGTTAGCTGAGATCGCCCCGTTCGTTCGTACTGCGCTTCCCTGGACGTATATCGGTGAAGTCGCGGAAGGAACGCGCGTCGGCTATACATATGCGTTCCATCTGTTCACGGAAGGCAGCGGGCATGTCCTCGTCAACGATCAGGTTTGTCCCGTCGAGAAGGGAATCCTGATCTTCATTCGCCCGGGCCAGGTGCATTCTTTCCATCGGAAGCCCGGTCTCGGGCTGGAATCTTTTAATGCTTACTGCGATCTATGGGGGAATCCGACCGTATTGAACCCTCGCTTCGCTTTTCATCCCGAGCCGACGGATTTTTCGCTGATGACTCGAGTCGAGGCATGCCCGGAATTGGACGAATTGCCCGTCAGGAGTTCACTTAGCCCTTATCCTTCTCTCGTGGAGCTGTTCATGCAGGTCTCCAAGGCTTTCGACTCCGCGCATTACGCCCAATTCATAGCGAACAGCTTGATGCACGCCTTCATTTTGCGCTGGTACAACAGCTTCGCTAGCCGCAATCCGACCGATTATCGCATCTTGAAAATCACGGAGGAAATGGAGCGCTATCCGGAACTTCAGTTAAGCTACGAGGAATGGTGCGAGAAGTGCCAATTGGAGAAATCGCATTTTTACAAGCTGTTCAAGCAGGAGACTGGAACGACTCCCAAAGCTTTTTTGCTGAAAATGAAAATGAAAAAGGCCGCTATTCTGCTGCAGGAGAGCAGGCAGTCGATTACTTCCGTAGCCGATCGACTCGGTTACGAATCGATCCACTACTTCTCCAAGCAATTTGCGGCCTATTACGGGATAAGTCCTACCGAGTTCCGATCCGAGGTTAACAGGGTCGATCGATCCGGCCTGTTTCGCTGATAATTATAAAATTCCGCCAGGAGACGGCGGCGAAAATTAACGGTAGCCGCAGAAGTTGGAATGTGTTAGAATCCTTTAAACAGGAGATGATCAGATGAATTCGAGGCCGAAGGTTTCTTTCCGAACCTTAAACCGCACGAAGCTCGTGGATGACGTTGTCGCGCAGCTTCAGAAGAAAATTTCCGGCGGAGAGCTGAAGGAAGGGGATAAAATCCCGACCGAGCCGGAGCTGATGGAGCAATTCGGAGTGGGCCGATCCACGATTCGCGAAGCAGTGCGCGTGCTCGTGCACGCCGGGCTGCTGGAGAAGAAGCAAGGCTTCGGCACTTATCTGAAGCGTACCGCCGTTATTCAAGAGCCGCTGGATAGCAGGCTGCGCAGAGCGGAGATCATGGAAGTGTACGAGGTTCGGAAGATGATGGAGTTGGAGATTGCCAGGCTTGCCGCGGAGCGCCGGGACGAGGACGATCTCGCCGCGATCAAGGAGTACCTGGACACGCGAAATCTGGCTTTGGCCAACGACGACATCAAGACGTACATCGAGGCGGATATCCAGTTTCATATCGCGGTAGCCATCGCCAGCAAAAATGCGGTAGTCATCGATCTGTACAAAACGTTTTCTGTATTCATACGCGAGACGCTGGCCACCATCTTCGCCAACCCCGAAGGGCACAATCCGCAGACGGAGGCGCACATCCAGCTGTATGAAAGCATTCGCGACGGCAATGCGGAGGCGGCCGTAGCAAGCGCGTCCCGCTACTTGAAGGGAACGCTGCATGAATTGTTTGGCGAGACGAATTAACCCGTCTCGAGGTTTGCCATTAAACATCAGATGATAAGATGTTTAATCTATTTTACCACGTAAGGATGATGCACACATGAGCTCCACAACAGCAAGTATCGGGCAGCAGGCCCGGCATATGACCGTCTTTTCCGTTTTGTTCATGATCAGCTCCGTGCACTTATTGAATGATGCGATTCAGTCCGTCGTCCCTGCCATGTTTCCGATTTTACACGAGTCGCTTAACCTGTCGTTCTCGCAGATCGGCTTGATCGGTTTTGCGCTGAACGTGACCGCTTCGATTTTGCAGCCGCTGATCGGCCTGTATACCGATACGAAACCGAAGCCGTATTTGCTGCCTATCGGCATTTTGTTCACACTCGCGGGGGTGGTCGGGCTTGCGTTCGCGCCGTCCTTCCTCTATATTATGCTTGCCGTTATTCTGATCGGGATCGGCTCGTCGGTGCTCCATCCGGAGTCGTCGCGGGTTGCTTACTTGGCTGCGGGCCCTCGGCGCGGGCTGGCGCAGTCGATTTTTCAGGTCGGCGGCAATATGGGCCAGGCGCTGGCGCCGGTCATGACCGCATTGATTTTCGTTCCGCTGGGGCAAAAAGGAGTCGCTTGGTTCGCGATCGCCGCCATCGTCGCTTTGATCATTCAGACGAAGGTCGCTCATTGGTATAAAGCCAATCTCATTGCTAGTCCGAAGCCAGCCAAGAAGGAGGCGGTTTCCGGTCCTGTCGGAGCAAGGGGGGCGATCGTCGGCGTCTCGTTGGTTATTCTGCTGATGCTGCTGTTCTCCAAATTCGTATATCTCTCTAGCATGACGGGATTCTACTCGTTCTACGCGATCGATCGTTTCGGCATTTCGGTCGACCAGGCACAGTTGATTTTGTTCGCTCTGCTGTTTGCCGGCATGGCGGGAACGTTTTTTGGCGGACCGCTGGCGGATCGGTTGGGACGGCGCAACATGATCTGGTTCTCGATATTGGGCACGGCTCCGTTTTCTCTGTTGCTTCCCTTTGTTCATAGCGTGTTCTGGGCGGTCGTATTGTGTATCTTTATCGGATTTATTTTAATGTCGGGCTTCTCGGTTATCGTCGTCTATGCGCAGGAGCTGCTGCCGAATAAAGTCGGCACGGTCTCCGGACTTGTGTTCGGAGTGTCGTTCGGACTTGGCGGAGTCGGCTCGGCCGTGCTCGGAAAAGTGGCGGACGTGTCCGGCATCGATCTGGTCATTCAAGTGTGCGCTTATTTGCCGCTGCTCGGGTTACTAGCCGCCTTCCTGCCGACGGATCGCAAGCTGCATGCGCTGTCTGCCGGAGCCGGGTCGTCGCCGGTAATTGCCAAAGCATAAAGCATCAGGTTTGTGCCAGCCGCTGCCGAGAGCGGAGCTAGAGAAGGGGTGAACGAACATTGAAGAAGGCTATCATTGAAGTCGATAACCTATCGTGGCGCAGGGAGCAGAAGACGCTTCTGCACAATGTCAACTGGACGGTGAACAAAGGGGAGCATTGGGCGATTTTGGGGCTGAACGGCTCCGGTAAAACGACGCTGCTCAACATGATCAACGGTTATCTATGGCCAACGACGGGAACGGTCAGCGTCTTCGAAGAGCAATTCGGCACGATCGACCTGCGCGAGCTGCGCAAATCGATCGGCTGGGTCAGCTCCTCTTTACAGGAAAGGCTGTCTGCCGGAGACAAGGCGCAGTCTGTCGTGATGAGCGGCAAGTTCGCTTCAATCGGCTTGTACGACGAGCCGACGAAGGAAGACGAGGAATACGCGATCGAGCTTATGGGACAGCTGCGCTGCTCTCATCTGATCGATCGGAGGTACCAGACCTGCTCGCAGGGGGAGAAGCAGAAGCTGCTCATTGCCAGAGCGCTTATGGCGTCTCCGAAACTGCTTATTCTCGACGAACCCTGCAACGGGCTCGATTTCATATCTCGGGAGCAGCTGCTTTCCAGTATCGAGCGGCTAGCGCAGCGGCCCGACGCGCCTACTCTTATTTACGTTACGCATCATACGGAGGAGATTGTGCCGATTTTCGGCCACTGTCTGCTCATGCGCAGAGGGGAAGTATTCCAAACGGGCAAAACGAAGGAAGTGCTGACGGAATCGACTTTGACCGAGTTTTTCGAAACCGGCATTTCCGTGCATTGGCATAACGACCGGGCGATTCTGACATGGACGGGGCATGAGCAATACCAAGAGCTTGATTAATGAACGGTCATCCGATCAATCGGCGGCTGCGGATGCGTACGCCCTTCTCCTTGACGCTGTCTAAGCCGCAAAGCTATAATAGCTTCAATTGATTGAGAGGGGCTCGGTTTAAACAGTGACTAACAACCAGCATGAAATGATCGTCGTACTCGATTTCGGCGGACAGTACAACCAGCTGATCGCCAGACGCATTCGCGATTTGGGCGTATATAGCGAGTTGCTTCCATTTAATACGTCGGCGGACAAGCTTCGCGAGATGGCTCCTAAGGGGATTGTTTTCTCGGGCGGACCGGCTAGCGTCTATGCGGAAGGAGCGCCTACGGTCGATCCGGCGATTTACGAGCTTGGCGTGCCGATCTTCGGCATTTGCTACGGCATGCAATTGATCACGCATCAGCAGGGCGGCAAAGTCGAACCGGCGCACAAACGCGAGTACGGAAAATCGGACATCGATTTCGCGGAAGGCTCGGCGCTTGCGCAAGGACTGGATAGCCGTCAGACGGTATGGATGAGCCACGGCGATCATGTTACGGAGCTGCCGACCGGCTTCCGCGTCGATGCGAGCACGGAACATGCTCCGGTTGCGGCGATGAGCAACCCGGACCGCCGAATTTTCGCGGTGCAGTTCCACCCGGAAGTACGACACTCCGTGCACGGCAATGAAATGATCGGCAACTTCCTGTTCAAAGTGTGCGGCTGTAAAGGCGACTGGACGATGGGCTCGTTTATCGACGATATGATTGCGGAGATTCGCCAGGAAGTCGGAGACAAGAAGGTGCTGTGCGCCTTGTCCGGCGGTGTGGATTCTTCCGTCGTCGCCATTCTGATTCACAAGGCGATCGGAGATCAACTGACCTGTATGTTCATCGATCACGGCCTGCTGCGCAAAGGCGAAGCCGAGAGCGTCATGGAGACGTTCGTTGGCAAATTCGGCATGAATGTCGTGAAGATCGATGCAAGCGAGCGGTTCCTCGGCAACTTGAAGGGCGTAGACGATCCGGAGAAAAAACGCAAGCTGATCGGCAACGACTTCATCCGCGTGTTCGAGGAGGAGTCGGCGAAGTTTGACGACTTTACCTTCCTCGCTCAAGGCACGCTGTACACCGACATCGTCGAGAGCGGCACGGCGACGGCCCAGACGATCAAGTCCCACCATAACGTCGGCGGCTTGCCGGAGGACATGAAGTTTAAGCTGATCGAGCCGCTTAAGACGCTGTTCAAGGACGAGGTGCGCAAGGTCGGTGCGGAATGCGGCCTGCCGGAAGCGATCGTGATGCGTCAGCCGTTCCCGGGACCTGGACTGGCGATCCGCGTGCTGGGCGAAGTGACCGAGGACAAGCTGGAAATCGTGCGCGAATCCGACGCGATTCTGCGCGACGAGATTGCCAAGGCGGGGCTTGACCGCGAGATTTGGCAGTATTTTACTGCGTTGCCGGGCATGAAGAGCGTTGGCGTAATGGGCGACGGGCGCACGTACTCGTACACCGTCGGCATCCGCGCGGTAACCTCCATCGACGGTATGACCGCCGACTGGGCGCGCATCCCGTGGGACGTACTGGAGAAAATCTCCGTGCGCATCGTCAACGAAGTTCAGAACGTCAACCGCGTCGTGTACGACATTACGTCCAAGCCTCCGGCTACGATTGAGTGGGAATAAGGCGGATGTGCAGCTATAGGCGTTAAAAAAGAACTCTCTTCTGTTTGCGTTGTTCAGCAAATGGGAGGGAGTTTTTTAAGATTAAAATCAAGGCCGAATTGTTGCTCAGGGCTACTGCTATACGATATGATGAGGTTATATCAAGAGATTCGGACATACATCAAAGGAATTGAAAAAAAACGGATTGGAGGGGAAGAATAATGGAAGAGTTAAAAGCGTTGCTTCAAGGGATGCATGCAGAGTTTAGCAAGGTGAGTGAGCGGCTTGAGGTGTTGGACGGGAAATTTGGAGAGCTGAGCGCGGAGTTTGGAAAGATGAATGAACGCCTTGATCGCCTTGAGGGACTGCCTACAGAATTTGATAAGGTGAATAAACGCCTTGATGGGCTGGACGGGAAATTTAAAAAGATGGACAAGCGTCTTGACGGGCTAGATGGGAAAGTTGAAAAAATGGACAAGCGTCTTGACGGGCTGGACGGGAAAGTTGAAAAAATGGACAAGCGTCTTGACGGGCTGGACGGGAAAGTTGAAAAGATGGACAAGCGTCTTGATCATCTTGAAGGGCTGCCGGGGAAATTCGGAAAGATGAGCGAACGTCTTGACGGATTCCACAAAGAGTTCGGAAAGATGGATGATCGTTTTGATCGTCTCGAAGGCTTGACCAGGCAAGGCAATGAAATCGGTACGCAATTAATTGCCAAAGTAGCGAACGTTAAAAGCGATGTTGAAGATGTAAAATCAGATACAAGAAAGATGAAAGAAGAGTTTCCGGTCATTAAGCAAATTATCAATAGCCATGATAATTATATTACACTCCATAAGTTTAGCAGTTGATCGCTTATAAGCGGACGGTCTTCTGTGGAAATTCTTCCAAAATAGAGAACATTTCTCCTCTGTAAATCGTCTGAATAATATCAGATTGATTTCCGGAGGTTTTTTACAAAATGATATTTTCTAAAGACCAATGGGTGAAATGGTTCGTGCTCGCATTGGGGAGTCTAATTTTCTTGATCGTGTTGACCCAAATCGGGTACGCAGGAACGAATCGCGATTCTTATCTGGAACGGGTTAAGGAAGGCAAGCTCTATTACAATGTTCATCCTTCCTTTGCGGATGAGCAGAAGATGCAGCCTGAGGTGGCTGAGAAGCTGCTCACCAGTTGGAACGGGGTTGCCGATAAGCTGAACAGTATTATATCCGTAAAGGATTGGAAGTTGGTCAGCAGCGGAGATCTTGATCTGGAGCTAACGAACGGATTGCCGGATCAAGAAGTGTCGACCTTTAACGAAGCGCTTTTCAGCGATCAAAGGAAGTCCGAGTTGCAGAAAGGCGATCTCTATCCCGGCGCTTTGATCAGTCCGAACGAGGATCGCGTAATTTTGTTTTGGGAGAAATTTGACGGCAGCGCGGTGTATCTGCACATCGATTCCAAGACGGATTCCGACGGCTCGCGAACTTGGTTTGTGAACGGCGAAGTCAGTCGGATTTGAATATTTACAATTCGGAAAGTGTAAAATTCGCTGCCCGGCAGAGTCCAATCAAGCAGAAAATTTAAATCGGAAAATCCACCTTAGTTCTACAAAATGAGTGAAATCGGGCGATTTAAGAAGGAAAACCAGGCTTATTTTTATAGAATAAGCGATTATGCGGAATTAAAGCGGAAAACCCGTCTTATTCGCCCCTAAAAAAGTGCGGAAGCACTTTTAAAGCGGTTTTTCCACCTTAGTCCCACAAGTCGTCTAGGCCCTGAGCGGATCGAGCCGAACTCCCCGCCTCATCTCCATAGATTTGAGCAATAAGCTTTGCTTCAGCGCCTAGGTTAAGCCGGTACGCCGAAGGCATTTTTGCTTGTTGGCGAAATCGAATCCGATTGGCTCAATATCGATTATCCCACTGCCTCCAGCCGCTGGAGGTTTTTTTGTGCTATGGGAGACAGGGCGTGGCATACACGCCCTAGGGGAGGTAACGAAATAAACGTGCGGTTTACACGGGGATGATTCGGCGGTGACAAAGCGGCGCTACGATGGTAAATGGTGGTTTGTCCACTGTAATCATCAGCTTTGGATAATCAGAGGAGCGTGAAGGTCTGTGAAGTCTCAAGGTCGTCGCCTAATAAACAAATTATTCGCCGTTATGCTGTCGCTGGCTGTACTTGCGCCGTATGTGCCGCAAGCGGTTATCGGAGCGGATACGGCTTATGCGGCCCCATCGGGTGTCGTTATGCTGGAGGATTTCGAGAACGGTTTGGGCAATGTCCGGTTGGAGAAAAAACGGGTGTTCGACGGCAGTCTGTCGCTCGAATCGAACCCGAAATATGTGCGCAACGGCGCTTATTCCGCGCGAATCGATTACGACATGATCGGGATCGAGGACAACCCGTCGCAAATCTCGATTGGCGCCGTCCCTTATACGATTCCGATTCAAGGCTATCCGCAAAAGATCGGCATGTGGGTATATGCCAACAATGACGGCCATCTGCTTACGACCAAGTTCCGCGACGGAAACAGCAGTTCTTTCGAAATGGAGCATTACGCCGACGAAAGCGTTGGCATCGACTGGACGGGCTGGCGTTATCTCGAAGTCGACATCGAGCAAGGAAAGGCGGCCCCGATCGTGCTGGAGCTGTTTCTGCAGATGAAGCAGAGGGATATCGGCAAGAAAAACAAAGGCTCGATCTGGGTCGACGATATCCGGCTGATCTACGATCCCGTGGCCGAGGATACGACGGTGCCGACTCTGGCCGCCGTTTATCCAACTCCTGATCAGACGGTGAATGCGCCGATATCGGAAATTTCGCTGGCCGCGTCCGACTTCGGAACCGGTATCGATCCGGCGTCTTTGCGTCTGACGATTGACGGCCAACCTTTTGCGCCGTCCGTTTTTGAGAACGGCGTTGCCGTGTTCTCGCCAGGCGCGGCGATGGGCGGGGGTTACCATGAAGCCGTTGCCGAGGCGCGCGACTTGGCGGGCAACCCTGCGCGAATCGAATATACTTTTCGAGTCGAACACGGCGAGCGCCTGGCTATGACCGCTCCCGCGGAAGCGAAGAGCGGAGTGCCGTTTCATGTCCTGTTGCAGGCTCAGGACATCAGCGTAGCGGAAAGCGTCTATGCGACGATCCAGTTCGATCCCGCGACGCTGCAAGCGCGCAATGTCGCAGAACGCGCAGATCTGATCGGCGTGCATACCGACATCGATAATGTCGGAGGCAGCGTGAAATTCAGCGCCGCAGGGCTGAACGGAGCTTCCGCCGCACCGCTGGCCAACATCGAATTCGAAGTGAACCGGAACGCCAAGATGGAACGCGGAGAAACGTATAAGAGCGTGCGAATGATCGAAGGCGGCTTAGGCTATGCGGGCGACGTTTCTATTCCTTCCTTCGCCGCTCCGATCCGCTACGGCCTCGGCTTCGCTTACCAATTGGAAGCAAACGGAACGTCGCTCGGGACGGAAAGCATCTTTACGGTGAAGGACGGCAACGGCGCGCCAGTTCCAGGTGCGCGGATTGAGTTCACGGACCCGAACGGTCCGCAAACCTACGTCACCGTAACCGCTCCTCAATCGAAGGTGTACACAAACGCAGACTCGTCTTCGGCGGTTAAGCTGGAGCTGGGACAAGGTCGTCAACTGCTCGCGACTGTAGGCGCAACATCCGGGTTCGTCCAAGCGTTCCTGCCCGACGGCAGCGGAATGGGCTGGATTCCGTCTGCCGACGTTCAGCAAGAAGATCTTGCACAAGGAATCGGGCTGACAGACGCGCAAGGCCAAGTTCGTACGAAACTGGGGACGCTGGCTAAGGGCGTATGGTTCCTTCAGGCGGTCAAAGACAACGGATTAAGCGAGCGCCTAACATTTGCCGTCGTCCCTCAATTCGGTCCGGAACGACCGCTGTACGTCCAGACCTACGTGAGCGAAGACATGGCGACGAAGCTTAGCGTTGCCTGGCAGACGGCTCCTTCCGTCCCGCAAAATTATATTCAGTACGTGAAGGAAAGCGAGCTTCCGCAAGGCAATCCGGAGTTGGCTGAGGGCCATGCGACTGCGGCCGCAGCGAATTCCGTGCTCCAATTGCTCAGCCAAACGGAGAATGGGCCTAAAGGAGAGATTCGTTTCCACCAAGCGCTCGTCTCCGGTCTGCAGCCGAATACGAAGTATTATTATCGCGTCGGCTATGAAGGACATTGGAGCGATTGGTACGGCTACAGTACGGCTCCGTCCGGCCAGAATACGCCTGTGTCGTTCGTGTTCGTCACCGATTCGCATACGAAGGAAGACAACGGTCTTGAAATCTATCAGAGGCTGATGGGCAACGTTTTCGAAAATTATCCGAATACCCGATTCGTCATGCACGGCGGCGACATCGTGGACAATGGCGGCGCGCTGAACGAATGGAACCGATTCTGGGAAGCTTCCTCGATCTACGCCACTTCCGTGCCTTCGGCCCAGGCGATCGGCAATCACGACGTGAAGAGCGAAGGCAAGGACGTTTTCACCAGAGGAACCGGCTTCCCGGACAACGGCCCGGACACGCAGAAGAAATACGCTTATTCGTTCGATACGGGGAACGCGCACTTTGTCGTGCTCAATTCCGAGGCGACCGAGGAAAATATGATCAAGCAGGCGGAATGGCTGGAAGCGGATCTGGCCAAGAGCAAGAAAAAGTGGAAGGTCGCGATGTTCCATCGGCCTGCTTACCACACCGAGGCGGGACGGGACAAGCTGATTG
Organism: Cohnella phaseoli; assembly: GCF_003386235.1. Lineage (GTDB taxonomy): Bacteria > Bacillota > Bacilli > Paenibacillales > Paenibacillaceae > Cohnella > Cohnella phaseoli. The sequence continues at coordinate 47,958 of NZ_QRDZ01000043.1, forward strand.
AATACACGCAAACCTATTTCGCTCCGATTCTCGAAAAGCAGGGAGTCGACCTTGTGCTCGTCGGGCACGATCACATCTATGCTCGCACGTATCCGATGAAGCAGGGCCAGCCGCTTAAAAACGGAGAAAGAGGCACGCTTTATTTGGACGGCGGAGCGTCGGGCTGGAAGTTCTACGACGGAACGAAATACGATTATCTCGATTTTGTATTCGACGACAACGTTGCGGTATACTCCGCCATCGAAATCGGTCAAGATCGGATACAGATTCAAGCCCGTACGGAAAACGGGGATCTCGTGGACGACCATACGATCGTGAAGAAGGATCCGTCCCCAGGCACTCCTTCCCCGGGCACCCCGTCAAGCCCGTCCGGCGGCGCGAACCCGAATCCGCAGCCGGATCCGTCCGTCAACGAGTCGGGCCTGCCGATTCGCTCTGTGACGGATGCCGAATGGGCCAAAGCGCAATCCGAAGGGAAGCTGAGCATTACTATAGCTGGAGCGGGCGGAGAAGTACGGCTTCCGGCGAATGCGAGCGACGCGCTTAAAAACGGAGGGCTGGAGCTGACGGTGAGAGGCTCCCTGGTTCTGAAGCTGTCCCCGGCCCAATTGCGGTCGGCGGCTGCGGGACTTGTAAGCGGCGAATGGCTGGCGCTTGAAGTTGTCGTGGACGAAGCGGCGAAATCGGCCGAGCGCGTTCGTCAGGCGCAGCAGAAAGAGAAAGCAACGTTGACGCAAGTCGCCGGGGCATTCCGAATTAGCCTGTCCTCCTTGGATGCGGACGGCAAACGGGAACACAAGAATGGAGCTGCGAATGCGACGCTGACGATTCCCGCGGGAACGAAGAACAAGCTGACAGGAGTGTACGAGATTGCCGCCGACGGAACGGCGACGTACGTGAAGGGCAAGAGAACGGCTAACGGAACGGAAGTCGATCTCGTCCCAGGTCGCACCTATATGCTGCTTGACTACAAAATGAGCTATGCGGATCTGCCGTCCGGTCACTGGGCATACGAGTATGTCGCACAGCTGGCGGCAAGTCGCAGCGTCAACGGAATCGACGGAGAGCGGTTCGCTCCGAATCGCGAAGTGACGCGCGCCGAATTCACGGCGATGCTTGTCCGCGAGCTGGGGCTTCAAGCTTCGAGTCAAGCCGGCTTCGCGGACGTGGCTCAAGGGACCTGGTATGCGGAAGCGATAGCCGCCGCGAAGGAAGCGGGTTTGGTGAACGGCTCATCGGGCAGCGCCTTCCGCCCGGCTGCAGGCATTTCCCGTCAGGAAATGGCGGCTATGATCGTCAGAGCCTATGAGATTCTGCATGGCACAGCTGTACAGAGGGCAAACGGAGGCCATACGTTCTCCGACATGAGCGGAGCTCAAGCGTGGGCGAAGGAAGCGGTAGCCAAAGCGCATGAGCTGGGACTGGTGAACGGCAGCGGGAACGGCAAGTTCCGCCCGCTGGCCGGCGGAACCCGCGCGGAGTCGGCGAAGCTGATCGTGGCGCTGCTCGAATCGCGACCGTAACCGCAATCGCAGTCACAATCACAATCACAGTCACAGTCACAGTCACAATCACAATCACAGTCACAGTCACAGTCACAATCGAAACCCCCTCGCACAATCGATAGATCGCAGTCGCTCCGGGCCGCAGCCCGGGGCGATTGTTGTATTTTCCATCCACCATATGCTTTGTTTTCGCTTTCAATAGAAGTTTCGACAAGGTTCCCACCAGACAAGAATGCAATTTCCGAACATTATATCCGCTTACCGCCTGTGAATATACGTAAATAATCGTTGACATCGAAGGGCTTTCGACCTAGAATATGTGATGGACAAGCAACAACTGAATAATCTTTTCGTATAATCCCGGGAATCGGCCCGGGAGTCTCTACGAGGTCACCGCAAATGATCTGTCTACGAAAAGGGAAGCAGACCGAGGGGCGATTGCGCCTATCGGAATGATTTTCCCGGTTGTGCGGAACCTAGAGGAGAAGTCTTCTGGGTTTTTTATGTTTGGTTTAGTTCCAATTCATTCAAATTTTGAAGGGAGAGTTTATGGGAACATGGAAAGTTTCTTTAAGCTGAAGGAACTGGGAACGAACGTACGCACGGAGATCATGGCAGGGATTACGACCTTCATGACGATGGCTTACATTCTAGTCGTTAACCCAGGCATTTTATCGGGAGCGGGACTGTCTTTCGAGTCCGTATTCCTGGCAACCGCGTTGGCGGCTGGTATTTTTACGATCGCAATGGGCTTGTTCGTTAACTTTCCGGTTGCGCTCGCTCCGGGGATGGGCCTGAACGCCTTCTTCGCGACAACGGTTATCACCTCCAAGGCGACCGGTCACGAGATTACGGCGGAGATGGGCTTGGCGGCCGTATTTATTTCAGGGATTATTTTCTTCATCCTAACGGTAACGCAGGTTCGACAGATTCTGGTCGTGGCCATTCCGGATGCGCTGAAGCATGCGATTACGGTCGGTATCGGTTTGTTTATCGCTATCGTAGGCATGAAAAACAGCGGCCTGATGTCGATCATTACGTTCGAAGATGGCGGAACGCTGTTGACGATGGGACATCTGAAGGATCCTACGGTGTGGCTGACAATCGTGGGTCTGGGCATTATCGCCCTGCTGATGGTACTGCGCGTTAAAGGCGCAATTCTGATCGGTATGTTGGTTATTACGTTGCTTGGCGCTCTTCCGGGCGTTGACCTCGTTCACTTTAATACATTGAAGGAAGCAAGCTGGACTCCGAACTTCGGCGAGCTGAACTTCTGGCATATGGATTTCGCCGATCTGTTTACGACAGGCTTGCTGACGGCGATCGCTACCTTCACGTTCGTAGAATTGTTTGATACGTTCGGAACCTTGGTCGGTACGGCCAACAGAGCCGGATTTTTCAAAAATAAAGAAGAAGGCAACAAAAAAGTCGGCAAAGCGATGTTCGTGGACTCTCTTGCAGTCAGCGGCGGCGCGATGCTCGGCACAAGTACGGTAACAGCTTACGTAGAAAGCTCCGCGGGGATCGCCGAAGGCGGACGCTCCGGTCTGACAGCAGTTACGACGGGCGCATGCTTCCTGCTTGCACTGTTCCTTTTGCCGCTGGCGCTGCTAATTCCGGGACCGGCTACAAGCGCGGCTCTGATCATCGTTGGCGTGCTCATGGTGCAATCGGTTAAAGAAATCGACTTTACGGATCTCGTCATCGGTATTCCGGCGTTCTTGACGGTTACGATCATGCCGTTCACGTACAACATCGCCAACGGGATTTCGTTTGGTATCGTTTCTTACGTGCTGCTGGCGTTCGTTGCCAACCTGGCCGGCGACAAAAAGCACAAAATCCACTGGCTCATGTGGGTGCTGTTCTTCATCGTTATCGCGCGCTACGTATTCGTAGGCGGAGAATAATCGCGTTTATGAGCCTTCGCGGGCTCATGGCATAAATCAACCCCGCTTCACTTCCGAATTGACGGAGGTGGGGCGGGGTTTTACTATGGGGGGGGGAGTCATGAAGATATGATTTTACGGGGAGGGGCGTTCGGTGGCCGGAAACATGCTATACATCCCTTATAGTATCTTGTTGGTGGTTGGCGTGATTGTTTTCGCTGTAGTTATCCAGTTAAAAAAAGGTAAAAGACATACGCGGTATTTTTTGATGGTTTCCCTACCTGTCCTTGTTATTTTTTTGTTTTATTTCTGGAATTCAACATTTAATAATTATGTGAAAAGCTATTTGTTTCCAAGCCGTGCGTTCGAATGTGAATATATAGAGGAATTAAAAAATCTGGCGCTTCCCCTTCCTGAAAGAATGGTATTTAAAGGGAAAGAAGACGCGTGCTCTCCATTTTATTTGGCCTATGTGAGTGCCGATGATTTCAAAGCGTTTTATCAAGAGCAGCTAAGCAGAATGGAACGCCAAGGGGAAATTAAAAACTTTGCTTATGTTGAACGTGAGGATCAGTACGGGGCTGAACATAATGGATATATAGCAGAGCTACCGACGGGTTCAAAGATTGAGATTTTTATGCGCAGTGAAAATAATTTGGGAATAATGTCGATTGATTACGAGCGCTAACAAAACCATTGTACAGAGATTGCGTGAAAAACCGAACATTAATAATCTTTATCAATGAAAGCGTTCGTCTTTGTTTGACAGTCCCCCTTGCTCTAAGGTAAACTTAGAAGCGTAAATAAGCAAAATGACTTGCCTTTCGACAGGCAAGGCGCCAAGCGCGTATATGTCGGGAATCGGCCCGAACGTCTCTACCCGAAAACCCTAATTTTCGGACTACGCAGCAGTCGCAGGTGGCATAAAATAGAAGCGCGAACCCCATCAAGGTTCGGGCTTTGTCTTGTCGCTACGGGTGATCGTGTCGAAAGTGGAGAACGTAGGTCGATTGGGGAATACTGTTGATGTTCCCATCGGTCTTTTTTTCATTTATGGCGGAAAAGAACAGAACGCAACCGGGGAAGGGTGGAATCATGTCGTCACTTGTCGGCGTCATCATGGGAAGTACGTCGGATTGGGAAACGATGAAGAAGGCGTGCGAGATACTTGAGGAGTTAAACATTCCGTACGAGAAAAAAGTCGTCTCCGCGCATCGGACGCCGGATTTGATGTTCGAATATGCGGAAACCGCGGTGGAACGCGGTCTGAAGGTTATTATTGCCGGCGCCGGCGGCGCCGCTCATCTGCCGGGTATGGTCGCGGCCAAAACCGTCCTGCCCGTTATCGGAGTGCCCGTTCAATCGAAAGCATTGAACGGGCTGGATTCGTTGCTTTCGATCGTGCAGATGCCGGGCGGCATTCCAGTCGCGACGGTGGCGATCGGCGCGGCCGGCGCGACGAACGCGGGCTTGCTCGCGGCGCAATTCATCGGCTCGTTCGATCCCGAGGTCCAGGCGCGTGTCGCCGCAAGGCGCGAGCGCATTACGCAGGACGTGCTGGACAATGCGGAGCTGCCTTCATGAGCGGAGGGGATAACGTGAACAAGCTTGTCAACCTGTTCGAGGGCGAAGGCGCGGCTTGCGATGAGTTTGGCTGTGCGATTCCGGGCTCTGAGGACGGGCAAGAGGCTGGCGGGGAGACGGAAGCGGCGGACTCGCAGGCAGGCTTGAAGGCTGGTGCGGAAGCGGCAGGTGCAGAAGCGGGGCCGAAGGCTGAGACGGCATCGGCGCGCCGCGCGATTCTGCCCGGTGCAACGATCGGCGTGCTCGGCGGCGGACAGCTTGGACGGATGCTCGCTCATGCGGGCAATCGGCTCGGCTACCGCTTCGTGACGCTCGACCCGACGCCGGACAGCCCGTGCGGACAGACGGCGGCGCAGATCGTGGCGGCGTACGACGATCGGGAGGCGGCGCGGGAATTGGCGCAGCGCTCCGACGTGATCACGTACGAGTTCGAGAACGTCGACGCCGGCGTAGCGGAAATGCTGGAGCGCGAATCGTACGTGCCGCAGGGCAGCAAGCTGCTGTACACGACGCAGCATCGGCTGCGTGAGAAGCAGGCGGTCGAAGCGGCCGGGGCGCAGGTTGCGCCTTATGCCGAGATCGAGAGCCTGGCCGGGTTGCAGGAAGCGGCGGCTCGGCTGGGACTCCCGGCGGTGCTGAAAACCGCAACCGGCGGCTACGACGGCAAAGGCCAGTGGGTGCTGCGCAGCGAGGACGAGCTGGCGACGGCTTGGGAAGAGGCGAGTCGGGTCGGTACGCAGCTCGTGCTGGAGAAGTTTATTGTTTTCGATAAGGAAATTTCCGTGATCGCGGCGAGAAGCCCTTCGGGAGAAGTGAAGACGTTCCCGCCTGCGGAAAATATCCACGTTCATAATATATTGCATCTATCCATCGTTCCGGCGCGCATTTCGGACAAGGTTCGTGCGGAGGCCGAGAAGCTCGCGGTTTCGATCGCGGAGACGCTGGGTGCGGTTGGTCTGATCGCCGTCGAAATGTTCCTTACGGCGGACGGCGAATTGTACGTCAACGAACTGGCGCCAAGACCGCACAACTCCGGTCACTATACGATGGAAGCCTGCCGCACGTCGCAGTTCGAACAGCATGTTCGGGCGATCTGCGATTTGCCGCTCGGCGATCCGTCGCTGCTGACGCCGGTCGTCATGGCGAACATTCTCGGCGAGCATATGGAGCCGTTGCTGGAATGGATGGGCGAGAAGGATTCAGCGGCCGAGAAGCTGGGCGTCGAGGTCAAGGTTCACCTGTACGGCAAGGCGGAAGCCAAACATAAGCGCAAGATGGGCCATCTGAACGTGCTTGCTCCGAATGTGGACGCGGCGCTGGAATGGATTGCTCAATCGAAAATATGGAGGGTTTAATTACACATGTTAGAACGTTATAGCCGGCCCGAGATGCGGGCGATCTGGACGGAACAAAACAAGTTCCAAGCGTGGTTGGAAGTCGAGCTGTGCGCCTGCGAGGCATGGGCCGAACTGGGACACATTCCTCATGAAGACACGGTCGAGCTGCGCAAAAACGCCAAGTTCGACATCGACCGCATTTACGAGATCGAGCTGGAAACCCGCCATGACGTGATCGCCTTTACACGCGCCGTATCCGAAAGTCTCGGAGCGGAACGCAAATGGGTGCACTACGGCCTCACTTCGACGGACGTCGTCGATACGGCGATGGGCTACCTGCTTCGTCAGGCGAATGAAATTTTGCGCAAAGATATTCAGAACTTTATCGCCATCCTTCGCGATCAGGCGATTCAATATAAGAACACTCCGATGATGGGCCGTACGCACGGCGTTCATGCCGAGCCGACGACTTTCGGCTTGAAGCTGGCGCTGTGGCACGAGGAAATGAAGCGCAACCTGGAGCGGTTCGAGCATGCAGCCGCGGGCGTCGAGTTCGGCAAAATGTCCGGCGCGGTCGGCACGTACGCCAACATCGATCCTGCAGTGGAAGGGTTCGTATGCAAGAAGCTCGGTATCCAAGCTGCGCCGATCTCGACGCAGACGCTGCAGCGCGACCGTCATGCGGAATATATGGCGACGTTGGCGCTGATCGCCACGTCGATCGACAAGTTCGCGACGGAAATCCGCGGCTTGCAGAAGAGCGAGTTCCGCGAAGTCGAAGAGCCGTTCGGCAAAGGGCAAAAAGGCTCGTCGGCGATGCCGCACAAGCGCAATCCGATCGGCTGCGAGAACATGAGCGGCTTGTCCCGCGTCATTCGCGGCCACATGCTGACCGCCTACGAGAACGTGCCGCTGTGGCATGAGCGCGACATTTCGCACTCCTCGGCGGAGCGGATCATCCTGCCGGACGCGACGATGCTGCTTAACTACATGCTGAACCGCTTTGGCAACATCGTGAAGAACTTGACCGTGTTCCCGGAAAACATGAAGCGCAACATGAGAAGCACGTATAACGTGCCGTTCTCCGGACGCGTCATGACGAAGCTAATTGACAAAGGCTTCGCCCGCGAGCAGGCGTACGACACGGTGCAGCCGCGCGCGATGCAGGCTTGGGAGGAACAGCGCGATTTCCGCGATATCGTGCAGTCGACGAAGGAAATTACCGACGTTCTGTCCGCTGAGGAGATTGCCGATTGCTTCGATCCGACTTGGCATTTGAAGCATGTGGATACGATTTTCGACCGGTTGGGTCTCGTTGCGAAATAAAATACCTCTAATTTCGTGACGAACCCTTGGGCTTGAAATAATACGCGCGCTAGCATGCGCCGCTAGGAGGCAGCAATGACTACCCAAGCTTTGGCGACGGCCGAAGGGCTCGTGAACGCCCCGCTGATTCACAAAGGCAAGGTCCGGGAGCTGTACGATCTCGGCGAGCACTTATTAATTGTAGTAACGGACCGCATCTCGGCGTTCGACTATGTGCTGGATCCCCCGGTTCCCGGAAAAGGCAGCGTCCTGAACGGGCTGAGCGCGCACTGGTTCGAGCAAACGGCTGGTTTTCAGCCGAACCATGTCGTGCATACGGATGTGGCGCTGCTGGGCGACATCGTGACCGAGCCGGAGAAGCTGGCCGGACGGATCATGGTCAGCCGCAAGGCGCAGCGGGTCGACATCGAGTGCGTCGTTCGCGGCTACATTACGGGCGGCGGCTGGCGGCAGTATCAGACTTCCGGCGAGGTTAACGGCATTAAGCTGCCGGAAGGGCTGCACAAGAACTCGAAGCTGGAGCAGCCGATCTTCACGCCTGCCGGCAAAAACGACGTCGGCCACGACGAGGACATCCCGTTCGAGGAGATGGCTCGCCGTGTCGGTGCGGAGCTGGCGGAGGCTTTGCGTGAGCGCAGCCTAAAGCTGTACGAGTTTGGTCGCGACTATTGCGCCAAGCGGGGAATTATCCTCGCCGACTGCAAGTTCGAGTTCGGCCTGATCGATGGGGAGATCATCCTCATCGACGAGCTGTTCACGCCGGACTCCTCGCGCTTTTGGGCGGAGGAGAACTACAAGCTTGACGTCGAGATCGACAGCATGGACAAGGAGCCGGTTCGCGCCTACTTGGCCGGATCGGATTGGGACAAGAACAGCCCGCCTCCAGCGCTGCCGGCCGAAGTCGTCGCTGCGACGACGGACCGTTACCGCGACATCGCTCGCAGGCTGATGGAGTAGTAGTAGCTCGCATCGGCGCAGGCTCGTAAGCGCGTAACGGTCTGTGGGACCGTTAGAGTCGGAGAAAGTGGCCGGCGGGAGCGTGTAACGGTCTGTCAGACCGTTAGAGTCGGCGAAAGTGGTCGGCGGGAGTGTGTAACGGTCTGTCAGACCGTAAGAGACGGCCAAAGTGGTCGGCGAGAGTGTGTAACGGTCTGTCAGACCGTAAGAGTCGACAAAAGTGGTCGGCGGAAGTGCGTAACGGTCTGTCAGACCGGAAGAGTCGGCGAAAGTGGCAGGCGAGAGTGTGTAACGGTCTGTCAGACCGGAAGAGTCGGCGAAAGTGGCAGGCGAGAGTGTGTAACGGTCTGTCAGACCGGAAGGGTCGGCGCTAAAGTCTCGCTACGAGTAACGTATCACCCAAATGGATCTAGCTGGTCGCATCTGCACGAGGATTTACTTTTTCACACGCAAGACGTTCTTATAGATGAAACCATCCACCAACCTACAAATCAGGAGGAACCTCCCCATGAAAGCAAAGGTATACGTGACGATTAAGGAAAACGTGCTCGACCCGCAAGGGAACGCGGTGCAAGGCGCGCTGCATACGCTCGGATTCGGCGAAGTAGGCAAGGTGAGAATTGGCAAGTATTTGGAGCTTGAGCTGGATACGAACGATCGCGCGCAAGCGGAAGAGAAGCTTAAGGTGATGTGCGAAAAGCTGCTGGCGAACACGGTTGTCGAAGACTATCGTTTCGAATTGGAGGGCTGAGGCGCTCATGAAATTCGCGGTACTGGTGTTTCCGGGTTCCAACTGTGACATTGACTGCTACAAGGCGGTAGAGGATACGGTAGGCGAGCAAGTCGATTACGTGTTCCATACGGCGACCGATCTGTCGGACTATGACGCAATTCTCGTGCCGGGCGGTTTCTCCTATGGGGACTATCTGCGCTGCGGCGCCATCGCACAATTCGCTCCGGTCATGGCCGAGGTGAAGAAGGCGGCCGAGCAAGGCAAGTTTATTCTCGGTATCTGCAACGGGTTCCAGATTCTGACCGAAGCGGGCCTCCTGCCGGGAGCGCTCATTCGCAACAATTCGTTGAAATTCCGCTGTCATCAGGTCGGTCTCGTTGTCGAGAACAACAAAACCGGCTTTACGAACGACTACGCGCAGGGCGAGGTTATTCAAATTCCGATCGCTCACGGCGAAGGAAGCTATTATGTGGACGATGCGGCGCTGGCGCAGTTGAAGGCGAACGATCAGATCGTTTTCCGCTATGCGGGCGACAATCCGAACGGTTCGGTAGACGACATCGCCGGCGTGTGCAACGAAGCGGGCAATATTGTGGGCATGATGCCGCACCCGGAGCGGGCGGTTAAGGAAATTCTCGGGTCCGCCGACGGCGCGCGGATGTTTAAGTCAGTATTAAACGCTTGGAGGGAACGTCATGGCGCAGCAAGTATCCGCTAAGGAACCAACAGCCCTGCAGATCGCGGAGCAGAAAATCTACAAGCAATTCGGCGTATCGGAAAAAGAATACGAGCTGATCTGCGAATTTATGGGGCGTCAGCCTAACTATACGGAGATTGGCGTTTTTAGCGTGATGTGGTCCGAGCACTGCGCATACAAAAACTCCAAGCCGCTGCTGCGCAGATTCCCGACTTCGGGGCCGCGCGTCCTGATGGGACCGGGCGAAGGCGCGGGCATCGTCGACATCGGCGACAACCAAGCGGTCGTGTTCAAAATCGAATCGCACAACCACCCGTCCGCAGTAGAGCCTTACCAAGGCGCGGCGACGGGCGTGGGCGGCATTATTCGCGATATTTTCTCGATGGGGGCTCGTCCGGTGGCGCTGCTGAACTCGTTGCGGTTCGGCCGTCTGGAAAATGAGCGCGTGCGTTACCTGTTCGAGCACGTTGTTAGCGGCATCGCGGGCTACGGCAACTGTATCGGCATCCCGACGGTTGCGGGCGAAATTATGTTCGACGAAGCTTATGAAGGCAATCCGCTCGTTAACGCCATGTGCGTTGGGCTGATCGATCACGATAAAATCCAACGCGGCGTCGCCAAAGGCATCGGCAACCCGGTGTTTTACGTCGGACCGGCTACGGGCCGCGACGGTATCCATGGCGCGACTTTCGCGTCCGAGGATTTGACGGCGGAGTCGGAAGCGAAGCGTTCGGCGGTTCAAGTCGGCGATCCGTTCATGGAGAAGCTTGTTATGGAAGCGACTTTGGAGCTGATCGATTCCGGCATCGTGCTTGGCATTCAAGATATGGGCGCGGCGGGACTCACTTGCTCCAGCGCGGAGATGGCGAGCAAAGCGGGCAACGGCATGGAGCTGTACCTGGATGAAGTGCCGCAGCGTGAGGAAGGCATGACAGCTTATGAAATGATGCTGTCCGAGTCGCAGGAGCGGATGCTGTTTGTTTGCGAGCCTCAGCATGAGGAGCAGGCTAAGGGGATTTTTGCTCGTTGGGGCTTGCACTGCGCGAAGGTTGGCAAAGTGTCCGACGACGGCCGTCTGAAGCTGTTCCACAAAGGCGAACTGGTCGGCGATATGCCGGTTAAGGCGCTCGTTGACGACTGCCCGGTGTATGAGAAGCCGTCTGCGGTTCCAGAATATTATTTGAAGAATGGTTCGGTAGACACGAATCGTTATGAGCAAGTGCTGGATTTGAACAGCGCTTTGTTGAAGGTGCTCGGTTCGCCGTCGCTGGCCAGCAAAGAGTGGGTCTACAACCAATACGACTACATGGTGCGCACGGAAACGGCGGTTCGTCCGGGTTCGGACGCGGCGGTCGTGACGATTCGCGGCACGCGCAAAGGCTTGGCGATGACGACGGACTGTAACGGACGTTATGTGTATCTCGATCCGGAAGTCGGCGGACGCATCGCGGTTGCGGAAGCGGGACGGAATATCGTCTGCTCCGGCGCTGAGCCGCTGGCGATTACGGACAACCTGAACTTTGGCAGCCCGGAGAAGCCGGAAGTGTTCTGGCAGATGGAGAAGGCGGTCGACGGCATGGCGGAAGCTTGCCGCTTCCTGGACACGCCGGTTATCGGCGGTAACGTATCGTTGTACAACGAAAATACGCGCGGAGCGATCTACCCAACGCCGGTTGTCGGCATGGTTGGTCTCGTACACGATGTTGATCATATTACGACGCAGGAGTTTAAAGCGGAAGGCGACGTTATCTTCTTGCTTGGCGAGACGAAGGCGGAAATCGGCGGCAGCGAGTTCCAATATGCGGTTCACGGCGTAACGGAAGGCCGTCCTCCGGAGCTGGATTTGGCGACGGAGAAGAAGCTGCAGCAAACGGTGCTGGGCGCGATTCGCGACGGTCTGGTCGCTTCGGCTCACGACTTGTCCGAAGGCGGTCTCGCGGCTGCGCTGGCGGAAGCGGGCTTCGGCCGCGGCTTGGGCGCGGATGTAACGTTCGAGACGAATTTGCGTCCGGACTTGGCTTTGTTCAGCGAATCGCAGTCGCGGATTTTGCTGACGGCTGGAGCTGAGAAGGCAGAAGGTCTGGCGGCATTCTTGAAGGCTGCTGGCGTGCCGGTTCAGCGTCTGGGTACGGTTGGCGGCGATCGGTTGAAGGTGAGCGTTGGCGGGCATGTTGCCATCGACGCTGCTGTTGCGGAACTGCGCGCGGCATGGTCGCAGGCGATTCCAAACCACATGAGCGGTAAGAACGCATGACATCTAGCGTTGCGAACGGGGGAACAGAAGTGACGCGGCTCTGGACCGGGGATTATTACAACGAGGGCAACGGCAGCAAGGAATCCATTTTCGACATAGTGAAGGAAGAGTGCGGCGTGTTCGGGGTGTTCGGTCATCCCGACGCGGCCAACCTTTCCTATTACGGTCTGCATGCGCTGCAGCACCGAGGCGAAGAGAGCTGCGGCATCTGCACGTCGGATGACGGCACGTTCCACTATCATCGGGGGATGGGACTGGTCAAGGAAGTGTTTGACCGCGACCGTCTCGAATCTCTGAAGGGCAAACAGGCAATCGGTCACGTTCGTTATTCCACCTCCGGTTCCAGCCATCTGGGGAACGCTCAGCCGCTCGTGTTCAAATATCGCGGCGGCGATCTGGCGGTCTGTACGAACGGAAATTTGGTCAACGAGCCGATTATTCGTAAGGAGCTTGAGGAATCGGGATCGATTTTTCAGACTACGAGCGATACGGAGGTTATTGCGCATTTGATTGCGCGGTCCTCCAAGGATTTGGTTGAAGCGGTTAAGGACGCGTTCCTGCGGTTGATCGGGGGCTTCGCATTCCTGATTCAAACGAAGGACTACCTGATCGCGGCGTGCGACCCGCAAGGGCTTCGTCCGATGGTGATGGGGCGGCTGGGAGAGGCGTATATTTTCTCTTCCGAGTCGTGCGCGCTGGAGACAATTGGCGCCGAGTTCGTCCGCGACGTTCAGCCGGGGGAACTGCTTGTTCTGGATAAGGACGGGCTACGGGAAGATCGTTTTGCTCCGATGGAGCGGCGGGCGATGTGCTCGATGGAGTACATTTACTTCGCTCGTCCGGACAGCGACATCTACGGGGCTAACCTGCACTCTACGCGGAAGCGGATGGGGCAGATTCTGGCTCAGGAGTCTTTTGTCGATGCGGACATTGTGACCGGGGTGCCGGATTCGAGTATTTCTGCGGCGATCGGTTATGCGGAGCAGACGGGCATTCCTTACGAGCTGGGCTTGATCAAAAACAAATATACCGGACGGACGTTTATCCAGCCTTCGCAGGAGCTGCGCGAAAAGGGCGTTAAGATGAAGCTGTCCGCCGTCCGCAAAGTCGTGGAAGGCAAGCGCGTCGTCATGATCGACGATTCGATCGTGCGGGGTACAACCTCGCTGCGGATCGTCAACATGCTTCGCGAGGCCGGGGCGCTTGAGGTACATGTGCGGATTACTTCTCCGCCGTTTATGAACCCGTGCTACTACGGCATCGATACGCCGAATCCGGCGGATCTGATCGCCTCCAGCAAGTCGGTCGAGGAGATTCGCCAGGCGATCAACGCGGACTCGCTCTACTTCCTGACGGAAAGAGGGCTGCGCGACGCCGTCGGCATCTACCCGGACGAATACGCCAACGGCTTGTGCATGGCTTGCTTTAATAACGATTACCCGACGCCGGTGCGGTTCGAGGACGCTAAGCTGACTTCTTGCAGCTGCGATTGATTTGCGGCGGGGGGAGGCGGCTGGGCGGAAATAAGGGTGCGGCAGGGACTTATTCGGTTCTCCGACGGTTGGGGAGTCAGGAATAAGGGAGCGGCAGAGACTTATTCGGTCCACCGAGGTCGGGTAAGCGGGAATAAGACCGCCACAGGGGCTTATTCGGTCCCCGCGGTCGGGGAAGCCGGAATAAGGGTGCGGCAGGGACTTATTCGGTCCACCGCGGTCGGGGAAGCGGGAATAAGGGAGCGGCAGGGACTTATTCGGTTCACTGCGGTCGGGGAAGCCGGAATAAGGGTGCGGCAGGGACTTATTCGGTCCATCGCCGGCGAGGAATCGGGAATAAGGGTGCGGCAGGGGCTTATTCGGTCCACCGGTGTCGGGGAAGCGGGAATAAGGGTGCGGCAGGGACTTATTCGGTCCACTGCGGTCGGGGAAGCGGGAATAAGGGTGCGGCAGGGACTTATTCGGTTCTCCGACGGTTGGGGAAGCGGGAATAAGGCCGCCACGCGGGCTTATTCGCTCCGAAATTATAAAGAGTTAGTGTGTTTTATGAGCGAGTCAGGTACAGAGGCGCGTATTCGTGTATGCGTATAGGTGTACGTGTGAGAGTTTACAACTATTAAGGGAGCTGAAATCATTGTCGGAGGCGTACAAACAGGCCGGGGTCGATATTGCGGCAGGCAACGAAGCGGTCGAGCGGATGAAAAAGCACGTTAAGAAAACGTTCCGTCCGGAAGTGCTGACCGGTCTTGGCGGGTTCGGCGGATTGTTCAGCCTGAACAAAGATAAGTATGAGGAGCCGGTGCTCGTTAGCGGCACAGACGGCGTCGGCACGAAGCTGAAGCTGGCGTTCGCGATGGACAAGCACGATACGATCGGCATCGACGCGGTGGCCATGTGCGTTAACGACGTTATCGTTACCGGTGCGGAGCCGCTTTTTTTCCTCGATTATCTCGCTTGCGACAAAGTCGTTCCCGAGAAAATCGAGGCCATCGTTAAAGGCGTAGCCGACGGCTGCGAGCAAGCCGGCTGCGCGCTGATCGGCGGCGAGACGGCTGAGATGCCAGGCATGTACTCCGACGGCGAATACGATATCGCTGGCTTCACAGTGGGTATCGTAGATCGTCCGAAGGCAATCGACGGCTCCACGATCCAAGCCGGAGACGCGGTCATTGGGCTGGCGTCGAGCGGCATTCACTCGAACGGCTTTTCGCTCGTTCGTCGTCTGCTGCTGGAACAGCAGGGCTATGCGTTGGCGGACAAGCCGGAAGAGCTGGAAGGCCGTACGCTGGGCGATGTGCTGATCGAGCCGACGCGCATTTACGTGAAGCAAATCCTTAAATTGCTCGAATCCGTCAAAATTAAAGGAATGGCCCATATTACGGGCGGCGGTTTCATCGAGAACATTCCACGCGTATTGCCGGAAGGCGTTAACGTGGACATTAACCGCGGATCCTGGCCGGTGCTGCCGATTTTCAGCCTGATGCAGCGCGTAGGCAGCATTACCGATCGCGATATGTTTACGACGTTTAACATGGGCGTCGGTATGGTGCTGGTCGTGCCTGCGGAGCAAGCCGAGCAGGCGCTGGCGATCGCGAAGGAGCAGGGCGAGCAAGCATACCGCATCGGAACGGTGACGGAAGGCTCCAAAATCGTAACCTTCGACGGCGTTGAGCTGCCATGACCTCGGTTGACCAAGCGAAAGCACAGCAGCCGTTAAAAATAGCCGTGTTCGCTTCCGGAAGCGGAAGCAATTTTCAGGCACTCGTCGAAGCGATATGGGGACAGGGCATTCCTGCGACCGTATCGCTCCTCGTCTGCGATAAGCCGGGGGCGAGAGTCGTACAGCGGGCGGAGTCGCTTGGCGTGCCGACTCATCTGTTCAACCCGAAATCGTATGAGACAAGGGAAGCCTATGAAGCGGAGATCGTCGACCGTCTTCGCGCCGAAGGCGTCGAATTGATCGTGCTGGCGGGTTATATGAGGTTGGTCACTGCGACGCTGGTGGAGCCTTTTTACGGACGGATGATCAATATTCACCCGGCGCTTCTGCCCTCTTTTCCAGGAGTGCGGTCGGTTCGTCAGGCTTTGGAATACGGCGTTAAGCTGACCGGCGTTACGGTACATTTTGTCGACGGTGGGATGGATACGGGCCCGATTATCGCGCAAAAATCGGTCGAGGTGCGGGAAGAAGATACGGAGGATTCGTTGGGAGAGCGCGTGCATGCGATCGAGCATGAACTGCTGCCGCAGACGGTTCGCTGGATTGCGGAAGACCGCGTGACGTTAAACGATCGGAAAGTGAGTATTCGTCTCGGCTAACTCAAGCAGTTTGAAGTCGGCAAAGCCATCCTTTTCGGAATGATATGGACTTCACCTTCATTGGTTCAACACTTATATAGGCAACGAAGCAAAACACGAGAGGACGAAAACAATCCATGAGCGAGAATCACGAAATTGCTTTACGCTATGGCATGAACCCGCACCAGAAAGAAGCGAAGCTATTCAGCGCGGACGGCCAACCGCTACCGCTGACCGTACTGAACGGGGACCCGGGCTTCATCAATCTGCTGGACGCGCTGAACGCGTTCCAACTCGTGCGCGAGCTTCGTCAGGCGACCGGACTTCCGGCAGCCGCATCCTTCAAGCACGTCAGCCCTGCGGGCACGGCCGTCTATGCGCCGCTGTCGCCTGAACTGGCTAAAGCTTATTTTGTCGAGGCGGAAGGGCTCTCGGAGCTAGCAATCGCTTACGCCCGCGCGCGCGGAGCGGACCGCATGTCCTCCTTCGGAGACGCGGCTGCATTGAGCGATGTCGTGGACGCATCGACGGCAACGCTGCTTAAGCGCGAAGTGTCCGACCTGGTCGTAGCTCCCGGCTACACGCCTGAAGCGCTCGATATTCTGAAGCAGAAGAAGGGCGGCAAGTATCTGATTCTCCAGATCGATCCGGAATATGTGCCGGAACCGATCGAGACTCGTACGCTATTCGGCATGAAGTTTCAACAGGAGCGCAACAGCGCCGTGCCGGATGCTTCCGTGTTTGACCTAGCGAACGTCATTACCGCGAATAAGGAAATTCCGGACAGCGCCAAGCGCGACATGCTTGTGGCGCTCATTACGCTCAAATACACGCAATCCAACTCCATCTGCTACACGCTGGACGGCCAGACGATCGGCATTGGCGCAGGCCAGCAATCCCGTATTCACTGTACCCGTCTTGCCGGGGACAAGGCAGACCGCTGGTATCTTCGTCAGCATCCGGCCGCACTGAACATGAAGTTCCGTGAAGGTCTGGCTCGCGCCGAGCAGAACAATGCGATCGACCTGTGGCTGGAGGACGAAGTCACGCCAATCGAGCAAGCGGCATGGGAAAGCTGCTTCGAGGTTGTGCCAACTCGTCTGACGCGCGAAGAGAAGCGCGAATGGCTGAACGGTCTGCAAGGCGTTTCTTACGGCTCCGACGCTTTCCTTCCTTTCCGCGACAATCTCGACCGGGCCAGCCGGAGCGGCGTCAAATACGTCATCCAAGCCGGCAAGTCGCTGCGCGACGAAGAAGTGGTGCAAGCTGCGAACGACTATAATATGGTAATGGTATATTCGGGCGTACGCCTATTCCATCACTAAAAGAGGTAGTTCAAAAAGTCCAATTTTGATCACGAAGAGGTCCAGGAAGCGGATACGACGTCGAATCTTGAATTCAGCCGGTCCTTCCGGTACTCACGTAGCTTCCACTACGCTCCGTTCCTCATTCCCGGTCTTCATCCAACCTTCTCGGTGCTGAAAATCGGACTTTTTGAACCTTTATTTGAAGAGGAAGGGACGACGACAATGTCTGCAAAATGGCAAGAGCTGGCGGATCGCACCGTGCAGCAGTTGAAGACGAACGCTTATCCGGGCCGCGGAATCATTATCGGATTGACGCCTGACGCATCGCGGTTTGTGCAGGTGTACTGGATCATGGGCAGAAGCGAGAACAGCCGCAATCGGATTTTCGTGCCGGAGGAGAACGGGTTTCTGCGTACGGAAGCGCGCGATCCGGCCAAGCTGTCCGATCCGTCGCTTATTATTTACTATCCGCTTCGTCATGAGGGCGGCGCACATATCGTCACAAACGGCGACCAGACGGACACGATCTGGGAGGCGCTTCGCAATGGAGGTCGCTTCGAGGATGCGTTGTCGCAGCGTACGTACGAGCCGGACCCGCCGAATTTTACGCCTCGTATCTCGGGCATTGTCGACTTGAACGACAAGCTGAACGCCTACAAGCTGTCCATCCTGAAAACGAACGAGAACGACGAGTCCCAGACGAAACGCCAATTTTTCCACTATGAAAAAGCGCTCGCAGGATACGGACATTTCATCTCGACGTATGTCGGGGACGGCAATCCGTTGCCTTCCTTCGCTGGCGAGCCGCATCTTGCTCCGCTGTTCGACGACGAGCAGGAGACGGCGCAATTTTACTGGAACCTGCTGAACGAGGAAAACAAAATTTCCTTGCTCGTGAAAACGATCCGCATCTCCGACGGCGAAGTGACTCTGAAGGTCGTCAACAAGGATTCCGAAGGAGGGGCTTAAGGTGCGCATTCTGGTGATCGGACGCGGCGGACGCGAGCACGCGATCGTCTGGGCGCTCAAGAAGAGTCCCAAAGTCGAGAAAATTTTCTGCGCTCCAGGCAACGCCGGAATCGCCCAATTGGCGGAGAACGTCGAGATTGGGGAGATGGAATTTGCCCGTCTTGTCGGTTTTGCCAAGGAGCAGGCGATCGATCTGGTCGTCGTCGGTCCGGACGATCCGCTGGCAGCGGGCATCGTGGATGAGTTTGAGGCGGCGGCGATTCCGGTGTACGGTCCGCGCAAAAACGCGGCCGAAATCGAAGGCAGCAAAATTTTCATGAAAGACCTGCTGCGCAAGTACAGCATTCCGACCGCGAAATACGAGACGTTCACCGACTACGAGTCGGCTAAGGCGTATTTGGCTCAGCAATCGGTTCCGATCGTCATCAAAGCGGACGGGCTGGCGGCAGGAAAGGGCGTAACGGTATGCTTCACGCGCGAGGAAGCGGACAAGGCGCTGGAGGAGACGATGGTGAGCAAGTCGTTCGGCTCGGCCGGCGACAAGGTTGTTATCGAGGAGTTCCTTGAAGGCCAGGAAATGTCGATTCTCGCGTTTGTGGACGGAGAGACGGTGCGGGCAATGTCGCCTGCGCAAGACCATAAGCAGGTGTTCGACAACGACAAAGGACCGAATACCGGCGGCATGGGCACGTATTCTCCGCTTCCGCATATCGATTCGGCGATTATCGAGGACGCGATCGAGAACATCATTAAACCGACGGCTCGCGCGATGGTATCGGAAGGCCGTCCGTTCCGCGGCGTTCTGTTCGCTGGCTTGATGATTACGAAGGACGGTCCGAAAACGATCGAATTCAACGCCCGTTTCGGCGATCCCGAGACGCAGGTTGTTCTGCCTCGGTTGGAGACGGATTTGCTGGAAATTTTCCTGGCTTCGATCGACGGCACATTGGCGGATATCGACATTCGCTGGAGCGACGAGGCGGCGGTCTGCGTCGTGCTCGCTTCCGGCGGCTATCCGGGGTCTTATCCCAAAGGATTCCCGATCGACGGTTTGGACAGCGTAACCGTACCCGGAGCGCTTGTGTTCCATGCGGGAACTGCGCTGAAGGACGGTCAAATCGTGACGAACGGCGGCCGAGTATTGGGCGTTGTCGGACGCGGCGCGGGTATCGTAGAGGCGCGGGCCAATGCATATGCGGCTGCAGCCGGCATCACATTCGAAGGCAAACAAAATCGCACGGACATTGCGGCCAAGGCGCTTGTGTAAAAGTCTTGCTCACTAACTGAGCCTCCGGTAGGGGACAGCTTGCTTTTTTAGCGGGCTTGCCCGCCGGGGGCTTATTCTTTATAAAACAGCGACTTGCGGTTGGTCAGCACAAAGGCGATCGCATAAATGACGCCAAGAATAATCAGAACGGTCAAGGCGTGGGACGATACCCATTTGACGAAGGCTTCCATAGCCTCATCTCCTCATGAGGAAAATGTTGCTTGTCCGCTGATCCGGTTGGGAGCGAGCAAGGTTACTCGGTAGCATTCCCCGTTTGCGCGGAAAAATGAGACTGCTGCGGAAGGGCTCGGACTATGGCTCCTTCCTTCGAGTGCATGGTAATATAAGAGCATCACGAGTCTGACGGACGGTTTTCCGCAGGTCGCCAAGACGGATAAGGGAAGGGCGCATGTCCGATATGGCCAGAGGCTTTATTACGAGCATTGAGCGTTTCAAGCCGCACACTTTTCAGGCGGAGCAAGGAGAAGGCTTGTTCATGTCCCATTCGCATGAGCATGACGAGCTGACTTTGATATTGGGCGGAGAGGGCTACTACAGCGCTCACGATCAGAACATCAAAGTATCGGAGGGAGATCTGATTCTGATTCCTTCCGGTCTTCATCACGGCTTCGTCTGTACCGAGCCGTGGACGGGGTTGTCGGTGCATTTTCTCTATGCGAAGGTTCCGGCGTACTGCCAGTATCTGTTTCTCAACGCCTACCAAAAGCCGCATCGGCTATGGAGCGCGCGACTGGACGCGGACGACAGAAGCTGGGCGGAGATGAGCCTGTCGCGTCTGGAGCGGGGCTGGCATTCCGAAGAGACCAGCGACAATTCCTACGATTTGATGCGAATCGCCTTCGAGACGGTGCTGCTGCTGTTTCACCGCAACGTAGTCGTCGCTCAAGACGCGGAGCTGAGCAGCGACAAGCGAATCGTGCAAGAGGTGCTGAAGGAAATCCACAGAAACTACAATACGCCGATTACGATTCACGAGATCGCCTCTCGCCATTATTTGTCGGAGAGCATGCTTCGCAAGAAGTTTTCGGAAGCGGTCGGCGTATCTCCCAAGCAATACGTTATCAACTTGCGGATTGAGGAAGCCAAAAGGCTGCTGAGACAGACGGGCAAGGCGATCGAGTTTATTTCCTCCGAGGTGGGCTTTACGAGCTCCAGCCGGTTTTACGAGCAGTTTGTCAAATCCGTCGGTGTCACTCCGCTTGAGTGGCGCAAGCAGCATCAGGATAAGTAGTGGAGTGGAGGGGCTCTTTCAGACCGGGGGCGGTCTGAAGGGGCCTCTTTGGCGTTCTGTCGGGAGGTTAGATTGTTGCAAGTTTGCTGCGCTGTATCGCTAATGCTCTATCGGACCGTTAGACCGCCGAGAACTCGCCACCTCCCGCCACGACCGCCACACATTATCGTTTTCGACCGTCGAAATCGCCGAGGTTACGATTCTTTTTGTGAATTTAATAAAGCGTTTTCACAATTGTTCGCCCACGCTGTCCCTCTATAATTAAAGGTGAAGGCAGATCCAATACAAAAAGGGAGTGTCTATAAGATGAATCTCGGTAAAAGCCAAAGATTGCTGGTGTTTACGGCATCGATCGCGCTGCTTGCGGGGTTGACGACTGGGTGCGGCGGTGGAAACAGCGGAGGGAAGGAGCCTGCTGCAAGCCCGGGCGCCTCGGCGACGGGCAGCTCCTCTCAGAGCGCGGAGTCGGGAGGAGACCCGGTCAAAATCAAGTTCGCCGGCTGGGGAGATCCATCGGAGAAAGAGGTATTCACGAAACTGCTCAAAGGCTTCGAGGAGAAGTACCCGACGATCAAGGTGGAGTACTTGCATATCCCGGCCGACTACGTCGGCAAAATGAACACAATTCTAGCGGGCGGAGACGCGCCTGACGTATTCTACGTACCGGATGGGGACTTCGGACGTTGGGTGAGCCAAGGGCTGCTGCATCCCATCGAGGATCTCGTCAACGCCAGTTCGATCGATACGGGGGACATGTGGGAATCCGGCTTGATCAGATATCGTTACGACGGAGCGGTGAACGGGCAGGGACCGCTATACGCGCTGCCTAAGGACATCGGCCCGACTGTCCTTTACTACAACAAGGACCTGTTCAACAAGATGAACGTGCCGTTTCCGAGCGCGGACACGCCGATGACGTTCGAGCAGCTGCTGGACACGGCGAAAAAGCTGACGATAGAGGAGAACGGAAAAGTCAAGCAATACGGCATGGGACCGATCTGGTGGGAAGGCTTCGTGCTCGGCAACGGCGGCGCATTCCTGAGCGACGATCGCCGCGAGTTTCTAGGCAACGGAACGGCTGCGGTGGAGGCGCTGCAGTTTGCCGCGGATCTGTCCAACCAGCACAAGGTCGTTCCGAACGCGGCGGCGCTAAAGGATATGAACGATAGCCAGATGTTCCAGACGGGCAGACTGGCGATGATGATTACCGGGCGCTGGATGGTGCCGGAGTTCCGCAAGCTGGCCTTCGATTGGGACGTCGCTCCGCTGCCGGTGAACAAGTGGGCGGGCTGGAGCGGCTCGGTCGGACTCGGCATCTACAGCAAATCGAAGCATATCGAGGCATCTTACAAGCTTGTGGAATATTTGGGAGGACCGGAAGGACAGAAGGAGCAATCGCTGATGGGCTTCGCCATTCCGAGCTTCAAATCGATGGCCGCCACCGACGTCTTCCTGCAGCCGGGGCAGAAGCCCGAGCATGCGGAAGTGTTCATCAAGGCTGCCGAGAACGAGGTGCCCGGTCCGTGGACGAATCTGCCGAACGCCAAATGGTTCGATATGCTGTCCCAAGGACTCGCCCCGATGTGGGAAGGCAAGAAATCGGCCGCGGACGTGTTGAACGACCTGAAACCGAAGATCGACGCGGCGATCAAGGAAGGCAACCCGGCGGTATTCAAGTAAGAGGATGATCGGCAGGAGGGGTTGTCCCGTAAGCAAAGTTGCTTGAGAGGATCGATAGACAAGGAAAGAAGGTGTATGTACCTCCCGTAGACTGCCTCATACGCTCCTGAAATCACCCTGTAACGGGTTTACCTATTCAGATTTCAGGAGCGTATAGCATCGGAGGGAGATACATACACCTTGCAAGCCTTTATCATCGATCATTCCTCAGAGCCACTTGAATTGCTTACAGCCCCCCTCTGCAAGAGAAGACGGAGGTGAACGGATGAAACGCAAGGAATACGCCTGGGCCTACTTATTCGTCTCCGCCCCCATTTTGGGGTTTCTGCTGTTCGCGTTCGTGCCGCTCAGCTATTCCGTCTATGTCAGCTTTACGGAGTATAGCGGCTACCAGCCTCCCGTATTCACGGGAACTGCGAATTACGCCAAGCTCGCGCTGAACGACGAGCTGTTCTGGAAGACGATGTTCAATACGTTCTACGCGGCGCTCAGCATCCCGATCGGCATGGCGCTGGCGCTGTTCATCGCCACGGCGCTGAATCAGAAGGTGCGCGGCATCCGGTTTTTCCGGACGATGTTTTTTCTGCCGACGATCAGCTCGGTTATCGCACTGACGCTGCTATGGAAATGGATTTTCAACGATAGCTACGGCTTGCTGAATTACTTGCTGGAGCTGATCGGCATTCAAGGACCCGCCTGGCTGAGCAGCGAGAAATGGGCGATGCCGGCGATGATCATTCAAGGCGTATGGGCGGGGCTGGGAATCAACATGGTGCTCTATCTGGCCGCGCTGCAGGGCGTTCCTAAGAGCTTCCACGAAGCGGCGGAGATCGACGGGGCCAGCCGCTGGCAGAGGTTCGTGCGGATTACGATTCCGTGCATTTCGCCGACGACGCTGTACATTTTGATTACGTCGATTATCGGGGCTTTGCAGGATTTTCCGCGCTTCCAAATCATGACCGAGGGCGGCCCGAACTACTCGACGACAACGATAGTTTATTACTTGTTCCAGAACGCGTTCCGGTATATGAGCATGGGATACGCATCGGCAATGGCTTGGGTGCTCGGGCTGCTGATTCTGGCGATTACGCTGCTGAATTTCTGGCTGTCCAAACGCTGGGTGCACTACGAATAGGGGGAAAAAAGCATGTCGAGTACGTTAGTCGGAAGGAGCGTCCGCCAGAGGAGAAAGAAAGCGGGGGAGATGGTTCGTCAAACCGTCGCCTATGCGTTCCTGACCGCGGGAGCGCTCGTGATGGCGATCCCCTTTCTCTGGATGCTGTCCACATCTCTCAAGCAGCAAGGCCGCGAGTTCGAAATGCCGCCGCGTTGGATTCCCGAAGCGTTCGAATGGAGCAACTATGTCTTCGTGTTGACGGAAGCGAACCTACTTAAAGGTTTTTTCAACACGCTGCTTCTCATCTCCCTGCCCTGCATCGTCGGCTTGTTCACAAGCGCGCTGGCCGCTAATGCGTTCGCAAGGATGGATTTTCCGGCGAAAAACGTTCTGTTCACGCTGCTGCTGGCGACGATGATGATTCCGGGCGTCGTGACGATGATTCCGACGTTTATTCTGTTTAAGGAAATCGGCTGGATCGACAGCTGGCTGCCGCTCATGGTGCCGGGGATGTTCGGAGCTGCGGCGGGCGTGTTTTTGCTGCGGCAGTTTTTCATGACCATTCCTAGGGAACTAGAGGAGGCGGCCAAGGTGGACGGGATGAATCCGTTTCAGATTTTTATCCGGATCATGGTCCCCCTCTCCAAGCCCGCTCTCATTACGCAAGGCCTGTTCGGCTTTCTCGCCGGGTACAACGATTTTCTGGGACCGCTGATTTACATCAACACTCCGGAGAAGTTCACGCTCCAGCTCGTGCTGGCGTCGTTCCAAGGCTTCTACACGTCTCAGTGGACGTATATTATGGCTGGTTCGGTGCTGGCGCTGATTCCGACGCTGCTGCTGTTCTTTTTCGCGCAAAGATACTTCGTCGAGGGCATTACCTTGACCGGAATGAAGGGCTAAAAAGGAGAGAACACACCCATGACTGCAACTTTTCACAATCCAATCGTCCGAAACGCCGCCGATCCTTGGCTGCTGAAGCATAGCGACGGCTTCTACTATTTTATGTCCACGCAGTTCGGCTGCCTGGAAATTACGAAATCCGCTTCAATGACCGGGATCGCGACAGGCACCAAGAAAAAAGTATGGGTTCCGGAAGAGAACGGCCCTTACAGTCACAATCTATGGGCGCCCGAGCTGCACTGGCTGGAAGGCAAGTGGTATATCTATTACACCGCGAACGATGGAGGAGGTGATGAATCCCGCAGAATTTGCGTACTGGAAAACGGCGAAGCCGATCCGTTGGAAGGAGAGTGGATCTGGAAAGGAGCGCTCGATACGCCGCTGCCCGGGCTGGACGGGACGGTGATGGAGCTCGAAGGGGGCTTGTATTTTATGTATGCAGGCTACGGACGATATCCCGATTACGGCTCGGCGATCTTCATTGTTCGGATGGACGACCCATGGACGCTGGCGCTTGACGGAGGTCACGTGCTGCTTACAGCCCCTACGCTAGAGTGGGAAAAACAGGGCGGAATGGCGATCAACGAGGGACCCGTCATTTTGCGCAGGAACGGCTTTATTTTTCTCGTCTATTCGGCAAGTACAACCTGGTCTGAGGATTACGCATTAGGCATGCTGACGATGAAGGAGGGGGACGATCCGATGGATGCGGCCTCCTGGAGCAAGTCGGAGGAGCCGGTGTTTCGCAAGAGCACGGAAAATCGCGTGTACGCCACCGGGCATAACAGCTTTACGATGTCGCCGGACGGGACGGAGGATTGGATCGTCTATCACGCGCTGCCGGAGCCGGGAGCCGATACGGGGCTGCGCAGCACGCGCATTCAGCGTTTCGGCTGGAATCCGGACGGGACGCCGGATTTCGGCGTGCCGCTAAGCGACGAACACGAGATCCAGAGACCTTCCGGGGAGGAAAATTAATCATCTGTCGCGGGGGAATGAAGATGGGAAGAAGCGTTCGAAAAGGATGGCTGCTTGTACTGTCTTTAGTTATGCTGCTGTCGGTGCTGGGCGGAGCTTCCGTTCAAGCGGCGACGACCGGATCGGTCGTCTCCAGCAGCGGAACGGAAACCGAGCCTTATTACGCCAGAGCGGTTAAGCTGGGCAACGGGGACGTGCTGACCACGTTCACGCGCAGGTTCCCCGGGAATACCGGCTGGGTCGGGATGAAGCCGTTCCCGATCTACCGCAGCTCTGACAACGGGAAAAGCTGGTCGCTACTCAGCGAGATCGACCCGAACAATTACGGCTTGAACCGGGACCAGCAGGGAATGACGACGCTCTACGTGCTGCCCCAACAGGTCGGAGCTTATCCGGCGGGCACGCTGCTGTTCGCCTCGACGGATTGGGACAATTCGTCCGCTTATACGATTCATATTTGGCGGAGCACGGACAACGGAGCGACGTGGCAGCTTCATAGCCATCTGGCGGCGCGCGGAACGGCGGGCACGAAGCGCACCTGGGAGCCCGAGTTCGCCGTAACCGCCGACGGCCGGCTCATCTGCTACTACTCCGATGAGCGGCAGCCGGGCTACAATCAGGCGCTCGCTCAAGAGATATCGAGCGACGGAGGGTTGACTTGGGGCAGCTATAGCCTGACCGTCGGAAGCTCGACGAACTTGGACTGGCGTCCGGGCATGCCGCGGGTCGTTCGGGTGAAGAACGGAACCTATTTTATGTTTTTCGAGATGCTGGGTGCGGCTCCGAACTTCGCCGTCCGGTTCAAGACTTCGACCGACGGCATCAATTGGGGAAGCCCGACTGATCTCGGCACCGTAGTCGGCACAGGCATCTATCGCGCTTCGCAAACTCCGGAAGTCGCGTATGTGGACGACGGAAGCCCGAACGGCAGATTTTACGTGCGCGGGATGACCGACGTCGTGCCTACGGCCAATAAAATGTTCACCAGCTCCAATTACGGAGCAACATGGTCTCTGGTCGACGCGCCGCTGACCGTCAAGGGAAGCAATCAGAATACACCCGCCGCATGGAGCGGGACCCTGCTGCCGCTCGATCATTCGCTGCTGCTGGAGGTCAACACGGTCAAAGTTGGCAGCCGCAACGAAATTCGGGCGAACGTCGCGCAGATGAGCGGGGATTCCTCCATCGTCTCCGGGGGCATCTACAAGCTGATCAATCAGAACAACAGTCTGCTGCTGGATAATGCAGGGGGCGGATCGCCGGCCGGCACGGAGGTGATCCAATGGAACGATCTCGGCTTAGATACCCAGTGGTGGGTTCCGGATTATCGGAGCAACGGATTTTTCCGGGTGATGAACGTGAATACGGGTTTGGTGCTGGACGATCCGAACGGCGTGACGACTCCGGGTACGAAGGTCGTGCTGTGGACCGACAATTACTTGGATACGCAGCGATGGAAGTTCTCCTATAAGGGGAGCGGCTATTATACGAGCATGAACGAGCATAGCGGCCTGATGCTGGACAATGCGGGCGGGGGCTCTCCGGCCGGAACGAAGGTCATTCAGTGGACGGCCAACGGGCTGGATACGCAGAACTGGAAGCTGCAGCGGGTCGACGTCGAAATCCCCGTCAATCAGTTGGAGAGCTACAACATCGGCAACTATGTCCGCGTCGACGCGGGCCGGGGCAAAATGGACGGAAGCCAGTACGCGCCGGAATCGCAGTGGAAGCTCGTGCCGGGACTGGCCGATCCGTCGGCGGTGTCGATCGAATCGGCAACGTATCCGGGCTACTATTTGCGCCATCGCGACGGCAAGGTGTGGCTCGATCCGTACGCCAATACGACGCTATACAAGAACGACGCCACCTGGCGTTTGCGCACCGGCTTCTCCAGCGGATGGGCGGCTTCGTTCGAAACGTACAGTTTCTCGGGCATCTACCTGAGACACCGGAGCGGTGTACTGGAAATCTCGTCGATTACGAACTCCCTCGACCAAGCCGATGCAACGTTCTATGTGAAGTAACTGAGTCAACGGCATATTTCAAAAGGGCCTGTCCCCTAAGTAGAGTTGCTTGAAATGATCGATAAACAAAGATAGGGGTATATACCTCCTGTAGACTGCCTCATACGCTCCTGAAATCCCCTTTTCGCGGGTTTCCCATTTCAGATTTCAGGAGCGTATAGCAGCGGAAGGAGGTATATACCCCTTTAACCTTTAGTATCGATCATCTGTTAGAGCAACTTGGAGTGCTTATGGGACAGGCCCTTTTTTTGGGGTTGACAGAAGGCAAGGGAGATGATAACTTTAATTCATACTATTTTAATCGGAATATAAGGATAAGGGGTTTTCGACGATGGAAAAACCAATTACGATTCAGCATGATAATCTTGCCTTAACGGCTACGATACATTATCCGGTTCGGGACGGAGCCTGCCCGGAGAAGAAAATGCCGCTAGTCGTCATCTGCCACGGTTTTATCGGCAGCCGGATTGGCGTGGATCGGCTGTTCCTGCTGGCAAGTCGATTGCTGGCGCAACGGGGCTTCCTCGTCATTCGTTTTGACTTTGCCGGTTGCGGTGAGAGCGAAGGCGTGTACGGCGAGCACGGTCTCGATTCGATGATTGCGCAGACGCGCTCCGTGCTGGACTACGGCTTAAGCCTCGATTGCGTGGACCCGCTCAGAGTGACGCTGCTCGGACACAGTCTCGGGGGAGCCGTCGCCCTGCTGACGGGAACGAGAGATCGCCGCGTGAAATCGCTGGCGCTGTGGTCTCCCGTCTCCTATCCATTCAGCGACATTGTGAAAATCGTCGGTCGCGGCGTGTACGACGAAACGGTCAAGAAAGGTCAGGCGGACTATCAGGGCTACAAGCTGAAGCCCGAGTTTTTCGAGTCGCTGCAGCAGCATCAGCCGTTCCAGGAAGCGTCCAAGTTCTCGGGCGACGTCTTCATCGCGCACGGGACGTCGGATGACGTCATTCCGGCCGATTACAGCTTCCTGCTGGAGAAGACATTCTGGCTTCGCGGCGAAGGGCGCTGCGACAAGAACATTCTTTTCCAAGCGGACCACACGTACTCTCAAGGCGTTCACAAAAACGAGCTGTACCAATCCACCTTGGATTGGCTGGCGACTCACGAGAAGCGTCAGCAGGATTGGCAGCATTGGAGCATTTAAGCTAGACGGCGGACACCATCGCAAGCCAAGCGGAATACGGTGGTAGGATGAGAGGAGTCGATGGGATGAGCGCACTCTATCCGATCTATGTCAATTATCCGATAAACCCGAGGCCGCGGTTCGGCGGCAATAGGCCGACGCATGGCCCGCTGCATGCGATCATTGCCGGCAATCGGTCTCGGTACGAGGCCGAATTGTGGGCTTTTGCGCGTTATGCCGGACACTTGGATTCCATAGCGTATGAGCATGACGATGCCGCTCCTGCGCAGCCCTCCTGGAACAATGACTGGTTCAGCGGATTAGATGCGCTGGCGCTGTACGGCATCGTGGCGGAGCGGCGTCCGAAACGCTACTGCGAGATCGGCTCGGGCAACTCCACGATGTTCGCCAAGCGCGCCGCTGCGGACCACGGGCTGACGACGGAGATCGTCTCGATCGATCCGTTCCCCCGCGAGGAGATCGACGAGATTTGCAGCCGCATCGTACGCAAACCGCTTGAGGAGACCGATTTGTCGTTGTTCGAGGAGCTGGAGGCCGGGGACATTCTGTTCGTGGACAGCAGCCACTATGTGTTCCAGAATTCGGATGCCAACATCGTATTTCTGGAGGTTATGCCGCGGCTGAAGTCCGGCGTTCTCGTTCATTTTCACGATATTTTTCTGCCGGACGACTATCCGGAGAGCTGGTCTCGCCGCTACTACAACGAGCAGTATATGCTGGCGGCTTATTTACTGGCGCAAAATCCGCAGGAGCCCGCATACGAGGTGGCGTTTCCGAGCCACTATGTCTCGCAAGACGCGGAATTGGCCGGTCTCGCGCAGACGGTTCTCGGAGCGATCGGTCCGCAGGGCGTCCCGGCACGAGGCGGTTCGTTCTGGCTGACGAAGCGTTAATTTTGGCCGGTTCGCGCGGGCCTTTGTATGCATTTTCTTGTCGATCAAGTTAATCTTCTCCCCAAAAAAGTTAGCTTCCTATCTGTCGCATCCGTCCCAACACCGCTAAACTAGGGGTATGAGACGGGATGGAGAGAGACAGCGATGCTTCTGAGATGGTGGAACGGTCTGAGCTTCCAGACGAAGCTCTTATGCGCGATCTATATGCTATGCGTCATCCCCACGGCCAGCGTGGGGCTTATTGCGTATCGCCAGTCGGCGGATTCATTGGAGAAAAGGGTTAACGAGGATCTGCAGGTTATCATCGGACAGTTCAACAATACGCTGGAGAAGCAGGTACAGGATTTCGAACGCTATAGCATGCTCCCCTATTCCACGGAAGAAATTTTTGAAATTATCGCTTCGCCGTTCTCGCCTAGAGACCAATGGGGCTATCGGGAGTTAATCAACCAACAGCGGCTTATTCAGCTTATTACGACCTATCCCTCCGTTAACTCGATGATCGAAGGCATGCTGTTCTACGGAACGAACGGCAGCATCTACGGTTATCGAACGAGCGGGGACAAATCCATCAACCCGGATTACAAGCCATACGAAGAGGCGTGGTACAAGCAGGCGATCGACAGGGAAGGCGGGTTGGTCATTTCCGGCTTGCGCGACGAGGCTCAATTCAACGGAACCACGTTCAAGACGATTACGATCGCGCGGCAGCTGATCGACCGGGATTTCAAGCCCGCCGCCGTCGTGGCCGTCGACATTAAGCCGGCGTTCATCCAGAAGACGGTCCGTTCGCTCAGCTTTAAGAACGTTCACGTCACCGTAGCCGCTCCCGACGGCTATGTCTACTCCTCGGAGCCGGAAATTACCGAGAAGCTGCTGGAGTTCCGCTCTTCGCAGAATCGGAAGGGCACCGCGAGCGGAGGGGGATCGAAGAACGCAAGCGCCCAAAGCGGGGACGGAGGAGTATCGAAGTACGCAAGCGTTCGAAGCGGAGGAGGTCCGGAATCCGCGAATGCCTTCCGTCTGCAATCGACGGTAGATGGCAACCATCGCTCCTGGAACGGTGTGGAGAAATTCAACGAATACACCGGCTGGACGACTTATTTGCTGGTCGACCGAGAGGAGCTGCTTCAGGAGAGCGCGGCGATTAAAAAATTGACTCTGCTTGTCGTTTTGTTTATTTTTATCGGAGCGGCGGTCGTGTCCTGGCTGCTGGCCAAAGGCCTGTCCAAGCCGATTCGCAGCCTGATGCGGTCGATGAGCAAGGTGGAGATGGGCAACTTCGAATCGACCTTGTCGCTCCCCTACGAGAGAAGGGACGAGATCGGCCAGCTGCAATTCCGGTACAACCGGATGGTGACGCATCTGGACGAGCTGGTCAATTCGATCGAGGAGTCGGAGAAGCAGAAGAGAAACGCGGAGCTGTACGCGCTTCGCGCCCGCATTAATCCCCATTTTCTGTACAATACGATTAATTCGATTCGCATGCTGGCGCTCATTCAACAATCCGAGCATATCGCCAAATTGCTGCAATCGCTCAGCAAGCTGCTGCACTCCAATATGAAGATGGTCAAGGACCTTGTCAGCCTGGGAGACGAACTGGAGCTGCTCAAGGAATATACGCTGCTGATGGAGCTTCGCTATACGAACCGCTTCGTCGTCAGATGGAAGGTGTCCGACGCTGCGTTAAAAGCCCAAGTGCCGGTTATGCTGCTGCAGCCGCTGCTGGAAAACGCGATTTTTCACGGGCCGAGCAGCATGGAACGGCAGCTTCGCATCGAGGTGTCGGCGGAGATCGCGGATGAAGGGCGAACGCTGCGTATTGTCGTCGCGGACGACGGCAAAGGAATCGACGCCGCCAAGGTCAAGGAGTTGAACGATCCGGCCGCGGACGGGGAAGAAAGCATCGGGGTCCGGAACGTTCGGGAACGCATAAGGCTTAGATACGGAGCGGCCTACGGTCTGACGATCGACAGCGCGCCGGGCGAGGGGACGAAAGCGATTCTGCTGCTTCCGTATCAACCGAGAGGGGAGAACGCCGATGTGGAACATGCTGGTCGTTGAGGACGAGTCGATCGTCCGGATCGGATTGCGTTACCTGGTCGATTGGGAGAGCTACGGCGTCGTCTGGAAGGCGGAGGCCTCTAACGGCGAGGAAGCTTGGAATATCATCGAGGAAGAGGAAATTCATATCGTCATGACCGACATCCGCATGCCGGTGATGGACGGAATTCAGTTAACGAAGAAAATTAAAGAACGCGGCGGAGGAACTCAGGTCATCGTAATCAGCAGCTACGACGATTTTCCTTACGTTCAGGAGGCGCTGCGTCTGGGCGTAACGGATTATTTGCACAAGCCTACGATGGCGAAGGAAGAGATCGTAGACATGCTGAAGAAGGTGCTGGACAATCTGGAACGAACGTACGGACCTTCCTTGACTCCGGCGGGAACGACGGAGAAGGAGAGAGACGAATTTCTGAAAGCTTTGCTTTCGGGAACGGACGAAGAGGGGCGGCTGGAGAAGCAGTATGGCGCTCTCGGTTTGCCCGCGCTAGCGGACGGGGTACGGCTGGTCGGCATCCGTCCGGCGTCGGGCGGAAGGGAAGAGGAGCAGGAGAAGAGCGGCTCGCGCTTCGCGGCGGCCAGGTACTTCATCGAGAAGTATGTGTCGCACGATTGGGGAGGCGCGGTGGCGAACGGAGAGCGGGACGAGCTGCTGTGGCTGGCGCCGGCGCAAGCCCGAAGCGGAGAACGGACCTGGAACGAGTATCTGGCGGAGCTGAAGAAAAATTTGGCCAATCTGCTTAACGTTGCGCTGGTCTTCTCCGGAGGCGCGCTTGCAAGCGATGTTCCCGGTCTGAGAACGGCGTATGGGGAGCTGCAGCGGGAACTCGGGGAGGCCGAAGGGGCTGTCGGACAGGCCGTTCGCATGGCGATGGATTATGTCGATCACCACTTCTGCGAGGACGTATCCCTGTCTTCCTGCGCCGAGTTCGCCCACGTTAGTCCCGCTCATCTCAGCCGGATCTTTCTCAAGGAGACCGGGGTCAATTTCAGCGATTACGTCATACGGAAAAAGATGGAGCGAGCCAAGGAGCTTCTTCGCAGAACGAATCTAAGAATTTACGAGGTGGCGGAGAAGGTCGGCTACGCGCATTCGCACTATTTCAGCAAGCTGTTCAAGGAAATTGTCGGCCAATCGCCGATCGAATACCGCAACGGCTCCTGAAGCGACGATCAATAAAATGTACGATTTCATAAAAATCGTGCATTTTTTTATGACCGAGCCCGAAAATGGGCAAAACAAAGCGCCCATATCTCATAAACCGTTCATGGAGAGGGAGACGTACCGCTTCTATAATGAACCTTGTAAGCGTTTTACAGATCAAAGGGAGGTTTTGATATGAAGCATTCTCGCTTCTCCGCACTGCTGCTTCTCGTATTGGCCGTCTCGGTTATCGTCTCCGCGTGCGGGGGCAACAAGAATACGGGCGCTCCCGCGTCGGGAGGCTCCGGGGCGAGTCCGTCGGCGTCCGAGTCCAAGCCGGCCCCTTCGGGAGAGGACAAACAACCGGTCACCTTGAAAATCTCCAGCTGGAATCCGCTCAGCCAGAAGGTGCTCGAGAAGTTCGAGGAGCAATATCCGTACATTACCGTGGAGCCGGACCAGATCGCCGACCAGTATCGGGAGGTTATCCGGACGAGAATCGTCTCCAAGGCCGATATGGACATCGTCTGGATGTTCCCGAATCAGATGCGCGAGTATGTCGACCAGAACGTGCTGATGGACATGTCCGGGGAAGCCTGGAAGGGCAATTATCTGGAGTCCGCCGTTCAACTGGGCACCGTGGACGGCAAAACCTACGGCGTGCCGTACAACTATTACGCCGTTGTCGTTTTTTACAACCGAGACATCTTCCAGAACCTTGGCTTAAACGTTCCGACGACCTGGGAAGAGCTGCTGGACGTCAGCGAGAAAATCAAGGCCAGCGGGCTCGCGCCGTTCGTGACAGGGGGCAAGGACGCCTGGGCGACCCAATTCATGTCGAGCGGCCAATTCGGCGCTTATCAGCACAAGGACCCTCTCGTGTTCGAGAAGCTGGCCTCGGGGGAGAAGAAGTGGACGGATCCGGAATTCGCGGATTTCTTCGGCCCTCTGAGCGAGCTGGCGGACAAGGGGTATTTCCTCGAAAATTCGGTCGGGCTGGGCAACGCCCAGGTCGTGCAGGTGTTCAAGGAAGGGAAGGCCGCGATGTATCCGATGGGCAGCTGGGCGCTGGACGAATTCCCCGCGGACTTCAAGGAGTTCGAGGTGGGCGCGTTCCCGATCCCGCTTAACAAAGCCGGCGATCCGCTCGTCGTCAACCTGATCTCGGACAACATTTTCACCGGCATCTCCTGGAGCAAGCATCCCGAAGAAGTAAAGCTGTTCATGGACTTCATCGCTCAACCGGAGACGGCCAAGCTGTGGTCCGAGGACACGAAATCGGCGGTCACCGTCGTCGGAGGCACCTCCCCGACCTATCATCCAATCGCGGAAGAGCTGACGAAGAGCATCGAGTCGAATATTTCGACGATCTTCCCGAGCTTGACGCCTTCGATGGAGCCGGCGTATTTCCCGATGCTGCAGCAGATTCTGCTCAAGCAGAAGCCGGATTTGGCGAAGCTGATGGAAGAGATGCAGAAGGCACAGGAGAAGGACTACAAGTAATCCGCCGCGCAAGGCGCGAATGGACAGCTCCGACCCGGGGAAAGAAGCCCGGGTCTTTGCTTCTTCGCGGCCTGCTTCGCCATACACGGGAGGGACCTTATGAGAATACTGAATCTGAAAACCTTTCTTCTGTTCCTGGCTCCCGCGCTGCTGCTGTATTCGCTGTTCTACGCGGGGCCGATCGTCAGCGGGCTTTATTACGGCTTCACCGACTGGAAGGGCGTTTCCTTCAGCGCGAACTGGATCGGCCTGGACAATTTCAGGAACGTCTTCTCCGATCCGCTGTTCGCCACCGCGCTGCGGAACATGTTGATTCTATCCGTCGTCGTTATCGCCGTCCAGCACGCGATCTCCATCTTCCTGGCCGTCCTGCTCGACCAGAAGCTGCGGGGCGTCGTCTGGATGCGCGCGGTCATTTTTTACCCGGCCATTCTGAATACGGTTGTCATCGGTTATATCTGGAGCTATATGTACTCGCCGTTCGTCGGCTTTCTGCCCAAATTCTTCGAGGCGCTCGGCTTGGACACGCTGGCGGGCATCGACTGGCTGGGCCGCACGGATACGGCGATCTACGCCATCTCGTTCGTCATTATCTGGCAGTACACCGGATATTCAATGATGATTTACATGGCCGGACTGCAAGGCATTTCATCCGATATTTACGAATCGGCCAGCATCGACGGGGCCAACGCCCGGCAGAAATTTTTCAGGATCACGCTGCCGCTGCTCGTGCCGGCCATCACGGTCAATACGGTGCTGTCGGTCATCGGGAACATGAAGCAGTTCGAGCATATCTGGGTCATGACGCAGGGCGGACCGGCCAACTCGACGCAGGTATTCGGGACGCTGATCTATCAATTCGCGTTCAAGACGTCACAGCCGGGCTACGGAACGGCGATGGCCATTCTGCTGTCCGTTCTCATCATGCTCGTGACGGTCTCGATTATCCGGGCACTGGGCAGATGGGAGGTTAAGCAATGAGGGCGGCCAAAATCTCTTCGTACGGCATCGTCGCGGTCTGTCTGGCCGTCATTCTCGTTCCGCTGTTCGTGCTGGCGACGGTATCGCTGCAAAGTTCGTCGGGAACGCTGAACCCGCTCGCGTTGCCGGAAACGTATCACTGGAGCAACTATCCGCAGGCGATCGAGGTCGGACGTCTCGTCCTCTATTTCTCGAACAGCGTAACCGTGCTGGCCGTTTCCTTGTCGGTGACGCTCGTATGCGCCATTCTGGCCGGGTACGCGCTGCGGCACGGGAGGGCCTGGAGGGCCGACTGGTTTTTCTCCTATTTCCTTCTCGGCATGATCCTGCCCGGCTTCGCCGGAACGATCCAGTCCTTCCTGCTGCTGCGGGAGCTGTCGCTGCTCAACACGCATCTGGGCCTCTCGATCATTCAAGTGGCCGGTGGGATGGCGCTGCCGATCTTCCTGTACTTCCAGTTTTTCAAAACCGTTCCGCTGGAGATTGAGGAGGCGGCGACAATCGACGGCTGCTCGCCGATACGGATCTTCTGGCAGGTTGTCGTTCCGCTGACGCTGCCGGTAACCTCGACCTGCATTATCGTAATCGCGATCAATTCGTGGAACGATTTTTTCGGTCCGCTCGTCTACCTGTCGTCTCCGAACAGTCGGACGCTGCCGATCGGGCTCATGTTCTTCAAAACACAGTACTCGGCCAATTGGCCGCAGCTGTTCGCCGCTTCAGCTCTGGTCGCTATGCCGATTACATTGCTGTACATGTTCGTGCAAAGGTTTATTATTAAGGGACTGGTCGGCGGGGCGGTTAAGGGCTGAATCGTCGGCAGAAAAGGAAAGGGGACTTGGCGGAAAATGAAGCTCGGAATAAGCACGTATTGTCTGGTCGATAAGCTGCGAGGCGGAGAAATGTCCGTCCTCGATGTCTTGGAATGGGCGAAGGAGCATCGTTGCGAGCATGTGGAGCTCGTGCCCTACGGTTATTCGCTGGTCGACGACGGAGAGCTCGCGGAGCGGGTCCGGCGCAAAGCGGAACAGCTCGGTCTTGAGCTGTCCAACTATGCGCTTCCGGCCAATTTCGCGCACGAATCGGACGAAGATTTCCTTGCCGAAGTGGAGCGCTTGAAGGGGCATGTCGATTTGCTAGCGGCAATGGGAATTCGCTCTATGCGTCACGACGTGGTGGCGTTTACGATTCCGCAAGAGGAAGCCGACATCACGCATTTCGAGAAGAATCTGCCGCGAATCGCCGAGGGCAGTCGGCTCATCGCGGACTACGCCGCCGAGCGCGGCATCGCGACGAACATCGAAAACCACGGCTGGGGCGTGCAGCACAGCGATCGCGTCCAACGGGTAATCGCCGAGGTGAATCGCCCGAATTTCCGGACGGTGCTGGACATCGGCAACTTCCTGTGCGTCGACGAACCGCCATTGATCGGCGTCGCCAAAAATCTGCCCTTGGCTTCGATCGTCCACCTGAAAGACTTCTATTATCGCGGGGCCGATCAGAATCCCGGAGACGGCAAATGGTTCCGCACCGCGAACGGCAACTTCTTAAGGGGCTCGATATTCGGTCAGGGAGACCTGCCGGTAAGAAGTCTGCTCAAGCTCATCAAAGGCTCGGGCTACGACGGCTATCTGACTTTGGAATTCGAAGGCATGGAGGAAAGCCGGGAAGGAACTGCCATAGGCTTGGACAACGTTCTCAGGCTGTGGGACGAAGCTTGAGGCTGTCGTTATTCGGGGGAATGGATCGGCTTTAGATCTGACAAATGAGGAAATCTCATGAAGAGGGGATTTTACCCCTTTTCCCAGAGCGAGTATTGTTTGCTTACCAGACTAGCAGAAAAATTCCATATGGACAGAATTGTAAAGTTGCCCGATTATAAAGTCGATATTACCGATCATTCAGAAAATTGTCGGACAAAACAAGGATATTTTTCGTATTAGTAGTAGATCTATATAGAACGCAAATAACAAACGAACCTTGCCACGCCAACCACCAAACGGGGTAATAAATAGTAACAAAAACCCGGTGGTGATGAAAATGAGTTCCGCAAAAATTGAGCAACTAAATGTGTCCATGAGAGAAACAGCAGATAAACGACTTTACGAGAGGTACCTAGCGGTCCGCCTTCGCTTTGAAGGTCACTCGTTTGATGAGATCGGCCAATTACTCCATCGTACGCGCCAAACGATCAGTCTGTATTTGCAAGCGTATCAGGAGCACGGTCTTGCCGGGCTGGAAATGGATCATTCCCCCGGACAACCGACAAAACTCACGGACGAGCAACGCATTCAGCTAGGTGCCATGCTGGAACAGCGAACCCCAGCCGATGTAGGTTTTGAAGCGCGCTACACCTGGACGCTTCCACTGGTAGCCGAGTGGATCAAGATGACGTTTGGCGTCACCATGAGTGTGCGCGGCATCAGCGCGATGCTCAAACGAATGCATTTCAGCTTCACCAAAGCAACCTATTCGTTGGCCAAAGCCGATGCGGATGCCCAGGCATTTTTTCGTAAACAAACCTTTACTCATCTCAAGAAACAGGTGGAAGCCGAAGAGATCGATCATCTGTTGTTTGAAGATGAATCCATGATTCGTTCCTATCAAGCGCTGCAATACAATTGGTTCCCGCGCGGCAGGCAACGGAAAGTGCCGACCTACGGCAAGCATGAAGGAGCCAAGTTGTTTGGGGCGATCAACTATGAAACGGGACAAGTGCATCATCGGGAAGAGGAGAAAGCGGATGTAGCTGCCTTCGTTCGCTTTTTGGAAGATCTCCTCTCTGCGTACCCATCTGGAAAAATGGCCTTGATTTTGGACAATAGCCGCATCCATCACGCCAAAGCTTTACAGGCGTTTCTCAAAGAACATCCTCGTTTACAGTTGGTCTTTCTGCCGCCTTACAGCCCAAATCTGAATCCGGTGGAAGGCTTATGGCTATGGCTCAAAGCTGACGTAGTCAATAACGTCTTCTTTGAGAAATTCTATAAGATTAAGCTTCATGTGAGCCAATTTATGAAGCAGGTCAATACACATCCGATGCAAACCATCGATCGTCTGCTTATTCGGTTATGATCTTATTTGCGGTCTATATAAATCGAAAATAAACAAAATCATCCCACTCTCAGAGTAGGGATGATTTGCGTAACAAGTGGTAAAAACATAAACAATTCATTAGACTTAACCTTTTTGTTCAATTGTAAGTTTGCAAGCAGAAGAATCATAGGAATTAACATTGAAAGAAATTAATTATTTGTTTGGTTATTTGAGTGTTCAACAACAGGAGTGAATATGGTATTAAGTTTAGTGGAATCCTCTTTTGATAACTGAGTTAAAGTTTTTGTCACCAACACAATTGAGTTGTTTAACTGGTTCAATCTTCTATCAAGTGTCTCCAGGCGCTGATTAAAACTTCCCAGAATAGTTCTGAGTAGTATAATGGCAATAAGCCCAGGGAACCCTATTGTTCCGACTAGCTTTCCTATATTTTCGAGAACTACACTATCCATATTAAAATCCTCCCTTCCTGGTGAGTTGAGGCTGTCTCAAAAGTAAGTTCTAGCTCACTTTTAGAACAGCTCGCTTGAAAAAAAGGTGCCTAATTGAAAAATGACGGCGTTAAGGGTGCTAACCCTG
>NZ_QRDZ01000044.1 GCF_003386235.1 Cohnella phaseoli
GAATGGGTCATG
This sequence comes from Cohnella phaseoli, assembly GCF_003386235.1. Taxonomy (GTDB): domain Bacteria; phylum Bacillota; class Bacilli; order Paenibacillales; family Paenibacillaceae; genus Cohnella; species Cohnella phaseoli. The sequence goes on from NZ_QRDZ01000044.1 coordinate 13, forward strand.
AGTCTAGATGACCGGTCAAAATTCTTCTGGCCGAGAAAGAACGTGAAATAAAGAGCATAACTGCGACATGAGTCGGTTTGATATGGAAGACTCCGGAATTAGGGGGTCGCACCGTAGAGATAGAATATTCCAAACCTACCGAGAAATCGGTAGGTTTTTCCTTGCATAATCTATGAAAATTTGCTATACTTCTACTATAAAAGCAAGCTCGATAACGGCAAACCTGTCGAAAGGCAGCGACGCAAAGCTAGAGGGTCTTCCCTTCCGTTGGAAGGATGACAGCCAGCTACCGAAAGTCTCGGCTTTTTTTGTTTTCTTCGGACGAGCTTCACGATAAAGGCAAACCTGTCGAAAGGCAGCGACGCAAAGCTAGAGGGCCTTCTCTTCTATGAGGAATGGCAGCCAGCTATCGAAAGGAGTCAGGATTATGATTAAATTTACAAGAGTGTTGCTGGCCGCTTTCGTTCTTTTCGCTACGATCCCGGCAATCGCTTTCGCTGATACGCAAGCAAATAAAGTTACTTTGGATACGATCCAATTGGAGAGAGGCACGATTGGCATCCGACTGGCTAACAAGACATCAGTCGACATGAAGGCGAAGATTTCGAAGGGAAGCGCGAGCTATACATATACATTGAGCACGACAACGAACGACCAGACGGTGTGGCTGCCGCTGCAGTTGGGCAACGGGCAGTATGAAATTACGGTGCTTGAGCATGTTGTCGACAAAAAGTACCGCGTGAGCCTTACAGATAAGGTCGATGTAACGGTAAAGAATGAGCCTGATGTATTCTTGAATTCGACGCAGACGGTAGCTTGGAAGGAAGCTGACAAGGCGTTGGCCAAAGTCAAGGAGTTGACGAAGAAAGCTGCTACGGATGAACAGAAAGCAAAGGCGATCTACGAATATATCATTCAAAATGTCAGCTACGATAAAGATTTGGCTCGTAAGGTTGCTGCGGATTACATTCCGGACATTGACGGAACTCTGACCTCGGGCAAAGCCATCTGCTATGGTTACGCTACTCTCTACGCGGCTATGCTGCGCAGCGTAGGCATTCCGACCAAACTGGCGATGGGCAAGACGAACTTGGTTGATGAATACCACGCTTGGAACGAGGTTTACTTGAACGGCAAATGGGTTGTTGTAGACACGACTGTTGACGCAGTGCTGAGCAAAGGTGCTAATAAGATCACATTCAATAAAAAAGCAAGCGACTACGCGGCAGTCAAATATTACTGATTGAACTTAAAAGCGTCCGGAATCGTTATAGATTCCGGACGCTTTTTTCGCATAGAGAGTTTAACTTTGAGCTTCAACCCGTTCGGCGTGAACGATGAGACGATGCGTTGGATTGACTAGCGGGTCACAAGTGATTAGTGTAAGAGTCGTTTTGTCTTCGTCTTTTTTCAGTACGGACAGATCGTTTGGAAGAACGACTTTAATGTCGGTCACCTTGTAGACGAAGCTGCTGTTTCTTGTCCGGATGTCGATTTGGTCGCCGATTTCCACTTCGTCAAGTCGATTGAACATTCGTCCTTTTGTTCGGGCTCGGTGGGCTGCGACTGCGGCATTGCCGACCTCGCCAAGCGGTGCGGTTTCCGTCATATGGCCCGCACCTACCTTCATATTTTGCGCGGATGCTCCTTCTAAAATCGGTAGCTTAAGATCGATTTTGTCAATCTCGATAATCCCGATTGTTCGCTCATCCATAGGCTCTTGAGATTCCTCAGGGACCTCGGACGAATCAATTTCCGTTCCTGCTTGTTCCAGCCCCGCGTCAAGCACGTTAGAAAGTCGGCTGTACTCTGCTTGAATATTGTAGGAGCGTGCGGGATCGCCGGACGACAAAGATTGCTCCAATTCTTGCAAAATTTGTTTCTGTTCTCTATCTTGGAGGTACTCTCGGGCAAATGGGAAAGCTAGCAATGTTAGGCCTGCGGCGATCAAAGCGTAGGAAGCGATTTTAGTGACGGTTGTTCCAGTTCGTTTCATAGATTTACCATCTGCCTTTATCTATACATGATACGTTCAAACTGAAATAATAAACTATCAGGCTGAACAAAAACTGTACAATAGAAAACGGATTTTTCTATTTGACTTAGAAAAGTTTAGAAATTGTTCAGTAGGGCGTGGTAGAATATAAATGTTTGGTTGATTGGTTCTTTTCTCCTATTAAATAGGTAATTTGATCTATTGATGAAAACCGGATATTAGAAAGAGGCTTGATCTTAATGAATGGATTATTAATTTGTCGAGTTCGTTGGATTGCGAAGGGCTTGTTTATCGTACTGCTAATTTCCATAGTTACGGGATGCGGAATATTCAGCGGCGAGAAGAACGAGCAAGAGCCAACAACGGCAACGCCGGTGATCGAGCGCTACAGCGGACCGATGAGCAAGGTAATGCCCTATGTGTATACGGCGAAGAAAGAGTTCTCTCTTACATTTAACGGAATGAGCGACAATGTTACGATGACCAAGCTGCTAGATGAGCTGGATAAGTACGGGATTAAAGCGACCTTTTTTCTGCCGGGGATGCGCGTCGCGGAAGAGCCAGACATAGCCAAGCTGATTTTGGCCAGAGGGCATGAGGTTGAGAACAATACGCTGAATCGCCTTGATATGTCCAATCTTAGTTACGAGCAGATTTATAAAGAAATTCGTCTCAGCAACGAAATTATCGAGAGAGAAACGGGGGTTGCTCCTCGTTACATTCGCACACGTTCTGGCGACTATACCGACGATGTAAGACTGGCATCTGCTCACAACGGTATGGATGCTGTTATTGTCTACAGCCTGTTTTTGCATAATTGGCAGAAGGAGACTGACTTAGAGAAGGAACTGTATATCAGGAAATACATTACCCGAGGCGGAATTATTTCCATTGATGCGGAAGAGAATACCTCGCTCTTGGAAGATGTTGTGCTTGTGGCAAAAGCTGCAGAAGAGGTGGGGTACGACTTCATTCCTTTGGGACAATTGATCAAGCATGGTGGAGAGCGGAAGCCGTTGGAGCAAATCGAAGGTTACGACGCCGTACGGATCAACCCGGATTACGAAAACTCGAAGTACAATTTGATTTATGATGTAATGACGGACGAAAAGAAAATTACGCTAACATTCGATGATTGGGGGACCGATTATACGGTTACCAAGATACTGGATATATTGGCCAAGTATGATGTGAAAGTGACTTTTTTCTTACGAGCCAAAGGAGCAGAAGCTAATCCGAATTTGGCAAGGGCAATGATTGAGGAAGGACATGATGTAGCAAACCATACATATACCCATCCCGTCATTACAACTTTGACTCCGGAGCAATTGCAGGAAGATGTCGTCAAAGCTCATCAAGTCATTACAGAAGCCATTCAACAGAAGCCGACAATGCTGTTCCGACCTCCTACCGGAGAAATTGACGATAAAAGCGCCAAAATCGTTTCTGCGATCGGGCTTCCCAATATCGCGCTGTACAACGTAACGACGCTCGATTGGAACTCGGATAACAGCGCAGAGGATATTGTGAATAAAATTATGGAGAAGACGGATAAAGGGAGCGTTATTTTGCTTCACATGCTTGACGATATTCATACGATCGAAGCTCTACCTACAGTGCTCGAAAGTCTGAGGAAGTCGGGTTTCACATTCGTCAAAATGGCGGAATTAGTCGGGTTGCAAGAGTAGACGATTCGGGAGTACGGGAGAGAACAGAATGAATATCTATGATCGGCTGTTGGACAGAATGGAGTCTATCGCGGTAGTAGGATTGGGGTATGTTGGCTTGCCGCTTGCGCTAGCCTTTGCTAAAAAAGTAAATGTGGTGGGATTCGATTTAAACAAGAAGAAAATCGAAGGATACCGGAATGGATTAGATGCGACTGACGATGTCGGCGATGAGGCTGTAAGAAACAGTACAGCATCGTTTACTTCAGACGTTTCGAGGCTTGAGGATGTGCATTTTTATATTGTAGCTGTACCGACGCCGATCGGCAGCGGGAATGTTCCAGATTTGACCTACATTGAGAATGCAAGCCGGCTTGTTGGGAGCAAGCTGAGTAAGGGAGCGATCGTTGTCTTCGAATCTACCGTATATCCTGGTGTGACCGAGGAGATTTGCGTACCGATTCTGGAAGCGGAATCCGGCTTGCGCTGCGGAGAGGATTTCAAGGTCGGCTATTCGCCAGAGCGAATTAATCCGGGAGATAAAGTCCATCGTCTGGAAAATATTATAAAAATCGTATCGGGAATGGACACAGAAACGCTTGAGACGATTGCCAAAGTGTACGAGCTCATAATTGAAGCCGGCGTATACAGGGCCGAGAGCATTAAAGTGGCGGAAGCGGCTAAAGTGATAGAGAATGCGCAACGCGACGTCAATATTGCATTCATGAACGAATTAGCGATGCTATTTAAGCAAATGAACATCCCTACAAGAGCTGTGCTTGAGGCTGCGAAGACAAAGTGGAACTTCCTTCCGTTTGAACCGGGTTTGGTCGGAGGGCACTGTATCGGGATTGATCCGTATTACTTAACTTATAAAGCGGAGGACACGGGATATCGGTCGCGCATTATTCTTGCCGGACGCCACATTAACGATGGTATGGGTAGCTTTGTCGCACAGAGTATCGTCAAAATGCTGGTCAAACTTAAAGTAGACATTTCCAGTGCCAGAATCGGTTTTCTAGGACTTACATATAAGGAAAACTGTTCAGACATTCGAAATACGAAAGTCATTGATGTGATTCATGAGTTGAACGAGTATGGCATAACGCCGCTTGTAACAGATCCGATGGTTGATCCTGAACAGGCGTTTGAGGAATACGGCATAGAGTTAATGAATATGGAGCATCTGCAGCAGCTTGATGCCGTTGTAGTTGCCGTACCTCATAGCAGCTTTGCATCGATGACAGCACGGGACTTTGAGGCTATGTTTGCCAAGAATAAAACCAAGGTTCTAGTCGATGTAAAAGGTGTATTCAACAAATCGGATTTTGAGAAAAACGGCTTCCATTACTGGAGTCTGTAGCGTCGGTCTCACGGATTGGAGGCAGCGAAATGTTAAAGTTGAAGAAGAAGCCGAAGAAAACTGTCGAAGAAATATTAACAGTTCCAAAAGGGGACAGGCGTACGTTAGCTTATGTGCCGGACCCGGATAAGCTTCGAAACTCGGCTGATCGCAGAGGGCTTAAGAGCGAGGAAAGTGGAGCCCAGCAGGAAGGGAATATCCACGATAAACTTCGTATGCTTAGTTTGCGTTATGTTGCGGAGTTTGAGGTGATGATCGATTTAGCTAGGAAGGGTAAGCCGGTCCGAGGTCGATCTGTGGATGTTTCAGCAACGGGCATCTTGATTGCGGTCGATGATCTGTCACAGGATTCCTTCAGAGTCGGAGGCAATGTCCAGATTCGTTTTCGTATTCCTCCAGGAGCGATGCCCGAAGGGTTCGAATCGAACGTTAAAACACAAGCTACTGTTGTGAGAATTCTTGTCAAAGAGCATGACGGACAAGAGCAGACAATGGTCGCATTCGAGTTCGTCAAACCGCTGACTGAATATTTCCAGAAAAAGCGCTGGGGATATTCCGTTTACATGGCTAGTAGTTTGCTGCTCTTTACGGCTTTGTTTGTCATGCTTATGCGCGCGGAGAGCGTTATTTATTTCAAATACAACTCGCTTTTGTATACGTACAGCATCATCGCCGCGGCATTCTTGCTGTCGAGATATTTGTTTGGATCGTTATATCGGGATGTGCCGATTAATCCTGTTTACACGCCCGGCGTTACAATTATAATCCCTTGCTTTAATGAGGAGCAGTGGATTCACCGTACGATTCTAAGCTGCGTCAATCAGGATTATCCGGTTCACAAGCTCGAAGTGATCGTAGTAGACGATCGTTCCACGGATAATTCCCCACAGCGTATTCAAGAGACGATTGAGCTGATTCACAAAGAGGCAGAGCGCTTCGGTACTAGAGATAGAGTGAAGATGCTCCTGCTTGAAGAGAACGGCGGGAAGCGGGTGGCGTTAGTCAAAGGCGTTGAGATGGCGAAACACGATTTGGTTGTGTTCGTTGATTCGGACAGCTTCCTCGAACCAACCGCGATCCGTCATCTTGTTCAGCCTTTTCAAGATCGTAAGGTTGGAGGCGTAGCCGGGAGAACGGACGTTGAAAACAAATTTACGAATTCCATCACCAAGCTTCAAACCGTCCGCTACTATATCGCGTTCCGGATTATGAAAGCGGCCGAATCCTGGTTCGATAGCGTGACTTGTCTTTCCGGGCCGTTGTCCTGCTACCGCAAAGAATTAGTGCTCAAGCATTCCGACGCATGGTTGAATCAGAAGTTTTTAGGGCAGCCGGCCACGTTCGGAGACGACCGAAGCATGACCAACTATATTTTGCGTACACACCGCACAACTTATCAGGATAAGGCGATCTGTTCGACTATCGTACCTTCGGATATGGGCGTATTTTTGAAGCAGCAAATGCGCTGGAAACGTTCCTGGCTAAGGGAATCCTTGCGCGCATGCAAATTCATTTGGCGCAAGGAACCGTTTATGGCACTTTTCTTCCTTGTGGGATTGATAGTGCCGATTGCCGCTCCCGTAATCGTAGTATACAACCTGATCTACGTCCCTTTGTTTCATCATGTTTTTCCGGGAACATTCCTTATGGGATTATTGCTGATGGCCCTGTGCATGAGCTTGGCGCATTTGTTTTTCCGTAAGAGCAAGCTATGGATATTCGGAATTGTATTCTGTTTGTTTTATGAATTTGTGCTTCTGTGGCAGATGCCTGTAGCCTGGGTTACTTTCTGGAAATCTACATGGGGAACTAGGGAAACCCCTCAAGATATCGAGGCCAGAAACAAGAAAGAAGCGCGCAAACAAAAAAGAGTCAACCGGAAGATCGGGCTGCCGTTTTAATATGGCGGTTACGTTCCGTTCAGTAAGGAGAAGCAGAGATGGGGAACAAGAATCGCGCTCATACCCTGGACACGCGGAAGAAAGACCGACGCAAAGTAATTAAGACGGTGATTCAGCTGACCGTGCTGCTCGTTGTTGGATATATCTTGTTTCACGCGCTTGTCGACGTTGAAAAGTACAAGGAACCAGAGCGGACTGAATGGGCCTCGGACAAAGGTTTTGTCGCCTTGTCATACTTCGGAGTCAGCCGTTCGGGCACACCAAAACTGATCTCGAAGCGAGAGCTGAATAAGCATCTCAAGGCGCTCAAGGATCAGGGCTTTGTCGCAATCTCTCAACAGGATGTGCTTGATTATTATCAGGAGGGAAAGAAGCTTCCAGATAAGGCGCTGTTTCTATCTTTTGAGGACGGTCGAAACGATTCCGCGTTATTCTCTCAGCCGCTGCTAGAGAAATACAATTTCAAGGCAACTTTTCTCTCATATGCGAACAAGATGGGGAACGGAGATCGCAAGTTTCTTCAGCCGAAGGATATGAAGAAAATGACCAAAAACGGTTATTGGGAGCTTGGCAGTAACGGTTATCGACTCACCTATATCAATGTTTTCGATAGCGAAGGCAATTTCATTGGTATGAAGGATGAGAACGAGCTTCGAAATAAAATGAAAATCGATTATTACAATCATTATCTAATGGACTTTTTAAGAGACGGCGATATGATTCCAACCGAGACGCGAAGCGAAATGGAAGCACGCATTTCGGAAGATTACAGGCTGATGGAAGAAATTTATACAGACCAGCTTGGTTTCGTGCCGAACGTGTATATGATCATGCATGCGAACGCTTTGGGAGCTGGGATGAACCGTCTTGTGACGGAGGCCAACAATACAGAAATACAACGGATTTTTAAAATGCATTTTAACAGGGACGGGATTTCTTTTAACGGCAAGGACGAGGATCTTTTTGATTTGACGCGAGTACAGCCTGCACCCTACTGGTATACGAACCATTTGCTTATGAAAATAGCTAAGGATACCGGCCAGGAGATGAAGTTTTTGACCGGGGACGCCAAGCGTGCGAAGAATTGGACGCTAGTGAACGGTGCGGCTGAATTTATCGACAATCGTATTGCACTGACTTCCCAGCCGGCCGCTCCCGGTACGCTTCTTCTCAACGGCAGCGAAAACTATCAAGATGTTGAATTTGAGGCGACTTTGGCCGGTAACGTAGTTGGCCGACAGTCGATTTATGTCAGATATGACCGGGAACGGAATTCGTTCGTTCGGATCTCGCTGGATAATAATCAAGTGACGATCGAGCAGAAAAGAGCCGGACAAGAAATTGAGAAGCTGGTACAATTGGATTTGGACGAAATTGACTGGAAGGAAACCGATCTGGCGCTGAACAAGGCTACAGTCTATTCGAAGGTTCAAACTTCTAAGATCGACTTGACGGAAGAAACCCGGTATCCGGTTAATATCGCGCAAAAAAGAAAGGTATTCGTAACTTTGCGCGGCAACGATCTTCACGTTGCGATAGACGACGTCCAAACGCTTGACAGCGCGATTGATGGAGAAATTTCTTCTGGCTCCATCGCACTTGAGTCGGAATACAACGTACAGAACGAGCGGGACGATATTTACGACGGCGTCTTCGATGACGTTCAGATCAAGGGCTTGTACAGCAATCGGTTTTCCGGCTTAGACAAATGGTTCAAAGAAATCGAACGTTCGATGGACGCTACTCTTGATTGGGTGATTGAAACGTTCTGACTAGCTGGAAAGGGAAGGAGTGCGATAGTTGAGCAGGATTCGTACAAGCAATCGTCGTAAACGGACTGTTGCCCTCTATGCGTTTGCAGGTTTGTTTGTGCTCTCGGCAGGTTTGCTTTATATTTGCAGACAGGATGTGTTTGGAGCGGCTAGCAAACCTAAAATGACAGAATATAAAACAGAGCGATCGGTATGGTTGGCGGATTGGCGATGGGAAGCTGGTGTGGAGCAGTTGGGAAATGTTGCAAAAGGATTAACCAGCTTGCAGCTGTTTGCCGCTTATTTCGATGAATCCGATCGTCTGCTGTTTACGGACGAATTCCGGGAGGCGCTTCCTGTTGTTCAACAGGAAGTGGATCGAGGCGGCTTGAACCGCTTGTTCCTGACACTGGTTAATGACATCAAGTACCAAGGCGGAGGGAACGTGCAGAAGGACAGCGAGCTAGTAACGAGGCTTGTCAAAGATTTTTCGAGCCGTAGCAGCCATATCAACGAAATAATTGCCGCTGTCGAGTCATACGGTTTATCTGGTGTCGAACTAGATTACGAGAGAATTGATGACAAAGATTGGACGAATTACGCGCAGTTGATCAGAGAACTACATGCGCGGTTGATCGGTAAAGGCAAGGAGCTCCGAGTCGTTTTTGAGCCGCGCGCGCCGATCGAGCGGCTTGATCTTCCGGAAGGGCCGGTCTATATTATGATGGCGTATAATCTTTTCGGCAATCATAGTGGGCCGGGACCAAAGGCGGATGATGCATTTGTTCGCCAGCTTGCTGCACGGATGAAAGGTTTATCTGGTCAGCCCTATATCGCATTGTCATCGGGAGGCTTCGATTGGCACGGTGAAACCGGCAAAGCTGTCGGAATTACCGAACGACAAGCGGCGGATCTAGCTAGCGGTGCTACCTCGCCCCCTGTAAGAGATAAGGCGAGTGGCGCTCTGCATTTCGAATATATGGATTCGAGCGGTGCTAAGCACAACGTTTGGTATGCCGACGGCAAGACCCTAGGGCAATGGATTCAAGCAGCCAAGTCCAAAGGCATTTACAATATCGCCATATGGCGGCTGGACGAACTTGGTGAGGAGTCGCTTAAGCAGCTCCAAAGCACTGGTTCCATTCAAATTGAATAAACAAATTAACGCGAAGAAGAGAAGGGTTTGACACTCTCTCCTTCGCGTTTTTCATTTTCCGTCCGGGAATCTGATACGAAGTTAAGAACGTGTTTCTCCTTGTCGAGAAGCACGTTCTTTTTGTCGTTAGCAGTTTTATAAAATGTTCTTTTTGAGACGGTAAATAAAGGATATTTTTATTCAACCTAGAAAAGTTTAGAAATTGTTCAGTAGGTTGTGTTAGAATAGTAAAGTCCAAAAAATGGTATTTTAATAGAAATATGCTCGAAAAGTCGGAAAGCTGTACTGTTCTTGTCGAAGCGAGGAATCGTTTCTAGCACAGTCCTGTGAGTACATGAAGGGGAATTGGCATGAAGAAGTGGCTGTACAGTGTGTTGGCGCGACCGGGAACGATTGTTGTCTGTTTTACGGTTGCTTTGGCTCTAATTGTCTACACGATCCTGTTCGTCAAGCCTTACATAGGCATGGCCGACAACGGAGACTACTACAGGGAAATTCATAATCTTGGACTTTACTATTTAACTGACAACTTCGACGATCGCCACTTCGGCTACTTTAACCGTCTGTTCGGAATCAGGCAGTATCCGTTCGAGCAGACTACGCAGTTCGTATCCTCATTATCCTTGGTCATTCGAACCGCGCTATCGCTTGATTTATGGTTTACCTGGGACAATGTGTTTGATTTGCGCACGATGGGCGCCATTTATTCAGTTACCTATCTCGTTGCTTTTTATTTGCTGCTGAAGCTGTTCGGGACCCAAATGTCGCTTCCTGTTCTGGTTGGAACCGGAGCGCTGGCAGTTTTAATTTTCGGGGATGTCGGATACGTCGCCTATTTTAATTCTTTTTACGGGGAACCGGCCTCCTACATTCTGTTGTTCCTAACCTTAGGATTCGGCTTTAGATTGCTTCGGGAGCGAGTTCCGGCGACATCGGATTTTGTTTTATTTTTCCTGTGCTCGGCGCTTTTCGTAGCGGCCAAACAACAGAATGCGCCAATCGGTATTTTGCTGGCAGTCATTAACGCGCGGATTTTCTTTCTTAGGAAGGATATGCGCTGGAAAATCGTTGTTAGCGGCCTGACTTTCCTTCTGCTCGTCATTTCCGTATTCGTGTATGCGGCGATCAAAGACGGAATCAGCCACATCAATCAATACCATACCGTTACGAGGGGGATTTTAGAAAGTTCTACGAATCCGGAACGGGATATGGAGGAGCTTGGGCTGGACAAGAAGTTTTCCGTGCTGGCCGGTACTACCTACTACGATAAGTACAGTATGGAGCACTCCGAATCGGCATTAATGAACGAGCAGTTTTACCCGAATGCAGGGTATGGAGCGGTGCTCAAATATTACTTGCTGCATATGGATCGCGCCGTTCAAAAGCTTGATCTTGCTTCCAAGCACGCCTACTCGATTCGTCCGTTGGTCATTGGAAACTATGAGAAAACGGTAAACAAGGATTACGGCGCCAAGGCGGATTTTTTCTCGGTATGGAGCAGCTTTAAGGAAAAATTTTTCCCGAAGAGTTTCCGTTTTCTAGCGATTTTCTATGCCATCTACTACGGCTTTCTGACAAAGTTCTATGTCGATTACTATCGAAGGAACGAGACGCGGGGCATGATTCGCTTGGAGCTGTTTGCCCTTGTCGGACTTATTGGAGTGCTGCAGCTGTCCGTCTCGTTCCTCGGAGCCGGCGATGCGGATTTGGCCAAGCATTTATTTCTGTTTAACGTTACGTTCGATTGGATGTTTATCACAATGGCTGTTTATGTCATGAACTATGTCTATGTCAAAGCAAAAACAAAGGTAGGGGCAGGTGTGTTGAGTTGGAAGCCAAAAAGATCGATATCTGGGTAATCGCGCTTGCAATTGTCGCTTATGGAATTGTGAACCTCTTTCATTTGATGCCGAAAGAGTTTTATTTCGAGAACATGATTATGCTGAGTCTTCTGTTTGCGGCAGGTTTGCTTTCCTACTTCTCGGGCATGATTTTCGCGCTCGGGATGGCGGCAGTCGTCATCTTTTTCTATGGCAGCTACGTGATGTACGGCAATGTCGTTTTAGGCAACCCGGTGGAATCCCATGTGTACTATTGGATCGTTTTTGTGCCGCTTATAGCTGCGCTCTCGGCTACGCTTGGCGGAAGAATTCGCAAGGTGCAGACCGACAACATGAAGCTGACCCGCGAGTTCGAGGAATTCGTCACCGTTGATCAGCATACGGGCTTGGACAATGTCAAGGCATTTTACGGCGTATTGAATCAGCATATGGGGCTGTCCCGCAGATTTAAGCTGCCACTAAGTCTGATGCTCGTTAATCTGACGTATTATGACGATGTTCGCGGTATTGTCGGTCCAGAGAGAATGCGGGATATTCTGAAGGCGATCGGGGAGCAGATGGTGCAGTTTACTCGTACTGAGGATTGCAGCTATATGCTGGAGGACGGACGGACATTTGCTCTATTGCTATTTACGAACAGGGAAGGAGCGCTTGTCGTCAAGGAGCGAATCAAGGAGGGAATGAAACGGTTTAATCTCGATAATTCGGCCAAGCCGGTCAGCATCAAGACAGAGCTCCGAATCGGGATTACGGAATATGAGGATCACGAGCAGGACGTATTGGGCTTCCGCAAAGCCGCCGAGAAGGACATGGAATATGACGTTTAGCCGTTCGAAGAGCATCACACGGGCGATTGCGGTTGCTCTGATTTTAAATGTCTTTATGCTTGGGGGGCATAGCTTCACTTACGCATCCGCTTCATTTGACGGCAGTGCTACCGAGAACGTAGTAATTGTGTACGGCAATGCAAGCTTGGAGCATTCGCGGGATACTCGCAATGCCGAGCAGCTTATGAAGCTGTACGACAGCCTTAGAATACATAGCAGAATTGTTTCATTGATTCGCGTGGACGATTATCGGGCCGGGCAGATTCAGGGCGTCACTCACGTTTTTCTGTACGGATTGGCGGAGGAAAATGTCAATGCAAGCCTGGGCGCCGATCTGCGTCGTTTTTCCGGCGTTATTGGCTGGATCGGAGGGGGGCTCGAGCGTTATTCCGATTACGGTTTGCAGGAGCGAATCGCCGTAACCGGCTATTCGAACCAATTCACCGAACTGATCTTCGGCCCGGGTGAGACGGATGATCGGAATGAAACTCGGACCTTGATCGGAGAAACGCTACACGTTCCCAAGCTTGCGGCGAGCGACGGGCAAACCGTACAGCGGTTCGGATGGCTGTCGGATGGTCAGAAGCGCTATCCCTATGTCTTACATGCCGACAAATTATGGGCGATCTCGGCAATCGGAGAGAACGCGTCGCTCAATGACGCTTTAAGTCGAATACTAGATCAAATGTTCGATGTACAACGATCGAGTTGGCCCAATGTATTGTTGATGCTAAACAATGTGAGTCCATTTATCGATCTGGAGAGGCTGCAATCGACTGCAGAATGGCTGTACGAACAAGGGGTGCCGTTTATCGTTGAACTCAGGCCCGTGTTCGCGAATATGGAATTCAAACAGATGCAGCGTTATTTCGAGGTCATTCGCGAAGTTCAACAGCTCGGAGGTACGGCGGTTTTAGGCAACCTGCAGGGGTGGTATCCCCCGGATGCCTGGAATACGGACATCGAGCGGTATTCGGAAACAAACGTGACGAGCCCGGAGGACGCGGATGTTCTCATCGCCCTTTCGTTGCAGGCTTACTTAGATGCTAGGATATATCCGCTTGCGTTTACGGGCCCCATGGATCTGCTATTCGATCAGGAATATGTACGGACAATGTCATACTTCTCCACGTTCGTACAGAACGGCGTCTGGAAAGGATACGTCAGCGACCAATTGCCGGAACAGGCGTGGGCGGGGAATTACGTTTCCGACAAAGTGCTGCTGCAGTTCGACAGCTCCAATGATTGGGAGGGGCTGCAGGCGACAGTCGAACGGCGGAAGAAAGACGGAGCGACCTTCGACGATTTTAGAAATCATCCAAATAAAGTCTCATTCGATGAGTCGGACATCGCATCAGTAAGCGGAGAGATACGGGTAGACGGACAACGCGTGCTTTACGAGAAGATGGTAACGGAGGAGCCTCCTGAACAGCCTCCTGCGGAGCTATCGGGCGTGAATCGCGGAATCAAGCAAACAATGTCTTTCATTTTCATTATTGCCGGGCTAATCGTCGGACTGTTCTTACTGGCTTTCGTAGCCGGCAAACGGATTGATCGTAAAAAGCATCTGAGGTGAGTGGGATGTCCAACGGCTTAGGCTTCGTAGATTATCTGTTTCTATACTGTATGATCTCTATCTGGGTAATGCTGTTCGTGAATATCGTACTCATGATCGGCGGTTACCTCTACTATTTGAAAACGTTAAAGATGAATCTCGATGAGCCGTTGCAAGAGTATCCGACCGTTTCGGTGCTTGTTCCCGCCCATAATGAAGAGGTGGTCATCGGGCAGACGGTTAATGCATTGATTGCCCTCGACTATCCTCGCGACAAGCTGGAAATTATCGTGATTAACGATAACTCGTCGGATCGCACGGGTGAAATTCTGGCCGAAATTCAGCGCAAAAATCCCGGCGTTAATCTCATTGTGCTGACGACGGATAAAATTACCGGCGGCAAGGGGAAGTCAGGCGCCTTAAACAACGGCTATCTGAGAAGCACGGGAGAGCTGCTCGCCGTATACGACGCCGATAATACGCCGGAGAGAAATGCGCTGAAGTACTTGGTGCATACGCTGTCTCGCGACGATAAGCTTGGAGCCGTAATCGGCAAATTTCGTACGCGCAACAAAACGAAAAACATGCTCACCAAGTTCATCAACATCGAGACGCTGGGCTTTCAATGGATGGTTCAGGCCGGCAGATGGCAGTTGTTTAATCTTTGTACGATTCCGGGAACGAATTTTATCGTCCGCAAAAAGCTGATCGAAGAGATGGGCGGCTGGGACACGAAAGCGATCGCGGAGGATACGGAAATCAGCTTCCGCCTCTATCGGCTCGGTTACAAAATCCAGTACATGCCCTTGTCCGTCACATGGGAGCAGGAGCCGGAAACGGTTAAAGTGTGGATGAAACAGAGAAGCCGCTGGGTTAAAGGAAACGTCTACGTGCTCGTGAAAAACTTCAAGCTGATGTTCTCCAAGGAATTCAGGCATGTACGGTTCGACTTGCTCTACTTTTCCTCCGTTTACTTTCTGTTCCTAAGCTCTGCAATCATCTCGGACGTGATTTTTATTTTGGGCGCATGCAACCTGATTACTTACAATATCGCAGGCAATACGGTATTGCTATGGATTCTGGCCTACTTGGTGTTTGTCCTGGAGATGGCAATTGCGCTGAGCATGGAAAAAGGAGAAAGCAACGCCAAAAATATCGGTTTGGTCGCGCTGATGTATTTCACGTATTGCCAGATGTGGCTGATTGTGGCCCTTAAAGGCGTTTGGCAGTACATCAAGGACAGCGTGCTCGGTTTGGAAGCGAAATGGTATAAAACTGAAAGGTTCTAGGAGGTAAGTCATGAAGTCAAGGGGATCGGCCTTAGGTATATTTGTGCTGGTACTGCTGTTGTTTCTGACGACGACAACGGGCGCGTTTGCCGCGCTGGAAGAGACCGCTTCAGAGGAGCAGGCGGCGCATTGGGAAGAGCAGGCCGAAGACGGCCCGCTGTTTAAATACTATTTGCTGAATCGCGATATTGAATTCAAAGGACCTTTAAGTTCCGACCGCACTTATATTAATGTGGATAAGCACTGGCAGGTGCGCAAAGCATGGATAAGCTTGGCGGTTACGGTCAGCGATCTGTCGAAAAATGCCGCTTTGACGGTGTATGTCAACAATCTTCCGATCAATACCGAATTGCTCGCGCAAAGCGAACAAAGTCAGATTTTACGTTTGCCGTTGCCGTTGACGGCGCTGAAGGAAGGCAGCAACGAGATTCGGCTCGAGGTGTCTACTACAGGATCGGAAAATAATGAGGCCGTGTGCATGGAGGAGACGGAATCCGGCAGGTGGGTGCTTATTCGCGGTACCTCTTATGTTCATCTGAATTTTAGCGAGAATGCGCCGACGTCGAACCTTAACGAATACCCGTACCCTTTCCTGAAAACGAGCGAGAGTCCGCAAGCTCATTCGAGCCTCATTCTGCTGCCAGACCAAGCGAGCGAAGAAGAGATCGCAGCTGCATTGCGTATCGCCGCCGGTCTCGGGGCTTTGGCGCAAGACGAGAGCACAGATTTGAACATGGCTAGCTACTCTCAAGTAACCAAGTCCGAACTGAGCAAATATGACATTATTTACTTGGGCGGTTACGATCAAGCGCCTGCTGAAATTCGCTCGCTGTTGTCAGAGAGCGATAAAGCCGGGCTGTCTCAAGGAGCCGTCATTTTCAGAGGAGCGTCTCCCTTTAATAAAGAGAAAACGTTGATGGGGATTACGACGCAGGGCGACAAGGCCGATCTAGTCGACGCGGCCAGACTGTTCCAAAATGGGGACTTGATCTCGCAGATGGATGCTAACGTTTTTCAACTGCGGCATGGTATGGAAGTCGGTACGCTTGCTGCTGCTGCCGATCAATATGTCCTGAAGGACATGGGGTACGGCAACGGTATTTACTTGGAAGGAAGATACCGGCAGCAGGCAACTGCAGGAATCAGGTTGACCTCCAATCGTCTCGTTGTTCCAGGCGCCAAGGCAGTCGTGCATTTCAGATACGCGCAGAACCTGGATTTCGACAAATCCTTGATAACGATTTATGTGAACGGGGTTCCGGTCGGAAGCAAGAAGCTCACGTCGGAGAATGCCCAGGAAGATAAGCTTGAGGTGCCGATTCCCGAGAATTTGATTTCCGCCGGTTATGTCGAAGTCAGTTTTTCTTTTGATTTGCTCTTGAAAAATATGGGCTGCGATCGGTTGCATGACGAAACGCCATGGGCTTTCGTGGATGGGCAAACGGCGATTTATTTGCCGACCAAGGGAGAGCGCGCGCTTCTGCTCGACAATTATCCGTGGCCGTTCGTCAAGGATGGGAGATTTAACGATACGGCCGTAGTTGTGTCGAGCCAACCGAGCAAACAAGAGTTGGATTTCGTTGCGGAGTTGTTTGGCTTCCTGGGCAAGGAAGTGAAGGACAATGAAGGGACGTTAACCGTCGTGAAAGATTCGGAGCTTAAGGAACTCGACAAACGTTATAATTACATTATGGCCGGAACGCCTAGTCAACTGCAGGCGATTCGGACAATTAACGAATCGTTGTGGTTCAAATATGACGACCAATTCGGCTACTTTCAATCCAATGAAATGAGAAGACTGCTTGAAAGCTTCTCTCGCAATCTTGCATCCGTGCAATTGGCAATTTCGCCTGTGAATCCCGAGAGGGGGCTGCTCATCGCAACGGCTCCCAAACAAGAGAATTTGCTTCACGTTAAGAAATATTTGACGGAGCCGAGGTTTGCTTCCAATCTGCTAGGAAACGCTATGCTCGTCGATCGCGAGGAGAACGCGACGAATCATTACTTCGCGGAAGAGGAAATTTTCTCGGTTGCCGACCGGATTAATATGGGAAGCTCCCAGTTTAAAGTATTTGCTGTCATGTTTGCTACGGTCATGCTTTTGATTTTCATAGGGATTTTCTGGTATTGGAAAAACCGTAGAAGGAGGTAAGAGCTTTTGGCACGACCGATAAACCGGCGAACTCGGGGACTAATCGCTGCAGCTGTCGTTATAGCCGCAGCAGGGTTGCTGTGGTTGGCAGACAACGTTACATTTCCGAGCGGTCGCTTGGCATCGGAGGAGCAGGACGTTCGCGAGCTCAAAATAAAGTCCGGAAATTTGTCGGTCGATTATACGCTTGAACAAGCGCTTGCCGATGTGGAGCGGTTACGATTAAACGCGGTGAATGTGCCGGTAATGGTCGAAGTCGACACTTTGACTTCCAGCCGGATGCGCGTGAACGGCGAGAGTCTAATGAAAGCTCAATCTGTGATACATGAGCTTAACAAGCGCAATGTGCGTGTATTACTGGAGCCTTACCCATGGATCGGCAAAGGCGTCTATTACGAGACCGATTGGAAGCCTGACGACGTTGAGCTTTTTTTCAGCGAATGGGGACGGGCGGTTGATGAAATCGTGGATCGAATCGCCGTTCCCGAATCGATATATGCACTGTATGTGGCATCCAATCTTGTTTACTTGGAGGCATACGAGAAACAATGGGCGGATCTGATCGATCGGGTGAAGTCGCGTTATGACGGGTTGGTCACTTATCGGACGAATTGGTGGTATACGGCGGATTGGGACGCCGCCAGTCTGGAAGCCTACGAAAGAAAAATCGACAATAACATTTTCGGTAAAGTCGACTTTGTTTCGATTGCAGCGTATTTCGAATTGTCGGATCGGCCGGTCAATACGGTAAGTCAGCTAGTCGATGCCTTGCATTCGACAACCGTGTATGGAAGGAAACAGGACGTTGTTGACGAAATCGAGCGATTGCAAGCGCGGTGGAAAAAGCCCGTTTTTTTTGGTGAACTAGGCTTTCCAAAACGCGAATACGCAGCCAAACATCCTTGGAACCCTTCTCCGTCGAACGACTACAGCGCAGATGAGCAGGCTAGAGTATTTGAAGCCTATCGCCTAACCTTCACCCAGAACTGGTTCATGGGCTTTTCCGTATTCGCGATCGGCGAAGCGGGAGAGGACAAGCATTATTATCCATCGGAGCAGAGTGTGGAAGTGATACGTAACTGGTACTCATGACGAGACTGTCAGGAATGGAGAACATTAAAATGATCAAATACTCAGTTGTCGTTCCGCTGTTTAACGAGGAAGAAGTGTTGGAGGAAACCTATAAGCGCCTGACCGCGGTAATGCGGCAAACGAATGAATCCTATGAGTTGGTTTTCGTCAATGACGGAAGTCGCGATCGGACGGCGGAGATTGCGTCGGGGCTATGCCAGCGGGACAGATGTGTGAAGTTCATTCAGTTTTCGCGAAATTTTGGACATCAGATTGCGATAAGCGCAGGCATGGACTATGCGGCCGGACAAGCGATAATTGTAATCGATGCGGATTTGCAGGATCCTCCCGAAGTCATACTTGAGATGATTCAGGAGTGGAAGAACGGTTATGATGTCGTTTATGGCAAGCGCTTAGTCCGCAAAGGCGAGACATTCTTCAAGAAAGCGACGGCTTCGATGTTCTACCGTCTATTGCGAAAAATGACCAGTGTCGAAATTCCTGTGGATACAGGGGATTTTCGTCTGATCGATCGCAAGGTGTGCGATGTTTTAAAGGGACTTACAGAAAAAAACCGCTTCGTGCGGGGATTGGTTAGTTGGGCGGGCTTCCGTCAGAAAAGCGTCGAATACGTGCGGGAGGAACGTTGGGCCGGAGAGACGAAATATCCATTGAGAAAAATGATCCGATTTGCGCTCGACGGGATTACGTCTTTCTCCCACAAACCTTTAAAAGTAGCGAGTTACCTTGGTTTATCGCTTTCTTTCTTCAGCTTTATTTATTTGTTGATCGTTCTTTATCAGAAAGTGTTCACGAGTACGACGATTACCGGGTGGTCTTCCATTCTGGCCGTTAATTTGTTCTTCAACGGCATCATTCTTGTGATCCTTGGAGTTATGGGCGAATACATAGGAAGGGTGTACGACGAGGCCAAAGGACGTCCTCTGTACATCGTTTCCGAGACAATAGGAATCAAACGTCAGGAACGCGTTGAAGTTCTAATCGGCACTCGTTAATCAACAAATTGAATAAATGATGCTCCGCAAGAGTGGCTCCACCCCGATGGAATATATTTCTTCCCCGAAGGACAGACTAGAAAAATGAAGTAAACCTCTAAAGGGAAGAAATTATTGGCCGACAATCGGCCTTTCAGGAGGGGGAGCCACTTTTGGCTTGTAAAGAGACACGAATATCGTCCGGACGTCGTCTGTGCGCTTGGCTGCTGGCCGGGATGTTGACAGCGGCTCTGATTGCTCCGTCCGCTGCCGCAGCTCAGGAACCGGCTTCTAAGCAGCCGGCTGCGGATCTCGCGGCCAACGCCAAATCTGCGATTCTGATGGATGCGGACAGCGGTACGGTCGTCTACGAGAAAAATAGTACGCTCTCTTTGCCACCTGCCAGCATCACCAAAATTATGACGATGCTGCTTGTGATGGAGGCGCTTGACGAAGGTCGGCTGAAGCTGTCCGACAAGGTAACGGCAAGCGAACACGCCGCTTCGATGGGCGGGTCGCAAATTTTTCTGGAGCCGGGCGAAGAGATGACCGTTGAGGACATGCTTAAGGGCGTCGCGCTCGCCTCGGGCAATGACGCCTCCGTTGCGCTCGCCGAAAAGCTGGGCGGGAGCGAGCCGCAATTTGTCGCAATGATGAACGAGAAGGCCGCCGAGCTGGGAATGACCAACACGAAGTTCGTCAACTGCAACGGGCTGCCTGCCGAAGGCCACATGTCTTCCGCGCGCGATATCGCCATTATGTCCAGGGAACTGCTGAAATACGAAAACATTACGAAATATACCGGACTGTACCAAGATTATTTGCGCAAAGGCAGTCCCAAGCCGTTCTGGCTTGTAAATACGAACAAGCTCGTTCGTTTCTATAGCGGCGCCGACGGATTAAAGACCGGCTTTACGAGCGAAGCGAAGTTCTGTTTGTCGGCGACGGCGCGCAGGGACAATTTGCGGCTGATTGCCGTCGTCATGGGCGAGCCCAATACGAAGACGCGCAATGCGGAAGTGTCGCAGCTGTTTGACTATGCGTTCGCTCAGTACACGAATGTCCCGATCTACAAGAAGGGCGATTCGATCGGCACTCTTCAAGTGGAGAAGGGGAAAGTAGCCAAAGTTCCTCTGACGGCAAGGCGTTCGTACAGCGTTCTGTTGAAGAAAGGCGACGCAGGCAAGGGCATTCGTCACGAGCTTGTGCTTGAACCCAACGTAAAGGCTCCGGTGGAGATCGGGCAGCCGATCGGCAAACTGGTCGTATACCGCGGCGATGACGTGCTGGTCGAGTTTCCGGTGGAATCTCCGGCGGCAGTCGAACGCGCCGGCTGGTGGGCGCTGCTGCGTCGAACGACAGGGCAACTATTTTTCTCAGGGGCGGACTGACTGCGCATAAGGCGGCAAGACGAAGTTTCGTCGCCGCCTCTTTCGCGCGTTTTGTCGATTCTATGGGGCCTGCTTCTAGTTTTGTCGGAGGGCAGGAATGAGGGAGCGCTTCGTAGAATTGGTGACGAGGCAAGCAGGATATGGGGAAGGGGAAATGAGGATGAGCTTGCAGGTTGAGCTGGAACAGCAACGCAATGTTTTGATCGTACGACTGAGGGGGGAGCTGGACCACCATACCGCGGACATCGTCCGCTTCAAGATGGAGGACGCGATTATGCGCGGGCGGTGCGATCACGTCGTGCTCAGCCTGAAAGAATTGCAATTTATGGACAGCTCGGGGCTCGGCGTCATTCTCGGACGCTATAAGCTGCTTAAGAGCCGCGGCGGCAAAATGGTCGTATGCGATACGCAGCCCGGCGTTAAAAGGCTGTTTGAGCTGTCGGGGTTGTTCAAGATTCTCTCGTTCTATGATTCGGAGCGCTTGGCAGTTGCCGGTCTGGAGGTTGTATCATGAGTGGACATAATCATATGAAGCTCTCATTTGCGAGCCGTTCCGAGAACGAGTCTTTCGCGAGAGTGACGGTTGCGGCATTTATCACGCAGCTTGATCCGACATTGGAACAAGTGGACGAGATCAAGACGGTCGTGTCGGAGGCGGTAACCAACGCGATCATTCACGGCTACGAGGGAAGGACGGACGGCATCGTCACCGTCGAAGCGGAGCTGGACGGAGATATGATTTCGCTATCCGTCAGCGACCAGGGCAAAGGAATTGAAGATTTGGAGCTGGCCAGACAGCCGTTGTTCACTTCGCGCCCAGAGCTTGAACGCTCGGGCATGGGCTTTACGATCATGGAAAATTTCATGGACGAATTTGACGTCGTCAGCTCGGAAGCAGGCGGTACGTCTCTTAGGATGAAGAAGCGGATCGAGTCGAAAAAGGCGTTGTTTAACTAAAAACCGTGCGGCAGGGGTTGGAGGCATGGAATCAGAATGGAAACGATCGTCTCCGCCGGCTTATTTGGATGACGGAGAAGTGAAGCGCCTTATTGCGCTTAGTCAATCCGGAGATACGACCGCGCGAGACACGCTCGTCAATAGCAACATTCGGCTAGTATGGTCCGTCGTGCAGCGGTTTGCCAATCGCGGCTACGACAGCGACGACCTGTTCCAGATCGGCTGCATCGGCTTGCTGAAGTCGGTGGACAAGTTCGATCTTTCTTACGACGTGAAGTTTTCGACTTACGCTGTGCCGATGATTATCGGAGAGATTCAAAGATTTCTCAGAGACGACGGTACGCTGAAAGTGAGCCGCTCCTTGAAAGAGATGGCCAATCGCGTCCGCAAGACGAAGGACGAGCTGTCCAAGCGATACGGGCGTGCGCCGACGATTGGCGAAGTGGCCGAGGAGCTTGGCGTGACGCCGGAGGAAATCGTCTTTGCTCAGGAAGCGAACAAGCCGCCGACCTCGATTCACGAGACGGTGTTCGAGAACGACGGCGATCCGATCACGCTTATGGATCAGATCGCCGATGAATCTCAGGAGCGCTGGTTCGACAAGCTGGCTTTGACGGAAGCGATCCAAGGGCTGAGCGAAAGGGAGCGGCTGATTATTTTCCTGAGGTATTTCCGCGATCAGACGCAATCCGAAGTTGCCGGCAGACTGGGTATCTCTCAAGTCCAGGTCAGCCGGCTGGAGAAAAAAATATTGCAAAACATTAAAGACCAGATCGCGCAGTAGGTCGCTGCTTGCAGTGCGCGATCCGCGGGAGGCGGACGCCGGAAACGGGCGGACGCCTCTTCTTTTTTTCCGAAATACGGTTAGGCTGCCGCTTTCCATTCCATACTAAGCGAAATGCCGCTTGGGGGAGGGGGAGTATGAGTCGCTCGCATGCAGAGGAGGAAAACAGGGTCGTCTACGTCCGGATGCGCAGAAGAGCGGTCGTTCGTCCCGGCGCTGTAATTCGTTTGGGAGACGTCGCCAGACTGGTAACGGAGAAGGAACTGCAAATTCGGCTTGAAAAGCTCGCGCTGCACAAGGTTACCGCTGGCGACGGCAATATGGTGCTGATCGACATGCTGCAAGTCGTTAAAGCGATTCGCGAAGCGGAGCCGGGCATGGTCATCGAGACGTTCGGAGAACCGCATGTGCTGCTGGAGATTTCGCCTGCCGGCGAAGTTAAACCTCGCCGGATTGTGCTTGCGCTTGCCTGGCTGCTGCTGTTTTTCGGCTCCGGAATGGCGATGATGAACTTCCATGCCGACGTCAATATGCCCGCGGTGCAGAAAAGAATTACCGAGCTGATTACCGGCAAAGACGGCGCCCATCCTTGGCTGTTTCAAATTCCGTACTCGATCGGGGTCGGAATGGGGATGCTGCTGTTTTTTAACCGACTCTTGCGCAAACGGCTGAACGACGAGCCGAATCCGCTGGAGGTGGAGATGTTCATGTACCAGGAAAATGTGAATCATTACGTCATTACCGAGGAATACCGTAAAAAACACGAGGACAGGACGGGGAGAGACGGTGACTGAAGCGCTTCGGGGCCTGCTGCTTGGCATCGTAAGCCTGGCTGGGGGCTTTGCCGTCGGGAGCGCCTTCGTAGCGCTGCTGATCGTGCTCGACTTGATTCCCAGACTGGTGCAACTGACGAGAGGCCACCGCCGCTCAGCCGTGTTCGAATCCGCGATTCTGATCGGCTCGCTGTATTGGATTTGCGCGGATTTGTTCGACTGGACCTTCCGGCTGTCGGCGCGTTTTCTGCTTATTCCGGCAGTTTTTCAGGGCTTGTTCGTCGGCATGTTCGCCGCCGCTTTGACGGAGGTGCTGAACGTGATCCCTATCGTGTCTAAGAGATTAAAGCTTAAACCTTATTTATTGCCGCTATTGATGGCCATGGTGTTGGGCAAGGTGACGGGCTCGCTCGTCGACTGGCTGTGGTTGCAGCCTTAAGGAGCGTGAATGTGATGGAAACGACCGAGCAGGGCGGCGTGAATGACGGACATGCGGGCCGGCAGATGAAATTTCCGAAGGAGCTGATCCGGAAGGCTTCGGTTCGAAAAGAGAGTTCTTCGGGGGAAGAGAGAGACGCGCGGCATCAGGAAAAGAAGGAGATAACGCCATCGGCATCGGAAACAGCTCGCAAGACGTCCGAGCGCATCCCCGACGAGCTTGAGCGATGGAAGCGGCAGCTGACGGAGACGATTGGACTGGACAAAAGCTTCGAGGTTCAAGTTCGGGAGATGATTTTCGGCGGCAGGAAGGTGGCGCTGCTATTCCTTAGCGTGTTCGCCAAGGATACGGCGCTGACGGAGATCATCAAGAGATTAACCTATCTGAATCCCGACAGTTCGCTG
The DNA here is from genome assembly GCF_003386235.1 of Cohnella phaseoli. Taxonomy (GTDB): domain Bacteria; phylum Bacillota; class Bacilli; order Paenibacillales; family Paenibacillaceae; genus Cohnella; species Cohnella phaseoli. The sequence continues at coordinate 24,325 of NZ_QRDZ01000044.1, forward strand.
GATTCCGACGCACTGCAGTCTTTTCTGGAGTGCTATGTGCCTGCGGTACAGGTCCAGAGAACGGATTCTTTCCCGGAAATGGTCGACGGTGTGCTGATGGGCAATACCGCCTTTTACGTAGACGGGCAGTCGGCGGCGCTGATGATAGACGCGAAATCTTTCCCGGGAAGAAATCCGGAGCAGCCTTCGCTGGAGAAGGTCGTCAGGGGCAGCCAGGACGGTTTTACGGAGACGCTGCTAACGAACGTCGCGCTCATTCGGCGCAGGCTGCGCGACCCGAATTTACGCTTTGAGATTATGAAGGTCGGGCGTCGCACCCAGACGGACGTCTGCATCGGATATATCGACGATATCGCGAACACGGAGCTGGTGGAATCGATTCGGGACAAAATTCGCGCGATCGATATCGACGGCCTCCCGCTCGCGGATAAGCAGTTGGAGGAAATGACGGTCAGCAGCAACTGGAATCCGTTCCCTCTGGTGAGGTATACGGAACGGCCCGACGTCGTTGCGGCGCAACTGCTCGACGGAAGCGTTACCGTTATCGTCGATACTTCGCCCAGCGCGATTCTGCTGCCGACGACGTATTTTGATTTGGTGCAGCACGCGGAAGAAAATCGCCAAAACCCGTTCATGGGCTCCTATATGAGATGGGTGCGGTATTTGGGCATTCTCGCATCGCTTGTGCTGATGCCGCTGTGGTTTTTGTTTAACGCCAATCCCTCGATGCGCCCCGAGTGGTTATGGTTTGTAGGAACGGACAAGGCGGGGCAGCTTCCGCTGATACTTCAATTTCTGATTGCGGAGGTCGGCGTCGATCTGCTCCGGCTTGCGGCCGTGCACACGCCAGCGCCTCTCGTCACCGCGATGACTTTGCTGTCGGCGATCCTGATCGGCGATATAGCGGTCAAGACAGGGTTATTCGTCAACGAGGTTATTTTATATATGGCGGTGTCCGCAATCGGCATGTTCGCGACGCCGAGCTACGAGTTGGGCTTGGCGAATCGAATCATACGATTGGGTTTGCTTCTCGCCGTGTTTTTCTTCCAGGAAATCGGCTTTGTGATCCTTGCGACGGCCACGCTGCTGTATTTGGCCTTCAAGCGATCGTTCAACGCGCCTTACCTATGGCCTTTCCTGCCCTTTAACGCAGTCGCGTTCCGCAACATCCTGTTCAGAATGCCGCTGTCGACGAACAAGAAGAGGCTGTCGATCTACCGGACCAAAAAAAATCGCAAGCAGCCGGTATAGCGTAAAGGCGGCTTCGTATGCCGGGTTTTCGGGGTTTCGGACGGACGAAATGCCCCGATTGCCCGGCTTTTTGGCGACTTTTCATAAAGTTAGTGCAAATGTTGTGGCAAATCCTCCATATCCCCTTGGCCGGATTTCCGGTATACTGAGTGTTAAAGTGCAAACTCCGGAGAGGTCGGCTAACGGCCGTTTCCGAATTATTCGCCAAAGGGGAAAAGGATATGTTTTTGCATGGTACGAGCAAAATAAACAGCAAAGGTCATCTGGAAATCGGAGGATGCGACGTTACGGATTTGGCGAAGCAGTTCGGCACTCCGCTATATATTGTCGATGAGGCGCTGGTGCGTCAGCGCGCCCGCGAATTTATGGAAGCTTTCCGCGCGACGGGCATGCGTCATCAGGTGGCTTACGCCTCCAAGGCGTTCTGCGTCATGGCGATGTGCCGCGTGGCCGAAGAAGAAGGGATGAGCCTCGACGTCGTGTCCGACGGCGAGTTGTATACGGCGCTGCAAGCCGGTTTCCCGGCCGAGCGCATTCATTTCCACGGCAACAACAAAACGCCGGAAGAGATTTTGATGGCGCTGGAAGCGAACATCGGCTGTTTTGTCGTGGACAACTTTAACGAGCTGCACCTGCTGAATGCCTTGGCCGGAGAGCAGGGCAAGCGCGTAAATGTGCTGCTGCGCATTACGCCGGGAGTCGAGGCGCATACGCACGATTATATTTCCACCGGTCAGCAGGACTCCAAGTTCGGCTTCGACCTGGGCAACGGCACGGCATTCCAGGCAATCGAGACGGCGATTTCCTTGCCCAACCTTCAGGTGCTTGGCGTTCATTCTCATATCGGCTCGCAGATTTTCGAGGTTGAAGGTTTTCGGATGGCGGTCGAAAAAGTATCGGCCTTCGCGGTCGAGATTCGCGACAAGCTAAGCCATACGTTTACGGTGTTGAATCTCGGCGGAGGCTTCGGCATCCGCTACGTGGAAGGCGACCAGCCGCTGCCGCTCGGCACTTACGTGCAGGCGATCGCGGACGCCGTCCGCACGACTTGCGAGCAAGCGAGCTTCCCGCTTCCGGAAATCTGGATCGAGCCGGGTCGCAGCATCATCGGCGATGCAGGCACGACGCTCTACACGGTAGGAACGAGCAAAGACATTCCGGGCGTGCGCAAATATATCGCGGTGGACGGCGGCATGACCGACAATCCGCGTCCGGCGCTGTACGAGTCCAAATACGAGGCGCTTCTAGCCAACCGTGCCAACGACGCAACGGAGGAGGTCGTCTCCGTCGCGGGCAAATGCTGCGAGAGCGGCGACATGCTTATCTGGGACTTGAACCTGCCAGCCGTTCAATCCGGCGACCTGCTCGCCGTGTTCTGCACGGGAGCGTACAACTATGCGATGGCCAGCAACTACAATCGCATCCGTCGCCCTGCCGTCGTATTCGTTAAGGACGGCCAAGCGGATCTCGTCGTCGCTCGCGAAACGTACGAGAACATCGTCGGCAACGACGTCATTCCGGCCCGCTTGCAGAAGCAGGCGGTCGCGAAATAAAATTTTCTTCCGGCGTAGCCGCGTTCCGAATCGGGACGCGGCGTTTTTGCTGCGCACGTGGCACGGCTGCGTGGAAATGTTGTAAAATGAGATGAACCGAACTAGAGGAGGCAGATTGTTTTGGCTAAACAAGCGAATATTAAAATGGCGGACGGCAACGAAATCGTCCTTGAGTTGTTCGATCAGGACGCTCCGAATACGGTGGCAAACTTCGAGAAGCTGGCTAACGAGGGCTTCTATGACGGTATTCCGTTCCACCGCGTCATTCCGGGCTTCGTCGCGCAAGGCGGTTGTCCAAACGGAAATGGGACGGGCGGCCCCGGTTACACGATCAATTGCGAGCACAACCAGAACAAGCATGAGCGCGGCAGCTTGGCGATGGCTCACCGCGGACCGAATACCGGCGGCAGCCAGTTCTATATTTGCTACCGGCCTCAGCCGCATCTGGACGGCGTACATACCGTATTCGGCAAAGTAACGTCCGGTATGGAGCACGTGGATGCGTTACAAGGTCAAGAGAAGATGGAATCGGTGCGCGTAAGCTGACAATAATTCCAACCTAACTGCTTGCAAATTGGCAGGCGGAGTGATACACTGACTAACAATAGTTGCTTATCCTTCGGGGCGGGGTGCAATTCCCCACCGACGGTGATCGGCAGCGTCTCGGCCATCGATCTCATCGAAGCCGCTTGCGCCGCCGTCAGTCCGTGACCCGTCATTGCCGCTTCCGGTCCAACCGGCGACGGCTTTGCGGTGGACCTGGTGAGAATCCGGGACCGACAGTAACAGTCTGGATGGGAGAAGGAAGCACAGCGGCCATGCCGTATTCTTGAAAAGCGTCGATTCGTGGTTGGGAGAAATCAGAGAGATCTTTTACGGCTTTGATTGTTCCTTTTTTCACAAACCTGCGATGGAGACGGGTTGTTTCAGCATGCTTTCGATCTTGTTCTATTCGATCGGAACGAGCTGTTCTCTTTGCTTTTCGAAATACGACTGAAGGTCTGTTTAACGCTGTGCATTTAACGCCCCCTGGAGAATTTACACCCGGGGGCTTTTTTGTTTGATCTCGGCGGGAGAGGAGGAGACGGATGGAAATACTGAATGACGAATACTACATGCGGCTAGCCTTGAATTTGGCGGACGGAGCCTCCGGTCAAACCGGCGTCAATCCCGTAGTCGGCTGCGTTGTAGTCAAAGAGGGTCGGATCGTCGGCTTAGGCGCGCATCTGAAGCGGGGGGAGGGCCATGCGGAAGTTCATGCGCTTAATATGGCTGGAGAACAGGCCAGCGGGGCGACCGCTTATGTCACGCTTGAGCCTTGCAGTCATTATGGGCAGACCCCGCCTTGCTGCGAGCGTCTAATCAAGGAAGGCGTATCGCGCGTCGTCGTCGCTGCGGTCGATCCGAATCCGCTCGTTGCCGGACAGGGGCTTGCAAGACTTCGGGAGGCTGGCATCGAGGTGTTGGCAGGCGTCCTGGAAGCGGAAGCTGCGGTTCAGAACGAGGCGTTTAACAAGTTCATTCGCACCGGACTGCCCTTCGTCACGCTGAAGACGGCGATGAGTCTGGACGGACGCATCGCCACCCGCACCGGCCACAGCCGATGGATTACGGGAGCTGCCGCCAGGGAGGCCGTACATACGCTGCGGCATCGTCATAGCGGAATTATGGTCGGCGTTCAGACGGTTCTGGCCGACGACCCGGAGCTGACGACCCGCCTCAGCGTGCCCGCGCTTCATCCGGCTCGCATCATTGTCGATTCCAAGCTGAACACCCCGATTACGGCGAGAGTGCTGAACGAAGCCGCCCCGACAATCGTGTTGACTACGCTTCGCGCAGATGAAAGCCGTGCCGAACGTCTTAGGCAGCTTGGCGCCGAGGTGCTGCGTTGCGGCGATGGCGAACGCGTCGATCTCGTGGCGGCGATGAGGGAGCTGGGGACGCGAGGCATTAGCTCCGTGCTGCTGGAGGGCGGAGGCGTGCTCAACGGCGCTATGCTGGAGGCGGGCCTCGTCGACAAGGTTAACTTGTTTTACGCTCCGATTATCGTCGGAGGAGAAGGCGCTCCATCCGCGTTCTCCTATGTCGGCCCGAACGAGATGTCCGCGGCGCTTCGGCTTTCCGGAGTGTCGATGCAAAGCTACGGGGACGATTGGTGCGTGACCGGGTATCCGAGCAATCGGCTTGACCGGCCGGAGAACGAAGCGGGATCGCAGGAGCGCGCAGGTAAGGAGGATGTTCAAGATGTTTACGGGACTTATTGAAGAGATGGGCGTTCTGCGCTCTGTGCAGCGCAGGGGAAAAGCAATGATTATGGGCGTCTCGGCCTCCAAGGTTCTAGAGGACGTCAAGCTCGGCGACAGCATCGCAGTCAACGGGGTGTGTCTAACCGTCGTGTCGTTCGACCGAACGAGCTTTGAGGTGGATGTCATGCCCGAGACGTATCGCCATACGAACCTTAGCTCGCTGAAGCCCGGCGCTCCCTTGAATTTGGAAAGGGCGATGCAGGCGGGAGGCCGCTTCGGCGGGCATCTTGTGCAGGGCCATGTCGACGGCGTCGGAACGATCAGAGGACGAACGGCGGAAGCCAATGCCGTCGTCTTCGCAATCGAGCCCAACGAGCCGGCCATGCTGCGCCACGTCGTGCAGCAGGGTTCGGTTACGCTGGACGGCATTAGCTTAACGGTCGTCTCGACGAATCGGGACGAGGGCATTTTCACAGTATCGATCATTCCGCATACGCTGCGCGAAACGGTTCTGCAGCACAAGCACCCCGGCGATTCGCTGAATATCGAATGCGATATTCTCGGCAAGTACGTCGACCACCTGCTTGGCTGGAGAGATCAAGCGGCCAGCACGCGTAAAACTGGCGGCTTGACCGAATCGGTGCTGCGCGACAACGGGTTTATGTGAAAGGAGCGACCAACATGACAGAGCAACATTTTGACCGGATCGACGACGCGATCGAGGACTTGCGCCAGGGGAAAATCATTATCGTCGTCGACGACGAGGATAGGGAGAACGAAGGGGATTTGATCGCGCTGGCCGACAAGGCGACGCCGGAAGTGATCAACTTCATGATCAAGGAGGCGAGAGGGCTGCTTTGCGTGCCGATTACCCAGGAGCGGGCCGAAGAGCTTGACTTGCCGCCTATGGTCAATCACAATACGGATTATCACGGCACCGCGTTTACCGTATCGGTCGACCACGTGTCTACGACGACGGGAATATCCGCTCACGAGCGTTCGTTGACGGTACAGGCGATGATCGATCCGGCGGCAAGGCCAAGCGACTTCCGCAGACCGGGCCATATTTTCCCTTTGATTGCCAAAAACGGCGGCGTGCTCAGAAGAGCCGGGCATACGGAAGCGGCGATCGATCTGGCAAGAATGAGCGGGTCCGCGCCTGCGGCCGTTATCTGCGAAGTTATTAAAGAAGACGGGACGATGGCAAGGCTCCCCGATCTGCAGACGTTCGCCAAGGAGCATGGCCTCAAGCTGATCACGATCAAGGATCTGATCCATTATCGCAATGAGAAGGAGAAGCTGGTCAAACGCGAGGTCGCGGTCAGAATACCGACCGATTTCGGAACGTTCCAAGCAGTCGCCTACACGAACGAAGTCGATCGCAAGGAGCATGTCGCTTTCGTCAAAGGAGAGCTAGACGGTTCAAAACCGGTGCTTGTCCGCGTGCATTCGGAGTGCTTGACGGGCGACGTCTTCCATTCTCATCGCTGCGATTGCGGTCCTCAGTTGGAAGCGGCGCTCAGGCAGATCAACGAAGCGGGCAGCGGAGTACTACTCTATATGCGCCAGGAAGGCCGGGGCATCGGTCTGATCAACAAATTGCGCGCTTACGAGCTGCAGGAGCAGGGATTGGACACGGTGGACGCGAATATTCAATTGGGATTCGCTCCGGATCTTCGCGATTACGGCATCGGGGCGCAAATTTTGAAAGATCTCGGCATTCGCGACATTCGGCTGCTGACGAACAATCCGCGCAAGATCAAAGGGCTGGAAGGCTACGGTCTAAACGTCGTCGAGCGCGTTCCGATACAGATGCAGGAGAACGAAGACAATACGGGATATTTGCATACCAAGAAAGCCAAGCTAGGCCATCTGCTATCGTTCCAAGGCGAGCCAGACTACAACATTTGAGGGGATGAACGAACAATGTCAATCGTATATGAAGGTCACTTAGTATCCAAAGGGTTAAAATACGCAATCGTCGTCGGAAGATTCAACGAGTTTATTTCGTCCAAGCTGCTCGGAGGGGCGCTAGATGCGCTGAAGCGTCACGGAGCGGAGGATAGCGAAGTGGAGATCGCCTGGGTTCCGGGAGCTTTCGAAATTCCGCTGATCGCCCAGAAGCTTGCGGAGAGCGGCAAGTACGATGCGGTCATTACGCTGGGCGCGGTTATTCGCGGCTCCACGCCGCATTTCGACTACGTCTGCAACGAAGTGGCCAAGGGAGTCGCCGCTATCTCGCTAAAGACGGGCGTGCCGACAATCTTCGGCGTGCTGACGACGGACAGCATCGAGCAAGCGGTGGAGCGCGCGGGAACGAAGGCTGGCAACAAGGGCTGGGACGCGGCTACGACGGCCATCGAGATGGCGAATTTGACGCGGGCGATCTCGGGCTGATAAGATTTCATTTTAGAAGGTAAAAGGGACGTGCGTGAAGGCAGGAGGAAACCCGCGTGGCAATGCTGTACAAGCTGGAGACGTTCGAAGGTCCGCTCGATTTGCTGCTCCATCTGATCGACAAGGCGGAAATCGACATTCAGGACATCTCGATCAGCGACATTACCGATCAATATATGGAATATTTGGCGGCGATGCAGGAGCTCGAGCTTGACATTACCAGCGAATTTCTTGTGATGGCGGCGACACTGCTCTCCATGAAGAGCAGGCAGCTGCTGCCTAAGCCTCCGGTCACCGAGGAACCGTGGCTGACGGTCGATGAGGACGACGATCTCGACCCTCGCGAGGAACTGATTCGCAAGCTGATCGAATACCGCAAATTCAAGTCGGTGGCCGGACAGCTGCGCGAGAAGGAATGGGATCGCAGTCAGGTGTACACGCGAGAGCCAACCGACCTAACCCCCTTCGAGAAGGCGATCAAGACGAATCCGGTCGAAGGACTGCACGTGGACGATCTCGTCAAAGCGTTCCAGAAGGCGATGAGAAGACTGGCCGGACGAAACCGGGTTTCTTCGATTCGCAAGGACGAAATTTCGGTCAAGGATCGAATTCTCGACATTATCCATACGCTCAAGAGCCGTTCGACCGAAGGAAAGCTGCTGTTTTCGCAATTGCTCAGGGAAGAGGAAGATCGCGAGGAAATCGTCGTCACCTTCCTGGCAATTCTGGAATTAATGAAGCGGAAGTGGATTTCCTGCCATCAAAACGCACTGTTCGATGAAATCGTGTTGTCGTGGACGGGGAGAGAAGAGAACGATGAATTACTCGACATTGAAATCGGTACTTGAAGGCTTGCTGTTCGTATCCGGAGACGAAGGGATCAGCGCGAAGACGGCCGCCGAGGTCGTCGAGACGGACGTAGCCGTCGTGGCGGACGTGCTGAAGGATTTGCAGAAGGATTTCTCCAAAAAAAGCCGCGGAATCCGGATCGCCGAAGTGGCCGGAAGTTTCCGGCTGACGACGGCCAGCGAGCATGCGCCGTTTTTCGAGAAGCTGGCTTACTCTCCCTCGCGTTCTTCGCTGTCGCAAGCAGCGCTTGAGACGCTGGCGATCATCGCCTACAAGCAGCCGATTACACGGATCGAGATCGAAGAAATACGCGGAGTGAAGGCGGATCGGCCGATTCACCATTTGGTGAACAAGGATCTGATCGAGGAGAAGGGCAGAGCCGATGCGCTTGGCCGTCCGATTCTGTACGGCACGACTAAAGCGTTTCTCGACTATTTCGGATTGCCCGGCATCCAAAGCCTGCCTGAACCGACGTTCGCCGACGGCGACGACGAACTGGAGGAGAGAACCAAGCTCCTGTTCGACCGAATCGAAGGTCGGCAGCTTTCTCTGGAAGATTTGGATCGGGAATTGGAATGAACGAAAGCCAGAAGGCCATACTACCCCTATGAAAGGCGGGGGAGGTATGGCCTTCTGGCTTTGGATCGCCTCGGCGGCCGCTGCGGCGGCGCTGGTCGCGGCATGGTTTTCGCCAATCAAAATCCGCGTCCGATACTCGCGCAGCGGTCGATTGGATCAGTTGGTCGTTGTCGTTCAAGCGTTGTTCGGTCTTTTCCGTTATCGCATTCTGCTCCCGTCGGTTGTCATTCGCGGCTGGAACGTCGTATACCGCGAACAGAGGACCGGCGGATTGCCTGGAAGGACGCAAGGAAGCAAAGCAAAGCGGATAGTGGGCAGAAAAACGATTATGCGGTACATAAGAGCTTACCGCTCGATACTCGTTTCCACGAAGAGGTTCAAACAATGGGCGAGACAAACGCTGAAGAAAGTGGAATGTACCCGGTGGAGACTCGATTTTCGCGTAGGCACGGGGGATGCGGCATCGACTGCGACTTTGACGGGCTTGCTGTGGGCCGTATCCGGCTGCGCTTCAGGCATCGCTAGCCGCATGCTCGCTTTCCGTACATCGCCGTATGGCGAGGTGACGCCGAACTATGCCGCACCCGAGTTTACGGTTGTATGGGAAGCGGACTTTCGCATTCGACTGGGAACGCTCCTAAGGGCATTTCTTAAACTCGGGGTAAGCACGATTCGCGTCGGCAAGGCGCTGCGGGCATGGCGGAGCTGGCTGACGCCTCCCAAGGAAGGTTTAAGCTAGTCGACACGAAGCTTGAACATCCCGCAGCAGGCAGCAAGTGGACGCATAAAGGCGTAGGGGATTCGGGCAAATTAGGTACACGAAAGGAGGAGTTGAAGATGTCACAGCATCAGCATCCGATTAACGGCTTAATGCAAACCGCAATGGAAAATATCAAGGATATGGTCGACGTCAATACGATCGTCGGAGAACCGGTGCAGACTCCCGACGGGAGCGTTATTATGCCGATTTCTAAAGTCGGCTTTGGCTTTGCGGCGGGCGGTAGCGAATTTTCGGCGATGGAGGATGGATCCGACCATTCCGGAAAATCCCGTTCTCACGAACAAGAAGGTCACCATGCCTCGGTTTCGCTTCCGTTTGGCGGCGGCAGCGGCGGCGGCGTATCGATTACCCCGATTGCCTTTCTAGTCGTCGGCTCTCAAGGGGTTAAGGTCGTGCCGCTGGACAATCAGACGCATCTGCTGGAGCGACTGATCGACGCCGCCCCGGAATGGGTCGACAAGTTAAAGCACGCCTTTATGCGTAATCCGAATTCTACGGAGACCATTCGAACGGTCGAAACGAAAACGTCGAACGATTCCTCGTTAATGTAAGATCCGAAATACCGACGAAGCGCCGACTCCTGAATAACGTCAGGAGGCTGGCGCTTTTTTGAGCCCGGAAGGAATCTATCCTCATACTTTAGGACATGCATACATAAAATGGAGTCAGAAGTGCCGTGCGCGTTCGATGCGTCCGGCAATCAAGTTCAAATTCGAGGAGGATCGGCATGCTGCTGTTTTTGGCCCGTCGTTTCAATATTTATCGTTTGTACGTGCTTAGCATCTGTCTGACAATTGCCGCAGCATTGTCCGCCTCGTCGGCAGCCGGAGCCGCCGCTCGCCCGTCAGAGAAGCCTCCCGCGAATCAAGCCAAAGCCGCCGCGCTTGCCGATGTCGCATCCGGGCGGATTTTGTACAGTCAACATGGGGACGAGCCGATGAAGATCGCCAGCTTGACGAAAATTATGACGGCAATTGTGGCGATTGAACACGGCAATTTGGAGGATAAGGTAAAGGTGAGCAAACGGGCGGCCGGCAAGGAAGGTTCCTCGCTCTACTTGAAAGCCGGAGAGACGATCACGCTGCGCAACGCGCTGTACGGCCTGATGCTGCGCTCCGGCAACGATGCCGCAATCGCGATCGCCGAGCATGTCGGCGGTTCCGTCGAGGGCTTCGCTTTTCTGATGAACAAGAAAGCCGAGGAGCTCGGCCTGGAGAACAGCCATTTTATGAATCCGCACGGACTGGACGAGCCAGGCCACCATTCCTCTGCCAATGATCTGGCCAAGCTTGCCGTGTATGCGCTGCGCAACCCCGAATTCAAGAAGATCGTCGGAACGCAGGTACGATCGGCGCCGAATCCGAACGATTCCTGGGATTACAAATGGGTGAACAAAAATAAAATGCTGCAAATGTACGAAGGGGCGGACGGCGTCAAGACCGGCTACACGAAGCAGGCGCTGCGAACGCTCGTCAGCTCCGCGACCCGGGGCGACCAGCAGCTGGTGGCGGTTACGCTCAACGACCGGGACGACTGGAAGGATCATGCCAGTCTGCTGGATTACGGCTTTGCCCGATTTCCGCTCGTTCGCGTTGTCGGCGCGGGGGAACCGTTGAAGGAATATCCTTTCGAGACGGCAGAAGGCTTTGCCTATCCGTTCGCGCAAGAGGAGCGCGAACGTCTGGAAATCCGACTCGTTCCGCTTAATCCGGAATCCGTGCAGTATCGTCTAGGCTACCGCGGCCAGCTTAAGTTCATGCTGGACGGCCGCCAGGTCGGCGGAGTGCCGTTAGTGGCCGACGCAGAGCGAGAAGCTTCTCCGCCGAAGTCCGGTCAAGCGCAGCCTCAGGCCGATCGCCCGTCCGTGGCCGCAACTGCCTCGCAGCGCACGTTCGGAACAGCGTTTCAAACGGTTCTGAAAGCTTTGTTACTGCAAGGAGGGGAATGAGCAGTGGTAAACTGGATATGGATGGGAATGATCGTGTTCAGCGTTATATACGGCGCCGCGAACGGGAAGATGGAGAAGGTCGCGGAAGCGGCGTTCGGCGGAGCGCAAACTGGCGTAACCGTATGTCTCGGGTTGATCAGCATACTTGTGTTTTGGATGGGGCTAATGCGAATCGCCGAGGAAGCGGGCCTTGTCCGTAAGCTGGCGCAGTTGATGGCTCCAATCGTCCGCAGGCTGTTCCCCGACGTTCCCGGGGATCACCCGGCAATGGGCTACATTTTATCCAATATGAGCGCCAACCTGCTCGGTCTGGGCAATGCGGCCACTCCGATGGGCATCAAGGCCATGCAGGAGCTTCAGAAGCTCAATCCCGAGCCGACCGTCGCCACCCCGGCGATGTGCACGCTGTTGGCGCTTAATACGGCCAGCATTACGCTCGTGCCGACGACGATTATCGCCATCCGGATGAATTTTGCGGCCGTTCATCCCGCGGACATTGTTGCGCCGACTCTGTTGGCTACATTGATCTCGACCGGGGCAGCTATTTTGGCGGACAGATGGTATCGCCGCCGCAGCAAGCTTCCGCCTGCCTATAAAACGAACTGGGGCAACGGCGCGGGCGGCGCCTCTGTCAATCCGCCTTCCGCGTCCGCCGGAGGGGGCTGAGCGCATTGATCTCGATCATTCAGATCGTCTCGACCTGGACGATTCCCGTACTTATCGCTTTTATTCCTCTTTATGCATCGCTTCGCAAAGTGCCGGTTTACGAGACGTTTGTGGATGGGGCGAAGGATGGCTTTGGAACGGCGATCGGCATCATCCCTCATCTTGTAGGAATGATGACGGCGATCGGTATGTTTCGGGCCTCCGGCGCGTTGGACGCTCTAATCGGCGTCATTCGCCCGGCGCTTGAGCTGATAGGCATTCCAAGCGACGTATTGCCGCTTGCCTTGCTGCGGCCGATTACGGGAGCGGGGTCGCTCGCCTTCGTCACCGATCTGATCAAGGAGCAGGGACCGGACTCCTTCGCGGCGCGTGTAGCGTCTACGATCCAAGGCAGTACCGACACGACCTTGTACGTCTTGACTGTCTACTTTGGGGCAATTGGCATTCGCAATGCTCGCTATGCGCTCAAGGTTGGGTTGTTCTCCGACCTTGTCGGATTTTTCGCCGCGGTATTCGCTTGCTGGTTGTTGTTCGGCTTGGTATGATGGGTTAGAGGTGAAAGTCGTGGAGGAAAGATTACAGAAGGTTCTTGCGAACGCAGGCGTCGCTTCTCGGCGCAAATGCGAGGAACTGATAACGGCCGGCAAGGTGACGGTCAACGGAAAAGTCGTGACCGAGCTCGGTGCCAAGGCCGATCCGGCCGTAGATACGATTACGGTGTCCGGCAAGGCGATCAAGAAGGAAGCTAAAATTTATTTGATGTTCAATAAGCCCAAAGGAGTGATCACAAGCGTCTCCGATCCCAAGGGCCGGAGCGTTGTGACCGATTACTTGAAGGAAGTTAAGGAGAGGCTGTATCCGGTAGGCCGGCTCGATTACGATTCGGAAGGGCTGCTGCTGCTGACGAACGACGGAGATCTGGCCCACAAGCTGACGCATCCAAGCCATCGCGTGCCGAAGACGTATCATGCGACGGTTGAGAGAGTGCCGCACGGAAACGCTTTGGAGAAGCTCGCGAAGGGCATCAAGCTGGACGACGGCATGACCGCTCCGGCGGAGGTCGAATATCAAGACATCGATCCTGAGGGCAAATACGCCACCATAGCTATAACGATCTACGAAGGTCGCAACCGGCAGGTGCGCCGGATGTTCGAAGCGATCCGCCATCCGGTGACGCGGCTGAAACGCATCTCCTTCGGCGGGCTGTATCTGGACAACCTCCAGCGAGGCAAGCACCGCAAACTTACCGCGGAAGAGCTGGGGAAGCTTCGCGAGATCGCGGATTCGGTTCAACTTGAAGAAAAATAGGATAAACCGTCGAGGGGCTTAGGCTTTTTGGCGGTTTTTTCTTTTTGGAAGGTCTCTTTAGCCCCTTTTGAAAGCCATTTTCACTCTACATTCTCCCCGCGAAACTCCATGTCGCCTCTCGAATTTCCCCCGGCCCAATTGTGCTAATTTAGACAAACAAAATAATGAAATGCCCGTAAAATCAACGTATACTTGATGTGGTTGATTGAAGCTAGACAAACTATCCGGTAAAATGGAACTAACCGAAACGCAGGTGGTGTTGACACGATTATGGGACGTTATCGGAAGCCGATTCAATATGCGATTTTAGCCGTCGTGATCCTGATCGGAGGATTCGCGATCGGCAATTCGTTGTTTTCGAAAAGCGTGGTCCTTGCGAAAGGCGACAAGCCGCCAACCTTTCGTCTGGCCGACCTGAACAGCCAGGTGCACGACATGACAGATTACGAGGGGCAGCCTCTCATAATCAATTTTTGGGGAACCTTCTGTCCGCCGTGTCGCAATGAAATGCCCGCTTTGCAGCACCAGTACGACAAGTGGAAGGATCGGGGACTGAAGCTGATCGGCATCAATCTGAGCGAAGACAGGCTGACGGTCCAAAGCTTCATTCGTCAGATCGGCGTCGATTTTCCGATTTTGTTGGATAAGGACAAGCAGACGGAAAGGAAGTACGGACTCAAGCAGTATCCGACAACGTTTTTCATCGCTCCCTCCGGAGAAATCCAGGAGGTCGTGATCGGCGGCGTGCTGACGGAGGAAGAGATCGAGCAAAGGATAGAACGACTCATTCAGTCGAAGTCGTGACGCCAGTCAGGGAGGATTAACCGTTGTTTCAGAACACGAAGTGCGAATGCGGCCATCAAAATCCTGTCGGAACGGTGTTGTGCGAGTCCTGCGGCAAACCGCTCGACGAAGCGCTGCTGAAGGATGAGAAAGCGCTGCTGGAAATGAGGTACGACGGCGTGGCCCGGAGATCGCAGAAAGCGAATCCGCATTTCGTCGATCGGATATGGAATTTCTTTTCATCGGTTAAAATTGCCGTTTATTTAATCGTAATTACGCTGATCGGCGCGTCGCTGGGAACGATTCTGCAGCAGGAGAGCACGCTCATCAACTTGACCGAGCGCTCCGAATTTGCCGCTTATTACAAGGAGCAGCACGGTACGTTCGGCGTGATCTATCATGCGCTGGGACTGTCGCGGACGTATGAATCCTGGTGGTTTATCGGGCTGCTCGTCATGATCGGCACCTCGCTAGTCGTCTGCAGCCTCGATCGTGTGCTGCCGCTGTACCGTGCGCTGTCCAAGCAGCAGATTCGCAAGCATATGCAGTTCATCAACCGTCAGCATGTCGTCTACTCCGGAGAGTTAACGGAGGACAAGCAGGCGTGGCTCGATCGGTTCGCGAAGGAACTGAAACGCAAGCACTATCTCGTATTGCAAGAGGACGGAGCGCTGTTGGGGGAGAAAAACCGGTTCAGCCGATGGGGACCGTACATTAACCATATCGGCCTTATCGTTTTTTTGCTGGCGGTGCTCGGCCGGAGCATTCCCGCGTGGCATATGGATCAATACTTGACCCTCTACGAGGGGGAGACGCGGCAAATTCCGGGAACCAACTACTATATTAAAAACGACAAGTTCACGCTTGACTATTATTCGGAGGAAGAGCTGGCGAATAACCAGAAGGGCACGAAAGTTGTCAAGCTGTACGAGACGAAGGCACGCCTGTACGAATGCACAGACGCCTGCAACGATCTGACGCAGGAACCTGTTCTGAAAGAGGTTAAGCAGCACGACATTCGCGTGAACAGCGCCCTTACCTATGATGGGCTCAAAATTTATCAGAACAGCTATATGGAAAAGGTTCGCTTCATCTCGGTGCATCCGACACTGAAGGACGTCGCAGGAGGAAGCGATATCGGCAGCTTCGATCTGAGAATGGATCAGCCGGAGGCGGAATATAAGCTTGGGGATTATACGCTTAAGCTCATCGATTATTATCCCGACTTCGGATTGGACGAGCAGACGAGGCCGATGACCAAATCGCGCGATCCGAACAATCCGGCGTTTGTGTTCCGGATCACGGGTCCCGACGTTCAGGACAAAGGCGAATTGCATATTTACTTCGCTATGCCAAGCGAGAAGAGCAAGTATTACGAGAGCATTCTGAACGAGAGCTTTAAGCAGCGAGGAGACAGTTCGGGGCGCTTCTCCATTCAAGTGGAGAACCCGATTGTCGACGGGAAGATGAACAATATTGAATATTCCGCTTTCACCACCTACCTGAACATTCGCATGGACAGAGCGATGCCTTACGTGTGGGTCGGCGCGGCCATCTCCATGATTGGTCTGATTATGGGCTTTTATTGGCAGCACAGGCGGATATGGGTCCGGATCGACGGCGATTCGCTGTCGCTCGGGGGACATACGAACAAGAATACTTACGGCTTAAGAGCCGACGTGGCGGGAGCGCTGGGCAAAACCGGCATCGCCGTGGATCCCAAAACGCTCGATAACAGGAGGAATGTACGTTGAGTTGGTTGGATTTTAGCAGTGACGCATTTATCGCAGCCTTTTTTCTGTATTGCGCGTCCTTTATCAGCTATGCGATCGCGATCGGCGGCAAGAAGTGGAGCAACCGCAAGCCGGCCGAGCATGCCGCTCGCTGGGGCAAAATCGCCTTCGTGCTTGCCGCGGTCGGCTGGCTGGCCCACCTGACGTTTTTCTTTACTCGTTGGTACGGCGGCGGCCATATTCCGACGAGCAATATGTATGAATTTATGACGTTCCTCGGCATGGCGATCATGTTTGCGTTTATCGTCATCTATGCGATTTACCGCAACATGATGCTTGGCGCGTTTACGCTGCCTCTGGTTATCATCATCATA
This sequence comes from Cohnella phaseoli, assembly GCF_003386235.1. Classification (GTDB taxonomy): domain Bacteria; phylum Bacillota; class Bacilli; order Paenibacillales; family Paenibacillaceae; genus Cohnella; species Cohnella phaseoli. The sequence goes on from NZ_QRDZ01000044.1 coordinate 40,793, forward strand.
GCGTACGCATCGGTATTTCCGTCCGAGGTTCAACCGCTTATTCCGCCGCTGCAAAGCATATGGCTAAAAATTCACGTGACGATGGCTGCAACGGGCGAGGCGTTCTTCGCGATCGGATTCGCTGCAGCGCTCGTGCAGTTGATCCGCGTCGTCGATTTTACTCGTACGGATAAGGCGGGACGTCGCGCTCAATTTTGGACGGAGTTTTCCCTGTACGTGATCATTGTGCTCGTCGGCTTCATTGTAGCGGTATTCGCTTTCCGCGGCGCAGGGTACGAAGCGTCCTTTAAGCAAGAGACGGTCACGATCGACGATGCCGGCAATGCGCTCACAAACACAGGCGAAGTGAAGTACACCTTGCCTCCGATAGTTGCGCCGTATAACAGCGAGACAGTCTCTTTCCAATCTTTCATTGGTCTTGAGAAGCCGCTGTTCGAAGCGCCGTCCTGGATGAACGGAGTCAACGCGGGTCGCAAGCTGAACACGGTTATCTGGTCCGTCATTGCCGGTTCGCTGCTCTATGGTTTACTGCGGCTCATTACGCGCAAGAAGCTGACGGCGGCGATCAACCCGCACCTTTCGGACATCGATCCCGACGATCTGGAGGAAATCAGCTATCGCGCCATCGCGATCGGATTCCCGGTGTTTACGCTTGGGGCGCTAATCTTCGCCATGATCTGGGCGGAAATCGCCTGGTCGAGGTTCTGGGGATGGGATCCGAAGGAAGTGTGGGCGCTTATTACGTGGCTGTTCTATAGTGCTTATTTACATCTTCGCCTGTCGAGAGGCTGGCAGGGAACGAGGTCGGCTTGGCTTGCCGTCATCGGTTTCCTCGTCGTGATGTTTACGCTGGTCGGCGTGAACCTCGTCATTGCTGGATTGCATTCGTATGCCGGGGTATAATGGGGCACATAGGGTATAAGAGTCGAGAGGAGCGTTTGGACGCATGAATACGGGAAGTCGGATTTTGGTCGTGGACGATGAGGAACGCATTCGCCGATTGCTGAAGATGTATCTGGAAAAAGAGGGCTACGAGATCGAAGAGGCGGAGGACGGAGAGACGGCTCTCCGCAAAGCGCAGGATGAGGACTTCGATTTGATCGTGCTCGACCTGATGCTTCCGGGAATCGACGGGATCGAAGTGTGCTCCCGTCTGCGTCAGCAGAAGGCCACTCCTGTGCTCATGCTGACGGCCAAAGGCGAGGAGGTCAACCGCGTACAAGGGTTTGAGGTCGGCGCCGACGACTATGTCGTCAAACCGTTCAGTCCGCGGGAAGTTATCTTCCGCATTAAAGCGATTTTGCGGCGGTCTTCGGCCACGGCGTTCCTGTCGAAGGAATTGAATACGAGCAATAACATCGTCTTCCCTCATCTGGTCATTGAGCATGACGCGCATCGCGTAACGGCGAGCGGCCAGGAAGTGAATTTGACGCCGAAGGAATACGAATTGCTGCATTATCTGGCCAGCACGCCCGACAAGGTGTTTTCCCGCGAAGAGCTGTTGAAGGACGTCTGGAACTACGACTTCTTCGGAGATTTGCGGACGGTGGACACGCACGTCAAACGGCTGCGCGAGAAGCTCAATCGCGTCTCGGCGGAAGCGGCGGCGATGATTACGACCGTATGGGGCGTGGGCTACAAGCTGGAGGCGACGAAATAACGCATGGCCATTCTGCGAACCGTCGTCGGCAAAATGTGGCTGACGATCATGGGCTTGGTCGGCGTTGTCATTATCACCATCGGTTTCTTTTTGCTCGAATATATCGATATCAAATTTGCTAACCCGGTCATGATCAAGCATCTGTTCATCTACTCCGGAATCGTCGGCTTTCTGTTAACGACTTTCTTCGCCTTTTTCCTGTTGACCAAAATTACAAACCCGCTTCGCGAAATGAAGGACGCGGCCAACCGAGTCGCGCAGGGTGACTATACGACGAGGGTAGCGATTCGATCTACTGACGAGATCGGGGAACTGGCGAATACGTTTAACCAGATGGCTTCGGAGCTGCAGACGCTGATTCGGGACATTCAACATGAGCGCGATCATCTGAGCAGCGTGCTTCGCAGCATGACGGATTCGGTCATCTCGTTCGATTCCGAGGGCGAGGTTATTCTAACGAATCCGCAAGGCCAGCAGCTGCTCAAGGATTGGCAGACGGTCGACTGGGCGGAACAGGACGAAGAGTCTCAGCAGCAGGATGAGCGCGTTCCCGGTCCGCTTCGGGAAACGTTCCGCAACGTCATTGCGGAGGGCAAAGAGCTGACCGTCAAGGTTCATGTCAAAAGCGGGGTTTGGTCGGTCGTCATGACTCCGCTCGTCTCGGCCGATTCCGTTCGCGGAGCGGTTGCGGTGCTGCGGGACGTGACCGAGGAATTCCGCGTCGATAAGATGAGGAAGGATTTCGTCGCCAACGTTTCGCACGAAATCCGTACCCCGCTGTCGATGGTGCAGGGCTACAGCGAGGCGCTCGTGGACGATATCGCGTCAACTCCGGAGGAACGCAGGGAGCTCGCGCAGGTCATTCACGACGAGTCGCTGCGAATGGGACGGCTGGTGAGAGATCTGCTCGACTTGGCCAGAATGGAAGCCGGCTACTTGGAAATGAATTTTCAACCGGTCGACGTAAATGCGCTCGTATCCCGGGTCTATCGAAAGTTCGCCGCGCTTGCGAAGGAGAGGCAGATCAGGCTGACGAAATCGGCGGACGACCCGGAGTTGACGCTTGAGGAAGGCGATGCGGATCGTCTGGAGCAGGTGCTGACGAATCTGATGGACAATGCGCTGCGCCATACCCCAGCGGGAGCGGCGATCGCCCTGGAGGCCAGCCGAGTCTCTGCCGTGCAAGGCAAATGGCTGGAGCTTAAAGTGATCGATCAAGGTCAAGGCATCCCGTACGAGGACTTGCCTTACGTGTTCGAGCGATTCTACAAAGCGGACAAGGCACGCAAGCGCGAGACGACCGGCGGCGGCACGGGACTTGGACTGGCCATCGTCAAAAATCTGGTCGTTGCACACGGGGGGACGATTAGCGTATCGAGCGAACCGGGTGCGGGAACGACTTTTACAATTATGCTTCCTATGATGACAACCCGTAGAGCAGGCGGGGGAAGTTCGCAATAATGAAGAGAAGTTAGCAAGGAAAGATAAGCGATTCGCAACTTGGTTTTCCGCCGAGGCTTGCGGGTCGCTTTATTTATTGGAGGTGTGCTATGTGGAGATTATTAGCGATTGTTGCCGCCGTATTTTTAATAGCAGGCTGTCAGAATAAAGCTATTCAAGACCCGTACACCTTGCCTAAGCTCCAACAAGTGGAGCCGGCAGAACATCAGGTAATCGTTCGACTATTGAACGATGCTATGCTAGGGAAGGAAGTGTACTCTCTCAAAGATTTGGTAGTAGACCCCGAATCGTATAAGAACGGCAATATTCAACGCGGCGATGTCGTTTATTTCTTCTATCCGGCTGAAGTTTTATCGAAGTACCCCGAGATTGAACTGCAGCAGGAGTTGCGAGTAGTAGCCCTAAGCGGCGAAACGATCAGCATGAAATGGGGACAAGTTTTTATCAACGGCGACAAGCTCGACGCTTTCTATGGCAAGGATATGAATAATGATGTGAAAGCGTTGAAGAAAAAGCTTAAGGAACCCGATTTGTTTGATTTTGAAAAGGAAAACTTCAATAATTTGATTCGAACGGTTGAAAGCGAAAATTTGGAGGAGCAGGTTGTTCCCGAAGGCATGTTGTTTTTGCTTGGGGACAATCGAATGCGCGCCTTAGACAGCTACTTTTTCGGACCGATCGCTGAGGAGAATATTATAGGTAAGGTAATCGGTTATACGAAGTGATCGTTTTTTTGATTATGCCAAGCCAGGGCAGTCCCGGAGCAGGTAAGGGGGCAGTCCTGGTTTTTTCAATCTATGGTTTGAGTATGGACGCGATTTCACAATAATACGCTATATGGACGACCGGAGCGCAGCGCTACAATAAATAGAATCCATACGGGAGCGGACCTGTCCGAATGCTCAGACGACCGGAATCAGAGGAGGGCGAGGCATGGCGCTGATCGTGATGCTGGCGCGCCGGATCATCCAGAACAAGTGGCTCGTTGCCAGTCTGTTCGCCGGCATTCTCCTGTCCGTAGCGCTAGTCAGCAGCATGCCGATATACGCGGAGGCGAATCTGTCGCGTATGCTGCTCAAAGATTTAGAGAGATTGCAGCAGGATACGAACGAGTACCCCGGCGCGTATTACGCCAGCATTGAGCTCTCTTCGGAGACGCCGGAGCAGGCGCGAATCAAGATCAACTGGTTTGATCGATTCATTCGCACGGAAGCGGCGCCGGACTTTCAATTGCCCATTCAGGAGCTGGTCGCGGAGCTTGCCACGCAATCGATGAAGATGAAACGGGTGAACGATCCGAATCCGCTGACGGATCAAAATATGCAATGGGTGGCGCTCCGGGCGTTCTCCGGTTTGGAAGCGCATATCGAGCTGATTGACGGGCGGATGCCGGCTGCCGAGCCGAAAGAGGGCGTATACGAGACGCTGGTGACGGAAAGAGGGCTTGCTCACTATAAGACGGTACTGGGTACGGTGTTCGTAATCGACGACGATAGATTGGCCGAGCCGATTAAGCTGAGGCCTGTCGGCGTATTTCGGAAAAAGGCGGATGAGGACCCTTATTTTCGCGCAAACGCATTAAACGATATGAACGGTGCGTTTATTGTGCCGTTTGAGCTGGCGCAGCGGCAGATTGTCAACGAGCAGCGTGTGCCTGTAAGGGCTGCGGGCTGGTACATCGCGCTCGACTACTCGCGGATCGAATTGAGGAAGGTACAGCCTTTTCTGGACACGCATGAGCAAATTCGCCGAACGCTGCTCAAATATATGCCGCTCTTCCAGATAGGAGTCGAAGCGCGGGCGCACGATACGATCGAAGCCTATCCGGAACGCGCCGAGCAGCTGCGCAAGCTGATGTGGGCGCTGAACGCTCCGATTTTGACGCTGCTGATTTTCTATATGTTTATGGTCGCAAATCTGATTGTCGGTCGGCAAAAAAATGAAATTGCCGTACTGCGCAGCCGAGGGGCGGCGAGATGGCAGATTGTCGCATTTTATTTAGCCGAAGGTGTGCTGCTGTGCGTCGCAGCCGCAGCCATGGGACCGATTCTCGGAGCCGGAATGACGGAGCTGCTGGGCGCATCCAACGGGTTTCTGGAATTTGTGCAGAGAGCGCGCCTGCCGATTCGTCTAACGGAGGAAGCCTATCGCTATGCGGCGGTCGCCGCCTGCGCTTGCCTGGTTACATTGATGGTTCCGGCGATCGCGGCCACAAGAGTGACAATCGTCGGTCACAAGCAGCAGATAGCCAGGCGCGTTCAAACGTCGTTATGGCACAAAACGTTTGTCGATTTTCTTGCGCTCGGAGCCGCCTTCTACGGCCTGTGGACGTTTCGGCGCCGCCTGCACGATCTGCAGCAGCTCGGCTTACACGAAGGGGAGCTGAACCTAGATCCGCTGCAGTTTGCCGTACCGGCGCTGTTTATGCTGGGAGCGGGTTTACTGCTGCTGCGACTGTATCCATGGCTGCTCAGGGCGATCTATTGGCTGGGCCGCAGATGGTGGCCGCCCCCAATCTATGCGGCATTGCTGCAAGTCGGTCGGTCGAGCGGCCAATATCAATTTCTGATGATCTTTCTCATTCTGACGATCGCAACCGGCATCTTCAGCGCTTCCGCGGCGCGAACGATTAATGCCAATACCGAGGAGCGGATTCGTTATGCCAACGGTGCGGATCTGGTGCTGACGGTCAACTGGGTCAACGATGCCCCTCCGCCGGGCAGGGACGTGATGCGCCCTGAAGCATCGGCGGAACTGGCGGGGCCAAGACGGATTCATTACTTGGAGCCGGCTTATGAGCCCTACCGCACTTTGCCCGGGGTGGAGCACGCCGCCAAAGTATTCACGAAGTCCGGGGCCGCTTTTGCCGTGGGCGACAAGTCGGGCAAGGCGACGCTAATCGGCATCGATACGGACGAGTTCGGCAGGACGGCCTGGTTTCGCGATTCGCTGCTGGCCTATTCCTTTAATGAGTATTTGAATTTGATCGCTGCCGACACTTCGGCGGTTCTCATCTCCGGTACACTGGCGGATATGACGGGGGCGAAAGCCGGAGACACAATCTGGATCGGCTGGCCGGAGGCGGAGAGTCAGCCGTTTCAGGTATACGGCGTGCTGGACTACTTTCCGACGTTTAATCCATTGCCACAGTTGGGCGAGGGGGATGGCGACGCCAAGCAAAACGACGATGAAATCGACAAGGAAGCGAGCAAGGAAAGCAACAAGACGCCAATGCTCATTGTCGGACATCTGTCGCGCATTCAGTCCCGGCTTGCGCTGGAACCGTACGAGATTTGGCTGAAGCTGTCCGATGGAGGAAAGACCGGTCAAGTGTACGAAGGGATTCAAGCGAGAAAGCTGTCGGTGTCCGGCATCGTCAATACGCGGGAAGAGCTCGTCAGGGCCAAAAACGATCCTTTTTTGCTCGCCCTTAACGGCGTGCTGACTATGGGCTTTGTCCTGGCGATCGGCGTCAGTTTTGCGGGATTCCTGCTCTATTGGATTTTATCTTTGAAAGGGCGTACTCAGCAAAACGGCATCATGCGCGCGCTCGGCATGTCGCTAGGCAGCCTGACGTTCATGCTGGCGGTGGAGCAGCTGTTTACTTCCGGCGCTGCGGTTTTGTTCGGTATTGCCGTAGGCAATGCCGCAAGTCTGCTGTACGTTCCGAATTTTCAGACAGCGTTTCAGCCGGGCTCCCTTGCACTCCCCTTCACTGCGCGCTTCGAGCTGATCGATCAGCTGAGAATCTGCGCGCTGACCGGCGCGATGCTGGCGACCGGGCTTGCCGTCCTGTCCGTACTGTTATCCCGCTTGCAGCTTCACCAAGCGCTGAAGCTAGGCGAAGATTAAGCAGATTTATCTAGATAGGTGATGGGCAAATGTTGGCGGTTGTTTTATAATAACATAAGGAATTCAAAGTAAAAGCAAACAAAAACAACTGGGAGGAATTTACTTATGCCGAGTTTACGTTTTAGAGAAGACGGTACTTTTACAATTGTTCAGTTCACCGATTTGCACTGGAAAAACGGGGACGAGAAAGATTTGCAGACGCGCTCGCTTATGGAATTGGTATTGAAAGAGGAAGCGCCCGATCTGATCGTGTTTACCGGGGACTTGATTTACAGCGAAAACTGCGAAGATCCGAAGCAGTCGCTGCGCGAGGTCGTTCGAACGGCGGAGGAGAGCGGAATTCCGTGGGCGGCGGTGTTCGGCAATCACGATTCCGAGGTGACTATAACCCGAAGCGAGCTGCTTGACGCATTGCTGACCAGCAAGAACGGGTTGAGCGGGCATACGCCGAATGTAAGCGGTTATGGAAATTACGCCCTGACGGTCGGGGATAACGACGGAAAAGCCGCGGCCGCCCTATACTTCCTCGACAGCGGCGACTATTCGGATCTGCCGAACGTGGACGGGTACGCCTGGATCAAGCGGGATCAGATCGAGTGGTACGAAGCGGAGTCGCAGCGATTGGAGAAGATGAACGGGGGAACGCCGCTGCCGTCGCTCGCTTTCTTCCATATTCCGCTGCGTGAATACGCCGACGTATGGGAGCGTCAGCCTTGCTTTGGCCACAAGCACGAGAATGTATGCAGCTCGCAGATCAATTCCGGCTTCTTCGAAGCGATGGTGAAGCGCGGAGATGTTGTCGGTACCTTCGTCGGACACGACCATATTAACGATTACTGGGGAGAGATGTTCGGCATCCGTCTTTGTTACGGGAGAGCCTCGGGCTACAATACATACGGCAAAGAGGGGTTCAACCACGGCGCTCGCGTAATCCGTCTGACCAAGGGAGAGCGTCAGTTCGAGTCCTGGTTGCGGCTCGACGACGGCGTCATCGACCGGCAGACGGGCGGCAATCAGGAGCGGAAAGGAGACTAAGGCTCAATGAGCAGAAAGCTCAGTTTTCGGGACGACGGAACGTTCGTTATCGTGCAATTTTCCGATGTAGAGTTTATCGCCGACGGGGATCACGATCCGGACACGCCGGACATCAACGTTGAAACGAGAAGAACGATGGAGACGGTCATTGCCGTCGAACGGCCCGACTTGATCGTATTCGCCGGCGATGTGACGGCCAGCGCAAGAGGCAACGACCCGCTTGCCTCTTTCCGGCAGGCTATTGCTCCGGCCGAGGAGCGGGGCATTCCGTGGGCGGCGGTGTTCGGCAACCACGATTCCGAAGGAGCGATCGCCCGCAGCCGAATGCACGAAGAGCAGCTGGCGCATCCACATAACGTCGCCGAAGCGGACCCGCCCGATCTGAGCGGAGCGGGAAACTTCAGCATTACGCTTGTCGATCGCAGCGGCTCCCCGGCAGCGGAGCTGTATTTTCTGGACAGCGGCGACTACAGCGCGCTTCCATCAATCGGCGGCTACGACTGGATTCGCCGGGATCAGATTCGGTGGTACACGGAGCTGTCTCGCGCCAGAGCCGAGGCCAACGGCGGAATTTCGCTGCCTTCGCTCGCCTTCTTTCACATTCCGTTTCCCGAATATCTCGAGGTATGGGAGCAGCAGATTTGCGAAGGTCACTGCTATGAAGGGGTAAGCGCACCCCGGATCAATTCCGGAATGTTCGCCGCTATGGCGGAAAGAGGCGATATTATGGGCGCCTTCGTCGGGCACGACCATGCCAACGATTACAGCGGAACGCTGCACGGGATTCGTCTTTGCTACGGCCGTTCGACCCGTTATGTAAGCTACGTTGACGGGGGGCGTCAAGACCGATTCCCGACAGGGGCGCGCGTCATTCGGCTTAAGGCCGGGGAACGCAGCTTCGAAACTTGGATTCGCCAGAACGACGGCAGCGTCGCCGAGCTGCCTGTGCATCACCCAGAACGCTAACGAGGAAAGGAAGCGATCGGATGAGATGGCAGACGTACGACGCGAACAAATGGCTATACCCCGATACGGACATTGCTCTGGACGGAACGCGAGACATCGTGCTGGAAGCGGCGCGGGGCACATCTGTCGGATGCCAGATTCTGTGGGAGGAGTTACCGTCCGATGCGGAGCTATCGTGGGAATGGGTTTCAGGCGGCGGGGAGCATTCCCTGCGATCCGAAGCCGTTGAAATGTTCCAGTTGGTAGACGCGAAGGTAAGCGAGAATACGGGTCCGGATTACTCCACCGTGCCGGTCGGAACGCCGGCAGACTATGTGACAAGGCTTGCTCCGTTCAGAGTGTACGATGCGCTTCGTCCGGTCGGCCGCGCGTTTCGCGTAGGCGGGAGCAAGACCGCGCTGTACGTCTGCTTTCGTATCGATGAAGCCTTACCCCCGCAAAACTACTTGGGAGAGCTGAGCTTCGAAATCGGCGGGCAGGGAGCAGCGGTTTCCGTTCGACTGGAAGTGTTCGCAGCCGTCGTTCCGCAGCGGGAGACGTTGGCGCTGACGAACTGGTTCTCGCTCGGCAACATCACCGACCGGCACGGACTCGAGAAGAACTCCGAGCCTTTCTGGGCGATGGTTCGTCGTTACGGCGAGGCGATGCGCAGGGCGAGGCAGACGCATTTTATCGTCGATCCGGGACTTATCGAGATTCGCAAGTCCGTCGAAGGAAGCTATACGTTCGATTTCTCTCGGGCGGAGCGGTTGATCAAGCTGTTTCTGGAGCTTGGCTTCTCCCGTATTGAAGGCGGTCATGTCGCGACTCGCAACGGCTGGGAGGACCCTCGTTTCGTGCTGGTATACGACCGCGGCGTCGAGGCGACAAGCCCCGAAGGCTATGCGTTCCTTGCGCAATATTTGAACGCATGGCGGCAATTTCTCGCGGACAAGGGCTGGCTCGACATCATCGTGCAGCATCTGGCCGACGAGCCGATCGAACAGTCCGCGACGGATTACCGGGTGCTGTCCGGCATCGTCAGGAAGCATATGCCGGGCGTTCCGCTCGTGGATGCGGTCATCGATCCCGGGCTGGACGGCGCGCTGGATATTTGGGTGCCGACCAATCGGGATTTCGAGCGTCATTTGGCCGATTACGAGCGAATTCGCTCCGATGGCGATACATTGTGGTTTTATACGTGCTGGAATCCGGGCGGCCATTATATGAATCGCTTCCTGGACGTGCCGCTGCTCAAGACGAGGCTGCTGCATTGGGGCAACTATTTGTACGGGCTGGACGGCTACCTCCACTGGGGCTTTAACTACTACTTCAAGGACCAGGACCCGTTCGAGACGAACAACCCGATGCTGGCACCGGGCGTGCATAGCAAAAGAGTGCCCGCGGGCGATACGCATATCGTCTATCCCGGCGAGGACGGGCCATGGCCGAGCATGAGGCTGGAAGCGATGAGAACGGGAGCGGAGGATTACGAGCTGCTGCGGATCGTTGATCGAGCGGATTCGGCTCTAGCCGAGGAAATCGTGCGCGGCTGCATGACGAGCTTTACCGAAGCGAATACCGACCCGGCTCATTTCCGCCGCATTCGGCGCAGGCTGCTCGAAGCGGCTTCCGCCGTTCAAACCGGAAGCTGAAGCGAAGCAAGCGCTAGGGGAGCCGGACTCGGCTAACGGAACGGGGGATCGATATGAACCTGCTGCGAAGATTGACCATTCGTTCGCAAATCTCCATTATCGCTTGCCTGATCGCGCTTGTCGTCATGGCGATTTTGTCGGCGAGCTACCTGCAGATGGCGAAAATGATCGGCTCCAACAACGAGAAGCTGACGAGCGATCTGGTGCTCCAGATGAGGCAGACGGTACATTCCAACAAGGACGTTCTGGAGCGTCTGATGATGAACATCGCGTTTAATATGGACGTGCAGAACTTCCTGATCGAACCGGACAAGACGGAGAGCTTTATGCTCTCCAAACGGGTAGACAATCTCTTTATTAATTCGAGGACGCTGAAGGAAGGCATCCTCGATATTGTCATTCACGGAGAAGACGGGCGTTGGATCGATATCGCCGGAGGGAGAGGTTTGACGAAGCCGTACCGGGGCGCGCTCACGGAAGGAAAATTCTTTCATTATTACGGGCTGCAAAATTTCGGGCGTCACTACGAGCTGGAGAACGTATTCCTGATCGGCTCGAAAATCAAATATTCGCAGCCGGGAGAACTGTTTAACGATACGATCGGCACATTGTTCTTCGTTGTCTCCCCGCAGGCTCTGCTCGGCGAGATCAGCGATCTGTCGGCGGAAATGAATACGATTTCATTTTTCGTCGATTGGCAGCGCAAGGTCGTCTCGGGCAACGAATCGCTGCACACGGTCGACGGTCTGGAGCTGCTGGGCGTCGGTCGCGACGGCTCGATCAAGCGGGAAGTAGAGTGGGAGGGCGAAACCTATATCGCCCACTCCGAGTATTTGCCGGATATGAAAAGCGCGATCGTCAGCATGATTCCGAAGGATGCGATTATGCGCGACATGAACGCGATTCGGATTTTCTTCATTGTGATGTTCCTGATCGGCGGTTTCGTTATGATGCTGCTGTTCAGGGCGATTACCGGCAACATTTTGCACCCGTTGAAGAAGCTGATCAACTTTATGAGCACCGTGAAGCGCGGGGATCTCGCCAAGCTGAAGGGCAGAATCGATCTGGACGGTTACGTGGAAATCAGCCTGATGGCGACCGAGTTCAACAACATGCTGAACAAGATCGATTCGTTGACGCGAGAGCTGCTCGATACGCATGCCGCCCTATATGGCGCCGAGCTGGAGAAGAAGAAAGCCGAGCTCGCCTATTTGCGCAGCCAGATCCATCCGCACTTCCTGTACAATACGCTGGAAATGATCAAAGGCATGGCTGCGGTCAAAGGCGCGCAGGAAATCCGGGAGGCGGCTTCTTCGCTCGGCAGCATTTTCCGCTACAGCATCAAGGGGGAGAGCGTTGTGCCGTTTCAGACGGAGCTGGGCGTCGTGGAGTCCTATTTGCAGATTCAGCGGCTTCGCTTCGGCTCGCGGTTAAACGTCCAGATGGAGATTGACGAGAACTGTCTGAATTGCCATGTGCCGAAAATGATTTTGCAGCCGATCGTCGAAAATGCCGTCTATCACGGCCTTGAGCCGAAGGAGGAGCGCGGCGTTCTGCGCATTGAGTCGTACTTGGACGAACGCCGCGATCTGATCGTCGTCGTCGAAGACGACGGAATCGGCATGGACGCGATCCGGCTGGAACGGCTGCAGGCGGCGCTGTCCGAGGAAGACTACCGCACGAGGCTGGGAGGCGAGGAGAGGCACAGTATCGGCTTCGCCAATGTGAATGCCAGAATCAAAATGATCTGCGGCCCGGACTACGGACTTCAGGTGGCCAGCAAGGAGGGCGGAGGCACGCTTGTCCGGGTGAAGCTATCGACGAAAGGAGAATTGCTTCATGCGATATAAGGTATTGCTCGTTGACGATGAGGCATGGGTCATTGAAAGCTTGAAGGCGAACGTCGATTGGCAGCTGCATGGGTTCGAGGTGGCGGGAACGGCGTTAAGCGGCGGCGAAGCGCTCGCCAAGATCGACGAAATTCGGCCGGACGCGGTGTTTACCGACATTCGCATGCCCGGCATGAGCGGCCTGGAGCTGATCAAGAAGGGCAGCGAGCTTCCGTACCAGCGCGCGCATTACATCGTCGTGAGCGGCTACGCGGAGTTCGCCTATGCGCAGAAGGCGTTGACGTACGGAGCGTTGGCTTACTGTCTGAAGCCGTTCGACGAGAACGAGATCATCGCGATTTTGCACAAGATTAAACGGGAAAAGGATGCAAGGGCGGCGAGGGCTCCTGAGCGCGGCAAAGCGCTGCAGGCGTTTCTGGAAATTCCGCTCGATGCTCACCGCGCCCAACTGCTGAATGAGCTGGAAGAATGCGGCTTGTCGATGGAGCCGGACGAGGGCGTCTGCGCGATCGTCTGCGCCTTGGGCGGTCCCCCGTCGGCACTCGCGACGCTTGAGTTGCTTCACGTTAAGATCGGCGCTTGCAAGCAGCTGTTTCTCGCGCCATGGGAGCGGATGGATGAAGCGATCGAAGAGATTCGCGAGGCGCTGGCCGACGGTTTGCGGGGCATCGGGGTCAGCGGTCGGATCACGGACATTGACCTGCTGACCGAGGAGATCGACGCCGCGAATGAGGCTGCCGACCATTACTTCATTGCCGGCAGCGCAGGAACATTCCGCAGGCGGAAGCCGAACAAGGCGACCTTTCACGATGCGATGAAACAGCTCGGAGACGCCATCCACGAAAGCGATCTCGCCGCGGCGAACAGAACCTTTGACGCCATCGCCGCTTTATTCCGAGATGCCGACCTTTCGGTAAAGCATGCGCTGCATCTGTACAATATGGTCCACTCGCTGATGTATCGCTTCCAATCCGATATTTCCGACGGCATGTTGTACAGCCATGAGCTGCTGCTCGCCGGATTTCCGTCGCTGGCGGAGATGCTTCATTATTTGCGACAATTCGTCAGCCGTTATATGCTGGAAACTCCCGAATTCGATTCCCAGGATTCGAGCAATGAAACATTCCGCGCCATTCTGCAATTCGTCAATCAAAACTACCTCCAAGACATTTCCATCCAAAGCTTGTCCGGCAAATTTTATACGAACCCCAGTTATATCTGTCAGCTTTTCAAGAGAGAGGTAGGGGACACGTTCACCTCCTACATCGCCCGGCTGCGAATCACCTATGCGTGCGAGCTGCTCTCGCGTACCAATCTGCTTGTCGGAGAAATCGCCGAGAAGGCCGGCTATTCCGATTACTTCTACTTCACGAGATCGTTTAAGAGAATTGTCGGCAAGACGCCGTCGCAGTATCGCGAAGAGATGAAATAAAACGGTATGCACAATTTTTAGTGATATTATGAAAGCTCTTACATGAGGAGGCCGCTTCCCGCAATTCCAGGGGGCGGCCTATGTACGAAAAGTATACATTCCGCGAAATACTCCTCGCCCGCCCATCCCCTTACAATTAAAACGGAAGCGAGTGAAACCGCTTTCGGTAAACCGAGCTTCTACACTATTTTTAGTAGGGGGACGAAGAATGAGGATAAAATGGCTTTCCACGATGCTCGTCGCGGTTATGCTGGTGCTGGCGGCTTGTTCCGGCGGGAACGGTGGCGGAGGCAACGAACCGTCGCAGCAGGCTGCACCTGAGGCGTCGCAGCCCGCCTCGCCGGCGGACTCGGGCTCAAGCGAGCCTTCGCCCGCTGTCGAAGAGCCCACGCCCGCGCCTTCAGACGGCCCGATCGATTTGAAAGGACGGACGATCCGGATCGGACAATGGTGGGGAATGGAAAACTACCTTTCCGAAGAGGAGAAGGAGCTGCAGAAGAAGGCCGAAGAGAAGTTTAACGTCAAAATCGAATATGTCACCGTTCCGTTCGGAGAAATTCAATCGCGCATTATCACAACCTCGGTTGCGGGACAGCCGTTTGCCGACATTATTATGATTCCGCTCGAGTGGTCGATTCCGAAAATGGTGAGCGAGGGCTATATCCGCAACATCGACGATCTGGTCGATATGGCCGACCCGAACTGGAACTCCATTATGCTTAAGTACGGCAAATACAACGGCAAGCAATACAGCTTCACCGACAAGGACAACAACGGCCACGGCTTCTTCTACAACAAAACGCTAATCCAGCGCAACGGTCTCGAAGATCCCTATGAGCTTCAAGAGCGCGGCGAATGGACATGGGACAAATTCCTGGAGATGGCCAAAGCGGTAACGAAGGACGGCGTGTTCGGCGTATCGGAGTACGACGCGCCTTCGAGTCTGGCGATTCCGTTTATTTATTCCAATAATGCGGCGGTGACCAAGGACGACCAGATTACGTACGACGCTCCGGAAGCGCTTGAAGCGATTCAGTTCGTATCGGATCTGTACAACGTTCATAAAGTCGTAGGCGGCAAATGGGCCGAAGGCACGACTTTGTTCTACCCCGGCTACCGCTGGGCCGCTTACGACTTCAACGGCAGCATGGCCGACGATTGGGGCTACGTCTTTTTCCCGAAAGGGCCGAACGCCGACAACTACGTCGTTCCGACTACGATCAATATGTGGCATCTGATGGCCGACGTAGAAAACCCGCGCGAGGTTATGGCCGTATGGAAGGAGCTTTACGAGCGGGATATCGAGAAGGGCTTTGACGCCGTTATCCGCGCCGAGGAAGCCAACTTCCGCAACCAGGAAGGACTTAATACGCTGCGCAAAATGCTCGGCAACGGGACCGTGCTGCAATTTTTCGCCTACGAGGGATTCAGCAACTACTTCAACGAAGCGATCAACAATATTATGGCCGGCAAAGGAACGCCGTCGAGCGAACTGGCGCGCATCAAACCGCTTACGCAAGCCGCTATCGACGTCACGCTAAAAAAATAGACGTCTACAATACTCAGCTGCGGGCACCCCAATGGGCTTAAACTGTTGGGGTGTCTCTCTTAAGCGGGAAGGGGATCCCTATGGTTCACAGGAACGGCTACAAAAGAGCGAAAGCGGCCCTGTTCGTGACGATATGCGCGCTGCTCCTGCTGTCCCAGCCGCATCGCTTGCAGGGCTTGTCCGCCGTCGAGGCGGCTTCCGGCAGCGAGCGTCCGACGCTTGATCTGGGCAGTCAAAACGAGGGGAGCTACGATTACTATCTACAGCAGCATCGCGAGGCGCCAAGGCCCGACCGGGAGCTGGTCATCGAGGGAAGCGACTATGCAAGCGCCGAAGGGATGGAGTCGATCCGCGTGCGCGAAATGGAGGGCCAGCCCGTTCATGCGGCGGAAACCGGGGAGTCGGGCAGCATGACGTGGCGGGTTGAAGTGCCCGAAGCGGGACTGTACGGAATTGCGATCCGGTACTACCCCGTGAAGGGGAAAGGAGCGGACATCGATCGCGAATTGTGGATCGACGGCCAGCTGCCGTTCGCGGAAAGCAGGAATCTGGTGTTTCGCCGGGTGTGGACCAACGAAGGGGATACGATCCGCGACGACCGCGGCAACGATATGCATGCGAAGCAAATCGAACGTCCGATGTGGCAGGAGACGTTTGTGCAAAGCTCCGACGGCCGTCATAACGAGCCCTATTTGTTTTATTTGTCGGAAGGAAGCCATACGATTACGCTCGTATCCGCCAAAGAAAAGATGCTCGTCGATCACTTGCGAATCGCTCAGCCTGAGCGGGCCGAACTATACGAGGACGTATTGTCGCGGTACGAAGCGGCGGGTTATCGGGATGCGGCGGATGCGCTCGTTAAAGTGCAGGGAGAGCATGGCGTATTGAAATCGAGCCAGGTGCTGTACCCGGTTATGGACCGCAGCAGCCCGGCAACCGAGCCTTACCATGTGTCGCAAATCAGGCTCAATACGATCGGCGGCTATAACTGGTCGAGAGCCGGGGATTGGATTACTTGGGAAATCGAAGTCCCGGAGGACGGACTTTACCATATCGGCGTCAAGTATCAGCAAAGCTTTCAGAGAGGCGTAACCTCGTATCGGAAAATGTATATCGACGGCAAGCTCCCGTTCCGCGAGGCGAACAGCATTGCTTTTCCCTTTTCGACCGGCTGGCGGATGAACCGGCTCGGAGACGGGGCGGAGCCCTACAAGTTTTATTTGACGAAGGGGAAGCACGAGATCAAACTGGAAGCCACTTTGGGCGAGATGGCGGAGATGCTGCGCACCGTCGAATCGAGCGTCCTTGAGCTAAATCGGATGTATCGCCGCATCATTATGGTGACGGGCGTCGTTCCGGACGAGTTCAGAGACTACCAGTTGGAGCTGAAAATTCCCGAGCTGCTCGGCGTGCTCGACGAGCAGGCAGCCATCATCGAGAAAGTCGCTCAACGCGTCGAGGAAATTTCCGGGGGCAGCAGCGACCGGACCGCGCCGCTCAAACGGCTTGTGTACCAACTCAGGGACATGGGGACAAAGCCGGAGACGATCGCTCGCCGTCTGGAATCGTTCAAATCCAATACGAGCTCCTTGGGCGACTGGATCTATTCCGTCGATTACATGCCGCTATCGATTGATTATTTGGCCGTTGTGTCGCCCGATCGGAAGCTGCCGGCCGCGGAGTCGGGCTGGTGGGGCAAGCTGGAGCATCAGACGAAGGCGTTTGCGTACTCTTTTTTCACAGATTACAACCAGCTCGGCGGTTCGGGGGGCGGCAAAGAAAAGATTAAAGTGTGGATCACCCAAGGGCTTGATCAAGCCAAGCTCGTTCGACGACTCGTCGACGAATCGTTTACGCCGGATATGGGGATCGACGTCGACATTCAGGTCGTAAACGAAAGCGTGCTGCTGCAGGCGATGCTGGCCGGGCGCGGACCGGACGTCTCCTTCGCGCTGGCCAACGATAAACCGGTCAACTATGCGCTGCGCAACGCGGTTGCGGATCTGTCGCAATTTCCCGGCTTCGAGCAGGTCCGAAGCCGCTTCCACGAGAGCGCCTTCGTTCCTTACGAATTCAACGGCGGCATCTATGGGCTGCCGATCGAGCAGAGCTTCTTGGTGCTTTTCTACCGCAAGGACATTATGGATGAGCTTGGCATGAGCATTCCGCAAACTTGGGATGGCGTGTTCGAGATGATCCCGGAGCTGCAGAAGCAAAATTTGCTGTTCGGCTTTCCGATCCAGGTGCTTGTCAAATTGGGCTCCAACGTACAAGGCAGCGCCGCGCTGCCCGTCAATCCGACCTATGGCGCGCTGCTCTTCCAGAACGGAGGAGAGCTGTATCGCGACGAAGGCAAGGCCAGCGCGCTGGACGCGGAAGTGGCGATCAAGACGTTCATGGATTGGACGGAGCTGTATACGACCTATAAGCTGCCGCTTACGACGGACTTCGTCAACCGGTTTCGCAGCGGCGAAATGCCGATTGCCATCGCCGATTATACTCGCTTCAACATTATCAGCATCGCGGCTCCGGAGCTGAAAGGGCTGTGGGATTTTACACTGGTGCCCGGCGTTCGCCAACCGGACGGAGAGATTCGCAGAGACGTTCCCGCTACAGGAACGGCAGCGGTTATTCTGGAGGACAGCAAGCATAAGGAGGCTGCGTGGAAATTTCTCGACTGGTGGACGAGTACGGAAATCCAGGCGAGATACAGCCTGGAGCTGGAAGCGATTTTCGGTCCGGCAGGCCGTAACTCCACCGCCAATCTGGAAGCCGTCGCGCAAATTCCATGGCAGGTAAAAAGCTATCAAACGCTGATGGAGCAATGGCAGTGGTCAAGAGGCGTTCCGGAGGTCGCAGGGGGCTACTTTACGGGCCGGCATCTGGACAACGCGTTCCGCAGCGTCGTCATCTCCAATGAGGACCCGCGGGAAGCGCTCGACCAGTACACCCGGTTCATTAACGAAGAGATCTTCAAGAAGCGCAGCGAATTCGGACTGCCAAATTAGCGGAAAGGGGGCGATAGGCCATGGCATCCGGCAAGAGCGGCACGGCTTTTGAGCCGAGGGGTTCGACCGGAGCGGTTAGGCGGCCGAACGCGAGGCGGGGCAATCTGGCCCGGCTGATCGGCGAAATCAAGAGAAAACGGCACGGATATACGCTTCTTGCCCCGTACTTCATTTTATTTTTCACCTTTACGGCGTTTCCGGTACTGATGGCTTTTGCGCTCAGCTTTACAAGCTTTAACGTGCTTGAGCCGCCCAAATGGGTCGGATGGGAAAATTACGCGAACTTGTTCGTCAAGGACGAAGTGTTTCTCACCGCTGTCAAAAATACGCTGCTGTTCGCCGCCGTTACCGGACCGATCAGCTATGTCGCCTGCTTCTTCCTGGCATGGCTGATCAACGAGCTGTCCCCGGGAATACGCTCGGTTGTGACGTTGCTGTTCTATGCGCCGTCGATTTCCGGCAATGTGTATTTGATCTGGCAGGTGGCCTTCTCCGGCGATTCGTTCGGCTACGTCAATGCGTTCCTGATGAAATGGGGGTTCGCCATGGAGCCGATCCAATGGCTGCAGGATCCCAAATATATGCTGCCAATCATCATGGTTGTCCAACTGTGGCTAAGCCTCGGCACCGCTTTTCTCGCCTTTATCGCCGGCTTGCAGGGGCTGGACGCTACGCTGGTCGAAGCGGGAGCGATCGACGGCATACGGAACCGCTGGCAGGAGCTGTGGTTTATTACGCTGCCTTCGCTGCGGCCGATGCTGATGTTCGGAGCGGTTATGCAGATTACGGCGTCGTTTGCAGTCGCGGACGTCGCGACCAATCTCGTCGGCTTCCCGAGCCCGCAGTACGCGGGGCATACGATCGTGACTCATCTGAACGACTTTGGCGCGATCCGCTTCGAGATGGGCTATGCCAGCTCGGTGGCGGCCGTCCTGTTCGCGATGATGCTCGGAACGAATCTGGTCGTGCAGAAGCTGCTGCGGAAAGTAGGTGAGTAAACGATGTTATCGATGCCCGGACTTCGCTTAAGACGCAAGAAAAAGCTAAACCGTTCGATCGCGGTCGACTTGGCATTATTCCTGGTGCTGTCGGCTGCGGGAGCCTTCATGGCCGTTCCGTTCGTGTTTATGGTCAGCACGGCGCTGAAGCCTCTCGACGAGATGTTTCTGTTTCCGCCTACCTTTATCGTTCGCTCGCCCACGCTGGACAACTTTTACGATTTGACGCTCATTTTCGCCAATTCGTGGGTGCCGCTTTCCAGATACATTTTCAACACCGTATTCGTCGCCTTCCTCGGAACGGCAGGCCACGTCATTCTGGCTTCCATGGCGGCTTATCCGCTGGCGAAGCTGAAGCTGCCCGGGGGCAATCTGCTGTTTACGATCGTGATTTTGTCGCTGATGTTCGCGCCTCAGGTGACCGCCATTCCGAACTATTTGACCATTACGTGGCTCGGCCTGTTGGATTCTTACTGGGCTCTGATTTTTCCGGCGCTCGCCACTTCGCTTGGCTTGTTCCTAATGAAGCAGTTCATGGAGCAGATTCCCGACGCCCTGATCGAAGCGGCCAAAATCGACGGCGCAAGCGAATACCGGATTTTCTGGAAAATTATTATGCCGATCGTTAGACCCGCTTGGCTGACGCTCGTCATTTTCTCCTTCAAAGGGCTATGGGGGACCGGCAGCGGCGAACAAGGAGCTTCGTTCGTATACAGCGAGCAGCTCAAAACGATGGATTACGCTTTTGGTCAGATTTTGTCCGGCGGATTCGTTCGTTCGGGGCCGATGGCAGCGGCAGCGCTCATTATGATGCTCGTGCCCGTGTCGATCTTCATCCTCACCCAGAGAAGCGTCATCCAGACGATGTCGACTTCTGGGCTGAAGGACTAATTCAGAGAGGGGGTGAGCGTGTGGCATCCATAAGGAGCATTTTCGGGATCGCGCTGCTGGTCTGCGTTCTGTTCGGCTTCTCCGCTCCGGCCTATGCGGCGCTTCCCGACTACGGCTACAACTATTCTTATTGGCAGGAAGCGGAGCCCGCTCCTTATCCCTATTTGGCGGAAAAGCATATTTACGGGGCAACGCTGGGGATCGGCCATTTCAATATGCCGCAGGACGTGTTCGTGTCGAGCGACCGGCGTATCTATATTGCGGATACGGGCAACAACCGGATCGTCTGCCTGGACGAATCGGGCGGCTTGCTTCGCGTCATCGACCGCTTCGAATACGACGGCAAAACCGACGGCTTCAACAAACCTTACGGCGTGTATGTCGATGCGAAGCAGGACATCTACGTAGCCGATACGCATAACCGTCGGATCGTTAAGCTCGGCAGCGACGGCAAGCTGCTCGCCGTGTTCGGACCTCCGGATTCAAGCCTGCTTCCGCAGGATTTTCAATATTTTCCGCTGAAGCTCAGCGTGGACCGGACGAACCGGATTTACGTCGCGGCGCAGGGAGCCTTCGAGGGCATTATGGAGCTGGATGCCGGCGGCGGCTTCAAAGGCTATGTAGGCACGAACAAAGTCCGGTTCAGCCCGGCCGATCTGCTGTGGAAACGTATATCGACCCGCCAGCAAGCGGAGCAAATGGAGCTGTTCCTTCCGGTTGAATTCAGCAATTTGGAGGTGGACAAACGGGGGTTCATCTATGCCGTGTCCTCGGAAGCCAACTCGCTAACGCCGATCAAGCGGTTTAACCCGGCCGGAGAAGATATTTTGCGGCGGGAAGGCTATTTCTCGCCGCTGGGGGATGTGTCGGTCATTCGGCTGGACGCCTCGCAGGTCGACGCTCCGGAGCTGCGCAACGAAGGCAGCTCCCGCTTCATCGATATCGTCGCCGACGAAGGAGGCATGTACAGCGGACTCGATTCGACCCGCAACCGGATATTTACCTACGACCGCGACGGCAATCTGCTATACCAGTTCGGCGGGATTGGCACGCACGAGAACAATTTTCAGAAGCCGACCGCGCTGGCGATGCTCGGCGACCGCGTAGCGGTGCTCGACAACGAGACGAACCGCCTGACGCTGTTCGCTCCGACCCGATACGGCGGGCTGATCCGCCAGGCGGTCAAAGCCCAGGACGAAGGTCGAGCGGAGGAGGCGGCAGCGGCTTGGGAGGAAGTGCTGAAGCTGAACGCCAACTTCGATATCGCCTACATCGGCATGGGCAAAGCGCTGCTGAAGCAAAACCACAACAAGCAGGCGATGAGCTATTTCGAAAACGGCAACAATCGCAAGTATTATTCCGAAGCTTTTAAGCGGTATCGCAAGGATGTCGTGTGGGATCACTTCGGTGCGATCATGGGCGTAGCGATCGGCGCGTCAGTGCTGGCCGTTGCGGGTCGCATCTACTGGAAGAGGCGCCGTCCCCAGCTTTATTTCGTCGATGCGAGCGTGGCGAGAGCTCCCTTCTATACGGCGTTCAGACCGTTCAGCGGCTTCTGGGAGCTGAAGTACGAGAGCAAAGGACGGGTCTCCATCGCTCTTCTTATTATGGTTGTGCTAGTCGTGACGATGATTATGAAGCGGCAGTACGCCGGCTTCGTCGTGAACTTCAACAAGCTGAGCAGGCTGAACAGCGTGGATGAGCTGATTTATATCGTGTTGCCGGTTCTGCTGTTCTGCATAGCCAACTGGTCGCTGACGACGCTAATGGACGGGGAGGGCAAATTCCGCGAAATCGTCATGACGGTCGGCTACGCCATGCTCCCGCTTGTGATCCTGTACGCGCCGCAAATTTTATTCAGCAATATCATCACGCTGGAGGAGGCGCCGTTTTATTACTTAATTGAAACGGTCGCCGTGATCTGGTTTCTGTGGCTGCTGTTCGTCGGCTTGATGACGGTGCATCAGTATTCGATCTTCAAAACGCTGCTGACGCTGCTGCTGACCTGTGTCGTGATGGCGTTCATCGTCTTCCTCGGCATTCTGATCTTCAGTCTGCTGCAGCAGATGACCGCATTTATCATTTCTATCGTCACAGAGATTCGGGCAAGGTTCTAGGGGGGACCGGCATGGGCAAAAAAACGAAATGGATCGTCATCGCAGGCTGCTGCCTTGCGCTTTCGACCGCAATTATCCTGCATGAGGCCTTCCCGGAAGCGAGAACGGAACCGGACATACGTGCGGAGAAGAAGGCGGCTGCGGAAAAAAGACATTCGGCGACGGTGAAAACAAATCCGGAGGCCGAAGTAACCGTTGCCGCGATCGGCGAGGCAGCCGCGGAGCTGCCGGCAGGCATGCGCGTCGTTGCGGAAAACTCGCGGCTGCAGCTGTTGCTGAACGACAAAACGACGGAAGCCGCCGTCAGGGAGAAGCGCAGCGGCATGATCTGGTCGACCAATCCGCTGGACCGCGACAAGGATTCGATTGCAACCTCCGTCAACAAGGCGGAGCTGGCTTCGCAACTGATTTTATCCTACTACAACGATCGCGGGCACGAGTCGTTTATCAACAACGCTTCCGAAAGCATCGAGAAGGGGCAGTTCGAGATCGCGCCGATCGATAACGGCGTGCGCATCGTCTACGAAATCGGCAGCTCGGAGAACGGGCTTGGCGCGATTCCGCAGGTGGTTTCCAAGGAGCGATTCGAAGAGCGAATACTGGGG
This sequence comes from Cohnella phaseoli, assembly GCF_003386235.1. Taxonomy (GTDB): domain Bacteria; phylum Bacillota; class Bacilli; order Paenibacillales; family Paenibacillaceae; genus Cohnella; species Cohnella phaseoli. Next base: position 63,851 of record NZ_QRDZ01000044.1, read on the forward strand.
CAAATCGAGGATGAATCCGTCAGAAACCGTCTGCGCTCCCGCTTTTTTTTCAACGAGGAGCGCAGCGTCTACGAACGCAAAAAGATGCAGGATTACATCGTCAAAGACGTCGTCGCCATCCTCGAATCGATCGGGTATACGGCCGAGGAGGCGAAGCGGGACAGCGAGTCCGCCGGAGCGGCGAAGGAAGAAGGGAATGAGGCGCCGCGCTTTGTCGTCCCGATCAGCTATGAGCTGGATGGCGCCAACCTGGTCGTTCGCGTCGACACCGATGCGATGGAGGACACGGAAGCTTTTCCGCTGCACGACATGCAGCTGCTTCCGTTCTTCGGAGCGGCCGGCATGGCCGAGGAAGGCTATATGTTCGTTCCGGACGGCTCGGGAGCGCTGATTGCGCTTAACGATACGAACAAAGGAACGCGGGCGTATGAAGCGCCGCTATACGGACCGGATCGGACGCCGCTAGATAGCGGGCTGACTCTTGCGCAGTATACGCAAATTTCCCGGCTGCCCGTCTTCGGGGTCAAACGCGGCAACGAGGCGATGTTCGCCGTTATCGAGCAAGGAGACGCCGTGGCTTCCATTCGCGCCGACACAAGCGGTAAGCTGAATAGCTACAATCGGATAGGCGCGTCCTTCCGGATGAAGAATATGGAGCCCGTGGAGTTCAGAGCCGGCTCCGTAACCCGGCAGGTTCCCAAATATTCGCAAAGCTACGATAGCGGAATTACGCTGCGATACGGCTTTTTGTCCGGCGACTCGGCGGACTATGTCGGCATGGCGCATTCTTATCGAGATTACTTGGTTAAACGTTACGGCCTGACAAGAGTTCAGAAAACGAGCGATTCCCCGTTCGTACTGGAGCTGATCGGTTCCATTCCGGTGCGCGAAACGTTTCTCGGCATTCCCTATAAGTCTGTCGAGCCGGTCACGACCTTCGAGCAGGCGATCGATTTAATGGACGCGCTGCAGGCGCAAGGCGTCTATCAAATCCGCCTGAAATATTCCGGCTGGTTCAACAAGGGCTATTATCACTCTTTTCCCGATACGATAAAGCCGGACTCCGTACTAGGCGGACGCAAAGGCTTCGCCGAGCTGGCCGGTTACGCGCAGGAGCGCAATATCGAGCTGTATCCCGACGTTGCGTTCCAGCGCGTGTACGTCAACGGCAAAGGGTTTCGGGCTTCTCGCGATGCGGCGAGGTTCCTGAACCGCAAGTCGGCCAAAAGCTATAAACCCGACATCGTGACAACCAATCCCAGCGATATGGAATATTACTTGCTGTCTCCCCGCAAGCTTCCGAAGGTCGTCTCCGAGTTTCTGGACGATTATGCGCCGCTCGGGGCCGGGGGAATATCGCTCAGGGATCTCGGCGAGGATCTGAACAGCGAGGTGACGCCGCGGGAGACGCTGAACCGTCAGGAAGCGGCCGAACTGGCTGCATCGGCGCTGCAGACGATTCGGGACGCAGTCGGACGGACGCTGCTGAGCGGAGGCAACGCCTATGCCATTCCTTACGCCGACACGATTACGGACGCGCCGCTGGAGAGCAGCCATTTCAATATCGCGCCCGAGCAGGTTCCGTTTTATTCCATTGTGCTGCGCGGCTATGCCGACATTTCGGGAGCGCCGATGAATCACGGCAAGGATCAGGACCCGCGTTCCACTCTGCTGAAAATGCTGGAGACGGGCTCGAACGTGTTCTACCAGTGGTTTTACGAGGAGCCTTCGGCTATTCGCGATACGAAGCTAAACGACTTGTATTCCTCGCATTACGCCAATTGGCTTGACGAAGCGGTCGGCGTATACAAAGAAGCGAACGCTGTACTGAAGCAAGTGCAGGGTCAGACGATCGCGGATCATCGCAAGCTGGCGGATGGCGTCTATGAGACGACATACGAGAAGGGGCTAAAGGTTATCGTGAATTACAACAAAGCTGCGGTTACGGCTCAAGGCGCGGCAATCGAAGCGCTAGGCTACCGCGTGATCGGAGGTGAACTATGATAAAGCTGAAGCGGATGACGCTGCGCAGACGGAAGGCGATGCTCGGCATCCTATTCGTATCGCCGTGGCTGCTCGGATTTCTGTTCCTGTTCCTCGTACCGCTGTACGAATCGTTCGTATACAGCATGAATTCGTTAACGCTCGTCAAAGGCGGCTTCGATACGAGCTATCAGGGCTTCGCTTTTTACCGCGAGTTGTTTCAGATTCATCCTACCTTTAACCGGGTGCTGACGGAATCGATTACGGATATCGTGATCAATGTGCCTTCGATTATTATTTTCAGCTTGTTCGTGGCGACGCTGATCAACCAGAAGTTTCGCGGGCGGGTATTCGCGAGAGCGATCTTTTTCCTGCCGGTTCTTCTGGCGGCCCCGGTATTGTCGCTGGAGAACAGCACGGAGATGAACACGATCGCCTCCTCAATAACCGGAGCCTCCGATGAAGGCGGATTTCTTTTTACGAGCTTTGAACTACAGCGCCTGCTGCTCGAAGCGGGAGCAGGGCAGGGCATTATCAACTATATTACGAGCTCGGTCGATCGGATTTACGAAGTCATCAGCTCCTCCGGCGTGCAGATTCTTATTTTTCTCGCGGCGCTTCAATCGATTTCGCCATCCCTGTACGAGGCGGCGAAGATCGAGGGAACGACGGGCTACGAAGCGTTCTGGAAAATTACGTTCCCGATGCTCAGCCCGATTTTGCTGACGAACGTCGTGTACTCGATCGTGGACGCCTACAGTCGCAATGCGCTCAGCCAGATGATCACCGATACGGCGTTCCAGTCGCTTAATTTCAGTCTGAGCGCGGCGATGGCCTGGGTTTATTTTCTCGTGGTAGCAGCGATTCTACTGATTACGACGACGCTCATCTCGCGCAAAGTATTTTATTACGACTAATCCCTCACCTAAGGAGGCGTGCGCCTTGAAGCCAGCAATTGTTCCCCGTGCAGAAGCGTGGTTAGAGCATGTCAAGCGGGTCCACCCGATCTATTGGGCGAAGCATTGGAGTTGGGTGACGGTGAGAGCGATTCTGGTCATCGGCTTTTGTTTCGTCATTTTGTACCCGCTGTTTTTTAAGCTCTCCGTTTCCTTCAAGGATCGGGCGGACATTTACGACACTACCGTGCTGTGGATTCCGAAGCATTTTACGTTCGACACGATCAAGATCGCCTTCAAAGCGCTGAATTACCCGAAAACCGCCTGGTATTCGTTCACGATTGCCGGCGTATCGACGCTGCTGCAGGTGATCTCTTGTTCTTTGGCCGCCTTTGCTTTCGCGCGGTTGAAGTTCAAGGGAAGCCATCTGCTATTCGGAGGAGTTATCTTTACGATCATCGTGCCGGTGCAGACGATCATGATTACAACCTATCTTAACTATCGCTACTTCGACGTGTTCGGGCTTGTGGGATTGTTTACGGGGCAGCGAGGCGTGAATTTGCTGGACAGCTACTGGCCCTTTATTTTGCAATCGATAACGGGAATGGGCATCAAGAGCGGTCTGTTCATCTTTATTTTCCGGCAGTTTTTCCGAGGCATTCCGACAGAGCTGGAGGAGGCGTCGTATATTGACGGATGCGGCGTTTTCCAATCGTTCTACCGCATTATGCTGCCGAATGCGATACCGGCGATCGTAACCGTTGTGCTATTTTCTTTCGTCTGGCAGTGGAACGACAACTACTTCGTATCGCTGTTCCTGACGTCTACGGACGTGTTGTCGACGAAGCTGCCGGTCATGTGGGCGTCATTCTCGCTGACGGATCCGCTGTACGCCTACCTCGTCAAAAATGCCGGAGAGCTGCTGTTTATCGTACCGATCGTCCTGCTGTACATGTTTGCCCAGCGGTATTTCGTAGAGAGCGTGGAGCGAAGCGGACTGATCGGATAATTGGTATAATGAGGATCAGAGTACCTCTGTATGGCGAACCGGCTTGAGGGAGGAGACGGCAATGAAGCGTTCCCGAAAGATTAAGTTCATCCTACTGGTCATACTGATTGTGCTAGCGGTCAGCTTCAGCTCGTTGGAGCGCTCGCTGACTTCTTCTCCCGTAAGCGTTCGCCCGATGGGCGAGCATGTGACGCTGTCTATTGCCTTCTGGGATATTGCAACCGCATTCAAGAGCAAGGACGCCGTTCTTCAGAAAATCGAGAAAGAGTTTAATATGACGATCGAGCCGGTTCAGATTACGATGGCCGATTATCACCAGAAGCTGCAAATGTGGGCCACCTCGGATAAGCTGCCGGATGTGTTCGCCCATTCGATCGCCAGCGACTCTCCGGGCATATACAACGAATGGATCAAGCACGGGCTGATCAAGCCGCTGCCGGAGGATCTGACGCCGTATTCCTACGTCGATCAGATTGCGCAAATTCCCGATATCCGCCTGCTGCGCAAAGACAATCAGCTCTATATGCTGCCGCGAATCGGATATCCGACAAACCGATTGTGGATGCTGGAGCGGGTCGTGTTCGTCAGGAAGGATTGGATGAAGGACGCCTTGATTCGAGAGTTAACCGATTTCAAAGACTTTTCCAATATGCTGATGACATTTACGAACCGCCGACTCGGCAGCGGCTCGGAGCCGCCGATTGTCGGGCTTACCGCCGCGGGCATGAACGAATTGTCGTGGGCGTTCAGCTCGACTTTTCCTCAGTTTGCCGCCGGGCAATGGGTGTTCGAGGATAACGTGTGGATTCCCTATTATGCGTCTCGAAAAATGGATGAGGTCGTCGTGCAGCTGCGGGAATTGTACGAGAACGGCGCGCTGGACCCCGATTTCTATTACATGAAGGAAGAGGACGCCTTGTCCAAGTTTGCGCAGGGCCAAGCCGGCGCTCTCGTCTACCGCGCAACCCCAAGCAGTCTAAGCCGGCTGGAAGAGCTGTGGAACGACTACCAGCCGAACCGCAGCTTTCGCGATTCCGTCGATATTTTACGCTTATGGCCGTCTGAGGAGGGACAGCGCTATTATTATGTCGCGCAGACCTACTGGTCGGAGACGTTCTTTAACGCCAAGATCGGCGACGAGAAAATGAGCCGGGTATTGCAGCTATACGACTATTTGCTCTCGCCGGAAGGGCAGAGGCTGACGAGCTACGGCCTGGAAGACGTCGATTACCGGTTGGAGGACGGTCATGTCGTAATGATTCGGCCGATCAACGAAGGCAGCGGCAAGCCGGATGCGATCTCCAGCGTGTATCCATCCATTCCGATTTTCCGTTCGCTGGCGTCCTGGGGCAAGGAAACCGAGTTTCGCTTAAACGAGCTGAACAAGATCAGCTTTGGAGAAGAGAACATCCTCAAAAGCTTGTCCGAGATGGAATGGCTGATCAACAACGCCGTAGCGACGCCCGCTTACCACAAAATCAACTCTCTGTCCACGCCGGCCAAAGACAAATTAAGCGCAATGATTAATCCGCTCGAGGACGTCATTAAAGTGGTGATCAGCGCGGACGATCCGGTCGCCATGTGGCAGGATTACGTGCGGCAGTACAAGGAGCTTGGCTTGGGCGAGGCCATTGCTGAGGTTAATGGGGCGCTGAGCCGCCGAGATAACAGCTAAGCGAAAATGAGAAGGGAGCCGTCCCGTAAGCAGAGTTGCTTACGAGACGGCTCCCTTTTGTGTTCGTTGCGCTGACCCTATCAGTCCAAATGAACTTCCTTAGCGTTGTTCAGATCCGGCAGAGCCGTGATCTCGTTGAGCACCTGCTTCGTAACGCCTTTGTCGACGCCCAGCACCATCACCGCTTCGCCGCCGACGATTTTGCGTCCGACCTGCATCGTGGCGATGTTGATGTCCTGCGTACCGAGCAGCGTGCCTACGCGCCCGACGATACCCGGCTTATCGTGATGCGAGATAAGCAGAATATGGCCTTGCGGCTCGACGTCGACCGGAAACTTGTCGACCTGCGTAATCCGCGGTCCGAAGCCGTTGAGCAGCGTACCGGCGACGAGGCGTTCTTCCTTGTCCGTGCGCAGCGTAACGCTGACTTGGTTCGTGAAGCCTTTAGTCGCATGGGATTTCGTGACGACGATATTTACGCCGCGAATTTTAGCCAGGTGCATCGCGTTGACGACATTGACCTGATCGGAGCCGAGGTGATAGGCGAGTACGCCTTCCACAACTCTGCGCGTCAGCGGCTGCGTGTCGACGTCCGCCAGTTCTCCTGCATAAGTGACGGCGATCTCTTTAACCGCGCCCACGGCGATCTGCGCCGAGAAGCTGCCGAGCTTCTTGCCGAGCTGGAAGTAAGGCTCCAGCTTGTTCATGACGTCGGCCGGAACCGGAGGCATGTTCACCGCGTTCTTGAACGGCTCGTTGCGCAGAATGTGCAGCAGCTGTTCGGATACGTCGATGGCGACATTCTCTTGCGCTTCGATGGTCGATGCGCCGAGGTGAGGCGTCACGATGATTTTCGGGTGCTTCAGGAACGGATGCTCGGGAGCCGGCGGCTCTTCCTCGAACACGTCGAACGCCGCGCCTGCAACCTGTCCGGCGTCGATCGCTTCGACCAGCGCCTGTTCGTCTATGATTCCGCCGCGCGCGCAGTTAATGATGCGTACGCCGGGTTTGATTTTTGCGAATTGCTCTTTGCCGATCATATGGCGGGTTTCCGGAGTCAGCGGCGTATGAACCGTGATGAAGTCCGCTTCCGCGATAATGTCTTCAACCGAAGCTTTGCGCACGCCCATTTTATCGGCGCGTTCTTCAGTCAGGAACGGATCGTAGCCGAACACGTTCATGCCGAACGCCTTGGCCCGGGAGGCGACTTCGCTGCCGATCCGGCCCATGCCGAGCACGCCAAGCGTCTTGTTGCGAAGCTCGACGCCGACGAACGATTTGCGATCCCATACGCCGCCGACCGTTTTCAAATAGGCTTGCGGGATATGGCGTGCAACGGCCATCATCATGGCGAAGGTATGCTCGCAGGTCGTGATCGTATTGCCGTCCGGGGCGTTGATTACGATAATGCCGCGCTTCGTAGCGGCTTCCAAATCGATGTTGTCTACGCCGACGCCCGCGCGTCCGATAACCTTGAGCCGCTTGGCCGCTTCCATAATGCGCTCGGTGACGCGCGTCTGGCTGCGTACGAGCAGAGCGTCGTATTCGCCGATGATGGCGACCAGTTCGTCCTCGCTGAGGCCTGTTTTCTTGTCGATAGTGATATCGGACGCTTCAACCAGAAGCGAGATGCCCAAATCGCTGATCGGATCCGATACGAGTACTTTGTACATGTGGAACCCTCCTTCAAAGTATATATAGGTTAATTCCAACGATTTGGAAGTCCCATTAACCTATATAGAAAACACCCTCAACCCCCGATTGTCCGCATAGGGCGGATTACGGAGCGTAGAGGGTGAATCCGCAAATTCACTGCTTTAAGTATCGACTTGCCACGAGCTTGATTCCAACTGCCTTTCCTATTTTATAGCAATAGGGCGGACAATTGCAATGGTGAATGTGAGACAATTGACGCTTTGTAGCGTTAAAGGACTAAAAAACTATTTTCCTGACGAAAAGAACGGGAGCTGCGGAAGCTGTTCGCTTGCGTACAATCTCGATTTGACTTCTTTGAAGTAATCGCTCGTCACCGCTTCGGTGCTGATCAGCAAATCCGCAACTGCGTTGAAGCTTTTGATCTTCCGTTTGTCGGCTTGGCCGGAGGCGATGAATTGATCGACCTTGGCCGCCAAATCGTGAGGCAAATACTCGGTAAGGGCGGCTTGCCCGGACATATAATCGGAAGAGGCTTTCAGTTTGACGATGAGTGGAAGTTTCTTCCAATCGGCAATCGAAATGGCGCTCATGCCGTCGATATTGGCCGGAATGTCCGCATTGACGGCTTCGGCCCACTTCAGCATCGAACCGAAGTAATCCTTCTGTCCGTTCAACGCAAACTTCAGCGCTTCTTTATAGTAAGAGTTGGCATCGATTTTATCGAGCGCGGCCTGGGCGGAGCCTTCGTTTACATCCGCGGCCAGAGCGGCGAAGCCTTCCTCGAACAGCTTTAGGCTTTTCATGTAATTCGTTTGCGCCGATTTAAGCTGCGGGGAGACGGGCGCAACATAAACCCCCTTGATTGCGTCGTATTTAAGCTGGGCGGTTTTGGCGAGTTGCTTAAGCGTGGCCGAGCGGTCGGACGTCGAATCGCTCAACCACTTGTTGCGCGCTTCGAGCCAGTCGTTTTGAAATTCACGATACGACAAAAATACGGTATGATAGAAGGACACCAAATCCTGCTGCTGGTAGGCGTTTGGCTGCGGAGAGGCGGTCGCCTCCTCGGCTGGTTCGGATATTTGACCGGCTTGAGCGCGGTCGGTGCCCACTTTGACTCCGTAGAAAAAAGCGCCAATCGCGACTACGAGCATGAGCAGGAAGGCAAGGGAAAACATAAGATCAGAACGGTTCAGACGCTTCTCCATCGGTTGCTCCTTTTATTAATGTTCTTTGTAGTGATTAATAGTCCTAGTATAGAAAAAAACGCCACTTTTGAACATACAAAAAAATGCAAAAATCGAGGGATCATGGGAAAATTCGACATTCGCAACATAAAGATTCGTAAAGTCACGGTAGATCAGCTGAACGACAGGATGTTGCTCGCCAATCTCTATGTGACTCAGGCGCTTACTCTTATTATCGGTATTGTATGGATATTATTTCAGCGCAGAAATCCTATAGAGCTGTTTTATTTTCCGGAAACTTGGGAATTTGCCGTCTGGGGCTGCGGATTGACGGGGCTAGTGCTGTTGTTTGATCTGTCGATTTCCAGATTCGTGCCCGAGGAAGCTTCGGACGACGGCGGAGTGAACGAACGGATTTTCCGAACTAGGCCGATCTGGCATATCGCAGTCATTTCCTTTGTCGTGGCGGTGTGCGAAGAGCTGCTATTTCGCGGCGCCGTGCAGCATGCGTTCGGGCCGTATTGGACCAGCATTTTGTTTGCGGCCATCCATGTTCGCTACTTGCGTCATTGGATCCCGACGGGAATGGTATTCGCGATTAGCTACGGATTGGGCTGGATTATGGAATATACGGGCACTTTATGGGCGCCGATTGTGGCGCACTTCCTGGTGGACTTCATTATGGGATGCATTATTCGTTTGCGGAGGGAAGAGAAATGAAGGAAGACCAAACGTCCCCCTTATCTGCATGGGAACGTTACGTGTCGGCCAAGAAAGCCGCTTTCGGCGCAGAGAATGACGAGGAAGCGCTGACTCTGGATCAACTGGAGGAGGCGATCGCGCAGGCCGCTGCGAGCGCGGGCGTGCCGGAAACCGGCATGCCCCCTCGCGCGGAAGTCCATCCCGTCAAAAGAAGCCAGATTTCGAAATGGTTTTACTTGACGCTGGTCGTCCTCTTCGCGCTGCTGGTCGCAGGCTTGATCTGGTGGGGACGCCAACAGCAGGTTTACAGCTCGATATCGATGGCGTTGGGATCGACGAACGAATAGCCTTTATCTTCAAGCTGCGTCAGCAGCTCGTCCAGCGCCTTGGCCGTCCAAGGCAGCTCGTGCATGAGAATGTTGCTGCCCGGATGCAGCTGCTCCAGCACATTGTCGATGACCGTTTGAGGACGTTTGTCTTCCGCCAGCTTGTTCATGTCCCAATCCAGCGAACCGTTCGACCAGGTCATGAACAGCAGCCCGTTGTCTTTGGCGATCTGGCGAACGGAATCGTTCGACGCGCCGAACGGAGGGCGGAAGAACACAGGGGCTTTGCCGACCGTCTCCTTGACGATCTCCTGCACGCCTTCGATTTGCTCCTTGATTTTCGGAGCTTTTTCTTTTTTTAGATCGATATGATCCCAAGAATGGTTGCCGATCGGCTGCCCGCGTTCGTCGATTTTTTTCAGCAATTCGGGATTTGCTTTGACGCGGTAGCCGTTGACGAAGAAAATCGCTTTTGCCTGGTGCTTGTCCAGCGTATCGAGCAGAGGGTCGAGCGTCTCGGGAGCTTTAGGGCCGTCATCGAAGGTCAGAAGCACGACTTTGTTGTTGGTTGTCTCCTTGTCGATGGGGACGATAAAGTAGTTTTTGTTCATGCGATAAGCCTTCTCGACAGGCGTCGGTTCGGGCTCGACGCTCGTTGGCGGAGTCGATTCGGCAGGAGTCGACTCCGAGGGAGACGGTTCCGACGAGGCGGACGGGGAAACCGTTGCCGTCGTTTCCGGTACGATTGCGGAAGCCTCGGGCGAAGCCGACGCGTTCGGCTTGCTTGCGCCGCCGCAAGCGGAGACAAGAGCGCTGAGCAGCAGCAGGGAAGTGCAGATCGAAATCAGTCGACGATTCATGTTGTAATTCCTCCGTTTGTCATTCATTAGCATGTTTGATTGTAACATATGCCGCCCTGTATCGCCTTATTTTCGACAGAGCCGTTTCCTTAATTTGATCCGCATGTCCGCTGCGACAGGAGCCACACTAACGTTAATAAGGGGGTGGCAATTGTGAAAATAGGGACTTTCGTAATGGGAGGACTGGCCGGAGCTGCGCTTGCCATTTGGTTCCAGCGCAATCGGAACCTGACGGCGGCTATGGCGACCGCAGGCCAGAATGTCAAGGAGCGCATGATGGGGATGAAGGACGACGCTGTCGAGAAGGCGATGAACATGAAGTTCGCAAGCAGCTTCCGTCGCCTTGGCGCAGAAAGCGGCAATGAACAGCAGCGGCATCATACCTCTCGCCAAGCTTCTTCGCATTCGAATTTAGACGAAGAGGAAGGCGGAATGGAGCAGATCCGCAAGCTGATCTCGCAGGACCCGGAGGTCGGCAAGGAAGTGGATGCAATTCTTGGTCAGAACGGACATCCTCACAATTAGAACTGCGATTATCGGCGGCATCGTTTCTCCTTGTCGGGAGGAAACGGTGCCGTTTTTTTGCCGTTCGAGGGTTTTCCCTAGTGCATTTCGGCGGGAGAAGTGATAACATGATCTCAAGCAACTTTTCATTCACGCATTATATGCATAATCATAAGCTGTTATCACCGGCAGAAGGAGGATCCTGTCATGAGGATGGAGCGGCTTAGCCAAGACAAAATTCGGATTTTCCTCACGTTCGATGATTTGACGGAGCGCGGGATCCAGAAAGAAGATATGTGGCGCGAAATTCCGAAAGTTCATGAGTTGTTCAGCGAAATGATGGACCAGGCCTATAACGAGCTTGGATTCGATGCATCCGGACCGCTTGCGGTAGAAGTGTTCGCCATGCCTGCGCAAGGAATGGTCGTGATCGTTACCCGCGGCAAGCTGGAACGCGACGCCGAATCCGTCGTCGAAGACGAAGAAGAAGTATACGAACTGGAAGTGACGCTTGAACAAAGCGAAGCCATCATATATCGCTTCAAGGACATCGAGGATGCGATCGGCGCCGCGAAGACGCTTGCCGGCCGCCTAACGGAAGACGGTAAAATGTATCGGTATCAGAACCAGTGGGTACTGGTGTTCGACCCTGCCGGCTTGGAAAGCTCAAGCTATCATGCGCTGATTGCCGTGCTCGCCGAATATGGCGAAGCGACCTCGATTACGCCTGCCGTGCTGGAGGAGTACGGGAAGCTGATAATCGAATCCGACGCGATCAAAGTATTGGCGGAGCATTTTGCGAATTAACCCGTCAGTTCCGTTGTTCGATTCATGAGGAGTCGCCTGCGATTGCGGAGCGACTCTTTTGTAATGAAGCTGGGGAAGGGGGAACGACTGAATGCTGATTGTGTCGGTGCTGGCGGCTGCCATCGTGCCGGGGTTTGCTTTACTGGCCTATTTTTATTGGAAAGACCGCTATGACACCGAACCGATCTCCATCGTGCTGAAAATGTTCATGTTCGGCGTACTGATCGTGCTCCCGATTATGATCGTCCAGCGAAGCCTCGTTCTTTGGTGGGGAGAGTCCCCCTTCGTCTATTCCTTCATCATTTCTTCCGGCGTTGAGGAATTTTTCAAATGGTTCGTGCTGTACCATATTATTTACAACCACACGGAATTCGACGAGCCGTACGACGGCATCGTATACGCCGTCGCCGTCTCGCTAGGTTTCGCCACGTTGGAGAACGTTCTGTATGCCTTCTTGCAGCCGGCGACGTTCGGAACGCTATTTATGAGGGCGTTGCTGCCTGTTTCTGGACATGCCTTGTTCGGCGTGCTAATGGGCTATTCGCTCGGCAAGGCCAAATTTTCCGTCGGCAAGGGCGTCAAGCTGCATTTGTGGCTCGCCTTGCTTGTTCCGATCGTCTGGCACGGTTTTTACGATTTCATGCTGCTGACGTTCCCGCCGACATGGCTCTGGACGGCCGTTCCATTCATGTTCCTGCTATGGTTTATTGGAATGAGAATGGTGAACAACGCCAACGCGGTGTCGCCTTTTCGCTTCCTTAAGCGCGAGGAAGAGGTTAAATTTTAGCCGATCCGTCGATACTGGGAATGGGAATATCCGGTATGAAGGAGAGGATGCCGTTGTCGCAGCGGCTGAAGGTGACGATCAGGTGCAATCGATGCAACGAAAAATTCGTTTTGCGCGGACGCAAGGAACACGGCAAAGTCGATACCGGTTTTAAAATGTGTCTGTGCAGCAATGCGGACGATTTCGAAATCGTAGAGGAAGCGCTCGGGTAACGATGCTGCTTCCTCTTTTTCATGAATTCGAAAAGTTCGATTTTCAGCACGGAGATGAAAGTTGGCGCATAATGTCAGCCCCTTATTCCCACAATAACGGCATTACCTTGTGGCAATGAAAGGGGTCGGCTTTTCATGTACGCACGTTTAAGCTCCGTTATGTTTCCGATCTTTACGCTTATGTTTGTCGGAGCAATCGTCTGGGGATACCAGGAGCACCAAGAAAAAAATTCAGTATTGATCAAGGCGGAAAACCAGTATCAGCGCGCGTTTCACGACTTGAGCACCCATATGGGGCGGCTCCACGATCAGATCGGGGAAACGCTTGCGGTATCCTCGGTGTCGCACGGCATGCAGCGCAAAGGCCTCGTTAACGTCTGGCGGCTGACGAGCCAGGCGCAGAACGAGATCAATCAGCTTCCGCTCGCCATGCTCCCGTTTAACAAAGCCGAGCAGTTTCTGTCCAGAATATCCAACTTCGCTTATCGGACGGCCGTTCGCGACTTGACGAAACAGCCGTTGACCACCGAGGAAGTGAAGATGATGAAGTCGTTGTACAAGGCGTCCGACGATGTGAATCGGGAACTGGGCAAAGTACAGGATGCCGTCCTTAAAGACCGACTGCGCTGGATGGACGTCGAAGTCGCGATGGCGAGCGAGAACGGGCCTCGGGACAACACGATTATCGACGGCTTTAAGGCGATGGACAAGCAGATGGGCGCCTATCCGGAGACCGATTGGGGACCTTCTGCGATGTCCTCCGATCGTAAGCTAAGCACGTCTGGATTGGACGGCAAACAAATGACTCCCGAGGAAATCAGAAGGAAGGCGCTCGAGTTTTTGGGAGCGCAGGCTCGAGGCGGCGAGGTCAGCGTTAGCGAGGACGGCAGCAAGACGGATATGCCGGCTTACACGGTGTCCGTTCAAGGGAGCGGGGGCGCGACGATTCAACTCGACTACACGCGCAAGGGCGGACATCTGCTCTGGTTTATGAACCCCCGGGAGGTCAAGTCGCGCAAAATCAACTTCGATACGGCGCGCAATAAAGGCTCGCAGTTTCTTGTCAGACACGGCTATCCGGATATGACGCCCATCTCTTACGACGAATACGATCATGTCTCCGTTTTCACTTACGCGCGTACGATTGACGGAGTAAAAATCTATCCGGACAAGGTGACGGTGCGGGTTGCGCTGGATAACGGCGAGATCGTCGGCTTGCAGGCCAGAGACCACGTTTTCGCCAAAAAGCTGCTTACTCCCGGCAAGCCGAAGCTGACCAAGGAGCAAGCTCAGAAAGGGCTAAACCCCGACTTCCGGGTCGAAAACCACTCGCTTTCCTTGATCGAGAACGACATGAGGGAGCTGACTTTGTGCCATGAGTTTGTAGGCAGAGTCAACGACCACCGTTATCGGATCTATTTGAACGCGGAAACCGGTCTGGAAGAAAACATCGAGCAGCTCACGGACGCGGAAAAGTCGCTCTTTAAATAAATGCATCGGCGAGGCTGTCCCACAAGCGCTTCAAGTTGCTGTGAAAAATAATCGATGCACAAGTGAAGGGGATGTACCTCCTTCCGCTGCTATACGCTCCTGAACCTGAATAGGTAAACCCGTGATAAGGTCGCTTCAGGAGCGTATGAGGCAGTCTCCAGGCCACGATTGACCTCCAATGTTTCCATATAATTCAATAAATTATCCGTATAATCGTCGAAGGCGCTTTAGTGACACGTAGTCCCTGATCTAGCTTGATTTATATGGTTTTTCCTACAAACGTCCGTCGTATGAGCCTGAGTGGGGCAGCTTTGTATGGTTTTTCCTACAAACGTCCGTCGTTTGAGCCTGAGTGGGGTAGCTTTGTATGGTTTTTCGTTACTACTTAGGTCTCCCGAAAATAGGGAGACTTTTTCATAAATTTTAAAGGAATTTGGATACCACACGACGAACTATTTCTAATATACAAGTG
>NZ_QRDZ01000045.1 GCF_003386235.1 Cohnella phaseoli
TGTTCAGACATTTTTCCCACTGCGCTCATCCTCCTCATGTACTAAGTGTACATTTTCGTGGTGGAGGACTCCAACTGAATTAGGGGGCTGTGGAGACTTGACTTCGAATAAACGAAGAGGGATGGGTTCCTGTACGGAATTTCATCTAAAGCTGGCGTGTGACGACGAACAGCCTATTTATTGGACCGATTAGATCACCATTCGGCCTTGAAGGTAAAAAAACTATAAGCGGGTAAAAAGGTTATGCGTTTGCAGAACGCTTCCGATGAATCATAATAAATTTCCATAGAGCGCTTACATTTAGTGCGGGTGCTCTAATAAAGTGGCAACGGGGGAGAAGCATGGGAAATAGACAATGGAAGAGACCTGCGGGCCTGCTTGCAACGACGCTTGCGCTGGCGACGGCGCTGGCGGCCTGCAGCGGATCGAACGAAGAACCGGCGGGCACGTCAAGCCAATCCAATGAAAGCGCTGGCACAGAAACAGCGAGCCCTTCGGGGGCGGCCCCGGAGAAGGGGGAGCCGCTCGGCAAGTTCGATCCGCCGATAGAAATTACGACCGTTAAATCGCTGGACGACGGATCGATGAAATTTCCGGCCGGAGAGTCGATCGACAATAATTTGTGGACGCAGGGGCTGGAGCAGGAGTTGGGCGTCAAGCTGAAGGTGGAATGGCTCGTTCCGGACAATCAGTACGAGCAGAAGCTGAACGTGACGATCGCTTCGGACGATCTTCCCGATATTACGCTCGTCAACGCGGTGCAGCTTAAACAGCTCGTCGACAACGACATGGTCGAGGACTTGACTGCCGCATACGAGGCGTACAAGTCCGAGCTCACGGACAAGCTCATGACGTCGGACGGCGGCATCGGCCTGAAGCAGGCTACGTTCGACGGCAAGCTGCTGGCGATTCCGGCGATGAACGGCGCGCTCGATTCTGCTCCGGTGCTGTGGGTTCGCAAGGATTGGCTCGACAATGTCGGAATGCAGCCTCCGAAAACGATGGACGATTTGTACGCGATCGCCCAGGCGTTCACGGAGAGCGATCCCGACCGCAACGGACAGAAGGACACGTACGGACTGGGGCTGCAGAAGGAGTTGTTCGGGGGCCAATACGTGTTGAATGGATTTTTCAACGGCTACCATGCCGTGACCGGGATGCCGGGCAATTTGCTGTGGAACAAGGACGGCGATGGCAAGCTCATTCTCGGCTACGTGCAGCCCGAAGCGAAAACGGCGCTCGGCAAGCTGGCTGACATGTACAAAGCCGGATACATCGAGAAGGATTTCGCCGTCAAGGACGGCGGCAAGGTGAGCGAATCGGTCGTCTCGGAGAAAATCGGGATGTTCTACGGCCAGCATTGGAACGCATTCCTGCCGCTGCCGGACGCGGTCAAGAAAAATCCGCAAGCCGATTGGAGGCCGTACGCCATTCCTTCCGTCGATGGAACCGTTACGGCGGAGAACGTGCTGGGCGTCAGCAACTTCTATGTCGTGCGGAAAGGGATGAAAACTCCCGAGGCCGCCGTCAAAATTTTGAACTACTTCCTGAACAAGCAAAACCCGATGAGCGAAAACTACGACGCCCGGTACCACAACGGGCCGAACTATCCGGAGGAATCTCACAGCGAGTACAAATACTCTCCGATCTCCGTCTTCCACCCGCAGCAGAACATTCTGATCCACCGCGGAATCGTCGAATTCGGCCGAACGAGAGACCCTCAAAGCTTGAGCGCCTGGAACCAGGGCAACGAGAACGATCTCAAGCAGTTTACGGAAAACTTCGACGGCGAAGGCGGGGAAGGCAAAGCCGGGGGTGTCAAAACCGAGAACTGGCCGGGCTGGATCTGGGTCGGGCCGTTCGGGGCCTACAGCGTCGTCAACGAATACGTCGAGAAGGGGCAAATCGTCGAACCGGTATTTTACGGCGCGCCGACGCCGACGATGACCGCCAAGCAATCGACGCTGGAGAAGCTGGTGCTGGAAAATTACACGAAATTTATCATGGGCGTAACGCCGATCGAGCAGTTCGACAGCTTCGTGCAAAACTGGAACTCCCTCGGAGGCGCGGAAATTACGACGGAAGTCAACGAATGGGCTGCCAGCCAAAAGTAACGACAGTATAGGCGGAGGGAGGAGGAGACACCTTTCCTCCCCCGCGACTTGGAATTAAAGGATGATAACGATGACAGAAGCTTCTTCGACTTCAATCAGACGGAAAAGGCATATCCGGGAAGGCCCGCTGCATCTGATGATGCTGCCGGCGGTCGTGCTGCTGATTCTGTTCAGCTACTTGCCGATGGTCGGGATCGTGCTGGCCTTCGAACGCTTTAATCCGAGCAAGGGCTTCTTCGGTTCTCCCTTCGTCGGATGGGATAATTTCAAATACGTCATGAACATGCCCGGTATTGGGCAGGTCATGTGGAACACGGTTTACATTTCGCTTATGAAGATCGTCGCCGGGCTTATCGCCCCGATCGCGTTCGCGCTGTTGCTCAACGAAATCGTCGGAAACAAGATCAAGCGCACGATCCAGACGCTCATCTATCTCCCGCACTTCTTGTCCTGGGTCATTCTCGGGGGCATTATGATCGATATCCTGTCCCCTTCCGGCGGCTTGCTGAACAGCCTGCTTGGGACGTTCGGGATCGAGCCGATTTTTTTCCTCGGCAATGAGCGCATGTTCCCGTACGTGCTCGTCCTGTCCGACGTTTGGAAGGAGTTCGGCTTCGGCACAATCATTTACCTGGCAGCGATAACGTCGATCAATCCTTCCTTGTACGAAGCCGCCCTCTGCGACGGCGCTAGCCGGTTCAAGCAGACGCTGCACATTACGCTGCCCGGGATGGCTCCGATCATCGTGCTTATGATGACGCTCAGTCTCGGCAACGTGCTGAACGCCGGCTTCGATCAGGTATTTAATTTATATAGTCCGGTCGTCTATCGGACGGGGGACATTCTCGATACGCTCGTGTACAGACTTGGCCTTCTCGATGCGCAATACGGCGTAGCCACCGCGGTAGGACTGTTCAAGTCGGTCGTCTCGACCTGCTTCATCGTCGTTTCCTACCTGTGCGCTTACCGGTTTGCAAATTACAGAATTTTCTGACGAAAGGGGCCATGATCGTGCATCGAAGCAAAGCCGAATCCGTCTTTAACGTATTCAACCACCTGTTTTTGATTGCGGCCGCCCTCGTCTGCGTGGCGCCGATCGTCAACGTGCTGTCGGTGTCGCTCAGCGAGAGCGCCTACGCGGCGTCCGGCGCAGTGAAGCTGTGGCCCGTCCATTTTACATTCCGTTCGTACCTGTACGCCTTTGAAGACAAGCTGCTGCTGTCTTCCTACTGGGTGTCCCTGCAGAGAGTCGCGCTCGGCGCGCTGATCAACATGTTTCTGACGATTCTGGTCGCTTATCCGCTGTCCAAGGAAATCCGGGAATTCCGGTACCGGACATGGTACGCGTGGTTTCTATTCTTCACGATGCTGTTCAGCGGGGGACTGATTCCGTGGTACTTGACGATTCGCGAGCTGGAGCTGATGGACTCAATCTGGGCGCTGGTGCTGCCCGGAGCCGTTCCGGTGTTCAACTGCATTCTGCTGCTGAATTTCTTCCGTCAGCTGCCGAAGGAACTGCAGGAATCCGCCTTCGTGGACGGCGCCGGACATTGGACGATTCTATGGCGCATACTCGTTCCGCTGTCAAAGCCCGCGCTGGCGACGATCGTGCTGTTCACCTGCGTCGGTCACTGGAACTCCTGGTTCGACGGCTTGATTCTAATGAAGAGGCCGGAGCATTATCCGCTGCAAACCTACTTGCAGACGAAGGTCGTCAGCTTCGACGCCAGCGCGCTCGCCCATGCGAGCAAGGAGGAGTTGGCGAACTTGATGGCGGTGTCCGACAGGACGCTTAAGGCTGCGCAGATTTTTCTGGCGGCGCTTCCGATCATGTGCTTGTATCCGTTCCTTCAAAAATATTTCGTCAAGGGAATCGTCCTTGGCAGCGTAAAAGAGTGAGCGCGCGATAGGGGGGCGACAATGAAAGTTAACGTAAACATGTACGACGATGGAAGCTTCGACATCGCGGCCGGACGGATCCGGCTGACCGACTGCTTTCCGGGCGTAGACGGACGGCCTCTGCGTCCCGTCCATGTCGAAGTGACGCGAGGCAGCGGGTATTGCCAGGCGAGCTACACGCTGGGCAGTCAAGAGGGGTTGTCATCTACAAAGAGCAGACGGATCGTGATTCGAATCGCGGATGCAACGGACGGCGCGGGGATGGCGATCTCGTCCGAGCTGCACGGCTTCCCGGCCGCTCCGCATTGGTTCTATCCATTGTTCCAAGCGAGGGCGGAATCGTTCCGATCCGTCTATCGCCAAGGCTTCGGCATGGGCGCGGCTACCGGCCTGGTCGCCGCGGACCGCTTGGCGGAGCAGCCGTCGGGCAGGACGGAAAGCTACGGATTGGCCGTTCTGGGAAGCGAAGACCAATACTTGAACTGTTATGCGGATAAGCACGATACGTACGTGCACGGATATCGGCTTCAGACTTTCGGCGGCGAAGAGGGAGAAACGGTGCTGTCGGCGGGCTTTCGGATGGAGCGGGTTCCGCTGGCGGAAGGAGCGGGAGTTCGGCTGCCGGACATTGTTCTGAGGGGATTTACGGATCTGGAGCCGGCGCTGTCTGCAGCGGCCAGCTCGATCGGCGCGGCCATGGGCGCCAGGACGCATCGGAAGCCGGCGTATCATTGGTGCTCGTGGTATTACTGGTACCATCGTTTCTCGCATCGCCTGCTGCGCGAATATTTGCCCGCCTTTTCGTCGCTCGGCCCCTCCGTTCCGCTGCAAGCCGTTCAGATCGACGCCGGTTATTTTCCTTCCGCGGGCGATTGGTTGGAATCGAACGAGCTGTGGCCCGACGGGCTGGGCCCGGCCTTCGCCGATATCGCGGACAGCGGGTACGCTCCCGGAATCTGGATCGCTCCGTTTATGGTCGGCAACCGCAGCCACCTGTACCGGGAACACCCGGATTGGGTGCTGCGCGACTCGGCCGGATTGCCCGTGATCGAATGGCGTTGCTATAACGAGCCGAAGGCTTGGGGGTATGCCGACGAAGAATACTATGTGCTCGATACGAGCCATCCGGAGGCGATGAATTATATACGCGGCGTATTTCGCGCCTTCCGCGGGCAAGGGGCACTGCTGTTCAAGACCGACTTCATGCTGTGGGGCATCCAGGACAGCGCGAAGGTCAGGCGGCATACGCCCGGGCTGACTTCCGTGCAGTATTTCCGCGGACTGTTGGAAGCAATTCGCGAAGAAATCGGCGAAGAAAGCTATTGGATCGGATGCATCGCCCCGTTCCTGCCCTTCGTCGGCTACGCCGATGCGATGCGGATCGGCGACGATGTCGGAGCGGAATGGAACGGCAAGCCGTTCGGGCCGGAGAACATGATCCGGCAAGTGTCCGGCTGCAGCTACATGAACGGTCTGCTGTGGCAGAACGATCCCGACGCCGTGCTGTTGCGCGATTTCCATATCCATATGAATGGCTCGGAGCTGGAATCGCTCGCGCTGCTTCAGGCTGTGTCCGGCGGCGCGATCTATACTTCCGATCCGTTGCACGAGCTTCCGTCCGACAGGCTCGAGCTGTTTCGAATGCTCGCGCCGGGCGGCGGGTCTGTCCGCCCCCGTCAGCCGCTGCTTCACGAGGGCCGTAGGGAGATTGTGTTTACGCATGTGTGGCCGGAAGAGGGGAAGGCGCTGATATTTGTCTTCAATCCTTCCTCCGAGCCGATGACGGAGCAGTACGATCTGGAACGGCTGACCGGAGAGAAGGCATGGTATGTCCGGCCCTGGAAGCAGGAGCATGAACCTGACCGGAGCGCAGGAAGCGGGCCGATCGAAAAGCTGCTCGTCAAGCTTTCGGCTCGCGGCAGCCGTTTATATCTGGCCGCGCTGCGAAGCCCGCCGGACGGAGAGGCTGCCAATCTCTGGATGTGGTAATGCGGCACGGAAGCCGGCAAGAGCGAGGCGAATTACGGTTGTCGAACGAGGAACGTTAATCCATTGTCAAGGGAGAGGATTGAAATGATGGACAACGGGAAGATCGCAAGGCTTGCATTCGTACGGGACGTGGGGCGGAAGGCCATTGTAGCCGGGGCGCTGATCGCGCTGGCGCTGCTGGCGCTGCTCGGGTTTGCCAAGGAGAGCGGCGCCTCGCCGCTTGCCGTGGAGGAATGGAATCTGGTCGAGATTACATTGACGGCCGAAGACGCTTATCTCAATCCCTACAAGGACGTGGACGTCGAGGCGACCTTCACGGCGCCGGATATGACGACAATGACGATGCCCGGCTTCTGGGACGGCGATTCGACTTGGAAAATTCGCTTCGCTCCGAATCAGGTCGGGGAGTGGACTTATGAGACGTCCTCTACGAATCCGGGCGATACGGGACTGGACGGGCAGACGGGGACGATTGACGTGACCGCCTATACCGGGACGCTGGACAGCTACGAGCACGGCTGGGCGCTGCAGCCGAGCGGCAACGATCGTTATATCACGTATACGGACGGAACGCCTTTCTACTGGCTTGGCTATACCCGCTGGGGGATATTTAAGGGCGAACGCTACGACGATTCGAACGATTCGCGCTTCGACTCGCAGTTCAAGGGCATCACGGACCGCAACGTTGCTAGCGGATACAATGTAGTGCAGACGTCGCCGTTCGCGCAAATACCGGCGGGCTGGTGCTTCGCGGGAGAAGCTTGTCCGTGGCTCGACGACACCTTCACGACGATGAACCTCGACTACTGGCGCGACGGCGATCGCAAGATGGAGTATCTTGCGCAAAGCGGCCTTATCGTTTCCTTTAACAACCCCGGCTTCAGCACCGGTTTCTACGATGCCGCCGAACTGGACAATTACAAACGGATAACGAGATATATTCTGGCCCGTTACGGCGCCTATCCGGTCAACTGGCTGTCCGGTACGGAGGTGCTGTGGACCGGAGAGTATACCGGCAACGTCGCCGCCAAGACGATTTTCGAGCAGGTCGTCGATTATTTGCACCAGCTCGATCCGTACGACCGGCTGAACAGCAATATGGATTTTTGGACCGGCAGCCCTTACGGCACGACCTACGGCTTTTTCACTGGGGACTGGTTCAATTACGTCAATAACGAAATCGGCCACGGGGCGCCCGTCAATGCTGACCCATGGGCAAATCTGTACGCCAGATCGCCGGGGCCGATCGTGGAGACGGAAGCGAACTTCGAGAAAATCGGGGACAATCCGGATTGGTATACGCGCCATGCGGCATGGCAGTCCCAGATGGGCGGCAGCGCGGGCTTCGCGACCAGCGCGCAGGGGATCTGGTACCCCTGCTGGACGAACACCGACACTCATCCGAATTGCATCTATTCGGGCACGGAATACGCTTGGAACGAAGCGATCGATTTTGTCGTGACTGATAAGCAGTTGGCTTTTATGAAGCAGTTTATGACGGCGCTGGATTGGCATACATTGGAGCCCGATTCGAACGCGATCGTCTGGACCGGAGCGCCGACAGGTACGGACGCTTACAAGCCGGGGCACAAGTCGAACGCCGACCGCTCGGTCGTCGTCGCGTATCTACCGAGAAGGACGACGGCTTATACGGGCGCGGTTCAGCAGCTTATCCCAGGTGAGACGTACAGTCGGCAATGGTTCGATCCGCAGAGCGGCGTTTACGCGAATTTGTCCGATATGCAGGCGGACATCGCGGGAACGGTTCCGGTGCCGGAGCCGCCGACGTCGGACGACTGGGTTCTGCTGGTGCGGAAAGTCGTAAGCGAGGCCGCTCCGGCAGGGGCGCCGGGCACGCCCGCGCTGTCGGACGACAACGGTCGCGATACGGGAATTAGAGGCGGGAATTACACCGTAATGGCGAATATGTGGTGGGGCAACAACGGAACGGTCTATAAGCTGTACGAGAACGACGTGCTGATCGATACGCGAATATTGGCCGACCGCTCGCCTCAGGCGCAGTCGATCGCGACGAAGATCCAAGGCAGAACGGACGGTTCTTATCGTTACTACGCCGAGCTGACGAACGCTTCGGGAACGGCGCGAAGCCCGGTTCATACCGTCGTCGTGACGCAAGCGAAGCCCGGCGAACCGATGTTGTCGCATAACAATTGGGACGGAGACGGCAGCTTCGAATTGAGCATGAATCTGTGGTGGGGGACGAACGGCGAGACGTACCGATTGTACGAGAACGGGGTTCTCGTCGATACACAGACGCTAACGGCCCGTACGCCGGGGGCGCAATCGGCCGTGACGGCGATTGCCGGGAGATCGCCAGGCGTATACGAATACCGATGCGAGCTGGGCAACGGGGCGGGAACGACGGCAAGCCGGACGATCGTCGTCTCTGTCACGCGCTGATCCCGACAGCATGGACGGCAAGGGCAATCCCCTCGGCGGCGGCTGCATACCGGCCGTGCTTGAACATCTGCACCGCGCGTACCGTCGGCCCGTCGACATCGGCGAGCTGGCCGGGCTTGTCCATCATTCGCCCAATTATCTTCGTTCGCTGTTCAAGCAGCATACCGGGCGAACCGTTCTGGAATACGTGCACGGGTTGCGGATCGAGGAGGCCAAGCGGCTATTGCGGGAAGGAAAGCATACGGTAACGGAGATCGGACGGATCGTCGGATTTCGCGACCTTCATTATTTCAGCAAAAAATTCAAAAGGAGCGTCGGCCTTTCGCCGAAGCGATTCGGCGAGTGCCGGCCTTCGTACTATAGGTTGAACCAATGAAAGGGAAGCCCATTGCATTCCGAAAGGGATGGCTTTGCCGACTTCAAACAGGTTGTTTTGAGTTGCTTTGAACGATAAGACCTGTAGAGGTCAGCAACTCAAAGCCAAAACTCGCGACAAAGCCATTCCCTTTCTCCATTCCATTGGGTCATCTCTTCGATGTTTCCTTGGTTCGCTTATATAGATAACAAACAACTTGCAGCCGGGTAGGCGTCTTAGGAGAGAGAAACGATATGAATAAGTATAATGGCACATACGAGAACGGCCGCCACGAACGGATCGTCTATCCGCTTGGAGGCATCGGAGCGGGCATGCTCGGGCTGGAGGGGACGGGGGCCTTGTCGCATGTTTCCTTGCGCGGCAAGCCGGATTTGCACAATCAACCGTTCCTGTTCTCGACCGTGACGGTGCTTGGAGACAAACCGGAAGCCAGAGTGCTGGAAGGCCCGGTGCCGAGCTGGAAAATATTCGACGCCAGAAGCGGCCCGCACGGCGGAGCGGCCGGCGGACAGAACGGACGGCCATACGGCCTCCCCCGGATGCAGGAATGCTCCTTCGTCTCGCGGTTTCCTTTCGGGCATGTCCGAATGGACGACGACAGCCTGCCGATCTGCGTCGAGCTGACGGGATGGGGTCCGTTCATCCCGTCCGATACCGCGAATTCGAGCCTTCCGGTCGCGGGCCTCGAATATACGTTTAGGAACGAATCCGGGACAACCGTCGACATGGCGTACGGGTTCCACGCGTACAATTTCATGTCTTTGGGAGAAGGAGGCGCCGAGGTGCGGCGTACGGAGGGCGGCTTCGCGCTGTCGCAGGCTCCGGCGGAAGGGAAGATGTGGTTCGAGGGCGCGTTTAGCGCCGCGGTCGATCGGCCCGACCCGGTCGTTCATACGAAATGGTTTCGCGGCCCGATCTGGTTCGATGCGTTGACGATGCTGTGGAAGAGCATCGAAGCGGGCGGAAGCTTGGCCTACGGCGAGCAAGAGGACGGCGGCGAAAGATCGGGACCGGGCGGAAGTCTGTACGTCCGGCTGCGTTTACAGCCCGGCGAGGAGCAGCGGATTCGACTGCGGCTGTGCTGGTACGTTCCTTGGACGGATCAAAGGCACGGCCAAGCCCGCCCGGACGTCGAAGGGTTCGAGGACATGACGCATCAGCCTTGGTACGCCGGCAAGTTTGCCGGGATTGGCGAAGTGGAGGCGTACTGGCGGGATCGCTACGACGAGCTTCGCGGCCGCACGGAGCTGTTCTCCGACAGCCTGTATAGTTCCGACGTTCCGGACGAAATATTGGAGGCCGTCGCCGGTAACCTGACGATTCTGAAGTCGCCGACGGTTATGCGCCAGCCGGACGGCAGATTGTGGGCGTGGGAGGGCAGCTTCGATACGGAGGGGAGCTGTTACGGCACCTGTACGCACGTATGGAACTATGCGCAGGGGTTGCCTCATCTGTTCTCCGAGCTGGAACGCGGCATGCGGGAGAGCGAGCTGAACGAAGGGCAGGACGAGACGGGACACCAGGCGTTCCGGCTACCGCTGCCGATCGTGCCGACCGTTCATAATTATTATGCGGCGGCGGACGGACAGCTTGGCGGAGTCATGAAGGTATACCGAGAATGGAGAATTTCCGGCGACCTAGAATGGCTGCGTTCCGTGTGGGCGCAAGTGAAATTGAGCCTTCATTATTGCATGGAAGCTTGGGACCCGGATCGTCTCGGCGTACTCGTGGAGCCGCATCATAATACGTACGATATCGAGTTTTGGGGACCGGACCCGATGTGCTCCTCGATCTACATCGGCGCCCTGAAGGCTGCTTCGCTTATGTGCGAGGCGCTCGGACAGGACGGCTCCGTCTACAAGGAGCTGTACGAGAAGGGCAGGGCGTATATGGAGGTTGAGCTGTTCAACGGCGAATACTTCGAGCAGCGGACGACGTGGGAAGGCTTGCGGGCGGAGCTGCCGTCGCTCGGCCACGATGCGGGCAACGTCCAGTATTCCGAGGACGCCTACGAGATTTTCAAGCGCGAGGGACCGAAATATCAGTACGGTACGGGCTGTCTCGCCGACGGACTGCTGGGGGCATGGCTCGCCGCCGTATGCGGACTAGGGGACATTCTCGATCCGGAGAAGGTGAAGAGCCATCTGTTAAGCGTATACAAATACAATTTCCGCAAGGACTTATCGCAGCACGTTAATCCGCAGCGCCCCGGCTTCGCGCTCGGCGGCGAAAGCGGCCTGCTGCTGTGCACGTGGCCGCGCGGCGGGGAGCCGACACTGCCGCTGCAATACAGCCACGAGGTGTGGAGCGGCATCGAATATCAGGTCGCCTCACATCTGTTGGTGACCGGCGCGCGCGACGAAGCGCTGGCCATCGTGCGGGCCTGCCGCGACCGGTTCGACGGACGAGTCCGCAATCCGTTCGCGGAGTACGAGTGCGGGCTCTGGTATGGCCGGGCGATGTCCTCGTACGCCTTGCTCGGGGCCTACTACGGTCTCCGTTACGACGCGGTCGAGCAGAAGCTGTACATGAACCGCGATACGCCGGAAGATTTCCGCTGCTTTATCGCCACCGCAACCGGCTTCGGCACAGCGGGCAGAAAGAACGGCGTCCCATTCGTCGAGGCGGCGGAAGGTACGATCGAGGCTGCGTTCGCGTAGGCGGAAGCAAGCGAAAAATAAGCGATTTCGGATGGCCGTTTTGCTATAATGAACGGGCAGTCGCAAGCAAGCGGCCATTCCAACGGGACAGAAGGAGACGACAACTTGGAAAGCGTTCTCACATGGAGAAAGTCAATTTTTACCCGTCTCATGCTTACTTTCGCGCTGATCGTCTCGCCGCTCTTCCTTGCCGCTTTTTTCATCTATAACTGGGGAATCGGCAGCGTCAAGGAAGAGCTGGAGCGTTCGATGAGATCGCAGGTCGGATTTTTCGTCAGCAATTACAATACCGAGGTCCAGCGGATCAATGCGCTGCTGTACAACACGCTGTACGACAGTAATCTAACCGATCTCGCCAACCGGGTGTCCGAGCTGTCGGACTACGACCTGTACCGCTCCGTCAACAGCTTGCAGCAGAGGCTGCTCGTACTGGAGAACAGCAATCTGTACGTCAAGAACGCAACCGCTTACATCCCCTCCGCGGACATGTTCGTCACGTCCAACGGGGGGCTTGAGAAGGTCGACGAGGAGGCGCTGGCGTTTTTCAATTCCGCATCGACCGACTCGAAGGCGCAGCTTTTGCAATTTCGCGGAGATTTTTATTTGCGCGCGCTGCTGCCGCTCGACGTGCGTTACCGCATGGAGAAAAAAGTCCATCTGCTGACCGCGACGCTGTCTATCGAACGGATCCGCACTTCGCTCGGGCAGATGGACGTACGTCCGGGCGGGGGAACGTCCCTGCTGCTGCCGGACCAAAGCCTGGTATCGCAGCCGGGGGCCGACGAGGCGCTGGCCGCCGCGTTCGGCTCGGCACTCAAGTCTCGCCCGGACCTGTCCGGAAGCGGGACTTTGACGTTCCGTCACGAGGGGCGCAATTATTTCGCGGTCTACGAATCGTCCTCTTATCTCGGCGCAACGCTTGCGGTATACGTTCGCGAGGAGGCGCTCACGGAGAAAGCGGACCGAATCCAGAGGCTGTTCCTGCTCTTTTCCTTGGCGGCCGGCCTGATCGTGCTTGTCTCCATGCTGTCGGCGTTCAAGTTCGTCCAGCAGCCGATGCTCAGGCTGATTCGGGCGCTCAGGCAGATGGAGAAAGGGAATCTCAACGTAGAGATCACGCATCGGCGCGAAGACGAGTACGGCTTCGTGTTTACGCGCTTCAACGGCATGGTGCGCAATTTGAACCAGTTGATCGATCAGGCGTACAAGCAGCAAATATTAACCCAGCAGGCCGAGCTTAAGCAGCTTCAATCGCAGATCAATCCGCATTTTCTCTATAATACGTATTTCGTGCTGTACAACCTCGCGATGAGCGAGGATTACGACAACGTGAAGCAGTTTACCCGCCAGCTCGGCGCTTACTTCCAGTTCATTACCCGCAATGCGGCGGACGACGTGCCTCTTCGCGCCGAAGCGGATCATGCCCGAACCTATTGCGAGATTCAGAGTCTGCGTTTCTGGAATCGATTGACGGTCGATTTCAAGGAGCTGCCGGCGAGCTGCGCCGATCTGCTCGTTCCTCGCCTCATTTTGCAGCCGATACTCGAAAACGCCTTCGAGCACGGTCTGGCCGACAAGAAGGCGGATGGACGATTATCGGTGGAGTTCCTGCTATCGGAGATCGGTCTGGAAATCGTCGTCGAGGATAACGGGCCGCTTCTTGCCGATTCCGACGTCGCGCGTTTGAACGAACGGTTGACGTCGGAAGCGCCCGCCTCGGAGACGACCGCGATTCTGAACATTCATCGCCGACTGCGGCTCAAGTTCGGCGAAGCGAGCGGGTTGATTTTCCGGCACGGGAGGGAAGGCGGGCTGCAGGTTCGCATCGTCATCTGCTCGATCGAGGAAGGGAAGGGGGAAGCCGACAATGAAACGGATGCTGATCGTGGACGATGAGCCTTTTATCGTCAGCGGGTTGTACGAGTTCATGATGCTGGAGTCGGGACTGGAGCTGGACGTATACAAGGCTTATTCCGCCGACGAGGCGATCGGCTGGCTGCAGCGGACGAAGATGGACATCGTCGTTACCGACATTCGCATGCCAGGCATGTCCGGACTGAAGCTGCTATCGTGGATCAAGGCGCGGTGGCCGTACTGCAAGGTGATTTTGCTGACGGGACATGATGCATTCGACTACGTATACGAGGCGATTCGCTATGACGGCGTGCGGTATTTGCTGAAAACGGAAGGCTACGAGGCGATCCTGGAGATGGTGCAAGGCGCGATTGCAGAGATCGATGAAACCCACCGGATGGAGGATTTGATCGCGACGGCGGATCGCCAATTGAAGCTGGCCTTGCCGCTGCTGCACAGAGAGCTGGTGTACAAGCTTCTGCGCGGCGAGCGAATGACGGAAGAGCGGCGCGTTAGACGATTCGAACAGCTGGAGCTACCGATGGACCCTCGGCGCGAGCTTCGCCTGCTGCTTGCTCGCATGGAGCTTACGGACAACGAGGGCGACGATGTCGACCGGGACGAGAACGGTTTCCGCATCAATCTTGTTCTCGAACGATATATGGGGGACAAGTACGCCCAAGCCTTTCTCGTCTGGGAGGACGGCACGCTCGTATGGCTGCTGCAGCCGGCGGCATTCGAATCGAAGCCGCCGTCAGATGCGCTGCTCGCTTCGGAGTCCGAATCTTCGTCTGGGTCGTCATCCGTACCGTCGGACGAAAGCGGCGAAGCATTCCAACTGAAGGGCAATCTGGAGCTGGCGTTGGAGACGTGCGAGGAGACGCTCGGCGTGTCCGTGCATTTTTTGCTGGACGACAGGCGAGTGCGGTGGGAGGAGGCCGCGGATCGGTTGGCGGCGCTCAGGAAGGAGATCGCCGGCCTGTCCGCGATCGAAGGCAGAGGAAGCATTGCCGGCTATGCGGACTCCGCGTCCTTCATGCCGAAGACCAGAGTGCACGATGTAGCGCTGCTGCAGGTGAAGAAGCTGGATTTGCTGGGCAATTTGCTCGAATCGGGACAACGGAAGCCTTTTTTCGAGCTGCTTGAGGAAATCGTCCGCAGCGCCGAGCATGCGATCGCAGCCGACCAGCAACACGCCGCTCTGGGCGTCTATTATCCGCTCTCACTGGCGCTGCTCGCGCACGTTCACGATTGGCAGATGGAGGATAAGCTGAACTCCCTTCGAGAGTCGGACACGAAAATCGTTCATAACCCCTCCCTTGCGCCGGACCGGGCGGGAGAGGTTTTGCGTCAGTTGGCCGAGCTCCTGTTCGATTGGCGGCAGAGCGAGAAGGACAGCCGGGTCGATTCCGTCATTCTATTCCTTCAGCAATATGTACAGGAGCATTTAGGAGAAGATCTGTCGCTTGTCGTCCTTGCGGAACTAAGCCGCCTTAATCCGTCCTACCTTTCCCGGTTGTTCAAGAAGGCGACGGGCATTAACCTGAACGCCTATATTCAGGAGGCGCGTCTGGGCAAGGCGATGGAGCTGCTTCGCCAACCCGATTACAAGGTTTACGAGATCGCGAAGCTGTCCGGGTACGAATACGCGCCGTATTTCACGAAGATTTTCCGCAAAGCGCTCGGAATGAGCCCGCAGCAGTATCGCGATCTTCATGCCGCCTCTTCAGGCCCAGATGACCACCGATGACGGCCGCGTTGGCTACACCAGCTTATGCCGATACCACTTGTCGCCTCTGAACCTTAAGCCGAAGATGAGGCCGCGCACGCCCCACTCGGCGACCATGGCGAGCCAGATGCCCATGACGCCCATGCCAAGCGAAATGCCCAGAACGTAGCCCAGGCCGATCCGGAGCAGCCACATCGTCAGCAGCGAGGCGATCGACGTGAATTTCGAATCTCCGGCGGCGCGTAGCGCGGAGGGCAGCACGAAGCTCAGCGCCCACATGATCGGCTGCGCGATGGAGATCAGCAGCACCAGCAGGAAAATATCGGAGACGATCTCGGGCGGAGCCGAGTACAGATGCATCAGCACCGGGAACAATGGCAGAATAATGCCCGTAAGCAGCAAGAAAAGAACGACGGAGAAGCCGAGGAACGACTTGATGAATTTGCGCGCATCTTCAATGTCCCTGCTTCCGATGCATTGTCCGACGACGGTGACGACTGCGATACCGAGCGTGCTGCCGCCGATCTGCAGCAGCCCGGAAATTGAGCCCGCAATGGCGTTGGCAGTTAGCGCCAGCGTGCCGAGCTGAACGATAAACGTCTGCGTCAGCAGCTTGCCGCCGTTGAAGAACATTTGCTCGGCGGCGAACGGGAGTCCGATGAACATGATTTTTTTCAAAATGCCCGCGTCCAGCTTAAACAGGCGTTTCATTGTAAATTGCAAAGTATGGTTGAATTTGAGCAGGTAGACGAACGAAGTGGCCGCGCCGATCGCCCTCGCCGCGATCAGAGAGATCGAGAGACCGACGACGCCCATGTCGAAGCCTTTAATAAGCACGAAGTTCAGCAGAAAATAAGCGAGGTTCATGATCACCGAGATGATCAGGCTCGCTTTTGTGTCCCCCACGCCTCTTAATACGCCTCCGACAGCCTGCTGCACGGCCAGAAACGGGAACGAAATACAGCTTCCGACGAGAAAAATCGTCGCTTTGTGAAAGACGTCCTCCTCTACCCCGCCGAACAGCATTCCCAACGTTTGTTTATGAAATAAGATGACCGCGATGCTGATCAGCAGAGCCACGGACGTCACCGCTGAGATCGCCTGCGCGGCCGCGCGGCAGAGCTGGGCGTGATTCCCGCTGCCCTTGTACTGAGCGACGATGACCGTTCCGCCGGTCGCGATGGCGATGAAGATGCTGATCATAAACATGTTGAGAGTATCCACGGTGCTGACGGCGCTGATCGCGGAGACGCCGGAGGAACTGATCATCGCCGTGTTCAAAATGCTCATCAGAACGATAAAGGAAGTGTCGACGAAAATCGGCAGCGTAATGCCGAACACTTGCTTGTAATCCATCGACCTTCCCGTAAAATGTTTATTCAGCAAGAGGTCCGCTCGTCCTCTTAAGGCCATTGCCGTTCGCTTCATTGCTCGATCACTGCTTTTCTTGTTATGACTTGTTATGAATATCTGTATTCTACTCCAATGTGCGGATTCTGTAAAAAAACGAGCCCCAATGACTCTGTCGAAATGTTGCGCACCTATTGCCGAGCCATACTACAGGCCCTTCATTTGCCTTATACTAGGGAGGAAAGCGAGGCGATAGGATGGAACGACAATTATTCGATCGCGTGTACGAAGCCGTCGTGAATCGGGAGACGACCTACGAAGGGATTTACTATACCGCCGTCAAAACGACGAAAATCGTATGCCGTCCGACCTGCCGGGCCAAAACGCCGCTAGCCGGCAACGTGACGTTTTACGCCACTCTCGAAGAGGCCGTTCGGGCCGGATACCGTCCCTGCAAACGTTGCAAGCCCGAGGAGAACGGACCGCTTCGGCCGGATGCGGTGTTGGCCGAGCAGACGGATGCGATTATCGAGAAGCGCTACCGCGAGAAGCTGACTTTGCAGTTGCTTGCCGATTCGCTTGCGATCAGCCCCTATCATCTACAGCGGGTGTACAAGCAGGTGAGAGGCTACTCTCCCCAGGAGAAAACGGAGCGAGTACGGCTGGCGCGAGCGCAGAAGCTGCTGCTGGAGTCCGGCGACTCCATAGCGGATATCGGCGGAGCGGTCGGATATGCCAGCCCCCCGCATTTTACGGCGTGGTTTTGCAAGAGAACGGGCGTTTCGCCAACGGAATACCGTAACGGACACAGAGGAGGAGCAACCTATGACCGAAAATAAAAGATACAGACAGACGATTGTCGGCTTTGGCCAACCATGGACGCTGGTGGCGACGGAGCAGGGACTCAGCGAGTTGATCTATCCGCCGGAAATCGCCGCGCAGGCCGGCTTTACGGAGGAGTACGCGCAGCTTCCCGAAGCGCGCGGCCTGTTCGAGCAATTCGGAATCATCGAGCGACTGGAGCGCTATTTTGCGGGGGAGTCCGTCAGCTTCGCTGGCATTCCGCTCGATGTGCGGGGAACGGCTTTCCAGACGAGCGTGTGGACCGGGTTAAGCCGGATTCCTTACGGCAGGACGTTGACCTACAAGCAGTTCGCGGACGAGTTGGGCAAAGCTTCGGCAGTGCGGGCGGTCGGCACGGCGATCGGACGCAATCCGCTGCCGATCGTGCTTCCCTGCCACCGGGTCGTCGGCTCTAACGGCACGTTGACGGGATTTAGAGGCGGCTTGCAGATGAAGCGCGATATTTTGGCTTTGGAGGGCGTCACCGATATGGCGGCGGTCGGGCATGACCGTTTTCGCTTCTGAATGCCGGGGTCTCGATGAATATACGCGAACAAATACAGCTCTGGAACCAAGTGATGGTCCGAGTTATCGACGTCCGGTTAAAACGGATCGGACGCGGAGAAGAGCTATACCGCTACACGTTGCCGTCCAGCGCTTTTCTGTTAGCGGCGCAGGGCCGGGGGGAGCTGTGGGCGGACGACGACGTATGGTTAACCGAGCGCTTCCGTCTGCTGCACGTCGGCAAAGGACGGCGAATAACGGTGAAAACCGACGGAGCTCTCGACGTCTATCTGATCTTGTATAAAACCGCCTTGCCGGCTTCCGCGCTGCGGGAATTTCATATGATGCTGCAAACGTCCGATCCGTTCAAACAAATGTGGAGCGTCGTACCGCAGGAGCCTTTGGAGCTGCTGGAGCTCGTTCATTCGATGCTCGACGGATGGACGGAAGAGAACGACGGGCTGTCGCGATTGCGGGTTAGGGGCGATTTTATCCGTTTCGTCCATGCGATTATGCGCCAGCGGGTGCTCGGCTCCGATGCGCCTTCGTTGGCCGAGCAGGTAATCCGTCATCTAGCCCGCCATTACCGGCAGTCGATTTCGCTGGAGCAGTTGGCGCGGCAGTTGAACTACAGCCCACAGTATATTTCGCGGAAATTCAAGGAGCAGACGGGACGCAGTCCGATGGACTACGTAATCGGATTGCGGATGGACCGGGCGAAGGAGCTGCTGCATGCGACCGGATCGACGTTGCAGGAGGTCGCCGCCCATGTCGGCTATGCCGATCTGATGTATTTTAACCGCATGTTCAAAAAAACGGCCGGCCTCACGCCGGGGCAGTATCGTAAGGAATACTCGCGCGCAATTGTTTCGAATAGTGCAATGAATTGGACAAATTCATCCGTTGTTATGCCGCTTTTCTCCGGGTATGATGTGAATGGTAATGATATTCATTCTCAATCACTTCAGAACGGAGCGTTTAATATGACTAATCACACGAGGAAATTTTCGGCCATTGTACTGCTTTGCTTGACGATGATTTTAACCGCCTGCGGCGCGGGGACGGACGGTTCCGGAGGAGGACAGGCGTCCGGGAGCGCGACGAACGGGACAAGTCCGGAGCCCGCAGGAAGCGCGGCCAGTCCGACGGCGTCCGCCTCGGGAAGCGCCGAGACGGAACCGGCGACGCGGATCGTGTCGACTGCATTCGGAGACGTGGAGGTGCCCCGGCATCCGCAGCGGGTGGCCTCGATCTCGTATCTCGGCACGGTGCTGGCGTTGGATGTGAAACCGATCGCTGCCGAGACGTTTCTGATGTCGAGCCCCTACATTAAAGGCATGCTGGACGGAGTGGTGGATGTGGGAGATTCGCTGGAAAAGCTGCTTTCCCTCGAGCCGGATCTCATCATCACGCACAATCCGAATCAGGATGCGATCGATCAGTATAAGCGGATCGCTCCGACGATATCCGTGCCCTATAACGCTTTTGCGTCCATACAAGAGGAAATGCGCTACTTCGGGGAGCTACTGGACAAGCAGGAAGAAGCCGAGCGCTGGATAGCGGATTTCGAAAAGCGGATCAAGGACTTGCGAGATCAGGTTCAATCCGCGCTTAAGCCGGGGGAAACGGTGTCGATCATGCAGGAGTACGACGGAACGGTATTTCTGTTCGGACCCAAATCCGGGCGCGGCGGGCGGATCATGTACGAGATGTTCGAGACAAAGCCGCCGGCGGACATTCCCGCGCACATGCTTGCGGAATCGTATTACGAGTTTTCGTTAGAGAAGCTAACCGATTATATGGGAGACTATCTGATTTTGACGACGGCATCGCCGCTGGAGCAGCTTCAAGCCGATCCGATCTGGGGCAAGCTCCCGCCGATTCGCGACAACCGCGTTTTCCTGTGGACGGAAAACGAATCCTGGTACCGCGATCCGATCGCCGTCTACGGGCAGATCGAGAATTTGGCCAATTGGCTCGTCGAAACTGCCGGCAAGTAGGCTCATATTTGCCTATTTTCACACGATAGAAAACAGGGGGCTGCTCATAAGTGACTTATGAGCAGCCATTCTTTATCTCGATTAATGTTTCTGGGGAGATATCTTCTTCCGGTCTAATCATGACCCACAACGTTTACAATTTATTGGATATTAAACTTTTACGACGGATCTATTTGCACACATGAGCTTACGCAGGGAAGTTAGTCGGAAATTCGTACAACGCAGCTCGAACCAGGCTTAAACGGCGGACGTTTGTAGGAAAAACTGCACAAAGCAACTCGACTCAGACTCAAACGACGAACGTTTGTAGGGAAAATCGTATAAACCAACCAAGATCAGGGATTCTATGTCACTAAAGCGTCGTAACAAGGAGATTTCACGATTCCAAAGGCAAACGCTCCGCTCCTCAAGGAGATACATCCCCCCTCTTTTCATCGAGACAACGAAAAACGCAAAAAAGCAGTCATCGTCTGGACGAAGGCATCTTTGCTGCCGCTTACCCCGGTGGCGGTCAAGATAGTTACCATCCCCAAATGCTCCCCGAAGTCATCCTCTACGCCTACACACAGCGGAATTACTCTTCGCGACAGATCGCCAGAGCCGTCCGTGTGAACGTCATGTTCATGTGGATTGCCGGCAGACAACGTCCGGATTTTCGCCCCCTCAGCCGCTTCCGCTCCAAGCGCGTGAAAGACGTGTTCGAGGCTGTCTTCACCGCTGTCCTGAAATTTCTGGTCGAAGTGAATTGTCAGCGTCAGTCCAAGGGTTTCGACGTTTGAGGAACTACTGCCGCTCTACCGTCACTTTGCTGCACGACCCGAGGCCAAGGCTGCCCGCATTTTTAGAAATATTTCAGATGGGAGTCTTATAGTAAAAAGGATATAGACATAAGGGAGCTCGTTGACCTTGGCCATGATATTGAAGCGTATGTCACAACGCAAAATCGCGATAGCGGCCGTTCTGTTCGCGTTGGCGCTTATTGGCGCGCGAATGGCGTGGATTTCGTATTTCGATCAGACGGACCAACCGCGCGCGGCGGACGGATTGCTTGATTTACGCGGCTGGGATTGGGAGCGGGGAATGGTCGCGCTGGACGGTCAATGGGAGTTTTATCCCGGACAATGGCTGACGGGGGGAGAGAGCTCGCGGCCGGACGCGCAGAAGATTACGGTGCCGGGGGGCTGGAATGCTTATTTGCCCGGAGACGGAAGTCCGGACGGCCAGCCGTTCGGCTACGGCTCCTATCGGCTAATGATCCGGGTCGATCCGGGAACGGATACGACCTTCAGCGTTCGCGTACCGAGCGTACGCAGCTCGTCGACTTTGTATGTCAACGGCCGCAAGCTGGCCGGCTCCGGGGTGCCGTCGGACAGTCAGCAAACCTATACGGCAAGAAACTTGCCCTATGTCGCTTCATTCACTGCGGATCGTTCCGGGTCGATCGAGCTGATCATGCGGGTTGCCAATTACAAAGACATTCGGCCAAGCGGCATCATTCGGTCCGTCAAGCTCGGAACGGAAGGGGCAATCGCGCGCGAGGCCCAGCTGTCCGTATCGCTGCAAGGGCTGGCCGCCGTCGTGTTTCTGATTCATGCCGGATATGCGCTTATTCTCTACTTGATCGGAACCCGGGAGCGGAAGCTGCTTTTCTTTTCGCTGCTTACCTTCAGCGTAATGACGATGGACGCGTTCGGCAGCAACGAGAAGGTGCTGCATCAGTATTTGCCGGTCGATTACGATTGGGGTTTTAAGTTTGTCCATCTGTCCATGGCCGGCGTCGCCTATTCGCTGCTGCAGTGCGTGTCGCAGCAGCTGCCCGCATTCTGGCGCAGAATCTCCCCGTGGTTTTCCTTGCTGTGCGGCGGGGCTGCTTTGTTCGCGCTGTTCTTGCCCGCAACATATATTTTGAAGATACAGCCCTTGTACGGAGCGGTAGTCGCTGTATCCGTTGTCGTTACGATCATTTCCATGGTTCGAACTTCCGTGAAAGATGTCGCGGGCAATGTCCCCCTGCTGTTCGCTCTGATCGCGTTTGCGAACAACTCCCTCTGGTGGAGCATTGACATCCTCACAGGCATCAAAGTTATGTACTACCCTTTCGATTTGATCCTCTCCACCGCTTTTTACGCATCCGTCTGGTTCAAAAGCTATTTTCAAGCCCATGCGGAGATGAAAGGCCTTGCCGCCAAGCTGCAGGATGCGGACAAGAAGAAGGATCAGTTTCTCGCCAATACCTCCCATGAGCTGCGCAATCCGCTGCATGGCATATTGAATATTTCTCAAGGGGTGTTGGAGAGAGAGCGGTACCTGCTGCAGGAAAGAAGCGTCAAGGAACTGGAAGTCGTTCTGTCCGTCGGGCGCAGAATGTCCCTCATTCTGAATGACTTGTTATATGCGATGAGCCTTCAGGAGAACGCCCCTCGGCTTCAGTACAGCAGCTTTTCCATTCACTCCGTCGCAACCGGCGTGCTGGATATGCTGCAATCGATGCGAGAGGGCACGTCGGTCAAGCTGGTGAACGACATTCCGGACGATTTTCCCCGAGTATACGCCGACGAGAACCGAGTCGTTCAGATCGTCTTTAACTTGCTTCACAATGCCGTCAAGTTCACGTACGAAGGCGAAGTGGCCATTCGCGCGCGGGTCGACAGAGGAAAAGTGCTCGTATCGGTTTCTGATACGGGGATCGGAATGGACGAAGAGGCGATGAAGCGTATTTTCGAGCCGTACGAACAAATCGGCGAAGACAGCTCGAGGATTGAAGGAGGATTCGGACTCGGGCTAAGTATTTGCAAGCAGCTGATAAGCCTTCACGGGGAATCGCTGCAGGTCGACTCGATTCCGGGTCAGGGCTCGGAGTTCACTTTCTCGCTGAGATTGGCCGATTCGCGCAGCGGCGAGGAGGAACGGAAGTCCGCCGCCTCGGCGGCGATCGCTCGGGCGGAATCCGCGGCTTCTTTGTCGGCAGATTTCGGGGACGTTGCGGCTAAGTCGGAGGAGGATCGGCTGTCTTCCGCGGATCGGCCCAGAATATTGCTGATCGACGACGACCCGGTTAACCTGAAAGTGCTCGAATCGATTCTTACGTTCGAGAGCTACGATATGACGTCGGTTACGAGCGCCAACCGAGCGCTGGACATTTTAGACGAGAAAGAATGGGATCTGATCGTGTCGGACGTCATGCTGCCCCGAATGTCCGGCTATGAGCTGACGCGCGCGATTCGCACCCGTTATTCGATCTCCGAGCTGCCGATATTGCTGCTTACCGCCAGAAGTCAGCCCGAGGATATTTCTTTCGGTTTCCAGGCGGGGGCCAACGAATACGTGACGAAGCCTGTGGAAGCTTTGGAGCTGCGTTCGCGGGTCAAGGCGCTGACCGATGTGAAGAAGTCTTTCCGCGAACGTCTGCGAATGGAGTCCGCATGGCTTCATGCGCAAATACAGCCCCATTTTCTATTCAACACGCTGACGGCGATCCGTGCGCTGAGCGAGATCGATTTGGATCGCATGCGCAAAATGCTCGAAGCTTTCGGCAACCATTTGCGGGACAAGTTCAAGCTTCATAATATCGACGGACCCGTTCCGATCGAAGAGGAGCTGAGCCTCGTCCGGTCCTATCTTCAGATCGAGCAAGAGCGGTACGAGCAACGTCTGACCGTGTCGTGGCAGCTAGACGAATGCAAGGACTTGCGCATTCCGCTGCTGACGATTCAACCGCTGGTCGAAAATGCGATCCGTCACGGCGTTATGAAACGGTCAGAAGGGGGCGTGATTGAGATCCGGGTGTCCGATTTCGCGACCTATGCCGAAATTGAGGTCAAGGACGACGGAGTCGGCATGGACGAAAATCCGCTCATGCGCAAGGGGGAGGCAGGCGCGGATTTGGAGGCGGGAATCGGCTTGATCAATACGGATCGGCGGCTTAAGCGTATGTACGGCAAAGGGCTTCGGATCAGAAGCTTGCCGGGCCGGGGAACCTCCATCTCGTTTATCGTCGACAAGAACGTTTCCGCCAATTTGCCGGTCAGCCCGCGTGAGTAACGCCATGAAGCGTTTCTTCTTAACAGAGACGGGGTTTTCTCGGAATAACGGCATTTTCGTCTATTGTCCCTTCCTTGTTCGCCTTTAAGAAAACGTCTACAATGGGCGATGAAGGAATTCCCGGGGAAGTGATGCCGTTTGAAGTCGCAACGCGTGCTCGTTGAATATATACAAGGAAAATGGCCGTATTATCTGCTTGCGATTGCATTTATGACCGCCGGCAATATTATTCAGTCGTTCTATCCGCGCATTATCGGCAACTTTGCCGACCAGTTGAAGCAGAACGGGCTGTCCGAATCGCATATTATCGATTACGGCTTGCTGCTGCTTGGGGTAGCCCTTGCCTTCGGCGTTCTCGCCGGACTCGGACAATACATCGTGATGAGACTCGGACGGATGTTCGAGTTTTTTACGCGCGGGCGGCTGTTCGATCATTTTATGACGCTGGGCGAGCATTTCTACTCCCGGAACGGCGTAGGCAAGCTGCTTAGCTACGTGATGAACGATGTGACGGCGGTTCGCGAGGCGCTTGCCAGAGGCATCAACCAGTCGACGAACTCCAGCATTCTGATCGTCTCGACGGTATCGATGATGCTGCTTAGCGACATTCCGCTATATTTGATTGCGGTCAGCGTGCTGCCGCTGCTTGCCATTCCCTGGATTGTCGTCGTCTTCGGTCCGGTTATTCGCTCCCGTTCTCTGTCCGTGCAGGAGGCACTGGGGAAAATGACGGAGTCCGCGGAGGAGCAGTTCGGCGGCATACGGGTGACCAAAAAGTTCGCGGTCGAACGCATTATGAGCGAACGCTTCGGCGCCGAAGCCGACCGGGTTCACGACAAGCAGCTTAAGCTGGTCCGCGTGTCCTCGCTGTTTCAGGCGCTTATTCCGTTTCTCGGCACCCTGTCGCTCATAGTCGCTATCGTTTTCGGAGGCTATCTGACGATCCATGGCCGCCTCTCGTTAGGCAACTTCGTCGCGCTTACCCTTTACATTCGTATGATGGTCAACCCTCTGCAGCAGATCGGCGGAGTGATTAATACGATGCAGCGTTCGCGGGCTTCGCTAGACAGAATCAATGAGCTGCTATCCAAGGAAGGGGAAATTCAGGAGGCGGAGCAGGCTCAGGCGCGCGATCTTAGCCGGGCCGGTATCCGCATCCGCCATCTGACTTTTTCTTACCCCGATTCCGAGCCCGAGGCGCTGCACGATCTGAGCTTGGATATCAAGCCCGGCACGACCGTCGGCATTGTAGGGAAGACCGGTAGCGGCAAGACGACGCTGGTAAAGCTGCTGCTGCGGATGTACGATCCGCCGGAGGGCGCGATTGCGATCGGCGGCGTCGACATTCGGGATTTGACGCTGGAAAGCTTGCGCAGTCAGATCGCTTACGTCCCGCAGGAGGGCTTCCTGTTCAGCACGACGATTCGCGACAACATCGCTTTCTATCGAAGAGATTCGGCGATGAACCAGGTGGAGGAGGCCGCCAAGCAGGCGCAAATCTACGGCAATATCGTCGAGTTCCCCGATCGATTTGAGACCAAGCTGGGAGAACGGGGCATTACGCTCTCAGGAGGCCAGCGCCAGCGCACGAGTCTGGCTCGAGGCCTGATCAAGCACGCGCCGATTATGATTCTGGACGACAGCGTCAGCGCGGTAGACGCCGTAACGGAGCAGCGCATCGTCGAGACGATCTCGTCCGTGCGCCAAGGATTGACGACAATCGTGATCGCGCATCGAATCAGCGCGCTTAAGCACGCCGACGAGATCGTCGTGCTGGACGAGGGGCGGATTGTACAGCGGGGGACCCACGCTCAGCTTCTCGACCAGCCGGGGCTATACGCCTTGCTGCATGCCATTCAGGAGGAGGGAAACCGCGATGCCGAATAACGCCCGCTCTCAGGTCGGCAAGAGGACGGCCTTGCGTTCGCTGCTGGCTTACGGCAAGCCTCACCGCCGGCAATTCGCGCTTGTTTTTCTCCTGGCACTGCTCGCGGTTGCGGCCGATTTGCTTCAGCCGTATTTGGTGAAAGTCGCCATTGACGACAACATTATGGCCGGCAAGAACGATTACCGGATGCTGCTGATCATCTGCGGGGTGTATTTGCTGTTGTCGGTGCTCGGGTTCGTGTTCAGCTACTTGATGAACAATGTGCTGCAATACGCTTCCCAGAGCATTATCGCCCGCATTCGCAAGGACCTGTTCCGTCATATTACCCGATTGTCGATATCGTATTTCGACCGTACGCCTAGCGGCAGTCTGATTACTCACGTATCCAGCGACACCGAATCTCTCAACCAATTTTTCTCCCAAGTTTTATTGAGCTTGATGCGCGACGGAATGACACTGATCTTCATTGTCGCCGTCATGTTCCATCTCGACGCGGAGCTGACGCTGTACTGCCTGATTCTGATTCCGCTGCTTTTTCTGATTGCGATCGGCTTCCGCCGGCATATGAGAAAGACGTATCAGAACACGAGAACGGCTTTGTCCCGGCTCATTGCCTTTGCTGCGGAAAACCTGGCCGGAATGAGCCTTATTCAGGCGTTTCATCAGGAGAAGGAACAGAAGAGTCGATTTTCCGATCGCAATCGCGCTTATTTCGGAGCCAACCTTAAGGAAGTGAGCACCAACGTTCTGTTTAACCGCTCCTTCGATATTCTCGGAGGCTTGGCCGTCGCTTTCGTGACTTGGCTGGGCGGGAACGCGGTGTTTCACGGCAATATCGAGTTCGGGGTTATGTATGCGTTCATTACTTATATTCGTCTGTTCTTTCAGCCGATCAGCACGATTACGCAGCAATGGAACACCCTGCAGTCGGCGACCGTGTCGGCGAACCGCATTTGGAGCATTTTCTCTACGGAGCCGGAAGTGAGGGATGCGGCCAAGCCCGTCGATATGGAGTCGCAAGCGGTTCAAGGACGGATTGAATTCAATCGCGTGCAGTTCTACTACAAGGAAGGGCAGCCGGTTATTCACGATCTCAGCTTGCGCATCGAGCCGGGCGAGATGATCGGCGTCGTCGGCGCCACAGGGGCCGGGAAGAGCACGCTGATCGGTCTGCTGTGCCGTTTCTACGACGTTCGTCAGGGCAGCATTACACTGGACGGGACGGATGTGCGGGCCATTGATCAGGAGCGGTTGAACAGATTGATCGGGTTGGTGCAGCAGGAGCCGTATTTGTACTCCGGCAGCATCGTCGACAACGTGAGGATGTTCGATGAATCGATCTCGCGGGAAGAGGTTGCGCGCGCCTGTCGGCTTGTCGGCGCAGACGAATTGATCGGCAAATTGAAAGACGGCTACGATACCCGTCTGTCGGAGCGGGGGAGCGGGCTGTCCGCGGGAGAGCGCCAGCTTATCTCCTTCGCAAGAATTATCGTGTTCCAGCCGAAAATTCTGATTTTGGACGAAGCGACCGCCAACCTGGATTCCCACACCGAGCAGCTTGTCCAGAACGCGCTTCGTGTCGTCTCGGAGCATCGCACGACGATCGTCATTGCTCATCGGCTGTCGACGATTATGCACGCGGACCGGATCATCGTCATGCGCGGCGGCCGCATCGTCGAGGAAGGCACGCACGCCCGGCTGCTTGAGCTTCGCGGTTACTATGAGGAGTTGGTTCGCCATTCCCAAGGCAGCGCTGCGGGCGAACGGAAGGGGAGAGAGCTCGGCTAGAACCGAAATCTCGCTTTAAGCAATTGGGGAGGGATTATACGCAGAAAATTAGTTGATAAACCAAACAAGGATGTACCGTCGCAACAGTTCATCCTTGTTTGTCGAGCTTCCGCACAAGAGGCAGGAAGATCGCGTCTACGATCTCGATAACGGCCTCATCGGTCAGCGGGGTATGGGTCGTGAGCAGCTCGAATCGCACCAGGTCAACGGGAAGGCTGATGACGCGTTCCGGCAGCTCTTCGAGCTTCACCTCGCCTCGCCGCTGAGCGTTGCTCAAGATGCTCGACATGGCTACGGCGAGCGGGTCCTCCGATCTCGGGGGCAGCGTCAGCTTGGAATGAAGCTCGTCCCCGTGGAATTCGACCATCAGGCCATGAATCGTCTCGGCGCCAATCATCTGCAGCGGCTTGATGATTCTTCCTAGCAGGGTGAGCACGTCATCTCGCAGATTTCCCGTATCGGGAGTGTCGAGGGAAGGCTTGGGTAAGTGCTTCATAAGCGCGGCGACGATTAACTTCGCCTTGTTCGGCCACCGTCTGTAGACGGCGGTCTTATTTGTTTTCGCCCGGACAGCGACAGCTTCCATCGTCAGTCGGGAATAGCCGGTCTCCCCCAATTCCTCCCATGCGGCTGACAGGATGGCCTTCTCCAGAACGTCTCCGCGCCTCCGCGATCCCGCCGTTTCTTGTTCCTCACCCTTCCGTTTACTGTCGTTTGCTGTTTTCGGCATATCGTTTTCCTCCTCCCGCGATGTATTTTGTTAGGTCATGTTGGGCTCTTATAAAGAGTATATTGCATTTTCACTAGAATGATAATATGATTGTAATCAAATAAGGTACGGTACGTACCGTACCTTAACGAAAATGAGAGGTGAACAACAATGGCTATGAGTCAAGCAGAGGCAATCAAGCCTCTCAAAGAAAAAATCGATCCCGGTATTTTGAAGGTCGCACTTATTCTTGTTTTCGGAGCGATCGCTTCCCAGTTGGATTCAACTATGGTTAATGTGGCGATTAACACGCTTGCGTTAGACTTGCACAGCACCGTGTCGGCGATTCAATGGGTGATTACGGGTTACGTGCTGGCGATGGGGCTGGCGGTTCCGGTCTCCGGTTGGGCGATTCAGCGGTTCGGCGGGAAAAACGTGTATATGTTCTCGCTGTGGGTATTTCTCATCTCTTCCCTCCTATGTTCTCTGGCATGGAACCCCGGCAGCTTGATCGGCTTTCGTTTGATCCAAGGGATAGGTGCGGGATTGCTCGTCCCGACGATGCAAAATGTGCTCGTCCAATCGGCGGGAGGGAGCAGCCTGGGAAGGCTGATTGCGATCATTAGCATTCCGGCGCTGCTCGGTCCGATTCTCGGTCCGGTTATCGGCGGGCTGATCATGGACAACATGAGCTGGCGGTGGATTTTCTATGTGAACATTCCGATTATGTTAATCGCTCTCTGGCTGTCCTGGAAGCACATCCCGAAGGACGAATCTTCCCCAAATAAACCCGGACTCGACGTGATAGGACTCCTTCTATTGTCTCCGGCCTTCGCGGTTCTTATTTATGGCATTTCTGAGGTTAGCGCTCAGGGAGGATTATCCTCGGCGGGAGTGCTCATTCCGCTGGCAGCCGGACTTGTCCTGCTTGCTGCTTACATTGTGTATGCCTTGCGGTTGCGTTCATCCCCGCTGCTCGATTTGCAATTATTCCGTTCCCGGAATTTCCTGGCGTCGAATGTCACCTTGTTTCTCTCGGGCATGGTGATGAACGGAGTGCTTCTGTTGCTCCCGCTTTATTACGAACAAGTTCGCGGTGAGAGCGTGTTGATGACAGGACTGCTCTTAATACCGCAGGGGGTAGGGATGCTCATTACACGGAGTTGGATTGGGGGCTTGGCGGATCGAATTGGTTCTCGAAATATTGTGCTCGTGAGCCTGGTAGTGACGCTGGCGGCCAGTATTCCATTCGCGTTCGCAGG
Organism: Cohnella phaseoli; assembly: GCF_003386235.1. Taxonomy (GTDB): domain Bacteria; phylum Bacillota; class Bacilli; order Paenibacillales; family Paenibacillaceae; genus Cohnella; species Cohnella phaseoli. The sequence goes on from NZ_QRDZ01000045.1 coordinate 29,428, forward strand.
GACGGATACGAATCATTTCTTGCTGGGTGCGGCACAGCTTCTGCGGGGAGCGGCGTTGAACGGAATCTTGATTCCGATTATGGTGTCCGCATATGAAGGATTGCATAAGGAGCAAATTCCGCATGCCAGCATCTCGACGCGGATTTTTCAGACGATCGGAGGCGCGTTTGGCTCGGCTGTCTTGGCAACAGTTATCGGACAGCAATTGACCGGCGGAACGGGATCGAGCCTTACCTCGCTAGCCCATGCGTACCAAGTAGCTTTCTGGTGGTCAGTCGGGTTTGCGGCTGTTGCAATTCTTCCTGCTTTGTTCCTATCTAATCGTAAAAAATAAAAGAGACCGATATTCAATTAACGGCAGTATTCAGGATTTTGGTTGCCAGGGCGGCAAATTGCAAGCGCTCGGTCTCCGTCATTCCTGCGGTTACAGCATGGATTTGACGCTCGATCTGATCGGCGACCACATTTCGAAGAACTGATGCAGCTTCGCAAGCTGTACTACAACCTCAGCATTGACGAACGCATCCGCGAAGAAATATGATTTGGACAAGAACAATGGGCGCTAACGTTCATTCCGAGAGGGGCTAGAGGCAATGGAGGGCAAAATCGAATACGGATCGATCGACGAGTATATCGCTAGTTTTCCGCCGGAAATTCAACAATTGCTTGCAAGCGTCAGAGAGACGATTCGCGAAGCCGCCCCCGAGGCGACGGAGAAAATCAGCTATCAGATGCCGACCTACGCATTGCACGGCAATCTGGTGCATTTCGCCGCATTCAAAAACCACATCGGATTTTACCCGGCTCCGCAAGGGATTGAGGCGTTTAAGAAGGAGCTGTCGGTTTATAAGGGAGCCAAAGGCTCGGTGCAGTTTCCGCTCGATCAGCCGCTTCCGCTTGAGCTGATTGCCCGCATCGTAAAGTACCGGGCGGAGGAGAACAAGCGGAAGGCGGCGGCCAAACCCAAAGGCGCTGCACGGCAAAGCAAGTGACCGGGCTCGTTACTCCAGTCCCGTACCTTCGTCGAATCCAAGCATAAGGTTCATATTTTGAATAGCGGCCCCCGAGGCGCCTTTGCCCAGATTATCGAACCGGGAGACAAGCGAGATTCCCTCTTCATGACCGAAAACGAACAGATCCAGACGGTTCGTATGATTGCATTGCATAAGATTAAAGAAGCCTTCCTCAAGATTGGCCGCGGAGTCGTACGGCATAACTCGAATGAAACGTTCGTCTGCATAATGCGAGGCCAGCAGCTCTTGAATATCTTTCACTGTTGCCTTCTTCGTAAACATTCTGGGAGAGAGCGGAACCGTAACGGCATCGCCTTGATAATAATTGCCGACAATCGGCGTGAAAGTCGGCGCTGCGTCCAGCCCGGAATAAAACTTCATTTCCGGCAGATGCTTGTGGTTAAGATGAAGCGCGTACGGTCTTGGTGCGGAAAGCTGCTCTTTGCCTGAATTCTCGTATTCGGCGATCAGCTTCTTTCCGCCGCCGCTGTATCCTGTCAGCGAATAACAGGAGGCAGGATAATCCTTCGCTATAATTCCCTCCGCTACCAAAGGCTGAATCGCCAAAATATACCCCGTCGCATGGCATCCTGGGACGGCTACGCGGGATGAATGTTGAATTTGTTTTCTTTGCTTCTTATGCAATTCTGGCAACCCGTACGTCCACTCCGGGTGGGTTCTGAACGCCGTGCTTGCGTCGATGACTTTGGTGTTAGGATTGCTGACCATTGAGACAGCTTCCTTGGACGCGGCATCCGGAAGACAGAGAAATACGACATCGGCTTCATTGAGAAGCGCCCTGCGAGCAGCGGCGTCTTTGCGTTTTTCCGGCTCAATGTGGAGCACTTCGATGTCGGAAATCTTGGATAAGTAATCATGAATTTTTAACCCGGTTGTCCCTTCCTGACCGTCCACAAATATTTTATATTTCACTTTTCCACCTCTTGGATGATCTTTTTAATGGGTTATTATACGTATATATGAATATTTATTCAACAAAAACATATGAAATGAGCATGTGTCATCGCCCGTTGACAATCTGATTGTATTAGTTGTATAGTACAAACAACCGCCAAGGAAGGTGAAATGACGTCGTGCTGAACTTCTACGAGTTGAAGTTGAACAACAAGGACCCCGTATACTTGCAGGCGGTTCTCTACGTTAAACGGCAAATTCTGCTGCGCAACGCGGTATCCGGCGACAAGCTGCCGTCCAGACGCGAGGTTGCGGCACAGTTGAGCATTAACCCGAATACGGTGCAGAAGGCGTTTAAGCTGATGGAGGATGAAGGGTTTGTGCGCACGAGCAGCACTCTGGGCAGCGTGATCTACGTCGACGACGTCATTTTCCGCGCGATTGAAGAAGAACTGACCCGCGAGCTGGTGCAATCGTTCGTCGATTCGGCCAAGGAGATTCGTTTGTCGTTCAAGACGGTGGTTGAGCTGATCAGCGAGCATTGGGAATAATTTTTTTAAGCTGATTGTACTATTCGAATAATACAATTGAGGTGTTGCGGCTGTGATGAAGGGATTTTATCGTCTGGTCAATCGGGAGTTTGCCAAGTGGCTGTGGTTTATCGCAGCGGTATGCGCCGCCGCCATCGTTGTGCCCCTTGTACTGCTGCATAAGGAACTGCGGCCTTACAACGAATATTGGGTGAACGAACGCTACGAAGACGTGTACGCCTCTTCTGGAAGCATTCTTCTGTTTCTCGTTTTGTTGGCGCTTGTGTGCGCTTTTTTTCTACTGACGATCTATGCGGACTACTGGGGCAGCAAGAGCATCTATACCTATTTGACGCTTCCGGTCGGTCGGGAGGCTCTCTATCTTAGCAAGCTGACGGTTTTGGTCACCTGTCTGCTCCTGCTGCTGGCGTCCAAGCTCATCGGCATCCGGCTAGGCTACTCGCTGTACGCGGCCAAGGTTGCCAGCTATGGCGACGGGCAGTTCGTCATGCACAACGGTTATTTTCTGGCGATGATCCGCTCCGAGTTTTTCCGGCTGCTGCTGCCGCTTGGCGTCAGTCGGCTGCTGTCCACGCTGTCGCTGCTGCTCGCCGCGGCTGTGACGCTTTACTACGGCGCGTTGTGCGAGCGCAGCCGGACGTATAGGGGGATTGTTCCGATTGCCGTCGCAGTCTGGACAATGGTTGACGTGATCGGCTATCGACTTGGAGAAGTGAATGTGAACAGCGATCCGACGGGACTGTATTTAAGCAGCGCTTTGCTGCTTGTAGTGAGCGGATTGTTGATCGGACATAGCCTGCGGATGGTGCGAAGGGGCGCAATTGCTTAACGAAATGCGTTAGAGGAGGGGAACCGATGGGAACGATCAGAAAACACGTCGCATTGCCTGCGTTGGTGCTGGCGATTGCCGTACTTGCGATATTGGGGTTAATCGTCTATGGCGCGAAGGATAAGGGAAAGTTCGAGTTCATTGATCTGATCGGCAGTCGTGAGGCGATTCGGGACGTCGCGCTGGTTGGCGAGCTGAGCGACGGGATGCACAGCACTTCGTTCCGGATAGACGGAGGGCGACTTCACACGGACACGAAGCTGTTCGATCAGGCCCGGAACATCCCTGCGTATCTTTATTATCCGGGAAGTGTCGGACCATTCGGCGCCGTGCGATTTGGCAGGATGGAATACAACATCGAAAACAGAAGCACAGAGCATACGATTTATTCTCGCGTCATGACGGACAAAGGTTACTCGGTTCCAGAAGGAGCGGCGGAGGTGAAGCCGTCTGTTGTTTATCGGCCGGCCTCGGCTTCGGACGAGAACGCTAACTTCAGATGGACGAATCCGCTGGAATACGGCCTGGCGCAAATTGGCGACCGCGTCTTCTACACGCTTCCCGTAACGACCGATTATACCGGGATGAATGCCATTTATGAGCTTAAGTTCTATGATTGGGGCTTTCGGCCGCAGGACATGAAGCCGTTCGAGTCTCGCAAGCTGGTCGAGCTTCCGCTCACGGCGAACGAACCGGGGGGAACGGGCATTGAAATACTCGGCTTGAAGGCGGTGGGCGATAAGCTGGCGCTGCTGTCGGTGGAGGCGGGTTACCTTCATATCCGCAGCTTCGACAGCGACAGCGGCAAGCTGCTCGGCGAGGCGGACTTGTCGAAGTCCGATCCGTCGATTAACTGGCAAGCCGCATATTCCGAGCGATACGAGGCGTATGTCGATGCGCAGCGGGCGTTGCTGACCGTAAGCTTTCGCGGCGTGTCGCAAGATGCGGAGGAGCGGCCGCATACGGCGGTGCTCAGCTTCGATTTCTCGAACGGTATCGAACTTGTCGACTGGTCGAACTTATCGTTCGAAGGCAACGAGGAGAATAACTATGGCGGCGTATCGCTGCTCGGCTATCGGAACGGCAGGGTGATCGCCGTCCGCTCCTATCGCGAGCCGGAGTCGGAGCAGGAGCGCGGCGTCTTCGACATTTTGCGGCCGCAGCATCTGTATCTGTACGTCTTCGAGCATGCCAAGCTGATATATAAGGGCGAACTGGCTACGGATAAAAACGATGACCGTATCCGAGCCTTCAATCGGGTTGGCGGATACGATTACTCGCCGACAGAGCATCGGAATTTCTTGAATGTTGCGCTTGAATAGCGAAGGGGAACGCAAGTCCGGGAGGGATGGCTGTGATCGAGTTAAAATATGTAGATAAGCGCTATCCGACGAGCAACGCTCTGCTGTACATTAACAGCCTGACGATAGAGACGGGAGAGATCGTCGGCATTCTGGGCGAGAACGGCAGCGGCAAAACGACGCTGCTCAAGTCGATTATGGGGCTCGGCGAGCTGCAGAGCGGAGAGATTACGATTGCAGGGAAGCCTGTCCTGGATCAGTATGAGCGGATGGCGTTTATTACCGAAGAGGGCAGCTTCTTGCCTAACAGCACTCCGTTGGAATACGGGGAGTTTCTGGCGGCATTTTTCCCCCGATTCGATCAACCGTATTACGCCGAGCTGCTGCAGCGATACGAGCTGCCGATCCGCCGCGCGATCAGAACCTTCTCCAAGGGGCAGAAAATGAAGCTGGAGATGAGCGCGGGGCTGGCCAAGCGAGCGGACTATTTGCTGATGGACGAACCGTTCGTCGGCAAGGACGTTTTTGCGCGGCGCGATTCCTTGAAGCTGCTGATGTCCGGACTGCGCGGCGACGAGACGGTGCTGATCAGCACTCATCTGATCGACGAGATCGAGAACGTCATCGATCGCGCAATTGTGCTGCATCAAGGGCTGGTGCGGGCCGATGTCACTATCGACGATCTCCGGGAGGAAGGAAAAAGCTTGACGGATGTCATGCTGGAAGCGAGACAGAGCAACCGGCATTATGCCGATTAACGGAACATAGAACGACGATTTGCCAAGAACGGAGATTAATTTATGAGAGAAGCGTTACAGACGGTTGCGGAGCATATCATTTCGAATGCCAGGCTGCTGCGCTGGCGAGAGTTAAAGGGCGGCGTGTCTGCTCAAGTCATCGGGCTTGAGCTTGAATTGGGCGACGGGAGCTTACGCAAAATCATTATTCGCCGCCATGGGGCGACCGATCTTGCACGAGATCCGGACATTGCCCGACATGAATTCCAGCTTCTCGGACTGCTGCACTCCGCAGGGCTGGCGGTACCTGCGCCGATCTTCGCGGAGGCATCATCGGACCTGCTCGGCTCCCCTTATATCGCTATCGAATTCATCGAGAGCCAAGGTGAGGTAGATCGGATGGCGATTCCCGACTTTCTAGGGCAATTGGCCGCGCATCTCTTCGCCATCCATCAAGCAGAGCTTCCGCTAACAGAGCTTAGTTTTCTTTCGCAGCAGGCGGATGCGGTTTCCGCCAAGTTAGCCGCTAGGCCGGCGCAGCTGGACGCTTCCCTGAGCGAAGGACGGATCAGGGAAGCGTTGGATTCGGTATGGCCGCTGCCGCAAGCCAATCGGTCCGTGCTGCTTCACGGCGACTACTGGCCGGGAAATACGTTGTGGAGGGGAGGGAAGCTTGCCGCCGTAATCGACTGGGAGGACGTCGCGATCGGGGATCCTCTCGCAGATGTGGGCAACGCCAGATTGGAAGTTTTGTGGGCGTACGGACCCGAGGCGATGGAGGAGTTTACGCAGCATTACCGGTCGTTGGCGAAGGGGACGGGATTTAGCCAGCTTCCGTACTGGGATCTGTACGCTGCCTTGCGGCCGGCCTCCCAGCTCTCCCGCTGGGGGCTGGAGCCGTCCGTTGAGCGGACGATGCGGGAGCGGCATCTCTCGTTCGTAGACAGAGCCTTGGCGGAGCTTCGTTAGCTTGCGGCGGTAACGGACGCGCCTGAACGATTGTTTACGACTGCCTGAACCGCATGCGGAACGCCTTCGGCGTCGTCCCGGCCAGGCGGCCGAAGCAGCGCACGAAATGCGGAAAAGAGCCGAAGCCTACCTGCTCGGCAATCGAACCGATCGCCTCGTTCGTGTCGATCAGCAGCCGCTTCGCCTGCTCGATCCGATAGCGGGTCAAATAATCGAGAGGCGTGCACCCGTAAGTTCGCTTCATGCACAGGGAGATATAGTTCGCGTGAAAATGCAGCTCCTCCGCCATCCTTTTATAGGTAAACGTCTCCCGATGGCTGCGGCGCAGAAATGCCGCAGCTTCTTCGGCGATCGCCCAATACGCGCCGCCGGCCGGAAGTCTGGATTCCTCCTGCACCTGCAAGAGCAATTCTTGGAAAAGCAACTGCTGCCGCCAATAGGAGAACGCGGACATCTCGGCTTGCAGCGCCAGCATTTCGCGCAGATGGGTGTACGCGGATTCGGGCGCAAGCAGATTGCCCGTCTGCGGCAAGTAGAAGGAGAACGGATGAGCAATCGGATACTCCCCTTCGGCCAAGGACAGAATCGCCTTTCGGCCTTCCTCGGCATTCGCCTCGCTCCAGCCTCCGAACGTCTGGAAATGAATCCAGTAGAAATGGGTTTCCTCCTCGCATGGCTCCGTCGCCCGATGAGCGCGGTCCGGCCGCAGCAATCCGAAGCCTCCCGCGGGAATGACCACAGGCAGCGATTCCTCCGCCAAATATAAGCAGCCTCGGGTAACGAACAGCAGATCGAATACGCCGATGCCCGAGCGATCGACATGGCTGCGGCCCGAAGCGTACGTATCTTCGCCGCAGGTAATGAAATGCGGCAGAGGCGGAGAAATAAACTTCAGCATTCGGAATCTGCCCCCCTTTTCTTCATGCGCATGCGTTTCTTTATTATAGCGAACAAATCAACATCGATGTTGTGATCGAACAAAAACTGTGTGCGTTACGCTATCGGAGAGATGGCTTCGCGGTGCTATATTAGGAGGGTGAACACCATTCTCCGAATAAGCGAGGTTATTCATAATGAGCAAACGGAACACGGCATTCGAGGCGCTTCCGCTGGGCGCGATCAAGCCGGAGCAATGGCTTCGGGATCAGCTGCGCATTCAGGCGGACGGGTTAACCGGGCACCTCGAAGAGCATTGGGCGGACGTAGGTCCCGGCAACGGCTGGATCGGCGGCAAGGGGGAGAGCTGGGAGCGCGGGCCTTACTATTTGGACGGGCTGCTGCCGCTGGCCTATTTGCTGGAGGACGAGCGGCTGATCGCCAAGGCGCAGCGCTGGATCGAATGGTCGCTGGCCAGCCAGCGCGAGGACGGAGCGTTCGGGCCGGACATCATCGAGACGGTAAACGAAGACCTCGACAAGACGCAGGATTGGTGGCACTACATGATCATGCTGAAGGTCTTGACGCAATATGAGGAAGCGACCGGAGACGAACGGATCGTTCCGTTCCTTACGTCTTACTTCCGGTATGTGCGCGGTCGGATCGAGGAGCAGCCGCTGCGCGGGTGGGCGGAGGCGCGCGGCATGGAGATGCTGTTGACGATCCAGTGGCTCTACCGGAAAACCGGAGACGAACAGCTCCTACAATTGGCGAGCATCGTACAGTCCCAAACGACGAACTGGACGGACGTCTTTCACGATTTTCCGTTTTGGCGCAAAGTCGAGCGATGGGACTGGAAAACGCATGTCGTCAATGTCGCGATGGGCATTAAAGCGCCTGGCGTTCTCTACGAGCAAACCGGGGATTCTCGCGCTCATGCGGCGGTTCACCGCGGCATCGACAGTCTGATGACGTATCACGGACAGGCTCACGGGATGTTTTCCGGAGACGAATGGCTGTCCGGCACGCATCCGAGCCAAGGGGTGGAGCTGTGCGCCGTTGTCGAATATATGTTTTCCATGGAGAAATTGACTAGAGTGTTCGGGGAAGGGCGCTTCGGCGACATTCTCGAACAGGTGGCGTTTAATGCCCTGCCTGCCGCCGTTTCAAGCGATTGGACGTCGCATCAGTACGACCAGCAGGTGAACCAGATCGTCTGCAACGTGGCGACACGGGAGTGGAGCAACAACGAAGAGGCGAATCTGTTCGGCCTGGAGCCGCATTTCGGCTGTTGTACGGCGAATATGCACCAAGGCTGGCCGAAGCTGGTGTCGCACCTGTGGATGAAGGATGGGGAAGGCGGTCTGGCGGCGGTCTCGTACGCGCCCTGCACGGTAACGACTCAAGTCGGAGCAGACGAGCAGGCGCGGGCAACGCTGAAGGTAAGCGGCAATTATCCGTTCCGCGATACGGTCGACATCGAGCTGGCTTTGGACGAATCGGCGGAGTTTGCGATCTCGCTGCGCATTCCGGGTTGGTGTGAGCAACCGACCGTAAAAGTAAACGGGGAAGAGTTTGCACTAGCGATTGAGAAAGGGTATGCGAAGCTGTGCCGGGAGTGGTCGGATGGCGATCGGCTGACGTTGCGGATGCCGATGAAGGTTAAAACCGTTACCCGCAATTTGCTTGCCGTTAGCGTGGAGCGCGGACCGCTCGTCTACGCTTTGCCGATTCGTGAGAACTGGCATCTGCTGCAGCAAAGGGAGAAGTTCCATGACTGGGAAATTTACCCCGGCTCTCCATGGAAATACGGCCTGCTGGCCGACAGCGAGTATGAGGTCAGCTTGGAGGACGTCGCCTATCAGCCGTTCGACGCCCAGCACTCTCCGGTTCGACTGAAGGCGAAGGGGCAACTTGTGCGCGAATGGAGGATGGAAGGCAACAACGCCGGAACTCCGCCGATGCATCCGAACGCGGACGATCAGCCGGTCGTCGATCTGGAGCTCGTTCCTTACGGCGGCGCGAAGCTGCGCATCGGGGAGTTCCCGACGATCGGCCATCCGCTCGAAGCCAGAAAGCATATGTAATGGGAAATCCCCCTCCGGACGCGCAGCCGCGCATCCGGAAGGGGGATTTATGTCTTTGCGGAGCGGCTCGGCCAAGTTACAATGGGGGGAAAGGTTTCAAGGCGGATAGCGAATGTCCGCGCCGAAGGGAGGTATGGCTTATCCGGTTAAAGTTCGGGGATATGCCCCTCAAGAGAAAGCTGTTTCTATGCATTGCGCTGCTGATCGTCGTGCCGCTGCTGCTCGCCGGCTTTTACTTGAACAACCAGTTTACGAGGCTTACGCTCAACAAATCCAGCGATATTGCGCTGCAGACGCTTAAGCAGACGAGGCAGAACTTCGACTCCCTGATCGCCGATACGAACGATCTTACGCTGCGGATGATGTCTAACGAGCAAATCCAGAAGTTTCTGAAAGACGATTACAACAAAGAGCTCGACTATGATCAGTACTATCGGGAAATTATCGCCTGGCTGAACGATTTAATAGGCTCCAAAGCTTATTACGATACGATCGGCATCGTCGCCGGCGGCGAGCGGGTCGTTTTCCAGATGGGTACGCTGGATTCCGTTGTAGATGCCGAGCACGCGCGAACGGCTTCTGAGCTGAAGGGAAAGCTGTATTGGGCTTCCGACGGCAATCGGCTGTATGCGTATAGAAGAATTATGGATTTTAACAAATACGACAGAGAACTGGGCATCATCAAGCTGAACGTTTCCGAAGAAGCCGTGCATCGTTTTTATGAGGGGATCAATTCTTACGAAGGCTCGAGAATCGATCTGCTCGACGCTTCGGGCAAGGTGCTGTCCTCGTCCGCAAAAACCGCGATCGACGGCACTTATGAGCACTACGAGGAAATCCGGGCGGAGATCGCGTCCGGGGAGGAAGGCTTCTTCGGAAAAACGGTTGGAAGCGAGAAAAATATCGTCCTGTATTATCGGATCGCAGGTCCCGATTGGGTGCTTGTCCAGACGATTCCCGAAAGCTCCTTTACTTTGTTGAAGACGACTCTTAACACCGTTCTATTAATCGCGATCGGACTATGCGTCCTGTTCGGATTTCTTTTTTCTCTCGTACAGCACCGTTATTGGATCAAGCCGTTGGGAAGGCTGCGCACGGAGATGGCCAAGCTGCGCACGGGAAATTTCAATATCGCTCTCGAAGGCGCGTCGAAGGACGAGATCGGGGAAATCCACCAAGGCTTTATCCGCATGGCCGGGCAGCTCAAGCAGACGATCGACGACGTCTACGTCAGCCGCATCAGGCGCAGGGAAGCGGAGCTGACCGCCTTGCAGGCGCAGATCAACCCGCATTTTCTGTATAACACGCTGGATTCTATACATTGGCTGGCGATGAAGCACCAAAATTACGACGTAAGCGAACAGATCGAAGCGCTCTCGGAAATTTTCAAGCACGTGCTCAGTAAAGGCCAGCCGGTTGTGACGATCGAGCGCGAGCTGGAGTTTCTGGAAAGCTACATGCTCATTCAGCAGGCCAAATACGGCCAGCGAATTAAGCTGAGGGTCGACGTCGATCCGGAGCTGTTGAGTTGCGAGGTTCCCAAGCTGATTTTGCAGCCCTTGGTGGAAAACGCGATCCTTCACGGGCTGGAAGAGAAATTGGAAGGCGGGACGATCGAGGTCGGAGTCCGGCAGGTCGGGGAACGTATTCGGCTGGTCGTATCCGACGACGGGCTTGGCACCGATGAGGAGCGGATAAACCGGATGCTAAACGAGGAGGATGAACGGCAGGAAGTCTTCGCGCTGGGGAATATCGACGAGAGGATCAAGCTGCAATACGGGCGCGAGTTCGGTTTGAGCTTCAGCAGCAAGATTGGCGAGGGAACAGTCGTAGAAGTGCTAGTCCCCGCCGCCGGGAGAACGAATAAGGAGGAGAGGCGCAATGAAGCTGCTGATCGCGGATGACGACCGGCAAATTCGGGAGGGGATCAAAGCCGGCATAGACTGGTCTTCTTTGGGAATCGTCGAAGTGCTGACGGCGGCGAGCGGGACCGAGGCGTTCGAGATCTTTTGCGCCAATCTGCCCGAACTGGTCGTGACGGATGTCCGAATGCCGGGGATGGACGGTCTGGAATTGCTAAAGCGAATCAAGGAAACAAGACCGGCGACTAAGGTAATCATCCTCAGCGGCTACAACGACTTCAAGTATCTCAAAAAGGCGATTCAGTGGGATGCGGCCGATTACGAAATGAAGCCGATCCGCGCAAGAAGCTTGATTCAGCTGATCAAGAAGGTCAGCGAGGAGATTGTCCGCGAGCGGGTGTCGGAGGAGACGTTCCGCAAATATTTGGCGTCGCACAAGGAGCTCTTCGTCGACGATTTCGCGGGAGGGAGAATTCGCGACCGTCTCATTCTGCAGGACGGCTTAATGCAATATTTTCAATTCGATGCCAAGGGGACTCTTCTATGCGTCCGTATCGAACAGGATCGGCGCAGGGAAGAAGCGGCGGAGAAGGAGCGGTGCGCCGATGCGATGCTTCGCGCTTTAGGCGGCCGGGAAGCGGAAGCCGGCGAATTATGGTTAAAGACGAAGGACGGGAGCCTGATCGGATTGCTGAAGCTGGAGACGGTCTCGTATTTGTACGCGCGACATGCCGTCGCGTCGTTGAAGAACCGACTGGCGGATTCGGTTCGGGAAGTTGCGCAGACGTGCGGCTGTTCGTTGTCGGCCGGCATAAGCCTGCCCGGGAACGCGTCCGATGTAAACGAATTGCAGGCGCAGGCGCGGGAGGCTCTGGCGCTTCGGCTGTATTCCGGCAAGGGCTCGGTTCATGCCTTTGAAGAGGGAGGAGCGCTCCGCGAAGAGACGATCAGGGGGCTTGCGGAAGACGACGAATTCCTCAATCTTATCCGCGAAGCCCGACTAGAGCGCTTAACCGAGCGGGTATCCGTCGAATTCGCCAGACTTCGGCAAGAAAGAGCGTACGGCGAGAAGAGCCTTGCGGGATACTGCAAAGCATTGATTCATCTGCTCCCTGCCGCCGCGGGCGAGCCTTCCGCGGAATTGGCCGAATACGCGCGCCGACGGATCGAGGAGCTGGAGACGAGCGCATTCGTCGACATCGGCGAATACGAGGATTTCGTTCGCTTGGCGTTCGAGGAGGCGATCGAAGCTTACTTCAACGTCGGAGTCGCCCGTCTAAGCGCGCCGATCCAGCTTGCCGAAGCGTATATACGGAATCATTACGCGGAGGAGCTGACGGCCGAGAAGGTGGCCGAGCATGTGGGCAAGACGCCGAACTATTTTAGCCACCTGTTCAAAAAAGAAATGGGCGTTCCGTTCCGGGAATACGTCAACCGTCTGCGTATTGCCAAAGCCAAGCAGCTAATCGAGCGGACGACGGACCGAATTTACGAGATCGGCGAACGGGTCGGCTTCTCGGATTATGCATACTTCACGCAAGTGTTCCGCAAGCTTGAGGGCTGCTCGCCGACGGCGCTCAGGAAGAAGCCGGACGTCAAGGACGAAAACCTTAAAATCGAAGATTAGCAATAGTTTTCGTAGTTTTTTGAAATAGTGGCGGCAATTATCGGACCGTATAATGGGATCTAACGAGGCGCGCTCGTTAAGTTGGCCCGTATACGGTTTTATGCGTTTTAACAAAGAGGAGGTCTTGGCATGTTGAAGAGAGGGACAGCAGTACGGCTTCTATCCGTCGCGCTTGGCGCTTCGTTGATATTTACGGGATGCGGGAAATCCGGCGGCGAGGGAGCCTCCGGACAACCGTCCGAATCCGCCAGCGCTTCGGCGACAGCGACGGAATCCGCCGGCAAGCCCGGGGAGAAGCTTAAGCTGACGTTGATGATCGCGCCCGTGGACGATCCGAGCGGCAAGGTCGAAGAACAGATGGTGGCGGAGCATTTTAAGGACAAGTACGATATAACCTTTAAGCCGTGGGATTCGAATGTAGAGAAAACGCTGAAAACGACGATCGCCGCAAGCGAGCCCATCGACGTCGCGATGTACTGGCCGGGAGCGATGGAGACGTTCGTCGATTCCGATATGGCGCTGGATTTGACTCCCTACCTGGAAGCGGACGGAGGGGCTTGGAAGATGACGTTCGTGGGCAACGCGCTGGATGCGGGAACCTACGGGGGCAAAGTATACGCGGTTCCTTACGCCGCCGTATATCCGCTGCTCGAAGTGAACAAGGATATCGCCGACCAAGCCGGGGTTACGTTTCCCGACGGACCTCTCAGCTGGGACGATTTCATGCAAGCGCTGGAGACGATCAAGGAAAAGACGGGAATCGTTCCGTTAGGACTATATAAGGACTGGGGCCCATGGGTTCCGCGAAATAATCTGATGACGGTATGGCCCGATGAGCAGACTCGAAGCGACTTTGCCGCAGGCAAAATTCCGTTCACCGACCCGCTCGCGGTCAAAGCGTTCGAGGCTTCCAAGGAGCTGTACGACAAGTACGTATATCCGGGCAAGGGCGCGTTATCCACGACTCTTGAGCAGGTAAACGTCGCGTTCAAGGCCGGTAAAGTCGCGGTCAAAGCGAACGTCAACATTCTTGCCGCCCAATCCGTCAAGGAATCGGGGCTGGCCAACGTGCAGATCGTGAGCTGGCCGAACATGGGGCTGAATCACGTGTTGGGAGGATCGAACGGCTACATGATTCCGGCCAACGTTCCCCATCCCGAAGCTTCGATAGAGATCGTGAAGTATTTGACCAGCGCGGAGGTGCTTCAGAAGCGCGTCGATACGGGAGCTCCGGTCACGGTAAGCGGCGTCAAATCCGACGACCCCAATTTCGCGTTGTACGCCAAGGATATCGCCAATATTCAAACCGAAGAAGTCATGCATTTGTCGACGAAAATGATCGATATCCTCAATGCGAAAATGCCGGCGAACTATATATTTAACGGCATGGCCTCTCTGGAAGAACTGGAGAAGCTGAGGCTGGAGGCCGTGAAGCCTTAAGCCAATGAAGGAATGCGGCGGGGCAGGCGGGAGAAGCGGTCCGTCCCGGCCCGTCCGCTCCGACCGATCGGAGGTCCGAAACAAATGAAATTCATCAAGAGTGGCTCGGCTTTAACGCTTCGCACCCGAATGCTCGGAACGCTTTTCCTTCTTCCGGCGCTGTTGTTCGTCGGAGCGACGATGATCGTTCCGATCGGGTGGAACGCGGCTCTGTCTTTTGCGACGTGGAACGGCATGGGAGCGATGAAGGCGGCCGGCTGGAGCAATTACGCGACCTTCTTTCAGGATCCGGTGACGTTAAAAGGCTTCTATTACTCGGTCTTCATCGCCGTGGCGTCTACCGCGATCGCGGTTTTTACCGGCCTGCTTCTGGCGCTGGCGATCCATCGGGTCGGGCGCAAGGAGGGGGCGTTCTACCGGTTCGTGTTTTTCGCGCCGGCGATGATGCCGCTGGTCGTCATCGGCTTGCTGTTCACCTTTATTCTCAGTCCCGATACGGGGTTGCTTAACGGCATATTGAGGGCGATAGGCCTCCAAAGCCTGGAGCATGCTTGGCTTGCGGAGCCCGGCATCGTCTTATGGACGATCGCCGTCGTCGGCGGCTGGCGGTTTTCCGGATTCGTCATGATGCTCGCCTATACGGCTATCGTATCCTTGCCCGGCTCCATGTTCGAGGCGGCCAAGCTGGAGGGGCTGGGATACGTCCGCCAAGCCCGCATGATCATCCTCCCCTTGATCATGCCTACGATTCGTCTCGTTACGATGCTCATGCTGATCTTGTCGTTCAAGACGTACGACATCGTCTGGGCGATGACCAAGGGAGGGCCGGGCGATTTCTCGCGGACGGTCCCCGTCCGAATGCTCGACGTCGCTTTCCGCTATAACGAATTCGGCTACGCCGCCGCGATCTCCGTCATGCTGACGATCGTCGTGTCGCTGATCATCGCGTTGTCCAGGAAGCTGACGAAGGGGAATGTCTATGAATACTAGAATACCGCTTGGCGGGTATGCGTTGAGGGCGGTTCTCGTCTGTTTGGCGGTCGTTAATTTGTATCCGCTTCTGTTCACGCTCATGACGTCGCTCAAAACGTCGGAACAATTTTTTACGGATATTTGGGCCTTTCCGCGCGAGTTTCTCGTCGACAATTACGTTCAGGCGTTCGAGATCGGCCGGATCGGCGAATACTTCTATAATAGCGTCGTTATCGCGCTTGTCACGCTCGCGATGGTGACGGTCGTGGCAGCCTTCGCCGCTTACGCGTTGGCCCGCCTGCGCGTTCCGTTCGGCGGGGCGATCGTCGGCCTGCTTCTGATCATTCAGATTTTGCCGACCGAGTCGATGATTTTGCCGCTGTATATGATGATGTCCAAGCTGAAGCTGCTCGGCGTCACTTACGTTCCCGTTACCTTCGCTTACGTGGGATGGCTGCTGCCCGGAACGATCGTCATTCTTCGCAACTTTTTCCTTTCGATCCCGTCGGAACTGCTGGAATCCGCGAGAATGGACGGGAGCGGGGAGATCAGCACGATGTTCCGAATCGCATTCCCGTTGACGGGAGGGGCGATCGCGACTTGCACCGTACTGAACTTCTGCTTCGTATGGGGAGAATTGCTGTGGGCGCAAATCTCGACGCTGACGACGGAGAAGGGACTTCCCTTGACCGTCGGGCTGATCAACTTCCAGGGTCAGTACGCAACCGACTGGGGGCTGATGACGGCGGCGATCTGCATGATCCTCTTCCCGCTGTTTCTGCTCTTTATGTTTCTGCAAAAATATTTCGTGCAAGGTTTGACTTCCGGAGCGGTAAAAGGCTGACGATATACTGGTGAGAGGGAGCGTTAAACATGATCGCGGAGACGGTTCAATTGCGAATCGGAAGCGGCAGCGCCCGGCTGCAGAAATACTTGTTGCATCGCTCCTTGGAATTTCAGGCGGACCGGCATCGGCCAGCCGTCATCGTCTGTCCCGGCGGAGGATACCTGAGTACCTCCGACAGGGAGGCGGAGCCGGTCGCGCTGCGATTCGCGGCGCACGGCTATCATGTCTTCGTCCTCAGGTACACGACCTGGTTCGGGGAATACGTTCCCGACTTGAACGAGACTCCTCCGGGCAACGAAAGCTCCGTCTGGCCGCAGCCTCTGCTCGAAGTGGCAGCGGCCTTGGCGACGGTGCGGCAGAATGCCGCGGAATGGAACGTCGATCCGGACCGAATCGCCGTCGTCGGCTTTTCGGCAGGCGGTCATCTCGCCGCGAGTCTCGGCGCGCATTGGGCCGACGCGTTTCTGCGGGAGAAAGTCGGCGTCAAGGCCGAACTTATGCGCCCCGATGCGCTCATTCTCGGATACCCGCTCGTCGATCACGCGCATGCGTTGAGGAGAGAAGAGCAGGCGGCCTTTAAGGCGCTCGTCTATCGGGCGCATTTCGGCCGTCCGGATCCGTCCTTGCAGGAGCGTGAGGCGCTAAGCCCGGTTCGCTACGTCAACGACGGCACACCCCCGACTTTTCTCTGGCATACGGCCGACGACGAGCTCGTTAGCTCTCGCAACTCGCTGCTATGGGCAATGGCGTTGGAGGAACGCGGCATACCGTACGAGCTTCACATCTTCGAATCCGGCGTGCACGGGCTGTCGCTGGCGGACGAAACCTCGGCGGCGGACGGCACGCATATCAACGCAGGATGTCAGAAATGGTTTGAGTTGGCATTGACGTGGCTAAGGAGCAGGTGATGGTTATGATAGAGGAATCGGCAGGCTTTAACGCCGTTAAGCTCGCCGTCGCACAGGAAAGCTTGGAGCGGCGCATTCGCGAGGGCGCGTTGGCGGGAGCAGCATTCCTCGTGTCTCGAGGAGGCCGGACCGCGCTTAGCGCGGTGCAAGGCTATGCCGACATAGAGAAAGGTCTTCGTCTCCAGAAAGATTCGATCTTCCGGCTGGCTTCGATGACCAAGCCGATTATCGCAGTGGCCGTTATGACGTTGGCCAAACAAGGGAAGATTAGGCTGGAGGATCCGCTCGGGAAGTATATTCCCGAATTCGCCAACGATTTTTACGTCGCGATCCCGAACGTTCGAACGAATGTCGCTGCCTACGAGCCCGATCCCGATGCTCCGGCCGGCTCGATCCCGGACGACATTCCGTCCTATTCGCTGGAGCCGGCGACCCGTCCGATAACGGTTCGCGATCTGCTCACCCATAGCTGCGGCTTGGGGCAGGGGGCGGTCGGTTTTCGCGAGCTGCAGATGCCCGGACCGGGAGCGACGCTGTCCATCCATATTCCGACTTGGGCGAACGTGCCTCTCGATTTTCAGCCGGGCTCCCAGACGGGATACAGTCCGATTGCCGCGTTCGATATTTTGGGAAGGCTCGTAGAGATTGCTTCGGGGCTGCCGCTAAATCTTTATTTGCAGAGGGCGTTGTTCGAGCCGCTCGGCATGCGGGATACGACGTTCGCGCCCTCGAAGGAGCAGCGCGCGCGGTTGGTCGCCTTATACGAGAGCACGGGGGGAGAGCTGAGGAGGTCAGCGAACCAGAATCCTTTTATTCATCCCACCTATTATTCCGGAGCCGGCGGATTGCTTGGAACGTTGGAGGACTATTGCCGGTTCGTCAAAATGTTGGCTGACGAGGGGGAATTCGAGGGGAAGCGGATTTTGAACGCGAAGACGGTACGGGAGATGGCGTCGCCGCAGCTTCCGAACGGCATAGAGGGATTTCCCGAATGGCAGACTTGGGGACTCGGCATGCGCGTCGTCATCGAAGGAGAGTCCCCGGAGACGCCGTTGTCGACGGGAAGCTTCGGATGGAGCGGCGCATGGGGGACCCACTTCTGGATCGATCCGAGCAAAGACCTCTTTGCCGTGCTCATGATTAATCTCGCGAACGCGGGAGGCTCCGAAGCGGAAACCGCCCGCGAGTTCGAGAGCGCGGTGATGGGAGCGGTCCTGTGAATGGAGATTTGCGAGATCGCGCATAATATTTATAGAAGAGACGGAATGGCTCTCGGGGGAAAATGATATCCCTGCGCGCCATTCCGTCTTTTTCAGAGATTGGAAGTTGACAACAAAATTAAAATCAATTATTATTCCATTATATCAACTCGGAATAGTATGTTTTCAGAACATTCCGAAAATTACGCACGATGACCAAGGGGAGAACAGAAAATGAAATTCAACAAGATTAGCTTGCTGGCATTGGTTCTATTGTTAACAACGGCGCTGGCCGCCTGCAGCAAAGATAATTCGAACAGCGGCGGTCAGAACGCTTCCGGAAGCCCATCGGCCAGCGCGGGTTCGTCCCAGGAGGCCAAAGAATATAAGAACGAGTTGAACATCGCCCTGACGGCGCAGCCTCCGACGCTGGACGCTCCGATGACGGTATCGACGGCAGCGCTGGATACGGCGGGCAACATTTTCGAGCAACTGTATACAATGAACGCGAATTACGAGCCGACGCCGGAGTTGGCGGAATCCGCGGAGAGAAGCGAGGACGGCTTAACGTACACGTTTAAGCTGCGTCAAGGCGTGAAGTTCCATAACGGCAAAGAGATGACCTCCGACGATGTCGTCGCCTCGATGAACCGCTGGCTCGTAACTTCGTCTCGCGCGAAAACGCTGCTGACGAACGCCAAGTTTGAAGCAGTCGACACTTATACGGTAAAATTGACGGTGGAACAGCCAACTTCCGACGTGCTGATTCTGATCGCATCCCAAGCGCAATTCCCTGCGATTATGCCTAAGGAGATCGTGGAGTCCGCACCTGCGGAAGGTATCACCGATTATATCGGCACAGGACCTTACAAATTCAAGGAATGGAAGCAGGATCAATACATTCATCTCGTTAGAAACGAAGATTACAAGGGCAGCGACGCCGAGCCGAGCGGCTACTCCGGACGCAAGTCCGCGGCTACGGAAAACCTTTATTACCACTTCGTAACCGACCACGCAACGCGAGTAGCTGGCATTAAAACCGGCAAATACGACGTAGCCGACGCGATTCCGATCGAGAACTACGACGAGTTGGAGGCAGATAAAAACGTCACGCTGCACACCAATCCAGGCGGCACGCTGACGGCGTTCCTGAACACTACCGAAGGCCTGTTCGCTAACGAGAAGATTCGCCAAGCGGTTCTGGCCGCGCTGAACAATGACGAGATTATGCTGGCGAGCTTCGCCAAGCCGGAGCTGTACTCGCTTGCGCCGGGTTACTTGAACACCGCCCAGACGCAGTGGGCTACCGATGCCGGCAAGGAGTATTACAATCAGGCAAACGAAGAAAAAGCCAAGCAGCTTCTGGCCGATGCAGGTTATAATGGAGAAGAAGTTACGCTGCTGACTACGAAGGATTACAATGAAATGTACACGGCAACGCTGGTCATTCAAGAACAGCTGCGCAAAATCGGCATGAACGTGAAAGTGGACAACTACGATTTCCCGACTTTCCTGGAGACGAAGAACAACCGCAGCAAGTGGGATCTGTTCGTGGCGAGCACGGGGTACCAGCAGACGCCTCCGCAATTGCTGGCCGTGAACCCGGACTGGGCCGGTTTGAACAACGACACCGTCAAGAACGGTCTGGCCGCTATTCGCGGCGCCGCTACTCCGGAGGCAGCCAAAGCCGAATGGGAGAAGGTTCAACAATTCCTGTACGAATTCGGTTCGTCCACGGTAATCGGTCACTACAACGTTCTGGTGGCGACGTCGAAATCGCTGGAAGGCTTCGAGCAGTTCAAATCGCCGGTCGTATGGAACGCCAAAGCCCCGAAATAACATTCGGATAGATTCCCCATCCGAGGAGGGTGCGCCAGGCTGCTTAGCAGCTTGGCCGACACCCTCCTTCTATTGATTCAATCAGACCATTCATCGAACGAGGGGATTTCATGCTGGCTTACATTGCAAAAAGGCTCCTGTCTCTCATTCCCGTATTGTTCGTCGTCACGGTCGCGATCTTCCTGATCATTCACCTGACGCCGGGCGACCCCGCGGCCGCCATGCTGGGCATCGAGGCTTCGGAAGCGGATATTCAGGAGCTGAATGAGAAGCTTGGACTGAATCGTCCCGTCCATGAGCAGTACATTCATTGGGTCGGCGGCGTCCTGCGAGGCGATCTGGGCGATTCCATCTTCATGCGCCAGCCCGTCGGACAAGCCATTGCCGAGCATATCGGCCCGACGCTGTCGCTGGCGGTGCTCGGACAGCTCATCGCGCTTATTTTGGCGATTCCGTTCGGGATGATCGCCGCGTACAAGAGGGGGACGCCGATCGATTACTCGCTCATGGGCGTGTCGCTGCTGGGCTTGGCGATCCCCAGCTTCCTGCTCGGACTGTTTCTGATGCTGATCGTGGGCGTGCAGCTGCAATGGCTGCCGGTCGCGGGTTACGAGCCGCTGAAAGAAGGGCTGTGGGAGCATTTGCAATATTTGATTCTTCCCGGACTTTCGTTGGGAGCGATTCAGGCCGCCCTAATCACCAGAATGACCCGTTCGTCGATGCTGGAGATTCTGAACCTGAACTATATTAAGACGGCGCGCTCCAAAGGTCTGCGGGAGCTGACGGTGCTGACGAAGCACGCTTTCCGCAACGCCTTCCTGCCGATTCTGACCGTAATCGGGCAGACGTTCGGGACGCTCGTGACCGGAGCAGTCGTGGTGGAGTCGATTTTTAATATTCCCGGACTTGGCCAGCTCATCCTGAACTCGGTCGTTCGCAGGGATTTTGCCGTTATTCAGGGCGTCGTTCTGATTGTCACGCTGATCTACGTAGGCATCAATCTGATCGTCGATCTGCTGTACGGAGCGGTGGATCCCCGCGTTCGTCTGGACCGCAAATAGGGAGGAGAGGCAACATGGCGCAAGAAATGGCGAAAGAGAATATCGCCGCGATGAGCAAACGGCTGAAAAAAGAACAGCGAGCCCTTCGTTTGCGCAGGTTCAGAAGCAATTACGGATTGACGATCGGAGCCGTACTGTTCGTGCTGTTTGTCTTGATCGCAGCCGTCGGTCCTCTGCTCATGCCGTTTGATCCCTATGCGATGAAGGTGACCGAGCGCTTGCAGGCGCCAAGCGGCACGCATCTGCTCGGAACCGACGAATTCGGGCGGGATTTACTGACGAGAATCGTGTACGGCGCGAGGGTGTCCATGAGCATCGGCTTGGTCGTGGCGCTGCTGTCCTCGCTGCTCGGGCTCGTGATCGGCATTTATGCCAGCTATTATAAGACGCTGGACCATATTCTAATGCGCATCTGCGACGGATTGATTGCCATTCCCGGCGTATTGCTCGCGATCGCTCTAATGGCTGCTCTAGGGGCCTCATCTATTAACGTTATTATCGCATTAACGATCGTATTTACGCCGAACATCGCACGGGTCGTGCGTTCGTCGGCGCTGGTCGTCCGCGAGCAGACTTATATCGAAGCGATGCATGCCCAAGGGGCGAGCGATTCCCGCATTCTCTGGAAGCATATCGCCATCAACACGCTATCGCCGCTGCTCGTCCAGGCGACCTTTGTATTTGCGGAAGCGATTATTTCCGAAGCGGCGCTCAGCTTTCTGGGTGCGGGCATTCCGGCTCCGGAAGCGAGCTGGGGCAACATTCTTCATGCAGGCAAACTGGTCATTTACAAGGCTTGGTGGATGGTTGTTTTCCCCGGCGTGTTTATCATTTTGTCCGTTCTCGGCCTGAACCTGCTGGGGGACGGGCTGCGAGATTTTCTCGATCCGCGCGTGAAGCTCAGACAGAAGAAATCATGACATCGAACGGGACGGAGGATGAGACATGAATCAGGCGCCTCTATTGGAACTCAACAACTTGAAGACGCATTTTCATACGGAGCGGGGCAGGGCGACGGCCGTCGGCGGAGTCAGCTTTACGATGGATCGCGGTGAAATTATCGGCATCGTAGGCGAGTCGGGCTGCGGTAAAAGCGTCATGTCGCAATCGATCCTGCGGCTGCTTGAGCATACCGATTCGGTCGAATACGAGGGCGAGGTTCTGTTCGAGGGCGAAAACCTGCTGGACATGCCTCTGTCCAAGCTGCGAGCCGTTCGCGGCAACGACATCTCGATGATTTTCCAGGATCCGCTCACCTCGCTTAATCCGGTATACACGATCGGCAACCAGATCGAGGAGACGCTGCGGCTGCACAAGAAGCTGTCGAAGAAGGAAGCGCGCAAGAAAGCGATTGAAATTCTGGGCTTGACGGGCATCCCATCCCCGGAGACGCGTGTGGACGATTATCCGCACCAGCTTTCCGGCGGCATGCAGCAGCGGGCGATGATCGCAATGGCGCTGGCCTGCGAGCCGAAGCTGCTGATCGCAGACGAGCCCACGACGGCGCTGGACGTCACGATTCAAGCGCAAATTTTGGAACTGATCACAGAGCTGAATCGGACATTGGGGATGGGCGTTCTGTTCATTACGCACGACCTGGGGGTCGTAGCGGAAATCTGTACCGGAGTCAAAGTCATGTATTTGGGCCGTATTGTCGAGGAGGCGCCGACGGAGCAGTTGTTCCGCTCGCCGCTTCATCCGTATACGCGAGGACTGCTTCAATCAATTCCGAAGCTGGACGGAGACCGCAACGAGAAGCTGCATGTGATTGAAGGAACAGTGCCTTCGCTATTCGATATTCCGCGCGGGTGCGGCTTCTCGACTCGTTGCCCTTATGCGGACGAGAAGTGCCGTAACGAAGACCCGGTGATGCTGCAAGCTGACGAGCGGCACCGGGTCAGATGCTGGCATTACGCCGAGATCGACGCGATGGAAGAGAGGAGGAACGGGGATGGCGAAGCAGTTGGCGGCTGAGCCGATACTGGAAGTCAACGAATTGGTCAAGAAGTTTCCCGTGTACGGCCCTTTCGGAAGGCTGGTTGGCCCCAAGGCTCATGTGAATGCGGTCAGGGAAGCGACCTTCCGCATGTACGAAGGAGAGACGTACGGCCTCGTCGGCGAATCGGGTTCGGGCAAGAGTACGACCGGACGCGCTATCCTCGGCCTGACTCCCGCCACCTCGGGGGAGGTGCTCTATCGGGGCAAGGATCTCGTCAAGCTGTCGCAACAGGAACTGCGCAGCATTCGCAAGGACATTCAGTTCGTGTTCCAGGACCCGCTCTCTTCCTTGAATCCGCGCAAACGAATTGGCGACATTCTCGAAGAGCCTCTGATCATTCATAAAATCGGCAATCGGGAGCAGCGACAGGAGAAGGTGTTCCGCATTCTTGAGGTCGTAGGCCTGCAGCCGGAGCATTATTTCCGTTATCCGCACGAATTTTCCGGCGGCCAACGGCAGCGGATCGGATTGGCCCGGGCCCTGATCGTCAATCCGAAAATGATGATCTGCGACGAGCCGGTGTCGGCGCTCGACGTATCCATTCAGTCGCAAATTCTGAATATGCTGCGCGGACTTCAAGCCGAACTAGGCTTGACGATGCTGTTTATCACGCATGACATCAGCGTCGTTCGCTATATTTCCGACCGGATCGGCATTATGTACTTGGGCGCAATCGTCGAGGAAGCGCCCACGGACGATTTGTTTGTCGAGCCTCTGCATCCGTATACGAAGGCGCTGCTATCGGCGGTTCCCGATTATACCCGCAGCCGGCTGAAGGAACGGATCGTTCTGAAGGGCGAGATTCCTTCGCCGCTGTCTCCGCCGTCAGGCTGTGCGTTCCATACGCGCTGCCCGCTGGCGACAGACAAATGCAGAGTCGATCGTCCTGCGGCCAGAGAGGTTCGGCCGGGACATCGAGTTGCTTGCCATTACGTGTAAGGGATAGTTCACTGCCATTGCCATTAACATTAACTTTGCCACTACAACTACGACTTCCAAGGGAGAGATACAGCTATGACAACGGTGAGAATTACGCAAGGACAGAACGTCGTTTACAACGAAGCGGGTCTGCAGGTCATCGGCACCACGGCGCCTAACCGCAGCGGGCTGAATCCGAAGGAGCTGCTGGAGGCCGCGCTCGGTCTGTGCGTGTCGATCTCGATGCAAAAGAAGCTTGCCCGCGACGGAGTGGACTACGACGCCTCCGAAATCGAGATCGAGATAGCGGCGAGCAAGGCTCAGGGCGTGACGGATCGCTTTACGGACTTCAAGGTAACGCTGAAGCTGCCCGATTCGCTGGACGAGGCGTACAAGCACGAGCTGATCGAAGCGGCCGAAGAGGTGTGCACCATCGGCAACACGCTGAGAAACGGCGCGGCGATCGAGACGGTAGAGGTATAATCGGTGAGGACGGAAGATGGAGCGGGGAGAGATCCCCGATCCATTTTTTCGTATACGTCCGATAGCATCGACGCGAGTTCGGGATGGGACAGACAAGGCGGATTCTGCTGCTAGAATTCAAAGTGGACACCCGCTGAGAGCATTCTCCGCTCTACTTGGTTGACGGGGCGGTGGGGGAGCAATTTTAGGTGGAAAATCCGCGCTAATTTTGTCGAATTGAGGATATGAGTCGATTTAAAGCGGGAGACCCGCTTTAATTTCCTCAAAAGAGAAAATTCTCCGATTTAAAGCGGAAGACCCGCTCTAGTTTCGCCTAAAAGGGCCACCTCTCCTTAGATCCTGCCAGTTACCCTACAGTTACAGCTTCCCTGATCGAACGTAACGTACCGATCGGTCTCGTTCGGGCCTACGATGACTGCTTATAGTCACCATTTTTCCAATCATAGTATTTTATCTTCATTCCTGCGGCAAGGAGTCAATTCTTAAATAAGGGTCATAATCAGACATGAATCACAGTTTACAAAATAGGGAATCACTTGATATTATGAAGCAATAATCAAACGCGATGACGAGAAGAGTAAGGGAAGATATGCTTGCACAGAGAGCTCCGGCAGCTGAAAAGGAGCCAAGAACGTTTCCCAGAAGCAAACAAGCAAGACCGTTCCTGTAATGGCCTCTAATGGCACAAGGGACGGTCTTTCCCGTTGTGGGGAGCAATTCGTTCGAAATGCGAGCAGCTTCGTATACCCGGAATTCAGTTGGACGTTCCAACGCCTAACAGACATGTGCAAGTTCTCCACTCCAGCCTTGTTGTGGCGATCGGCCGAGTTATAGTAAGATTAATCCCAAATAAACGATCGAGGATACAGCCATGCAATTGCCGCAACTATTTTTAGATAAAATGAAAGAGCTACTGCGCGAAGAATACGAGGCTTTCGAGGCCAGCTATGACAATGAGAAAGCCCAGGGGCTGCGAGTAAATCCGTTAAAGATATCGGCGGAGCAATTGCTTCGCATTGCGCCTTTCGAATTAATTGGCGTGCCGTGGGTGCCGGAAGGGTTCTATTATGGAAAGGAAGACCGTCCTGGCAAGCATCCTTACCATGAGGCGGGATTGTTTTATATTCAGGAGCCTAGCGCGATGGCCGTCGGCGCGCTCGTGGACCCGCAGCCGGGAGAAACGGTGCTCGACTTGTGCGCCGCTCCGGGAGGGAAAACGACGCATCTGGCCGGCCGGATGAACGGGGAAGGACTGCTGATCGCCAACGAGCCGCATCCCGCCCGCGCAAAAATCTTGTCCCAGAACATTGAGCGTCTGGGTATACGCAATGCGGTCGTGACCAATGAGATGCCGGACAAGCTAGCCGACAGGTTTTCAGCGTTCTTCGACCGAATTCTGGTCGACGCCCCGTGCTCGGGCGAAGGCATGTTTCGCAAAGATCCGGACGCCTGCGCCGAATGGAGCCCCGAACATGTGACGATGTGCGCGAGTCGGCAGCTCGATATTCTAGAAAGCGCCGCAAGGATGCTGAAGCCAGGCGGGCGGCTCGTCTACTCGACATGCACGTTTTCCCCGGAAGAGAACGAAGGAACGATCAGCAGGTTCGTGGCGCTTCATCCGGAATTTGTGATTGAGGACGCGCAAGCTTATGAAGGGTTTGACCAAGGTAGAGCGGACTGGACTTCGGACGCTGCGTCCGGCATTGGCGAGACGCTGCGACTGTGGCCGCACCGCATTCGCGGCGAGGGCCATTACGCCGCCGTGCTGAGGAAGACGGACGGAGAAGAGGAGCCGGCAAGACGCAAGTACGCCAAAGGCTTGAGCGACCGCAAAGCGTTGAAGGACTATTTCGCATTTGCCGAAGAGACGTTGGTTGCAAAGCCCTCCGGCGAATTTACCCTGTTTGGAGATCAACTGTACATTTTGCCCGCAGGGATGCTCTCTCTCGATCAACTGAAGATTGTCCGGCCGGGATGGCATTTGGGCACGTTAAAGAAAAACCGCTTCGAGCCCTCGCATGCGTTAGCTTTGTCGCTGAAGGCCAATGAGGCTCGGAATAGCCTCAGCTTAACCGCTGATTCGCCACAGACGCTTGCTTATTTGAAGGGCGAAGCATTGAAGGTCGACGGGCCGAAGGGATGGCATCTCGTCGATGTCGACGGCTTTTCGCTTGGCTGGGGCAAGCTGGCGGACGGAACGCTGAAAAATCATTTTCCGAAGGGGCTTCGGTGGACTGGGGGATGAGCGCTTCATGACGTAACCAACGGAAGCAAAAAGCTTGTCCATCAAGTGTATATTAGCTAAAATAGAGAAAAGGTCCCTGACTCCTTTCGACCCCGAGGAGGATCATAACCTATCGAATGGCAAAGCTAGTCTGCGGTACATTTGAAGGATTATGGGGAGGAAGAGGCATGAGCGAACAAGTATTGGAGTCCATTCTCACCGAATTGCAGCAGGTCAATCGGCGGCTGGACGGGATGGATCAAAGGTTTGATCGTGTTGAACAGCGGTTGGATGGGATGGATCAGAGGTTCGATCGTGTTGAACAGCGATTGGACGGTATCGAACAGCGTATGGACGGTATCGAACGACGGATGGACAGCATGGAAGAGAAGCTTGACCAAGTCAAAGTTGCGGCTGTCGAGACCCGGCAATGGGTACGGAAAATCGAGGGTGTCCAAGAGCAGCATTCATCGACGATCGAAACATTGACGATCGAAACGCTGACAATGGGGCAGGAACGCCAAGGCAAGATCATCGAGTCGCTCGCTTTGAAATCGCTCGAACATGATACTGATATTCGCGCGCTTAAGCGCGCCAAATAAATTTAAACATAGAGAGCTGTTGCGGAGTTGCCGCGCAGCTCTTCTTTGTTTGCCGCTGACAAGGCGAGGAATTCATCTGGATCATGTCGAATATTACTGAATTTCGGAATACTATGTAAGTTGAACCAAAGAGACGTCGAAGAAGTGTTTGTCGGAGGAGGTTAGAAATGAGACGCTGGCTCGCGAAATCGCTGAAACGAAAGTTAACGCTGCTGCTCGTGTTCGCGATCTTGGTTCCGATGCTGATTACCGGTATCGTTTCTTATCGGATCGCCGCTTCCGTAACGGAGGAGAAGGCGAAGCAGTCGGGGATGAATACGTTGAAGCAGGTGAAGGACAAGCTTGAATTCGTCATTCAGGACGTGGAGAATATGTCCATTTTCTTGATCGGCGAGAAAGACATTCAGCTTTATCTGGACAACAAGACGGAGGACGTCACCCGCTACTCTCTGATTATCGGGACGCTGACGAACTTGGCATTTTCCAAAAAATACATCTCTAATATTACGATCAAACCGCTGGATGGCAAGCCGGAGCTGTCCAACTCGACCATTCTCGAATCCGGGCTGCCCCCGCTGCTGGAGCAGTTCAAGATGGATTACCGGAAAACCTCGAAATGGTGGACATCCCTGTATACAAATTATACGAACGAGGGCGTCAAGCAGGTGGTCTCGATTGTGCGGCCGATTCGAAATTTTTACAATTTCCGCGAGATCGGCTGGATTTCGGTCAGTCTCGACCAGAAGGAGATCGAACGCTTCATCAACGAAGCGGCGTGGGAGAAGAGCGGCTATGTTCTGCTCCTCGACAAAGAGGACAGAATCATTTCCGTCTCCGGCGGCGATCCGTCGTGGCTATCCAGGCCCATCGCCGAGGTAATGCCTCATATGGAGCAGTTGAACGAAGCTAGCGGGGTACTTCAATACGGAAAAGGAAAAGAGCAGAAGACGATCCTGTACAATACGATCCCAAACTTGGGCTGGAAGCTTGTCGGCTTCATTCCGACGCGGGTTTATGGGGCGCAGAACGCCTATGTGCTGAGCGTAACGGCGTTTGCGACGGGAATCGCGCTGGTGCTCGCCGTCGGACTCATGCTGCTGTTCGTCCAGTGGGTGACCAAGCCTCTGACCGTTCTGACGAAGTATTTGAGGCATGTGAACCCGGACGATCCGATTCCGCTCTATCCCGTTCGAAGCACGGACGAGATCGGGCTGCTCGTGCGCAGCTACAATAAGCTCGGCGACAAAATCGACCTGCTCAAGGACCAGGTCCAGAAAAACGAAGCGAAGAAAAAGGAAGCGGACATGCAGGCGCTTCAGGCGCAGATCAATCCGCATTTTCTGTACAATACGCTATCTTCGATTCAGTGGATCGCGCTAATGAACAAGGACAAGCAAATTGCCGAGATGGTCGGCGCGCTCAGCGATTTTATGAGATTCAGCTTGAACAAGGGCGAGGAGTATTGTCAGCTTCGTCAAGAGATCGCTCATGCGCAGAACTACGCGTACATACAGTCCATTCGTTTCCCCGATCAATTCGAGCTCGAATTTTTCGTCGATCCAAGCCTGCTGGATTTGCCCATCTTGAAGCTGCTGTTTCAGCCGCTTATAGAGAACAGTCTGATCCACGGCATTCAGAAAAAGAAGGAGAAGGGGCAAGTGTTCGTGCATGGGGAGCGAAACGGAGACGCGATGAAGTTTGTGGTCGAGGATACGGGCATCGGCATCGAAGAAGCGACGCTGCGGAACATTAGAGCCCGAATGTATGCGGATGCCGACTCGGCGCCGAGCCCACGCAATGGAGACGCGGCGAAGCCGAATACCGGAAGCTACGGCCTGCTGAACGTTCACCGGCGGCTCCGCTTGCACTATGGCAGCGAGTCCGGCTTGACGATCGACAGTCAGGCGGGTCGCGGCACGCGAATTTCGTTCCTGATACCGCTTAAGGAGGGGCAACAGCCATGAAAATCATGATTGTCGACGACGAGGTTATTATCCGCAACGGCCTGTGCACAGTAATTGATTGGAAGGAGCTCGGGCTGGATTTGATCCCGCCGGCCGCCTCCGCGGAAGAGGCGCTGGAACGAATTCCGGACGAGAAACCGAACATTCTGCTTACCGATATTCGGATGACGGGCATGGACGGCATCGAGCTGATGAAGGAAGTGAAGCGGATGCTGCCCGACACGGAAGTGATCATTCTGTCCGGCTTCGACGACTTTGCATACGTTCAACAGGCGCTTCGCGGCGGCGTCACCGACTATTTGCTGAAAACGAGCCGACCGGAAGAGATTATTAAGGCGGCGCTGAAAGCGAAGCAAAATATTTTGGACAAAAGAGAGCTGCTGAAGCAGGAACTGCGTCAGCGCAACGAGTTGAACAGACAGACGTTGATGAAGCTGCTGAACGGCGGCAAGGAAGACGCCAGCGCGGACGAGTTGAATACGATCAACGAATGGCTCCGCAAGCAGGATGGACAATCGAACGACGATGGGGAATTTTCCATGAGGGTCGTAATCGTCTCGGCTTCCGGTTGGGGGGATAAGCGTTTCGAGGGATTGTTAATCGGAGCGGTGGACAACATTATGAGCGAGCTACTAACCTGCATGACGCTTCCGGACAAGGAGCGCCTTATCGTCGTGCTGCGCGAAGAGGCGGGAGCGTCCGACGAAGCTTCGCTGGCCCGCGAGATGAAACGGATCGGACAAATTCTCAAGTGCGAGACTTTCGCCGCGCTCGGGCGGTCCGTGGGCGGCTGCGAGCAATTGTCGGCATCCTTCGCGGAGGCCGATCGGATTTATTCGTTTAAGGGCTTGATCGGAAGCAGCGGATTGTTTTCCTCCGAGCATCTGAAGAGCAGAACGGGCGGCAGAACGTTGTGCTCCGAGCAGGAGGAGGCGGAACTGTCGGCGCTGCTGATGAGCAACGATGCGACCGGTCTTAGACATTGGACGAACCAGACGGTCAGGGCGCAGGTGGAAGACCCGGCGGCCACGCCGTCTACGCTGCAAGCCTATTTGCATTCCGTCGTTATTGCGGGCCATCGCTGGCTGGAACGAACGCGCACGGGAGAGTCGGCCGGAGAACTGGGAGCGCAATCGGCAGTCGTCTACGATTGGGGAGGACGGCCGGAAGACGAAGTGTTTAGAAGCCTTTCCGCGATTATGGCGGCTTATCATCAATCGGTGGACCGATCTCGCTTCGCGTATATCCGCAAGGCGACCGACTACATTCGCGAGCATCTCGATCAGCCGCTGTCGCTGCAGCAGGTGGCCGGCTTCGTGCATTCCAATCCGAATCATTTCAGCGAGGTGTTTAAGCGGGAGACGGGAATGACCTACCTTGAATTCGTCACGCAGGAGCGGATGCGCAAAGCCGCCGAATTGCTGCACGGCACGCCGATCAAGGTAGCCGATATCGCCAATCGGGTAGGCTATGCGGATATTAAGTACTTTACTCAGCAATTTAAGAAGCATACCGGCAAAACTCCGTCCGAATACCGGCAGTCGCCGAAAGAAGCTGAGAGATGACCCCCCTCGTTCCGAAGTTTATCCCGTTATCCCGATTGTTGTCGCCTTGTATACTGAACTTGTAACGAGAGACGAGGAGGGCATAACGAATGAAAAAGACATGGTTAACTGCACTGCTGACCGCGTGCATGGCGGTATCTCTGATCGGCTGCGGCTCCGGCGGAAACAGCAATTCCTCCAAAGAGAGCGGCCAAGCTTCGGCGACGAACGCCGCCGGCGAGAAGGTTAAGCTGTCCATCTGGCATAACTATACGGGCGACGACCTGCGCGCGCAGACGATGCGCGCCACGCTGGAACAGTTCCAGAAGGACAACCCGAACATTCAATTGGATATTCAGGGCATCCCGCCCGACGGTTACCGCGCTCGTCTCAAGACGGTGGCGGCGGCGAACGAAATGCCGGACCTGTTCGTCATGTGGCCAGGCGTCATGACGAAGGAATTCCACGGCGGTGACCTGCTTCAGCCGATCAACGAGTTGATCGACAGCAAACAGGAGTGGAAGGAAGGCTTCCTTCCGAACTCCTTTAACGACTTTACGATCGACGGCAACACCTACGCCGTTCCGATGGCGCTGTCCCCGACGTCGATTCTGTACTACAACAAGAAAATGTTCGCCGACAACAACGTACAGCCGCCTAAAACGTGGGATGAGCTGATGAGCCTGGTCGACACGTTCAACAAGGCGAAGATTACTCCGATCGCGCTCGGCAACAAAGCCGCATGGCTGGCCCAATCCAGCATTCTCAGCTCCCTGGGCGACCGGGTGACGGGCACGGAATGGTTCCTCAAAGCGGTGGCGGGCGATGGAGCGAAGTTCACCGATCCGGAATTCGTTCAGGCGCTCGCTTACTTGAAGCAATTGTCCGATGCCAAGGCGTTCCAGGACGGCTTCAACAGCATCGACAATACACAGATGGAGCAGATGTTCGCGCAGGGCAAAGCCGCGATGATGATCGACGGTGGTTGGGCGCTGACCAACTTGGCCGCGAACGCTTCCCCTGAAGCGCTGGCCGATATGGGCGCAACGGTGTTGCCGTCCGTACCGGACGGAAAAGGCAGCACGAACTCCCTGTCCGGCGTCGTTGGAACGGGACTGGGACTGAGCAAGAACGTGGAAGGCGCTCGCAAGGAAGCTGCGTTTAAGTTGATCTACACGATGGCGAGCCCGGAAGTTCAGAAGAAGACGCTGGAAGGCAATCAACTGGTCAGCTACAAGGTCGATCTGGACAAGTCCAAGGTTTCCCCGATCTTCGCTGAAGTGTACGGCTTGCTGGGCACGGTCACGACGACGCCGGTATACGACGGACGCCTTAGCTCCGCAGTCGCCGACGTTATGAACAACGGTCTGCAAGAGCTGCTTATGGGCGGATCTCCTGATGCGATCGCCAAGAAAATTCAGGATGCGCATGAGAAAGAGCTCGCAATGGCCAAATAACGTAGCGGGAATCGAGATTCCAGCAGCCGGGAGTTCCCGGCTCTGGGATCGAACGGTTAACGACTCGCGAGCAAGCTGTCCCGAGGATAGCGAAGCCGTGTGACTTGCAAGGAGGGGAACCATGACAACTTCGGCGCGAATCAAGGGATTTATCGTGATCGGAATTTTGCCCGCTCTGCTGATCTATTTGTTTTTTGTCGTCATTCCGATCTTCTGGTCCGCTTATTACGGATTTTTCGATTGGAAGGGAATCGGCGCGGCCAAATTTATCGGATTCGACAACTATGCGGAAGTCGTCCGTGATCCGATCTTCTGGAAAGGCTTCAAGAACAACATGCTGATCGTCGTTGCGTCCGTGTTCGGCCAAGTGCCGATCGCCATGATTTTGGCGCTTCTGCTGACGAGGACGAATCTTTTCCAGAGGATAATTAGAGCTTCCGTATTTATGCCGATGGTGCTGTCATCCGTCGTCGTGGGCATCATTTGGAGCTACATTTACCATCCGCAGATCGGTATTCTGAACTTCGTACTGGACGCAACGGGGCTAGAAACGCTTAAGAGAGCATGGCTCTCCGAGCCGAGCATCTCGATGTACATGATCATGATCCCGATTATTTGGAACTATATCGGACCGTACATGATCATTTTTATCGCGGCGCTGCAGAACATTCCGTCCGAGATCAACGACGCCGCGCAGATCGACGGGGTCGGCTCGTCCCGCAAGCTGTTCCAGATTACGCTTCCGATGATCTGGGATACGATCAAGGTCGTCGTTGTGCTCTGTATTTCCGGAAGCTTGAAGGCGTTCGACCTGATCTACGTCATGACGGGCGGCGGTCCGGCGCATACGACGGAAGTGCTCGCATCGTATATGTACAACAGCACCTTTAACGTATATCGATTCGGCTACGGCAGCGCGATTTCGACGTCGATTATCATTTTGAGTCTCATCTTGATTCTCGGCAGCCAATACCTGATGAAACGGGATTATCGATAGGAGGCGTTACACATGCAGATGGAGCAGAAGCTTCCCTTTAACCCGGGACGAAACGGGGCGAAAATCGGCCGCGGATTAATCAATGTCGGATTGACGCTGTATGCGATCGTTACGCTATATCCGCTGTTCTGGCTGTTCACCAGCGCTTTCAAGACGAACGAGGAGTTTGATTCGCGACCTTTCTATCTTCCGGAGGTATGGCACTGGGATAACCTGACTAAAGCGTGGGATGTATCGGCGATGGGCACTTCGCTGATCAACTCGACGATCGTCACGATCGCGGCGCTTGTGCTAACGCTGCTGCTAGGAGCGCTGGCCGCATACGTGCTGGCACGGTTTCAATTCCGGCTGAAGGCGTTCTTCATGGGCCTGTTCCTGCTCGGCATGCTTATTCCGATCCACAGCACGCTTGTGCCTCTGTTCATTATGTTGAAGAAAGTATCTCTGCTCGATACGTACTGGTCGTTGATCTTGCCGTACACGGCGTTCGAGCTGCCGCTGGCGATCTTCGTGACGGCCGCGTTCCTGATGTCGATTCCGAAGGAAATCGAGGAAGCGGCGCTGATCGACGGAACGGGCTACTGGGGCATCTTCTTCCGGATGATGCTGCCGCTCAGCCTGCCGGCGTTATCTACGGTCGCGATTCTCGGCTTCCTGCGTTTCTGGAACGATTTCGCGTTTGCGCTTATCTTTATTAGCAAGCCGGCGCTCAAAACCGTTCCGCTCAGCTTGTCGGTATTCGCCACCGGCTATTCGACCGACTATAAGCTGACGATGGCCGCGATGACGATCGCGGTGATCCCGACGATCATAGCGTTCCTGATGTTCCAGGAGCAGATCATGAAGGGGATGACCGCCGGAGCGGTCAAAGGTTGAATCGCAATTGCTGAGGCTGTCTCATAAGTAGGGTTGTATCAAGATGATCGATAAAGAAAAAGTGCATGTATCTCCTGGAGACTGCCTCATACGGTCCTGAAATTACCCTATTACGGGTTAACCATTCGGATTTCAGGATCGTATAGCATCGGAAGGAGATACATGCACGACAATCTTCTCTATCGATCGTCTTTTTGTACAACTTTTTTACTTATGGGACAGCCTCTGTTGGCATTTTAAGAGCTGAAGCCGCTTTGGCGTCTGCGTACGAGCAGCCATCCGAAGCGCAGCCAGAGAAGCCCGATCAGCAGCACAGCTACGGTCAGCGACAGGAAGACGGCTTTGCGGGCGCCGATGGACAGGAACGGAGAGTAATCCACGGCGAGCCGCTTTTCCGCCAGCTTCATCAGCTCGATCTGCAATGCCGGATTGTTATCCATTCCTCCTGCATTGAGACGATAGCCATTTTTCTGGCCCGGGGCGTTGAGCCCGCTTTTAACAGTAAAGGTCAGCTCGATTCCGAGCTGCTCGCAAACCTTCAATAACGGATCGGAATAAGCTCCGTAAGGGAACGCGAGCGCATAGTTCGGCTTGCCCAGCTCCTGCTGCAAAACCTCGTTCGCATGACGCAAATCCTCGGTCACGCGTTGCTCGTATTCTTCCTCGGTTTCCATTCTCCCCGCTTTTTTCAAGTACATCGGATGGGCCAGCTTCGCTTTCAGATCGCCTTTATTCGGGGAGTTCGGCACATAGCTGTGCGAATCGAACGTATGGCTGAAAAACTCGATCCCGCCTTGCTGCATTTCCTTGATCTGGTTCCAGGTTGCTTTGGGAAAAGCCCCCTTCCTGTCTCCGACCTTGCTAGCAATCAGGAAAGCGGAAGCGGGTGCTCCGTGCTTTTGCAGCAACGGATACGCATGACTGTACAGAGATTCGTAGCCGTCGTCGAAGGTGAGCAGCACGGCGTTGTCGGGAACCGGAGCTCGATGAAGAACGAAGTCTCGATATTGCTCCATCGTGATCCAATGGAAGTTGTTGGATTCCATTAATTCAAGCTGTCGTTCGAAGTCGGCCGTGCTGAGGGATTTGATGTCCTGCGGCTCCGGGTTGACGTCGTGGTACATCAGCACGATGACGCGATCCCGATAGTAGTTGCCGTTCGGGCTCAGCTTTGTCGGCTTTAATCCGTAGTAGACGACCTGGGACTTATCCAAGGCAAGCGCATGTACAAAGCCGGGCATGGCCTTGAACAGCGAAGGAAAGTACGAGTTATACCAGCGAACTGTCAACACGCCCAGTGCCAGTACTCCGACGATCAGCAGCGACGTTAAAATCAGAAATGTTCTTTTGAGCTTCATGCTTGTTTCCTTCCATTGATCGGTCGATCCCGTCATTTATTCCTTTTGATCATAGCAGATTTTACGATTGGATTCGAATCGTTGGACGCGGAGAGTACAGATGGTATATTGTTTGGGGAAGAGTCATACGCGAACGGAGAGAGGAGGAGGGGGAAGGTGGCTGGCAAAAAAGTCGATCGGTTTCTCCTGCTGCTCGTGCTGGCGACCTTAAGCGTTGCTGCTGCCGTCGCCTCCTGGACGTTGGCCGCGGATCGCGGAACGGCAGTGCACCGCGGCATGCTGGATCTTAGTCACTGGGACCCATACAAGGACGGCGTTTTCGATCTGGACGGAGAGTGGGAATTCTACCCCGGCGAGCTGCTCACCCCTGATCATTCCGTGCAGGAACGGGGCGAGGGCGGCTTTATCCAGGTGCCGGGAGAATGGAACGGTTGGACCGGACCGGACGGCGCTGCGATGGAAGGGTACGGCTACGGCACCTATCGGCTGGTCGTAACGAACGCTCCGGTGGGCGAGGCGCTTGCGATTGCCAAAAACTACGTCAGATTCGCGGACAAGCTGTACATAGACGGAGCGTTGGTCGGAGAGTCCGGGGAGCCCGGCGCGGCAAGGGACAGCTACGTGCCGAGGAACGTGCCTTATACGGCCTATTTTAAGGTGGCTCACTCCGAGTTTGAAGTGCTGCTTCAAGTTTCCAACTTCGATTTTGAGGCGGGCGGCATCACTAACTCGCTTCAGTTCGGACCGGGCAAAGACGTTCAGGTCCGGAAAGGCCTCATCGTGGGCGTCGATCTTATGGGTACGATGGTTTGGTTGATTATCGCAGCTTTTACATTGGGGATGTACTTGTGGTTCCACCGGAACGCTTTGCTGCTTTGGTTCGCGCTTTATTTCGTTCTCTACGCCATCAGCGTCATTGCGAACGGGGAACGCGTCCTGCTGCAGTGGCTGCCGGAATTGCCGTTCGAATTGGCCTTCAAAATCAAAACCGTCTCCTTGTTCGCGACGCCGGCGCTGTTCTTCCTGATCGTGCGCAAGCTGATCGAACGGCCGATCGTTCGCGGCATCGTCCGCGCTATGGTTTGGCTGCTGACGCTCTACGTGGCGGCGATTGCCTTGCTGCCTTTCCGGCTCTATTCAGCCGCTCAGGACATTGTCTATTTGGTGATGATGCTTGCCTATTTGGCGCTAATTGGCTGCTTGATTCGCGAATATGCGAAGAGGCGTTACGGTCGGTTGTCCCGACGTCAGTTCCAACTGTTTATCGCGGCGGTATGGGCTACGATTATGCTTGGAGCGAACGTCATTTTGAGCAATGCGAATATGACGTCGATGCTGCTGAACAATGCGGTAGGCTCGCTGTTTTTTATCTGTGTCGTGACGTTGCTGATCCATCAATACGTTGCCGCTTACGTCTCGATGGACAAGCTGACCAAACGGCTTCAGATTGCGGACCGGATGAAGGACGAGTTTCTGCTGCTTACCTCCCATGAACTGAATACGCCTTTGAACGGAATCATGAACGTCTCCCGGACGCTGCTTCAGGATACGATACGGCGCGGCGGGACGGAGGCGCGGGAACGTTTGTTAATGATTCGGAACACGGCGTACCAAATGTCCAATTTGGTTAACGATATCATCGACGGGGCACGCATTCGGGACGGCAAGCTGGCGCTGAATCCCGGATTGGTCGATCTGGGAAGCTGCGTCTCCGTCGTGATGGAGGTGTCCGCATTTCTCGCCAAGGGTAAAAATATTCGGCTTGTTCCGCGGATCGATCCTCAAGCAAGATATGTGCACGCGGATGAAAGACGCCTGATCCAGGTGATACACAATGCCGTTCACTCGATTCTGACCGATACACAGGTGGGGGATGTGAGCGTTGTCAGCTCGTTGAGCGACGGACGGGTGCTCATCGGGATCGAGACCTCGGTCCCCAAGGCAAAAACGGACGAGAATGCCGCAGCGGCCGACAATGGATTTACGGTTGGTTTATCGGTAGCGAAGGAGCTTGTCGAACTGATGGGCGGTTCGTTCGTTTCGGGTCGGAACGGCTTGCATCTTTCGCTGCCGGCGGCTCCCTCCGATTCCTTGGCGGAGGTTGCCGCTGCGGCTGAGCCGGAGACAAGCCCGGCTCCTGCAGGACAAGGAAGCCGGAGAGACGGAGCCGCGCGGATTCTGATTGCATCGGCCGACCCGATCGGGGTCGAGCATCTGTACGGGATGCTCACCGCCGAAGGCTACGAGGCTCTCTTCGCCGGCAACGGCAAGGAGGCTTACGAGGCCGTCACTCGGTTCGACCGCCCCGATCTCGTGTTGGTGGATGTCATGCTGCCGGAGGAAAACGGCTTTGAGTTATGCCGAAAAATACGCCGTCACTTTACGCAAGTCGAGCTGCCGCTTCTGCTGATCAGCTCCCGAAGCACCTCCGCGGACATAGAAGCGGGCATCGCCGCCGGGGCAAGCGACTTCGTCGCCCGTCCGCTTGATCCCGGAGAAATTCGCGTCCGTATTCATACGCTGCTGTCAATGAAACGGCTTGTCAAGGAAGCGGCCCGCAGCGAGATGGCGTTTTTGCGATCTCAGATTAAGCCGCACTTCCTCTATAATGCGCTCGGTACGATTATGTCGCTGTGTTACACGGACGGGCCGCGAGCCGGAGAGCTGCTGAGCATTTTCAGTCGATATTTGCGCATCATTTTTCATCTGGATAATACGGAGGAAACCGTCAGGCTGAGCAAGGAGATCGAGCTGATTCAAGCCTACGCGGACATCGAGAAGGCGAGGTTCGGAGAACGCGTTCGCGTCGAGCTGGATATCGATTCGGAGCTGTATCGCTGCCATGTCATGCCTCTGACGATCGAGCCGCTCGTAGAGAACGCGATTCGTCACGGGGTGTCCAAGAAGCTGAGCGGCGGAACCGTCAAGCTCTCGATCCAGAGGGAGGGGGAGTTTGTCCGGGTCGTCGTAGAGGACGACGGAGTCGGCATGACGGCGGAGCAGGTCGAGGCGATTCTGAATCGCGAAAAGCAGGAGCAGGGAGTCGGCTTCCGCAACATCACTCGCCGAGTGGCGCACATGACCGGCAGGGCGCCTATCGTGGAGAGCGAGCGGGGCGTCGGCACGAAGGTGATCATCTGGCTTCCGCTTGTGTACGAATAGCCCGAAACGAATAGATACGAGGGGGCTGTCTCATAAGTGGACTTATGAGCAGCCTTTGTTTTATCTCGATGAATGTTTTTGTGGGGATGTATCTCCTTACGGTTGCTGTTGGAATC
>NZ_QRDZ01000046.1 GCF_003386235.1 Cohnella phaseoli
CAGGGTTAGCACCCTTAACGCCGTCATTTTTCAATTAGGCACCTTTTTTTCAAGCGAGCTGTTCTAAAAGTGAGCTAGAACTTACTTTTGAGACAGCCTCATCTTTTTTTGCATCGGGGTCGACTCGGGCGTAAGGAATAAGGCCGCCCCGCGTACTTAACCGCCCGGAATCGACTCGGGCGTAAGGAATAAGGCCGCCTCGCGTACTTATCCGCCCGGAATCGACTCGGGCGTAAGGAATAAGGCCGCCCCGCGTACTTAACCGCCCGAAATCGGCTCAGGCGAAAGGAATAAGGCCGCCCCGCGTACTTAACCGCCCGGAATCGACTCGGGCGTAACGAATAAGGCCGCCCCGCGTACTTATCCGCCCGAAATCGACTCGGGCGTAAGGAATAAGGCCGCCTCGCGTACTTATCCGCCCGGGGTCGACTCGGGCGTAACGAATAAGGCCGCCCCGCGTACTTATTCGCTCGGAATCAGCAAAGACTAAGCTTGTTCCACAGCGGCGAACAGGTCTTGATACTTGTCGTAATCGGCCTGCCGGCAGGTCATTTCCAGCCGGGTTCCGTTCTCCTCGTGGCTCATGGCGTGGATGACCGCATTCTCTTTGAAGTAGGAAACGAGTCTTCCCTGAGCGAACGGGATCAGCACCTCGCAGGTTTTGTCGTCCGTGAAAATCCGTTTGCCGATCAGGCTGACGAGCTCGTCGATCCCGACGCCTTTCCACGCCGACAAGTAGATGCCGCCGTCGGCCTCTTCGGGATAGCTTTGTCCTTCCGCCAAGTCCGCTTTGTTATAGACATACAACGACGGAATGTCCCCGGCTCCGAGCTCGCGCAGCGTCTCGTTCGTCACTTCGATTCGCTTGGCCATCTCCGGATCGGAACAGTCGACGACGTGCAGCAGCAGATCGGCTTCCGTTACTTCTTCGAGCGTGGAGCGGAACGCTTTGACCAGATGGTGGGGCAGCTGGCTGACAAAGCCGACCGTGTCGGCAAGCAGAAACGAGCGCCGATTCGGCAGCGCGATGCTGCGCACCGAAGTCTCCAGCGTGGCGAACAGCATATCCTTGGCCAGCACTTCCTTGTCCGAGCCGGGATCGACCTTCCGAATGACCGCGTTCATCAAGCTGGATTTCCCCGCATTTGTGTAGCCGACTAGGCAAACGACGGGAATTTCGTTTTTGCGCCGCTGGTTTCGTTGGACTTGGCGCCTGGCCACCAGCTTCTCTAGGTCGTCCTGCAGCGCAGAGATGCGGTCCTCGATGCGTCTGCGGTCCAGCTCCAGTTTCGTTTCGCCCGCGCCCCGGTTTTTCAAGCCCGACCCGCCGCCTTGGCGGCCGAGCGATTCGCGCAGCCCGATCAGACGCGGCAGCATGTACTGCAGTCTGGCGACTTCGACTTGAAGCTTGGCTTCCCGGGTCTGGGCCCTGCTGGCGAAAATATCGAGGATAAGCAGCGTCCTGTCGATGACTCGGCAGTCCAACTGCGCCTCGAGATTGCGAATTTGCGAGGGAGACAGCTCGTCGTTGAAGATAGCGATACCGGCCTGATTGGCCGTCATTGCTTCTTTTAATTCCTCAATCTTGCCGCTTCCCATATAGGTTCCGGTGATGATCTTTTCCGCTTTTTGCGTTACCTCTCCGACAACCTCCAGCTCGCAGGCGTCGGCCAAGCTGCGCAATTCCTCCATCGAAGCGCGGAAGCCGGGCGCCTGGTTCAGTTGAACTCCGACCGCGATCGCTTTATCTCTCGTTTGTTCTATTCGTTCCATATATTAATTCCTCCATTTTCGTATCCCTTCGTAAAAAAACGCAACAAAAAACACAGACATCTCTCTGCCTGTGCGGTCGTATGACGATAGAGGTTCCGAATGGACCATACCTATACCAACGGCGCAATACAAACGAACATGCCCGAAAAACAGATGGCGATCACCGTTCGCCATCCATCATCCGTTCCGCACATATCCGTTCCGTTCGCCGTTATAAAAGGGTTATAGGACAGACTTATCCAGAGTCCTCTGCACGCAGGCAGAGCCTTAAGCGCTATTCAATTAGCCGCGCAAGGATCTAACTCGGATGAAGTCTACCACACGTAACCCCTCCATTTCCTGTAAGTATGAGTTAGTGTAGCACAGTAGGGCTTCCAGGTAAAGCGGTAAGGCAAGATTTCGCTAAGGCAAGTTGACACGTCATGAGGTCGCGCCTATGCTTATGAGCATAATATAGGCCTGTCTATATATCCTAATTCTGCCCGCGCTTCGGACATTCTGGGGTGAACGCCATGCGCATCAATTTCAAATACAAGCTTTTTATATCCTTGATCGCGATCCTTCTTCTGGCGTCGGTCACAATCTCCGCGATCTGGTATGCGCATTCCCGGAACCTGATCACGGACACGATTCTGCAGTCGACCGAGCTTCTCCTGAACGAACGGAACCGGGAGATCGGCAAGACGATCGCGGGGATCGATTACCAAAGTCGGCTGTTGTCTGTCAACAACGCGAACGTGGACAGGGGACTCGGCAATAAGTGGAAAGACCCCTTCTTGAATTCGCAAGCGAACAAGAAGCTGAACAGCTATATCGACAGCGTGTATTCCGGAAGCTTGTCTATCCAAGCGATTGAGTTGGGCAACGACCGCGGGGATTTTTACGGCAGGGGCATCCGCAGAGGGTACCCTTATCTGAGGGAGGAAGGAATCGACCGTTTGCTGGCGCAAAGTCCCGACGAACTTCTCGTTCTGCCCTATTACGACAAAGGACAAAACGTCAAAGAAATCATGTTCTATCGCGCGCTTTCCTATTACGGGAAAAATATCGGTTATTCCATGATCAGCATTTCTTCCGGAGCGCTTCAGGAAACGTACGAGGGCATTTTTCTCAAAAACGCCATCGTTA
Source organism: Cohnella phaseoli (assembly GCF_003386235.1). Classification (GTDB taxonomy): domain Bacteria; phylum Bacillota; class Bacilli; order Paenibacillales; family Paenibacillaceae; genus Cohnella; species Cohnella phaseoli. The sequence goes on from NZ_QRDZ01000046.1 coordinate 2,902, forward strand.
CCGTTAGAAACGCTCAAGGCCAAGCCCTGTACACTTCCGGTTACTCCGAGGAATCGCCTAACGAAACGATCGCGAAATTATTCGAGAAATCGGAGGCCGGGGGCAAGCATTTGGTGAAGGATGAGCAGGGCAAGGAGTGGCTGGCCATTCGCCAGAACGTCGCTTCCGGCTACCTGACGGTTCAGGTGGCGGTGCCGATGGAAGATATTCTGGCTAACATCAAGAGCAAGTTCGCCGATATTTTGTACATTACATGTTTGCTGTTCGGATTGCTGCTCGTGATCGTTTTTTTCGTATCGAACTATATCGGACGTAACGTCGCCAAAGTCAGCAATGCGATGCAGAGGTTCAGCGCAGGGGACCTGGAACGGACGCTTGTCATTCGCAGCAACGATGAATTCAGCGCGGTCGCGGAATCCTTCAACGAAATGACACGCAGCATCCGACAGCTTCTGGAAGACGTCAAGGCGAAGGAAAAAGAAAAGCTGGACCTTGAAATTCGGGCCCTTCAAGGACAGATCAATTTGCATTTTCTGTTCAACACACTAAATACGATCAAAAACCTTGCGTATATTCAACGAGTCACGAATATCGACCGGTTGGTCGGAGCGTTGATGGAATTGCTGAATATCAGCATGGCGAAGGGGACGAGCGAGACGACGCTAGAGACGGAGATCGCCTATGTTGAGCATTACTTGGAAATTTACCGCTACAAGTCGGTCAAAGAAATCGAATGCGTGGTCGACGTCGACGAGGAAGCGAAGGATGCCGAGATTCCGAAATTTATGCTTCAGCCGATCGTCGAGAACGCGATTATTCACGGCATCGAAGCCAGCGACGAAGACAAAAACGGACTCATCTATATTAAAGCGTTCAGAAACGGGCAGGATATCGAGATTACGATCTACGACAACGGCCAAGGCTTCGATCCGCAGGAAGGGATCGGGTTCAGCGGCATTGGGATTTCCAACACGGATCGGCGCATCAAAGCCCGTTTCGGCGAAGCATACGGAATCCGGATCGAGAGCATTCCCCACGAGTCTACGACCGTACACATCCGTATCCCGTACCGGAGGGAGGACACACCATGATCCGCATCGTACTCGTCGACGACGACGTGCTCGCGCTGACGAGACTCAAGCAGCTGATCCGGCTCGAAGACGTTCAGGTGGCCGGGGAATTTACGCAGGCGGAACAGGCGCTGGAGTTTCTGAAGCGAGAAAAGGCGGACATTCTCATTACGGATATGAGAATGCCGAAGGTGGACGGGATCGAGCTTATACGAAGAATCAAGGAAGCCGAGCCGGATGTTCAATTGATCGCCGTCAGCAGCTACGAGGACTTTCATTACGTCAAGATGAGCTTTAAAGAGGGCAGCATCGACTATATCTTAAAGCATGCGTTGAACGAGGAGAGCTTGACGAAAGCGCTGATGGAAGCCATAGCCCGGGTTCATGCAATCAGAGAGAATAAGGACCGGACGTCGCCTTCTCCGGATGAAGGGCTTGCTGCGGAAAGCCGGCAAGCACTGAAGAATCAATTGCTAACGCTTCTGCTCAAGGGTGAGATTCAGGCGGACGAGGCTCGGGAGAGGATGGACAAACACGGCATTCACCTTCGACTGGGGAGCGCGATCGTTGTCGCCTGCGAGATCGACGGTTACCGCAAGACGGTCGAAGGCTTCGAGGACAAGGATAAGTCCATTTTCTTGAGCTCGGTTCATGATCTCATGGAACGCGTGCTTGCCAAAGTGCCCGAGAAAGAAATTGTGCGAGCGGAGGAAGGGCGATATGCGCTGATTCTTTCTTACCCGCACGTGAAGAGCCATTTATTCATCTACAGCGCTACGTACGAATACTGCGGACGGCTGATCTCTACGCTCGGCAAAATGCTAAATATCAAGCTTTCGGTCGGCATTGGCGGATTATGCTCGGATATCGCGGACATTCCCGCATCGTACCGTAAGTGTCTGGACATGTTGGACAACAAGCTGTTCGAAGGAACTGGCAAAGTATTCGACGCTCAACGGACCCTCTCCAAGCCGGTGGGAGCCGGGAACGGCTCTTCGGCGCGGATTCCGATTAATCAGGACGAGATTTACGGGGAATTGACCGAAGGAAGCACGGGCTATCGGGATACGATCGAGGGGTTGTTCCAACGCTTCTCCGAGGGGAAGATTCCGCTTCAGATCATTCAATTGCATCTGGTCGATCTCCTGAACGCGGGTTTCAAGGCGATCAAAAGCCGGGAGCTTCTTAAGCTGCAGGAGGAATATAGCTTTAACTTGCTGTACCAGGAAGTTCATGCGGCGGAGACGATCGAAGAGATGAAGCGGATTATTCTCGATTTCTACGAAGCGATTGCCAACGCCGCGCTGGAACATAAGCGGATGCAGGAACGGAATTACAATAAGCATACGATTCGGGCGATCGAAATCATCGAAAGGGATTACGCGAAGGCGATTTCCCTGCAGGACGTTGCCGACGAGCTTGGCGTTCATCACACATATTTGAGCAAAGTGTTTAAGGCCGATACGTCGCACAACTTTACGGAATTTCTAAGCGGATACCGAATCGACAAAGCCAAACGGTTGATCGAGACGGGCAAATACAGGCTCAAAGAAATCTACGGCCGCGTCGGATTTAACCAGTACAATTACTTCTTTAAGGTATTCCGGCAAGTCACGGGGCTGACGCCGACCGAATATGAGCGGCAAACCACAAAAAAATAGAGTAGAAACCAAAAACGTGTAGCCTTTTAGGGGCTCGCGTTTTTTTATAATGGGGAAGCAACGCAAGGGAACACTACTATCGCGAGATTAGAGGGGGAAATGCACAATGAACAATCGAGTTTATAAAATCGCATCGCTATCTCTGGCATCGGCACTGCTGATGGGAGCTTTGGCAGCATGCGGCAACGGCGGGGATAACGCCGCTCCGTCGGCTTCCGGAACGGCTTCGCCGGGCGGGAACGCATCGGGCGAGAAGATCAAGATCCGCTATGCTACGGGAGATTCGGGTCCCGCCGTTGCGGTTCAGGAGGATATCGTCAGAAGCTTCAACGAGTCGCAGGACAAAATCGAAGTCAAGCTGGAAACCTACGGTACGGCCTTCGACCAGAAGCTGACGGCCGCGCTTGGAGCGAAGAACGCGCCGGACGTCGTAAAAATGTGGAACTTCCCGGCTTACTATCAGAGCCTAGTTCCGCTTGACGACAAGATTAACGCACTCGAAGACAAGAAGGATTTTTACGAGACGTTGTTCAACTACGCCAACATGGACGGCAAGATTTACGGCATGCCGATCGGCTTTTCGACCCGAGCCCTCCACTATAACAAAGCGTTGACCGATGCGGCGGGCGTAACGGTCGGAGAAGACTGGACGATGGAGGATTTGAGGGAGGCTGCCAAGGCGACGACGAAGGACGACGTGATGGGCTTGTACTTCTATTACAATCCGGATCCTTATGCGTTCGAATCGATCTTGTGGTCCAACGGCGGAGAGTGGATCGACGACAACGGCGCTCCCGTCGTTAACAGCGAAGCAAACAAGGAAGCGTTCCAATTTATGCACGATTTGATCTACAAAGATAAAGCCGCCTACGCTGCCAATCTTTCGGACGATTTCGGACAAGCGATGGGCTCGGGCAAATATGCTTTCGGCGAGATGGGCAAATGGTTCATTCCTTCCATTAGGGATGCCGGCGTCGATCTGGGCATCGCTCCGATGCCAGGCTTCAAGGACGGCACGAGCATGAGCGTCGTTCACGCCTCCTTCCTGTCCGTCACGAACAGCAGCAAGAACGCCGAAGCGGCATGGGAATTCATTAAGTACTATACGTCCTACGATTCCGTCAAACAGCTGGGTCAGATTGAAATGCCGGTTCGCGAAGCGGTAGCGAAGGACCTCGGCTACTTGGAAGACGCCCAGATCAAACCGTTCTACACCATGTTGGAGCGTTCCGTCTCGAAGAGGCCGTCGCTGGTCAAAACCGCGAAATGGCCCGAGGTCAGCGCGGAGCTGGCAGCGGCTCTAGAAGCGGTGTTCGCCCAGGACAAAGCCGATATCGGGGCGATCTTGGACGAAACGCAAAGCAAAGTCGAAGGCATCATGAAATAACAATACCGCCTGTATGAGTGTGAAAGATGGCTGCCCGGCGTTCCCGCAAGGGCGGCCATCTCTCGTTATCGAGGCCAGAACGGAGGTATCGCGATGCAACTCAAGGGCAGACGCAAGATCGTTCCCTATCTATTCATCTCCCCTTTTCTCGTCGGACTGTTCGTGTTCACGCTTTTTCCGCTGCTCTTCTCTTTATTCATGAGCGTCCACGATTGGAACATCATGGGGGGGAAAACGTTCGTCGGATTCGGCAACTTTTCGAAGCTGTTCCAAGACGATAACTTCGCCCATTCGTTAAACGTGACCTTCAAATATTCGGCCCTTCTCGTTCCGCTTAACGTCGGAATCGCGTTGGTGCTGGCGCTCCTTCTGAGCGCGATCCGCCGGGGAGCGGGTTTCTTCAAGACCGTGTTTTACTTGCCGAGCATCATCTCGGGAGTCGCGCTCGCGCTGATCTGGACCTGGATCTTGAAGGACAAGGGCATTCTTAATCATCTGCTGACCGCGGTCGGACTGGATGCCGTGCCGTGGCTCAGAAGCCCGGGAGCAGCGCTGTGGGCGGTCGTGCTGACGACCATCTGGGCGCAGGGAGCTATGATGATGGTTTTTCTGAGCGGAATCAAAGCGATCCCGTCCCAAGTGAACGAAGCCGCAATGATCGATGGGGCAACAGGCTTCACCAGGTTCAGGACGATTACGATGCCGCTGCTCAGTCCGACGATCGTCTATAACCTGATTATGGCGATTATCGCTTCTTTCCAGCAATTGACCGTGGTAATGAACCTGACGAATGGCGGGCCGCTCAAGTCGACTTATTTGTACGCGCTGTTCGTGTACGAGAATGCGTTCAAGAAATTCCAGCTCGGCTACGCGGCCGCCAGCGCCTGGGTCATGTTCCTGATTATTCTCGCTCTTACCGGCGGAGTGCTCTATCTCTCCAAGAAATGGACTTATTACGAAGTATAGGAGGTGATCCAGATGAGCCAAAAAACGGTGAAAATCGGCATCTACGCGCTGCTGGCGCTTCTATCGGTCGCTTTTATTTTTCCGCTCCTCTGGGCGTTTCTCACAGCGGTACGGTCGGCGGCGGAAGCCGGCGCTTACCCTCCGAAGTTTCTTCCGAACGAATGGCGATTCGATAATTTCGCGGAGGCTTGGCAAGCGCAGCCGTTCAGCCGCTATTTAGGCAACTCCGTTATTGTAACGACGTTATCGGTCTGCGGAATGACTCTCTCCAGCGCGATCGTCGCTTACGGATTCTCGCGGTACAACTTCAAGGGAAGGGAATTTTTCTTTCTCCTGCTTCTGTCGACGATGATGGTGCCCTGGGACGTGCTCGTAATACCTCTCTACATGCAGTTCAATTGGTTCGGCTGGCTGGATACTTTGCTTCCTTTGATCGTTCCCGCTTTTTTCGGCGGCGCCTTCTACATCTTCCTGATGCGTCAATTTCTGCGCGGCATTCCCCATGACTTCGAAGAATCGGCTTACCTGGACGGAGCGAACGATTGGCAGATCTTCGCGAGGATTTTCCTCCCGTTGATGAAGCCCCAGCTCGCCTTGGCGGCCATTATGTATATGATCGTCGTTTGGAACGATTATCTCGGTCCGCTGGTGTACATCTCGAATTCGGACAAATTCACGCTTCCGATCGGACTGTCCTTGTTTAAGGGCGCCTATACGACGGACTTTACTTCGATTATGGCGATTACCGTCCTGATGACTTTGCCGACGATCGTCGCCTTCTTCTTCGGGCAAAAGCAGATTCTTAACGTAAACGTCTCTTCAGGCGTGAAAGGATAGGGGAGAGCAGAATGAGAACCATCGAGTTAAACGGTCAATGGACGATCGGATACGGCGATACGAAGCGGCGTCCGATTCAAGTGCCGGGCGTTGTCGAGAGCGTGGCGGAGGACCGCGGTTATCCCGGGCCGTACGAATACCGGAGGAGCTTCGAACTGTATGACGTTGAGGAAGGAGCCTCCTACGTGCTGCGCTTCGACGGCGTAAGTTACGCTTGCGCAGTCATCTGCAACGGCGTAGAGGCGGTTTCCCACGAAGGGATCTGGGACGGATTCGCGGCAGATGTGACGGGACTGGTCCGGCAAGGATTAAACGAGTTAACGGTTAAGGTGATTAAACCCGATTTCGACAAGGAAAGCCCGTACTTCTTCCGCTCCGTCCTGTTCGGCTTCATCCCGGACGTTATGCTTCCTTTCGGGGGCATCTGGAAGGACGTTTTTTTGGAGGTCAAAGGAAGGGCGTATTTCGAGGAAATCCGGTGCCGGTTCGATACCGAGCATGGCCGGATTGTCACGGAAAGCCGTCTGGCCGGCAGCGGTGTCCGGAGCGGGCTCGTTCTCTCCGTGTCCGTCAGGGATCCTGACGGAAACATTGCCGTAACGAGACACCCCCATGAAGAGCTGGTAGCGGTCGACGTGGACAACGTTAGCGTCTGGTCCCCGTCGTCGCCGTCCCTGTACGAAGTCGAAGTCCGGTTGATGGATGGGGAAAATGTCGCGGACGTCTACCGAATCAAAGCCGGCTTCCGAAGGATCGAGGTCCGGGACGGAGAAATTGCGATAAACGGAGAGCCGTTTTACATGAGAGGGGTAATCCATTGGGGCTGTTATCCCGAGAAGTTCGCTCCGAACCCGACCTACGACGAAGTCAAAGACGAACTGATCAAGCTGAAAGCCGCCGGCTTTAACGCCGTCAAGCATTGTTTATATTTTCCGCCGTCCTATTATTACGAGCTGTGCGACGAGATGGGCATCGTCACTTGGCAGGAGCTGCCGCTATGGCTTCCATACGCCAACGAGAGGATGCTGCCGAGAATTTACGAGCAGTATCCGAAAATGCTAAAGCTGTTCATGCACTACCCTTCGGTGTCGCTGGTCAGTTTGGGCTGTGAGCTGGACGCCACGATCGAAGGCGATACGCTGAACGCTCTGTACGCCATGGTCAAAGCCGAGGATCGCGCCATGATCATCTGCGACAACAGCGGCTCAGGGGAATGCTTCGAAGGCGTAAGCAATTCCAGCTCGGACATCTATGATTATCATTTCTATGCCGAGCTCTACCATCTGGACGGGTTGATCAACGAGTTTACGAGAAGCTACAGAGACATCAAGCCTTGGCTGTTCGGAGAGTACAATGACGCCGATACGTACCGGCTGACTCGCGAGACCAGGGAGGCTTTCGCGAACGCATGGTGGGTCGATTCAGACGAACGCGTCAATCCGTTGCGGCAGGTCCACAAGGGCTTCGGCTCCGATCAGCCGATCTACCATCAGGAGGCCATCCTGGATCGATACGGCATCGCCGAAGAGGCAAACCAATTGCAGGACCTGAGCTATCGACAGATGCATAGTATTCGCAAGCATATTCTGGAGCTGACCCGGAGCTACGACGAAATCAAAGGCTACAATATTACGACGATCAAAGACGTGCCGATCACGACCTCGGGCATCTTCGACGACAAGATGAATCCAAAGATCGACCCCGAGAGCCTGCGCAAAGTGAACGGCGACATCGTTCTCTCGTTCAACAAGGATCTGACTAGGATATGGGACAACGGGGCGGATCGTTTTCTTAACAAGGACATGTACAACTACTTTTCCGAAGATACGGTCGCGGGGCGAATCACGTTATCCAATCGAGGCGCGGATCCGCTCGAGGGCGAATACGAGGTAACGCTTCGCGAGGGGGATCGCGTGTTGTTCCGTCACCGGGACGTTTTCTCCGCCCCCAAGCATCGGGTCAGACAGATCGCCCAATTAGCGATCAAGCTGCCGACAGTTAACGAAGTCGCTCGGTGCGAGCTCTCCGTTAAGCTGGTTTATGCCGATGGGGAGTATTCGAACGAGTGGGACCTCTGGTTGTATCCGCGAGAGCTGACCGCCAAGCGGGCCCATCTGTTCGATCCTGCCGGGAGCTTCGCCGGAATCGAGAGCCTGTTCCGGATCGAGAGATTGGCTGCGGCTGAACAAGCCGTCCAGCTCGGCGAAGGGGACATTCTGCTGACGACGGCTTTCGACGAAAAGATCGAGAGCTTGGCCGCGGAACGGGGAATCGGAGTCCTCTTCGTTCAGAAAGGCGAAGGCTTCTTCCCGTTGACTTACAATCCTTTCTACCGGGAAAGCGTCAAGAAGGTGTTCGACCACCCGGCAACGGCGGATTTGAAGCATCTCGGCTATGCCGGCATGCAATTTTACGGAGTCGGGACGGACAGATACTTCGACAAGCTGGAAGCGGAGAAGAGAATCGGCTACTCCTATACCCCAATCGTGCGGAGATACGACGCGAGGAAATTCGCCGCCGGCGACTATTTGCTGGAGTATCGCAAAGGTAAGGGACGTTTTCTGGCCACAACGCTGAATCTGGATGGAGGCCAGGGAAGCCAACCGCATAGCTTCAAGCACAATGTATTCGCGATACGACTTCTACATGAGATAGTCAGTTACCTGGAAGTAGAGGCGCAAGGGGGAGCATGACCATGGAACGGCTGCTGACCAACAATAAATATTCGGGGGAAGACAACAAGCATTATGAGGGGGCTTATACCCAGGGAAACGGTTATTTGAACCTCCGGGCGACGTTCGAGGAAGATTTGTCCGGAGCGACGCAGAACGATCTGTATTGGAGGCTGCCCGCGAACGTAACTTTGGAGAAAGCGCGACACCCGAAGAGCAAGTGGGGGCTGTACGTCCCGGGTGTATACGGGGTCCATCCGATTCTAGGGGAGGAAATCGTGAACTTGCCGTATGGAATCGGCATCAACCTCTATAGCGGCGGCGAACGCCTGGATATGGAGGAGTCGGATTACGGAGATTTCTCGCGGAGTCTGAATCTCTCGAACGGCCTGCTTACGAGAGCGTTGGTCTGGCGGAGTCCGGAAGGCGATATTGCCGTGACGTTCCGTCGATATTGCAGTCTTCAGCACAAGCATACGATCGTGCAGGAAGTCGAGCTTTGCTCGGCGTCGAACGCGGAGCTCGAGTTCGAGAGCTTCATGGACGCGGGCGTCACGACGAATGGTTACTCGCACATTACGGATCGGTGCGGAGCCTATCGTGACGGCTTGGAGCTATACGCAAGTACGGACTCGGAGCAACGGATCGGCATGGCGAGCCGTTGCTTCGGGGGCGCGCTGGGCGAGGCACGCTTCGAGCCGATGGACGTAAACGGCAGAATCCGCGAGACGTTTCGCGTCGGCTTGAAGGCCGGAGAGACGGTGGCGATTCGCAAGTACGTGTGGGTGGCTACAAGCGCGGACGAAGACTATCGCGGGGGAATTGAAGAACATTTGGCTGCGGTCGTCAGGGCTTCGGCGCCGGATGAGGCGGATTTTTCCGTACACGAAAAACTGTGGAAGGACAAATGGAACCGTTCGGATATTGTCATCCAAGGGAACGAGCAGCTTCAGAATAGCTTGAGATTTAGCATCTACCACCTGCTCCGGTCGGCAAACGAGAGCGACAAGGTTGCCATCGACGCCAAGGGATACGCCGGAGAAGCGTACTTCGGCCATTATTTCTGGGATACGGAAATCTACCTGCTTCCTTTCTACATCTACACGCAGCCCGAATATGCCAAGAAACTGATCGCGTACCGGTATCGCACGCTGCAAGGGGCCCGGGAAAACGCAAGGCGCTACGGCTATGCGGGAGCAAGGTATCCTTGGGAATCTTGCGTTACCGGAACGGAGCAATGCTCGAATTGGCAATATGCCGATCTGGAAATCCATGTGACCGCGGATGTCGTCTACGGGTTGGCTCACTACTGCGAGGCGACGGGAGATCGGGAGTTCCTGCTTGGTCCTGGCTTGGAGATGATGGTCGAAACGGCGCGTTACTGGGTAAGCCGGATCGATCGAATCGACGGCGAGTACCGACTGATGGGGGTCATGGGCCCGGACGAATATTTGCCGTATACGCACGATAATGCTTTTACGAATTATATGGTCAAATTCTCTCTAAGGAAGACGTTGGAGACTCTTGAGCTTGTGAAAACGGCGGGGGAGCCGGACTGCACAGCACCGCTCGGCGTGACCGCCGAAGAGAGGACGATGTTCGCGGAGATCGCGAATCAACTGGCGTTTGGCGAAGATGCGGAGCGTAAATTCGTCGCGCAATGCGCCGGGTTCGAGGATTTCCTTGATGTGGATTTCGACGTCGTATGGACCGACCGCTCCAAGCCTTTCGGTCAGTTTATATCCCAAGAGCGGAACTACCGAAGCAAAGCTCTTAAACAAGCCGACGTCGTCGCGCTGCTCTACCTGTTCCGCGACAGATTCGATGAGGAAACCAAAAGGAACTGTTTGGCCTATTATGAGCCGATCACGACGCACGATTCGTCGTTGTCGTATATTTTCCACTCGCTGCTGTACAACGAAATCGACGATAGGGATAAGGCTTACGCCTTTCTGGAGAAAAGTCTGGAGCTCGATCTAGGCCGCAAGGGGGCGGCGGAGGGCATCCACATCGCCAATAGCGGAGGGATCTGGCAGGCTGTCGTCCTGGGGATGGGCGGATTCAGGGGGCTGGCCGATTCCGATCTGCTCGACGTCAAGCCTAGATTGCCCGATTCGATCCGGGCCCTCGAATACAACGTCTGCGTTCGGGGGAAATGGCATCGCGTTGCGGCAACCCATGAGGGAGTGCAAGTCAAGGAGCTTATTGAAGAGAGGGGGAGGAAGGATTGATTAATCCGGGGCTGGGCAATTTGTATCGTTTAACGTCGGCTAAATCCCGTTCGATCACGGCCGAAAACCCCACTGGAGAGCCCGGGAAGGGCGGCATGGCTCTCGTCGATCCGAACGACGCGGCCCATCCGGCCAGGGAGCTCGGGCAAGGGTGGAAGGTCAGGCCATCCATCGACATCGAACCCGGGGAGCAAGTGGTGATCGCGGAGATCGAAGGCCCGGGCATCGTCAACCATATGTGGATGACGACGTTTCCGGAGGCGTGGCGGCACTTGATTCTGCGAATGTATTGGGATGGGGAAAAGGAACCCTCCGTCGAAGCGCCGATTGGGGATTTCTACTGCAACGGGTGGGGAGAGCGGGCCAACGTAAGCTCGATGCCGATCTCAGTCAATCCTGCCGGGGGATTCAACTGCTACTTTCAGATGCCTTTCCGGAAATCGGCTAAAATCGTCATCGAGAACATCGGCTTCGATAAGCGGATGTTTTTCTACCAGATCGATTATGTATTGACCGAGGTGGACGAGAGCGCTGCTTACTTTCATGCTTCGTTCCGCCGGGAAAATCCCGTTAGCTACATGGCGCCTTACACGATCGTGGACGGCATCGAGGGCAAGGGGCAATACGTCGGCACCTACGCGGCATGGCAGGTCAACAGCAACGATTGGTGGGGCGAAGGGGAAGTCAAATTTTACATGGACGGGGATCGGGAATTTCCGACGATCTGCGGAACCGGAACCGAGGATTATTTCGGCGGGGCCTGGAATTTCGAACAACCGAAGGGGCAGTACGGAGAGTTCAGCAACCTCTATCACGGCCTCCATCAGGTGCTGAAGCCGGACGGGTTGTATCGAGCCAACCAACGATTCGGCATGTACCGGTTCCATGTGCCGGATCCGATTTATTTTGAATCAGAGTTGAAGGTGACGATGCAGGCGCTCGGATGGAGAAGCGGAAAACGATTCTTACCGCTGCAGGACGATATTGCCACGGTCGCCTATTGGTATCAGACGGAGCCTCATCGGCCCTTCAAGCCTCTGCCCGACCGCAACGGATTGGAAGTCATCTAGAAGGGAAGAGAGAGGGATGAACATACAAGCCTGTCTGTTTGATCTGGACGGCGTGATCTGCGACACCGCCAAGTACCATTTTCAAGCTTGGAAACGGTTGGCGGACGAGTTGGGTTTCGTTTTTACGTTAGAGGACAACGAAAGGCTCAAAGGCGTCAGCCGCCGAGAGTCGCTCGATATCGTGCTCGAGGTCGGATGTGTCGTCGCAGACGAGAAGGCGAAGGGCCGGATGGCCGAACGCAAGAACGAATGGTACGTCGAGTCGATTTCCCGAATCGGAGAAGAGGAGCTATTGGAAGGAGTTAAGCCGTTTCTGGAATCGCTGCGGAAGGCCGGCATTCGCGTCGCGCTGGGTTCGGCGAGCAAAAATGCGGATTTGATTCTGGACAGGCTCCGGATCAAGGGTTATTTCGACGCAATCATCGACGGGACGAAAATCGCCAAAGCGAAGCCCGATCCCGAGGTTTTCCTGGAAGGGGCCAAGGCGGTGGGGGTGGAGCCTTCCCGTTGCATTGTGTTCGAGGATGCCGTCGCAGGAATCGAAGCGGCCAAGAACGCCCGCATGAAGTGCGTGGGCGTCGGCAGGGCCGACTTGCTCCGCGCGGCTGATCTGGTTATTCCAAGCTTCGTCGGCGTCGATCTCTCCTTGCTGGACAAGCTCGCATAAGGAGGCATCGAGTTGCTGCGCTATAACCTGGTTACCTTTCTTTATTTCGGCGTGGCGAGCATATTGTCGACGTTTTACTTTCCCTTCTTGTCCCAGGACGTGGGCTTGAGTTTGGGAGAAGTCAGCAAGGCGATCGCTTTCGGAGCGTTATTCTCGCTCGCCTCGCAGCCCTACCTTAGTCATCTGTTCGCGAAATCGCGAAACAAGAAAAGGTTCATGATCGTCTACTTCGGCTTGCTGGCGATTGTGAACGTCGCGATGCTGTTCGTCGACGAACAGCGGATATATCTGTTCGCGATCCTGTACGGATGTCTGGCTCTGCCTTTGATCGGAACGTATGAAATTTATATTGAAAAAATTTCTTCGGCAAGAGGCTATATGTATTCGAAAATCCGGAAATGGGGATCGATCGGCCTCGGAAGCGTCACGCTCGTCGGGGGCAGCTTGATCGCATTGGCCGGCTTCGAATTGCTTCATGCGATCAGTCTGGTTTTTCTGGCGGCATGCGCGTGGATCGTCTACCGGAAATTCGAAACCGTCGAAGATTCCGCAGAACGGCCGAAGATGAATTATAGGAAAGCTCTCGCCGACAAACGCGTGCTCGTTCTTTTCGCGATGAGCTTCCTGGGTCTTGGCAGTTATATCGGCGTGGATTTTGCGTTCTCTTCCTATTTGACCGAATTAACGGGCAGCGTGAGAACTTCCAATCAAATTTTCAGCGTGAGCACGGGGGTCAAAGTTTTCTTGGAATTCGTGACCTTCACGCTGCTGGGGCTGTATTTTAATCGCGTAGACGTAAAGAAGGCGTTCGTGAGCGTATTCGTTTTTTCCGGATTGCGCTTTTTGTTCCTGTCGACGGGGGAGCTGCCGTTGGTGGTGCTCGGGGACCAGTTTCACGGACTGGCTTTTCCGTTGTTCCTCGTTACGGTGTTCCGATACCTGCGAAGCCTCGTTCCGGACGAACTCGTTCCCAGCTGCTACGGCATCGTCTCGATGCTCGTCTTCGGCGTCTCGAACCTTGCGTATCCGCCGCTATTTGCCGCCATTCAAAACTATGGGGGATACGGGGCGATGTACACGACGAACTTCGCTTTAAGCGTCGCGGTCATTGCGATCGGCATTTTCGGCCTTCCTCCTGGAAAGCGGAGCCGGTTCGTCGAATCCTCGGGAGAGACTGCATCCGGATAAGCGACTGCGACAGCAGAGCATGGGATCGCCTATTCATAAAGGATTCGAAACCCGCCTTTCTTCCGAACCGTATTATTGAGATAATGGGTTCAGAATGTTCTCGCGAAAGTGCGGTGAAGGGAGTCCGACGTGGATAAATCCAAAAGCAGATCATTGCTGATGGGAATCGGCGTATTCTTATTGGCGAAATTCAAGTGGGTGCTTGCCCTGCTCAAGTGGACCAAATTCGGCGGCACGCTGGTCACGATGATGGTGAGCCTGGGGGCGTATGCAGCTCTGTACGGCTGGAAATTCGGGGTTGCGATTGTCTATCTCATTTTTGTTCATGAGATGGGACATGTCGTGGCGGCCAAACGCAAGGGGATCGAGGTGTCGCCCGCGTTTTTTATCCCGTTTATGGGGGCGTTTATCTCGATGAAGCAGATGCCCAGAGACGCGGCTACGGAAGCTTATTTGGCTTACGGAGGGCCGCTGGCCGGGCTGATCTCCTTTTTGCCTGCCGTCGCGTTGTACGAGTGGACGGGAGAGCCGTTCTGGGCGCTGGTCGTTTTTCTGGGGGCGATGATTAATCTGTTTAACTTGATTCCGGTCTCTCCGTTGGACGGGGGCCGCATCGTGTCCGTATTATCGACGAAGATTTGGCTGATCGGCCTGATCTTGCTTGGAGTTTACGCTTTTATCTCGCATAGCCCGATCGTGGTCTTTATCTTTATTATCGGGGCGTTCAGCTGGTGGAATCGAGCAAGGGAAAGTTATAGGGGAGGACTCCTTGCTTACGAGAAGAGGAAGCTGACCGAATTCCGCAAAGAGCTTCTGAGATGGCCGAATCTGATCAGCACCTGGGAGCTTAAGCAATCGCTCATCGCGCAGATTGAGACGGCCAGGCGCTCGGAAGAGGAGAATGGCGGTAGAAGGCTGATCCCGTTCCTGCAGGACGAAGAGAAGCTGGCGCGGGAGCAGGTTCGCATGGATCGCCAATTTGCCGAGCGGATGCTTGCTTTGCTTCAGGAGTGGGAGTACGAGCCGGTACAGTACGAAGACGCCGACCCCGACAAACCGATTCCGTCCCACCTGCTTACGGACGAAGTACGCAAAACGGACGAGGTGATTGCCGGGGTCGATGAGGAGCTGCAGCGGTACCGTACGTACTACGAGGCGCCGGCTTCCGTAAAATGGAAGGTGCTGGCCGCCTATCTCCTGCTGGCCGGGGTGTTGTCCGTGTTTATGCTGTACGGGCATCGGATCATGGAACTGCATAGGTAGAAGGATAAGAGGGACGCTTGCCGAACGATCGGCGGCGTCTTTTTTTGCGATTCAGCCGAAGGCGCTTTTGCTTAAGAGGGGAGCTTTTTCGATTGTTGTCAGGCGTGGCGAGCGAGGACGGAATTAGAGCGGAAAACCCGGCTTATTTCCTCCAAATAGGAGAAAACCATCGATTTAGAGCGGAAAACCCGTGTTATTTTTAAAAATATAGGTGATTTTCAAAATTAAGGTTGGAAATCCGCCTTATTCGACCCGCGAAAGGGGGAGGCAGCACTTTTAAGGAGGCTTTTCCGCCTTAGATTAACAAGCTATCTACACCCTGAGGGATCGGGATGAGCAGACCCACAGTTTGAGCAGAACGCTCGGTCTTCACGCTCATCCTTGTCTGTATCGTCTAAGCAATTTTGCTTCAGCGTCCAAGGAGGCCTAAGGCAATGTGCTTGTCCGAAGATAGCCAGGATTATTAATTAGCGGAGTTAACTTTCGTCAATCGAATTGCTTATTTTCTCTTCGTACAATGGGAGGAGGTATGTACAGGCTACAGAAAGGGAGAGGAAGAATGAAGGGGAAAATGTCGCGATTCGCTCAAATAGGTATGAGTTTGTTGCTGGTGCTGGCGATGACTCCGTTACTGTCCAGTAAAGCCGCGAAGGCAGCGGAACCTTATGTCGTTGCTCCGCAGATTGCTCAGGGCTATTATCACGGTCTTACGCTGCTCACTGACGGAACGGTGTACGCATGGGGACAGAACACGAAGGGCCAGCTGGGAAACGGGGAAACCGCGGGAAGGATGGCGCCGGTCAAAGTCAAAAATCTCGATAGAGTGAAAATGGTCGCCGCGGGTATTCGAAGCAGCTATGCGATCAAGGCCGACGGGACTTTGTGGGCTTGGGGGCAAAACGGGGACGGTCAATTGGGGGACGGGACGACAATCGACAGGTTGCTGCCCGTGCAGATCACGGGCGTAACCGGCAATATTATCGCGTTGTCAACCGGAGTCAGTTATCATACGCTTGCCCTTACGGACGACGGGAAGGTATGGGCTTGGGGGAACAACGACAGCGGAGAGCTCGGAGACGGGACGACGACCGATCGCACTTCTCCCGTTCAGGTGCCGGGGTTGGACGACGTTGTCGCGATCGCTGCGGGCGGCTGGCACAGCTTGGCGCTGAAGTCCGACGGGACGGTCTGGACATGGGGGAACAATGAATACGGGGAGCTCGGAGACGGTACGAAAACGAATCGCGCCGTTCCAGCGCCTATCGGAATAGCCGAGGTGATGTCGATCTCCGCCGGAAACTCGCATAGCTTGGCTGTTAAACGGGACGGGACGGTGTGGAGCTGGGGCGATAACCGTTGGGCGATGCTGGGAGACGGCACTTCGACGGGCCGTTCGCTTCCCGTTAGAGCCGGTTCGATCAACGATGCTTTGACCGTAGTTGGGGGAGCGCATTTCAGCTACGCGTTGACGGATTCGGGAACGGTGTGGGCATGGGGATTGAATAATAGAGGCCAAATCGGGGACGGTACGACCAATACGCGATACGCCCCCGTGCCGATATTGGGTTTGACGGACGTTCAAGTCGTCAGCGGAGGCGGGTTTTCGGGTTTCGCGATGCAAAAGGACGGAACCGTATGGGGATGGGGGCTGAATTCGAGCGGGGAGCTCGGGGACGGTACGACCGCGGATCGGCTAATTCCCGTAATGAACAAGGCTATCGTGGATGTGACTCCGCCGACGCTAGCCAATCGCGAAATAACGGCAAGTGACCTCACCCATTCCGATGCGACGCTGTCTTGGACGAAAGCCGCGGACAACCTAACCCCATCCCCGCAGCTGGAGTACCGGGTTTACAGAATAGGGGGAAATACCGCGGACACGGTCGCCGCCGTCGAAAACGGAACGCCGATGGGACCCTACGAGGCGGATATTTCGACCAAGCAGATTACCGGTATGTACGGAGGACAAACGTATCATTACGCGGTGGTAGTCAAAGATAAAGTCGGCCAAAAGAGCGTCTACGCCAAAAAAGCGGTCAAGACGCTGCCCGAGCCGACCTATATCGTGTTATACGAAGGCAACGGCAATACCGGGGGAGAGCCCCCTCTTGACCCTTATGAATACTGGGCTGACGAGTATGCCGAAGTGTTGGGCAATTCGGGCGGCCTGGAGAAGACGGATTCTACGTTCGGAGGCTGGAATACGCTGCCGAACGGCAATGGAGTCGCCTATGCTCCAGGGGATACGCTTGTGATGCCGGCGGCAGATGTGACGCTGTACGCGCGCTGGATCGCCGGTCCCGATACGACCGCTCCACAGGCTGCGGCGTACGAGCCGGCTCAGAATGCCGCCGGCGCATCGGTGAGCCGACCGCTGTCGATCAGCTTTAACGAGCTTGTCGCGGCCGTTGCGGGCAAGACGATTACTTTAACTAAGGTGGACGGAAGCTGGCTGGAGACTTACGAAGTGACAGATGCCTCCAAAGTGACGGTGGCCGGGGCCAGAGTGACGATTCATCCATCCGTTGAACTTGATCGCTCCGCGGAGTATTCCGTCAGCATCGAACCGGGTGCATTCGAGGATGCCGCGGGTAACGCCTACGCAGGCATCCTCGATAACGCCACATGGACATTTACGACCGAGGGAGAACCGACGGAACCTCTGAGCAGCGACGCTACGCTGGCTTCGCTGACTTTGACCGGCTCGGGAGGAACCGTAGTTCCAATCAGTCCTGCGTTCACCAGGGCCAATAAATTTTACTCGGCCAGCGTGGCGAATGCCGTGTCGTCGGTGACGGTGACGGCAGCGACATATGATTCGCACGCTAGCGTGACCGCAAGCGTATACGGCAGCAACGGTCTTCCGGCATTCGGGCCGGTCGAGCTGACAAGCGGCGTTCCCGGTCCGCAGCTCCCGCTGCAAACGGGGGTGAACCGAATCGGACTGAACGTGACGGCGGAAGACGGAACCGAGCTTGGCTATGACCTCGTCGTGTTCCGCGAGAGTCCTTCATCAGGAGGCTCCGGCGATGGCGGAAACGGCGGCGGAAGTGGGGCTGGCGGCGGAGCGGGAGGCGACGTGCCGACGCCGTCGACGTCCGGAGTCAAGACCACGTTGAGCGGTCAAACGCTGTCGGGAGTAGCCACGGAACGGGAAACTCCGAACGGCTTAGCAGTTTCTATCCGCACGGAAGCTTTCCTGGAGCGATTGGCTGCAGGGACAGACAAGCCTTCGATTATCGTTGAGGCGGACGGGACGAATGCAAACCTGCTGCTCGAACTGACCGGCAGCATCGTGCAAGCGATGGAGAACCGTTCCGCTACGCTAGAGGTTCGCACATCGATCGGAAGCTATCGCATTCCTGCAGCTGCCCTGGATATCGCGACGCTCTCTAAGCGGGTGGGAGGACAAAACGCGTTAAACGAGGTCATTGTGCGTATTTCGATTGCAAAGGCGGACGGGACAAAATACAGTCATCCGAATGTTGTTGGCCATCCGATCGAGTTCTCCGTTATCGCCGATTACGCGGGAGCGCATGCCGAGATCGAAGAGTTTGCCGGCTATGTAGAACGGGTGATTCCGATTCCGACGGGAACGGATAGCGTAACGACCGCGGTCGTACTCGAGCCGGACGGCACGATCCGACATGTCCCAACCCGAATTGAGACGATCGGGGGGCAGCGGGCAGCAATTGCAGGCAGTTTGACGAACAGCGTTTACGCGCTTGTCTCGCATTCGTCCGCGTTCCGGGACGTTGCGAATCATTGGGCAAAAAGCGAAATCAACGACTTGGCATCGCGTTTAATTGTACGGGGCAACGATAACGGAGAGTTTCTGCCTGGAGCTTCGGTCACAAGAGCGGAATTCGCGGCGATTTTGACGAGGGCGCTCGGACTGCCCGAGCGCGGAGCGGGGTCCACCGGTTATTCGGACGTTGCAGCGAATGCGTGGTACGCGGGGGCTGCGGCGCAGGCTCGGAAATACGGAATCGTCGAAGGGGACGGACAGGGCAAATTCCGGCCTTCAGCGGCGATCACGCGGGAGGAAGCGGCCGTTATGCTGGCCCGGGCGATGAAGCTGACGGGACTGAACGACGGAGACGCAGCTCCGGACTCGTTCGTGTCAGAGAAGCTGGCCGAATTCCGGGATGCGGGAGACGTTAGCCCGTGGGCCCGACAGGCGCTGGCACTCGGAGTACACGAGCGTCTGCTGCAAGGAAACCAGGCGGTTCTGCTGCCCAAGAATGCCATCACTCGTGCGGAAACGGCGGTTATCGTCAGCCGATTGCTGCAGCGTTCCGGCTTTATCGACTGACAATATCTGCTATATAACAAAGGAAGCCGCCTCATTTGGGTCTTGAGACCCGGGGGCGGCTTCCGTTCTTTTTGCCTAAAGATGAGCCCGCATTCAGCCGATGATACTATATAAGGTAAGAGATGGCTTGCCGGTTCAGGTTGAAGTCACGACTAACTTCAGGGTGGGCTACGATGGAACTGATGAATTGCGACAGATGCGGCAAGCTTCATGTGCAAAGACTGGATATGCTCTGCAAGGAATGCCAGCAGGTCTATCTCGCGGAGTCGCATCTCGTCAAAGAATATGTCAAAAATCATCCCGGATCAACGCTCATGGATGTCGTCCGGCATACGGGGCTTCCTTTGAAATGGATTAAAGAGATGCTGAAATAGGCTCGCCCCGGCTCAGCAGAGACATTCCGGTTCGCCGCCCGTCTGAGCCGTCGAAGCTTCGCTCTCAACTGGGGAGGGGGCGTTCTCAGGCAAACCGCCGCTTCGTTCATACGCGATCAAGGCGTGCGTAGCGTGACTGAGCACCGCTCCGGCTCGCGTGGAAGCTGCGACGAGCACGGCCTCGACGATTTCTTCGCGCGTGCCGCCCAGCTTCCGGTATTTTCGAACATGGTTATCGATACAGTAAGGACAGCCGGTCACGTGGGCAACGGCGACGGCGATTAACTCCTTAGTTTTTAAGGGAACGACGTTCGAGGCCTGATAGACGTCGTTCTCGAATTTCAGGAACGAATCGGCGGCTTTCGGGGCAAGCCCGATCAGCTCCGGAATCCGCTCCAAATTCGCAGGCTTGTAATAAGCGTCCATATGAATCCTCCTTGGATTATCGATTTCGCTTCGATCATATCGCAAGGAAGAATCGATTGCCGTGACTAAGTCACACTCGCGAATCGGCGATTCGCTGCAGCTTTGCCGGGTCCAGCAGGACGACTTGCCCCCGCTGCAGTTGAATCGCTTCTTGGCTTTGGAACGTTTTTAACGTACGGGAGACGACTTCCCGGGCGGTGCCGAGCTCGGCCGCGATTCGATCGTGCGTCAGGCGTAAGGGAGCGTCGAAATGTTGAAGCTGAGCCTGCGCGAGCAGAAAATCGGCCAGACGGACCGGAATCGGCTGGAAAGCGATTTTGCCGAGCAGCGAGGCGACGTCGGTAATCCGGCCGACGAGCTGCCTGTAGACGAATTGCCGGATCGGCTTGCATTCGTCGATCCAAGAGATAAACTCCGCAGCCGGAACGGCGACGACCTCCGTAGGCACCTCGATCGCCGCGGAAGCTTCGTATTCCGTCTCTCCGATCACGCTGGCCATCATTAGCGGGCAGCATTCTCCGCCGAACGCGCGATATAGCGTGACTTCCCGTCCCGAGGTAGGACATAGCTTGTAGATACGAACTCCGCCGCTAACGATAAACAGGGCATGCTCCAGCAGCTTGCCTTCCCGAACGGAGTGGGGAGTATCGGGCGTGATCGAGACGAGCTCCGAGCGTTGCCAATTGTCTTCGGGTACGGAAGCAAAGCAGGGGAACAGCAGACGAATGCGGGACAGCTGTGCGTTATTGATCATGGGAATAAAGACTCCTTAAGGAGATAAATGGCGCCATGCTATAAAACATTCCACTTTCGCGCGACGAATCCTTTTAGCCGAAATGCGAACCGCGGCCCATTGCATTCCGGACGTCTGTTCAGTTATAATTGGACCAACTGGTCGGTCTAGGGGGTTGTAAGCATGGTCAGAGGACGGTCCGACGGAGAAGAAACGAAAAGAAGAATTACCGATAAAGCGAAGCAGCTATTCATTCGTAAAGGCTTCGGAGCGGTGTCGATGAACGAAGTATGCGAGGCGGCCGAGGTCAGCAAAGGCAGCCTGTACCACCACTTCATGAGTAAGGACGAATTGTTCCTGCAAGTCTTAGAAGAGGATTCGGAGCAGTGGAGCCAAGAGTGGGAACGGCTTCGGGTAGAGGCGGGCGGCGTGGAAGACCAGTTCTATGCGTTGGCCGAGCATTATGCCAACGACTTTCAGAATCCGCTTCTTACGGCCCAGGAGGAATATTCCCGCAGTCGACTTATCACCGATGAAGTTCTGGAGAGGCTGCTGAGAATTGCCGACAGCAATTCTCAGGCATGTCGAAGCGTATTGCGCGAAGGAATAGAGAAGGGCGAACTGGCTAACGGGGATCTTGATCGCTTGGTCATTCTGGTCAGCAGCATGATGGAGGGATTGGGCAAGCTGATCTACATGCCCGATTTTGGCAAGGATCAGGACAAGATCAGACCGTATTACCGGGATGCGGTTAAGCTATTGCTGGAAGGCATTCGTGCCAAGCGGAATTAAATATTCGACAGCTTGGCATTTTTTTATAGCTATTAACTAGACCGAATGGTCGGTCTAAAAGGTGGGGGAGAGCTATGCTAATCAAAAATCGCACGTTTCGTCTCATTTTCGCATCGGATCTTCTTCAGCAAATGGCCATCTGGATACGCAATATGGCTTTGCTGTATTTTGTGCTGGAACGGACGAACGGGGATAAGTTCGCTGTGTCGTTGCTGTCTATCGTCGAATACGCGCCGATCTTCGTGTTCTCCATCGTAGGGGGGCTGTTCGCCGACAGATGGAACCCGAAGCGGACGATGATCGCGGGCGACCTGCTCAGCGCGGCTTCCATTCTCGTCATTATCGCCTTGATCGCCGCAGATGCTTGGCAGTCCCTGTATGCCGCGGTTTTTATATCCGCAGTCCTTAGCCAATTTTCACAGCCATCCTCCGCTAAAATTTTTAAGGCGCGCATCCCCGAAGATCAAGTTCCGGCGGCGATCGGGTTGACGCAAAGCATGAGCTCGTTGTTCCTAATTCTCGGTCCGGTTGCGGGGACCGCGATCTACCAATGGGCCGGGTTAAAGGCGTCCTTGATCGTCCTGCCCGTTCTGTTCCTGCTGTCGGCTGCGGTACTGACATTGCTGCCAAGAGACGCCGGCGCCGTGGCAACGTCCAATTCCACGCTTCGCGAAGATTTGAGCGAGGGATTTCGCTTCGTAAAGTCGGAGAGCGGGCTGAAGAAGCTGTTTCTTTCCTTCGCGTTAATCGGCCTGGGGGCAGGACTGGTACAGCCGCTGGAAGTGTTCATCGTGACGGAAAGATTGGGGCTGTCTCCCGACAACGTGCAGTGGTTCGCGGCTGCGGACGGCTTCGGCCTGCTGCTCGGGGCTTTGATCGCAGCCGGTTTCGCGAAGCTGCTGAACGCCCGTTATCTGCTCCCGACGGCGATTATTTTTCTAGGCGTAACCTATGTCGTCGAGGCATTGTCGGTCTGGCCGGTGCTGACAGGGGTATTCCGTTTTGCGAACGGCGTTTTGCTGGCGATTCTTAATACCGCAGTTGGCAGCTATGTGATCGCGAAAATCCCGGGCGAGATGGTCGGAAGGGTGAGCGGCATCGTCACTCCGCTCTCGATGGGAGCTCTGCTGCTGGGAACGACGATGTCCGGTCCCTTGAGCCATTACTCGGGCATCTATATCGCGTATTTCGCAGCGGCCGTTCTGTGCGCGCTGTCAGCCTTGCCCACCTTCGGGCTGAGATTGATGCAGAAGTCTCCCGGCGTGGAGGAGGAGAAGGGGACTGTCGCGCAAAGTTAATCTCTATCTGGCCGACATCCGTGCTCGGCGACTTCGAACCTTTTTCGCCCGCCGGACCAATATAGACGAGAACCGATCAGGAGGTGCCTTATGCAGGACAGCGAATTGCAGCCGTGGCTCGAACGGATGATCCAGGGAGACGGGGATGCTTTTCGCCGCATCTACGAGCTGACCAAGGACGACGTCTATCGCTTGCTCGTCTTTCTGTTGAACGACAGGGAAGACGCCGGCGATGTGATGAGCGAGGTATATCTCAGCCTGCACCGTTCGCTGTCCGGCTATCGGCCCGAGCAGTCGTTTCGCAAATGGCTGAACGGCATCGCAGTGCGTCAGGCGAGCAATTGGAAGCGCAAGCTGTGGCGCAGAATGCGCCTGTTCGAACGGGTGAGCGCGGTAAGCGGCAGCCCCGAGGGGGATTGGCCGACCGAAGAGCGAACGCTTGCCAAGGAGTCGAGCCTGGAGCTGCTGACGCTGGTGGACAGACTGCCCTACAAGCTGAAGGAAGTCGTCGTGCTTCGGCACTATCGCGAGTATTCGCTGGAGGAGATTGCAGAGACGCTGGGCATTCCGGTCGGTACGGTCAAGTCGAGGCATCATTCGGCGCTCGGCAAGCTGCGTCAGTGGATCGGACAAGACATGTTCCTTGGGGAGGCTGCGGTTCATGCGGATTGAAGATCGGATAAAAGTCGCTTATCGCGAAGAGGCGGGCGTAATTTCCGTACCGGCTTTGGCCGATAAGAGAGCAAGAGCGCGGATCGAACGGCTGCTCAAGACGAAGCAGGGAAGAAGCGCGGCGCTGAGCCGCAGAGCGGTTAAGTGGGCCTTGGCCGGATCGCTTGCCCTGCTGGTGATGGGATTTACTGCGCAATATTTCGTGCGGATCGGAGACGATCGCTTCAGCATGGAGATGGCGATTGTCGACGAAGTCAAGTTTGACGCGCACAAGGCAAATCTTGTACGGCAGCAGTTGCAGACGGTAAGGAACCAACTGGCGGTCGGAGAGAAGGCGCTTGTCTACTCGTCGGAGATCGAGTCGCTGCTTCCGGACTATCGGAGCAAGGATCTGTATTATGCGGAATATGTGAGTAACCCGTATTTGTTCACGAACTACGGACAGTGGAAGGAACGGTTGGCCGATCTCGTGCCGCAGCTTGTCCTTCCGGACGAGCGGAGCAGTGGGCTTGTATTTGTCAGCGGGAAGGACGAGCTGGCCTTCGGAGGGTTCGTGACCGAAATGGATGTCGCCAAGCGGTTGCAGACAGAGGTGGCGGACAAGGGGACGGCGCTTGCTTGGGAGAAGATCACGAGAAGCGAGTCGTTGTTTGACTCGTATACGTCGTCCTACAAGGACGCGAGCGGAGATGAGCTGTCATTCACCGTCCAGGTTAATAAGGAAGGCTCCAAGTTTGTCAGTCTGACGCAGGCCCAGTCGGAGAAGCTTAAGCTGAGCGACGGCCGTGAAGCGCTGTATGCGTTTAACGACAAGTTCCTGTACAGCGATACGAACCGGTATGTCAGCCTGAGCTGGGTCGATACGCAGGCGGAGTCTCCCGTCCTGTACACGCTCGGCAGCTTCTCGCTATCGATGACGAAGGAGCGATTGATCGCTGTTGCCGAGTCCATGGTTGCCCAACAAATCAAAGCAGAGCCGGCCGCGTAGGGCTGAAGCTGCCTCAAACCATAATCGCCCTCTACTTGGCCTTCTTGGCCAGGCGGAGGGCGATCTTCTTTATTAATGTCAGTTCTCGCACGCTCCCACGTTCCCTGCTTGCTTATATTCGCTTGGAGATAGGTCGGTCTCTTGCTTGAACACTTTGGCGAAGTAGGAATAGTTGGCGTACCCGACCTTGTTGGCCACGGCGAATACCGAGAGCTGCGTCGTGGTGAGTAGCCTTTTGGCGGCTTCGATTCGTGCGCCAATGATATATGCGCCGAGCGATACGCCGGTTTCTTTTTTGAACAGGCGGGCCAAATAGTCGGGATGAAGGAAAAAAACATCGGCCAGGCTGATTCGGGTCAAGTCTTCCCCATAATGCGAATGAATATATTGTTTGATCTCCTCGGCCACGGTTCTGGGCTGGTCGGCGAAGTCGCGGTATGACATCGCGGTCCGGACAAGATCCTGCAAATAAGCTTCCATATCTTCGATGGAGTTCAGGGATTGGGCCAGCAGTTGCTCTTTGGCCTTGCCCTTGTACAACTGATGCGCCTGAATGCCTTTGGATTTGAGGAAGGCGTATACGAGCTGCATGATATCGATCCGGAACAGAGCGAGCGTAGATGTTGCGACGTGATTTTCATTGGAATGTTGATTGAGATATAGTGTTGTATCCTGAAGAAAAGCATCGGGCCGGTGGTGCTCCAAATGACTCTCGAGTCGAGGCAGATCCGGCGGGGTATAGACTTCTTCCGATCGGTGGTCGTCCCGCTCCGCAAGAAAAATCTGATTGCGGCGTTTGGCGAACCCTTCATTCAACTGCAGCAGTTGGCGGAAGCCGCCGCTGACGGTTTCAAGCGCGGCGGCTGCGCCGACGATGCAGCAAGCATCGCACTTCAAAGACTGATTGGCCTGTTGAATGAACGAGTCGCACAACTGTTCGAGCGTCGATGCTTCGGGCGGATGGCTCCATTTCAGGACGACGATCCAGTTATGCGCGCTGTATTCCAGTATGGTTTCTACCGTGAATGCCGGGGACTGGAACAGCTCGTACGAGACATTAAGCAACGCAAAATCGAACAGGTTTTTCTCTTTCGTCCCCATGCTTCCGGCATAAGGAAACAGATTGAGGAACAGCGGCTGAATGAGATCGGACATGCTATACGACAGATTTTGCTCGTCGACGGCGTGTGCGACCTGCAGGGGCTTCAGTTCGCAGGAAGTGCTGTCATGGATCAGCTTGCGCCAGAAGTGCTCCAGAATCTTCGCTTGATTGCGCTGCCAGTAATAGCCCTCCCGGATCGCCTGCTTCTGTTTCTGCTGCTCCCGAGCCCGCTCCACAGCCTTCCGAATGATGAGCATCAGCTTGTCGAACTGAATCGGCTTCAGAAAATATTCGAAACTGCGCAGTTCTATCGCTTTTTGCGCATAATTGAAGTCGGCATAGTTGGTCAGCAGAATGGTCTGTACCTCATAGTTTTCCTCTCGAATCCAAGCCAACAATTCCAGCCCGCTTCCTTGCGGCATCTCAATGTCGGAGATCAGAATCTGGATGGCATGATTTAACAAAATGTCGCGCGCCTGAGCGACATTGTGCGCGGTATACACCCGCTCAATGCCAAGGGAAGCCCAGTCGATCTTTTTTTCCAGCGCAGTCACGACAAAATAATCGTCATCCACCAACAGGGCATGCATGAAGTCGGACCTCCTTTTCAGGTTGAATGGGGTGGGAACTCCGGTAAATACAGCTTGACGCAGGCACCGCCGCAGTTGGCGAATTCAATTCGTGCGCGCGATCCGTACAAGTACTCGAGCCGCAGAATGGTGTTCATAATGCCGATCTGCGTGCCGCCGCTCTGATCGAGCGGCTGTCCGTGCTGCAGCTTATCCAGCACCTCCGGCGGGAAGCCGGGACCGGTATCCGATATGGTGATGACGACCATCTTCTCGTCAGACAGTTGTCCGCGCTCCACAGTGAGCGAGATGTGAGAATGCTGATCTCGCGCAACCGCGTATTTGATCGCATTTTCAATGAAGGTTTGCAGGATAAGCGGCGGAATCGGCGTCTCGCACACGGCAGCTTCTCTTTCGATTTGATAAAAAAAAGTGTCTTGATAACGGCTCCTCTGAATATCGAGATAGACGCGAACATGCTCGATCTCGTCCTCCATTCGGACAAAGTCCTTACCGTTCTGAAAGATGTACCTGAAATAGACGGAAATGGACAGCGCCATCTGCTGAATCTCCTCGGTCATATCCATCTGAGCCATACTGTGTATCGTCGTCAGACAGTTCAGGAAAAAATGCGGCTTGATCTGCAGCTTGGTATAGTCCAGTTGAATGCGCTGTTTTTCGATCTCGCGCTCGTAAATGTCGATTTTATACGTTTTGATCTGGTTGACTAACTGCGCAAACTGCTTGTTGGCCTTCTCCAACTCGACGATCTTGCTGCTGGCGATATCCAGCGGTTCGCCGTCCTCCTTCCAGAAGGATAGATTATAGGAGAAGCTTTTGATCGGCTGCAGCACTTTATTCCTGAAGTAGAGCATAATAAAGCTCAGGCTGCAGGCGACAATAAACGCGAGCAATATGATGAGCAACTGGGCGATCATAATTTTCTCGAAGGCGCCGAACTGAATGACGAGCTTAACGTAAAAGGAGGCGTTGTCGAACTCGCCCTTGACGGTCGTCTTGGTCTGAAAGGCATTCCAGAAAGCGGAGCGCTCCTGATCGACTTCCAGCGGCTTGCCTTTGCTCGAGATCGGGCTGGTTGTGAGCTGGCCGTCTTCTGTCCACAGGGACGCATACCCGTTCTCGCCCAGGTTGATCTGGCGCAGCGGGCGGATCAGATCGTCGGCAGCGATCAGGCAGATCATATAGTTGTCATGATACAGGAAGATGTTAAGGATATAAAATTGGTCTGCGAGCTGAACGGTCGACCACCGCGAGTAGTATTTTTCATAAATGATCTTGTCTTCAATAAAGGCTTTAATCTGCTGCTGGAGCTCCTGATACGCCTTGTACGACAGCCCCATGGGCGCGATGTTGAGCATGAAGTTTTTTTGGCTGGAATAAAGAAAGAAGTTATAGCTCTGATCGTAGCTCTTCTGCAACTCAACAAACCTGCGGTATAGCGATTCGTTAGCTTTGATGAAAGCGTTATCGTCTGTGTCGTGAGTGTTCATGATCTTGATGTTATCGTCGTTGGCCAACGTCCAGCCCATGAAATGATTAATGTAGGAAAAGTCTCCGTTGAGCCTATTGATGTACAAATAAGCGGTATCTCGCAAATCGCGGGCGGATTGCTGCTTGACGATCGCGATTGACGCGAAGCTGATGATGAAGTCCAGAATGAGCGCGGTAAAAGAGATGACGAGAATGATCTTGACATAATGCTGGATCGGATACAGCTTGTTGTCCGCTTGTTTGTTCATACTCGCAGCCCCTTGCTTCAAGTCTATTGTTAACTGAAAAGGATAGCGCTGTCTGAAGATTATAATACCGGTACTTGAAATTGCAACCCGGGATAGAGGGTCTGCAACCGAATGTCTGGATAATGGCAGTAAAAAGTCTGGATCGGACGGGCTTCGGCGACGCTCCGGATCAGATAGGCTCTTCGATCCCCGCACGTTCCCCGTAAAGTCCGAAAAACAGGGGACACATAGTCCAAATCTCCTCCGATCCGGCAAGTATACTGAGGACGTGACCAAGAAACAGAAGACACAGAAGACACAGAAAGAGGGGACTGCGCGTTGACCAACAGCTCATCGGGCGGCTATCTGCAGCACAAAATCGCGGGGATCGGCAGAAACTGGGGACTATACTTGCTTTTACTGCCGGCCGTGACGTTGCTGCTCTGCTTTACGTACAAGCCGATGTACGGCGTAATTATTGCCTTTAAAGACTTCAAGCCGGCGCTGGGCATTATGGGCAGCCCGTGGGTGGGACTTAAATACTTCGAGAAGTTTTTTAATTCCTACCAATTCTCGATCACGATTAAAAATACGATTTACATCAGTCTATACAGCTTCGCGACATTCCCGATTCCCATTCTCTTCGCGATTTGCGTCAATCAACTGCGGGCAAACCGATTCAAGCGCATATTTCAGACAGTCACTTACATGCCGCACTTCATATCGACCATCGTCATCGTCGGCATTCTCATGATTCTGCTGTCGCCCGGCAACGGTCTGCTCGGCAATATCTATCGCTTGTTCGGGGCCGAAGCGCCGAACTTGCTCGGTTCGGCCAGTATGTTCAGCAGTCTGTATGTGTGGTCCGACGTGTGGCAGCATGCGGGCTGGGACAGCATTATTTATATCGCAGCCTTATCGTCGGTCAACCCTAGCCTGTACGAGGCGGCGACAGTGGACGGCGCGAGTCGATGGCAGAAAATCAAGTATATCGACATTCCGATGCTCATCCCGACGGCCGTGACGCTTCTGATTCTGAGAGTCGGCGGATTGCTCGGCGTAGGATTTGAGAAAGCATTTCTGCTGCAAAACAACCTGAATATTTCCGGCAGCGAAGTTCTTTCGACTTATGTGTACAAGATTGGCCTGCTCAGCTCCCAATACAGCTTTTCGGCGGCGATCAATTTGTTTAATACGGTCATTAACTTCATACTGCTTATTTTGGTCAACCAGATATCGAGAAAATACTCGGAGCACAGTCTCTGGTAACGGAAGGGAGGGGGAGCAAGAGAGATGGAGTCTGCAACGAATATGGGAATGCGCATCGAAAAAACGCGCAGCAGCGACAATGTGCTGGAAGCTTTAGTGTACATTGGGGCCGGGTTGGTGCTTATTCTTGTCCTATATCCGCTTTATTTTATCGTCATCGCTTCATTCAGCGATCCGGCGGCTGTCGGTACCGGCCAGGTATGGCTGTTTCCCAAAGGCTTTACGCTGGATGGCTACAAAGAGTTGTTCAAGCACGCTAACATCTGGATCGGCTACCGCAACACGATTTTCTACACAGCCGTCGGCACGGCGATCGGGCTCGCGGTCAATCTGTCGGCCGCCTACGCGTTGTCTCGGAAGGACCTGGTCGGCCGCAAGTTTTTATCCTTGTTCTTTATTTTCACGATGTTCTTTAACGGCGGGCTAGTGCCTACGTTTCTGACAATCCGCGATTTTCATCTGTACGATACGGTGTGGGTCATGGTGCTGCCGTTTTCTGTTGCCGTTTTCGATATCATTGTGGCGCGGACGTTTTTCCAGACAGGGATTCCGCAGGATTTGTGGGAGGCTGCCCAGGTTGACGGCTGCGGGAACTTACGATTCTATTTTCAGATGGTGCTGCCTCTTTCCAAGGCAATCATCTCCGTGCTGGCGCTATGGTTTGCGGTCGGACAATGGAACTCATATTTTAACGGTCTGATTTATTTGCAGACCCCCGATCTGTATCCGCTCCAACTGGTCCTGCGGGATATTCTGGTGACGAATCAGATGCAGAATGCGCTCGGAACGGGCGAGGCGGCCCAGATCGCGCTGCGGCTGGCCAATCTGCTTCGCTATTCGGTCATCATCGTCGCTACGCTGCCGATCATGTGCCTGTACCCGTTCGTGCAGAAGCACTTCAATAAGGGGGTGATGATTGGCGCCGTGAAGAGCTGACGAAGCAGCGGCGGGGAAGGCAAGGCTATGTGACGTCATTCCTGTTGTGAAGACGCAATTCATTTTGTACAAAGGGGAGTTATACAGTGGTGAAAAAATGGATGTCCGGCTTGGTTCTGGTCTCCGTATTGGGGACGGCTGTGCTAACAGGTTGCAGCAGCGATAGCGGTGAGAAAAATACAGCATCCAACGATGCAGGGAAAAGCTCGGCCAGCGCTTCGAACGACAACTTCCATCCAGAAGGCCTGCCGATCGTCGATAAGACCGTAACGCTGAATGCACTGACGATCCGCTGGGGCAACATGGGCGATTCCTTCGCGAAAAACGCGTGGCTGCAGGAGCTGGAAAAAAACTCGAACGTTAAGATCAACTGGCAGGTCATCTCTAACACCGACTGGGAAACGCAAAAATCCGTCATGCTCGCGAGCGGAAAAATGCCGGATATCATCGTCGGCGACATGGCGTTCGGCGATGCCGATATCATGAATAATCTTAGTCTGTTCCGCCCGCTCGACGATTATATCGATCAGTATATGCCGAATCTCAAAGCGGCGATGGCTGAAATGCCGGATCTGAAAAAGCTGAGTACGTTCCCGGATGGCAAAGTCTACTCGCTGCCGGCCAGACTGCCGTCGCGCCCGTATTCCTCCATACAACCGGTAATCAATAAGGCCTGGCTGGATAAGCTGGGCCTGAAGGAGCCGGAGACACTCGACGATCTGTACAAGGTGCTCAAGGCGTTCAAGGAACAGGATCCCAATGACAACGGCGTATTGGACGAGATACCGTATAGCGATACCAAGGATGTCGATATGAATCTGTTTGCACCGTTTGGTATTACCGATATTCGCAACAACCATATGATGCTCAAGGACGGCAAGCTCGAATATATCCCGACCTCGGACGCCTACAAGGCGGGCATCGCCTGGGTGAACAAGCTGTACTCGGAAGGCTTGATCGATAAGGAGACGTTTACGCAGGACAATACGATGCTGACGGCCAAAAGGCAAAATCCGGACGCAGCGCTGGTCGGCTTCTCCTACCAGTGGACGCCGGATGCCGTATTCGGCCCTTGGAGCAAGCAATATGTGACGATCGCACCGATAAGCGGCCCGGACGGGAAGAAATATCAGGTCGGCGATCCGAACGGCTTGAGCTTCCGCCGCAACGAACTGCTGATCACGACCGCTTGTAAATATCCGGAGATAGCTGCACGCTGGGCCGACCAGTTCTATACCGGAGAAGCGAGCATTCAGAACTTCTGGGGCGCCATCGGCACTTCGATCAGCAAAAACGATGACGGCACTTATTCGTTGATGGACCCGCCGGAAGGCACAAGCGCCGACGCTTGGTATTGGGACAGCTCTCTGCGGGACTTCGGTCCGAAGTACGTAAGCCCCGAATTCGAAAAGAAAATCAAGCTGGATCCCGCTACCGGCGACGGTCTGAAGCTGCAGCTTGACAACCTGGGCAAAGATTATGTGACGCAGCCGTTCCCGGACGTGATGTACACGGTCGAGGAGTATGAGGAGATGCCTACGCTGACGACGGATATCGAAAACTATATCAAGAGCACTCGCGCAAAGTGGATCACGCAGGGCGGTATCGACGAGGAATGGGACTCCTACGTTAAGCAGCTCAATGACATGGGGTTGCAGAAGCTGATTCAGATCTACAGCGATGCGTACGATCGCTACCAGAACGTGAAATAAAACCTGCTTAAC
Organism: Cohnella phaseoli; assembly: GCF_003386235.1. Taxonomy (GTDB): domain Bacteria; phylum Bacillota; class Bacilli; order Paenibacillales; family Paenibacillaceae; genus Cohnella; species Cohnella phaseoli. The sequence goes on from NZ_QRDZ01000046.1 coordinate 34,851, forward strand.
AGAAACAGAGTAATAGGGAGTGAAGACGATACGATGCAAACCTATCGAATCGGATTGATCGGTCTCGGCGGAATGGCGCATTCGCATCTTCGCTGGATGGCAGAGGAAGGCCGTTACGAGGTTGTTGCGGTCAGCGATGTGAATGAACAGGCGCTGGCGGAAAAAGGCGATGCGCTCGGCATTGCGCCCGGTAAAAGATATACCGATTTTGTACAACTGATCGCAGACCCGGACGTCGATGCCATTGTTTCCGTGACGCCGAACCATATTCATGCAGCGATCATTCGCGCCTGTCTGGAGGCAGGCAAGCCGTTTCTCGCCGAAAAGCCGTTTACCCGTATTTTACAGGAGGCAGATGCTCTGCTTGAGCAGTACGAAGCGCAGCCGATACGCGGCATGGTCGGATTCAGTTATCGCTACACGCCGGCCTTCCGCTATGCGCGGGAACTGGTTCGGGAAGGGAAGCTGGGCGCGGTGCGCAGCTTCTCCGTCCAGTACTTGCAAGGCTGGGGCTCGGTTCTGAACGACACGCCTTACATTTGGCGGTTCAACCCGGAGATTACGGGAACGGGCACACTCGGCGATCTGGGCTCGCATATGATCGATATGGCGCGGTTTCTGTTCGGCGAATTCAAGGAGCTGTCGGCGCAACTGCGCACTCTCGTTCCCGAGCGGCGCGATCCCGCCACAGGCCGGATGGTCAAGATCGAGATCGACGACTTTGTCAGCTTCCAAGGGCTGATGGCGGGAGGCGAGGCCGGTGTCTTTCAATCCTCTCGCAATGCGGTCGGCTCGGATAATCAGCACGAGGTGACGATCTACGGCGATTTCGGTACGCTGCATGCGTCGACGCTGGAACCCGAGCGGGTCGTCTGGACCCGCGAGGAGGCGCCGGGCCGACTCGCACGGGCAGTCGTCGATGTGCCGGCGCATTGCAAGGCGACGCAGTACGGCGACTTTCTGTTGCTGCTGGACGGCGAAGCGCCGGATGGCCTGCCGGGTTTCATGGATGGTTATCGCAACCAGGAGGTGCTGGACGCCGTCATTCGTTCGAGCGAGCAACGGCGCACCGTATCGTTGTCGAATTCGTCAGACCCGTTATCAGAATAGACACGTAGGAGCGGGCGGGCCATAGGTCGGCCCGCTTATTGCGAATAGGAGGTTTCAACCAATGGCAACGATTAAAGTTACCGTGTGGAATGAATATCGGCACGAAAAAACAAACCCGCACGTGGCGGAAATCTATCCGGAAGGCATTCACGGCGCGATTGCAGGATATTTGCGGACGGTGGATTCGCTTGAGGTTGCGACGGCGCGGTAAAATGGGCCGCCCCGACAAAAGGAGCGACGATCTCCTACGGACATATCGCGGCAGGTAGTCTGGCAAAGAGCAGTGAATAATTTACCGCAATATCATCATTAAGGAGCAAAAATCATGCGCGAAAAATGGTGGAAGTTGACGGTCGTCTATCAGGTATACCCTCGGAGCTTTCAAGATACGAACGGAGATGGCATTGGTTTGAGACAGCTTCGGAGCTGAATCCGTTCGCCTCAGTTCATTTTCAAATTTCTATAACCCCGAAAGGGGTTTTTCTTTTATTTTCTGACGGTCAGCATATCCTTTACCGAGCGCCATTCCGCGAGATGCTTCTCCAGATCGGCGATCAGCGTATCCACGTCCCGGGAGAATTGCTGCAGCTCGATGCCTTCCAGCTCCGGCAGGTCGGACGGAGACAGCGGGCCGGGAGGAGGCAAGGTGGCAAGCAGCAGGTTCAGCATGTCCTCGACGAAGCTGCCGGACGTAGGCTCATCGTCTTCATCCGATTCAGGCGTCTCTTCCGCCAGGCCGGAGAGCATGGGCATGGCGAGCTGAACGGTTTCGGAAGTTACTCTTGCCCTTGCTCTCGGCAGATCGACGGCCGATCTTTCCTCCGCCGCGGGTGGAACCGGCGCCTGAGTGCCATTCTCCGCTACCGAATTTTCCGGAGGCGCTATGTAAGGCTCCTCCTTGGGCATCGCGCTTTTGGCTCTTTCTTTGCGGTTGTGCTCGTACGTCGACCAGGTTTCGAGCAGCTGGTATCCCGTCTTAAACAGCAGCTTGCCCTTTGTCGCGTCGGAAATTTCCTTATCCTTGAACAAGCGCGCGATCCGCTTCACATCGGTGACGGGCATCTCGTCTTCGGCCATGATAAGCGCCAGAGAATCGCGATATTCCATTGGCAAGTCCTTGAGCGCTATCACTTGATCCTCGGTCAGCCGTCCTTTCTTAATCTCGGTGCCGGCAGAGATCAGTTGGCGGACGGCGGGGCTGAACTTCAACAGCTCCAGCTTGTTCTTAATATAGTTTTCCGGCTTGCCCAGCTTGCTGGACAAATACTTGACCGAGCTGCTGAACTTCGGATCGGTCAGCAGCTTATTGAAAGCTTCGGCTTCCTCGATCGGAGAGAAGCCTTGCCGAGTCAAGTTTTCCGCGATCTGCTCCAGATAGATTTCCATCTCGTCCGTCGCTTCGGATACGATGCACGGAATCGTCGGCAGGCTCAGCGCGGTGCAAGCTTTGTAACGCCGGTTGCCGTAAATGATTTTGTAGCGCCCGTCCGGGGTTTTGCGGACTTTAATGGGCGATAGCAGCCCCAGCTCTCCAATGCTGTTCATTAGCTCCTGCAGAGCTTCGTCGTCGAACTGGTAGCGGGGCTGCTCTTTATCTTCATCGATTAAATGCGTAGCAATCGGAATAATGTCCATGCTTGGTCTCCTGTCTATGAATTCTTATAAGGACGAGCCAGTGGGAACATCTGTATTATAGCTCAGCGACGCGACGATGGGAATAAAGCTTGAAGTTTCAAAATCGCTCGTACTATGATAGGAGGATGCAAAATAGACAAGGAGATCGTTATTTTGAACAGATATCAAGACAGACTTGCGGCTGGGACGGGAGAGCGCGGCAGCGCCGGACGGCTCTGGTATGTGGCGCTGCTCGGATCGTTGTCGGCCTTCGGGCCTTTATCTCTTGATTTGTACTTGCCGGCGCTGCCGGGATTGGCGGAAAATCTGCACACGAGTTCGTCCTACGCGCAGCTCAGCTTGACCGCTTGTATGATCGGACTGTCGGTCGGCCAACTGTTCGCCGGGGCGATCAGCGACTTTCGCGGCCGTAGAGGACCGCTGCTGATCGGAGTGGCGGTCTACGCCATCGCTTCGATGTTGTGCGCCTTCAGTCCGTCGATTGGCGTACTGATCGCGCTCCGGTTCGTGCAAGGCTTGGCAGGATCGGCGGGCATCGTCATTTCCCGGGCGATTGTCCGGGATCTGTATTCCGGCTCCGAGCTGACGAAATTTTATGCGATGCTCATGCTGGTTAACGGCGCAGCGCCGATCTTGTCGCCGGTCGTCGGCGGGCAGCTGCTGAAGTTTACGTCATGGGAAGGACTATTCATCGTGCTCGCCGCTTGGGGAGTCGTTACGCTGCTCGCCGTCTTTTTCGGCTTGCGCGAGACGTTGCCGACGGAAAAAAGGATGACGGGCGGGCTGAAGACGACATTCTCGACGTTCCGCACATTGCTCGGAGACCGGTTGTTTATGGGGTATGCGTTGTCGCAGGCGCTGGTGACGGCGGCCATGTTCGCTTACATCTCGGGCTCGCCGTTCGTGCTGCAGAACATTTACGGTGTATCTCCGCAGCTGTTCAGCTTGTTTTTCGCCATTAACGGCGTAGGAATAATAATTGCGGGACAAACGGCGGGGAGATTGGCGGGAAGAATAGGGGAGAAGAAGCTGTTTGTGACCGGTCTGCTGCTCGCTATGCTAGGGGGCTTGGCTCTGTTGGCCGTCATCCTTGCGGGCGGAGGTCTAATCGCGCTGCTTGTGCCGCTCTTCTTCGTCGTCTCCAGCGTCGGTCTCGTCGGCTCGGCCGGTTTTACGCTGGCGATGAGCAAGCATGGGCATGCGGCCGGAAGCGCTTCGGCGCTGCTCGGATTGCTGGCGTTTCTGTTCGGCGCGGCGCTGGCGCCGCTGGTCGGCGTAGCGGGAAGCGCGAACGCGCTGCCTATGGGTCTGCTGATCGCCGCGGCGAACGTCGGCGCAGTCGCTTGTTACCTCTGTATGGTTCGCGCAGTTGAGCAAAAGAGTCAAAAGCTGTAAGGTTAAGATATATTAAATGAACTGAGATACTGTAACGATTAGATCCCTTTCGGAATGCAACGGGACTTCTCTTCACAGGAAGGAGCGGCCTATGATCGCGCAATCCCCTCAAGACATCGACCAATTGAAGAAAATCGGCAAAATCGTGGCCCTAACGATTGAGGAAATGAAAAAGCGGACGCAGCCCGGAATGACGACGAGGCAACTCGACTTGATCGGCCGGGACGTACTGCTTTCGCACGGAGCGGCGTCCGCTCCGATGAAGGACGTGCAATTCCCCGGCTATACGTGCATCAGCATTAACGAAGAGGTTGCTCACGGCATTCCCGGTGACCGGATCATTCAAGCCGGCGACCTGGTGAACGTCGACGTATCTGCAGAGCTGGAAGGCTATTACGCCGATGCCGGCCAATCGTTTCAGGTGGCTCCCGTCGAGACCGAAGTGGATCGTCTGTGCCGACATACGTACGCGACGATGATGAAGGTAATCTCCGGTTTGAAGGGCGGCGTCAAGCTGAACCAGATCGGCAAAACGATGCAGGAGGAAGCAAAGCGGGGAGGCTACCGCATTATCGAAAATTTGTGCAGCCACGGCGTAGGCAGAAGCTTGCATGAGGAGCCCTTCGAGATTTTGCCCTATTCCGAGCCGCGCGACCGAAGAGTGCTGAAGGCGGGCCAGGTCATTACGATAGAGCCGTTCGTCTCGACGGGGGCGACCTACGTCGACCAGCAGGCGGACGGCTGGACGCTTAAAGTGCCCGATCGCAGCCGCGTCGCGCAGTTTGAGCATACGATCATTATTACGAACGGCAATCCGATCATTACGACCGTTTGTTAAACGGCTGACGGAACGGGAGAGTAACGAAAGATGTCGAAAACGAAAACGAAGCATTACGTCGTATGGGTCGGACGCAAGCCCGGGGTGTACGATAGCTGGGCGGAGTGCCAAAAGCAAATCAACCAGTTCGACGAGGCGAAATACAAGTCCTACGAATCCAAGGCGACCGCGGATCAAGCGTACCGGGAAGGCTGGAAGAAGCATTGGGGCAGCGGCAAAAAGACCGGCTCCGCCAAAGCCGGGGCAGGAGAGAGCCTGGGGGAGGTCGACTACGACAGCATCTCCGTCGACGTAGGCACAAGAGGCAATCCGGGACCGGTGGAATACAAAGGCGTGGATACGAAGACGGGGGAGGTGCTGTTCGCGGTAGGTCCGATCGCCAAAGGAACGAACAATCTCGGAGAGTTCCTCGCGATCGTGCATGCGCTGGCCTATTTGAAGAAAATCGGCAGCGGCAAAACGGTCTACAGCGACTCCGTCAACGCGATGAAATGGGTCAAGCAGAAGGAAGTATCCACTACGCTCCCGAGGGACGAGACGACACGGGAAATCTGGGATCTGATCGACCGCGCGGTCCGCTGGCTGAAGACGAACAGCTACCCCAACAAGGTACTCAAATGGCAGACGAAGCAATGGGGCGAGATCAAGGCGGATTACGGCCGGAAATAAGAATAGGCAATTCATCATTCGCATTCGGGGGTATAGTGTTGAAGGCATTGAGTAAAGCGGCAACGAAAGCTCCGATCTTACGTGGGCGAACGTAAATAGCCAATCGCAGAGACGCAAAACAAATCCCCCTCGCTATGACCGCGGCGCCGCCGACGGTTCGCTCAAGGGGGATTTGCCGCTAGGAGCCGAATTCCGTGCGGCTGCCGATATCCGCGCTATCGTTTGGCGGATGGGGATGGAGCGGAATCCGTTCTGTAGACGACCAAGATCGCGCTGCGCTGCTCGCTGATATTGTTCAAGCTCGGTTTACTGATCGAGCTGTAGCAGATGTTGATCACTTGCTCGTCCTTCAGCTCGGCGAGAAATTCGTTCACTCTTTTCTCGGCCAGGGAGCTGTCGCTATCCACAAATTCTTTGACTCTAATCATGGGAAATCCCTCCAATCGTAGCATTGACGGAGCCAGCTCTGGTGACAGAACGTCCGTCGTTTTCTTTAAAGCCGAGGCTGCCCGCTGCGCGGAAGCGTATTCCGTTCCCAGAATACGCCGTCCGAGTACCCTTGAATAGAGGCGTCTTGCTCGGCCAGTCGCAGTCTCTTCTCTGTCAGGCAGCAGTAAGACTCGTCGATCTCGACGGTGACGAACTGCCGGTTCAGCTTTTTGGCGACGACGGCCGTCGTGCCTGCTCCACCGAAAGGATCGAAAACGACGTCGCGCTCGTCCGAGCTGGCTAGAATGATTTTGGCCAGCAGCTTCTCCGGCTTCTGTGTGGGATGATCCGTGTTCTCGGCCATGGACCAGAAGGGCACCGTCAGATCGGTCCACAGATTGGAAGGATGCGTAAGGCGGTACTTGCCGTCCTCGCCTTCCGCCCAGTCCTTCGGCACGCCATGGGCCGTCCGATAAGGGGCGATGACCCGCCGCTTCAGCTTGACGCGATCGACATAGAACTTGTAGTCGGTCGATTTCGTGCAGTGCCAAATATCCTCCGAGGCGTTCTTCCAGTTCGAGAGCGCTCCCCGCCCTTTTTCCCGTTCCCATGTAATCCGGTTAATGACGTTAAGATAGCTGGAAGCGATCTCGAAGATCGAATGGCTGGATCGCCAATCCCCGCATATGTAGACGGTCGCGCCGGGCTTCAGAATGCGCATAAGCTTGCCGAACCAGCCGTCCAGCCATTCCGCGTACTCCCGATGATTCATACGGTTAAAGGTTTGGCCGTTAAAATTTTTCGTCAGATTGTACGGAGGATCGATGAACAGCAAATCTACGAACTCGTCCGGCAAATAATCGATTGCCTCAAACAGATTTTGGCAGACCGTGCGGTTCAGCAGCTGCTCCGCCTCCATCGGCGCCGCCAACGAGATCAGCCGTGCGCGATATTCCGTTCTCTCGGCTTCGCTGAGCGCAATCGTTTTATTGCGTTTCGCGCGTTCTTTTCCGCTCTCGGGCATGGAGCAGCACCTCCCAACATTAGTAAGCTTAGATTCCCCTATCATATAAGATACTAGAGCGGGTTATCAACAGCGCGCATTTATTTTCGGGAAAGACCGAACCCTTTCGACAGGAATTGCGTCTATAACAAGAGGGAAAACTTAATTCTTAGAGAGGAAGTATTTCGATGCAGCCTATTTCTATATTGAGAGTGTCGAGAAAAACAATGACCTGGGCCGTTGCGGCGGCAATTGCGATCGCCCCTTTGCTCCCGTCCGGGGATGCGGCCAACGCGGCGGCGAGCCGTTACAAGATCATCGAGCAAGCGATCGACGTGAACGGCACGGCGGTTACCTTGCCTGCGATTAATTCGGAAGGCACGACCTATGTCGCCTTGCGCAGTCTTAACAATCAGATCGGCTTGACGACGAAATGGAACAAGACAAGCAATACGATCACCGTAACCGGCCGCGACCGGGAGCTTGTGCTAAATCTGGGCGACGGCAGCGCAGTGTTGAACGATCAGCAAATTTACGGCCTTCCGGCTATCGTCCAGAGCGGCACGAGTTACGTTCCGTTCAGATTTCTGCTTGAGCGAATGGGCTACGGCGTTGCCTACGACCCTGCGACCAAAGGAATCGGAATCGAGGAGATTCGGGAAAATTCGCTGACTATCGAGACTCAGGCGATCAAGGAGGATAAAAAGCGCCAATCGATCCTGGTGCATTATCCGCAAATCGCCGGCTATGCCAACGAAGACGCGCAGAAGAAAATCAACGAACTGCTGAAGAAGGACGCCGAGCTGAACGTCGAGCTGGCCAAGGAGTCGCTCGCCAATGCGCTTGAAGGAGACGACGGCTCTTACGAGGTTACCTTCGATGGAACCTACACGGTTTCCTACAACGAGCAAGACAAGCTGAGCCTGTACGTCGATTATTATATCTATACCGGGGGCGCTCACGGGTCGACGGCCCGCGTCACCTACACGTTCGATTTGAAGACGGGCAAGCTGCTCTCCCTTGCGGACGTGACCGGAGGCAAGGCCAAATACGTGTCGATCATTAATTCTCACATCCAAAAACAGATTCAAGCGCGCGGCCTTCAACTGTTGGCTCCGTTCAAGACGATCGAGCCGGATCGCGATTTCTTCCTCAAGCATAACGGCATCGTCGTCTATTTCGGTCAGTACGAATATACGCCTTACGCGGCGGGAATGCCGGAGTTCGAAATTCCTTATTCCGCGTTTGAATAACGGACCGACTGCGTAATATATGTCTTCGAATAGGCTGCTCCTAAGCAAACTCTCACCGCCGGCTGGGCGGATGGGACGATTGCTAGGGGCAGTCTTTTTTTCCAGTAGATAACTGCAAAACGCCGCCGAGTTAATCCTCCGATAACATTGATCGGTATAATTAATAGGATAACGATAAAAGGAGCTCTCGCATGTCCGGTTCTCCGCTAGTTGAAATCGCTTATGAACAAATACGTCACAATCTGCTGAACGCGGATTACGCTCCGGGAATGCTGCTATCCGAGAGCGAGCTGGCGGCGCAATTGAATATGAGCCGTACGCCGATCCGCGATGCGATCCGGCTGCTGGAGAAGGAAGGCTTCGTGCAGACATTGTCCAAGCGCGGCATTCGCGTGAACGCGATCGAGGTTCAGGAGCTGTTCGATATTTTCGATCTGCTGACCGCGCTGTATCTGTATACGCTAGACGTCGTGGAGCAGTATAGCGGCGAGATTAACCTGCCGAAAATGAAAACGCATCTGGAGGCGTTGATCGAAGCCAGCGACCTTAAAAAATATCGCGATTATTACGAGAACGGCCTGCTGTTTATGCGGACGCTGCTGGAGACGATTCATAATCGTCATATTCTTCAAACCTTCGACGCTTACAAGGACAAAATTTTATTTTTCGTCGTCGTTCATCGTTCCTACAAGCGGCCGAATCGGCCGTTCACGGGAAGAGTCGTCTATACGGAGCTTTACGAGCGGCTGAAGGAAGGGGATATTCAAGGGGCGAGACAGACGCTTCGGAATTCCAAGTGGCACGTGCGGGATGAAGTGATTCGAGGCGGCATGGATTAAGGCATATCCAAGAAAAAAGGGGCTGTCCCCTAAGCAGGACTGATTAAGATGATCGATAAACAAAAAGCAAGGAGTATATACCTCCCGTAGACTGCCTCATACGCTCATGAAACTACCTTGTAACGGGTTTACCCATTCAGGTTTCAGGAGCGTATAGCATCGGAGGGAGGTATATACTCCTTATTCTTACTTGATGATTTCAGGTTCAGGGATTGCGGCGCCGCGAGTGTCCACGGTAACCTTCTTCATCACCTGATCGGTTTTCGGACGATCGTTGGCTCCGCGCGGCGTGTTGACGATCTCCTGTGCGACCTCAATGCCTTCGATGACTTTGCCGAAGGCTGCGTATGCGCCGTCCAAGTGCGGAGCGTCGGCGACCATAAGGAAAAACTGGGAGCCTGCGCTGTTCGGATTGCCCGAGCGAGCCATGGAAAGAACGCCAGTCGTATGCTTCAAGTCGTTCTTGATGCCGTTTTGCGAGAACTCGCCTTCGATCGAATATCCGGGACCGCCCATGCCGGTTCCGTCCGGGTCTCCGCCCTGAATCATGAATCCGGGAATAACGCGATGAAAGATCGTTCCGTCGTAGAAGCCCTTGCTTACGAGGGAAACAAAGTTGTTAACCGTGTTCGGCGCAATTTCCGGATAGAGCTCGACTTTAATCGTTTTGCCGCTGTCCATCTCGATCGTAACGATCGGATTGTTTGATCCGCCCATTGTAGAATCCTCCTTTTGTTTGCCTCCGCATCCCGTTGCGATCAACAGAAGCGCGAATACCGCAAGTAGAGATACAGACAATCGATGACTTCCTGATTTCAAGCTCGAGTCCCCCTTGTCCATTATATCCTTTCGTATCATATCATCTGCGCGAGCAGGAATCCACTGAAGAGCGACAACAAAGGAGAGATCGGAAGATCCGACGATGCGGAGATTGCGAGAAGACGAGAATTAGAGAGCTGCGAGGAGCTTCGTCAAGCTCGGGGCGATTGTAAGCGGTACGAATTCCCGCGGCGGGGCCAAACGGCTTTTGGAAGCCGTCAGGATCGCTTTACAAAGTTTGGGGGCAGGCGTAATATTCGATTCATGATTTTAATATCGTTCCATTCGAATCGCTGAGTTTCCGGGCCTGACCCGGAAAGCGGGGGAACCAATTGACGGAGGGACGATCGGTGTGAGAGCCGATCGTCTCGCCGTCCGGGGTGAATCCCGAGCCGACTGCACCTAGGATGCGGCCGGCTCGGGTAGGGCGACTCTCACCGCCCGAATCCGACAGCTAACCTCGTAAGCGTTGACGGGCGACCGACGATTATGTCGTATGGTCGTGTCCGATGGGGAGAGGATGATGAACTTGTGAGCGTAGGCCGCAGGGTTAATCCTCTGCGGTCTTTTTGTTGTGCTTATTTTCGCTTAGCGTGTATGCGTTTCTGATCGCCCTTGATTCGAGACCGAGTATGTAAGGAGGCTACGCCTATGCTAGATGTGTACATGGCGTTTATATTGGCGGGAACGTTCGCGTTGTTTTACGGTTTTACGATCTGGTGCGACCGGGTCGTCGAAGAGGCGGGGGGCGAACGAAAATGATCGTCGTATCGATTGCGGCCGCTTGTGTTTTTATCTACCTCGTCTACGCATTGATTCACCCGGAGAAATTTTGACGAAAAACGTGGTTTTCGGATAGAGGAGGAAGGCCGATGGGAATTGTGCAAATTTTGCTTGTCCTAGCAATGCTAGCGCTGCTGGTTAAACCGATTGGGACCTACGTGTATCATGTGTTCTCGAACGAAAAGAACGGGCAGGACCGGATATTCGGGCCGTTCGAGAAACTTATTTTCCGGCTGATCGGGCTGAAGAACCGCGGCGGAATGACTTGGAAGCAATACGCGCTTGGCTTTTTGCTGACGAATATCGTACTGACGGCGGTCGGTTACGTTATTTTGAGGCTGCAAAAATACTTGCCGTTTAACCCGAGCGGAATCGGCGGCATGGAAGAGACGCTTTCCCTGAATACTGCGATCAGCTTTATGACCAACACCAATCTTCAGCATTACAGCGGCGAATCGGGGGTTTCCTATTTCTCGCAAATGGCCGTTATGACGATGATGATGTTTACTTCGGCCGCTACGGGCTTTTCTGTGGCGATTGCCTTTATCAGAGGGATTACGAGCAAGGGAAAGACGCTGGGAAATTTCTTTGAGGATTTCGTCAAAGCCCATACTCGCGTGTTCTTGCCTGCGGCAATCCTCGTTACGCTGCTGCTTGTCGCTTTGCAAGTTCCGCTTACGCTGAACCCGACGTTAATCGTCCAGACGCTCGAAGGATCTACGCAGAGCATCGCGATGGGCCCGGTTGCGGCCCTCGAGTCCATCAAGCATCTCGGAACGAATGGCGGAGGCTTCTTCGGCGCCAACTCGGCGCACCCGTTCGAGAATCCGAATCCGCTCACGAACGTGGTCGAGATGTTGTCCATGTGGGCGCTGCCGGCTTCGCTTCCTTACGTATTCGGCCGTTTCGCCCGCAATCGCAAACAAGGCTGGGTCGTTTTCGGCGCGATGATGACCTTGTTCGTCGCTTTCCTGTCGCTGATTTATTTCTCGGAGCTTCGCGGCAACCCCGCGATAGCCGCTATGGGAATCGACGCGTCGCAGGGCAGCATGGAAGGTAAAGAGGTCCGTTTCGGCATCGCCCAGTCCGCTTTGTTCTCGGCTGTTACGACCGCGGCGACGACGGGGACGGTCAACAATATGCACGATACGCTAACGCCGCTCGGAGGTTTGGGCACGCTCGGTCAGATGATGCTGAACGTCGTGTTCGGAGGCAAGGGCGTCGGTTTGATCAACATGCTGATGTACGCCATGCTCGGCGTGTTTCTGTGCGGCTTAATGGTCGGCAGAACTCCGGAGTTCTTGGGCCGTAAAATCGAGCCGCGCGAGATGAAGTTGATCGCCGTAGCCATTCTGGCGCATCCCTTCATTATTCTGGTGCCAACGGCGATCGCCTTTCTGACGGATGCGGGCAGCGGGGCGATTACAAATCCCGGATCGCACGGCATTACGCAGGTACTGTACGAATACGCGTCTTCCGCGGCCAATAACGGCTCGGGCTTCGAGGGGCTGGCGGACAATACGCCTTTCTGGAATATGACGACAGGGCTCGTGATGCTGCTGGGCCGCTACGTCTCGATGATTGCCATGCTAGCGGTGGCGGGGTCGCTTGTCCGCAAGCCGTGGGTGCCCGAGACGATCGGCACCTTTCGCACGGACAATAAGCTGTTCTACGGCATATTAATCGGCACGGTATTGATCATTGGCGCGCTGACGTTTCTGCCGGCCGTCGTGCTGGGGCCGATCGCCGAGCATTTGAAGCTGGGTTAAGGACGAGGTGAACTTATCATGAACGTGAAACGTAAATCGATGCTCACGTCCTCGATCGTAGGGCGCGCATTAAAGGAAAGTCTATTGAAATTGAATCCGGCCGTCATGATTCGCAATCCCGTTATGTTTGTTGTGGAGATCGGAACGGCCATCGTGCTGCTGCTGTCGTTATTTCCCGGACTTGTCGGAACGGAGGGGGATACCGGGTTTAATCTGACCGTATTCTTCATTCTGCTCTTTACCTTGCTGTTCGCGAATTTCGCCGAAGCGTTGGCGGAAGGAAGAGGCAAGGCCCAGGCGGCGTCCTTGAAAAATACGAAAAAAGAGATTCAAGCCAACAAACTTGTCGGAGGGGCGGTGCGAGTCGTTCCGTCCACGGAGCTGCGCAAGGGCGACGTAGTCGTCGTCTCCCAAGGCGAATCGATTCCCGGCGACGGCGAGGTGATAGAAGGCTTGGCCTCGGTCGACGAATCGGCCATTACAGGGGAGTCCGCCCCCGTCATTAAAGAGGCAGGCGGAGACTTCAGCTCGGTAACCGGGGGCACCAGGGTCGTCAGCGACAAGATTACGGTGAGAATCACGAGCGACCCGGGCGAATCGTTCATCGACCGGATGATCTCTCTCGTCGAGGGCGCCAAGCGGCAGAAAACGCCGAACGAGCTGGCGCTGAGCACGCTGCTGATCAGCCTGACGATCATCTTCCTGATCGTTGTCGTTACTCTCAAGCCGATCGCCGCTTATTTGGGCATTGATTTGCAGGTTCCGGTGCTGATCGCTTTGCTCGTGTGTCTCATCCCGACAACGATCGGCGGTCTGCTGTCGGCGATCGGCATCGCGGGCATGGATCGCGTCACGCAATTCAACGTGCTGGCGATGTCCGGCAAGGCTGTCGAGGCGGCCGGCGACATCAACACGATGATTCTGGACAAAACGGGAACGATCACGTACGGGAACCGGATGGCCGGCGAGTTCGTTCCGGTCGGCGGCCACGATGTCCGTACGGTCGGCGAATGGGCCGCGATCGGCTCGCTGCACGATGAGACGCCGGAAGGAAGGTCGGTGCTGGAGCTGGCGAAGCGCATCGGCCTGGAATTGGACGCATCGCAAGCCAGCGGCGCGGAAATCGTGGAATTCAAGGCGGAGACGCGGATGAGCGGCTTGGACCTGCTGGACGGCCGGAAGGTTCGCAAGGGCGCGGTGGACACGGTGAAGAAATGGATCGTCTCGCTGGGCGGGAAGGTGCCGGAGGACTTGGACGTTAAGAGCGACGCCATCGCCCGCGAAGGAGGAACCCCGCTGGCGGTCGCGGTCGACGGCAGAATCTTCGGCTTAATCTATTTGAAGGACACCGTCAAGCCGGGAATGCGGGATCGATTCGATCAACTGCGCGAGATGGGCATCAAGACGATCATGTGCACGGGCGACAATCCGCTTACGGCGGCCACGATCGCTCGGGAAGCGGGCGTCGACGATTTCGTCGCCGAGAGTAAGCCCGAGGACAAAATCGCGCTCATTCGCCGGGAACAGGCCGAAGGCAAGCTCGTCGCGATGACCGGCGACGGCACGAACGACGCGCCTGCGCTGGCGCAAGCCGATGTCGGGCTGGCAATGAACAGCGGCACGATCGCCGCCAAAGAAGCCGCGAACATGGTCGATCTGGACTCCGACCCGTCCAAGATCATCGAGGTCGTATCGATCGGCAAGCAGCTGCTGATGACGCGCGGAGCGCTGACGACATTCAGCATCGCCAACGATATCGCCAAATATTTCGCTATCATTCCGGCGATGTTCATTCTAGCGATTCCGGAGATGGGCGCGCTTAACGTCATGGGCTTGGAATCGCCGAAAACCGCAATTTTATCGGCGTTAATTTTTAACGCCATTATTATCCCGTTGTTGATTCCGTTAGCCATGAAGGGCGTTGCATATAAGCCGATGAGCGCTGCGAAGCTGCTTGGGCGCAATCTGTTCGTCTACGGGTTCGGCGGAGTCGTCGCCCCGTTTATCGGGATTAAGCTGATCGATCTGTTCGTCGGGTTATGGATATAGCGTATAAGGGGAGAGAGCTATGGAAAATACGGCAGGCAATTCCGGCAAGACCGGAGTTTCATTCATCGGAGTGGCTTTGCGGGCAAGCCTCTTGTTTTTACTATTGTGCGGGATCGTCTATCCGCTGGCGATGACAGGTGTCGCGCAGACGCTAATGCCGGATCGGGCGAACGGCAGCCTGATCAGGGACTCGCAAGATAACGTTGTCGGGTCGGAGCTGATCGGACAGAATTTTTCCGATCCGGCGTTTTTCCAAGGCCGGGTGTCGAGCATCGATTACAACGGCGCCGGATCGGGATCCAGCAACTATGCTCCGTCGAACCCGGAACTTCTGCTGCGCATGCGGAATTCGATCGAAGCTTGGAAGAAGGACAATCCGGACGTTCCGGAATCCGAGCTGCCGGTCTCGCTGATTACAAATTCCGGATCGGGGCTCGACCCCCATATTACGCCGCTTTCGGCGAAGGTTCAGGTTCCGCGAATCAGCAAGCTGACGGGTATTCCCGTCGATGACCTGGAGCAGTTGGTCCGGCGGCATACGGAGGGGCGCGACCTCGGTCTTATCGGGGAACCGCGGGTGAACGTGCTTATGCTGAACCTGGAGCTGCAAGCGATGGAAAACAGTCGGAATCAATAAGGACGGGAAGGGAGGACCGACCGTTGCTATTCAAGACGAAGGAGGCCGCCGACAATGGACGCTTATCGCCGCAAGACGCCCGAGGAGCTCTTATCTTCCATCTATAAAATGCAGGCCGGGCGGCTGAAAGTCTATATCGGCGCCGTCAACGGCTCGGGCAAAACCTATCATATGCTGCGGGAAGGACAGGCGCTGAAGCGGCAGGGCATCGACGTCGTCGCCTGCGCCGTATCGACGATGCGCCGTCCGGAAACGGTCGAGCAGCTTGCCGGATTGGAGCGAATTCCGAGTATTCATTGGATTAACGACAAAGGCGCGAGCAAAAAGGATTTAAATCTGAAGGCGCTGCTGGACCGCAATCCGGAGGTGGTGCTGGTCGACGCGCTTGCGCACCGGAACCGCCCCGGAGCGCAATACGGCACTAGGCTTGAGGATATCCGCTGCTTGTTAGGCAAGGGGATTAGCGTCATTGCGACGGTCAACGCCTACGAGCTGGAGGGGATAACCGAGCTGGCCTACAGGCTGACCGGGATCGAGGCGGAAGAGACGGTGCCGGCGGATACGCTCGACCTTGCCGACGAGGTCAGGTTGATCGACGTCAGCCCGGAGACGATCCTGGCGCGGCTGCATGACGGCAGTCTCGCCGATCTGTCCCGGGACGGCTCCGGCTTTCTGCAGAAAGGCAATATCGGCAAGCTGCGCGAGCTCGCTCTGAGACGAATGGCCGAGGGCGTGAACGAGTCGCTGGAAAAGCACCGCGAGAAGCAGGGGCGGATCGGTCCATCCGGTGCTTCCGAACGCATTCTTGTGTCCGCTCAGTACCATTGGAACGGATCGATCCACATCCGCCGCGGTCAGCAGATCGCCAAACGGCTGGGCGGGGAGCTGAAGATTGTTACGCTGGCCAATCCGCGCCGGAAGCTGTCCAAGGAAGAGGAGCAATTCAAGCGGTCGATGGCGAAGCTGGCCGACAAAATCGGAGCGACGATCGAGGAATTGCCGATGAAGTCCCGAAGGCTGGTTCCCCGTACGCTCGTACGCTATGCCATGATCCACAACGTTACGCGGATTGTGCTCGGTCATTCCAAGCAAAGCTTCTGGCAAGACTTCCGGCGCGGCTCGATCGCGGACGGGATTTTGCGGAAGACCAAAAACATCGACGTGTTTTTCGTGGCCGACCGGGCGGACTATGCCGGGGAACGCGTGCTGCCGGCCAAGCGGGTCAACGAGCCGAGTCCGCCTTCCGATGCGTACCGTCGACTTTCCCAAGAGGAAATTGAACGCAAGATTGAACAGATCAAACGGGGCAGGCTGAAGGTATATATCGGAGCCGCTCCCGGCGTCGGCAAAACTTACATGATGCTCAGGGAAGGCAACGACCTGCTGCGCAAAAAGATCGACGTCGTCATCGGCTTGCTGGAGACTCACGGACGCGAGGAAACGTCGGCCCAGATAGTCGCCCTCGAGACGCTTCCCCGCTCCCGCATCGACTACAAGGGAACGAAGCTCGAAGAGATGGACGTACAGGCTATCCTGCGGCGCAATCCGGAAGCTGTGCTCATCGACGAACTGGCTCATACCAACGTGCCCGGAAGCGCGAATAAAAAGCGGTACGAGGATGTCTTGCAAATTCTCGAAGCGGGAATTTCCGTTATCGCGACGATGAACGTGCAGCATTTGGAGAGTCTGAACGACGCCGTCGAGCAGATGACGGGAGTGCGCGTTCGCGAGACGGTGCCCGACAGCATCCTGAGACTGGCGGACGAAGTCGAGCTGATCGACGTCGCTCCGTCGGCTTTGCGGCAGCGGCTGCGCGAAGGCAAAGTGTATGCGAGGGACAAAGTGGACCAGGCGCTGGATCATTTTTTTCAGACGGGCAATCTGATCGCGCTCCGGGAGATGGCGCTGCGCGAACTGGCGGACGATGTGGATGAAAGGCTGGAGGCTTGGGAACGGGGAGGCTCGCTTCGGGGACCGTGGAACAAACGCGAGAGCATCTTCGTCTGCGTCTCGGCAAGCCGGAATGCCGACCGGTTGATCCGGCGCGGGTTTCGAATCGCCCACCGCCTGAAGGCGGAATGGCATGTGTCCTATGTGCGTCCAGTAGACGGATTTTCCGAAGAGGTCGGACTAAGAATGAAACAGATGCGAGATCTGACGGAAAGATTGGGAGGCCGCTTTAATATTTGCGAGAACGACAAGCGCTGGCGGGTGGCCGACGTCCTGTTGGAGAGAGCGGCGCAGCTTCGGGCAACGCAGTTGATCGTCGGGCAATCCGGTCGGAGGGGCTGGTCGCCAATTTTGCGCAAATCCGTCGTTCAGACGCTTTTGCGGAGAGGTCGCCATATGGATGTGCTCGTCGTAGCCGACTACGATCCGAACGTCCGCATGGAGGATTAAATTGGGAGGAAGACTCCCATCCTCGGACAAGAAGGGGTACAATAGGAGGGAGTGCTTATGTAGAAGCTGACATAGGGTTACGGAAGCGGACGCATCCTGTCCGTCGGAGGACAACGAATTATGAAATCCGTTTTTCAAGTGTTGGGCAAGTACCGGGTTGCCGCCTTTACGGCGATATTCCTGATGTTGATCGAGCTTGCCGTCGAGCTGGTTCAGCCGATGCTGATCTCCAGAATAATCGACGACGGTATCGGACCGCGCAACGCGCAGGTCGTCATTTTATGGGGAGCGGTGCTGGTAGGAGGAACTCTGCTTGCCTTCGGCGCCGGAATTTTAAGCTCCTTCTATGCGGCGCATGTCAGCCAAAGTCTGGGTTACGACATTCGCGAGAAGCTATACGGCAAAGTGCAATCTTTCTCTTACGCGGTGTTTAACCGCTTTGCGCCATCTTCGCTGATTACCAGACTCACGAACGACGTTACGCAAGTACAGGATACCGTTTTTATGGGGCTCAGGTTTATGCTGCGCGTTCCGCTAGTCGTAATCGGAAGCGTCATCATGGCGCTGATCGTGCATGTGGAGCTGGGTTCGCTGCTGGTGCTGACCGTGCCGATTCTCGTTCTTTTTATTTTGTGGATGGTGAAAAAAGCCGCCGAAATGTTCGCCAGAGTTCAGAATCGGCTCGATGCGGTTAACGGGGTTATGCAGGAAAATTTAACGGGGATGCGGCTGATTCGGGTGTTCGTGCGCGGAGAGAGGGAGACCGAACGCTTCGCTCAGCGCAGCGGCGAGCTGATGCAGAGCCTGACGTCGGCTCAGCGACTGACGGAGATGACGCAGCCGTTTATCGTTCTGATCATGAATGCGGGGATCATCGCGGTGCTGTGGTTCGGGCACTTGGACATTCAAGCCGGCAGCGCAACGACCGGAGAAGTGGTAGCCGTTGTGAACTACTCGCTGCGGACGGCGGGCGCATTGTCCGCTCTGTCGATGCTGGTGGCGGCGTTCTCCAGGGCGCGAGCTTCGGCTGGACGCATCGAAGAAACGCTCCTTACGGAAAGCGGGGAGGATGGCCGCGAAAGCGATTCGGCTAGTGTCGGCGGCCAAGCGGGGATCGAAGACGCAAGCGTTGCGTTCGATCGGGTTTCCTTCCGCTATCCGGATACGGAGGCGCTCGCGCTGGAGGAAATTTCTTTCCGGGCCGAAGCGGGCGATTCGGTGGCGATTCTCGGAGCGACGGGGGCGGGAAAATCCTCCCTGGCCCAGCTGATTCTTCGCTTGTACGAGGAAGAGTCGGGAACGATCCGGATCGGCGGCAGAGACGCGCGCGAATGGGACGTACGGGAGCTTCGAGACGCTATCGGTTATGTGCCGCAGGAGGTTGTGCTGTTTACGGGCACGATACGGGATAATATCGCCTGGGGCGCCCCGGAGGCCAACGAAGAGGCAATCGTCGAAGCGGCCAAGCAGGCGCAGATTCACGAGACGATCGTCGGCCTGCCGCAGGGCTACGATACGATGCTGGGGCAGCGCGGCGTCAACCTGTCCGGCGGCCAGAAGCAGCGCCTCTCGATTGCCCGCGCGCTCGTGCGCAAGCCGGCGATTCTGCTGCTGGACGACAGCACCAGCGCGCTGGACGTGCGCACGGAGGCTGCGCTGCTTGAAGCGTTGGCAGGCATGGCCTGTACGACGTTCCTGATCACGCAGAAGATTAGCTCCGCCGTCAATGCGGATCTGATTCTGCTGCTGGACGACGGTCGTCTTATCGCGCATGGCAGCCATCGCGAGCTGCTGGCCAAAGACGTCTTGTATCGTCGCATTTACGAGTCGCAATACGGGGAGGAGGAGTCTCATGCGGAAGGCGCTAAGTGATCCCCTTCGTTACCCGAAATCGCAGGCGTTGGCGGAAAGTACACATGCAGTCAAGCAAGCAACCAAGCCTACAAAAGGCAAAGCGAAAAACTGGCAGGCGACCATAAAGCGAATATGGGGCTACCTTGCTCGCCGTAAAGCGATGCTTACTCTCGTTTTGTTAATGGTGATGATTAGCTCGGGTCTTTCGCTGCTCGGCCCATATTTAATCGGCGTCGCTATCGACCGATATTTGGAAGGGGCCGGAGGAACGCCTTGGCTGCTGTTCCTTGTAGCGCTTGCGGCGGTATACGTGTTGGGGTCCATTGCAGGATGGCTGCAGAACGTATGGATGATTTCGATTGCGCAGGAGACGGTCTACCGCATGCGGATGGATCTGTTTAAGCACTTGCATCGGCTGCCGATTCCGTTTTTCGCCAAGCGGCAGCGCGGAGAGCTGATGAGCCGGATGACCAACGATATGGATAACGTCAGCTCCACGCTCAACAGCTCGGCGATCCAGATCTTTTCCAGTGCGCTTATTCTGGTCGGGACCGTCGTCGTCATGCTGCTGCTAAGCCCGTTGCTTACCTTGTTGACGTTTCTAGTCGTACCGCTGATGTCCGCAGGCATGAAATGGATTACGCGCAGAACGGGGGTTCTGTTCAAGGAGCGCCAGCGCAATCTCGGAGATTTGAACGGATACGTCGAAGAGACGCTGTCCGGTCAACGCATCGTCAAAGCCTTCTCCAGGGAGGAGGCGGTCATCGGGGAATTCGGGGAGCGCAATGTTCGGATCAAGCAATCCGGCTTCTGGGCGCAGGCGATCTCCGGGTTTATTCCGAAGCTGATGAACGGCTTGAACAACTTGAGCTACGCCGTTATCGTCGGAGTCGGGGGCTTGCTGGCGATTCGCGGGACGATAACGATCGGCGTTATCGTCGTGTTCGTCGAGTATGCCAGACAGTTTACGCGTCCGCTTAACGATCTGGCCAACCAGTGGAATACGCTGCTCTCGGCCATTGCAGGTGCGGAAAGGGTATTCGAAATATTGGACGAGGACGACGAGACGAAGGACGAGGGAGACGCCGGTCCGATCGATGCGGTGCAGGGCGCAGTCTCGTTCTCCGACGTCTTCTTCTCCTACGATTCCGGAGAACAGACGTTGAAGGAGATCAGCTTCGAGGCGAAGCCGGGGGAGACGGTGGCGATTATCGGGCCGACCGGCGCGGGGAAGACGTCGCTGATCCAACTGCTCTCCCGGTTCTATGAGGCCGATTCCGGGGAAATAACGGTGGACGGTCGCGATATTCGCACGATTAAGCGAGCCAGCCTTCGTTCCCATATGGCTTTCGTGCTGCAGGACTCTTTCTTGTTCGAAGGAACGATTCGCGACAATATTCGTTACGGCAAACCGGAAGCGACCGACGAGGAAGTGGAGCGGGCCGCCAAGCTGGCGAACGCCCATTCCTTCATCAAGCGTCTGCCCGGCGGCTACGACAAGCTTTTGCACGGAGACGGCGGGGGCATCAGCCAAGGGCAGAAGCAACTGCTTGCGATCGCCAGGGCGATTCTGGCCGATCCGGCCATTCTGGTGCTGGACGAGGCGACGAGCAGCATCGATACGGTTACGGAAATTAAAATTCAGGAAGGTTTGCAGCGGTTGATGGAAGGCCGGACAAGCTTTGTCATTGCCCACAGATTAAACACGATCCGGCGCGCCGACCAAATTCTGGTGCTTAAAGACGGCAGGCTGCTGGAGCGGGGCTCCCACGAAGAACTGCTCTCCAAGCCCGGACTATACAACGATATGGTTCGAGGACAAGTGCAAATAGAGGGTTAAGCCAAGGGGCTTCCCTCTCTTTTCAATCCGAATATCTCTTAATAGGTATGGAGATTGTAGACGGTTTGCTGTAAGGTAGAGGCAGTTTTGGCGATATAGAAGAGAGAGATTCTATGGACAGGCGGTGGGGGGAAGGCATGAAGAAGAGATTCGTTCGGTTGTCCGGTATGTTGATGGCGGTTGCCTTGGCGCTCGGTCTGATCGGCGCGCTGCCGGGCCATTCAGTCGAAGCGGCTTCCGGTAAACCGATAGCGAAGTACGTGTCTCCGGAGCACATTGAGTTCGTCAGCTATAGCAAGCAATGGAACCAGAAGAAATTGAAGGCGCTGTACGCGGAACTGCTGAAGAATATGCACGGCGAGGAACTGTACGATTTGGGCAAAGTGATTTTATCCGCTGAGCCGAGCGACGAAGAACTGGGCGTTGCGGATATGAGCTACTCTTGGTACGAGGACGATCTGTCCGATATCGAGATGGACGAGCCTACTGAAATCACACTGTACGGCGCCGACGAGCACACAACGGTTGAAAGCATGGCGACGACGTTAAGCCACGAATACGGCCATCATTTTACACACTATTGGCTTATCAAAAAGGAACGCAAGCTGCCGAGCAGTCCGAAGACCAAATGGGCGTCCATTCGCGGCATCAAAGGGTATCCGGTCTTGTTTACGGAGGACACATCCTCTGCCGACTACACGCATTACTGGGATGCGACTGAAATTATGGCCGACGATTACATGGCGTTGTTCGGATCGCCGACGGCGAAAACGAGCATGGTAAACTCTCTCCGGACTGAAGAGGGGATGGGCTTCTATGCAGAAGTAGAGAACGAGGAGATTCCGTCGGTCATGACGCTGGCGGCGGTTCGCAGCTATTGGCTAAAGCTTAGCGGGCTTAAAGATCCGCTTCCGCTTGTTTTTAAGGAACCTAAGCTGACGAGAATCCAGGCATTGGACGTGGAAGACGACGGAATTACCGACCACAAGCTGATCTTCGACGCGGGTTCTGCGAATTCCAACGTGGCTGCGAGATTGAAATATAGCGTTTACTGGGAAAATGAAGAGGAAGAAGTGTTCGATTTCACGGACATGACAACGGGCAAGCTATCCATTCTCGTTCCCGACGGACTGCCAGAGACGGAGCTGACGTTGAAGGTGTACGCCTACGATCCGACAACCAAGCAATTCGTCTATGCGAGACCGGTCAAGTACGATCTGAGCGATCCCGAGGCCCCCGTGAGATTGCGTCAGTAATAGGAGGGAAGCAGCATGAACAATTCCGCAGAAGATGTTGCGGCCTGGATGTTCGGCGAGTTGAGGAATGCCGGAATTCTGTACCAGGCCGCAGCGATCGAGCATATTAAGACTCATTTCGGAGAACGGTTCGTCTATGTCAACGAGAACGGGAACGCCTCGATCGACAAGGAGGTCAAGAAGGCGTTCAAGAAGCTTCATGGCGGCAAAGCAGCGTGGGACAGAGATGCGTTTTACTGGGGCTGGACATCGGCGATCAAGCTCTGAGGTCAGGGCAGCTCCTTGACGATCAACACCGGCGTAGAGGTTTTGACCTGATCGTACAGCCAGCGGACCTCCTTGTTGTGCATGCGAATGCAGCCGGCCGATACATATTTGCCGATCGACTTTTCATTGTTGTTGCCATGGATTCCGTAGGCGTATGAGGTTTTGCCGTTAATGGTGACCTTCAGGCCGAGCCAGCGATCGCCCAGAGGGTTTTTCGGATCTCCTCCCTTGATTTTTTCCTTGTAATAGGGACGATTTTTGATTTTCTCGCGAATGGTAAACAAGCCTTCCGGCGTATAGGAGGGCTTCTTTCCCGTTGCGACGGAAAACGACTTGATCAGCTTGCCTTGCTCAAAGAAGTACAGCTTGTTCGTCGACTTGTCGATCATGATGAACTGCTCGTATTCGGTATATTTCTTCGCCAACTGGACCGATTGCGATTGCGCGGCTTGCGCCTGTACCGAAGCGACGGCTGGAACAAGCAGCAGGACGGACAGAAGCAGCAGGACGCGCCGCCACAAAGCGGACTTCATATGAATCAGCCTCCCGTAGATAACGTCATCTCTATATATGCGGGATCTCGGGGAAAATGGCTTATTCCCGGTTTTTTTGGGCGGGAATAGGACAATTTACGCGGGCATACATATGGACTGTCGAGAGGAGGCTGCCGGATGGCTTGCACGAATTTTGGAGCGGCGAACGCTTATAATGTATTTTTACTTGGTGATCATACGCAGATCAATTCGCAGGCGGGAGGTCTTGTCGCCGTCGGGGGGAACGCCAATTACAGAGATTACTCGGTCTGCGCGGGACTGACGGAATCGCCAACGTTGACCGGTCTTGTTGTAGCGGGCAACATCAATATCGTGAGGGGAACGAACAAGGGCAACACGGTAATCGGATTCTCTTCGGCTGTGACCGCGTATTCCATGAGCAATTTGAACGGCGTCAGAGGCCAGCCGCTGCGGGATAACCCGCTGGATTTTGCGGCGATCGGAACGACGCTGCAGTGCTCGTCCCAGGCATGGGGAGCGCTCCCTGCCAACGGTACGGTTACGAATGATTTCGGTACGCTGCAATTCCGGGGGAGCGATCCGACGCTTAACGTATTCACTTTCGACGGAAGCAATGTGAGCGGGAGCGGCGTATCACTGGCCAGCGCCAACGGCATCAACTTTTCGATTCCAGCCGGCTCGTTCGTTCTGGCCAACATTCTGGGCAACAACGTCGGCTTCGGCAGCTATAGCATTACGTTTACCGGCGACCCGGGACCGGCTCCGGGTCGCCGGATTTTATGGAATGTGCCGCAGGCAACCGCATTTTTCCATCGCAGTCTGAATATCGTCGGGTCGGTTCTAGCGCCGTTCGCTACGATAACGGCTAACGGGTCGGGGCAAATCAACGGCCAGTTGATCGCTCAATCTTACAACGGAAATACGAACAGCTTTCAGGAAGTTTTTGTGCCTTACGGAGGGTGTCTGCCCGAGGTTTGCAATGCGGCCAGCTTGACGCTTACGAAGACGGCGAACGGCGCGAGCTCGTTTACCGGAGTGCCCGGGATGGCGATTACTTATATTGTGACGGTAACGAATTCCGGCGGAGCGCCATTGACGAATGTTGTCATTAACGATAGTCAGCTGGGAATTATGCAGACGGTTCCGACGATTGAGCCGGGCCAACAATATTCCTTCACCGTCGAGTCGATCGTGCGGGACGGCAAAGCGGGCACGAGCTATTCCAACATCTCCACGGCCTCCAGCGATCAGACTGCGGCAATGGAATCTTCGAGCACGATTGGCATCGGGGCGCTGCCGGTAAACGTAAGCTTGGTCAAGACAGTAGACAAAATGTCGGCGCTGCCGGGCGAAGAGGTCGTTTATACGTTCAGGCTCATCAACAACGGCAATACCGATTTGCAGGACGCCGTTCTGTCCGACCCGGTCTTGGGAATTCGGGTGCCGCTTGGCAATGTGTTCGACGGTCTTCTGTATACGGCGGCATTCCAAATTCCGCGCAATGCCGCTCCCGGTTCGGAATTCACCAACGTCGCCCGGCTGGAGGCGTCCAATATTCCGGAACCGGGCTTCATTACCGCAACGGCTTCCGTTTCCGTTCAATCCGCCCCGGGAGTAACGCTGACTAAGACGGTCGAACCGACCGAAGCCTTCCCAGGAGAGACGGTCCGTTATACGATCGGCGTCATGAACGATTCGTCGATTACGTCCAGGATCAACTTACGGGTTAGGGACGATTATCTGGGTTTGGATAAGACGATTGCGCTGCTTCCATCAAGCTCGTTTGTATCCTACAATCCCGAGTTTGTTATTCCCGCGAATGCCGCGGCGGGGACGAAAATCGTCAATACGGCTGTTCTGGTCACCGGCGACGAGACGCAGCAGGCGACGGCGGAAGTGTTGGTCGCTTCTCGCCCCGGGCTGCTCCTGCTCAAGGATTCAGACCGCGATTTCGCTAATCCGGGCGAAACCGTTGAATACATTTTAACGCTGATCAACACGGGGAATACGATTCTAACGGGTATACTGGTTACCGATTCTTTAACGGGTTTGAACGAGACGGTGCCCCCGATCGCGATCGGGGGGCGCACGCAGATCACGGTCCCTTATACGGTGCCGGCGAGTACGCCGGGCGGGACGCAGATCGTGAATACCGTTGTCGCGCAGGGCGGCGGGATCGGGCAGCAGACAGCCGCCTCCGTATTGCTCATCAATCGGATTCCGCTGCCGCCGATGCCGCCCGAGCCGCCAGCGGTTCAGCCGGAGCTTCGAGTAACGGGCACGGCCGACCGTCCTGTCGTGTTCCCGGGCCAGTCCATTCTGTTTACCGGCTTTGTCACGAACCCGACGGGAGTCACCGTGAGGAACATCGTGCTGGAATCTCCTCTGTTTCAGTATATCGGCTTGGCGGAGC
This sequence comes from Cohnella phaseoli, assembly GCF_003386235.1. Lineage (GTDB taxonomy): Bacteria > Bacillota > Bacilli > Paenibacillales > Paenibacillaceae > Cohnella > Cohnella phaseoli. The sequence continues at coordinate 60,624 of NZ_QRDZ01000046.1, forward strand.
AGCTGCTCCCCGGCCAGACGATCGAGCTTCAGGCTCTGTTTCCGGTTGCGCCGCAAACGCCGCCGGGCACGACGATTACCGCATCGCTCAGCGCGACCAGCGTGCGCACCGCCCCGGCCGAAGCCGTCGCAACCGTCATCGTCGCCGACTTGCCTCGCGCCGATCTTAAGCTGACCGTCGACAAGCCGGAAGTGCTGCAGAACGAAGTCGTCACTTTTCAGGTGGTCACGACGAACACAGGCAACCTTGTTCTGACCGGAGTACGAATATTCGATGCGCTCGGACTGCGAGACGTAACCATCCAACGCTTTCTTGTCGGCGCAATCCTGATCGGTAGAGCCAGGCTTACGGTGAACAGTCCGCCGGGCAGCGTAGTGGATAACACAGTCACGTTAACCGCACGCGAGCTGACTTCCCCGGTGACGGACACGGTTGCGATTACAGTGTATGGGTTGCTGCTCCATCTAACGGCGGTTCCGCTAGTCGTGGCGGTCGGCGATGAGGTCGCCGTCTCTCTGACCGTGACCAACCCATCCCCGTCTCAAGCGACGGAAGTACGAGTCGGACAGCTGGTTCCGGCCATTACCTCTGTCGTTGCCGGCAGCTTGCGCGTGAACGGCGCTTCGCGCACGGACGATCCGGCCGCAGGCGTCGTATTGGGAAACCTGGCGACGAGTCAATCGTCCACGATCACATACAAGCTGGTGGTGAACTCCGAGCCGCTCGGAGGCTCGTTCGACATTCAAGCGTCGGCATCTTTCTTTTTCCCGGCTACCGTTCGTCAGCTCCGCGGTCTATCCCAATCCAATTCGGTGAGAATCGTCGTAGAGGAGGGGGAGGAATAGACGAATTCGGGCTTCGGCTTAGGGATCTTCGTCGAATATCCGGGGCTCGCGCTATCTGTTCCGCAGTTCGAAAATTTCGCAAACCGTACGATCATGATAGGCAAGATCGCCGACGCCGGTTTGGATGACGACGGTGCGATCGTCGAAGCGGACGATAATGCCGCCGGAATCGATAATATGATCGTCCTTGAACACTCGTATGAGAGCCTGTTTATCCAACGCTTCCTGAAAGTCTTCATCGGTAATCAAACGAATATTTAAGGCCACTGGGACTCCTCCTTCTTCCTTATCGCGAAGGGGGTCGTCCCTTGTTGCGATAGTATGAAGTCTATTATACCTCGGGAGCGGACATCCGCTACAGGTAACGAGATCTTGTGGCTGCGACGACGTCGGATATCTTCGCTTCCAGCGTATAGATTTTCTGCTGTTGCGCCGCAATTTGTTTGGCGGAAGCGACGAGAGAAGCGAGCGTATTATGTGCGCCGTTGGCATCGTATTTCTTGAGAGCGTACTTGAAGTTCGACCACACGGGAGACTGCGAGGCGCGCATCTGACTTAGGCTGCTGCGATGGGCTTTAATCTGCACCTTGAACGGGTCGATCGCCGCCAACGAATCTCGCGCCGCTTTGATTCTCGCGGAGGCGGCGGTTTTGGCCGTTTTGTAGGCGGTCTCTTTCGCTTTGATGTCTGAGCGGGCAAGCTGGACGGCTATTTTCATGGCGTCGGCTTGAAAGCTCAGAACGCCCGTTAAAGTTTTGTTCTTTAACGAGCGGGCCGTCGCAAGCTGCTTGTTAAGCGCAGCATAGGAATCAAACAACGGCTTGTAGCGGGCTTTAACCTGCTGGACGTCGTTGGACAGACGGCTAACCTTCGCGGCGTCGATCTCGCGAATTTGCTTGCGAATCAGAATGACGGCTTCCTCATTGCGGTACTGCAGCGTTTTGATGCTGGCGGCGGTATCTTTGTCGGCCTTCAACTGAGCGCCGAGATCGACATATAGCGTCTGCAGTTTGGCGGCCGTTTTCGTATCCGCCGAAGCAGCGGTTTTGTCGAGCGAAGCCTTCAGCGAAGCGGTCAGTTGAATCGATGCGGCGTCGGCGTTTGCGGGCATAACGGCAATCAGAACAATCAGGAGCAGGGCGAGCGGCACGAGGCGAAACGGTACGGTTAACGACATAACAGAATCCTCCCTTGGATTGTTTATAGACGACAAAAAGCACCCGCAAAGAAGGCTGAGATCAGCCTTGCTTACGGGTGCTTCCATCGTAAGGGTAAAAAAAAATATCGGATTGTTCGTCCAATATACCGGACTTTGAAAGTGGTGTCAAGCGGGTTTTGACGAAAAATAGGAACGTTTGATCGTAAGTAAAAAACCATCCCAAGGTTTCTCTTCCTGCCAAAAGTGGGTTTTTGTACTCATCATTGCACTTGAAGGGGCATCCCATCCATGCCAATTGTACAGGCCGAGTGTTCCGGGTGAAATAGAGACGCAGGCGGAATTGACTTTCTACTCGCCGGGACATAACAATAGGGTATACAAAAGGAGTGTGACCGGCTATGATGCCCGCTTATTTTGTCGCTCATGGAGCCCCCTCGCTTGTGCTTGAGGAGCACGGCTATACCGATTTTTTAAAGAGCTTTTCCAAGGACCGTCCAAGACCGAGGGCAATTGTGCTGTTTTCCGCTCATTGGGAAAGCTTGACGCAGACGGTCAGCGCGGTTCCGGGTACGTACGAGACAATTTACGATTTCGGCGGTTTTCAGGACGAGCTGTACCGAATGACTTATCCCGCCCGAGGCGATGCCGCGTTAAGCGAGGAGATCGGCAGGCTGCTCAAGGAGCGCGGCATCGAAAGCATTGTAAATGTGGACAGGGGGCTGGATCACGGCGCGTGGGCGGTGCTGAAGCTGATGTACCCGGACGCGGATATTCCGGTCGTGGCGATGTCGGTTAACCGGATGCTGTCGAATGAGGAGCAGTATCGGATCGGACAGGCGCTGGCCGAGCTGCGGGAAAAGGATATTATGATCGTCGGCAGCGGAGGCACTGTCCATAATTTGCGGAGAATCGATTGGCGGGCGGAGGAGCCGGCTGACTGGGCTGCGCAATTCGATAGCTGGCTGGAGGAGAAGCTGCTTGCTTGGGATACGGAGGCGCTGTTTCAATATCGTTCCGCCGCTCCCTATGCGGTAGAAGCGGTACCTACGTCCGAGCACTTTATTCCCTTGCTGCTCGCTATGGGCGCAGGAGACCAGGGTCGCAAGGCTGTCTTGCTGCATCGAAGCTATCAATACGGCACTCTTAGCTTGAGCTGCTGGAAGTTCGAATAAGTTGGTCAATTATGGATGAAGAGAGGGTGCAATGAAGCATGGATTTGATGCTGTCGGGGAAATCGGTGTTCGTGGCGGCTGCGAGTAAAGGCTTAGGCAAAGCCGTGGCGCTGCAGTACGCGAAGGAAGGAGCCAAAGTCACAATCGCGAGTCGAAGCTTGGAAAGATTGGTTGAGGCGCGGAGCGATATTCGGGAAAAGACCGGGGTTGAAGTGTCCATGATCGAAATGGACGCATCCAAGGGGGAGGACATCAGCCATGCGATCCGTACGGCAGCCGCCACGGCGGACGGATTGGATGTGCTCGTCACCAACGCCGGCGGTCCTCGCGGAGGGTTCTTCTCGGATATGGAGGACGCCGATTGGGCGCAGGCCTTCGAACTGAATTTGCTAAGCACGATTCGCATGATCCGCGAGGCTCTGCCGTTCATGAAAGCCGCAGGAGGGGGACGGATCGTCAATCTGACGTCGACCTCGATCAAGCAGCCGATTGACGGTCTGATTTTATCCAACGTGTTCCGTGCGGGCGTATACGCATTAACGAAAAGCCTGGCCGCGGAACTGGCGAAGGACGGCATTCTGGTGAATACCGTTGCGCCGGGCCGCATCGGCACCGATCGGATCGCCGAGCTCGACGCCAAGAAGGCAGCGGATCAAGGTCGTACGGTTGAAGACATCCAGGCGGAAGCAGCCAAGCTCATACCGCTCGGCCGTACAGGTACGCCGGAAGAGTTTGCGAGGCACGCCGTATTTTACGGCTCTTTCGCCAATACCTATGTGACCGGGCAAGCTCTGCTTGTTGACGGAGGCATGGTTAAAGGCTTGTAGAAGCTAACAATAGGGGCTGTCTCATAAGCAACTTATGAGCAGCCCTTTCTTCATCTCTATCGACTCAGGATGCACCCCGAACTGGGGAGTGGGGGCCAAAAAAGTGCCCTGATGCGCCCTAAGCTGTGGAGTGGAGGCCAAAAAAGTGCCTTGATGCGCCCCGAGCTGTGGAGTGGAGGCCAAAAAAGTGCCCTGATGCGCTCCAAGCTGTGGAGTGGAGGCCAAAAAAGTCACTAGTCATGCATCAAACCTGACATAATAGTCGAAGGGTGAGGCCTAATCCAATATTGTGATTTGGTTTCATATTTTCCCATTTGATTTTCTTCCCAGTAAGCCAAAAAATCAGAGCAGGAACAGAAGACGCGATTTTCCACAGAATTGGATATTCATTTATCTTTGCCTAACGTAGTATGACGCGCTGATTCTCCTCGACAAGCTTGACTCTATCCGTCT
>NZ_QRDZ01000047.1 GCF_003386235.1 Cohnella phaseoli
TGGAAAGCTTTTTTGCTACGCTAAAGAAAGAGAAGCTATACAAGATCCACACTGAGCGCTATCCGATGGCCTCTATTAAATCGATCATCTTCAGGTACATCGCCGTTTACTACAACAGACGGCGGATCTACACCTCTAATCCAGGGGGCTGGCCCCCAGCTATTTATCGCGAAAGAATGCTGTCACAAGCAGCTTAGCAGGGATTTCTGTATGAGGGTGTTTTCAAACTGCACTTTTTTTGACAACTCCAGAAAATGCTTACAAATTTTCCCCCTCAAGTAGAAGATTTTGGCCTTTTTGAAGAGACAATTCCGTTTACAATTTATGTATCCGAACCAGCAGACGATGCACCTACGAGCCAGAGATCGGCGGGCATTTCATCGTTTTTTGCATTTGCTTCTAAATCAAGGAGGTGGTACGGAGGAGTAAAATTCTATCTCTTGTAAGCGTTTTCTAAGAGAATCTATTATCCAGAGGAGGAGAATTAATGTACGCCATTTTTAATCGCTCGTTAACGCTTGGGTTCCGGGTTACGCTCATTTTAGCATTGGCCTTGGCCGGACTGCTTCAAAGCGCCAATATCAATCGTGCGGAAGCAGCCGTTCCCAACAACAAAATCATCGTCGGCTATTGGCACAACTTCGACAACGGTTCGACCAATATCCGGCTCCGCGACATTTCGCCGGATTTCGACGTCATTCAAGTCGCTTTCGCCGAGCCAAGCGGAGGCCCGTCCAGCGGCAACATGGCTTTCACTCCTTATAACGCTACCGTCGCCGATTTTCAATCGGATATCGCTTACCTGCAGAGTCAGGGCAAAAAAGTGCTGATCTCCATCGGAGGAGCCAACGGCACGGTCGAGCTGTCCTCCGCCCAGGCCAAACAAACCTTCGTTACGACAATGAAAAATCTCATCAACACCTACGGATTCAACGGCATTGACATCGATCTGGAAGGCAGCTCCCTTAGCCTGAACGGCGGGGATACGAATTTCCGTAGTCCGACGACTCCCAAAATCGTCAATCTGATCGCGGCGATTCAAGAGATCCTCGGCAGCTACGGCAGCGATTTTCTGTTGACCATGGCGCCTGAGACAGCCTATGTGCAAGGGGGCTCTATTTCTTACGGCGGACCTTGGGGCGCTTATTTGCCGGTCATTTACGCGCTGCGCAACGACCTGGATTACCTGCACGTCCAGCATTACAATTCCGGGCCAATGACGGGTCTGGACGGCAAATCGTACAGTCAAGGCACAGCGGACTTCCAAGTAGCGATGGCTGAAATGCTCCTTGCCGGTTTCCCGGTCGGAGGCAATACAAGCAATTTGTTCCCTGCATTGCGGGAAGACCAGGTGCTGATCGGACTGCCTGCGTCCCCTCAAGCTGCCGGAGGCGGCTACACTACCCCGGCCAACGTGCAAAAAGCGCTTGATTACTTGATCAAAGGCCAGTCATACGGCGGCACGTACGTGCTGCGCAACGCTTCCGGATATCCAGGCCTGAAAGGGCTGATGACCTGGTCGATCAACTGGGACAAATACACCAACTTCGGGTTCTCCAGCCCTCATCGCACTTACCTGAATCAATTCAACGGACCTGTGGAAAACGTGCCTCCGTCCGTTCCAAGCAATCTGCACGCTACTGGCGTAACGTCCAACAGCGTCAGCCTTGCTTGGAACGCTTCCACCGATAATGTAGGCGTAACGGGCTACATCGTCACCTACGGTTCGACGAATGTCAATGTAACAGGCACAAGCGCGACGATTAACGGCCTTGCTTCCAGCACGCCATATACGTTTACCGTGAAGGCTCGGGATGCCGCCGGCAACATATCGGGCGCCAGCAGTCCGATTACCGTCACAACAGGTGCGCCGCCAACCGATCCGATCAAGCCGACCGCGCCGACCAACCTTACCGTAACTTCCACGACATCTTCGGAGATCGGCCTGTCTTGGACAGCCTCAACCGATAACGTGGGCGTCACCGGATATACGGTTTCTTACGGATCGTCGAACGTCCAAGTCGCCGGCACGAGCGCAACAATCACGGGCCTCGCGGCTGGCACGACCTACACCTTCACGGTTACGGCGAAAGACGCGGCAGGCAACGTCTCCGACGGAACGACGATTCAAGCGACGACAGCAACTACCGGAACTCCTGCCTGGGCGCCGAACACGAGCTACAAGGCCAACGACCGGGTCGTCTACCAAGGCAAGACCTACTACTGCATCCAGGCCCACACGTCCCTTACCGGTTGGGAGCCGTCGAACGTTCCTGCTCTGTGGGGATTACAGTAATAGGATTTTCTTCCAGGGTTCGCATAGAAATAGGAAATCCCCTCGACCAACGAAAGGACCTCAGATTCCGTCTTGCAGCGGAGTTTGAGGTTCTTTTTCTCGATAAACCCATTATGCCGCACCTCCCTTTAGCCGATAAGAACGGACAATCCGCAGTCCTTTCCGCAACCTCGCCGTTCCACAAATATTCGGAATTTTTCCTACTTAATTCTTTTCCTGTCGTTAACTATCCACGGGTATAGTAAAATCGAAATAGTTGTAAAATCAGAAAGTTACATATGCGAAACGAGGCCGCAGCCTAGATGGAACAACCCAAACCTCATCCAACCAAAAAATCAATCGCCAAACGAAACGTCTTGAAATACGTCGGCCTCACGGTCGTCCTATTCGGGATATTGTTCTGCCTGCGGTGGGCATGGTTGCAAGCGTTCTATACGACGGAGGCTCCAAGCCCCGTGGATGGCGTTGTAGATATGCGCGGCGTTGATTTGGCGAGCTCGCCTTCCTTTTTTCTGAATGGACCGTGGCTCTTTTACCCAAATCAACTTCTGTCGTACGAGGACCTACGGTCGGAGGACAAGGCGTTCAGCATCGTCAAGGTTCCGGGAGATTGGAGAAAAGGATTCGAGCCGGACTCCGGCACATCCTACGGGTACGGCACCTATCGGCTGCGTATTCTCATCGATCCTCTTCAGCAACCCGTTGCGCTTTGGATTAAGGGCATTCAAGCCTCCTCCTCCGTCGAAATCAACGGTTTTTCCGAAGGAGCTATCGGCAAGCCGGCATCTGACGTCCAAGATTACACGGCACGGAATATATCCTATACTGCCTCCTACACTGTAGCGGGAACGACTGAGCTGGACGTACTGATTCGAGTTGCTAATTACGACGAGCCGTTCCACGGCGGAATTACTCGCTCCATTCGTTTCGGCTCGCAAGCCGCGATCGATACGATCCGGTTGTTTTCCATCGGCTCTCAGTTGGTTACAATTGTCATTCTGCTGCTTCACGGACTGTATGCTTTTATTCTTTACTTGTTTAACCGCCAGGAGCGAGGATTGTTTACGATGGCTCTGTTGACGCTGTCCGTTGCGCTCGCTTTAATGGCAGGTCAAGATAACATCCTGCAGATATTGGTACCGATTACTTATGCATGGCAGATCCGGATCAGACTGATCGCTTTACTATGGCAAAATCTGTTCATCCTCTTTCTATTTCGTAGATTGGCTTCGGCGGCTCCTCGCCGCGATTTGTGGCTGCGCAGCTACACCGCTTTACTAGTCGTTCTGACGGGAATCCTGATGACGGCTCCCGCTTCCTGGGCTAACGCATTCGTCGATTTTTACGGCTTTATCGGCATCTATCTCATTCCGTTTATTTGGCTGTTCTTTGTCTTGGGCAAGATGATTGCCAACGAACGGAGCGACAGAGACGTTGCGTTTTTGCTGCTGACCGCGGCTGGAATCATTTCCAACTTGATCTGGAGTCTATTCGAATCAGACTTTGACGTGACTACCGTATACTATCCGCTCGATTTGATGATTACGATGATTGGCTTCTCCGCTTACTGGTTCAAAAAATATTTTCGCCAGGCTCACGAGAACAGTATACTGAACAACCAGTTACAAAGAGCGGATAAGCTGAAGGACCAATTTCTTGCCAATACGTCGCACGAGCTGAGGACGCCGCTGCACGGCATCATGAATATTGCGCAGAACGTAGTAGCCAAGGAAAAAGCCTCGCTGGACGAAGGCAGTCTGAAAAATATGGAGCTGCTGATCACGATAAGTCGTCGCATGTCCCATATGTTAGGGGATCTGCTTGACGTTGCGCGGCTGCAAGAGCATCGCGTCTCGCTGCGTCAGGAGCCGTTGCAGGTGCGCGCGCTCGTACCCGGAATCGTCGGCATGCTGCAATTCATGTTCCAGGGCAAGCCCGTAAAACTAAATATCGATATTCCTGAATCGATGCCGCCGGTGTTCGCGGACGAGCAGCGACTCGTGCAAATTATGTACAATCTTATTCACAATGCTTTGAAATACACCGAGGAAGGAACGATTACCGTCGCCGCTGAGGTGAACAAAGGACGAGCCGTCATTCAGGTGGCCGATACGGGAGTCGGCATGAATCGAGAGACTCAGGCGCGCATATTTCTCCCCTACGAGCAAGGGGCGCACGGCGTGAGCGACGGAAGAGGCATCGGACTAGGGCTGAGCATCTGCAAGCAATTGGTGGATTTGCACGGAGGGACTTTGACCGTCCAGTCAGCCCCGGGGGAAGGCTCGATGTTCAGCTTCGATCTGCCGGTGGCGAATTCAACGAATATCCCGCAGGCACCCGTGGAATTGCCGCTGCAGCGAGCATTCGACGAGACGGAAGAGCGTTTCTTCGGGCTAGCCGCCCCGGACATCGCGGCGGAGGAGATCGCAGCGTCCATGCTTGTCCCGCCGCTGTTAAGCGATACAGTGCTGCATATTCTGGCCGTGGACGACGATCCTGTCAATCTGAACGTGCTCGCCGGCATGCTGGAGCTGGAGCCCTACCGGATCACAACGGTGCAATCCGCTCGCGAAGCGCTTGAATTGCTTAGTACAAGGCCGTGGGATCTGCTGATTGCGGACGTGATGATGCCGCAGATGTCCGGCTACGAGTTGACGCAGCGAGTCCGGGAGCGCTACTCCCTGTCCGAGCTTCCGGTGCTGCTGCTCACTGCTCGCAGTCAACCCGCCGACATCTACACCGGTTTTCTGTCAGGCGCAAGCGACTACGTAACGAAGCCGGTGGATGCGCTGGAATTGAAATATCGCATTCGAGCGTTAACTTCGCTTAAACAGTCCATTAACGAGCGTCTGCGAATGGAGGCCGCTTATTTGCAGGCGCAGATTCACCCCCACTTTCTGTTTAATACGCTGAATTCCATTCTGGCGCTAAGCGAGATCGATACCGAGCAGATGCGCCTGCTTGGCAACGCCTTCGCTTCCTATTTGCGGATCAGTTTTGATTTTCTGAACACGGGGGAACTGGTGGAGCTGGCCCACGAGCTGGATCTCGTTCAAGCTTATCTGCAGATCGAAAAGGCTCGTTTCGGGGACCGGTTGAAGATCGAATGGGAGATGGCGCCCGGCCTTGATCTGCTCGTCCCCCCGCTGTCCATCCAGCCGCTCGTGGAAAATGCCGTAAAACACGGCGCGCTTGGCCGAAATGTCGGCGGCACCGTTCGACTGCGAATCGTTCGCAAGGATGGAGCGACAACGATCGAAGTGAGCGACGATGGCCGAGGCATGAGCCAGAAGCAGATCGATACGCTATTGGACGCTTCCCTGCAGGGCAAAGGAGGCATCGGGATCGCCAACACGAATCGACGCCTGCTTCAACTGTACGGTCAAGGCCTATCCATTTTCAGCCGTCCTCTGCAAGGAACGGTCGTCTCGTTCGTCATTCCTGACGCTCGCGGCGGGGCCTCCTTGCCCACAGAACAACGGGAATAAGCAGCAAGGACATCGCACCGCCGATCAGCGAAAGAGCGGCATAGCTGGAACCGGCGACGACCATGCCGGACAATGCGCCTCCCGAAGCTCCGGTCAACGCGATTAGCACGTCGATCGTCCCCTGCGTCTTGGCGCGGGTCGTCGGCGTCGTCGCGTCGACAATCTGGGCCGTGCCGCTAATTAGGCCGAAGTTCCAGCCAAGCCCGAGCAAAGCTAACGCTGCAATCAGCAGCGGCAGCGAATCGGCGGGGGCTGCTGCGGCAAGACCGCCGGCCAGCAGCAGCGTAATCCCGGCCACGCATGACATCGCATAGCGGCCAATCCGATCTACGAGCACGCCAGTCACCAAGGACGGGAGATACATGGCGCCGACATGGATGCCGATAACCAGCCCGACGTCTCCTAGTCCATGACCGTGATGCTGCATATGGACGGGCGTCATCGTCATAATCGCGACCATCACGATCTGCGTCAGTACCATTACGGTCGTTCCGACGACAAGTCCGCGATTGCGGAACGGAGCCGAAGGCTTGCCGGCGGAGGTCTGGGCTCTTCCCGCCTCCTGCCCGGCGGCGATCGCCTTGGCCGCGATGTAGGGATCGGGTCGGAGAAAAGCAAACAAGATCAGCCCGGCCAGAGCAAATGCCGCAGCCGACAACAGAAACGGGCCTGTCAGTGCGGGAAGGCCGAAGGAAACGGCGACATCGCCCATCGGCCGAACCAGATTCGGCCCCGCCACCGCGCCCAAGGTAGTGGACACCATCGACAGGCTGACCGCCTTCGCCCGCTGCTCCGGCTTGGCCAGATCGGTTCCGGCGTAACGGGCCTGCAGGTTCGTCGACGTTCCCGCCCCATAGATCAGCAAGGAAGCAAGCAGAAGCGAGAGCTGATTTGTCGCGCCGGCCAGTACGATGCCGACCGCTCCCGCGCTGCCGGCCAGAAAACCCGTCGACAGGCCGGCCCGCCGTCCGTAACGATGCGTCAGCCGCCCCACGAGATAAGCCGATACCGCGGAGCCGAGCGTGATTAGTGCAACCGGAACCCCCGCATAGCTGTCCGCTCCCAGCATCTCCTGAGCCATCAGCGCCCCGACGGTTACCCCTGCGGCTAGTCCCATTCCTCCGAATATTTGCGAAATGATAATAATGATCAATGTCCTGGAATAAAGCCGTTTTACTTCATTTTCCGTCATGGGATCAGCTCCCTCCTGTTCGTTCGGGTAATTATAGCACCGCTTTGCAGGCGAATCTATTGTTGATTTTGGGGGCTATGAACGGATTTCGACTTCCAGTTCCTCCCGGCTCAGCCTGCTCATCCTCTTCCAATCAAGCAACTGCTCGATCGAAAATACGCCGGCAGGCATTGTCGAGCCGCAGACGGCTTCGGAGACATCCAGCGCGCAAAAAGCGGTCAGCTCGGATTGCCTGCGGCCTTGCAGCCGATATACGGCGGCAGCCATGCGTCCGTCCTTCTCGCCGACCGCTTCGACCTGTACAGCAAAGCGCTCCGAGCCAAGGTGCACGCGGCCGAAGCAGGCGATCGCCGCTGCGCGGAGCGGCTTCAACCTTAACAGACGGTGCAAGCCCAGCTTGCGAAATCCCGCGAGAAATGCCGTTATGAAAGCCGGGTCGAGGCATAATCTCGTCGATATGTCGGGAACGCCAAGCGTGCTCGGCAAGGAACGTTGATCCGAGAACGGAAACCGGTAAGCCGATCTGCGGCCGATAGCGCCCCGAAAATCCGCCAATCTTGCGTCCGTAAAGCTGCCGACCGTCTCTGAGCGACCCTTCTTGATTATTTCGAAACGCGTTCCTAGATTGTCCACCGTCCATTCAAGCGCAGCTTTCCCATGCCTATCGCCCAGCCCGAGCAGGATCGTAATTTCTATAGCTTCGGTACGATCGAGACGACGACAGGCTTCCAGCGCCAGCAGATTCGTGACCCCCGGCGCCAGCCCGACATTCATAACCGCCGTCGCTCCTCCGCGCTCCGCTTCCTTCTGAAGAGCCTCCACCTGAGCCTGGAACGAAATATTTGCCGATACGTCGATATAATGCGCGCCGCTCAGAAGACAGGTGCGAACGAAGGAAACATCCTTCTGATCCAAGCACATGACGACCAGCTTGACGCCCTCCAGCAGCTTGGGATCGACCGGCCGGCTAATGTCCAACTGCATGGGCAAAACCCGCCCCTCCGTCTCTCTGCTGAGCTGTTCCGCTCGTTCCAAGCTTCTGCCCGCCGCATACACTTTGCCAGGGAACCTGTGACCGAGCTCCCGACATACGATGCTGCCAACCGCCCCATAACCTCCTACGACAACGATCCGGTCTTTGTCCATGTTGCTCTTGCCAGCTCCCTTGCTTATTCTAGATGTAATCAGTTTATTCTCACTCTAGACGAATAAGGAGCTGCGGCGCCATCCCAGAAAGGTGGGATTCTTCCGCAGAAGACGATATGAACAACATCAAGCAACGGATCGAACGGCTGGCCGAGCAAGCCGTCTCCTCCAAGGAGTTCAGATTGGCGCTTCTGGCGCATCTACGCGAAGCCTTCCCATTCGAAGGGGCATGCTGCACCGTCGTAGATCCGCGGACGCTGCTTTCTGCGGGAGCCGTTACCGAAGACGGCGTAGAGGCGATTCATCATCGTCTGTTCGAATTCGAATACGGACATCGGGATTATAATCGGTTTGAGGATTTAGCCGAAGCGGATCGTTCTGCTGCCGCTCTGGGGTTGGCGACGAACGGCGATCCTGAACGCAGCGCCCGCTTCCGCGAAGTGCTGCAGCCCGCCGGCTTCGGGGACGAGATGAGGGCGGCCCTGGTAAGCGGGGGAAAATGCTGGGGCTTCCTTACTCTGCTTCGCGGGAAGGATCAGCCTTTGTTTGCGGCAGAAGAATTGGCGCTTCTGACGTCGCTCGTTCCGGCGATCGCCGGCGCCTTGCGGCGAACGAGCCTGGACCTTGCAGACGAATCCGCCGAGGAACCGGGGTTAGAGTCCGGCGTGTTAATCGTGGAGGCCGACGGCGTTCTGCTGTCCGAGCTGGCGGCGACCGATGCGGCCGCGCATTGGCTGGCCGCTATCCGCGAGGCCGAGGGCATCGGCGACGAAGTGCTGCCCCGTCCGATCAGGGCGGTATGCATCCGGGCGCTGAACGGGGAGACGGGGACGGGCAAGGAGCTGGCGCATGGAAAAGCCGCCCGTACCTGCGTCAGGCTTGCGGGCGGCTCCTATGTGACGATTCGGGCCGACAGGCTGCTCGGCAAGGCTTCGAGCGCGCAGCTTGCCGTCATTTTCGAACAAGCCCAGCCGGCCGACAGGCTGCCGCTGATCGCCGAAGCCTACGGATTGTCGGAGCGCGAGAAGCAGCTGCTCGTCGCTGTCGTCCGTGGACTATCGACCCATGAAATCTCACGGGAACTCCACATCTCGGTCTATACCGTGCAGGACCATCTCAAGTCGATCTTCGCCAAGACCGGAGTATCCAGCCGCAGAGAGCTGATCTGGCAGCTGTTCTCTCGTTACGCTTCCCCGATAAGCACCTCGGAACGTCCGGCAGGGGAATCCTGACGACGAGGTGACGCGCAGTTAGCAGCTTGACTCGAGAGAGCGCGCTCCCTCGGGTCAAGCTGCTTTTTTAATCCAGATGGAATACTTCCTCCATGCTTGCCCACCATTCGCCTTCCGCCCGGGTTTCAAGGGGTTGCTGGCAAGGTTTGCAGACGTCCCACCATTGTTGAGTGATCGGATCGGCTGCCATTCTGGCCGAATCCGCTTCGAAATCGGTTCCGGTATACTCGAAATAACTGAACAAAAAACCTTCTTTGTAATAAATCGAATAATTCTTGATATGGCATTCCTTGATCATCCTAAGCACATCCGGCCATACCTTGGCATGCAGCCTCTTGTATTCCTCAAGCCTGTCTTCTTTTACGCGAATTAAGCTTCCGTAGCGCTGCGCCGGCATGCTCGCTTCCCCTCCCCTCGAAAAATTAGCCGATCTCTTCGAGCGCGACGATACGGCCCAACTCCATGGAACGATACGCCGCGAACACCGTTTGCATCGTAATCAGGTTGTCCTCCACGCTGTTTTCCGGCTCCCGCTCTTCCTCGATCGCCCTCATCAGCTCGCCCATCGTCCCCATGAATGCATGAGGGAACCAGCGTCCCTCTAGCTTAGGCGCATACCAGCCGTGCGGTTGCAGATTTTTCGAATAAAGCGCAACGGTATCCTCCTGCCCCACCGGATAATTGTACAGGGCCCCGTTCGTGCCTTTGACGACGCCCTCCGTACCGTCGAAACGGAAGGTCGCGAACCAGTCGCTCTGCTCTATGAAGTTCGTATGATTATCATAGACGAGCCCGCGCGTGTCGTCTTCGTACAGCATTTGGATGGTCGTTCGGGTTTCACCTCGGACGGCAGTCGCTCCCGGATAGCTTGCGCCGTCGGCGAATATCGCTTTGGGCGAACTGCCCAGCACGTAGCGGATCGCATCGAGGTAATGTATGCTATGATACATAACTTCCAATCTGTCTGCCTGAGCCAGCCACTCCCACGTTTCCCATGGGGTGTTCACATGCACTTGTATCGCACCCTGATAGGGTGCGCCGATCCATCCTCGCTTCACGGCAGTGCGGCTCGCCTGAATGCCGGGAGCCCAGCGCATTTGCTGGTTGACGGCGGCCTTGACGCCCGCTCGGCTGCACATCGCCGCAATGTCCAGTGCGTCCGAGTAGCATTCCGCAAGCGGCTTCTGGCAAAGAATATGCAGCCGATAAGGCACAAGCTGGCTGATGACCTCCGCTTGAAAAGCTGCCGGTACGGCAACGTCCGCGATCGCAATCTCGGAGTGGGAGGCCAGCCGCTCCAACGAATCGAAGACGTTCTCAATGCCAAATTCTCGCGCCAGTGCCTCGGATTTGGCTCTATCGCGGTCGTACACCCCGACGATCCGGAAGCCGGCCATTCGATAAGCGGGCAGATGGCAGCTGCGGACGATATCCCCCGCACCGACGATTCCGATACCCATATCCCGTTTTCTCGGCAGCCGAGGTTGATACGCCCAATCCATATTCCCCAGAGTCGATTCAAGAGCCCGTTGGTCGGAGTGCTCCGTGCGGCTCATGCTTCGGCCCCTCCCCGTTTTCTGACCATTAACAGATGCTCGCAGGCAAGCACGACTTCATCCCGTTGATTCAGAATAGCCAAGCTTTCGCTGACGATACCGAAATCCGGCCGTTTCGCATGGTCTCTCTTCCCGCCGATCGCCACCTGCGCGCGGATCGTGTCTCCGATATGCACAGGCTTGATGAAGCGAAGCTTCTCGTAGCCGTATGAGAACGCTTCGGGATTGATCTCCCCGGCAGTCATCCCGACGCCAATGCTGAAAATAAGCGTACCGTGGGCGATCCGCCGTCCGAAGTCCTGCGTCTTGCACCATTCCTCGTCCATGTGATGGGGATAGAAATCGCCCGTTTGTCCCGCATGCAAAACAATATCCGCCTCGGTAACCGTACGTCCCCAGGTGTCGCGGGAATCTCCAATCCGATAATCCTCGAAGAAAATCGACCTCATTCTCGATCAGCTCCTTTCCGAAGGGACTCCCGGTATAGCCGGTTCATTTCCGCTAGCGCCGCTTGCGGCGACATCTCTCTCTTCAGACAGGCTTGAACCGGGTAACCGGCACCGTCTTGAAAATGAAGATAGCCGTTATATCTCGGGCGCACATAGGCCCGGTCCAACGCGGGAAGCGTACGGGAGAAATAAGCGCCGCTGGCCGCATTCAGGCTTTCGCTGAGCCAAGCGGAACGATGCCCCGGTTGGCCGCCGCACTCGGCGTAAAGCGTTCTTTGCAACTCCGGAGACGCGACAAAAGCGGCATAAGCGACCGCAATGTCCCTATGCGGGCTGACCGAAGAGACCGCAATTCCGGTTCCGCCGAGCGTAGTGCGCAGCCGTTCTCCGCCGGTTCCGAACCTGGGTGCGTCGCCGAAAATCAACGTCCGCTGCCCGTACCCGGGTTTCGCGTAGTTAGAATATCCGTATGCGAACGGGCAGTACGCCAAGTCGTCCCGCTGCGTCATCGCTTCGTACATCCGAATCGGATTCCAGCCGAAAACGGCCGGATCGCACAGAGATGCCAATTCGCGCAGCGCCTCAAGCGCAGCGTAAGCCGTATCCGCTCCGACGACCTCATCTTCGCTCAAGAAAGGCGTTTCTCCGAGCGCAATGCAGAACGTATAGAAGTTCATCAGACTATCGATCGGAATACCGGGGATGGCCACCAGTCCCTTGCGAGCCAATGCCAGAACTTCTTGCCATGTCTCCGGCGCTTGTGCGTCATTCCGCTCCAGCACGTCCTCCCGCCAGGAAGCTACCGGCGTCGCGGCATCGATCGCAAGCGCCGTCTGTTTGCCGTTGAAGGAATAGCTTCTGTGGGACGCTCCGACCGTGTGCTCGGCCTGATCGTTCATATAGTCCCGGGGAAGAGCTTCGTTAAAATCGACGAGCGCGCCGCTTGCAGCCGCATACCCCGCCCACGGGTGATCGATGACCAGCAGATCGTAATGCTCAACGAGCTTTTGAATCGGCGCATCGGCGAATTCCTGCAAGGAACGCTTATCCCAGTTAATCGTCACTCCTTCATGTAGTTCTTCGAACCGCTGGGAAGTCGCAACCATTGGAACGAATCCCCTGGAGTGGTTCCATGTCATTCCTTTTAACTGTACCATGCTCGCTTCTTCCTCTCTAGATGCGGTAGAAAGCGGCTGCGGTTCCGCCCAGGATGGCTTCCCGATCCCGTAGCGCGTACCCCGACAGCGCCTTCTTCGTTTCTTCCCATACCGCATCGTAATCGCCATTCAGATTCGCGACCGGCCAATCGCTGCCGTACATTAGCCGACTCGCTCCGAAACAGTCGATTGCAAAGTCGATATAACGCTGCAGCTCCGAAGACGACCAATCGGGGGAGGCCGCCGTATTAAGCCCGGACAGCTTCGCGTACACGTTAGGACACGCCGCGGCTGCCGCCAGTTGAGACGCCCATGGCTCCCACCCTTTGTCCTTGATCGGCGGCTTCGCAAGATGATCGATGACCATGCGCAGATCGGGCACTTGTTCGGCCAGGAAAGGAACATGCTTCAGGTGGTTCGGAAACACAGCAACGACGTCGAAGGTCAAATCGCGTTCAGCGAGCAGCCTTAAGCTTTCGATGACAGCCGGCTGTACGACCCAGTCCGGATCCTTCTCCTCGTGTATCAGATGCCTGACTCCCTTGAAATAACGGTTTTTGGCATAGCGCTCCAGCTTAAGGTCCGCTTCGGCCGGCCGATTCAGCGGCACCCATCCGACTACCGCCCCCACCCAATCGTGCGATGCTGCGGTATCCAGCATATAATCGGTGTCTTCGTAGGAGTCCATCGCCTGGACGATGACCGTTTTGTCTATGCCTGCCTTGCGCAGCAAAGGTTCTAGATCGTGCGCTTCGAACGTGCGATAGATCGGTCCGTGCTCAGGCCCAAGCCATGGATAAGCCACTTTCGTCAAGTTCCAGAAATGCTGGTGCGCATCCACTTTCATCCTCTGCCAGCCCCCTCACATCTCCATCAATTGTTCTTGCGGTTCTTCCCCCATTTTCCTCCAAATATCCTCGGTATGCTCGCCGATTTTGGGCGATCCGACGGGAGAGAGCAGCAGCTCTCCGTCGATTCGAATCGGACATCGAGTCGTCTCCAGCTTTGCGCCCCCCGCGCGAGCAACCTCCTGCGTCATGGACAGGGAGCGGAACGCTTCGTGCTCCAGCAGCCGCGGCCATGTCAGTACGTCCGCGCACCAAATATCTGCAGGCTCCAAAATGCCAAGCCAGTGAGCGGTTGAGCGCTGCGATAGATGGCCCGCCAGCAGCTGCTTGATCTCGTCTCGTCTCGTAAACCAGGTTTTAGCGTCCGAGTATGCGGCAAGCGGCGCGCAGTCCAGCAATTCGCCCAATTGCGAAACCGGAGTCATCGCGATGGCAAGATAGCCGTCGGACGTCTTATAGATGCCGTAAGGCGCAGCCAGGTAGGCATGCGCATTGTTGATTCCGCTTCGCTGCGGAGCCTTCTCTCCGTCATTGAGGAAGGTGGTTAGAACCTCGAATTGGACGTCGAGCAGCGATTCAAGCAGACTGACTTCGACTAGCCCGCCTTCACCGGTTACTCCTCTTCGAACGAGGCAGGCCAAAATGCCTTGCACCAAATGCGCCCCGGCAAACATGTCGGCGACGGCCAGCCCCATTGGAACGGGACCTTGCTCTTGGTCGCCCGACAACCAGGTGATCCCGGAAAGCGATTGTACCAGCAAGTCCTGGCCGGGTTTATTTTTCCAAGGCCCGGTTTTCCCGTATCCCGTAATCTCTCCGTATACGATGCGAGGGTTGATTTTTTTCACAGCCTCGTAGTGAAGGCCGAGCTTCTCCATAACTCCGGGACGGAAATTTTGAATGAGGACATCCGCGCTCTTGATCAGTCGGATGACCTTGGAGAGATCGTCCGGGTCCTTCAAATTGGCCGCGAAGCTCATTTTGTTGCGGTTGATGGAATGGAACAGCGTACTGTCGCCGTCCAGCTCCAGGTTTGAAATATATAGCCGCCGGCACAGATCGCCTCCGTCGGGACGCTCCACCTTGATCACGCGAGCGCCCAAGTCAGCTAGTCTGAGCGAAGCCGAAGGCCCAGACAGGAACTGACTGAAGTCGAGCACGGTGAGTCCTTGGAGAGGTTTCATCGATTTCCTCCTATAATGGATTACTGGTACTACCACAAATATAAAGTACCACATACCTGCCGAAGGTGACAATAGAATTGAATTCGGTTTATGATAGAACAGTGGTAGTACCGCGAAATGGAAATCGATCAAAGGGGATTGTTCGGATGGCCAAGTTTGAATCGATCAAAAAAATTACCGTTACCGAGCAGATCATGGAGCAGATCGCTTCTCTAATCACATCGGGTAATTTGCAGCCTGGAGAGCAATTGCCCCCCGAACGCGACCTCGCGGTCGAGCTCGGCGTTACCCGGGGACGCATTCGAGAGGCGCTGCGTGCGCTGTCGCTAGTCGGACTGGTGACAATCAAGGCAGGGGAAGGAACTTTCGTATCGCTCAAGGAAATGCCCATTCCGGGAGAAACGATTGCCTGGATGTTCCATAAGGAAATCGATAATCTCGATGAGGTGTATGCCGCGCGCAAGCTGATCGAATCGGCAATCTATATGAGCGCCGTCGATCATATGGAAGAGAGCGAGTACGCGCCCCTTGAGAGTATGCTCGACGAGCTTGTCGCGCTCTCCGATACCGGTACGCCCGAGAAGTTGGCCGGTCTGCTCGATCATATCGACATCTACGTCGGGGACAGATGCGGCAATCAGATATACGCCAAGCTCATGCAGACGATCATCCACCTTCGTCGGCAAACAAGCCTGAAGCTGCTATCCGTGCCGGGCGCCGCCAAGACCGGAGCCGAAAACAGACAACGCATCGTCGAGCAGATGAAAGCCGGAAACAAGAGCGCCGCATCGCAAGCGCTCTCCGCCTTTTTTTCTCAATCGCACCGCTTTTACCGCAAAATAGGGGAATAGCGCCTATGAGAGGTTGGCCCATTCCGGATCAACCGGACGTTATCCGTCTCCGCGTTAAGTACCGCAGAACGTTCGATAGGGGAGCCCTGACGGATCGGGAAGCGTGCAGTACGGCGCTTGCTCGGCGGTATGCGCATAAGGCTGCGCGAGGACGGCAAGCAGCCTCTCCATGACGCTGTAGTCCCCGCGTTCGGCAGCAGCCTCCAGCGCTTCTTCCACTCGATGGTTGCGCGGAATGACGGTAGGATTGCTGCTCCGCATCATCTGCCGCGCTTCCTCCCGGCTTGCTACTTGCCGATCGAGCCTAGCCTGCCACCGCTCCTGCCAACGTTGAAATTCCTCGATCTCGTAGAGCGACGTCTTCTCCGGCTCGTCTTCGGCCAGCGCGCGGAAAGTATTCGTGTAGTCGGCGCGGTGCTTCTGCATCAGGACGAGAAGGTCTTGGACGAGTTCCTCATCCTGCTCCTCTGCATTGGAAATCCCCAGCTTTGCGCGCATGCCTCTCAACCAATGTTCGTGGTACTGAACTCCGAACTCTCCAAGGGCTTGTTCGGCAATGGAGATCGCCCTTTCCTCCTCGTCATCCAGCAAGGGCAGCAGCGTCTCCGCAAATCTCGACAGATTCCACAGAGCAATCTGCGGCTGGTTCCCATAAGCGTACCGGCCGTTCGAATCAATCGAACTGAACACTGTCGCCGGGTCATAGACGTCCATGAAAGCACAAGGGCCGTAGTCGATCGTTTCGCCGCTAAGCGCCATGTTGTCAGTATTCATCACCCCATGAATAAAACCGACATGCTGCCATTGAGCGATCAGCTTGGCTTGACGACGGATCACCTCGTTCAGAAGCAGAAGGGAGCTTCCTCTCGCGCTGTCTTTCCCCTCCCCGCCGACTTCGCCGTTCGCGGCAGCCTCCGGAAAATGCCGAAGCAGCGTATATTCGGTCAGCTTCCGCAGTTCCTCTGCGCCTCCCCACGCCGCCGCGTATTGAAAAGTTCCGACGCGAATATGACTGGCCGCTACACGCGTCAGTATGGCGCCAGGCAGCTCCTTCTCGCGCTGGATAGGCTCGCCGGTCGTCACGACCGCAAGACTCCGCGTCGTGGGAATGCCTAGAGCGTGCATCGCTTCGCTGATGATATATTCGCGCAGCATCGGCCCGAGCGCAGCCCTTCCGTCTCCTCCGCGAGAGTAAGGCGTTCTGCCGGAGCCTTTGAGCTGAATATCGAAGCGCTCGCCTGAAGGTGTAATTTGCTCGCCAATCAGCAAGGCCCTTCCGTCTCCAAGCCGGTTGAAATGCCCGAACTGGTGCCCCGCATAGGCCTGAGCGAGAGGCTCGGCGCCTTCGGGAATTCGGTTACCCGCAAATACGTCCGCCGCATCGTCGCTCCGCAGTGCCTCCGCGTTCAGTCCAAGCGACTCCGCCAGCCGCTCGTTCAGAACGACCAGCTTCGGTGCGCGTACCGACTTCGGGCTCATTTTCGTATACAACATATCGGGCAGCGCTGCATAGCTGTTATCGAAATTCCATCCCGCGCTCAGCGGTTTGTTGTTTATATCCATCGTCTCTTGTCCCCTTGGTTTTTTGATCAGCTATCCCCATCGTGTCACAGTTAATTATATTTTACAACAAGTGCCATTCCGATCTCGGTATTCCTTTGTTTTTCCCGGAAACTGCCGGTTAAACTCAATGTATTATTTCCGGTGAGTCATCCGAAGCAATTACCTATGCGGCTACCTAAGCGGTGAAATTCCTCCGCGGGAGGAACGAATTTTAAAAACTACGGCTGACCACCTGGCCTCCGCACTTCTGTCCCTCCACCGTCTAGGCACTTTTTTGGCCTCCACATTCCTGTCCCGCCACCGTCAAGGCACTTTTTTGGCCTCCATACTCACATCCCGCCATCGTCAAGGCACCTTTTTGACCTCCACACTCCTATCCCTCCACCGTCAAGGCACTTTTTTGGCCTCCATACTCCCATCCCGTCACCGTCAAGGCACCTTTTGGGCCTCCATACTCACATCCCACCGCCATCTAGGCACTTTTTTGGCCTCAGCTCCAAATCATCGGCTGGCTAAAGCAACCTTGTTTGCCTGAACCGTGGAGCGACAAATCTAATCTGAAACTGCGGGCACCTAGCATCTGCATAAGAGCCGCGCAAGCAGCGAGAAACAGGCGGAAATTCGAATCTGCTCACATAATCGGCACCCCGGGCTGTAGGGGCGGTCAGTTCGAGCGAAGTTTCATGATTCCCTCAAGTTTATGTATTCGAATTGGTCCGCTTTAGAAAAAAATCTCCCCGGTTGATAAGTTTATATTGTCTTTTTAGCTCCTTTTTGGTTCAATTTGTAATAACAATTTCACTAATCACCTTGGATAATAACTACAATTTTCAACAAAATTATTCCATTTTATTAAGATTTTCAACTTTATTAAAGAGTGGGATGCAGCTAGCAGTCTACGATGTACTGAAATATTTCTTGTTTACAACAAAATAAATACATTGACAATTTGTTATAAACATAAAATAATAAATACGAAATGTTACTACAATTTGAACCAATCAGTAAGGGGAGGGTGACTCAGTACTGCAACCGCTTTCGGATGGTTGGACAGATTCGGCGCAAAACAAGCTGGGGTTACCCGGTATAAAGCCAAAGGAGGAACGAATGTGAGAACAAAATTGCAAAAAGGGATCGCCATCGCTACCATGGCGTCGACCCTAGTATTCGCTGCCGGGCAATGGACGAGCGCATCCGCAACGAAGGAGCCGATTCCGGCTTGGGCTTCGGCGGAACTGGCTTATTGGGTGGAGGCCGGTTTATTGAAGGGGGACAGCAACGGGCTGCTTCGCCCGCAGCAAACGGTTAATAGGGCCGAATTTCTGACCTTCGTTAACCGTGTGTTCAATTATCAGGCTTTGAGCGATAAGAAGTTCGGGGACGTAGACGCTTCGGCCTGGTACGCCGCGGAGATCGCCAAGGCACAAGCCGCAGGCATTCTGCAGGGAGACTCCCGGGGCAATGCTCAGCCCCTGTCCGCGCTGACTCGGGAAGAGGCGGCGCTGATTCTAAGCCGAGTGTTCGATGTAGTTTCCGCGAATGCCCCGTCTGGAACGTTTTCTGATGATGCAGCAATCTCCTCGTGGGCGGCATCTGCAGTATATGCGCTGAAAGAAGCCGGTTACGCGCAAGGGGCGGGAGGAGCGTTCCAGCCGAAAAAGGGCATGTCCCGCGCTGAAGCTGTCAAAATGATCAGCAATATCATGGGCAGCCTGATCTCCGATTCCTCCGTACACGAGAATGTGAACGGACGCAACGTGGTGGTCAACACCGCTGGAGGAGTCCTGAAGGGCGCGAAAATCTCCGGCGATCTGTATCTCGCTCCAGGAATCGGAAATGGCGGCTTCACCCTTGAGGACTGCGTCGTCGAAGGTACGATCTACGTGCTCGGGGGCGGAACTCAGGGCATTGTTTTGAAAAATACGACGGCCGGCACGATCAAGATTAATAACCCGCAAGGCCAACCTAAGCTGACCTTGAGCGGAAGCTCTTCCGTGAAAAACGGGATCGAAGCGCTGACCGGCGCCGCGATCGTTAACGATTCGACCACTCCGATCGGCAGCCTGAACGTTCGAGCAGGGGCATCGGCATCGATCTCCGTTAGCGGAGATGTCACACTCCTAACGGTAGATTCTGCAGCAGCCGTGAGCCTGGGAACCTCGAAGATCGGAACGTTGTCTTTCACTAAGCAAGCCGGCGGCGCGAAAGCCAAGCTGGACGGGAAAGCGCAAGTCGGCAAGGTGATTGCGGATGCAAGCGTATCGCTGACCGGCTCCGGCGAAATTGGCGAAGCCGTCGTTAACGCGGAAGGCGTCGCTTTCGAGAAAGCGCCAGGCAAATGGACGTTAAATGCGAAGAGCGCGACTATCGCCGGCAAATCCGTCACACAAAGCTCCTCCGGCAGCGGCGGCGCTGGCGGCGGCGGAACCAGCGGCAGCGGCAGCGTGGACCTGAGCACGAAAATCTATAGTTACGACCAGGTGCTTAGCGGATTCGCAGAAACAGGAGCCTATGGAGACGTGAAGCAGTATGTGCGTTTTGTGAGAGATTCGACCTACAAACCGTCCGAGGCAAACGCGGTTATCGGAGCGACGTTGCCGAATTTCGCGAATTCCCACACATTCGTCAATGCCGATTATGACGTAAAACCTTCCATCTTCGCTGCCTTACGCAGCGTCAACACTTCCGTTCTGGACGCCAGACGGGAGAACCTGTGGATTGGCACGGACAATGGCGTCATGAAGATCAATTTGGCTACAAACGCCATAACGGAATATACAATGGAAAACAAACAGCTTGCGGACAACAAAACGCTGCTTCTGATCTCGGATGGCAGCTCAGGCGTCTTCGCTATTACCGAGAACGACGTATCGTACATTCGAAAATAAGGAAAGGGGACTGAATCCATGTTCAATACGACCAAACGGACCAAGCTGGCGGCGGGTGCGCTGGCGGCGGCCATGCTCTTCTCGCTTCCCGTCGGCCAGGCGTTCGGAGCGGCAGGCAAGCCTGCAGGAGCGCAGTATCAGACCTATCAATTGGAAGCTACGCCGACGAAGCACGTTTCCTACTATAAAGCGGGTGTGACTCTGCCCGAAACGATCGCTTGGGTGACTACGAAGGATGATTTGACGTTCCTCCCTGCCGCAGTAACCGGAGACGTAACGAGCGCGATCAAGGATGCCGACGGCATCTATTGGATCGGTACGACGAATGGCCTGCAGCGCGTCAATTTCAAGGAGAAGGATGCCCGGGACATCGTCCAGTACATGGCCGGACCGCGGTATATGTATGGCGGAGACGACGTCGTCACTGGCCTGGCCAGCGACGGCCAAGGCGGCGTATGGGTGCGAACGGCAAGCGGTGTGACGCATATCGAGCTGCGGATGAAAACTATTCTGGATAAAACACAAGTCTACGAAAAGTTGAACGATTCCGTGCAGGATCGCCGCGGCATGGTAACGGGAACGGAATATACGTTTACGCCGGATTCGGGTCAGACGGGCATTGATTTCGACATGGGTTCGTTTACGTCCAATCCGAAGACGGACGATAATGACGGCTTATGGACGTCCATGTATGCGATCGGAGAAATTTTCCGCTATCGGACGCTCAAGGCGGAGGGCGCAAATCAGAGCGAGATTGATGCGGCCAAGGCGGATGCGGTTCGGGCCACGAAGGCGGTACTGCTGCTGGACTATGTCTCGGGGCGGGGCAACGGCTTCCCGGCGCGCTCCTACATGCTGACATCCGAGAACGCGGCTCAGACGACGACAGGCGACGACTATGGGTATCAGAGTCAGAACGGCTTCTGGTTCCATCATCGCGTGAGCGTGACCGATGCCGTCTATGCGGCCTCCAATCCGATCATTCCGACGATGCAGCGGAGCGACAGCGTGCAGCCGATCGGCTATTCCATCGTTCGAGTGACCAAGGATTCGGTGAAAAAAAGCGGCGATAGGCTATTTCCGTCCGGCGGTACGAACGTGCTGAACTACAACGGAATCGGCTTAAGCCAGGAGGCGATCGACGAGCTCAACACGACGCGTCCGGTTGGACAAAAGCTGGGCATCGATATTAAAACCAAAGTGGATACGGTGGACGGAGTCGATGTGTATCAGGTTATGCCCGTCATAACAGCTAAAACGAACAACAATCAAGCTGACGAAGACAAGACGACCAGCGCGAGCAATCCTCCGCTGTTCCAACTGACCGTTCCGGTGTACGAACAGATTCCGACCTTCTTTAATGACCTGTTTCCATCAAGCGCCATCGGCTCCAACGGCTTCATCGACATGAACCAAATCGTCTATAAAGCGGATACTTCCTCCGACGAAGTGGCGGGCCATTCCGCGTTGTTCTTCACGGCTTATAAATACTTATGCGACGATTCGTCGGATGCGCAGCTTTCCGAGCTGAAGAATTACGTAGTGGAAGCGACTCACCGCATGGCCAATCTGATTCTCAAAAATGATAACTACTACATCGAAGATGCCACAGGAAAATCCACGCAATGGTCGCGTTGGCTGGCCAAGTATTTCAATGACGGCACTGGCGATATGCAAAGCCAGGCTCAATGGTCCTCCAAGGTCGGCGTGGACGCCAACGGAGACGATGCTCTGTCTTACGGCTTCGAGGACGGCCCGCTTAACGCGCTGCAACTGATGGCGTTCTTGAAAACGGCGTCTACTGTCACAGCGGAAGCATATCCGCTTGATTCGGCCAGATACCAAGCGGCATACGATATGGCTTTTGACGGAGAATACAGCAAAGCTGAGCCTTATGCTAACGGCAAAGGCTACATTCATCTGGCACAGGAATATATCGAACGCCGCCTGATTCGCCAAGCGACGAATGCCTACAATCATATGGGCAACGAAATTGTTACTCGCAACAACTATCGTTATACCGGCAACCAACAGAAGGACAGCAACATCAACTCCACCCTCCATAACGACTGGACGCAGTACATCAACTATTCCGACGAAGAGCTCGGATGGTTCCCGGTCTATCAGTTGGTTTTGCAGGAACAGGATTCGGCTAGACGCGCGGAGATTGTCGCCGCTTTTGATCAATGGTACGAGAACGAGGTCCGCGAAGAGAACCCGTTCTACACGTTCCTCTATCAATTGGCGCATCCCGAGGATACGACTGTAGACATCGCGTCTGCCGTTCGCTATATGTATCGCATGCCGGAATATTTGGTTTCCTTGCCGGCACAGTACAACCGTCAGGACGTCTTATTCATCGAAAACGGCGACCGGGACAAACTAGACAAGCAATTGAACTACGCCCTGCCGACGGACGAACGCCGAGTCATGAAAAACAACGGCAATCCGTTCCGTACCGACGAAGGCAAGTACAGCGTCGACCCGAACTTCAACTATACGTACAAGACGATGGAGAGCGGAACGATCGTTACGCTGCCTTACTGGCTGGGCCGCTACTTCGGAATCATCGAGGAAGCTAAATAATGAAAACACCCCCCAATGTTAGAACTAAGCTAACGTTGGGGGTGTTTTTTCTTAACCAACTATTCGTCCCGTTCTCGCGTTTCCGAACTTCCCTCGTCTCCGTACCACAGTCTGCGGAACGATTCGCTGCGCTCCAGCAGTTGCTCCGCCGTTCCCTCCGCCTCGATTCGACCGTCCTTCATAACCAGAATGTGGTCGGCGCGAGCAAGCGCCGCTTTACGGTGAGACACGACCAGGCAGGTCGCGTCTCCTCTGTCGCTGAACAGCCGCTCCCATAGCTTCTGCTCGGTTTCGACATCGAGCGCGCTCGACAAATCGTCGAATACATACAGCTCCGCGTTCCGCACGAGCATTCTCGCCGCCGCCGTCCGCTGAGCCTGACCTCCGGATAGCTTCACCCCTCGCGGTCCGATGACTGTCTCCAACCCTTCGCGAAAATGTCGCAAATCCTCCTCCATCACCGCCGTATGCAGCGCTCTGTCCAACTGTCCGCCTCGGTCTTCAAGACCGAGTAAAATGTTTTCGCGCAGCGAGTCGCTGTACAGCCTCGGAACCTGAGCCGAATAGGCGCTGCGCGGCGGGATAAAGAAATTGCCCGCGTCGTCCACCTCGCGCCCGTTCCAGAGAACCGTCCCGGCATCCTGCGGCAACAGGCCGAGCAGCGTGCGAACGAGCGTCGTTTTGCCGGAGCCGACCGGTCCCGTAACAACGGTAAAAGTGCCCCGCCGCAGATGCAGCCCGATGTCTTCAACGCCCCTTCCCGTCTCCGGATACCGATAGGTTAACCCACTGATATTGAGCTGCTCCAACCGTCCTTCCACGCTCAGTCCCGTCTCTGCAGCCCTTGTCTCCCGTTCCTTTTCGCCAAGCGTGTTCGCCTCTGTCAACACTTGGGCCGGCGCGCCTTGAAGAAGGCCCGTCAGCCGCTCCAAAGCGACCGACATTTGCTTGAAATAGGTCAGAAACTTGCCGAAGTTGGAGATAAACTGGGTCACGAACGTCAAATAATAGACGAACAGCGAGAAATCGCCGACCGTGAACTCGCCTCCGCGCATTTTGTGTCCGGCCAGCAGGAGAATCAGTCCCGTTCCCAGGTTTACCGTATTGGAGAACACGGAGTCCAACGCTTCGGACATCAGCTTATCCTTGAGCATCGACTTGCGGCGGTCGTCATTGAGCTTTCTGAACCGTTCCGTCACGCGATGCTCGGCGCCGGCCACCTGAATGGCTTGCACGCTGCCGAACATTTCACTGATCGCTTCCGTCACCTTCGCTGTCGATTCCCGGCTTGCCGCTCGATACTTCTGCAGCCTTGTCGTGGCGAGTTGCGCTGCGATAATTACGATGACGAGAGGTAAAAACACGAGCGTCGTCATTTCGGCGTCTATGCGCAGAAGAATGAAGCACGATACAACGGCGAAGCAGGTCATGCCGAAGACGTCTACCGACCAACTGACCGCCTCCTCCGATTGATCGACGTCGTCGCGAAAGTGGCTGATCGCCTCCCCCGGCGAGCCGGGAATCGCCCGCGCACCCGGACGCTTCAAAATGTGCTCGAGCACGTTGCGACGCAGAAGCATCCCCGCTCGGAAGCGGAAATTGACGTCCGTAATGAATCCCAGATACACGATTGCGCTCCTGGCCAATGCGAACCCTACCAGTAGCGCAACCAGAGCCCATATACTGAGTCCAGTTGCCGCATGTCCTGTCAACGAGTCGAAAAACTCCTTCGTGACAAGACCCGGCACTACCGGCATCAGATAAATCGCAGTCCAGACAAGCGCATTAAAAATATACCAACCCGGACGGTAGCGAATCATCCGCCACATATACGAGAATGTACTCATGCCAACACCTCCTCGAGGCCGGCAGCCAACATGCGGCTGAAGCGCGAATTCGAGTCGGCTGCCAACGCCTTTCTCGGCCCGCTCTCAATGATGCGCCCCTGCTCCAGAACGACGATTTTATCCGCACGTTCAACCGTTGCCAAACGGTGCGCGATCATGATGCAGCTCCGATCTTGCAGCAGCTTGTCGACGGCACGCTCCAGCCGATGCTCCGTTAGCGGATCAAGCCGCGACGATGCTTCATCCAGAATAACAAGCCCCGGATCGGTCAGGAACACCCGAGCGAAGGCCAGCAATTGTCCTTCCCCTGCGGATAGACTGCCGCCGCCCGAAGCCAACGACGTATCCAGACCGGCAGGCAGAGAATCGTACCAATCGCCCAGTCCCAGCTCGCGAAGCACGCCGATCATCCGCTCGTCGGGTACGCTTTCGTCATAGAACGTCAGATTGTCGCGAACGCTCCCTTGGATGATTTCGATGTTTTGCGTCACGAACGCAACCTTCGTCCGAAGCTCGCCAAGCTTGCACTCGCGAATGTCCACGCCTCCGAGCCGAACGCTTCCCTCACGGGGATCGTAGAAACGGAGCAGCAAACGCGCCAACGTCGATTTGCCGCTGCCGGTCCGACCGAGCAGCCCAAGCACTTCGCCGGGGGCAAGCCGCAGCTCAATGTCGGCCAGGGTCGGCTCGTCATCGTACCCGAACGTCACGCCGTCGAATACGATCTCCAACGGACCCGAAGGCAGCTCCGCTCCCGGACCGTCCTCGATTTTCGAACGCGTCCCCAACAGCTCGCGAATGCGCACCAGGCTGGCGTCCGCCTTCTGCAAATCTTCGATCTGGGTGCGTATCTTCTCGATCGGCTTGGCGAGCAGTTCCGTATAATAGAAAATCAGGTACACTGTCCCGATCGTAATGCTGCCCTGCTTCCAGAGGTAGGCACTGATCGCAAACGCCATCGCGTTGCCCAAGGCGAACACGATAATCGTCGTGACCCACATCGAGGCGAACCCGAGGAACGCTTTCGTGCGCAGTGGCAGCATCCGGCGCAGCAAGCCGTAAAAACGTCGCATAACAAAACCGGTCGCTCCGTTAGCCCGAGTATCCTCCGTTCCCTCCAAATGCTCGCCGATAAAGCCGTAAAACTCGGCATTAATCTGCCGCCACTTCGTCCAGACCGGCAGCGCAAACTTGCGAATCCACTGGATGACGAACACGGCCCCGATCACGAAGAGAAGCATTCCCGCTCCAATCAGCGGATTTTCACGGAAGAGGAGGATGATGATCCCCGTCATTAACAGCAGGTTGCCAGCCAAATGAATGATAAAGCTGGAGAAGAAATTGGCAAGCGCGTTGACATCGCCGTCCACCCGTTCGATGATCGAGCCTGTCGTATTCGACTTATGGAACGACATATCGAGCTTCAGACCGTGCTCGGCCAGATCGCCCCTTAGCTGATTGGTCGTGCGCCAAGCCAAATTCTCGCTCACATAAGTCGCCACGACTGAGACGACCTGCTGGAACAACGAAAAGCCGATAAATAGCAGCGCGGCGTAATAAAGCGGTTCTAGCGAACGATCGGATTGCGCCGTATCGATAAAATAGCGAATGATTTGCGGATTGACCAGTTGCAAACCGATCGAAGCGAACAGCAGCGCCGCCAACCCAATAAGCGTTTTTCGCTGCGGCAGCAGATATCGGCTCAGCATCTCGTAGTAATGGCCGATGGATCTGGTTTTTGCGGTCTTTTCTTTATTTTCCATGCCTAACCCCCTTGCGCCTCAAACGTAACAAAAGCGATAACCGGCCCTGTTACAGGGGTTATCGCCGATTATTTGACTGTATCCGAATCCTCTTCAGCCGTCAATCCGCCCAATGGCAGATTGGTCCGTGTTGGATAATGCGCCTTTTCTCAGCCTAGAAAGCCTTATCAGCTTGATCTGAATCCCGCACGCAGCCCATCAATCCCGAAGGCCACCGCACAGCCAACTAAATAACGAATCAAATCCACCGCCAAGAAGCCATGACCTAAAATCAAAGCCCCCAACGTCGTCGCACGAATGCCGTTGATCCAGTCCGCTTGATACAGTTGGCTGAACTCGATCGCAAAGCTGAAGCTCAGCGCCGCCAAGAAGGCCATCAGTCTGCTTCTTTTTATTAATAGGGCCCGGAAGCCGCAGTAGACCATCGCTGCCCACAATGCGTCTCCGGCGTGAGCCGAAATCAATGACGGCAACTCCGACGAATACTTTCTGACGCCGAGTCCCAGAACGATAAGCATCGCTGCGGCCGCCAGATAAAGCATGCGATGTTTTATTGTGTCATTCACAGTTTCTTGCCCAATACATGGTTCAAAGGAACCGCTCCGATCGATCGGCTGTCGTCGCTATGATTGCGGTTGTCGCCCATCACAAACACATGTCCAGCCGGAATCTCCCACTTACCTTGAGAATATGCGTTCATCGTTTCTTTAATATACGGCTCGTCGAGCTTTTCGCCATTGCGATATAGCTCTCCGCCGTTGATCTCCAGCACGTCTCCCGGCTTGCCAACTACTCTCTTCACAAAGTAAATACGATCTTCGTCCCTAGTCAGCAATTGTATCAGCGGATTCTCCATTACGTCGTCCATAAAGCTGCGATCTCGGCTAATCCGGCTGTCAATAATGACGATATCTCCATACTCGGGCATGTAAGAAAAAGTGTGAGACAGCTTGGATACGAATAACCGTTGATTATCGCGCAGCGTCGGGTCCATAGAGTGTCCGTCCACTCGATAGGGTTGAAGAAAAAAGATGCCGATTAGCAGCGACAAAACATAGGCAATCGCCAGCGAGCCTATCCAACTACGTACTCTCCTGAACAACTTCACGCGGACACTCCTTTTTTTACTTTTTCTACTATTCTAGCACGATCGCCAATCGAAATCACATTTTCGCCGGTGTAAAAAGAAGAGCAGGCGCCCAGCCTGCGCCGATCCGCTATCTTCGTGCGGGTCGGGTTGGGGGCGCCTGCTTCTTGTTTAGCTTATAGGAACGCTAGTTTTCCCAGACGTTAAGGCGTTACCGGCGGCGTCTGTTCTCCTTGAGACGTCACAGGCGCTTAAGGTGCCGGAGTCGATCCAGCCTGTGTGAGATTGACAGTTGCGGTTGATGCTGAAAGTTTGTGTACGTTAGCGTTGGCTTGATCTGCCACAGACAGTACGTAGACGGTATAAGTCACTCCGCTTATTAATGAAGCACCATCCGTACTCTTACTCCCAAGATTAAATATTGCTTGCCCCTGAGTTTGTCCTGGGACTTTTTCAACCGCCGTATAGACCAGGGAATTATTAGTATAACCGGTCATCGCATCGTTCTCAGTAAAGAGAGTAGACGACTCCCTTACCAAAAATACAGCATACCGAGAGACACCAACCTCACTTGTCGGGACTGTGTACTTCACCGTAACATTCCCGTTACCGTCATGCTCAGCAAGGACATTCGTCACTGTAGGCGCAGGAGTCGATGCTGCTGCAAGCGTCAACGAATTAGATACTGGAGACAATGCATTCGCTCCACTGTTAGCCACCGATAGCACAAATGCGCTATAACTAACACCATTCTTGATTTGCTCACCGTTCACATCGACTGCGTTGGAGGCAAGTCTGAACGAATATTGAGAACTTCCACTTTTAGTTACAACCGTGTAAAGTCCCTGAGTCGTTGTCGCATTAGCTGTAGACAATGGGAAATTGGACGCATAAGCAGTCTTGACGATAAAAACACGATAATGATTCAGATTTGTCTCATCTGACGCTTTGGAGAATGTAACTTGCATGTCTGCTCCACTGCCCGTAGTGCTCGTATCGCCGACATCTTCAATTTTCACTTCAGATGCTGCTGGTACGACGTTATTGGTCAAAGTCACTGCCGGAGAAGCAACGGACAGAGCATTCACACCGTTAGAAACACCGATACCGACCGACAGGACAAAAATTCGGTAAGGCACACCTGTTTTGATAAGTTGACCGTTAGTATCCACTGCGCCACTAGCTAAAGTTAGGCTCGTCGCGGCGCCAGGATTGACCACCGTGTATCCCGTGGTCGAGTTCGCTTTGCTCAAGTTGAACTGACTAGCCCAGCCCTCGGGTACAACGAAAATTCTGTATTGCCCGATGTTCGTTTCTACCGAAGCTTTCGTGAACGATACTTGCAGATCTTGACCGTTGCCGTAGTCGGCAACATCAGTTCCCACGACGTTCGTAACAGCTGTCACTGTACCCTTGTTCTCCAGCAGAATCGTGGCCGAAGCAGCGGATAGCGCGTTGCCATAAGCATTCGTTGTACCTACCGACAGAATAAACACCTTGTACTTGATTCCGTTCTGGATCAGCGCGCCGTCGATGTCGCGCGAATCGGCATTCAACTCTTGGCTAATATTCGCGTTTTTCTTGTAGATGACTGTATAGTGCGATACGGCATTAGCCCAATTCAAATCAAAAGAAGGCGCCGCATTTTCCTTCACGACATAAGCCCGATAGTGAGCGATGTTATTCTCATTCGCAGCTTTCGTAAACGATACACGCAAATCCTGACCGTTGTTGTAATCGGCGACATCGCTAACAGCGACGTTCGTTACTGCCGTGACATTATTGTTGTTAAGGATGATTGAAGCGGATGAAGATGACAATGCATTGCTGCCGCTTGTAGTGCCTACCGACATCACGAATACCCGATAGGCGACTCCATTCTGAATGGTCGCCCCGTCCACGTCGCGCGCGCCCGCTGCCAACGCCTGAACGATGTTCGAGTTCTTTTTAGCGATCGTCGTATAGTTGCTTGAATTCGTGACTGCATTTGCAGTAGCCAAGCCGAAGCTGCCGGCGTTCCACTCCTTGACGACGAAAACGCGATAATTCTGAATCAACGATTCGTTGGCAACTTTTGTGAACGATACTTGCAGGTCGCGGCCGTTGTTATAATCTGCAATATCGCTGACCGAGAGATTGGTTACCGCCTGGACTCCAGAATACTTGAGCGTAATACTTGCGGAAGCCACCGAGAGCGCATTAGCATAATTGCTGTTGTTAGACACGCCCATGACGAACACACGATAAGCGACGCCGTTCGTCAACCTGTTGCCCTTCGTATCTCTCATATTTGAAGTAAGAGTAATGTTGTAGTTGCTGCCCGTTCTGTATTGATCGTAATAATTGCCGGAAGCCACGCGATTCGCTTCC
Organism: Cohnella phaseoli; assembly: GCF_003386235.1. Taxonomy (GTDB): domain Bacteria; phylum Bacillota; class Bacilli; order Paenibacillales; family Paenibacillaceae; genus Cohnella; species Cohnella phaseoli. Next base: position 29,504 of record NZ_QRDZ01000047.1, read on the forward strand.
GTCAGGTTAAAGCTGGAGTAGTCGGCCTCTCTTACGACGAAAATACGGTACGAGCCGATTCTGGATTCGTCGTTAGGCTTGTTGAATATCACTTGCAGGTCGCGGCCGTCCCCATTGTCGTCCACATCCGCCACTCCCGTAATGACCGGAGTCTGAGCGGAAGTTCCGAGCGTCGTCGATGCCGAACCGGTTGATAGCGAGTGCGACCAGTTAGCCGTATTCGAGCTGACTGCCATAACAAAAGCCGTATACGCGACTCCATTACGGATTGAATCGCCGGAAGTGTCCCGAGCGCTCGAATTCAGCGTTACGTTAATCGCGCCCGACCCCGACGTTTTGGCAACAGTCGTATAGTACGAGCTGGACATACCGTTCGCTTGAGACAGGTTAAAGCTGGAGGCATTGGACGTTTTAACGATCATCACTCTGTAGCCCGTAATGTTGCTTTCGTTAGAGGCTTTAGAGAACGAAACCCGCAGATCGCGGCCGTCGGCATAATCGCTGATATCCTCGATCTTAACGTTCGTCGCTTGACCGACGGCAGGATTCGATTTCAACGTAATCGAGATCGAAGAGTCGGAGAGAGCATTCGAATCCGTCCCTAACGTCAGGACAAATACTTTGTAAGCTTGATTCGCGCGAAGCAGCGCTCCGTCAACGTCCTTGCTCTGAGCAGTTAGCGTTACGCGCTGATAAGAGCCGGACTTGGATACGGATGTATAATTAGCCGCACCGACGGACAGAGCCTTGGCCAGATTAAAGGAAGAGACGTTCTCCGCCTTCACGACCAGAATCCGATAGCCATTGACATTCGCTTGGTCGGACGGCGTCGAGAAGCTGACCTGCAAATCGCGGCCGTCGCCGTTTTGGGAAACTTCCGTTACTCCAAGCTGCGTAACTTTGCCAACTTGCTGGATTGCCTTAGTCGTAATGATGACGCTTTGCGACAGTTTATCCCAGCGTACGTCGTCGCCCAGCGCTTCGCTGACGAAACGCACCGGAACCATCGTGCTTCCTTGCAGCACGCGAGCCGGAGAATCCAGCGTTACCGTCTGATCGTTGATCGTGGCCGTTCTGGCGCCGATCGTCAGCACGATCGTCGTATCCCGCTTCTTGGCCGTAACCGTCTTGGCCTTCTGGTTCCAGATCACCTGCGCGTTCAGCGCCTCGAAAATACTGCGCAGCGGCACCATCGTATATCCGCCGATCAGTAATGGAGGTTGGGTCGTTTGAAGAACTTGGCCGTCGATGAAAACACGGATTGGAGTGGCGGCTTTGGCTTGTTGCGGTTGATTAAAGAATGAAAATACGATAGCGAAAGCGGCTAACAAGGAAAGAAATTTGCGCACTTGACTCATCCTCTCTGAGTAAATAATTAAGCTTCGTGTGTCTGCAAGCGGCTTATTCCAACATTCGGCGTACGGAGAGTTCTCGGCTCCGCGCCGAATGTCTCCGATCTAACGCTTCCCCGTCCACAAGACGGCACAAGCCGTTTTTATACTGATGATCCTGCTACTTTAACGCAATTACGGCAGCGAAAGTTTCAGCAAATCTTCAGCAAACATATAGACGTTGAAAGATATGGAAAGTTACTCTTTTCCCCGTCTCTCAAGAAAAAATATTGTAGAATGACATAAACCTCTATACAATTCTCTATATATCGCATGTTACATTTCCTAACATACCCAACAAAGAAGGGCCGTTATGAGCGAAATAACAGACAACCGTAAATGGTCCACAATCTACCCGCAAGGCCAACTGCTGACTTATTACCAGCCGATCGTCGCATTGGAGTCGCGTGCAATTGTCGGCTATGAAGCGCTGGGCAGAGAGCGGGTCGATGGCGAGGTACACAGCTTGGGCTCCTTCTTCGCAAACCTCGAAGTTCCCGTCCAAGAACACCTGCAGATTGATCGCCAGCTTCGCGAGCAAGCGATCGCCAAATTAAGCGGACTGGCCATCCCTCCAATGCTGTTTATCAACCTTAAGCCCTCGTGGATTTACCAATCGTACAAGCAAGCAGGGGAACTGCACACGTTGCGGCTTCTGGAGCAATACAGGGTAGATCCTCGCAACGTCTGTATAGAGATTACGGAGGATGAATTCGGAGATTCCATGGGCGAGCTTACCCGAATCGTAAAACTCTATCGGACGGAGGGCTGTCAGATAGCCATCGATGACATAGGGAGAGGCTTCAGCAATTTCGACCGTATCGCCCGCATACGTCCGAATTTTCTCAAAGTCGATGTTCATCTCCTGAAAAACAGCGCTGCTCACGACGGCTACTTGGGCGTTCTTCGCTCGTTCTCCCATCTTGCGGAACAGGTCGGAGCCTCCCTGCTGCTCGAAGGCGTGGAAACCGCACAAGATCTCAGAAGGGCGATTCGGGCAGGAGCGCGTTACGTGCAAGGCTATCTATTTTCTCCGGCTCAGGCGGACTTTCAAGATAAGCACGCTTTTACACCGCTAGTCGAGACAGAATTAAGTGCGAACCGGCAAATCCTCGGCAAAACTTTACGACTTTGGGAGGAGGTGGGCCAGCGGCTCGCCGGTAAAGTTCGCGAATCCGGCATACGCGAGCTGCTGGAAGCTCGTTCCTCCAACAATGCCGACACGACGGCGGAAGCGGAATTCGCCGACCAAGCTATTCGTCGACTGTTGCCCGAACTGGAGGCTTGTTGCATACGTGTTTATTTGTGCCGAACTTCGGGCATTCAGTTGTCCGCCAATCATTCGCGCAGCGAGCCCGAAGGCTGGAAAATAAATCTCGATTACCGGTTTGCGGATTGGAGCTGGAGACCTTATTTCCTCACGCATCTGTCTCATGGAACGACGGAAACGAAAATATCGGATATGTATGCCGATCTGGACTCGCGAGCTTGGATCAGAACAGTCTCGATTCCGATCACTTCGGAGTTAGTTTTGTTAACCGATGTTATCGACTCGTTCGAGTAGCGGCGCTCAGTCCCATCGTCTGACCGACAATTGTCGCTTACTTCAGAACTCCGGGAGAAGCGGAGCAAGCCGTCGACAGGATGCAGGCGCTGCTGTTTACAAATTATTCCATCAAACGTAACGGCGGCGGCTATCCCGATGGACGGTTCACCTAAAGAAGAATAATAAAACCTGTCAAAAGAGGCAATGGCGATGCTCAGGATGTTACTCCTGGCATCGCCATTTCTTGTTTTTTGTCCATTGCCGCTTTCTTGAGCAGATTATGATTACCTCAAGGCTTACTTTTTGCAGGCCTCGAAGCAGAAAACGACGGAATCCCCGTTGTTTTTAAATGCGGCTTGAGACAACGCGTGTCTGTCAGGCGTTGATGCAGGCTGTAGCCGATGATAAATTGGTTTTTTTTCGTGAGCATTTTGGGACAGCCTCTCCTGCGATTCAAGCGTTCCAAATCGCGGTTATGGCCTGTGCGTATAAGCGGGAAAGAAAATCGTTCGGATGATTAATATGATTCCCCGTCATATCCGCATAACGTTTGTGCCGCAATAGGTGGGCATGCAAGGACGTGACATCCACGAACGCTCGACCGGGCCCCGACAATTGCTGAAGCACGGCGACGTATGCAGCCTGATTACCGGCAAAGAAAGTTGCAGGATTGGCTAGCATGGGGGAGACCAAAACAAACTCGGCATCTTTCTTCTTGGCACGGATCGTATCCATGATCGATTCGATGTTCGCTTTGAAGTCCGCAGCAGACCGCCCATGCGTACCGTCATTCATACCAAAGGCGATAATCGTCAGATCGGGGCGAAGCTCCGCTACGTCTCCCGCGTTAGCCCGACCCCAATCCGACTGCATGCCCCCTTTAGCCATGTTCGTCAGATGAACCTCGGCCGGATACTTGCCGTTCAAATCCTGCGCGACCAATTGCGGCCAAGCCGGCATGTATGGCGGCGCGCCTACCGCGCCGCTCGCGTTCGCCCCTTCGGTGATGCTATCTCCGTAGACGGCGAGCTTAAACTTCTCCCCACTAGCTAGCTTTCTAGCCGTATGGGGGAGAAGACGGGATTGATTCGCAGGAACGGGACCTTGCCACCCTGTCCTCGAGTGCATATAGGTTACTGCGATCTGGCGATCATGAAAGTAGCTTCCTTCATGAAACAAGACATAGCCGCCTTCTCTCCCGGGCATCGACTCTCCCGGCGCCTCTTCCTCCATAATAAGCTCGCGTCGAGAAACGACCGGAACGCCGGATCCATGAGGAAAAATCAGCCTGCCATCCTTTAACGCATAGTCCCTCCCTTCCTCGTACTGCACATCCATCCGGGAATGATGCACGGTTACGATGTTCTCCGGTTCGAACAATAACGGAACATACGGTTCAGACCCCTCATTGTCGGATATGACCATACATGATTCGTACCACATCGTATCCCCGTGCCATAGCGGTTCCAACCACCGCTCTGTCCGGCGTTTTTCATCAACTCCATCATGGATCAAGCCCAAACGAACATTCCCCCCTTCCCTTGCCCTGAGATTGATTATGTCCGCAAGCACCGGCGGAGCCTCTGACGTAATTAAGAACCGGCAAGGCCCTTTCAGCGCTCCGCTCCCCGATACGGTTAGCGCCCGTAACCAAATACCGCCAAGCCCCCTCCCCCTCGAAATGGAGCTTGATCGCGAACGCCGTCTCCGCGCTGCCCAGCTGCCGTTCTCCCACGAACGTATCTTCATCGTCTAGCCAGCCGTTTCCGTTACGGTCAAGCCAGATTTGCACCCGCGATCCTGCGGCGGAAGTTCCGGTAATGGTAAAATTCCTACTGTTCGTTTGCACTTCCTGCTGCGGCTGATTGATTATCGGAACGGGCATGACGGGCTCTCTTAATCGCAAGCCGACATAGCGATAAGGTGTATTCGCTTCCTTTAAGGCGAATTGAGACAATCTCTCCAGGGCAGTCCATCGATAGGGATCAGCCGCTTGTCCCATTGTCAGCCCATTCGGCCTGACTTCGACGATCATCTCTGCGCGAACCGAGCCCATATTCGCGCGAACGATCGCGACACCAGGCTTCAGGCCGGTTGCCCGTCCGTTCTCGACGGCTACAACATCCGGCTGATCCGATTGCCAAACGACCGGTAGCGATGGAGCTTGGAAAACGCCGCTATCCGTAAGCTCCGTTACGGCCAAACCCGTCTCGTCGCCAATGCCAAGCTTGGAATACGGCTGAGTCGCGAGCAGCCCGACCGCTTCGGATTGCGCAGGCTGCTTCACGCGGAAGCCTAACTCTACCAACCCAACCTCCAGCGCGATTCCGTCCGCTTTCAGCATGAAGATGTCCGTGTTCTCCAACGTCTGGCCCCGGAACTTCGATACATCGATATCGAAGGTGCCAAGCCGCCCGTCGTACGTCACGGGATAGGAGTTGTAGAACGGCTGTTTCGCATCCCACGAGCGCATGTAGAAGATTGCCTCGCGTCCTTCATATTCAGGATTGTGCAAGAAGCCGAATTTGCCGGTCAAATGCACTTCCTGCTCATCGGGAACCTGCATGGCGATTCTTCCGTTGATTCCCGTTCCCGATGCGCTGCCGGCAAACAAGATCGGATTCGTATACGTTTGCCCATCCTCCATCGTAACGGACGCCGGTCTGGACGCTCCGCCGTAAGCCGTAGAAGAACCGAACGGGAACGCCGCGTAAGTCGGCTCGACCGTCCAAGTCCCTTCATCCGCGTACACGGACAATAAATCCGTATACGTAAAATCGTCTCCGATGACGTGAACGTAGCTTCTGGCTACGAATTCATTCGTAACCAAGGTGATTTCCGCCGTTCCCTTGGCTAAGGCCGTGACTTCGCCTTGCGGCGATACGGCAACCAGATCGGGACGGCTGCTGTGGAAGGCAGCGCCCGTTGTTGATGTCCACGCTTCTTTGCTGCCGTCGCTATAGATCATCTGAACAGCTAGCGCTTCCGTCGAACCCGCTTGCAGTGTCTTATTCTTCTCGGCGAACGCCAGGCTCTGAAGCTTCTTCTGCGGCGCTTCGTCCTCATAGACCAGCTTAAGCTCCGTCAGATCGACTTTACCGTAAGTAATCGCCGTAACGGATTTATTCCTTACGTTCACGTCTATTCTGATCTTCTGTCCCGCGAACGCGGACAGATCCGCTTCCATCGTCGTTCCCGCTCCCGTAACGGACAGATCCTTCTGGAGCACGAACAGGCTTCCGGCGCCGCCTTCCTTGTACCCTTCGAGGATCAGGGAATTGTACGTCCCTTCCGGCGTTCCTTGCGGATAGCGGAACGTCGCCACGGCTTTGACGCCGTTCTTGTTCGGGATCTGCAGCGAATCCAACGACCCGCTAACCTGCTCGCCTGACTGCAGCGGCTCGTAACGATAGACGCCGGAATAGGTTTGGCCGTTCTCGGATACGACATTCGCCATCGCTTTCGCCGTTCCGTAACCGTTGCCGGCCCCGAAAGTAAACGGATGCCAGCCGTTCGTCATCGACCACGTGCTCCAAGTCGCATTCTCCAGCAGCAGAAGGAGCGATTGTTCGGAAGGCTGCTTCACTTTGATAACAAGCGAGCCGCTAATTCCCCCTAAAGTAGCCGTAATGACGGTTTGTCCTTGGGCATGGACGGACAATTGACCCGATGTCGTTATCGACGCTACGCTCTCGTCGCTGCTCGTCCAAGTCGGCGCTCCCGCCATTTCGTCCCGATAGAAGTAGTAGCCGTCGGGCGTTATTCCCGTAACGTCGAGACTCAGCAGCGAGCCGGCTATTACCTCCAACGTTCGCGGCTGGTTCGCCTCCAATTGCTGATGCTCCAGCGTCTCGCCGGACACGCGAACAACAAGCTTCGCAAGCGTCGTAGCATATGCGTGATCTCCTTTTAGATGAAGATCGCTTTTCTTGCCGTTATAAAAGACCAATGTTTGCGGACCTGCCGTCGTAACCGACAGCTTCCCGTCCGGATCGGGGTGCACCGTCCGGTCGTTCATGATATCGTACTTCGGCTTGGCATCCGCGAAATAGATCGTATCGGTTCCAGCCGCAGGATGCGTCACGGCTGTGAACGATTCGTTCGCGTTCACCTGAAGACCCGTTCGGGAGTATAGGTGAACACCCGCTGCGTCGGCCAGGTTGCGGTACAACTGCACCGAGGAAATGGAAGGCGAACCGATCCATACCTCCATTCCGCCCCCGCTATTTGTTCGATAAGCGGCGGTAACCTGCGCATCAGTTCGGCCTAGCACTCGAACGCCGCTCGAATCCTCGGCCGAGAACATCGGGATTTGCGTAACGGAGCCGCCCAATTCCTCGCCCTGGGCGATACCGGCAAGCAAGGGCTCGGCAGGGTCCCCTATGGCCTCAATTCGGTACGAACGGGGAGCCGACTCCTCCGTCGCGAATCCCGTCACTTCCTCGATCTGATCGGCGGAACGGCGGTCTGGGCCTAACGTGTTTCTTTTCCAATATCCCGAAGCGTACAGCCACACAATCGTTTTTCCCGACCTGTCCCATTGATTCAAGGCGATCCTCTGATTGCCGTCCAGCGCATAAGCGTTGGCGAACAGATACAGCTTGTACGAATCCGCCTTGCCCGCCAACACATCGGACAGCAGAACGATATCGTAAGGGGCCCCTGCCTTAGACAACTCCTCACGTATGAGCCTTAATCTCTCGTTCACGGACGAATCGGAGACGGATTGAACCATCTGCGAGAACTCGTCCACGACCAATGCGATCTCCGCCCCCGATTTGCGAGGAAGGTTCACGGAGGCATCGGCCAATTGCTTCATCTTGCGGATTTCATTCGCCATGCGGGCATTGTTGAAGCCACCGTATCCCGCATCGTCGTACCAATGGATACCGTAGGATTTCGTCAGAGCAAAAGCGAAGTTACGCCAAAGCAGGGCAACGGAGCCGTCGACGCCGTCGGACAGCGGAGGAGCCCCATGCGTGTCCGTCCCGATATGCGTGGCGTAATCGTCCTCCCCAACGTAGAGCTTGCCATGCAGCCTGGCCGAATCCATCGCACCGTGAACGCTCGTGAATCCGTCCGCGAGGCTGCGATGTGTATAATCGAGCGGAGAATAGAGCAGATCGATGTCCGGGCTGTTCAGCAACGTTTCCAAGTCCAGTTCTCCGGAGAGCGGGCCGTATTGTCCGAATGCCAGCGTATAGCCGCTATATACGGCCATGAGCTTGTCCCGTGCCGTTTCCTCCTTGACGACGCCGGACAGCTCGGCGACGAACTTCGACAATTGACCGTTTTGATACTGCACATAATCGATTACGCTGCGGTTCGTCGCGGGATTCAGGAAGGGATCGCCGCTTGCCTTGGACGGAATGGAAGCGGATTCAAACGTAACTGCGGAATCGCCCCAAGCCTGTCTGAGCTTGCCGATATCCGACTGATAAGCGATCTTCAGCCATTCGCGGAACGACGCCGTATTTCCGAGACTCCGATCAAAATCGCGATTCGCCCACGTATCGACGTTGAACCATTCGCCGGTGCTTCCTCCGCTAAGCATGTAACCGAGTATCCGATCTTTCATCGGACTGGCTTCATAACGGCGAATCTGCTCGCGCAGGAACAGCTCGGCCCGATTCCGCCACTCCTTGGACCCGTAAGAATTCGCTCCCCAAGAAGCGCCCGTATCCACATTCGTCTCGGCGGTATTTTCCCGGTCGAAGCCGAAGGAAAAATCCGTTCCCAGCCACAGGATCGGGAGGAAATACGCATTGGGGTCCTCCGCCGCGATTCGCTCCATCTCGGGCAGCCACACTTCCAGCGTAGGGAAGCCCGTTGTATGCCTAGGTTGATAGATACGTATGCCCGCATAAGAAGCCGTCTGCGTCATATTCGGATACCAGTCCCATTGGAACCAGCCCACGAGAGGCTGGGGGTTGCCGTTTACGTGAAGCGTAGGATTCCCGTTCAGCGTTTCGACCGTCGCGGTCTTGACAGGCTGGAAGCGCATGGGGTGTCCCCCCGCGCCTCCTTTCGCGTGCGCCTGATTGGAGCCCGGAAGAGCTACGGAGCTTGCAACCCATAAGGAAAAGCAAATTACGAACGCGATTATCCGTTTCATTTTCCATTCCTCCTCAAGTTGATGTTGCTTGCGTCATCCGACCGGCGTCCCGGATAAATGCATATCGATCGCGATCTCGAAAGGGTTCGCCTCCGATACCGTCAGCGTTTGGCCGTTCGGCAGCTCTACGGTTACCGGAACATCCTTAGGCCCCCGCACAAGCAAGCGGAATCGGCCTTCGCCGTCCAATTCCCATTTGACGTACACCGGCCCGGCCGCGGTCGCCACCGTGCCCTCCGCCCACGACAGATGACCTAGCCGAGGCGACACTCTAATGCGTTTGAATCCCGGCTCGTCCGGTTTGACGCCCAATATCTCCGCTGGAAACTCGTAGAGGGGAGTCGCTCCCCAGCCATGGCAGTCGCTTCTCTGGGAGACGGGATCCTCGACCCAAGTCGTCAGGTTCAGATCCGCCAGACGTCTCCAAATGTCCCATAAAGCAAACGATTGCTCGTACAACCCCGTCTCCGACAACGCTCGGAATAGGAAGAACGCCATTGCGTACGAGACGAAGGGCAACGACTTATCCTGCATCGTCGCTTCCATGAGCTCGCGCGCTTCCGCTCCGCGCACTGTACCGGACAATACCGACCAGATTTGGGCGTGCTGTGAATATTCCTCCGAATCAGGCCCGTCTTTGAACATCCGTTTATTCTCCGACCAGCAATGCAAGCGGATTGCGGCGTTGACGCTATTCGACCTTTGTCTATATTCTTCCGCCGTAGCCGTTCTGCCCGCATAGGAGTTCAGTTCCGCGGCTGCCTGCAAAGCCGCCGAGTATAACATGCTGATGACAGTAATCGGCCCCTTCCGACCAGCGGTGGGTACACCTGCGGTGTCTCGCCATTGCTCGACCCAATCAACGAAGGACCAATACTGCGGGGGCATGCGACCGACGATCCTCCGTTCATCCAGATGCCGTTCGAACCATCCTAGCACCGCGTCCATCGTAGGCAAATACTGACGCACCAGCTCCAGATCGGCAAAATAACGGTAATGGTCGTGAACCATCATGATCCAATAAGCTGCAAACCCAGGAATCACCTGCGGATAAAGCGAGGGATATCGGCTTTGCAGCATGCCGTTCGGAAGCAAGGAGCTGTGAAAATCGAACATTGCTTTGCGGGCAAGACGATCGTCTGCGCTTAAATGATAGGTAAACAAGACTTGAAGTCTCGTATCCATCGCATACTGCATCTGTTCGTAAAAAGGGCAATCCTCGTACGTCTCGTGCATGCAGCGTTTTAACGTATTGATGCTGATATCCCACAATCGGCGGAACGACTCGTCCGAGCTGCGGAAATCCGCCTTGATCTCTAGCGGATAACCGGTCTCGCGATATAAGAATCGTTCAATGACGATCGGCTCCTCGCCCGCCTCGACCTGAAGCCGCACGAACCGGAACGTCCGAAACCAGAAGGGCTCGTAAATCTCGCAACGATTCTTCGCGAGTTCCCCATATCCGGCGACGACGTAAATATCCTCCTCTCCGAGCAAAATGCCCTTCGAAGCGTCGTCCCGCACCCCTTTATTGCGGCGTATCGTGGATTCCGAGGCATCCTCGTAGCATTCCGCGCACAGGATGCGGATTCGGCTTCCCCTTCCGCCGGTTAAGGCCAAGCGCAAATAACCCGTCGTTAGCTCGTTCGCATCCAATTCGATCGTGAATCGTTCGCCCGCCGCCACTTGGAAGCTTTGCTGCCTGTCTTCTTTCTCCAAGAGATAGAAGACAGGCACCGATTCTTGGGCGCCCTCCATTTTCGCTATTGAGCGGAAACCGCGTTCTTCTTCAAACAAGGAAGGAATGGGACGCGGAGTTAGCGGCCATGGCGTAAGCTGTCCGTACGTATCGTCATAAGCTGCGGCGATTTCCATCGCATTGTGCCAATGTCGATCGTCATATCGCGTTTCTTCCCAACCGTGCGGCAACGCCGCCCCATCCACTCGCTCGACGCCGCCGACATACAGCGTTTCCAACTCGCCGGGATGGAACGACAGCGCTCGGTCCTCTAGATAAAGCCACTCCGCTCCGCTGTCGAGCGACATGATAACGCAACCATTATGATCAACGAGATCCCCCTCCAAGAAAAAAGCCCCCGTATTGGAACGCCAAATGGATGCAGGTCCGCCTACGCCCAACGCGAAGGGCTCCGAAACGGAGAAATGCAGCACCTTGGCCGCGAGCGCATTCATTCCCGGCCGCAAGCGATCGGTCAGGTCGACCGTCTCGTAATGATGGGTGTTGCGGTCCCCTTTGCATGGCCCGACCGACACCGATTCGCCGTTCAGATACAAGCGGTAACGGCTGTCGGCGGATACCTGCACGACCAGCCTGGCACCGTCCGCGGGAACCGCGAAGCTTCTGCGAAAATAGACGAGCTCGTGGTTCCCCTCCGTCGATGCGAAATCCGTTCTTTTCTTCCATATCCATTTGGCCTTCCATGCCTTATACTGCTCCATTTTAACCTCCTGCGCTTAACTAACGACTACTGGATGATCAACTAAGTATGAAATTCTTGTTCCGTCGATGGCTATAACTTAACGGCGCCGCTGGTCATGCCCGTAATGAATTGCCGGGAAGCTACGATGAAAAATAGCAGCAACGGCAGACTGGTAATGATATATCCGGCAAACAGCGGGCCGACTTGCTCGTTGTATTGCGAAGTAAATGTTAAGAGACCAACCGCCACGGTCTTCTTGGCATCGTCGGTCAATACGATGGAAGGCAAAATAATATCATTCCAAGTATTGAGAATGTTCAAAATCACGAGCGTCGTAATGATCGGACGGCTAAGCGGAACTGCGATTCTCATAAACGATTGAAAGAGGGATGCCCCGTCGATATACGCAGCCTCGAACAGCTCTCCCGGAAGCTTCTCCATGAAACCTCGCATTAAGAAGATACCGAACGGAACGCCACCCGCGATATAAGGACCGATTAGCCCCCAACTGGAATCGATCAACCGCAGGTCTCGGATCAGGATGAACAGCGGAATTAAAGACAGAATACCGGGAATCATCATTAGTGAAATGATAATATAGAAGATCGTCTCCCTAAGCGGAAACTTAAAGCGTGCAAGAACGAATCCGCTGATCGATGACAAGATCACGATGCCTAACGTCGCCGCTGCGGTAACGATCACCGTATTCAGCATAAAGGGGCGAACCGTTTCCCAGGCGAGCGTGTAATTTTCAAAGTGAAAAGGAAGAGTGATTCCCCATGGATTATGGGTATCCTGATTGAAGTTTTTGAAGCTCTTGAATATCATCGAGATAAACGGGTACACCGTCAGCAATAGTAAAATCCATAATACAAGATACAAGCCAAGTTGACCTGCCGGGAACCGCCTGGATAATCCCTTCATAAATATCGTTCCTCCGAATCTATTGATCCGCTTTGATAAATTTCATGTTAATAAACGTGATAGCAAGAATAACGATAAAAATAACGAAACCGATCATCGATGCGTACCCGAAATTGCTGTAAGAGAAAGCCTGTTCGTACATGAGCCAGCCCGGCACTGCCGTTGCCGAACCCGGACCGCCTTTCGTCAATACGAGCTGAACGCCAAAGCCTTGCAAGCCTCCGATGATGCCCAACACGATCATCAGCTTGATCTGGCCGGTTACGAGGGGCAAATCGATTCGCAAGAAACGACTGACTCCGACCGCTCCTTCTACCTTCGCAGCCTCGATGACCTCTTGGGAGATGCTTTGAAATCCCGCTAAGTAAATGAGAAATCCCAGTCCCGCTACCCATGGAAAACCGATTAGCACGATGGAGGAGAGTGCCATAGCGGGATCTCCCAGCCATCCGTATTCATGAGGCAGGCCTAGAGAAGCGAGCACTGTGTTGAACAAGCCGGTCAACGGATCCATTAAGCTTTTCCACAGCAGTAACACGACGACTCCGGGAACTACCATCGGCAAGATAAACATATAACGGAAAAATGCGGACATGCCGCTATTTTTCAAATTGAATACGAACGCCGCCCCGAGCAGACTCATCGCATTGCCGGTGATCAAACCTGCGATCAGCAGGAAAAGCATATTCCAGACCGAATCTATCAAGAAGGAATCTTCCAGCATATACTTGAAATTCTGTAACCCGATCCATTCGGCCGTCGCTCCATTCCAGTTCGTAAAAGCATGGTAGAGCGCGGACAACGGAGGGTAAAATCCGAAGATAAGCAGAATCGCCAGCGTCGGTAATAGAAATAAATAATAGAGCCTCGCCTGGTATAACCGCTTAATGTACCCCATACGATCTTCTCCTGTCCAAAGACGATATTCGATGACAGCGGCGAAGCGCATTGCATCCCTGCGCTTCGCCGCTGTCATTACTGCCTTACCACTTCGATTCGTCGTATTTATGCTGCTGAACGATGCCATCGACGCTTTTCTTCATTGATTTCTCAAGCTCGACGAGCAGTTTGTCCAAACTGATCGAACCTAACAAATAGTCGACGGAAAGCTTTTCATACGCTTGCCCGTACTCGGAACCCGCAAGTACCGCGGCATAGAAGGCCCCCCAAGTCAAATATCCGTCTTTATAATCCTGCTGAAATTGGTCGTACATCGGTTTGAACATCTCCACTGCTTCGGCGCCGTTCGCAGCCGGGATGGCCGCTTGCAGATTGTTGACCAGGCGTGCGTTATTTTTCGGCGTAGTTAGGTACATCAGGAAGTCGGCCGCCAAATCGGCCGTTCCTTTCTTTGCAGCCGAGTTGGTCAACTGCCATGCCGTTGCATACCCTGCCGTGCCGCGAATCGTATTGGCTCCGCCATAAGCAGACTCTTCCTGCGACAGAATCGGGAACGGCATTGTGCCGTATTCAAACTTGCGCTCTTTATCGTCCTGGACGTTGCGCATATGAATGCCTACCGCTTCGATCATGGCTACTTTCCCGGTCACGAACGCTTTGTAGGCATCAATGCTGTTCCAACCGTTCGGATATCCGTCCGCCTTCTCTTTCTTCAGCTTATAATACTCGCGGTTTTCGGGAGAATCGACTTGGTATAAGCCCTTCTTGTAGGCGCGGACGAATTCTTCCTGATCGACGATGCCGTTCGGCGTAAGCACGTCCCACTCCTTGATCTTGTTGGCGAAAACAGCCGTTTCGAGCGTAATGTCGGACCAACGATAAATCGGCATATAGGAAGCGATGCCGATCCCCTTCAACTTCTGCTGAGCATCGAAAAATTCCGTATACGTGACGGGTGGCTTGTCGATGCCGGCTTTCGCGAACAATTCTTTATTGTAGATAATGCCGATTGGAACCGCATCGATCGGAATATAATACACCTGACCGTCGCCGGACCTGTTCAGCCAAGACTCGTTGTAGAGATCTTTCCATTTCGCATTGCCTTCCGCATAAGGATTAGGCATATCCAAGTACTTATCAAAAGGCAGCACCCAGCCCTTAGGATAATCCTCGTCCTTGAACGTTCCGATTTGATAAATAATATCTGCGGCCGTTCCCGCGGCCAACTGTGCGACCGCCACTTTACGATCTTTGGACTTCGTCGGGGACAGAATTTCGATTTTCGCTTCCGGATGAAGCTTCTCCCATTCGTCCGCCAGTACCCGAATCTCGTTGTAAGGATGCGGATTGGCGTCGGACTTCTCCATGCTCGTCGTCGGAGCATAGTCGGTGAAATCTCCACCCGGATCGACGACGATTACTTTTTTCTCAGTAGGCGCCTTGCTTGAACTGTCGACATTCGTAGACTCGCTTGCACCGGCGCTCGGCTTCGATTCGTTGCCCCCGGAACCTGAGCTGCATGCGGATAACACCAAGGTTGTCGACAAGGCGACAGCTAACGATTGATGCCACTTTTTAGACCAGAACATTGAATGACCCCCATATTTTCGATATTATGGTAACGCAACCATTTCACTTGATAGAGAGGCTCTCCCGCCTTAGCGTTCGAGCGGAGTTCCTTCCAATACGCGTACGCCATAGGCGTCCAATTGTAACGACCATCCTTCGATCATGTCAGTGTCGCTCAACATGCGCAGAGATTCCGTCGGGTTCATCAAATCGTTCACTTCCCACTTCATCGAATCCGTTTGAATGAAATGAGTATGTTTACTTCTGCTTAACCGCATCTCAACGCTCTTCTCGGCGCCGTCCGAATTGGCAACGTAGAGCAGCCAACGCTGTCCGTTTGTCCATAGAATCGCAATAATTCGAGAATCGTCGGCGATCATTCCAGTGTAACTGCAATCGCCGAATGCGACCGTTTTGTGATGCCGAAGCGGCAATAGGCGACGATAGAACGCTTCGTTGCCTAACTCGGCGCCATAGAAGGACATGAATCCGCCCTTCATGAAGGCAGCCATTCCGACAAACACGCGATGAGCGTCTAACCCGAACGCTTCCCGGTTGAATTGACCTTGATGAAACCCCGCCCATTCGTGGGAATCGTGCGAGTCGGTATGATGCACGACTTCGACGCCATCGGGGATCGCCGCTTCGGCTTCCTCCAGCCACTCTGCCAGGTCGCTCCATACGAGCGTGTTCTCCGAAGCTTTTCTCCAGAACTTGTCGGACATCCCGCGCGGATCTATAACGGTGGCCATCGCCGGATAAATCCAATGATAATCGTAGTTGTAGCGGTAAGGATGGTACCGGGCGACCAACGGCCCGCAGCCCTCCGTATACATAATTTTGTGAGGATACTGTACGGCTACCTTAGCTCCGATCTCTTCGATCATACGATAACCCGCGTATAATGCCGCATAAGGCGGCCTGTCGATCGTCGGATCCCAGTTGGGGAAGAAATTCCACGTCTGGGCATCGAGCCGAAAGCCGTCGACGTTAAGCACCCGGATCAGATGGATCATTGCGTCGGCGATATGATGCTGAAGTTCGGGATTGGACAGATCGAACGATCGCGTGTATGTACGGGCGAAGTCGCCGTTCTCATGACGCGAGAACCATTCCGGATGTCCCTCCAGGTAGGGCGAATCAAAGCGATAATTTCCCTCCGGCATGCACCAGTCCTTAGGTTCCTCTTCGAGCGGACCATGAAACACGATATCGATGATTACCTTGATTCCGGCCTTATGCGCGGCCTTTACCAGTTCGATTAACCCGGCTTGATCTCCGAATGTCGTCTCAATATCGTAGAAGTCGTAGACCGAATAGGAAGGAAACGGAAATCTCGGCATAATCTCCAACGCATTGAAACCCAATTCACGGATATCTTCCAACCTCTGGATCACATCATGATAGCTCTCGAATACGGTACGCGCCATTTTCTCTCCGACCTGAATCTCGCAGATGCTTAATCCGCGACGGTCTTGAATCGGCTCTCCAGCGTACCGGTAAGGAGCAAAGGAGCTTGCCGCTTGCTTGACGGCATCGACCCTGTCGCCGACAAATCTACCGAAGTAGAACGTGCCGATTTCCACCGACTCTTCCGGCGCGAGTCGACAAGGGCAATATACCGTGCTCTCCCTCGTGACTTGATCGTCGATCCGCAGAAGCCGCGACTTCATCGGGAAAGTGTCGCTTACCCACCAAGTCAGCAGAGCGACGCCTTCCTTAGCGTCATAGATGCCCATAATACCTGAACGATTACCTGGTTCATCCGCCCCATAAGGCGTCGCCCCTTCTGTTGCAAACTGCATCGGATTCGGATACTCGTCCAGCGGGCGGCGCGGTAAGTAGGGTAGCTCCACCTCGGGCGCGTACCCGGGCATTAAAATCTCGCAATCTCTGAGCCGATTGCGTCCCATTCCTCCTAGCGTCCATTTGAGGGAGCGAACCACCCGGTCTGTCGTCCCCTTGTTCCTAAGCGCGACCCGCAAGGCCACGTCGGATCTCCCTATCCGGAAAGTAAGAGACATCTCCCATTCCCTGTCGATGGTCCGATTCAACGTCAATACGGCGTCCTCGTCCGCTTCGCCCGGCGAGAAAAATGCAGATAGGAGACATCCATCCTCAGCACCGATGCGGTTCGTTCCCTGAACGCGAACCATCTGTCCGTCATTATTCGGACCGCTTTCGCCGTCCGTATCGAACTGAATAAGCGGCAGAGAAAACGTTAGCTCCTGACGTCCATTCCATCCCATTGATTTGAGCTCGCCCGTCGAAGCGTCATACCCGATGCGAATGCCTTGATGTTCGACATAGCTGATCATTTATTTTCCTACTTCCCGGAATGTCTCCGCGTACGCGGGCGGATCGTTTTTCTACACCATTCCTCAATGATATCGCTATCATAAAGTAATGACTTTCAAGCTGATTCTCATGGGATCAGATCTTCAAAATTAGCTCAATAACAGGAATCACACAAAATGATTGCGCAACCATTTGTTTCATCATATCGAGGCCAATTCGCTTTGTCAATAGTCAAATCGGCATAACTCATTATCCATTATTAGATCTGTGTATGGGCTGTACTTTCTCTAATGAGCAGCGCTGGTTTAAGCGTAATATTGCTGTTATCCTCATCGCCATTGATTTTTTTTACAAGTAATTGGACGGCAGCCTCCCCAACCTTGTACTGCGGGTGGGATACTGTCGTAAGCCGCGGGTAGATCTGATCTCCGATACTGATCCCGTCAACGCCGATTACCGAAAGTTCTTCAGGGATTTTGACGCCTAAGCGGTGAGCGGCGTGAATCGCTCCGACTGCCAGCAGATCGTTGCCGGCGAAGATCGCGGTCGGACGGGGTTCCATACGCAGCAAACGGGAAGCCGCTTCCTCCGCTAGCTTGACACTTTCGAACCGAATCAGCTCAATTCTCGCGGAATCGAATGGCAGATCATATTTATGATGGGCATCTTTATAGGCCCGCAGGCGTTCAATCCATACGTTGGCATCCCGCTCTAAGGAAATATGGGCGATTCTCCGATGCCCGAGCTCGCACAAATGACTCATCGCGATACGTCCGGCCAAGTAATTATCGACTTCTATGCACGACAAAATCGTCGATCGCGGATTGGGATCCATAAGGACGATCGGAATGCTTTTTTGCTTTAATTGTGACAGTTCCTCTAGATGAGCATGGAATTTCTCTTGCAGCTTCAATGAATCGAATTCGATCGACGTGACAACGATCCCGTCCACTCGTTTCTCCAGCAGCAGCTCCAGATTCTGTGTCGCCGTATCGTAGTCTTGCGCATTGCAAATGATGACGTTCTTGCCAAGAGAGCGTGCCATCGTCTCGAGACCGAGTATGAATTCGGGATAGTACGGATTGGCGACGTTCGATAGCAAAAGACCGATCGTATCTGTTCGATTGGTCACTAGGCTCCTCGCTATGCTATTCGGCTTAAAATTCAATTCTTCGATCGCTCTCGTAACCTTCGCCCGTGTGGCAGGTTTTACTTGCTCAGGAGAACTGATTACCCGAGATACGGTAATGGGGGACACTCCGGCGAGTTTTGCGACATCCTTCATAGTAATCATAAGGCTCTCCATCCTGCTCTTGCAACAATAATGGTTGCGTTATCATTCTTATGATAATTTGATTTTAATCGGGTGTCAAATCCCCTGCTCCCGTCGAGCGATAGGGTTTGGCATCCGCAACAACCTCGACGCATATTTCTCCGTCCCCCCGCCCCATACTACAAGGAAAAAATCTCCTTGCAGATATGGAGGGCAACTTCAATGGCAGAACGGACAATTGTCGCTTACTTCAAAACTCCGGGGGAAGCGGAACAAGCGGTCGACAGGATGCAGGCGCTGCGATTGACCAATCATTCCATCGAACGTAACGGCGGCGGCTATCCCGATGGCGACGCTCCGCAGGCGGGCAATCTTGAGTTTTCGCTGTTTGCAGGTTTCCCCGGGGCAAGCTACCTGGCACTCGGGAGCAACTTTATTCCCTCCGCCGGAATGCTGGCCGCCGCCAACATCAGTGCTGGCGGTTTCAGTTCGGACGGTTACACAAACGGCCGGGATCTTGTGCTGACTGCAACTGTGGATGAGGACGACTACGAGCAGGCGCTGCAAATCGTGGAGGAATCCGGCGGCAGCAGATAAGTCAAAAACAAAACGAAGCCCGATCTGTGCATGACACGCAGAGCGGGCTTTCGTTGTTATTATTCCTGCTCGACGGGGATAGCCCCGTTGGCGTTCTGGCGATACTCTGAAGGGGTCAGGCCGCTCTTCTTGCGAAAAATTTGCGAAAAATGGCGCATATCCGGGTAGCCGACGCGCTCGGAGATGTCCGCGATCTTCAGCTCGGATTCCCGCAGCAGCTCCATCGCCCGCTCCAAACGCAGTTGCGTGATGTAATCTTTAAATCCATTGCCGGTTTTCTGCTTAAACAGTTGGCTGAAATAAATCGGGTTCAAATAGACAATCGAGGCTACCTTCTCCAGAGAGAGATCGGCTGCATAATGCCCAGCAATATATTGAAGCGCGACTTCAATCGCCTGGTCTCCGCCGCTGGCGTAATGGTCGTACACTTGAGTGGCTGCGGCCTTCCTCATCCGCTGCATCTCCGCGGGAACCTGTCTGAAGTCGGAAAGCCGATCAGTATGCTGAACTTGGAACGGCGCTTTGAGATACCGTTTAAGATGGCTTCTCAGTTGATCGACAATCCGATGCGGAGAGCCTTCCTCACGCAGCGTCACGAGCCCGAGCAAGCTCTTGGCGTCGATGCTGGCGACAAATCCGCTCCCTTCCGATTCGATCAACTCGGTAAGTACATTTTCTACAATAAAATGCTCCAGCTTCATGTCGCGCTCGCTCTCCATGCGAACCATGACGAGATGGAAGCTGGGATGATTTTCGATAAACGGCTTTAGGTCAATGCCCCCCAGATCCAGTCCCGAAGCCCAGCGTGCAAATACGGCTTCCCTCAACAGACGCAGATTGCTCTTCAGCAAATGGGTCTCTTGGTTACGCGTGTTCTCCTCGGCAATCTCCTCGCCCAGCTTAGCGATCAGTTGGATCAAGCTGTCCTTGCCGATCGGCTTGAGCAAATAATCTTTGGCCCCCAGCCGAACCGCTTCGCGAGCGTAGGCAAACTCGGAATAGGCCGAGATGACGACCCATTTCACATGAGCATGGCTCTTGCGGGAAATTTCCATCAGCTCAAGACCGGTCATTCCGGGCATCAAAACGTCGGTAAGCACAAGATCGATCGTCTCGGTCTTCAGCAGATCGACGGCTCCCTCCGGACTTCCGGCCAAGAATACGCCATGCTCAGGAAACTGGTTGCGAATCGTGCGTTCAATTCCGCTGCGGATGACGCTTTCGTCGTCAACGACAAGAATATTCACGAAGCTACCCCCTTTCGGGCGGAATGGGAATCGTTACGATAACCTTGGTTCCTTCATTTAGACGGCTCGCAATCCCGATGCCGTAGTTTTCCCCGAACATGAGACGAATGCGCAGATGCACGTTTTGCAAGCCGATTCCTCGCCGTCCGGTCCCGCCATGTTCTCCGCTTTCCAGCTCCCGCCGCGAAGAGCCGCTCTCTTCAAGAGTACGCGAAATATGTTCAAGAGCCGTCTCTTCCATGCCGACGCCGTTATCTTCAACTATAATTTCCAGGTTGCCGTCGCGTTCCTGAGACGAAATGCGCAGCAGGCCCGGGCGATCGAGCGGCTCAAGACCGTACTTGACGGCGTTCTCGACAATCGGCTGAAGGAACATCTTCGGAACCTCTAGCTCGAGCCAGCGATCCTCGATCGCAAACTCGGTGTGAACCCGGCCCCCAAGCCGAGTCTGGATAATGGTTAAATAATGACGAAGCTGCTCCAGCTCCCTCCGCAACGGAGCGCGAGAGGCTTCCTCCCACTCGCTGCCATAGCGAAAAATTTGCGACAACGCCAAGATCACCTTGCCAAGACGATCGTTCTCGCGTTCGTCCAGCATCCAGTAGATCATATCCAGCGTATTAAATAGAAAATGAGGATTCACCTGAGACTGGAGCGCCTGTAGCTGAGCGTTTTTCTCGCTGATCGAGGCTAATTTGATCCGTTCGATCAATTCGTCCATCTGGTTCACCATTCGGTTAAAAGAGCTGACGAGCACGTTCAACTCCTGATACGACTGTACGCGCACCTGCCCTTTGAAATTGCCCAGCTCGACCTGCTTCATCTGCTGAATCAATCTCTTGAACGGAGAAGAGAAGGAACGCGACACGAAGGTCGCCAGTAAGGTAGCCGCAAAAACAAGCACGATGACGACGGACAGGAGAAACCGCCGCGTCTCCCTCAGTTCCAGCTGCAGGTCCCGCTTAGGCGTAATTCCGATGACCGTCCAGTCCGCCATGTCGATGCCGGCCGCCGTGATCATCGCTTCCTTCTGTTCCGTAAGCAGCACTTCCCCCGGCTTAAGCGGGCCGGGCCACCCGAGCGGAATTCGGTCCATATCGCTCTGAACAGGGTTCGTCCGAATAATCTCCACGCCGTCGGCGGCTTGAATGACAACGTTGCTGCCAGGTCCCAGACTGGCGTTCCTGAGTGCGGAAGCAATAGCGTCGGCATCGGTCTCGATCAGCACGATCCCCACCGACTTAAGCGCGCTCAGCTCGAACAGTTGGCGACCGAACGCAAAGACCGGCTTGTCGATTCCTCCGCTCATAAGCGAATGAGGATAGACGCCCAACCAGATCATCTCTCCGGTAGATCGCTGCAGCCGAGTGTACCATTCCTGCTCGGAGTGGTCCCTTACGGTCGCTCCGACCGAACGATCGAAGCTGTATACTTTTCCACGGTTAGTGACAATATGAATCCCGACAATGTCGTTGCGGGAATAAAAGATGGCGCCGAGAATATCGGTTATTCTGCGCTCTAGATTGACGCCTTCTACCGATTGCTCGGAGGAGCGATCGCGGAGCAGCCGCATCAGTTCGTTGTTGGAGTTAAGCGATTTGGTGACGCTGTCGTACCCTTTGAGCATCAAGTCGAATAAGCCGACCGTCTGCGAAATATTTTTCTCGGCCACGACGCTCATCTTGTCGCGAATTTGCTCGGTTGCTCGCTGATAGTAGACAAAGCTGACGATCAGAAGCAGACCCAGCATGCTGAAAAGGAATATTAGAAAAAGTCGTCCGTGAATAGATCGGAAGTTTATCATCCTTCCATGTTACCCCTTTACCGCGCCGGCTACCATCCCCTTCGTTATTTTCTCCGCCAGCAGGAAGTAAATGACGAGGACCGGCAAAGCGCCCAGGACAAGGAACGCGCCAATGGCGCCGTAGTTAACCGAATATTGGCTGACGAAGCTGTACACGCCGAACGGCAGCGTCTTGAGCTTCTCCGAAGAAATAAACGTAGCCGCCAAAATATACTCGTTCCAAACATTGATGAACGCCAGAATACAGACGGTCATCACCGGAGGAATGGAGACGGGCAGCACGATGGAGCCGAAAATTCGGAACACTCCCGCGCCGTCCACAATCGCCGACTCCTCGATCTCCGTCGGAATCGTCCTCATAAATCCGCTCAGAATAAATACGGCGATCGGCGTCTGGAAGGCGATATAGGGTAGAATCAGCGACAGGTGCGTATTCAGAATGTTGATATTTTTGAAAATAAGCATCAGCGGCAGCAGCGTCGACTGCAGCGGAATCATCATCCCTAGCAAGAAGATCAGCAGAACGACTTGACCGTATTTCCAGCGAAAACGGGTAATCGCGAACGCCGTCAACGAAGCGAGCAAAATAATGCACAGCATCGTCACGATCGTAACGAACCCGCTGTTGTACAGATACTTCCAATAGTTCCCGCTGTCGATCGCGGCGGAATAGTTGCTCCACTGCCAGACGGCAGGCAAGGAAAAAAAGCTGCCCGATAGAATCTCCTCATTCGTCTTAAGCGAGTAGATAAGCAGCCAGACGAGCGGATACAGCTGCGTGACGAGCAGAATACCGAAAAGCGCGAATACGGCCATTTTGCCGACGGATATTCGACGTTTGTTCCGGGCCACGACGACAGGCGCGTCCTTCTTCAGACTTAACGTTTGATTCATGCGGAGCGCCTCCTTTTTACGAGAATCGTTTGTCCAGCCGGTTGAACAGCAGGTTGATGACTACGGTTGCCGCCAGGCAGACGACGACCAGGAATGAAGCGATCGCGCTTCCATAGCCGTACTTCATGGAGAGAAAGCTCATATTGTACATATAGCTGGCCAGAACGTTGGTCGCGTTCGCAGGACCGCCGCCCGTCATGACCATGATCAGATCGAACGACTGCAGCGAGCCGATAAACGAGAGCACAACGGAGATTTTGAAAATCGGGACGATTAGGGGCAGTGTAATGTATCGATCGGCTTTGAAGCCGGAAGCGCCGTCGATTTTCGCCGCCTCGTAAATATCGGACGGGATGTTCTGGATTCCGGTGAATTGAATGAGAATGTGATAACCGAGATACTGCCACAACGCGACGACGATAATCGCGTAGATCGCAATCTTCGGCTCGGTCAGCCAGGAATGCGTCCAGGAATCCAGTCCGAGCTTAATTAAGATTTGGTTGATCATGCCCCCCATGGGAGCCGGGTTGTAGATCGTTTTCCAGAGCTGGCCGATGACGGCTACCGACAGGATGACGGGCAGAAAGTAGCTCGATACAAGAAAGCCTGTGCGACGCACGAAACGACTGATCAGAATCGCCACGAACAAAGCGACCGGCAGTTGAATAAGCATGGAAAATCCCGCAAGAAGGAACGTTCGACCTACCGCAGGCCATAGTAGGGAATCGTTCGTGAACATTTTTTGGAAATTAGCCAAACCGACGAACTTCGCTTCGCCGATTCCGTTCCAGTCGAGCATCCCGTTGTATACGGAGACGAGGATCGGAGCGAACACCAGACATACGTACAACAGCAGACACGGCAGCACGAACGCCGCGATCGTCCACCAGGATACTCTTAACACCTTCAAGGCTCCCGCCCCCTTCAAGCGATACATCGATGACGAAAGAGGGGCGCGAACGCGCCCCCTCCGTTCTTGGTCGACGGATGTTATTCCTTGTTCTCCTCATAGCCCTTCTGATGATCCTTGGCCACTTCGGCCGAATCCTTCTGAGCTACGAACAGGTTTTGGATGCTGGACAGGTGAACCTGCGCCGTTCCCGGGTTCATCGTATTGTCGAACGCGAGGTCTCCGCCTTTCACGTCCTTGAACATGCCCAGAACTTCCATCGCCATATCGGAATATCCGGCCGCCTTGAAGTCTTCTTCGATGTTTTGCGCGACGCCGACGGCGCCTTTGACCGCAAATGCTTCTTTCGGGTAGTTCAGCATGAAGTAGTTCAGGAAGTCGAGCGTCTCTTCGAGATGTTTGCTGTTTTTGGATACCGCGAACGCGCTTCCCGGCGCCAGCATGAATTCGTCCGGATTGCCCTTGCCGCCGACCGTCGGGAACTTGAAGACGCCGACTTCGCCGTTCTCGCCTACCGTGGAAGTCTCGATGCCGCCCGTTGCCCAGCTTCCCATGAAGTACATGGCCGCTTTGCCCGTTTTGAACAAGTTCTCTCCTGCGTTATAGTCGAAGGAAGTCGCGCCTTCTTGGAACGCTCCGGCTTGAACGAGATTCTGGAATGCGTCTACGGCTTCTGTGAACGCCGGATCTTCGAATGTCTTCTTGCCGTCCAGCACGTCCTGCAGGAAGCCCGGTCCGCCGTTCGTGCGAAGTAAGACATTCATGAACAAGAACGATCCGGTCCAGGAGTCCTTCTCGCCGATCGCGATCGGAGTCATTTTTTTGGACTTGAGCAGCTTTACGGTGTCGACCAGCTCTTCGAACGTCGTCGGAACTTTCGCTCCCGCTTCCTCGAACATTTTTTTGTTGTAATAGATCAGCGCGATATTGTTGCCATCCGGCAGAGCGTAAAGGTTGCCGTTAAACGAATAGTAATCCAGTATTCCTTCTTGGAACGTACCCTTCAGCCCGTTCTTCTCGACCATCTCGTTCAGCGGGGCGAACAGATCGGCATCCACGAACGGCTTCATCTGCGCAGCCGGGTTGACGATCGTAATGTCCGGCACTTCCTTGGAAGCCGCTTGCGTCTTCAGCTTCAGCTTCTGCTGGTCGGTGTTGAGGGAGTCCAGCTCGATTTTTATGTTAGGGTGATCGGCTTCGTATTGTTTAACGATCTTCTGCAGCATGTTGTATTTCGGGTCGGTCGGGTCCGGGTAGATATTCTGGAACGTAATCGTTACGTTTTCTTTGCTGCCGCCGGACTCGCTCGCCTTAGGCGATTCGGATGCGGACGGGCTGGCTGCCGGGGAGCTTGCTTCATTGTTTTTGTTGCCGGATGATCCGCAAGCGGCCAAGCTGACCGCAAGCGCGCCCGCCATGGCGGAGGCTAACACCTTTTTATTCAGAACGTTCATCGTATATCCCCCTTGTGTGTTGTGGTAGCCTCATTATCCATCGAAGCCGCCGGACGAACAATAAACTTACTTAAGGGTTGATGTTTGTTTTTTTAAGGTGCCCTGTTGGGCGAGGTATATTGAGGTATGGGATGGTTGGGGTGAACGCGGTGTGGGTGGATTCGAGTGTTTGGTTGCTTCTTGCGGTCTGCGAGGCCGTTGCGCGGGCGAATTCGAGTGTTTGCGTGCCTTTTAGGGTCCGCCAGGCCCTTATGCGAATAGGTTGGAGTGTTTGCATGCCTTTTAGGGTCCGCCAGGCCCTTATGCGAATAAGTTGGAGTGTTTGCGTGCCTTTTAGGGTCCGCCAGGCCCTTATGCGAATAGGTTGGAGTGTTTGCGTGTCTTTTAGGGTCCGCCAGGCCCCTATGCGAATAGGTTGGAGTGTTTGCGTACCTTTTAGGATCCACCAGGCCCTTATGCGAATATATTGGAGTGTTTGCGTGCCTTTTAGGGTCCGCCAGGCCCTTATGCGAATAGGTTGGAGTGTTTCACCACTTTTTAGAATAAGGCCAGCTATAGAAAAAACGTAAGCCATGCCGATTTTATCGACATGGCTTATTTACGGGAATGTTTCAAAACTTCAGACAATATATTTTTTGCCATTTCAATCGTTTGTACGTCATGTCGGACAAGCATGGAGACGATTTCTTGGATTACTTTCTCATTGGTAGGGAGTTGCTCATATTGGTACGAATACGTAAAAAATTGATGTACACCTACATCCAAACCTTCAGCTATTTTTTCTAAATTAAGCAGCGAGATATTTTTCTCAGCCCTCTCTACACCGCCAATATATGAAAAAGTAAATCCACATTTTTCAGCCAGAGCGCTTTGAGATAATCCCTGTGCCTTTCTAATTTCACGAATTCGTTTTCCGACATTCATTAATATTTCAGACATGGTCTACACCTCATTTTGAGTGTAGAGTTTATTGGCAGTCCATTGAATAGCATTAAAAACATCAAAATATAATAATTGATACAAATAGTAGTCATTGATATAATGATTTATAACTTGAGGTGCAGTTTTATTAATAACTATGCGAGTTTCAGAGAGAAAGAGATTGTGACGCTACTTGTTTGCTGGGAGGAATGCAATCATGGAGTTTCCATCATGGTTCCACAACGCGATTCAGGAACGACTGGATGATGTATCTGCACGAATCCAATTTCATCCGGAACTGAGTAAGCATCGAGCAGAGGAGAAAAGCGCGTTTGAGGCACTGTTTTCCTGGGTGGATACAACGCAATGTCCCGAGTTTATGGAATGGGAGGACAAGCACCATTACTGTCGAGCCTTGGAGAATGAAAGGTTATATTTACAGGGAATGCGTGACGGAGCAAAATTGGCTATTGCACTCCTGTCAGATCCATTTGCCATTCCTGCTGAGCAAGAAGGAACAACAAATTAGGAAGGATCAATCGAGGTTTGAGGTTTCGGAACGAAGCTGGCGAATGTAACCGTACGGATCGTTAATCGGAGATAGAGCAAATTTCTCTAGGGCTTCCGCTGCCAGCTTGCTTGTCTCCGCCTAATGTTGTCAGGTTAAGCGAACAACACTATGGGCGACCGCGGCTATTGGGCATTAAGGCACATTCTTGGCCTTCATTCCACAGCTTAGGCAGCATCAAGGCATATTCTTGACCTTCACTCCGCTACTTGGGCCGCGTAAAGGCACTTTCTTGGCCTTCACTCCACAGCTTGGGCAGCATCAAGGCACATTCTTGGCCTTCACTCCGCTGCTTGGGCAGCATCAAGGCACATTCTTGCACTAGTCATGCATCAAACCTGACATAATAGTCGAAGGGTGAGGCCTAATCCAGTATTTTAATTTGGTTTCATATTCTTCCATTTGATTTTCTTCCCAGTAAGCCAAAAAATCAGAGCAGGAACAGGAGACGCGATTTTCCACAAAATTGGATATTCATTTATCTTTGCCTAACGTAGTATGACGCGCTGATTCTCCTCG
>NZ_QRDZ01000048.1 GCF_003386235.1 Cohnella phaseoli
TTAAAATCCAAACGGATTTTTGGGGCGGGGGGTCTTTTTTTGTCCAAAATCCGTTACAACGCGCGTTTAAAGGTAGTCCGAATTTTCGTATTAAATCGTACAAAGCAGCTCGAACCAGGCTTTAATGATGGACGTTTGTTCGAAGAATCGTACAAAGTAGCTCGAACCAGGCTTTAATGATGGACGTTTGTAGGTCGCCGGGAGGTGCATCCCCCTTGCTTTATTTCTCAATGATCTCCAGCTTGCATTCGCATCTTAGACGTCGAATCCATTCTTCCCAATGACATCCTGAATAAAATAGTAGCTGATCTTCGGATGGCGCTCCAGCGTCTCGTAGTTCGTATAGACGATGCCGAAGCGTTTGCGGTAGCCTTCCGCCCACTCGAAGTTGTCGAGCAAAGACCAGGCGAAGTAGCCCTTCAGCGGCACACCGGAACCGATCAAGCGATGACACTGGATAAAATGCTTGCGATAATAGTCGGTACGCTGGACGTCATGCACGCGGTTGTCAGCGGTCAGTTCGTCCTCGTAACAGGCGCCGTTCTCGGTGATGTAGATCGGCGTATCGCCGTATTCCTCATGCACCCAGCTCAGCACCTTGTACAGTCCGTCCGCATAGACGTTCCAGTCCATATACGTCTTATCGAA
This sequence comes from Cohnella phaseoli, assembly GCF_003386235.1. GTDB lineage: Bacteria > Bacillota > Bacilli > Paenibacillales > Paenibacillaceae > Cohnella > Cohnella phaseoli. Next base: position 649 of record NZ_QRDZ01000048.1, read on the forward strand.
GCCGATTTGCACTTCCTCGCAGTCGAACAGACCCTCGCCTTCCTTATAACGTCCGAAGCCGCCGCTGTAGTAGTTGACCCCGATAAAATCGATCTTCTGCGCGATCGTCTCCATATCTCCCGGAAGGATCGGCACCGTCGCCCCTTTGGTTTTGAACCAATCGACCATAAACTGCGGATAGCTGCCTTTGAACGTCGGATCCATAAACCATTCGTTGTTAAACGCGCGGTTGCGGCGAGCTGCCTCGATGTCTTGGGGCGAAGTCGTATACGGCTCAAACCAGTACAAGTTGTGCGTCGTGCCGATTTCTCCCGAAATACCGAGCTCGCGGAACTTCCTGACCGCCTCGCCATGCGCGACCATGCAGTGGTGGGCGACGTTGATCGCCAACTGAAGATCACGGTTGCCCGGAGCATGGGCGCCGATATAGTTGGACAGGAACGATACGCACCACGTTTCGTTAAACGTAATCCACTGCTTGATCTTGCCGTCGAATGCCTTGAACATGACTTCCGCGTAGTTCACGAACGCGTCGATCGTCTCGCGGTTGTCCCAGCCGCCTTTGTCCTGCAGCGCCTGCGGCAAATCCCAGTGATACAGCGTGGCGCAAGGCTCGATGCCCGCGGCAAGCAAGGCGTCCACGACCTTCCGGTAATACTCCAGCCCCTTCTCGTTCACGTCGCCCGTCCCTTGCGGGAAAATGCGGGGCCAGGCGATCGAGAAGCGATACGCCTTCACCCCCAACTTTTTCAACAGAGCCACGTCTTCCTCATACCGATGATAGCTGTCGCACGCCACGTCGCCGTTGTCGTCGTTGAACACCTTGCCCGGCGTATGGGAGAACGTGTCCCAGATCGACAGCCCTCGCCCGTCCTCTTGATATGCGCCCTCGATCTGATAAGAAGCCGTTGCCGTCCCCCAGACGAAATCCTGTGGAAATTGAATGTTGGCCATAAAAAATCCCTCCGTGCCCGCTTAGAATAGAAAACGTTTTCTAAGATGTGATTTCGACGGAGGGGAGAGCAATTCCTGTATGCGATTTTGGCGTGTCTTTATTGCTTTTTAGCGGTGGGCAGCTTGGAGACGGCTTCATCCTGCAGCTTGTCGCGAAATTTCTTGACGGCCGGCACGTCCGTCTGCTCTCCGTTTTTGCCTTTGATGAATACTTGATCCTTAGATTCCGCAAGAATGTCCAGGAACTCCTTGGCGTATTGGCCCGCGATCGTTCCTGAATGAGAAGTTGCCATCCGCTCGTATTCACTCTTCAGCTCGGGCAGCACGGCGAACGTCTCGTAATCGAAAATCGGCGTATTGTCAAGTCCAATAAAATAAAAGCTCAAGTAGCGGACGTAGTAGTCCTCTGCTTGTTTTCTCTCGGGGGTGTCCGGAAACGTAACGATGTAGCTCTCGCTCGCCAACACTCTCGTCGCCAGCTCATCCCAGGAAATCACCAGTCCCGCATCCTTCGCGGACGGCGCATCGGATTCCTTCGCCATCAGCTCCAGGTAAGCTTTCATGGCTACCGAAACTTTATCCCCGAAAGCCGTCAGCTTGCCGTAATCCACGATGGGAAAATAGTAGCCCTCCGCGGTGTCGATTTTGTAGCCTCCGGCTATCGTATTCTCGACGAGTTGGCGGACGTCATCGTCCTTCAGCCCTGCGATCGCTTCATCCGTCAGCGGCCAATCCAGCTTGGACAACGCTTGCTGCACCTTTGCATCTTCGAAGCTTTTTTCGGCTTTCGGCAGATCCTTCTTGTAGAAGGCTTCCAACGCGCGAATCAGCTCATCCGCTTGAGCGGGTTCTAGCGAATCCTGCCCGATCGCTTGTTTGAGCCCGGCGTACAGCTCGTTGGCCGGTTTACTGGCAAGCGTCATAGCGCGATACTCGCTCACGATCCGCTCGCCCATCTCCTGCGTCGATTCCTCAGGCGCTGCCGAACCTGAAGGTACAGGCTCAGTCGCCGTTGGGGACGGCGTCGAGGTCGCGGTAGGCGTATCGGGTGCGTTATTTTTGGTCCCGCATGCGGATAGCGCAATGGACAAAACCAGCACAGATGCGGCAAATTTAATTCTTTTGTTCGTACTCATGGGTATGACCTCCCGTAAAAATGCAATGTGTCTAGTGGAGCGATTCAGCGGATTTCCGGTCGCTCTCCTGGTTATTACAACGTTTTAGGGGGCAACGATGTTGCAAAGGATTGGCGAGAGCGGAAGAATGGGCCTATTCTTGCGCCATGATCTCCCTACTATTAAACTTGTGAGGCTAAAGTGGAAACAGGACGCTCTCCGCGAACCTTAAGCTCACACCATTTTCCCGGGAGGTTCACGCAAAATGCCGGATTCGATCCTCGCGAGCTGCTTACACAATTGAAACAAACCGGACGAACAGTCGAGGATATACAACTCCGAATTCTCGAGTTAGTTAACCTGGAACGAGCCGCAAGCAAAAGCGCCTTCGGCGTACCATAGGCGCTGAAGCAATGCGCATTGCTCAAATTTACTGGGACAGAGTGTTCGACTCGATCCGCTCAGGCAAAGCCTAAACGACTTGTTAGTCTAAGGCGGAAAAGCCGCGTTAAAAGTGCTGCCGCACTTTTTTGGAGGCGAATAAGACGGGTTATCCGCTTTAAATCCGCAAAATCGCTTATTCTGAAAAGATAAGCCCGATTTTCCTTCTTAAATCGCTTGTTTTCGCTCATTTTGGAGAATTACGGTGGATTTTCCGCTTTAATTTTCTGACTCGGTTGGCCGCCCGCACTCAGCGAATTTTATCCTAACTGAATCGTCAAAAAAAAGCCTGCGATGCCCCTTTGACCAAGGAGCTATCGCAGGCTTTTCTGCTGTTATCGCAGCTTCGCAATGTCCATTAGTTTCACCAACACGATCGCCGCTTCGGCACGGGTCAGCTTATCGTTAGGGCGAAGACGATTCCGATCGTCGCCTTGCAGCAATCCCGCTCCCACGGCTCGGCTCAGGCTGTTCGCGAACAAATCGGGAATGTCGGATTGATCCGCGAAATCCGCCGTCGCCCGGGCCCCCGTCGGCACTTGGACCGCCGTCTGCTTCAGCGCCCGCATTAACATAGCCGCCAACTCCGCCCTGGTGATCGTCTCCGTCGGAGCGAACCGCTCCTTCGATCTGCCCGAGACGATGCCCGCTTCGACCGCTGCCGCAACTTCATTCGCATACCAGCTTCGGGCATCTACGTCGGAGAAGCCAGTCTCCGACACGGAAACGTCGCCGCCCTTAATTCCCAAAGCCCTAACCAGCAAGGAGGTCATCTCCGCCCGGCTTACCGCCAAGTTTTTGCCGAAATCGGCTTCCGATATGCCGTTGACGATTCTCCTGGCCGCCAGTTCGGTGATTGCCGAATAGGCCCAATGAGAAGCCGGAACGTCGCGGAAAGCTCTGACGTATTCCAGCACGCCATAAACGCTAAAGTGATTCAGGTCCGCAACGACGAGCCCGCCGGGTTCGCTCCGGCCTCCCTCGTACTCCAGACTCCTGCCGTTCAGATAATAAATGCCGGACCAGCCAGGATTCACGTCCCTCCCGCTCTGCAGAACGATCCGCACGGGCTTGCCGAAGGTTCTAAGCGGCAAAGCTTCCCCGTCGGGCCTAGAGAGCGAGAGCTTCAGTTCGTAGAAATCGCTTCCCCGCTTCAGCTTCGCGTTAACGGACGAAGCGGCATCCTTCAACATCGCATCCGCGTCTCCATCCGCCAACCGTACGACCTCAAGGTCGAAGGCCCACTCCTTCATCCCCGCCGTTCTGGCTTGCTCGATCAGATCCGCAGCAAAGTCAGCAGGAAACGTCAGGCCGATCCCCTGCCCCGCGAACTCGATCGGACCGGACGCCAGCTCTTCCAAGAGCTTTTGCGGAATTCGAATCTCGTTCGTTCCTTCAGGAATTACGATCCGGGTGCCTCCTCCCTGACGAGGAAGCAGATGCGCCTTAGTGACTTCAAGCCTTCCGTCCGCGTTCGGCTCGGAAACCGGCGCAGAGCCTCCGCCTCCGCTCCCGCCGGAAGACCCGCTTCCGGAACTCCGGATCACTTCGAAGCCGACGCTCGCTTCGCCCGATGCGGTCGATGCTTTCGCACGATAGGCTCCCGGCGCGGTAGCGGCCGGGATGTCGAGCACCGCCGCGAATCGGCCATCGGCATCCGTCTTGGCCGACGCACTCCCGCCAAGCGCGGATACCGTTACGTTCTCACCTGCGACAGACGTTCCGCTGCCCGCCTGCGTCACCGTCCCCGCAAGCCGCAAGGCGGAGCCCGCGACTATGGCGGCCGTCGGCGAATCCAGCAAGATCGTTTGTCTGCCGTCCACCTGCGCCGCGGCGCCGACCGCCAGCGTTCCGGATAGACTGTCGCGCAGCGCCTTCGCCGATCCGCCGCCCGGCAACGTATACGTCGCATAAGAGATCGCCGGATACAATATAATCGCATCGATATCGGCAGGAACGGACTCATCGGGATTTTCCAGAACCAACGTCGCCACGCCTTGCGCCAGCTCTACCGAATCGATCCGCCGAATCTGCACGACATCGTTGCCCGTACCCTTGAGAGCTGCCGTCTTCGGTTCAAGCGCGTTAAAGCCGACATTCACCTTGGCGTTCGGATTCGCGATATAGCTCAGCATGACGTCGTATTTCCCGGCTTCGGGCACCTCGATATCGAAGCTTCTCCGTTGCCCGGAAGGGATCTGTACGTAACTCGACCCGGACAGATCGGTGTTCGAGTACCGGATCTCCGGCACGCTCATCCGGTAAAGCTTGCCTTCCGTGACCATCGCGTAGCCTTCATGCGGAGGGTTCTTCGTCGAAACGACATCGAAGCGGATTTCCAGCTTCGTCGTCCCCTCCGGAATTTTGGCGACCGGCGTCGTCTTCACCGAACTCGATCCGGCATACCACGTACGCGGATGATACTTCATGTCGTTCGCGTCCGCGACGCGGACTCTGTCTCCGTTAGGCAGTACCGCGTACACCTCGGCCTTCAACGACGTATCGAATTCCACCCTCGCCGCGAATTCCAGCTTGACCGCATCCCCGGCTTGGAATCCTCCTGTAGCTCCGCCAACCGGAAGCTCGGTTTTGAGCCAGCTTCCATTAAACAGACGCAGATTGTTATAACCCGTCGCGGCGACAAACAACGCCTTCGATCCCGTCCAACCGGGATAAACCTCCCGCTCTCCCGTCAGAGCTTGAACGTCCTCGTAGATTTTCGCTTCGTCCGTCCCCGAGTCCGCATCCTGCTTAACGAGCGCAGCGTTCGGATCGTTCAGATCGCCGTTCGGGAATACCAATCTTTCGTCCGGAGGGGCCGCTCGTTGGTACAACGCCTCCGCCTCCAGCGTCAATGCCGGATTGCCCGCCGTCTTGCGGGCGTACAGATAGGCTTCCGCGATCGGATTTTCCAGCACTCGGGCCAAGCCGCGTATGGCTTCGTCCAGCGATTCGGCTCCGCTGTTGATGTTGACCTCGCTGTCGTAGAAGCCGTCGTACGCATAGCCTTGCGTCTCATTGAACATCGGGAATCCGCGCTCGTTGTTCCCCGTCCACCACGATGCCGCGATTCCGGCTAGCTCCGCGTATTTCGCTTGGCCCGTTACTTCGTAGAGCGCAAGCAGGTTGTCGACGTAGCTGGCCGTTCCGTAGTTGATCTGCGGATACGGCTTCTTGTTCGGATGCATCGTCTCCGCTCGGCCGGAGATCAGCAGGTCGGACAGGAAGCTGTCCGCCGCGTGCTCGGCCGCTTCGATCCAGGCCGGAACGCCGACGATCCGGCCGGCATAAGCCATCGCCCGAATCTGAACGCTGCCCCACTCGTCCCAATTGTAGATTCCCGGCATGCCTTCGTAGCGGTGCATGTATCCGCCGTAAGGGTACTCCCGGAAATCCCCGGCCCGAGTGGCCGCGACCGCTTCGCCCAGCTTGCGAACGGATTCCTGGATCGCGGACTTCGTCGCGGCGTTGTCGGCTACTTTGTCATGCTCCGCCAACGCGTTGATCGCCGCCGATGTGAGCCAGGAATCTCCGTAGAGCAGCCATTTGGCCGTCCGGATTCCGCTGACATCGCCGTATTGGCCGTAATACGGGTCGGTCATCTCCTTAAGACGTTTCAAGCAAAGCGCAAGACGGTCCTTCACCCGGCCGGCCAACGCGGCATCGTCCGCTTGGAGCAGCGGCAAGGCCGTCGCGAACGCTTCGTAAGAGCGTACCGCCCACCAGCTGAAGCTTTTACGCGAAGAAGCGCTATCCTTCGGCCGAATCGTGCCGTCCGGATCCTGAACGACGAAGTTGTCGAAGTCTCCGTCCTCGTGCTGCATCCACATGAGGAACTCGAGTCCTCGTTTGATCTTGTCGTAGCTGAGCGCATCGCCGTACAGACCGAAGTGTTCCGCGTAAGCGATGACCGCGCGCGAAACGTCGTCCACCGCGGCGAAGCCTTCCTGGGGATCGCCTACCCAGGCGTACCCTTTGGAAGGGTCGCTCCGGTCGATCGGCTCGGAATACAGGTGCGTGACCATCATCGGCACGCCGTCGATCTCGACATTCTCGTTCATGAAATTAAAGTGCTTCAGGTTCAGATAGAATTCTTCCCCGATGCGAAGACCGAATTTCTTGAAATAAACGAGATCCTTGGCGGTCAATTGTCCGTCCTCGTCGAAGTCCCCGGCAGAATCGAACGTACCGCCGGCGATGCGTTCTTCGAGCCAAACTCCGTCCGCCTCGTCAACCGTTCCGTCGCGGTTCAAGTCGTAGACCGAGGCCGCGGATCTTTCCGCCGTTAACGTTAACCCCTTCAACCGGACGGGAACGTTCGTATCGTTGTGAAGCTCGATCCAGAGCTCCGTCGATGCCGCATCGATCATGCCCTCCGCCGCGATCACCCGGCCTGCGGCCGAGAACCATCGACCGCGCGGAGTCCCGGCGATGTCGTCGATATCTCGAAGCGTGTTGCTTCCGGCGTTTAAGCGAACGAACACACTGTCCGTACGGTTAACCGCCGTCGGGACGAACAGGTTCGCCTTGACGCCGACCTTGTCTCCGGCTTGCGGCAAAGCCGGCAAGTTGCCGATCGGAAGGCTGCGCCAAGCCGCCGCCCCGGGCTCCAGATAGACGCCGGTGCTTACGGAGACCTTGTCGTTATACTCCCAGTTGCCGGTCAGCGGCCCGGAGAAATCCCCGTTCGGAACCGCGTACGGCTTGACCCGGTCAGCGGCGTCTATCCCCCACGCTTCGACTCGCGTTACCTCGATTGTTCCCGCCGTATCGTTGTGCAGCTCAATCCAGAGCTGATCTTGACCTGGAGGAATCCTGCCGTTTAATTCCTTGGCTTGGGAGAGCAGTTCGACCGGCGCCTCTCGCGGCACGCCGGCCAGACTGCTCGCCTCCGCCAATTGCCCTCCCGCAACCAATCGCACCGTTACGTTGTCGTCCGTCGTAACGTCGCTGCTCAGTATCGCATACACCTTTGCGTAGACAGCGTCGCTTACACTAGGCCCATCTGCGTCGTTCGTGACGGATATCGGCTGCCAGACGGCCGCTCCCGGCTCCAGAATCAACGTCCGCTCGGCCCTGATTTTATCCGTCGCGCCGGGCGAATTGTTGTTGTCCCACCCGGTCAAGCCTTGGCTGAAATCGCCGTTATTCAGCGCGTATGAAACTTGAATCGTATCCCCCGTCGAAGCGATTGCCGTAGATGTCCATACAGGGATCAAGAGCGTTAAGGATAACAGAAAAGCCGTAAGCCGCTTCATGATCATCCCTCCCCATAGTCATGCGACGATTGTTTCTACGATAGCGATCGTTTGCGTTAATGCTCGTATTCCAGGAACGGGTCCTCGATCTCGATGCGGTAAGCTTCGGCGTCGCTCGCCCCGACGTACAGGTCGGCGAAACCTCCGGCTTTTCGCACGAGCCCGCCGCTGAAGACAACGTCTTGCAGATCCGGCCGCTTGGTTTCGCCCGGAGGGAAGCTGCCGCGCGACGCGATGATTTTCATCCGCGTGGCTTCGCCGCTTGCCGGGTCGACGGCGAACGTCATCGCCCGGTACCGTCTATCGCCTCCGTCGAACTCGGCGACGTGTCCGAGCACGCCGATCCAACCGTTCGAGAGCAGATGAGCCTCGTTGGCCCCGCCCCACTCCAGCGGAGAAAACTGTTCGTAGAAAGGCTGTGCGTCCGCGATCAGCTCGGTCGACACTTCCTCCAGCGAGCCGGCTTTCGCGAAGCCGATGACGCTGCCCGGCCCCCCGCCGAGCAAACCGCCAGGCCTGGAGAATACGCCGATCTCGCCGCTTGCGAGCTCGATCAGCCGGACATCCTTCATCCGTGCCGGCCCCGTCAGGAACGGCCGCAGGCTGCGAACGTCGCTCCCCCGATAGAAGCGGGTCTCCCAGGAGACGATTCGCTCCGGTTCGAGAGGATCGGCGATGACGGCGACTCCGCCGAAGATCAGTTCCCCATTAATCCTCGTATAGAAAGGGTCCTGAAGCTCGTAGACGGGGTAATCGGGATGCGGAGTCCAGACGTCGTCTTGCCGCCGGAAGAAAAGAACGTTCGACCTTTCGGTCTCCCGTCCTTCCACCCGGCCCGCCAGGATGACGTCTCCGCCATCCTTGAACGGCGCCGTAATGTTGTAGACGTCGCGGTCCCCTACACCTTCGAATACGAGCCGCCGCGCCGAGCGTCCCCCGTTTTTCCCGGAGAACTCTTGCATCAACTCCGCGCAGCTTTGAAATCCGGAACGTTGTATCAGCATATCGGTCTCTTGCTCCTTATTGTCCTTCGTACGGATTCGTCTTCAAGAACTCGGAAAACTGCTTCTCCAGCTCCTGACGCACCTTCTCGTAGCCGGCTTTTTCGAACTCCTTCTGCACCTTGGCTAGCGTACCTTCGATGTCGTCGGTGACGCCGTCCCCGATCGTCCGGAGGAGCGACTTCACGTCGTTCAGCTTCGCCGTCTCGTTCTTGACGTTGTCCGTCACGAAGTTAAAGCCCGCGGACAGCTTCTTGAAGAAGAAGTTCGTATCGCCCAAGTTATTCAGCGTCGTCACCACGTCGTCAGGCGTATTCCCGTCGTAACGAACCATCGTCGGGTTCCAGGTCAGCGTAAAGCCCGGGAAGTTGTAGTTGGCCGCGGCGTCCACGCCGGCCGGAATCGAGTATTTGCTGTCGCCCTCGGCCGTCCAATGCTTGCCTTCAATGCCGAACTCGAACAAGTCGTGATTGTTCAGATCGCTGAACAGCCAATCGAAAAACTGCATCGTACGCTCGATGTTCTTCGAGTTGGACGGAATAGCCGCGAAGTTCCAAGCCTTGAAGTCGCTGCCGACCGCTTTAGGCGTTCCGGTCAAATAACCGGGGTTAATAATGAAGTATCCCAGTTTCGCCCCGGGGATCGCCGTCTCAAGCTGCTGCTTCTGCGACGGATAAATGTCCAGAGTCCGCACGACGGACGCGGCTTTGCCCGACATAAACTGGCCGTCCGGATCCTTCTGGGCCAGTATGTCCTTCTCCAGGTATCCTTTCTTGTACCATTCTCTCGCCATTTTGAAGCCGGCGAGCGGATCGACGGACTTCAATTCGTCCGGCAGAAGCGCCATGAATTCGGGGTCGCTCCAAGGATTCACCGTCTTCGCCACGTACAGCGAACCGTCCGGCTTGATGGCGATGCTGCTGTTCGTGCCGGCCACATACGTCTCGAAGTTGTGTTTCGTCGTAAGCGGCGTTACCATCGTCCACAATACGTCGGAAATCAGATCCTGACTTCCGTTCCACGAAAGAGGGACCATGCCTTTCTCATTCGTCACGATGGCATCGTAATACTTCGTAAGATCCTCGACCGATTTGATCTCGGAGATCCCGTGCTTCTCCGCGAGGTCTTGGCGATAGTAGATGACTCCGCCGCCGTCGAACCCGTGCGTAAACGGAATACCGTAAATATGAGACTCGCCGTTGGCGTCGATAAAGCTGTTATTTTTCAGATATTCCGGAGTAAACGCTTTCTTCAAGCCCGGGTATTGATCGTTGTTAAAGTAAGAGTCCAGATTGGCCAATTGGTTCTTCGCGATCATCTGATTGATGTTCGGGGCCGTCCACTGTGCGACGAACGCGCTGTCGACCTGCTCTCCGCCCGCGATTTTCAGGGATACCTGCTGACCGATGTTGTCGAAGGTCGTGAAGTTGAATTTGAACTTCGTATTCAAGGTGTCCTTCGTGTCCGCGTAAAACCGGTCGAGCACCGCCTGCAAGTCGTTAACGTCCGCCGTTCCCGAAGGCATGTAAAATTCCAGCGTAACTTCCTCCGGCGGCGCTTTGGCGGATTCGCCCGGTTCGCTTGACTCGCTCGGTTTCGTCGCTTCGGATGCCGACGGGGAAGCGGGCGTCGAAGCGCTCGGGGAGCCCCCGCTTTCTTTCTCGTTTTTCGAGCATGCCGCCATAACGGATAGAAGCAGCAGTAACGCGATAGCCAACGCCGTGCTTTTTCTCGTTATTCTAGTCATCCCATTAACCCTCCCGTAGATTTGAATCTATGCTAACCGGCCATGCCGGCAATAGCCTTCCTTAACCTTTCACAGCGCCGATCGTCAGTCCCTTGATAAAATATTTCTGAAGAAACGGGTACAACAGGATGATCGGGCCGATCGAGACCATCGCCGTCGCTACGCGGATTCCGATCGTCGGGATCGTCTGTCCGCCCAGCGCGGCCCTGGCCGAGGCGCTAAGCGAGGAGTTCAGGAACTCCGCCTGCTGCTGAAGCCTCATGATGAGGAACTGCAGCGTGAACAGCTCTTTGTCGTTAATGAAGAGAAGCACCCGGAACCATTCGTTCCAATACCCGATTGCCGCGAACAACGCGATCGTCGCCAGAATGGGCATCGATAGCGGGAGAATGATTTTGAAATAAATATAAATCTCGCTCGCGCCGTCGATCTTCGCGGATTCCGCCAATGCTTCCGGGAGCGTAGCGAAGTAGTTTTTCATCAGGAACACGTTAAATCCGTTCAGGGCGGCCGGGATGATCAGCACCCAGAGCGTATCCTGAAGATGCAGGAAGCGGGTCGTCAAAATATAGGTCGGGACGAGGCCGCCGTTGAACACCATGGTGATATAGCAGAAAAATGAAAGCCTGTTGCGGTACTTCAGAGATTTCACCGAGAGCGGATAAGCGAACGAACTCGTCAGAAAGACGGTAAGCACCACGCCCGCAATCGTAGTCAGCACCGTAACCCCGTAGGCGCGATAGACGCTTCCCGTTCCGGTGAAGATCAGCTTGTACGCGGTCAGGTCGAAGCTGCGGACCCACAGTCCGTATCCGCTGCGAATGAGCTCCAGCTCGTTGGTGAAGGAAGCCATGAGAGCGATCCACATCGGGAGGACGCACAGGATGGAGAACAGGCCGATCGAGACGTAGAAGACCAGCATCATCGTCCGATCTCCGATAGATAGACGGTTCATAGAGGATTCTCCTTTCTCCCGGTCTCTTGGGAGTGTCTGCAAACCCGCTGTCCTCGGGGTATGCAGACACGCCCTAGAAGAGCGCCGAATCTTTCTCAATTTTTCGCGTAATCCCGTTTACGGAGACGACGAGAATAAAGCCGACGAACGCCTGGAACAGACCGACTGCGGAAGACATGCCGATATCGTTGTTCATTCTCAGCGCGCGGTAGACATAGGTATCGATGACATCGGTGGTCGGCCTGAGCAGCGGGTTGTCGCCGATCAAGGCGAAGATCATCCCGAAATCCCCGTAGAAGATGCCTCCGACCGAGAGAATGAGCAGCAGGATCGTGGTCGTCTTCAGCATCGGCAGCGTCAGGTAGAGGATCGACTGGAACCGGCTGGCCCCGTCGATCTTCGCCGCCTCGAACATCTCCTGATCCATGCCGGCCAGCGTGGCCAGATAGATGACCGTTCCGAAGCCGACGCCTTTCCACAGCTTCAGGAGCACGAGGATGAGCGGCCACTTCGACGCGTCTTGATAGAAGTTGATCGGCTCCAGCCCCAGCGCCGTCAGAACGGCGTTGACGACGCCCGTATCGGTCGAAAACACGGCGATGGAGAAAATCGATACGACGGTCCAAGACAGAAAGTTGGGCAGGAACATGAACGATTGCGCCAGCTTCTTGAATCGGTTGCCGGCAACCTCGTTGAGCCCGATCGCCATGAACATCTGAACCGCCAGACCGGTGACGATAAACAGGGCATTCAAGTAAAGGGTGTTGAAGGTAATCGCCACCCAATCGCCTGAACCGAAGAAAAACTCGAAATTGGACAGCCCGACGAACTCGCTCTTCATTCCATATAACCCGGCCATCGGGTTGTAATCCACGAAGCTTAAATACAAGCCGACCATCGGTAAATAATTAAAGACGATCAGGAACACGATTCCCGGCACGGTCAAAAGGTACAAATAGCGGTTCTTCGCAATTTCGTGCAGCATCCGATTCCCTCCTTAGGCCGTCGGCGAAGGTTCCGCAGAACCCCGCACGAGGTGGGCGACGAGGTCGTCCAGTGGAATCTCCGCGTATCCGACGCTCGTATCGCTCGCTCCGTAATACATTTTCACGACGCGGTTCTCGACGAGGACGCCGCAGGGGAAGATCACGTTGCCGAAAAAACCCTCGACCTCGAATGCTTCTTCCGGCTCCATGAACGGGAGGGCGCTTCGGGCGACGACTTTCCACGGTTCGTCCTTGTCCAGCAGCAACGCGCCCAAACAGTAGCGATTGTCCGCGTCGGCGCCGTGATAGATTTCGAGCCAGCCCTCTTCGATCTCGAAAGGCACAGCCCCGGCTCCGATCCGCCCGCCGTCCCACTCCCCTTCGCGCACGCCGATCAGATGGCGATGGTTGCCCCATAGCCGAAGATCGTCCGATTCGGCGATCCACATCTCCGGCTTGCCGTAGTGGGAGCACGAAGGCCGATGAAGCGCGTAGTATTTGCCGCCGATCCTTCTCGGAAAGATGACGACGTCCTTGTTGTCGGGATGAAACACGTTGCCTTCCCGCCGGAAGCTGACGAAATCCTTCGTGGACAGGAGCGCCGTGCAAATCCCGTACTCCGAGATCGCCGAGTAAGTAATATAGAAAGTACCTTCGATCAACGTGATTCGCGGATCCTCTATGCCATAGCTCTCGTAAACGGAACTCGGCAGGACTGCAGGCTTATCGTCGATCTCGAACAGAATGCCGTCTCGGCTGCGGGCGACCCGGAAATGAGAAATTGAAGTTAAGTAGTTTTTATCCGGCGTCCTGATGACTCTTACGTCCGAGAAATCGACGTTCGGTCCTCTTTCGATCGTCCGAACTCCCAATCGGTTCGTCTGAGCATCGTAGACAGGCGTATAATAGACGTCCGGGTTATCGTTGATCGGCCTCTCCGCGACGCGGAGCAACAGAATGACTTCATCCCGGTGCTGGGCGACCCCGGCGTTAAAGACGCCGATGACCTCCCAACCCGCTTTGGAAGCGTTAACATCTTGCGGCGTAATAATCGGGTTTTGCGGCGATCTTACGATCGGCATATCGCTTCTCTCCATTCCTGCTGAAATCGGAATTTGCGTCATTTACGGCCATGGGTAATTTTACCTTATGTTTGCGATTATAAATTAAGTTAAATTCAAATGTCAATCCCCATAAATAAAGTTATTTTTAAGTAACAAAACAAAGAGATTAAAGAGGGGAGAATTCTATCAGTCCTTGTTTTCTCTTGTCAGATCTAAGCGAACCGGGAATCTTCCCTATCGTTCGATTTCTCAGCTGTTCATGTCCTTTCGGCTGTTTTGTAAAGTAACTTTCTCGTCTCCATTGCTAATAATTGACTTGTAAAGTTACTTTCGTTTATATTTTATGAAAAGAGAACATTATTATTCTTAGGAGCTAGCCATTATGCAATCGAGAAAAGTAACGTTGGATACGATAGCAAACCGCTTGGGCATTACGAAGGTAAGCGTCTCCAAAGCGCTTAACAATCAACCGGGCGTTAGCGAAAGCCTGCGCAAAAAGATACTTCAAACCTCGAGCGAACTCGGCTATCTTCCTAAAAGCGCGTCCAAGCAAGCCAATAACGTCTCCAAGCTGGGGATCGTCGTGCCGAAGCGCTTCTTCCTCGACACCGACAACTTTTATACGAAAATTTACTACCACATGAATCAGGAATGCACGCAGCTGGGAATCAGCCTGTCCATCTATCTGCTCGATCCGGAGCAGGAACAAAGTCGCGCGCTCCCTCTCTCCCTGGCCCAGGACGCCTCGGAGCTGAGCGGCCTCTTCATTGCCGGCGAAGTGAGCGACAGCTACGTCGAACTGCTGGCCGCCCATGCTTTCCCGGTAATCGCCATCGATTTCTACAAAACGGATCTTGAGCTCGATTGCGTCATTCCGGACAACTTCCAGTCCGGTTACGCGGTCACTAAGTACTTGATAGACAGAGGCCACTCCCAGATCGGCTTCGTCGGCAACCCGCGCTATACGACCAGTGTCATGGATCGTTATTGCGGCTACTTAAAAGCCCTTAATACCTATCGGCTGGAGGCGCCCCCGGACTGGCTGCTCGTCAACAACGACGACGACGGGACTTATCAGGTCGACTTCGAGCTGCCCGCCGAGCTGCCCACGGCCTTCGTCTGCCATTGCGATATGGCCGCCTACAAGCTTTTGCTTAAGCTCCAGGCCGAAGGCGTGTCGGTCCCCGAGCAGGTGTCTCTCATCAGCTTCGACAATACCGATCTGAGCCGGACGATTTCTCCGGCCCTGACATCCGTCAACATCGGCAAGGAAGACTTCGCGGTCGAAGCCGTGTCCCGCATGCTGCACTGCATCAAACACCCGGAAGAGCCTTCGAAAAACATCTACTTGCCGAGCAAGATCATCGAACGGGACTCGGTTAGGAAACTGCATTAGCCACCGGACGACTATCGATTCGCAAAGTTCGCGCCGGGGATTCATCATCGGATCCCCGGCGCCTCCCATGAGCATCGACGAGACGACGTTCGTCCCGCTTCGGTGTGACTATTGTTCCAGTTAGAACTCCACAACTCCCCTTACCTGCTCTCGAATTCAACGATTCCCCCCTTTCTTTTTTCAATTCCATTGTGTACCGAACAATTGTCTTCATCATGCGCATTTATACAGTTGACATATACAGTCTGACTGTATAATATAAGTTATACAGTCAGACTGTATAGTTGAACTGAACTCTGGAAGCATCCCCTAACGGATGCTTCCAGACGCTTCAAGGAGGTTAGGTTAGCCATGAACAGAGACAAAAATTTGCCTCTGACAGAAACCGTGTATTATATTCTGCTCTCCCTGATCGAGCCTGCGCACGGGTACGTGATTATGCAGAAGGTCGAGGAGTTCAGCGACGGCCAGGTGAGGCTCGCTGCAGGAACGCTATACGGTGCAATCGAGAATCTGCTGAAGCTGAAATATATCCAGCCGGTCTCCACCGAGGACAAGAGAAGAAAGGTCTATCACATTACTCCCAAAGGTCAGGAAATTCTGCAGATGGATATGCAGCGCATGGAGCACATGATCAACGTAACGAAGCAAGCCCTAGCGAAAATGTGAGGTGAACGCAATGAAGAAACTTAAACTGTTCCGAAGCTATCAAGCGGAAGAGAAATGGTTAAGCGAACAAGCTGCGGCAGGTTGGAGGCTCGTAAAGAAAGGCTTATTCTATACCTTTCGCAAGCATTCTCCGCAGCAACAGACGTTTAGCGTCGATTACCGCACCTTCAAAAACAAAGCCGATTACGAAAGCTATCTCAGCTTGTTTTCGGACGCAGGCTGGACTCATGCAGCGGGCAAAATCCGTTCCGGCGAACAATACTTTACCGCTCCTGCTCAACAGGACAGCGAGTTATCCATCTTTTCCGACAAAGAGTCCTCGCATTCCCGTTACACCAAGAAGGCTTGGCATAGCTTGTTGAAAGCCCTGTTTATCTTTGTTTTCATGATCCTTAGCAGCTTGTCCAATAGTCTCTACGATATCGGGATTATTGTCCATCCCAGTCGCGCCTTTCTGACGCCGGGAATCTGGGAGAAAACCGGAGGAGCGTTCTGGCAAGCCTTCTTCTTCGAGCTCCCGTTTGCAGCCTTGCGCATCGGTCTCTACGTTCTGCTGATCGGTTACGTCCTGCTATTTGCGTTTTACGCTGCATGGGCCTTGATCTGCGCAAAAATCGATAGAGGAATCGACAATGAACAAATGGAATAGCGGAGCTGCGATTGGCGCCCTTGGAACCTTACTGCTGTTGTCGGCTTGTTCCCCCAAACCGATCGACCAAATTCGATATCCCGACAAAAAAATCATCGCTCTGGGCGAGGCCACGCATGGGAACAAGGAGTTCACCGAACTGAAGCTGAAGGTTTTCCAGCAGTTGGTCGAACAGAAGCAAGTACGCCACTCCTTCAACCATGTTGGAGTGAATGTTGGCCAATAAACGAAGAGCACCGCTTCAAGCCGTCAGTGATCGATAGTCCATCACCAGGCAATCGAAGCGGTGCTTCTGTTGGTATTTACTTCAATCCAATATCGCTCTGGAAAATAAATCACGGATCAGCTCATTATTTTCACAAGCCTGCTTGAACTCAGTAGCAAATCGAAGCAGCGCTTCCCTATCTTTGGAATAAGCACAGAACATGCCTGCCTCCGGGTCGAAACGCACAATCCCCTCCAACTCGGGCAGCTTCTCCTCCAAATAAACGGCAGCCAGCGAACCCCAATCGTAGCCGTTGCCTTCGAAGCCTTCGTCTGCACGCGTATCAAACAGTTCCTGCTTATAGCTTCCTGCATTTAAGATAATCGAGACATTCCCGCTGTCATGCTCGATCCAAACAAACGGCTTAAGCTCCTCTTCGAAAGAATTCGCCCCTTGATCCTCCAAATCGGATTCAATAGCCGCCAGCTTGTCCACCAAACGCTTGATTGCAGCCTCCGTTAGGCTTAATATGCCTCCGTCGTCCACAATATCGCCTTGCTTGATCCGTTCGTCCAGCCAGTCCGTAATAAAACCGGGCGCATAGCCGCCTGTACCGAAGCCTTTGGCAAAGACGATGATCTCCGAATAATCCGCTAAATATTGCTCTCGCGTTACCGCCGGGTTAACATTGGCGTACAACCAGAACTGGATATCATACATCAGCGCAGACAGCTCGTCCGCATGAAGCGAGAAATGTCCTTTATCCCCTACAATCCGGGTACAAATATTGCGGATTACCGCTTCAATCTGGCTGATTCCCTTTGCCTTCTCGCATAATGATTTCAACAGAGGTGAGAAGGGTGCATTTTCCACCTTGTCCAAATCATCGGCCTGGTCCTGCTCGGAAGTGTCGAATGCCTCCTCATTAACCAGTCCTACGATAAAAGTCGCAATGCTCGGGGCAAGGAAGGTAATCCGGTAATTGGCCTCCTGATCCACATGAACGACAGCGGGCTCGCCGTCCCGGCCGCATGCGCGATAATCCAACATAATCACATCGTGCCCTGCCGACGGGCAGTCGCATAGGACCACCCCAATGTCCGGATAACCCCAATCATCCAGCATAAACTGGCTGCCCAAATCGCCGCACAAACTGTACGTTTTTTCGCGCCCGATCCCCATAATACCGGTAATCGCTACGTGATCCTCCGCCCATGAGGTCGCAATTGCAGTTGGAAAACAAGTATTTACCGGCACGCCGCCATTCTGCTGCTGCATCAGCCAAATATAATCAGCGGGAAGCTTGTAGCCAAGCTCCTCCTCTATGGATGCAATCATCTCTGCAGTAGGCGGCGCCTCTACATAGTTCTCGTCCGCATAATCGCTCCGCTCCCAAAACTGACTGAAATCGCGCTCTTGAAAGGGCACACGATTAATTTCCTTAATCGCCTCGGCTTGCCTCTCCATAGTATCGCGACAAGCTTCTATAAACTCCTGTGTTGTTTCATCAGGCTCTAGTTTGTCGGCCTGCTCAAATGCAGATAAAGCCTCTTCCCATCGTTGCAAGAAAAAATAAGAATAGCCGATGCGCCAGTGCCACACTGAATCCTGTCTTCCCTGCTGTTCGATCGACAACAGCTGCTGCAACGCTTCGCTGTAACGTCCCAAATTGTTAAGCGCACGGCCATAGTGACTTACAATTTCATAGTCCCTCTCCGACTCGGGCAACTGTTCGATTGCTTCCGCAATTTGGTCATGCTGATCATCTTCATACCAGCTTTTCAACTTGTTCAACAATTCTTTTGACATTACTCCACTTCCTCTCGTCCAAAAAAGCAAGCAGGCGCCAGTTGGTGTCCGCCTCTTCCAATCTATTCTAGTTCATCATTTAGAATGAGTGAAGGAAGAGAAGCTTCCCGAGGGTTAATCAAGCAAAATTACCTATGATTTATTGATCGACTAAGCTGAAAGTCTATGTTAAATGTTGGACAATCGCATCTTCTGAACTATACTTGTCTGTAGATTCAAGCTGTCTTCCATCCCAATCCTCTCATACAGGCACTGCAATTCGCGCACACGTTCCTCCAACTATGAGTTCCGGATTCAGCTTTTTCTGCATAACATGTTTTTTTTCAGGCTCGAAAATGGTCTGTAGCATGTATTCGGCGGATAACGTTCCTAAATCCTCAAAGGTAGCGTCAATGTATGTGAGGGGCATAGGCAGCAAATCGGCCCAGCCGTTTTTAATCACAGATATGACGGAAAGATCGGAAGGGATGGATAAATTCAATAGATCCATTGCCTTTTGGGCACCCAACACAATCAAGTCGTCGGCGGTGACGAAGGCGGTCGGGCGATCCTCCCAAGACATAACATGTAACGTGGCTTCATAAGCCGATTTCAAGGTGAGGTCGATGTGTATTTCGCTTAAGTCTCTAATAGGCATCCCTGCATCACGGTAAGCATCTTCTGCCCCTTTACGAATATCCACTGCTAATGTCATGGAAGAAGGTGCGTTTAGAAGACATATCTTGCGGTGACCGAGGCCAATCAACCTTTGAACCGAAAGGTAAGCCGCCTTGACATTGTCTACATCCACGTAATTGATTTGCTCCAGTTCCAAACCGGGTCGACCGATGATGACAAACGGAACTTTTGCAGCTAGCAACTCCATTACGTCCTCATTATTCACGGATGGACAAGTTAGGATCAGTCCACCGACACGCTTCTCACGATACAGTTTTTTAAACAATTCGCTGTAATTACGCTCGTCCGGTGACGTAAACAATTGAAGCACAAAGTCCTGTTTCGCATAATAATGACATATTTTAGCGGAGATCGTAGAGAAGAACATATTTTGTCTCACTTGTTCCACGTCGAAAGGCATGAACAAACCGACAGTTTTTACCGTTTTAATCGCCAAATTACGAGCTGCCACGTTGGGATGATAATCGAGCAACGCAATTGCTTTTTGGACTTCCACGATTGTCTCGAGTTTGACAAGCGGTGAGTTATTGATGACCCGGGAAACCGTTTGTCTGGATACACCTGCCAACTTTGCGACATCGTTTATTGTACTGGACATGAAGCATGCTCCTTAGACTACTGATATTTCAGAGATTATCTGCTTGCGAATGCGTAACGACCTGCTTCGATTTCATATACCCGATATCCGTTTTCGTCTTTGATATATCGTATGCCGCTGGCCTGATCAGCCGGCAACCCATTTTCCGTTATTTGCCCTGCCGGTAATACAGGAACGTGAACCCTTGCACGCGATTGAACTGGGACATGCACCGTCAGTTTGAACGAGATGTCCACCGTACGGGTCCATGCAACATGAATGATCCCTTTGACCGTGTCAAGCGTCGCTTCGGCCGACGTTAGGTCGCCAAGCGGGTAAGGCTTGACCTCCATTTCGGACCAACCGGCTGCAGTTTGCCGAATGCCGGCTATATACTCATAAAACCATTGCACGATGGTCCCGAACATATAATGATTTCTCGAACGTGTGTTAACATCCCAATATTCCCATAACGCAGTCGCTTCCTGTTGAAACCATAGCCCTATGCTCGGATAAGTAAGCTGCGTCGCTGCCCGATAGGCTGCCTCTCCATATCCCAAACGTGTCAGAGTCGGGTAAAAATACTTATGCCCAATAATACCCACATCGGCATGACCGTTCGATCGTCGTTCAATATCATGGAGCAGGCAGTTCTCGACCACTCTTTCAACATTCGAGGGTACGACTGAGAGTGCAAGCGGCAGTATATTTGACGTTTGCCGATATCCCGTTGCCTTATTCGTATAGTAAAGTCCATTCTCCAGATCGAGACAATCGCGGTTTATGGCTTCAGCCGTTTCTTCAGCTAATTTCCCGTACCGCTCGCTATCCATCGAAAATCCCAATATGCCCGCAATGTCAGTCATCGTTCGCAGCACCAAATGGAGGTGGAACGAGGAAGTCAATTGACCTCCCTCCGGGGAACGTCCTTCCGGATAACCGGGAGCCAGCCAATCACCCAAGTCGCTGCTGGACATTCCTCTGTCAAGCAAGGCGATCTCATATTCGACGTATCTTTTCAAGTTGCCGTAATGCTCCCGAAGCACCTGGACATCGTCATAGTACCAGTACAAACGCCAGGCGATCAGGACATAGGCGCTACTCCATTCAGGTGCGTGAAAGTCCCCCCATCCGCTATCGGGAATCATAACGGGAATATACCCGTCATCCCGTTGGGAATCGCGCATGTCGATCAGCCACTTTTCCCAGAACAAGGCCATATCAAACTGAAAGGCAGCCGTTTCGGCAATCAACTGGGCATCGCCAAGCCAGCCATTTTTCTCATATTTGGGCGTATCGGTAATAATGCCGTGAAAATTGTTCAACAGCGTCTTACGGGTTGCCTCGTGAATCCAATTAAACAGAATATTGGAGCACTGAAAATGTCCCGTTGACCGCAAATCGGTATGAACGCGTTTGCCAACCACATCCGAAAGACTCAGTCTGATTCCTTGCCCAATAATCTCTACATACCGAAAGCCCTTATAGCTGAATTTAGGCTCCCATTTTTCAGCCCGCTCGCTTGATTTTATGTAGTGATCCGTTTGTATTTCCGCCTCGATCGCAGTCTGACGGTTATCGACACGGCCGGTTTCATCCAGCTTTTCGCCGTAAATAAACGAGACGGATTGTCCCGATCCCCCACCTTGAATATTCGTTTCCACCCACCCGGCTATCGTGTCGCCCATATCGAAAACATAATGGCCCTCCCCCAAAACGGTCATTTTTGCAGCATCCACTTGACCTACGACTCGAATCGGCGGCATAGACTGGGTTTCGAGCCGTCGCGATGGTGCGGGAACTACCTTCGGTTTAATGGTCTCCGCGGCATTAAAACCGGCTTTACTCCAATTCGTCCGGCACTTTCTTGCGTCGTACTGCTCACCGGCAAATATGGAATCGGATATGGTCGGTCCTTCCCCAATCAACTCCCAACGATCGTCCGTCTTGACGAGAAGCACGGTACCGTCTATGTATTGAATGACCAATTGGGCAATAAACCGGGGATTGTCATTCCACTTGACCCTATGCCAGTTCCAGACATTGGGTGTTTGCAATCCGTAAAACCCTCTGCCAAGCTCAACGCCGACACAGTTCTTTCCCGCCACCAGCTGCGCTCCGACATCATAGACATGATATAAATTTCGTTTATTATAAACGGTAAAAGCCGGTTCCAACTTGTAGTCCCCAACTTTGCTGCCGTTCAGATACGCTTCGCAATAACCGGCAGCGCTTATATACAGCCTGGCTTGTTTGAGGAGCTTGTCAACTTGGAACTCGCTTCGAAATAGCGGTGCATGTTCGCTGTCAGATGAGAGCCACACACCGGACCAATCCTCCGTATGAAGGAAGCCCGTCTCCCACCAAGCGATTGGACTCCATGTGGAAATACGATCCTTCTCGTCCCACACGCATACTTTCCAGTAATAGCGGGTAGCCGATTGCAGTTTTTCTCCTGAGTAGTCGATAGAAACACAGCGGTCGCTCGCGCATTTTCCGGAGTCCCATACTTCTCCGATTTCGGAATCCAGATTCTGTGCAATTGCGGAAACCAGAATGCGATAGGCCGTTTGACGTTGCCCACGCTGCATAGACTCGTTTATCCATCCAAGCCGGGGATTGGACTTGTCCGTTCCCAAGGGGTTCATTGCGTATTCGGTTGTCAGCGAACTTACCTTAATCATAGGAATAGCTTCCTCTCTTATATGAGAACAAGGGGATGTCCCATAAACCAGCCAAGTTGTTGTGAAAGATAATCGATGATTAAGGTTCAAGGGGGGGTACATCCCCCTTTCTTTGTCTATCGATCATCTCAAGCAACTCTGCTTATGGGACAGCCCCTTGCCCATCGGGTTACAGCCACTTCTCTCAATTGTGTTTTTATTTAAACTCCACGTTAACCGTATCACCGGCAGTATGGGAATAACTGAACTGTCTTCCTGTACCGTTAGCCGTTGAGGAAACCAATGATCCATTGACATAAACCTGGTTGGATCCGATCGCACTGGTTGACTTATAAGTGACCGAGCCGGATGCCGTTGAGCTTGCTGTAAATTCCAGTTCCGAACTGCTGTTCACCGTAACCACAATATTCGACTTGGCACTGGAAACCGCCGTAACTTGTAACGGGTAAGGGGATAATGTCCCCTGTGTTCCCGATACTACAAAAGGTGCCGGCAAGAGAGAAGCCGCCGCGCTCTCTGCTTCAATATAATTCCGATAAGCTCCATTAAAGTCGCCGGCATGATAAGCTGTATCTCCTGCAGTCAGCTTCGTTGAGGCGAGTGTATCTCCCGGAAGAAGCGTGAACGAATTTCTCAAACGAACCGCGTCTCGTTCGGCAGCTATCGTCAAATTCTTCCTGCGTGGATTGACTAATGTAGCGATGCGAATCGGGTCGCCGGAAAAGGCGCTTACTTTATCGTTAAAGGCAATAAAGCTTGGGCTATGATACGGACTGGATATGCTCATGACATTGTAAAGCGTTACATACCTGAGGCCCAGCATAAATGAACCGGCCATATTCTTGTCATAGCCTTCGAGCGGCAATCCGCTGTGCTCTTGGTTCAAGTTGGCCGTTCGGCCGACATTATTGATGATTCGCTGTGCATGGGAGTAGTCGTGACTCAGAAAGTAGCTTTCGATTCCGGTTGCCGCTTCGTTCACGACTGCAGCCTCATAGCCGGAATGATAATTATCAAATAAAGGATAAGTCGGATGAGTCGGATTTTGCGTGAACAGATTATGTTTGACCCCATCCGTCGCGTAGGTAATCGTGTTGTTGTGGATCTTCGTGACCGGTTTATAAAGACCTTTATTGATGTTGCCATATATAAACTGGTTGTAGTTATTCAGATTGGTCTGCCACCACTGCTTCATCGTATCCCAGTTGCCGGTATAGGGGTTCAGGGTCACGCCGTCCGCACTGGCTTGTGCAACGGCATCCGGTCCGAAATCTCCGGACCCCCGTACGCGCATATTCCCGCTGTTGACGGAAGCATACCCAAGTGTTGGATCCGAATCGGTGTCCATCTGATAGGCCCAGTAAGCCGGTTCGTTGTCGCCCGATACGCTTAGTAAAAGATTGTCTTGGTTACTGTTCGCCAAATCAAGCATGTTCTTGTTTAATTGATCCGTACTCAACCCAAGCCGATCCTTCTTGAATCCGTTTAAGGTACCTGAGGCGGGACTCGTGAATCCGCCATTATTAAAAGTAAGCCATGGAGTACTGCCCCAGATATTTGGAATTGTCCTTCCATAATGCGGGTCCGTTGCGTAATTCAGCGATTGCGTCAGCAGATTAATATTGGGATCTCTGTAATTATCCGTGCCGCTGAATAGGATCTGATCATAGAGGATGGAATCGTAAGGGCTGTTCGGCGTTCCGCCCCAAGTCGAGTTCAAATATAGATTCACGGGTATTCCAGCGGTTTTAGCTACTCCCAGAATATAATCGATATCGGTTTGCACGTTTAACGTATTTTTGGCATACCATTCTTCCAATGAAAAACCGGGCTTTATGGAATTGCCGCCAAGATAATTGTCGGTGCGGGTAAGCACGTTGTTCTTAATGACATCGACCTGTTCCGGATAATGCTGAGTTGTGGAATCCTCACTGGCACGCCCGAGCAAGGGCGAGAAATACAGGGGAACGTCGTACCTCGACGCATAGGTGTCGAAGCCTGCATAATTCCACATTTTATCGATGTACGCGTTATTAACCGAACCTGGCAATTGGTTGACAACTTTGACCGAAATTGTGCTTCCGGCGTACAACTGCTGCAAGTCCACAAAATAGGTAAGCGCGCCAATTCCGCGATCATACAGATTTCGTGTCTTGAACAGCGGGTTGTGGGAACTTTTGAAAGACAGGGTCTGTCCGCTTTGAATCGAACGGTTCGTATACAAAGAGCCGCGATTGTAAGTGCTCGTCGGATAGAACCCCAATACAAATCGCTGGGACGAATCGAACGCTTTTACAGTCGTCACTTCGAAATAGTAGGTTCTTCCTGGAAAGACAAGCACTTTTTGCGGAAATACGAAGGTCGCCCAGTTATAACCTCCCGGTACCTCGTCAGGGGAAAGAACGGCTTGACCGATGACATGCGTATTCCAAGGCTTTGTAGCCAGATAAGAACTGTCACTTGTCGTCGGTGTGTCATAAAGCGTCAGCACCAAGGCATTATCCGCCGGGATTGAACCCGCCTTCTCTACTTGCAGGGCGATAGCCTGAAGTTCCGTTGTGTTTCCAACGGCAAAGGTTTGACCGGGAGGGGTCGAGTTGTCAACATCAAGCGCCGTAAAGCCGCTGCCTGTCGCCAATTGATCGATACCTCCAACTTGTTGCCCATCCACCTGTATATCGTATGAGGCGGGAATATTCGGACCGGTTTTGAAGGATAACGTTTTTCCGCTGATCGGGGATCCGCCGGAGTAGAGCGTACCACCCGCATACGAACTGGTGTTGTAACCATAAAGAATGTACCGATTATTCATATCGAACGGCTTGCTCGTCGTAAACTCCATGTAATACTGGCTGTTGGGAAGTACGCCGACATCCTCGGCAAAGTTGAAAATCTCCCATGCATACCCCCCTTGAACGGATTGAGCCAACAAGGTGCTTTCAGCAAGTTGTTGATGCTTATAGGGGGAATCCCACAATGTCAACGTCAAATTCATACTTGTGGAAGTGTAGATAAGTCCGACCTTCTCAATCTGAACCGCTATAGAAGGAATGTAAGTCGTGTTCGGTCCGGTTGTAAACGTCTGACCGGTCGCGTTCACATCAAGGGGAATGCCGTTGCTGCCCAAACCCGTCTGATCCGGATTGTCTAGCACCTTACGATAATTCGCCGAACCGACCGGATGGATCTCCCTGATTGCAAGCGTTCCGTAACGATTTGAGTTGTTGGCTATGTTAACGCTGAACCAGTCTCCCGCATTGCTGCCGGTATTTCGGTAATTATAGGTCTCGGCAATTTTTCCGATGCTTTCATGATAAGTCCCCGTTCCACCGCCATTAGATGAAAGTCCATGGCTCGTTTCGCTGCCGCTATTGCCCAAATCAACGGTATCCAGCACACCGGCAGTCGAATCTGTCACTACAGCCGTATAGATCCAATGATTGTTTGGCGCAGACACATCGCTGTAATCATTTACGATTTCATATTGAATCAAATGGTTGCCATCTTTAGTCGGGGTCCAGGTCCAAGTTAAATATCTTAAACTCCAAGCTTGACCGGACGCGTTCACCGCCATATTAAATCCCCCTCCTGGGGGAATGATTTGCTGTGAGCTGATGTAATCGCCGTCAATATAGAGCTTCACGGTAACGTTCTGACCGGCGGGCGTAGGCGTATCCCCATTATTCCCGATCTGCGTGGTTAGGGTCATGGATGTTCCGACTGTACCGATTCCGGACTTCACGACCGTCTTATCTATCGAGGATACAGTCGTATTAACGAATAATTCAATGCCGCTCACCATAGCTGCACTCTTGCTCGCCGGGTAGACAAAGGATGTGAGAATTAGAGCTGCTATCATAACAACTGTCCACGATTTGACTAACAACTTGGATCGTTTCATAATCAAGCCCCCTCGTAAATTGATTTTGCATATTATCAGGACCGTTTTTTGTGTATTCGCTTTCAATCCTATCTCAGAAGCAACGGTCCATTTATATCCATGAACCGTTGCTTCTGTTATTGTCTATAGAGACTCTTTTTTCAACTCTTGCGGGGAAACGGCATACCCGCGATCCATCAAGGCGATCAGGGCAAGCAAGCCTCCCCAATGATAATAACGATCGCTTGTGATTACGTCGCAGCCCTCGCCGGTATTGCCGTTGTAATTTTCATGAACATGGCCGTGCGCCGCCCATTCCTTGAGAATGAGCTCGGCCGATTTGTCCGCGAGAAGTCGAGCCGTCTCTGTTTCACCCTGGCTGCGCAGACCGAGGTAGACGAGTATATTCATCGGCGCCCATATTCGCCCACGCCAGTATTCCTGATCCGGATAGGCCGGATCATTCCGCGAGATGGACGGCAATACCCAATCCCCCCAGAACTCCGCCGGATTTAATAAGTGCTCGTCAATCATGCGCCTTACTTGCTTATCGGAAACGTAAGGCGTCAGCAACGGATAGAAATTCGTCGGAGACAAACGTTCGCTGAAAGCTCCGGTATCGGTCCGCAAATTATGGAAAATGCCCGTTTTCTCGTCCCATAAACGTTGCATGCCTGAACCAAACCGATCCGCCGATCGGCGAAGCGCCTCAGCTTGCTCACGATCATCGAGAATATCGGCGATCTCCGCCAAAGCGAGACAATCCCAAATATACAAACCCATCAGACCGGCATCGGCAAGTTTAAGCGTGTTCTTGGCTTTATCAAACGGAATTTCGTCGTACATCGGCGAATTATCCAGCCCGGATTCAAGCGCAGCCCCGAACGTATCGTGAACGCCGGCCGTTTCCCAGAAGTTATCCGCTGCCGGCGTCATCGGATCCGAGCCCCAGGCCAGTAACCCTTCCTCGATCTGTCGGTTATCCGGCCACCAAGCGTTCCATGCGCAAAGCTGCTCGTATACTTCTTCCAGAAACCAACGATCGCCGTACTTGCGATAGAGCTGCAGGACAATAAACGAGCCTACCGGCGGTTGTGAGCGATCCCGCGAAATGACCGTTCCCGACCAGTCGAAGTTTGGCACGAAGCCGTCAGCCACAGCCGCACGGGTGATCTCGACCGCATTGGCATAAGCAAGAGGTCGATTGTCCTCCATACACATGTAAGCGGCAAAGTAGGTATCCCAGCAGAAAAGCTTGTAGCCTTGGTCGTTCCAGATCCGACTTACCGGTGTGACGACCCGTTGAAATTTGGGTTCGTAGATCGTATCCCATGCCATGCAAGCCTGCATGGAGGCGTACAAATCCGCTTCATCGCCAAATGCCGATCGGCGCGCTTCCGCAATTCCGCGGCGCCGCTGATCAATGAGCTCCTGGATAGTCGCCAACTCGCACGGCTTGCCAGTCGATAAGCCGACCGACTCATGGAGGGACAAAGCCATATAGGGTCCGGATGCGGAGACATGATATTCCTCGACGACGGAGCCGGTCGGATAGAGTCTAACGTTCCGATCCGGAAAGACAGCTTCGATGCTTCCGTCGTTCGCGTGCTGGACATAGCCTTTGCCGTTCCACAGGATGCCGCATTCGGCGATCAGAACGGCGGGCTTGAGTTGGTTGCGCAGCGGAGTGACCAACAGGAAAAGTTCTCCGTTCTCTACCGCGCTTTCAACTCGCAGCTCGATGTCGCGCCATTGTAAGGTCAGTTCGGTATACGCCCCATCGTAGCTGCGCAATCCGGGCCGCACGACCTCCTGATCCTTGCCTTGCCGTCCAATCAAGGCTTCGGCGAGAAAACCGCCTTCCCGGTATTCCTTGATGCCTAATTTGACCGCGGCGCACTCCGGAAGCAGCACATGCGTCAGGACGCTGCGGGTATACCAGGTGTTCCAGCCGGACGACAAGTTCTCTTGAACTCGATCGTACTCGGATGGCGATACGGGTCGAACTTGGCTTTTGTGAATGTCTGACATTCGATTCATTCCTTTGTCTTGAATTGGATCGTGACAATTTCCTTCGGCTTCAACTCTACGGACAGAGAACGATCGGTGCCGTCCGTCTTCAACGTTAGCTCGCGGCGAATTTCGCCATTCAGACCGATTGTATGGGCGCTGAGAATCGGCAATCGGACCCGGATGAAGCCGCTGGCAGCCGTTTCTCCGAGGTTGACTAACCGAAGCTCGATGCCCTCTCGGTCATCCGGTGCCGGACGAAGGCTGGTCACCTGCAAGAGCGCATTGTCGATCTCCAGCCAACCGAGTTGTCCGCTTTGTCGATATTCCGTCATCGCCGGAGCGGTTTTCACCTCTTGGCGGGGAATAGGGATGCTGCGACTTTGAACTGAAATCGCCTGTTCATCCGCCACACGCCAAGGTGCGATTGCGCGATCGCGACGATCGACAGTCAAACCATAGTGGAAGGTCAGCACCCTTTGCACTTGTCCTCCCGGAGTCTTTAAGCCGGGCCCGGGGCGATTGGTCGTCGCCATCCCGCGATCTCCGCCGCCGAGATAGGCGACGCTCCGCAGCAAGGTAATCGCCAATGTCCCTTCATCATTCGCGCGGTCGGAAGGAATCCATTCGTATTCATGCAGGCCATGCGCGTTAACGATCGTTCTGGTTCCACCATGGTCGGCAAACACGTAATGATGAAAAGGAAAAGTCGTCGGTTCATTCTCCACCCAGACGTCCTCGGGGGGCTGCTGCACGCGGTCCGGACGTTCCGACACATCGAACGCGCCTCCCGCCTGAATTGGCCGAACTCCTTTCCTCATTGGAAACAACAGACGCAAGCGATGATCAAGCGCGCGGTTGTCCACCGTCGTTTGGACAGACGCGGTGCGGCTGCGCGATAAAAGCGTCACTTCTGTCTGGATGTCCAATGCCACCAAATCCGAACTTCTCCTTCTGGCACCCGGTTCCGCCGAGTGCGGTACGAGCAGCTCGTAGGATACGGTCATACGCTGCCATCCGCGGCTTTCTCCCGATACGCGAACGCTTCGGACGGTCGCGGACGTGAAATGTTCGTTCAGTAACGGGCCGGAGTATACATATTCGTCGCCAACGTCGCCGCTGTCCTCGAATCGATGAAGACCATGCATAGACTCTCCAGTCTCCAAATCGAGCCAGGTCAAGGTGCCGTCAGGCTCTGCCGTAATCCGGATGAGCTCATTTTCAATCGAGTTGGAGATCGCCTTCGCCGGGATATGCGCAAGTTCCGGTATTTTTCGTAATTGAGCGGCAATCGTCTTATAGCCAAGCGGCGGCAATTGACGAACGAGAATACGGACTTTGTGTCTGTAAGTCTCCCCTTTGCTCAGGGGGTACCGCAAAGAATCGTTTTCAATCGGACAAACCTTCTCGTATCCGACGATTTCCGCCTCGTACGATTCGCCGGCCTCGTCCGTGACCTTGACGGATCTGTATAGCGTGGCGTCATCCGCGTCAAGTTCGATTTCGGCTAGCGCATCTCTGCGCCAAGGCAGCGGATTGAACAGCAGCACCGGCTTGCTGTCCGGCGGCAGCCACGACAGATCGACTCTGTCGGACATCCGCGCAAGCGCCTCCGTGACCAGTTGTTCGCCGATATGACCGGCTTTGCGGTTGCGCGTCTCCATTTCGTCATGCACATCGTCGATACTGCAGCCGCAAATGCTGTCATGGGGATGATTCTGCAATACGTATTTCCAAGCTTGTCGGACAAAGGCGGGATGATGCCTGTCTCCGGCCGCAAGCGCCAATGCCTCCAGCGGCTCGACCAATCTTTCCAGCAAATTTTGCGCGGTCGCGTTCTGCTGCTTGAGATACACTCTGGCCGAAAGCACGTTCGGAAGGATCGTGTTGATTACGCCGCCCGGCGTATGGCTTGTACGTCTAAATTCTCCGCTCAACACCGGAACGTCCGGCAGTTCGCCAAAGCAGTCTTGAACATAACTTTCTATAGAAGAGAATTTCATCGGAGATTCATTCGGCTTTGCGTTCCATTGTTCGATCATGGCGGAAATATGGCGCTGGGGCTCCATATGATCGAAACCATTCATCAACAGCACATGTCCGCTCTTGGCATGCGGACCAATATGGCCAATCAACTCGCGCAGCCGGTCCTCGGCTTGCTCCTGATCGACAGGCAAGTTCATGGCACTCGTATATCCGTACATATGTGACAGATGTACGGTCTTGACCCGGTGCCCGCTCGGGCTCTCCCATTCGAATTCGGTAGGTACTTGTTCCGGAGTTCCGTTTAAACCACGCCAGACGAGCGCGTACTCAAACCCGTATTCCTTCAATAGTTGAGGCATTTGAGCAATGTGGCCGAAGGTGTCCGGCAAGTAGCCGATCTCCAACATCGGTCCAAAGGACGAGCCGATTCGCCTTCCCTCCTCCAGATTGCGAATCATGGATTCCCCGCTGACGAGAAACTCGTCCACGAGCACGTACCACGGCCCAATCGTCAATCGGCCTTCTCGAATAAGCCGCTCAAGATCCGCCCGACGCTCCGGTCTGATTTCAAGGTAATCCTCCAAAGCGATCACTTGACCGTCGAGATGAAAGCGATAGGCCTTGTCCTCGTCCATCGTGCGCAGCAAACGGTCAATCAGGCCGACAAGCCGAAACCGAAAAGTTTCAAACGGCAAATACCATTCCCTGTCCCAGTGGGTATGGGCAACGATATGAATCGATTTGTAGGTGCTCATATCAACTGTCTTTCCTCCTGCTTCTTATGCTTTTACCGCACCGGATGTCATGCCTTGAACAAAATATTTCATGGTGAAGGCGAAAAGTACCATCAATGGGATCGAGGCGAGTGTCATCCCGGAGAACATCGAGCCGTAAATGATTTGTTGGGGATCCATGAACCGATATAAGCCTACAGTGACAGTTAGCTTGGATTGATCGGAAAGGACCAGCAGCGGCCATATAAAATCGTTCCATGTCGACAAAATATTCACTAGACCCATCGATAAAAAGATCGGAAAAGCAAGCGGCAGCACCAGCCGGAAAAAGACAATCGGTTCGCTGCCTCCGTCCATTCGGATGCTCTCCGTAAGTTCTCTGGGGATTTCTTCAAAGAAGGTGCGAAATACGAAAATGACGACCAACTGTCCGCTTGCGATATAAGGAAGAATCGCTGCCCAGGGACTATTGATTAATTTCAAATTCGTCACCAGAACGAACTGCGGAATGAGCGTCAGAATGCCCGGTATCATCAAGAAAGACAACAATACCAGAAACAGAGCCGATTTTAACGGAAAATCAAATCGAGCAAACACATAAGCACTAAGACTGGAAACCGCCAAAACGCCAAGGACAGTGGCCCCGGACACGATAATGGAATTTTTCAAATACAAGCCGATCTTGGATGCAGCATCGCTGATAAATTCCACATGCGGGTTCAAGGGAAGACCAAAATAGTTGATCGATAACTGATAATTCGTTTTAAACGCTGTTACAAGCATGAAATACATGGGGAACAACGTGAAAAACAACAGTGCGAACAGGAACACAATGACAATGATGCGCGCAAACCTTTGGCGATCCATCCGCGTTACCTCTTTTCTCGCATAAACTTCATATTCAGCAAGGTCAATCCAAGCGTAATTACGAATAGAATGACGCCGATTGCCGAACCGGTCCCCAGTTTGCCGTAAGTAAATGCGTTATTAAACATGTACAATCCAGGAACCATGGTGTCGTAACCCGGGCCGCCCTTGGTCATGATAAGCTGATCGCTAAACTGTTGCGTTCCGCCGATTAATACCAATACCGTTGTCAACCTGATTTGCGGCAAGATCAATTGCAAATCCACGGTCCAGAAGATTTTCCATGCAGAAGCGCCGTCTATCCTGGCCGCTTCCCTTAAAGACTCGTCGATATTTTGAAATCCAGCCAAATAGATGAGGAATCCCAGCCCGCTTACCCATGGAAATCCTTTCATCATGATGGACAGCATTGCCGTCAATTGGCTATCGCCCAGCCAGATTCTTTGCCAGTTTTCCAAACCGAGCAAGCCGAGCGTATGATTTAGCATCCCGTTTCCAGGTTCGTAGAAGAAAAGCCAAAACATCGTCGTGACCATGCCCGGAAGCACCATCGGAATTGTGAAAGAAACTTTAAAAAATCCAGCCAATCCGGTATTGCCCAAATAGTTGATCAGGTACGCCCCCAAGATGGATGCGCCTTGCAGGATGATAATGTTCCACAAAAGAAATGCCAGTAGAATAATAAAACTGTTTCGGAAGATGGGATCCTGCAACAACTCGACATAATTGTCCAAGCCGGCGAAAGTCGGATTTAAGTAATTGCTCATGTTCCAATCCAGAAACGACATTCTGAAAGCTTCTATAGACGGATATAACAAAAACAAACCGACAAAGAAAAAAGTAGGAAATAAACAAGCGTAAAGCCACATATAGCGCATCGTCTTGCTCATGATTGCCTCCCCGGCCGAAATCCGGCGCAATCGACCTACCCTACATCTGCCGAATGCGCCGGAAACGATCCCAAGTTCAAAATACTACTGTTCTGCGTTCCATTCCGGATGATTTTTGACGGCTTCTTCCGCAAACTTCTTCAGGTTTTTTCCGAAGTCCTCCAGAAATTCATCCGCCGTCGCTTTGCCTGCCAGAAATTCCTGCTGTTTCTTCAACCATCTGTCTTTTTGCTCCGGTGTGAATTCATGAGCGTAGAACCCCATATTCTCGTCATTTCCGAAGGACTCCATGATCGGCTTCAAAATTTCAGGAACTTCAACGTCCGATACGACCGGAATGAGGTTGAGATCCTCGGCAAGCACCTTGGCCCCCCCATCGGGGGCAGTCAAGTATTGCAAGAATTCAACAGATGCCCCGTCCGCCTTATTGTCTTTGGCATTTCGGCTAACGGCAAAGCTCGGCGTCGAACCGATCTTGTATTTATAGCGGACATCTTGTCCGAACTTCGAATAAGCAGTGTCCAGATAAGGCATCGGCGCCACGCCGTAGTTGACGGGGTAACCGCCTTGCTGATGTTGATTCGGATACCAGCTGCCGTTCAGCACCATCGCGGATTTTCCGTCGTTGAAGATCCCCTCAAACTCCCAGCTGGCGCTGTTGAAGCCTTCGTTAAAGAAAGGCTTCAAGTCGTTCATAAGCCGCAAGTATTCTCTCAATTCCGGGCTGTCCTTCGTCACTTTGTCTGCAAGGACGGCTTCTGCCCATTCCTTCGGTTCCACTTTGCCAGAACCGTTCGTATCCAGTTCGGCCAAGCGCGATTTCCACAAATAGCCGAATACGTCGGAAGCCAGCCAACCCAGATTCCAATCCATGGAGTTTTGAATGCTGAATGGAATGTAGCCCGCATCCTTGACTTTCTGTGCCACTTCAAGGAATTCAGAAATGGTAGCCGGCGGCTGCGCAACGCCGATTTCGTTGAAAATATCTTTGTTGTAATACAAGTTTACCGTGACGACCTGCGTCGGAATGCCGAACAGACGGGGATTGTTCGCATCGGTCTTATCAATCGCCGATTCGATCAGTCCTGGAAGAAACGATTCTTTCCACGGCTTGTTCGTGTAGGGGCTGACTTCGTCCAAATAAGGGAGCAGATCGACAATCCAGCCGTTTTTGTATGCATCCGCAAACTTCGAAGTGCCGCTTACAATTTCAGGTTCGGAGTGGGCGATGAATTGAGCTTGTAACCAGCTCTCTGATTCCTGCGCCGGGATGTACTTCAAGGTGGCCTTATTGCCAGACTTTTCATTGTAATCGGCTACAATTTTATCGTAGGAGGGCCACGCGTATTCCCCTTGGTTATGAACGATAGTAAAGGCAACAGGCGATTTGGATTCGGCAGGTGCAGAGCTCGCGGGTGAAGCGGAAGTCTCGGACGAACCTGGAGATTCGCTTGAACCGGAATTACCGCTGCATGCGGACAGAGTCGTCACGATCAGCGCTGAAGTCAAACAAACGGTACCGAACTTTTTCATTGGCTGTCATCCCCTTATGAGTTGTGTCTCTTGTTAAGCTTTTTGGAAATCTGGTTTGGTACAGATCAAATTCTGACGCGTTCTTCTGTCTCCCCTTCCCGTTTCATCAAAATGTTAACGTTAACACTCGAATCGATCATAACAACAGGGGAAAGCGTTGTCAATAACCCCAACACTGATTTTTTATAACGAAATTGTGCATGTTTCTGCCGTAAATACTTGTAATTTCACGCCATAACGCGTAAGCTTAGTAAAGAAATACGATACGTTCCAATACAAATGTTAACGATGACAAATATAGAATGGGGCTTCTGTAAATGGCTAGTACAATTACCGACGTTGCCAAATTGGCTGGCGTGTCTGCGCAAACGGTATCCAGAACAATTAATACCCCTGAACTGGTCAGCAAAAAAACGTTGGACAAAGTTCAACGCGCTATCCATGCGCTCGATTATCATCCCAATCTCACTGCCCGTCTTCTTGTTAACAACAAAGTACGATCGATTGGCCTCTTCATGCCGTTTTCGAGCGATCAGGTCAAACAAAGTCTGTTTTTCTCTACCCTTTCGGCCGCCATTTGCCAGTTTTGTTCCCAGAATAATTTAATTATGCAGATGTTTACGTCCATGTCGCGAGAGGATTCCAGCCGGTTATTTGTGAAATTGTTCAAAGAACGGCAAGTCGGAGGTCTGATTTTAACTTGTCCTTCCGTCAGCAATGAAGAATTGATTCATCTTCTGTCAGAGAAAATTCCGTTCATCATCGTGGGTCGGCCGGGTATCCTGACTGCACAAATTCCCTATGTAGACGTCGATAATGTCAAAGCCGGCAGTATTGCCATAGAACATTTAATAAAATTCGGGCATCGGAGAATCGGATTTCTGAATGGGCCGTCTAATATGACGCTTTCTACCGACCTCCGCGAGGGTGTAACGGCCATTTCCCGAACTCTCCCCGAGCTTGAAATGATGGAATCAGAGACAAATCTAACACTGGAATGCGGCTATATCGAAGCACTAAAGCTTCTGCGATCGGAACGTCGCCCTACGGCGATCTTCACCGCGGACGATCTTCTGGCGGTCGGAGTCAAGAAAGCGGCCGATGAATTGAACCTTCGCATCCCTGAAGATTTATCCATCATCAGCGGTGTACAAAACGGTTGGGGACTTATTCTGCCATTCAAATTAACGCATGTGGATACACAATTTGAAAAGTTGGGGGATATTGCGGCCCAGCACATGGCGCGCCATATTCTAAATGAGGAACCCATTAACCTTTCTAAGTTGCTGGAAGTTCGACTGGTGGAAGGGCAGTCTTGTGGATCCGTTCTCTGATCGAATAGGTTTCTGCGGTTTAAGGGGATTCATGAAGGCTTCCATTTCCGCCACAGCCACAGTCAAAAGGCGCTCCCACCGGGAGCGCCTTTTTGTGACCTACTCACGAACCGCAACACTTACCACAAGTTCCTCCTGCAACTCAAGATCCGTCTGAGGCATTGTCCCGAGGAAATAGGGCTGCGACGCATCCAATGCAGGATATTCCAGAATGTACTCGTAAGAGGTATCGCTGACTCTAGTCCGCTTCCCATTATCCGAGATAAACCGCTGTCCATCCGGCGTCTCCAGCCAAAGCGAGGCGTATTGCGAATACGGGTTCTTACCTTTCACTTCGTAGTGGATCAACGTTTTATTCTGCCTAAACTCGACGTTCTGAACAACAATCTCTCCTACCTCTCCCTGTGACAACACGATCGGATAATCGGTCGTTAGCTTGGCCGTAACTTTCTTCTCTGTATCCTTTTTTCCCACCAACAAGTTGTAAGGCGTGACCTCCACCCTTGTCGTACCTGGAGTAAGCGGAACAAATCGAACTGTCCCTTCCACCGTTCCATTCTTGCCGACTGTAAAAGCTATATCCAGCATTTCAATCAACATTCCTCTATCATCCTTAAGCTGAAAACCTAACCAATCCGTATTGCCGGAATAGAGAAAATCCACCTTCGTCGTCACCGGAGTCGCCAAATATCCGGTCAGTTGAAAGCGATCCCCTTCCCAACTCGCCGAGTAGCCGTCGGCAAGCGAAGTATATTCGCTGTCAGCGATACGATTTTCAACGTTCATCTTAAAGCCCCATTCGCCGCTGACTTTCGTTTGGTTTCCTTCATTCATACCGCTCACACCGCCAATTAGAAGCTCTAGCTCGAAGCGGTCCTCTTTCTCCGGCTCATCCAGATCGATCGTCATAATTCCAGCAGCATGTTTGGCATCAAGAAGATGAGGTTGGGCGCTTGGTCGGGCATCGGGTCGAAAAACACCATTAACGCTAACTCTGACATTCTCCAAAAAGATCAAATTTTCCGCCTGTTCCGAAACAATCTCATAACCTATTGACAATCTCGCACCGTCATAAAGAACGTCTTGCAGCTTAATCGTGACTCCCTGATCATTGGCTTCCTCGTTTACCCCAGAAGAAAGTCCAGACTTTTGACCGATTACGATTCCGCTATCTCCTGCAAAATCAAAAATATTCCCCTCAAATACCTTCCCGATAACCGGAATTTTTCGCAATTGCTCTGCCGAAGCTGGGAAAATGGACAACAGGCTAATTAGCGCAACTATAGATAAGACCATGCTGATCGCGGCGAGAAGTCGTCTGGAACGGAGAGAGTTAGCCTTCGCAGGAGAAACCTTTTTTGTGGTACCCAGCTCCTCCAATACCCGAGCCTTCAACTGAATTTGAGGCAATCTGGTCTCGCCGAATTTTCGTTGCAGCTCCTGCTCCTCAGTAAGAAAGACTTCGGCTTTGTTCATCGGACTCTCCCTCCTTTTCAGTCAACCCGTTTTTAAGCTTCCGTTTCGCCCGCTCGTATCTTTTGCGAACCGCAGCATAGCTCATATTAAGCTGTTCCGCGATATCCTCGAATCGATTCTCTTCCACAATCCGCAGCAAAATAATATGCCTGTCCTCCGGATTCAGACGCAGTATCGCCAGACGAAGCTCGGCATTGTATTCTACATCTGGCACCCGATCCGACTCCACCGTTGGAGCCGTCCTCATAAAAAGGCGGATTAGACGCTCATAGGTTTTAGCCCGCTTCAGTTTGTTCAGACACTTGCGATAAGCGATTTTATACAACCACGCCCCAAAATTAGTCCCTTCCTGATACTGCTCAAGTCGTTCAAACCCTTTGATGAACACGTCCTGCGCAACATCCTCCGCTTCCTGCATTTGCCCCAACATATGAAAACAATATCGAAAAATTCGCTGCTGATAAGCTTCAACCAGCCTGCCGTAGCTTTCCCTATCTCCTTGCTTAACTGCCTTTACAATTTGTTCCGCCTCTGTCCGTTCCACGCGCTGCCTCCTTTCTCATTGAATTGATTCGTTTATGTAACAATCTCGCTCACGTTTTTGGGACACCCTCGTCTCTGTTTCTTTTAACACGGCATAGCTTTGCACCCCAGAAGTATATCTCCCACAACCCTTTAGGAAAAGCTTATAATAGGATTAAAAGTTCGCATCAGCTATTAGGCCGACCATTTTCCATAGTGAATTTGTTAGATTGTTACTTAAAGCTTCTGTAGTGCGAACCCCAGGCTCACATGTTTTTCCTGGAGCATTCGCACCTCTTACATAAGAGGGATCAAAGCTCTTCTGACCTATTTTCTCATTTACTTTTCTCGCCAATTGTAACGATTCGCACTTTTGAGCCTCTAATCCCTTGCCCCGCAAGGGCTCAGACTGTTCGCTGTCGCTCCCGGTACGGGAGTGTGGATTGAAACAATTATATCATCAAAGGTGGACGGACGCATGGAGTCGCTCCCGGTACGGGAGTGTGGATTGAAACATATATAAGTCCTCCCATGATGTGATAGAGAAAGGTCGCTCCCGGTACGGGAGTGTGGATTGAAACATTACTGGATGTATCCAACGCAGTCACCGCAAAGTCGCTCCCGGTACGGGAGTGTGGATTGAAACATTAAGCTGATCAATCCATGTCTTTTCATTTGGGTCGCTCCCGGTACGGGAGTGTGGATTGAAACACGCAGGAATGATTTCTTAGGAGAGCCGACTAACGTCGCTCCCGGTACGGGAGTGTGGATTGAAACTAGACCAGAAAAGGAATTTCGCGAAGAGGGTCAAGTCGCTCCCGGTACGGGAGTGTGGATTGAAACATCCGCTACGCTGTTGTGTAGAATCTCGACGAAGTCGCTCCCGGTACGGGAGTGTGGATTGAAACCCTTAAGTACGGCAATTGCTTCGTCATCGTGTCCGTCGCTCCCGGTACGGGAGTGTGGATTGAAACGACCTTGGTATTCGCTGGCGTATTCGTTGGCGAGTCGCTCCCGGTACGGGAGTGTGGATTGAAACGCCCGAATATAAAGGCCGGTATCGTCCGTCTTCGTCGCTCCCGGTACGGGAGTGTGGATTGAAACCAGTGCCTTGTTAGCGAGTTTCAACCATTTTTTGTCGCTCCCGGTACGGGAGTGTGGATTGAAACGATTCCTACATTCTCAAGTGATTTTCTAAGCACGTCGCTCCCGGTACGGGAGTGTGGATTGAAACGCAATTTCAAATTCTGCTTCGTCGTCAAATGGGCAGTCGCTCCCGGTACGGGAGTGTGGATTGAAACAATAAGATTCGTCAAATGATGTTCGCTACAGATGTGTCGCTCCCGGTACGGGAGTGTGGATTGAAACGACAACGGGGCCGAAGAACGTGCGAAAGGCGGCTACGTCGCTCCCGGTACGGGAGTGTGGATTGAAACTACAATGCCGAGACCAATCAGGCGCTCCGCTTCCGTCGCTCCCGGTACGGGAGTGTGGATTGAAACCTCCGCCGAACTTCGGCAGCTTACGCATGAGCCGTCACTCCCTGTACGGGAGTGTGGATTGAAACAGTATGCTCAGCGCGCGCCTGGCGTTAAATCGGGTCACTCCCTGTACGGGAGTGTGGATTGAAACATTGCACTTAATTCGGCAATGGACCCGATCGGGTGTCGCTCCCTGTACGGGAGTGTGGATTGAAACACACACTGGGTCACTCGTCTCCTTGCGGAGAAGGTCGCTCCCTGTACGGGAGTGTGGATTGAAACATTTTGTTCATCAAGCTTTTGGCGATGGAAAGCCCGTCGCTCCCGGTACGGGAGTGTGGATTGAAACTTCGGCGCGACGATCAGCGTTCGGCGGATCTCAAGTCGCTCCCTGTACGGGAGCTTGGATTGAATCCGGAGAAGTTATTGAATATTATTAATAGAGGAAATTCACTCCCTGTAAGGTAACACGTATCTAATCACGGTCACCTATCTTCCTTATAATATGAGTGTGAGATTATCTTTCAAGAATTGATGAAAGAATGTTAATTGTGCCGCTTTAATAGAGGATTAACTTAAAACAAAATGCGCATTATAATTTGTCTTTAGAGTTTGCAGTCTCATCCTTCAATTAAGCATAAATTTATTTAACAAAGGTAGTTCATCTAGAATATACCAGTCAGTCACTCTGGGCCCAAACACAGATCCACGCCGCTTCATAAGTTTACTAACCTCACTCCTTTTGAAAAAGTCACAATAAAACTCTTTAATTAACAAATATGAATCCCCAATTTATTGACTTTGTGAGGTGAACTCTATGTTTGATGTCATTGATCAGAAAAAACAATTGCTTGATGCCAAGAGATCCTTCCCCCCTCACACTTTACAAAGCATCCGCGAGCATCTAATCGTCAACTGGACCTACAACACTAACGCCATTGAAGGCAATACGCTGACCCTTTCTGAGACCAAAGTTGTACTGGAAGGCATCACCGTCGGCGGAAAAACAATATCCGAGCACCTTGAAGCGCTCAACCATCGAGAGGCCATTTTATACGTGGAAGAGATCGTCAGACAAAATCAGGCTTTATCAGAATGGCAGATCAAGAGCATCCATAGCCTTATCTTAAAAGGAATTCTGGACGATCAAGCGGGAGTCTATCGCACGCAAAATGTCCTGATCAGCGGCGCTCGCCATTTGCCTCCGGATTGTAGCCAGGTTCCTGAGTTGATGATTCATTTTACACAGTGGCTTGAAAACGAGGGGGCAAGATTGCACCCAATTGCCCGATCAGCCGTTATCCATAGTGAATTTGTAAAAATTTATCCTTTTGTAGATGGCAATGGCCGTACCGCCCGGCTTCTGTTGAATTTTGAACTGATGAAAAACGGGTACCCACCAATTGTTATCGAAAAAGAACAAAGACTCGCCTACTACACCGCCTTGGATGAAACGCATGTGACGGGTGATTTCACTAGCTTCATCAACTTCCTTGTCCCAATTGTAGATCAAACATGTGATTGGTACTTGAAGTTGCTGTAGTGCGAACCTCAGGCTCACATGTTTTCTCTGGAACATCCGCACCTCTTTTCTCAAAAGGTCTCCTCACCCTTTGGGTACGTTTTCAAATATACTTTTTACTCTAATTGTAACGATTCGCACTTTTGAGCCCTGAATCCCTTGCCCCACAAGGGCAAATTAGGCTCGCTGTCACTCCCTATGCGGGAGTGTGGATTGAAACTTTTTATGTGCTTCGTGCAAATCATTAGGGAAAGTCACTCCCTATGCGGGAGTGTGGATTGAAACAGGAAAGCGACACAGAGCATGGATTGGTTGGAGAGTCACTCCCTATGCGGGAGTGTGGATTGAAACTCCGGCCGCAATTGCAAAGCCATAAGCCCGCCTGTCACTCCCTATGCGGGAGTGTGGATTGAAACTTAACATGGATCGGGTACTCTTCCGGCGGGATCTGTCACTCCCTATGCGGGAGTGTGGATTGAAACATAATGCTCGATTGATTGTTGTAGCTGATCGTGGGTCACTCCCTATGCGGGAGTGTGGATTGAAACTCCTTTGCCCGATTGGGCTTGAATAGTACCAAGGTCACTCCCTATGCGGGAGTGTGGATTGAAACAGATCGGAGTATACCCTACAAGCTTCGGTAAGTGGTCACTCCCTATGCGGGAGTGTGGATTGAAACAAGCGTTTTGATCCATGATCGGACCGTCTTATCCGTGTCACTCCCTATGCGGGAGTGTGGATTGAAACTACGTATGGTTGAAGCTCGGGATGATGCTTTGCAGTCACTCCCTATGCGGGAGTGTGGATTGAAACTTCTTGACCCTTGGTGTATCGAAGCAGTTGCTCGTCACTCCCTATGCGGGAGTGTGGATTGAAACCGAAAACCCATAGCAACGTACAAATCTGACTCTTGTCACTCCCTATGCGGGAGTGTGGATTGAAACGCACTTGAACCTTGTGTGAACAGAGGGGAGTGAGTCACTCCCTATGCGGGAGTGTGGATTGAAACTTGAACTCCTCCTTGGTGATCCGTCCCAGCGCCAGTCACTCCCTATGCGGGAGTGTGGATTGAAACTTTAGCCTATCCTCAATAGCCCCCAGCGCCATCCGGTCACTCCCTATGCGGGAGTGTGGATTGAAACGGCCTCTGTGAAGTCGCTGCTGGCATTATAGGTGGTCACTCCCTATGCGGGAGTGTGGATTGAAACACGAAATATGGTGGAACTCAATTCCTGAAGGCGAGTCACTCCCTATGCGGGAGTGTGGATTGAAACTATGCTTGGCATCAGCATCCCGACTACCGCCTCGGTCACTCCCTATGCGGGAGTGTGGATTGAAACAAGCAGCATTGGAACAACTGCTGTGGTTTGTGGAATCACTTCCTCTGTAGGAGTGTGGATCGAAACGGAATCAAAATCGAAGTCATGCAGGTCCATGCCGCCGAGCCACCTTTGCAAAAGTATAGACTGGACACTAAATCTTCGTATTGTTGATTACCTAACGTGTAAAATATTAACAAACACTTGCAACTAGGAGGATCACATGATTATTCCCGGCAGGTCTATAGTTTGCTTCGTTTTTGCTATTTTAGTTTTT
This sequence comes from Cohnella phaseoli, assembly GCF_003386235.1. GTDB lineage: Bacteria > Bacillota > Bacilli > Paenibacillales > Paenibacillaceae > Cohnella > Cohnella phaseoli. The sequence continues at coordinate 42,668 of NZ_QRDZ01000048.1, forward strand.
TTGTTTGTGTGGCTATCTCCCCGGTCAAAAACTTTATCTAAAAATCACTCAGACTCATCGAGGCGTACAGTTAAGTTTAAACTAATTCCGGCCGGCATCGTTCTTTTATTTATGGGTGTATGGGAGATACTTTATCCCCTCGAATAAATACTTTCCTTAAAGTGGAAGACGTTTCAAACCTATCAATCTCCTCTCACAAAATGGGGCGTTAGTTCATAAGTCTATCAATCCCCTTAAGGAATGTGGATTGAAACCCAAAGAAGAAAAAGAGAATGTACGAATGGCAAAGACGCCTCCTTTGCGGGACTGTGGATTGAAATTTTGTTTCCAGACGGGTGATGTGGACGCGGGCTGGTCACCCGCAATGCAAAAGAGTAACCCCAGCTATCCGCCCACGATGGCACACACCAAAGCAAAGAGCCGACCGACAGGGCGCCCGAAGATCGGGGACTGGCGATCGGCTCTTCTCATTAGTCGGCGGAGACCGTCTCAGGGTCTCCGTACAACCATACTTTAACGGCGACGTCGGGCTTCGGATCGCCTGTGAACTTGGCGCTGAACGACAGCGTCTGTCCGCCGTGACGGATAGTCGGTGCTTCGGCCGAGGCTTCGACGACGCGGAGCAGGTTGCGGTTCGCGTCGTAGACGCGTCCGGTCCGGGTCCCGTCGCATTCCAGATACTGATTCGCGGCGACTTCCGTATCGAACGTCATGTAGACGCCGTCAGTATAGAAAGTGGGCCTCTGCACCGCGGCGTCCTCGTTGCCGTAGGATGGACGCACGCGCATGGTGAAGCGAAGCGGCTGCTCGGCGTACTTGTTGAACATCGCCCAATCCGAGCCGCCCGGCTGTCCCGGCTGCTGCTCGGCCGGGGTGCAGACGAGAGGCTTCGTCGCCTGTACCGGATACAAATTCCAACGCTGCGGTCCAACCGGCTCGAGATGCCAATCTCCTTTCGGTTCGACGAGTCTCTCTCGTTGCTCCGCGCTGAACGCGCCGAGTCGCCGCGCCGTCTCCCATTCCCGCACCGCCGCCAGCAGCGCTTCGATGTTACCGTTACGCTCCAAAACCTCGTAATCCGCAACAAGCGCGAACCCCGCTCCGAAGCCGGCCGCTTTGGACAGCACCCACTCAATCTCGTCCAGTGCCGTCGACTCGAAGCGGTCGGACGACGAGCGAACGAGGAACCATCCGAGCATACGCGGAATAAAATTACGCTCGAAATACCGCTGATTGCTGAGCCGCCACTCCAACTGCCCTTCGCGTGTCTCCGCTCCCCACGGCTCGCCCCAGTTGAAGCGGGTGGCCATATGCCACAGGTAATTCGGCACGACGATGCTCGCGTCGTTGATCACTTCCCGCCCCCAACGCCGATATTGCCGCTCGACGAAGCGGATGACGCCGTAATCGTCCTGCCCGGTCGCGTACAATCCCTCCAGACCGTCGAACGAAACCTGCCGAATGTCGGCCCCGTTCATCAGCTCCGCAAGCCGATCGGCATATTCGTCCTGCAGCTCCAAATCCGGAAACACGACGTCATACGGATGGTCCCATAGCCGAGCCACCTTCTTTCCTTTGTCATGCTTCGATGCGACCGTGCCATGCATGCCCCGCTTTACGCCAAGCAATCGCCATGGCTCCGTCTCCGATACCGCTTCGTATTCCACCAGTTCGCTGCCGATGCGCGCCGTTTTGCGATATATCGCAACGGTAAACGGCCAAGGCTCGTCGATCGTCAGACTGTCGTCCCGCTCGTCCGCCTCCTCAGCAAGCGCGGCCGTTCCAAGAGGCTGCAGTCGTACGTCCGGCACTGGCGTAACGTAAGAATCGTTTAGCGTCGTAAAATTGCTGAGCGTATGGATGCCGAGCGATACGCCTTCCGACCTTGCAGCCTCCGAGCAAAGCCGCAACCCTTCATCGCCTCTCGGGAAGCTGCCGCGCTTCAGCTTGAAGTGCCCCCATTGCTCGAAAGGATCGGGGTGATAGACGTAACTCAGTCCGGCAAGCTTGGCGTATTGGACCGCCTCCCCGATCGTCTCTTCCGTAAAAGCGGTAATCAAGTAGGATTGATTGGCTGCCGGAGACGTCTTCCCCCACTGCCCTTCGATAATCGGGTGAGGAAGATCTTCCCCCAACTCGATCTGCTCTATCGTTTCCAGCACCTCTTCGACGGGACAACCGAACAAAGCAATCCCGCTCCCGACAATGACCGCATCCTCGCCCTCAAACGGCAGAACTTCGGTGGCCGGCACGTTCCACGCCTTGCGGACCGAGCGCTTCGTCCGATCGCGGGCATATGCTTGCAGTGCGCTGCCGCCGTCCACCGTCGGCCAGGCAGTACAAACCGGATATTCGAATTTGTTGTCCGACACCCGACGACCGTTCGGGTCCGGAGCGTCCCCCTCGCTGTACGACGGCGCCATGTACGCCAATCTTTCCAGCTCCAGCGGCCAGCCGCCAACCGTCTTCGCGTTCAGCACCTGAAGGCCGATCGCGAATCGGCCGTCGTGCACAACGCCGACCGACTCTCCGATTGAACCGCCGATACATGTACGGAACGGCCCCCATATAACGGCATCCGGGCTGCCCGACTCGATGGTCAGCACCTCCAGCACCGCGTATCCATCCCGAACAACAACGCCCACCTTGATCTTCGTCCCGTTCGGATACGTCAGCATCAGCGCTTCGGTTCTGCCTTCCTGTACACAGACCGCCGGCGCCTGTATTTCCCCGTCCTGCACGAGCTGCAGCAGCGGCGACGCATACATCGTCATAGGCAAGCCGTCGGAAGCGCCAACCTTGTCGGCCTGAAGCCGAACCTCTCCGCGCTCGTTGATCTCCAGAACAAGCTGATCTGCTCGAATGTGATAAGTCATCGAAGCTCCTCCTCCAGAAGAAGGCTGCCGCCATCCAGGGGACAGCCTTCCGCGAAGCCATATTATTTCAAATATTGATCATAGATTTGCTGGGCCTCTTCGAGCACTTTGTCTCCGCCCATCTTCTTCCACTCGGCCACAAATCCGTCGAACTCGTTCAGCGATTTGCGTCCCGTAATAAAATCGATATAAGTCGTCAACGTAAATTGCTTCAGCTTATCCTGGTTTTCGTTGTAGATCGGCTTGCTGAACGGCGCCAGGATATCGATCACGCGCGAACCCTGAGCACGGGTATCCTTGGCCAGCTGGCGCAAGCTCTCATCCGACGTGTACGATGTTTGAAAATCGTAATCGTTAAACGATCCGGCCATAGAATAAGCAACGATGCCCGCTTTCTTGCGCTCGTCTTCGTTGTCGTACGGCGGTAGGAACTCGATGGTTCCCTTGTCGCTCCGCTTCCAATGCGTGCCTTCAATTCCGAAATTCATCGCCTCGTACGAATCGGGCTCGAACTGAGTCGCTTCGAACACTTGCATGTAGCGAATCATTTTCGCCTGATCCTGCTCGAGCTGCTTGCCGAACATGACGCCTGACGCGAACGCCGGATTGTATTGCGAAATGCCCCAATTGCCGTCCGGTCCTTTGACGCCGCCCGTAGTCGAGAAAGCGAAATCCGGATTTTGCGCCTTGAGCTTGTCGTACCACTGCTCGCCGCCAAGGAACGCGCTGCCCGGCAGGAACGCCCACCAGTAAAACTCGATGGCCCCAATTTTGCCGCCAAGCACTTTGTCCTCGACGTTATTGCCTTTGTTGACGACGAATTCCGGATCGATCAATTCGTTCTTGTACCAGCGGTTGAGCACTTCCAATGCCTGCTTCGCTCCCGGTTCGATATCACCGCGAACGATCTTCCCGTCCTTCTCGCGGAAGATGTTCGGATAGGCATCGAATGCGCCGAAGACGGTGCTCATCATCGACTCGATGTTGTCTCCGGCCGAGGTAATGCCGTACGTATCCTTCTGGCCGTTGCCGTCCGGATCGTCGTTGCGGAACTTCGTGAGCGCTTCTTCCATCTCCTCCAGCGTTTCCGGCGTTTTCGCTATGCCGACCTTCTTCAGCCAGTCCTCGCGGAAAGCTAACTGCAAGCCGTCGATGCCGATGTCCCAGATAACCGGGAGTGCGTAGATTTTGCCTTCTCGGCGCACGTACTGGAACGGATCGTCGCCAAGGTAGCGCTTCAGCCAGGCCACGTATTTCGGCATGTACTGCTCGACGAGCTCCTGCGGAATTTCCGCCGCCACGCTCTGCTGCAGCAGCTTGTCGTAATCCGGGAACGACGGCTCCTTCCACCAGTCCGGAATGTCGTTCGAAGCCAACATCAGATTCAATTTCTCTTTCATCGCTTCCCGGGTCGTCGAGATGTAGTCGACCTCGATGTTCAGCTTCTGCTGCAGCGCCGTGACCCCTGGGGAGCTCTTCACGGCCGTTCCGTCGAGATCCCAGAACGTCAACTTCATCGGAGCCTCGGGAGAGGCGCTTTCGCTAGAACCCGCGCTGTTGCTTGGCGAAGCGCTCGGGCTCGAGTTGCCTCCGTTATTGTTCCCGCTGCACGCCGACAGCAACGTTGCCGTAAGCGCGATTGCCAATGCGAGGGACAGCCAGCCTTTCTTTTTCATCTGTAACCAACCCTTTCCCTTATCATGGTTATCTATTAAATGGGGCCTTACCCCTTAATAGCGCCGATCATGACACCTTTGACGAAATACTTCTGAATGAAAGGATAAACGACCAGCATCGGAATGATCGAGAACATAATAACAGTGGCCTGCAATTGCCTGCCCGAGAAAGCTGTCGCTTTGCCGATGCTGTTGATCACGTTGTTGATGTCGGACATATCGTTCTGGATGACGATTTTACGTAAAATGACCTGCAGTACCTGCTTGCCCGGATCGTTTACGTAGATCATCGCATCGAACCAGGCGTTCCAATGGCCGACTCCAACCCATAGCGCGATCGTGGCGAGCACCGGTTTAGAGAGCGGAAGGACGATTCGGAAAAAGATCATCGCATAGCCTGCACCGTCGACGCGAGCAGATTCCTCAATCTCCTCGGGAATGCCGCGAAAAAAGTTGCGCATGATGAGCACGTTAAACGCGCCGATCATTCCGGGAATCACGAGCGCCCACAGCGTATTGATCATGTTCAGCTCTTTAATGAGCAGGTAAGTCGGGATCAACCCGCCCCCGAACAGCATCGTGAACAAAATAATGCCGGTAAAAACGCCGTTAAACGGCAAATCCCGTTTGGCTAGCGGATACGAGGTCAGCGCGGTGAAGAATACGGCCAGCAGCACGCCCACTACCGTTCTCAGTATCGTGTTGCCGTAGCCGGTCCACAACTCGGCAAAATCGAACGCCAGTTTATAGCTTGCGAGCGTCAGCTCCTTCGGCCACAAAATCATCCCCGACGCATAGGCGGCTCCGCCGGCTCCTCCTCCGTCCAGCGAAATGACGACCTGAGTCCAGAACGGATACACCGTAATTATCATAACGACCGCCATCGCTGCATACAGCACTACATCGACCACCCGGTCTCCGCGCGACTTTTTCACGTTGATCATCGTCCTCTGCCTCCCTCTTCCGGCTTACCACAGCGCATGATCGCGTCCGCCCAGCCGCTTGACGACCTGATTCACGACAACGATCAGGACAAGCGCCACCGCCGACTTGAACAATCCGACTGCCGTCGCGTAGCTGTAGTTCATCTCCAGCAGACCTTTGCGGTATACGTACGTGTCGATAATGTCCGCGACCCTGTAAACCTTGACGTTGTACATATTGAAAATTTGATCGAAGCCCGCGTCCAGAATGCCCGACATCGAGAGGATCAGCATGATCGCGATGACCGGAGCCAGCATCGGAATCGAGATGCGGATCATTCGCTGGAACCGACCCGCTCCGTCCATAATGGCCGCTTCGTGAAGCTGCGGATCGATGTTCGTAATCGCTGCGAAGTAGATGATCGAGCCCCAGCCGAAGCCTTGGTAGATGCTCGTCGCAACGAGAATCGAACGGAAATACCGGTCGTCCGCCAAGAAGAGAACGGGATCGCCGCCAAGCAGCTTAACGATCGAGTTGACCGGGCCCTCAAGCGAGAAGACGGTGAAAAAAATACCTCCGAGCACCACCCACGACATAAAATGCGGCAAATACGAAACGGTCTGCACCAGCTTCTTGTACTTGGCGCTCACGATCTCGCTCATCAGCAGAGCGAACATAATCGGAATCGGAAAACCGAAGACCAGCTTGTATAAGCTGATGACAAGCGTGTTTTCCAGAATCGTGTAAAAGTAGCTGTCCGAGAATACGGTTTCAAAATGCTTCAGCCCTGCCCACGGGCTGCCGACGATGCCTTCCGTCAGCTTGTAATCCTTAAACGCCAGCAGAACGCCGTACATTGGGGCATAGTGGAAAATCGCATAATACGCCATGGCCGGAACCATCATCAGCAGAAGCACCCGATATCGCTTGATGAGGCGCACTCGTTCGGATTGTATCCGCTTTCCGTTAATCGATGCCGTTTTGTTCATCCTGTCGCCTCCCCCTGCGTTTCACTATATCAGCGGCGAAGCCAAAAAGAATTATCAAAGAATTTAGAAACGCTTCGGTTTTTTACGCACTTTCCAAAAAGTCCTCCAAAACGAAAGGATCTCGCCTCCCCGCAGCCCGGCGGAGATTGGAGATCCTATTTGTCGTCGGTATCCGGAAAATAAGGAGGAACCGTTAGTTCAATCGTCGTTCCCTCCTCGGGTTCGCTCGCGATGGAGATTCCGTATTCTTCTCCGAATTTCAGCTTGACCCGTTCGTTCACATTCTTGAGACCGTAGCCGCCCGATTGCGTGGAGGCTGCGGCGCGAACCAACTCCTCGGGCATTCCCGGCCCGTTGTCGCGAACCGTGAATACGATCGCTCCCTCTCGGGCGGCGGCGGAGACGCGCAGCGTTCCCCGGCCGTCGCTCTTCTTGTTCACCCCGTGCTGAATCGCATTTTCGACCAACGGCTGCAAAATCAAATTAATCGTCGAGTAGCGAAGCACCGCCTCGTCAATCTCGAATACAACGTCGAAGCTATAGTCCTGCATAAGCTGAATGACTTCCAGATAGGAGCGGACGTTGTCCAACTCGTCGCGTACAGAGATGATATTGCTGCCGCGATTCAGCGCCGTCCGGTAGAAGCGCGACAACGAAGTTACGGTATGGCTAATATCGTACGCGTCCTTGCGCAGCGCCTTCCAGTTGATGAAAGAAAGCGCATTGTACAGAAAATGCGGATTGATCTGCCATTGCAGCGCCTTGAGCTCGGCTTCCTGCTGCTTGATTTTCCCGTTGTACGATTCTTCGATCAGCTCGTTAATCCGTCCCAGCATGCTGCCGAACCGGTTGGTTAGCTCGCCGATCTCGTCGCGGTCCACGCTGCGCACGTCCAGCGTCAGATTGCCCATCTCGACTTTTTTCATCATCACGTTCAGTGCCAGAATGCGCCGGATCATCGTCCGGGAGAACAGCGTAATGACGGCGAGCATAATCGCGACACAGATCACGATCATGCCGACGGTGGCGCTTATGATTGAGCCGGCCTCCGTAGCCGCCCGGTCGGCCGGAACGAACCAATAGATCGTCCAGTCGCTTTGCCGCAGCGGTTTCCGGGCCAGAAACAGTCGCGTATCCCCCAGCTTAACCGTCCCGTCCTTCTGCTTAAGCATCTCCTCCGCCGTAAAGCCGGGAAAACGGGCCGCGAAGGCGTTGGCGTAGATCGGGCGTCCTTGCCCGTCGGCGATTACGATGCCATTGTCATGCTGCATGTCGGCCGCGCCGAAAATCGATTCCGCCTTCAAGCTCATATGGACGACATGCGTGTAGGCGCTCCCCAGACTGCGCGGGAATTTCGCCGTCACGAACAGCCCTTCGTCGTAGAACCAGCGGTACTCATTGGGAGGAGCATCCAGCGTCTCCCGGTACCAAGCCTTATCGTCTACGCGCTCGGAAGAGAGTAGAAGCGTGTCGTATTCCGGTACGTCTCCCTGCGCATAGAGCGTTATTTTGGCAATATCGTTGTCCAGGTTTTTCATCATATTGAAGTAGGGAGTCAGGTAGCCGTTCAGATCGCGGGACAGATTGACCAGGTCCAAATAGTCGTTCTCGACGATTTTCTGGAAGGTGACGTTATAGGTAATCGAGCGAAGCGTGTGGCTGTATCTCTCAAGCGAGCTGTCGATACTGCCGGTCACCGTCGTTATGTTCTTATCGATGCCTTCAAGCGTCCGGTAATCCAGCATCTGCCGCGACTGGTTGTACGCATAGATGCCCAAAATCAGGATCGGAATAATGACGACGACCATGTATGAGAGAAACAGCTTGTTCTTGAACCGCATGCGGTTCAACAGTCCGGGCGACGTCCGGTTCATAGACTACGACTCCTCCCGGAATTGCGCGGGCGTTTTGCCGAAATGGCTTTTGAACAGTGATATAAAATAGGGTACGTTACCGTAACCAACCTGCGGCGCGATATCCACCACCTTGGCATTGGTCGTCAGCAGCAGTTCCTTCGCTTTGTCCATTCGGTACAGCGTCATATATTTGTTTAAGCTAATGCCCTTCTGCTTCTTGAACAGGTAGCTCAAATAGCTCGGCGACAAATACACCCTCTCCGCCAGCCGCTCCAAAGACAGATCCTGATCGTATTCGCGCTCGATCCATTTCACGACCTCTTCGATTGCTTTCGAGGAGCCTTCCCCAAGCCGGGCGGCGCTTGCAGGCGAATGCTCTTCCAGAATCGTCCTCATGACCAAGCGCAGATCGGCGAGCCTCGTCGTTTTGTGTACGCTTTCAAGATGCTTGTTGAAGAGCTCGAAGTTTTTCCGCGCCGAAGCGTCGAACAACGCCTTTACCACTTCCATGCATACGTATTTGACGTAAATCGACGACAGGCGGTCGCTATTCTGCAATTGATCGAACAACTGCTCGAATCGCAAATAAGCGAAGTCGAAGCGTGTGCGCTCGATGTGCTGCTTCACCTCGTCCAGCATCTCCTGAACGCCGGCCGTCACCTCGTCCTCCGACGTTCGATTCGTCTGCACGATTGTCCCTTCGCCCCAGAAAAACTTTCCCTCCAGCATCGTCTCCATCGTCTGGTATTCGCGAATCAACTGGTCTAGCGTCTCTACCGGCCCGCTGACGACAACGGCGACGTCCTGTCCGTACTCGGTCAACAGCCTCTCCGACAACGTTTGCGCGATACGCACGAATTCATCCGCGTTTTCTCCCGGCTGCGCCTCTGCAAACAATAGCGCCTGGAATTCGTTGAGATGAAACCATTCGCGCCACCGTCCAACAACGCTGTCGAGCCGCTCCTCGAAATCCGGCGGAGTGCGATCGAAGAACCGGCTTCGCGCATCCAGCATCAACAGACGCAGATTCGGCTCGTAACCGAAATCGGCCAGCCTCATACCCGCATACTCGTCGGGCTGAAGCCGCCCGGAGAGCAGATCGGCAAGCAGCCGATGCTTCTCCATCCGCGATTCCCGGTTGTACGCCATCTCCATCCGTTCCAGCTGCGCCTTCTCTTGCCGCTCCTCCTCGCACTGTTGAATGGCCTGGGAGAGCACCTTCAGCGCGTCGGTCACCTGAATCGGCTTCAGCATATAACGAATAGCGCGCACATCGATCGCCCGCTGAGCATATTCAAACTCTCCGTAAGCGCTCATAAATATGATTTTGATCGGCCAGCCGGCCTCCCTGATCCGATCCGCGAATTCCAGCCCGTCCATACCCGGCATCCGAATGTCCGACAACACGATATCGACCGGATTTCTCTGCAAATACTCCAGCGCGCTCTCGGAGCTGTCGGCCTCGGCCAACTCCAATCCCAGCCCGAACTTGTCGACCAGAAACCGCACACCCTCCCGCTCAAACTTATCGTCGTCCACTACGAGCATCCTCAACATGCCGCTGCCCCCTTCTGCTGGCTCGAATGTTCAACATCTTGTTCGACACTAGTTTACTATCCTCCTGCTGTCAAGCATCTGAACAAAGAGTACGCTTCATCGCCAAAGTTTCGAACATCTCTCTTAAGGCTAATCATACCCCCACAATGTTTCTAGGATGATTGGAAATTCAACTTTTTACGGCGGCCCTATTTTCATCCATGAGCTTACACCCTACGCCAGGACTTCCGCGAGGGAATTTAGTCGAAAAACCATACAACGCAACTCGAATCAGACTCAAACGACGAACATTTGTCCGAAAAATCGTACAAAGCAATCCGAATCAGGCTCAAACGACGGACGTTTGTCCGAAAAACCGTACAACGCAATCCGAATCAGGCTCAAACGACGGACGTTTGTCCGAAAAACCGTACAAAACGACCAAAATCAAGAATTGCATGTCACTAAAGCATCTTGGATGATTAAACGTATAAATTCTGGGATTTATCCGCCACAAAACCAAGATGCCTTGCTATCCTTAACAGCACATTTCATTAACAGCTCCATCGTTTCATACGACTTCCTTCTTCCCTTCAGTTTAAACGTCCTACCGTGCTATTAACTTCAATGTAAATGAATGTCTAGCTTTAAGTATTGGAGAATAACACTTCCTGAACTATACTGAAAATATCTGGTGCGAACCCTAGGCTCACATGTTTTTCCCGGGAGATTCGCACCTCTTACCGTGCAAGGCTTTTCAGCATTTCGAGCTAATTTAAAACTCGCTTTTCCCCATCAAAAATGCTGAGTCGCACTTTTGGGCTCTAAATCCCTTGCCTATCAAGGGCTCAGCATGCTCGCTGTCACTCCTTTTACGGGAGTGTGGATTGAAACTGCCATAGTGAGGTCTTTAGCGCTTGTCTTAGGGTCACTCCTTTTACGGGAGTGTGGATTGAAACTTCAAAGAGGAGCAGGTTCCGGGCCGCTACGATGGTCACTCCTTTTACGGGAGTGTGGATTGAAACTATTTCGCCGCAACTTGCCGGTTTGTCGCCGTTGTCACTCCTTTTACGGGAGTGTGGATTGAAACTCCCGATTGAATAGCATCATAGAGATTTTCTAAGTCACTCCTTTTACGGGAGTGTGGATTGAAACTGCTCTTATCGGTGCTGATTCTCAATTCCGATCGGTCACTCCTTTTACGGGAGTGTGGATTGAAACTACTTCGTTATCTTGGTCTTGCGACCTCGATTGAGTCACTCCTTTTACGGGAGTGTGGATTGAAACCATTGGACGTTTTTTTGCTGCGCAAAAATCGCGGGTCACTCCTTTTACGGGAGTGTGGATTGAAACCCGGTCGCCGTGGCCGGGTACGTGCTTATCCGCTTGTCACTCCTTTTACGGGAGTGTGGATTGAAACAGAAATAGCAGGCTGTTCCACCTGCTGCGACAAAGTCACTCCTTTTACGGGAGTGTGGATTGAAACATCGTCTTTAAACAAGTCCTTTGCTTTGTTTAAGTCACTCCTTTTACGGGAGTGTGGATTGAAACGGGATTACCTGCGTCCTCCGCGATCTCCTGAACCGTCACTCCTTTTACGGGAGTGTGGATTGAAACCACCTGTACTAGTCCCAACCTTTAACCCGTAGCTGTCACTCCTTTTACGGGAGTGTGGATTGAAACCACCTGTACTAGTCCCAACCTTTAACCCGTAGCTGTCACTCCTTTTACGGGAGTGTGGATTGAAACCACCTGTACTAGTCCCAACCTTTAACCCGTAGCTGTCACTCCTTTTACGGGAGTGTGGATTGAAACCGTTTGTCCCTTATCGGATCAACGCGCATCTGTGTCACTCCTTTTACGGGAGTGTGGATTGAAACTCTCAAATCGGGGTCGTGGATTCGATAAGACAAGTCACTCCTTTTACGGGAGTGTGGATTGAAACTCATCGTAATCACTCCTTCGTCGCTTTGAGGTAGTCACTCCTTTTACGGGAGTGTGGATTGAAACCACCAAAGCCGTAATGGCGGCGGGCAGCGCGAAGTCACTCCTTTTACGGGAGTGTGGATTGAAACAACAGGTCGCGCAGAAGGTCATTACGTTTGTGAGTCACTCCTTTTACGGGAGTGTGGATTGAAACGACGCTGAATACGACACGGCGCAGCAAGCCGCTAGTCACTCCCTTTACGGGAGTGTAGATTGAAACGGTAGCGCGGACTTGGGCGGACTGATCGATACTCCGTCACTCCCTTTACGGGAGTGTGAGAAAACAAAGGAAATATTCTCCTCTTCCTATTAATGTCCCTCGTTATTTTACCGAAACCTTGTCCCCAATCAGATCGTATTCTTTATAACGATATTTTTTTGGAGGATATTGCCATGAATTACGGAGTTTACGGTATTTTTATATTTTATGTTCTCATTTTTGTAGTACTAGGAATTATAGCTGTTAAAATAGTTAGAAAAAGGGAGCTACCAACCTCTCATTACACTCCGTTTGATTACATAACAGCCCACACAACAGCTGAGTTCCATGAAGAAAAAGAAGAACATGAAGATGAGGATGACCAGGGTGACGACAAGGATAAGTTTCGATACAAGTTGAAATAGGGATGTACTCCCGGCGTATCTGAAGCAATTCTGAATAAAGTCTGCCTCTGCTTGAAGCCGCTACGGTCGGGTTGCAGCTCCGTTACTTTATGTTTCTTACTCTAACCCGACTCAGTCTGCTTGCAGCCCCATCGATCCATCATTTACCTCGCTAACCTCACTCAGTGGAGTTGTCAAAAAAAGTGCAGTTTGAAAACACCCTCATACAGAAATCCCTGCTAAGCTGCTTGTGACAGCATTCTTTCGCGATAAATAGCTGG
>NZ_QRDZ01000049.1 GCF_003386235.1 Cohnella phaseoli
TCCGTAACTCAAGCATACAAAAAAACGCCCAAGGCTGACGGATTTCATTCCGTTTTGTGCCTTGAGCGAAGCGAAAGGAATGGGAATAATCATGAAAGAGATACTTCCTAGAGTTGGCGGAGAGAATCCAATAGGTGTTGTACCGATTAAGGCTGCCGATTACTTTGGTAGCCTTCTGTGTATACCTGTGAGGTAACCTTTGAAGGCTTCGACGGCACTTCTATATGAAAAAGGAAGAAAGGAGCGGGAGCATGCTTCAGGTTATCGAGAACGCCAAACACGGGGATCGCGAAGCTTTTGAATGTATCGTTCGGCACTATACGTCAATGGCCAATGCGATTGCCTATGAAAAGCTGCACGATCCGCAACTGGCGGAGGATGCCGTACAGGAAGCATTCACGGAAGCCTTTTTACATTTAAATAAGCTGCAGGCAGTAGAAGCATTCCCAGGCTGGTTCAAAGCGATTGTGATCCGGCAATGTTACCGAATTATGCGTAGGAAGCGTCATCGTGTCGTACCCTATGAGGAAGTTACACAGATGGCCGAGAGTCTAATAAGTGTCCCGGATCGGATTGAGCAACGAGAGCTGCAGCGAACGGTTCGCGACTCTCTGGCGGTATTAACGTCCAATATGAGAATTGCGGTTCAGTTATTTTATTTTCAGGGGTACACCCTTCAAGAGATATCCAGTTTCCTCGGAACTTCGATTCCGGTATTAAAGAAGCGGCTCTTCGATGCTCGTCGTAAATTGAAGAATGCGCTGCCTGTAGCTGATTTGATCGCTGTATACAACCAATTGTACGAAGGAGGGGAAGACGTGCTTCACATTGTTAACGGGGATTCGGTAGCGGAGAAGCTGCGGCAAGGTATCGTACAGGGCGACATTCTGGTATGGCGAGAGGTATATCCGCATGGACCTGTATTTAAAGACCCGACTGTAGGCGACAATCGCTCTGTACGGGCAGAATACTTGGAACAAACCATGGGAATCCCTCGTTCGGAATATATTGAAGGAAGCGAAAGGCAAGAAAAGGTTTTAGCCGATTTGCACAAGTATGAGGAAATCGTGTTATGGTTCGAGCATGACTTGTTCGATCAGACGATGCTATGCTTTCTGCTCCATTGGTTTTCAGATCGGCCTGTGACCAAAACAAAGCTGAGTTTACTGTGCATCGGAGAGTATCCTGGAATTGAGCTGTTTCGAGGGTTGGGGCAGCTTTCGGTTGAGCAAATGAAGACATTGTCCGGAACATGGAAGGCTATTGGAGCAGAAGAGTTGAACTTAGGCAGCGAGTTCTGGGAAGCTTATATAGCACAGAATCCACAGCCCTTGCAGCAATTGTTAAATCGAGATACGTCAGTTCTGCCATTTGCCCATGATGCATTCCAATGTCATCTCTCCCGATTTCCTTCTACAATTAATGGTCTTGGCATCGTGGAGCAGACTACGCTGGAAACGATCCGTGCCGGAACAAGCACTCCGCATACCTTATTCAGAGATGTGGGAAACAAGCTTAACGCATTAGGTATGGGCGATCTGCAATACTGGCATAGTTTACGAAGGATGTCGCAGGATCCGTATCCGCTGCTGCAAATCAAAGGACCGGAGGCCGGATTCCCTACTTATCGTGACCCGTCGATCTCCTTTAACAATTGCGGTGTAAGCTTAACTGATTTTGGACAAAGCGTGTTGGATGGAAAAGAAGATTGGGTTTCTACGCAAGGGGTAGACGAATGGTATGGCGGGATACATCTGCAAGGGCATTCTCCACGATGGCGCTGGGATTCGTCCAAGCAAACGATTCATGATGGAGGCATTGGGATGTAGTCATTGGTTGTCAATTTCTGATAGATTTGACCTGTGAACATTAGTTCGTTTGGCAGTTGATTCGGGCCGGAGCGATGCACTAACATAGGGGCGATACTCTGCGATGCAGACTCTATCGTCATGGAGTCTATGCAGGTAAGAAAGGATGATAGAGATGTCCTATGATAACCAAGCTCGTCCTCCTGCCGGCTCCGTCAGCGCTCCCGGCCGTTATCCGATCGACCTGACAGGTCCTCGCAGTCATACTCTTGTCATTCAGCCCGGTGTGGGCAGTTTATCTATCGGACCTTCGCAGTCAGGGAAAAAAGCGGATCTTCACGCTGCGCCCGATGCGAATATCGACTGGACCGTATTCGAAGCTTTTGCTACCCCGGCAGGCTCGCCCTGGCCGAGATTTCTTTATTATACGGGCAGCGATACGGGTTTCTTCGACTGGGCTCAGAAACGTCCTATTGAAGAGTTGACGTGGACTCCGATTCTGTCTGCTGACACCGTGGTAGATGCCAGCCAGTCCATTGTAAATAACTTGCATATCGTGATGGACCTATCCGAGAATCGTCTTAGCTTGAAGCTCCCCAACGGGCATTTCCGCTTAAGCGTGTCCGGCGATTTATCTCGCTTCTCTGCCACTGGCGATATCCCTTCTTATTTAACATTGGCACCGCGCACCGGTCGACGCAAGAACGATGCGCCTTTCTTGCTGCCCGACCTGGGCGCGCTGCATCAGGTGAAGAGTCTTACGCTCCATAACGCGCCTCTAGGACAGCCGATCTCGCTGGAATGTCTGAGCCGATTCCCTAATGTGAACTCGCTAAGCCTATGGGGAAACTTCTGCGACCTCGAATTATTGGCTCATCATACCCAGCTAACAAATTTGGAGCTGCGTTTCATGCCGGATCTGGGCGACTTGCCGCCCTTGGACGCGTGGCCGCTGCTGGACAGGTTTATCGCATTTAATGTGGAAGAGTCTGCGGGCAAGCGCCTAAAGCAGCAAATGAAAAAACGCGCTGTTGCCCGTCCTTGGACCGGTCATGCCTCGGTGAGTCAGCTTCGCAAACCCGAATGGTGGACGACCGAATACGGCCGCCCGTTCTCGTCCTGGCCTAAGCGTCTGGCCAAGCTGGCTAACGAAGCCTACGACGCTGCACAGGCAGACTTGGCCCAGGCCCGCAGCATTGCCGACGCCGAGGCGACCATTACCGCTTTTACCGTGCGGTTCAATTCTCTTAAAGGCATCGAAACCTCCGAGCGAGAAGATCTCGGTGAAGCGGTGTGGCAGCTCAGCCAGTCGGATCATCGAATTGGCGAGCCTATTCCAGAGGAGATGGCGCAGCGCTGGTTCGATGCAGCGCGCGATTATTGAACGCAAAGGAGCGTTGGCCGGTGATCACCCTGTATGAGGAACAGCGACAAGGAGCTATAGCGAAGACTATTGAGCATTCTCGTGTCTCGCTTGAGAAGTGCTTGGAGGCTATCCGACGGATGGACGGCTTTGCATGCAGTCTGGTCACGATTCAGTACGAGGACAACACAATCATGGTCGGCGGAGGCAGTAGCGAGTTCATCGTTACAGTCGAGACAAGGGCTGCGATTCGCAACCTTATCGGCACATTGGGGGAAGACGACGACTTTGTTGAGATTACAGTAGGCGGTCAAGCCTGCGAATATCCTCGGATGTACATCGTTAGCCTTAAGCTTGTCGAATCCGCGCTTCTTCAACTATTAACCAATGCATCCGTTGAGTTGGAATGGGAAACGATTGAGAAGTGATAAAGAGTCATTAAAGAAGAAAGGGAGCAACACGTAGCGACAAGCAATCATGCTGCTCTCTGTTCAAGGAGATTAACCCATGAAAGATGCGCTAATGGAGAGATTAAAGACCTTCCTTCATCAGAAGGACAAAAGCACATTGCTAGGCATTCCGGCGAGCCGGGAGGAAATCGCTCAGGCAGAGCGGCGGCTGAATATCCAATTTCATGAGGACTACGTGCAATTTATCAGCACTTTCGGGGGAGCTTATGCAGGTCTTGCCTTACATGCATTCTCCAATGGCTCCAGTCTCGGCAATGAAACGGTTGTTGATTTGACTCTGGAATTTCGGGAGCAGTTCAAGGAACTTCCTCTGGCAGAGGCTCTTGAGACCAGCTATGTCATTTCTATGGATGGATCCGGCGATCCGATTATCATTGATCGGGCAGGCAAGGTGTTCATCTGTTATCACGATACCGGGGAGATGAAGCTATTAGCGGATTCATTCGAGCTTCTGATCGAGGATCATTTTTTTGAATGGTGATTCGTCCAGTGCGACCAGCGTTGTTCATAAATGACGACGGCTTTCGCGAAAATGTGCAACAGGCCCTCCGCCAAATCAGCGGAAGGGCCTGTTCGCTATAAACTATCGCTACTACGCCAGCTTAATTATGAATGCCGGCCATTACATGCCAACTGCCGGGAGCGGACAGGGTATAAAAGTATTGCCCTGCCGACGTTCCGGTAGCGATCGGGATCAGCGGCGCTCCCGATACGCCGGGGTAGATGTATTGCTGTGATGAGAGGGAGACGGTTTTCGAGCCGATCCATACGTCCGTACAGGACGACGCTGAAGCGGCCTTCGTTGTAGAGCAATCTTTTCTGTACACATTGATTGTAAGCGTGTCGTAATACTGGCCCGTATTGACGATTACGCCGTTGCCGAAATAAATCGTACCGCCGCTAAGCGTATACGTAGTGCTCGTGTAAGAAAACGCTGCGAATGCCGAGGGTACAAACGAAAGCAATAGGGCGAAAATCAGGAAAACGGAGAAAGCTCTTCTTTTCAACATAACACCTCCATTAGTTTGTGAAGCATGTACTTACGGCTCAGCCAAGCATCACCTCCTAGATTAGGCCCAACGTCATCGAACATTTTTAGAGTATGTGATGGGGCGCCTGTTAATTCCGGTTGGGGACCAATATGTACGTGAACCCGACAGGGGCTAACTGTTTATTCCCCTGCCCACTGCAAAAACAGTTCTGGATTCCTGTGAAACGGAGATAGATCAACTTACAGCGACCCGGTGCATCTCGGGAGAGATGCACCTTTTTTACTTCTCTGATCTAGGGCGTGTATGCAAACCCGCTCAGAGGCATCTTTCACCCCCTGCTGCGTCACTTTTGCTTGACGCATCCCCGGAGTATGCATACACGCCCTAGCGAATTGTGTTGTATAATGTTGGAATATGAATATAGGCTAAGAGGAGCTGCGTATATGACCCTTTCGACATCCACGCTCGTCACTGGCGGTAACGTGTCGCTGAATCCCGGGAATGAGCTGCAGATTACTGTCTCATGGAATTCCGCACCCGCTGATCTGGATGTAAGCTGCTTTATTGTGGGTGCTAACGGCAAAGTGGCTTCCGACGATTATTTTGTATTCTACAATCAGCCGTCCGATCCTCACGGACATGTGAAATTAAGCTCGACCTCCTCTCGTTCGACGACCTTTACGATCCGCTTGGACAAGCTGTCGTCGGCTGTAGCGAAATGCGTGTTTGCAGCTACTCTGGATGGTCCCGGCACGTTCGCGGACGTATCCGGCTGCTCCGTGACCGCGCGTATTGGCGGACAGACCGTTGTATATGAAATTAAGGAAGCGACTCGCGAGACGTCTTTAGTATTCGTCGAGCTGTATCGCTACCAATCGCAGTTTAAGTTGCGGGCGGTGGGCCGTGGCTTTAACGGCGGTCTGAAGCCGTTGGCCGAAGCGCACGGCGTAGACGTTGCAGACGATGATAACGCCAGTCAGACTGCACAACAGGTTGCGGCAGCCTCTGCGCCGGTCAAATCGCCAGCCTCCTCTTCGCAGCCGGCATCCGAACCCAGGATTAATCTGAGCAAAATCGATCTACTCAAAAAAGAAGTACGGGTTTCGCTAGAGAAGAAGGGGATTGGCTCGCAGAAGGCCAGAGTCGCTGTCGTGTTTGACGCTTCCGGTTCCATGTATCACTTATATGATGAGGGAACGATACAGCGCGCTTTCGAGCGGGTGCTTGCGGTCGCCGCCAGTATGGATGACGATGGAGAGCTGGACGTCTGGTTTTTCGCCGACGAATCGGCCAGAACGCCAAGCGTGAGAGCCGACCAGTTCGAAGGGTATGTCGATCGTTATTATTTTTCGGACGAGGACTTCCAGGATGAGCTGGGATGCGGCAACAACGAGCCCGACGTCATGAAAGACATTATACGCAAATATACCGTTGAATCGCCGGATGATCGTCTCCCGGTCTTTATCGTATTTTTCAGCGATGGCGGCGTTTACTATTCGGATCGAATTGCCAAGCTGATTATTCAAAGCTCCAAGCACAATCTATTCTGGCAATTCGTCGGTTTAGGCGAGGCAGACTACGGGATTTTGGAGGAGTTTGATACGTTGTCGGGCCGAGTCGTCGATAATTGTAACTTCTTCGCGCTGGACGACCTTGACGAGGTGTCCGACCGGGAGCTCTACGACCGACTGTTCAATGAATTTCCGTCCTGGCTGCGCGATGCGCGGAGCAAAGGCATTCTTAAAGGCTAGCTGTAGGTGCGAAACCGGCTCTGATTCTCGTCCATATGAGCTGTATTTGTATTCGGGAGTGAGAAATATGGAGCACAAAAAATTAATTGGCGCATTCAAGAAAGAGATAGATAAAATAAAAAACAACGCGATTAGCGATGAAGAGATTAAGGAATGGCACGATTTAATCAAAGAAAGCATTCAAAACGATCTTAAAGACGGATACAAAGAGACGATAGCGAGAAACTTAACTCTTGGAATAGGCGTACATGCCGGAGATCATCCGAAAAATTTAATTTTAACCGGGGACAATGACGGGTGGAAATATATCACTCGGTTTCTTCTGTGGCAGGAACATATTTTGCAGAAGCTGTTTGATTATAAAGAGGTTTCTTCGAGAACGATAGGATGTATGATAGGTTTATCTATGTTGTGGGGGATGAATGATTTATCCCGGAGATCGAGAGAATATTTCCAAATCCTATTTGACGGCAATAAGGAGCATTACGCTCAAAAAGAAACTCACCATCTGTTCATGGCGCTGTTGTACGACTTATCTCATACCGGACGAATCAGTCCAGAACTGTATGCTGTATTGCCGGAGCAAAATGGATATAAAAAGCTTCTTGATCATTGGCATACTACAGACGTAGAACTGCTGGGAGGTTTGATTATAGAAATTTGCGATCTTCATATTTATAGCTCGTTGGATTTGAAGAATAAATTTTCAGAGATCCTATCCTTGAATTATATCCCGTACGATGTACGGCTCATCGAAAAAATCAGACAAGAGCAAGGATTAACAAACGTTCAAGCGGAACACCCTTTGCTGGCGACCCCGCTCGCTAATATTCCTAAATCCAAATATGAGTGGGATTTGTCCAAAGACGAAGTCTATCAGTATTTAAGGAGAGTTGAAGATGGGAAACACGGATAAGTTCGAAATGATCGCGAATACTTATGACACCCCGGAAAGAATCCTAATTGCCAAAGTATCTTCGGACGCCATTCGGGAATATGTAGTCGATGCTAAAGGCAAGAAGGCTGTCGATTTTGGATGCGGAACCGGACTTGTCGGGATGAGCTTGATAGACGAGTTTCAGTCCGTGCTTTTTCTGGATACCTCGCCGAGTATGATTCGACAAATCAAGCAAAAAATTGCCGACCGCCATATTCCGAATGCCGATACCCTATGCTTTGATTTTGAACAGGAAGGTTTATCGGAGCTTCGCGCCGGCTATATCTTCATGGCTCAGGTTCTGCTTCATATTCCCGATGTTGAATTCGTCCTATCGAGGCTGTTCGAAGTTCTCAATGAAGGGGGACATTTGATCATCGTTGACTTCAATAAAAACGAAAATATCGTTTCGGATCTCGTTCACAACGGATTTAATCAAGATGAGCTAACCGCTAAAATGACGAAAATAGGGTACAGGGACGTTCACTCTAAAACCTTTTATCATGGGAGCCGAATATTCATGGGGCAAGATGCATCGATGTTTATTCTGGATGCTCGGAAGTAAACGTTCAAGAAGTTTACCACATAGACTATTGAGATTAAGATCAAGAAAGAGCAATTCATTGGGAAGATATCACGACGTTACCTAGAGAAAATCATCATATTCAGTCAAAGCAACCTGTGAATGTGAGCGAGAGACAGTTTTGTCAAGGGTTCCGATTTTTTGACTGTCTAACAGCGGTCGCGGCGAGCAAAAAGATTATCGGAAGACAGTTGTTCTCGAGTTTTTAACTTTGGTGTTGAGAGTAAGAGTTATTAGTTAATGAATACAACGTGATACATTGTCTTACTATGTTTTTTGTGATACATTTTAAGGAATTATTAGTGGGAGGTGGTAATGTTTTGAGATCAATCAGAGAGCATCAGACCTATTTGAAGAAAATGTATTCAATCCAAAACGAACAATTTGACTGGGATTATCTATGGGGTTATTTAAGTAGAACTACGAGCTTTCTATTTCGAGATATTCATAGTGGAAAAGCGACTGGGCCAAGTTTTATCAAACCGATTTCCTGGTTGATGGGACTATCTAGTGTGTTTGATATAGATATTGAAGATGAAGTGTTACGGAGGTTTCCGCAAAAATGTCCATATTGTTTAGTTCAGCCATGTAAGTGTTCTTTGACAAACAAAAAGCCTGCGCTAAACCTGTATGCCCATCAGATTGAAGAAGCTCTAAACACTAGCTATGAAGGGATAAAGCTCCTGAATGAAAGCGAAAATATTGTAGTAACATTTGAATATTTAGCGAATTTAATATCAGAGATATATCCCTTTAATGAAGCAAATTGGTGTGAAAATGGAGCAGGTTTACATATTCGGAAGGTGCAAGAAGAAATAGCTGAAATCCATGAGGCACTTTCTAGATATGAACGTCAAAATCTATCTTTGAGAGCAGTCAGTGATGAAATTGCGGATGTGCTTGTTTGGATTATAAGTGCATGGCATATTTATTCTGGGAAAGGCTCTCTGTCAAGTGAATTTATTGCCTATTACAAAAACTATTGTCCTGTTTGTAATCACTCGATTTGTGCCTGTGGTTATCGAAACGAACGAAATCAAGGCTTGTTTGACATTCGAGTAGCGCAGCAGGTCCTCTCTGATCTTAATATATATGATGGGACTACAATTGAAGAAGAAGCAAAAAATTATGCACTTTCGATTAATAAAGCTTTGAAAACCCCAACAGACATTACAATGAGCAGATCTGTTCTATTAGCATTAAGTTTTATGCAATCTGTGCTGGAAAACCCCAAAATTTCCGATCCGCTAAAACTTGCTACTAAAGAGGCCTTGTCAAAATCCATCGAAAATTTCGTCTAATAAGCTGGTCGGTTGAAGTTATACTTAAAGGAATCTTTTCAATAAGTAATGCAATGGTGTAAGTGTAATTTAAACGTAATATTAGTAATTAAGTTCATTTGGTAAATAGTAAAAAAGATTTTAAAGACAACAGTTCTTTTTGGCGGGATATGGATTGCTTGAATCGTATATATTTAAATTCATGTCCCAGATTAATGCAAAGATAACGATTCAATTTTCTTTGTCGTTTACGGATAGGGGTATTTTGGTAATTACTTTCATTAAGGCATAATATATGCATAATAGACTAAACTCGTTTAATTCATGCCATAACGCCAAATATTTTCCGGGGTATGTATATTTGAGCAACTATAATTGAAGTCCCCCGTAAGATGGAATTGTCCTGTTGGAGGATCCATCTTACGAGTCATGGTTATTAACTAAAAACGGTTTTCATTTGCTAAATTTTTAGTTCACTTGTTTAATTAGTTTTCTGGCTCAGATAATAATTGATCTTGTAAAGTGGAAAGTTTTTGATATTTTTCGTTGAAGGAATACTCAGGATCTGACTCAATTAAGCTATACTCCAAAAAAAACTTCATTTTAACCAACTGATCTTTTTGTGAAAGTATGAGGGTCTTTAGCGTTTTCTTTAGTTGTTGCATACTAGTTTGTTTACGAGTTCTAAGAGTTAGATGGCTCAGGTCAATCCTTTTGTTCTGTTCATTAATGTTTGATGAGACCTCATTAATAAGATCAACCTCTTTTACATTCTCAATCGCTTTCTTCATTTCGATAGGATTAACGTTTGAATCGGTCAGGTATTTTTCTGAAGACTGTAAAAATTCCTCAATTGAGTAAACTGAAAATTTACATCCGTTCGTTCTTTTTGCAAACTCCTGTCTCAATGCAGGATGTACACCAATTTTAATCTTAGTATCCTTATATAACTGTATCCAATCTCCTTTTGTTAAATCCTCAGTGATAAAAATTAATGGTCTTGGCGGTTCTGTGGAGTTAGCCTTTTCTATTAATTGATTCCACATTACAAGGTCACCATATAAGTCAGTATAGATTAAACCATCAATAGATCTAGGTGGGCGCTTCTCTTTTTCTTTAATATCACCGAAGCCAGGAGGGACTCGCATTGAATACCTGGTCTCCCCCAAAGTGTATATTTCATTTAGTTTCTCTTGACTGTATGGTTCACCAACGTTACCACTAAATAGTGTGGCAAGTTCTGTCGAAAATTTTTCGAGATCAGGATGGGTGGATCTTTTTTCATCAATATGTCTAATAATTTTACTTTTTATATCGTCAATGTCAGAATCAAAGGTATCTAGAGCAAGATTTAGTCTTTTTGTAGATAAAATAATTTTTAAATCGTTGAAGTTCTTATTTATTTCATCCGCTACCTTATTGTACTCCAACCTTTGTTCAACAATCTTTTCTTTTAATTTTTCATGATATTCCATAGAAGCTTGGTGGGGTATAAACAATCTATCTTTAATGGATTTGAACACTTTTATCAGAGTCTCCTTGCCCTCTGTATAACGAAACATCCTTAGCATAACATTCGCATCAACTGCAAAGATACAATTTTCCCATAAGTCTACTAACTCATCATCTGTTAACCTATAATAGCCGTGATACATTTCTTTCACTAGTAAAACCCCTTTTCTCACTAGGCTAAGTTCTATTATATTGGTCAGAATTCTCCATGTCCATATATAGCCATATGAGTATAACGGAATGCTATATGAAAATTATTGGTAAATTCCTTGCGATAATAATTTATGTGTATTTGTTATAAGGAAGAATATAATACACTAGCCTAAGTGAGTTCATCTTTGTAAAGTGGCGATTGTTATAGTTGGGCCCCCCATTTTTAATAATAGCCAAGTCGAGTGCGATATCCTGCTGAAAATTAAGTAGGATGTTTCAGATTCACCGTGAGTTTCAGAAATATTCAAGTATTCGCGTGATTCTACCGCCATCTTTGAACTAGCAAAAATGCTAGCAACTGGCTCTCTCCATCTTCTACCATTCGAAACAAACCGCAGATTAATCGTCATAAAGTAATAGCAATTATTATCTAATTGAGATGCTGGGTTCCAACCACTGGACCATATGAAATATATTCCAAATATAAACTGTCGCCGATAGTCGATTGGTTTAAATGGCCAATGTGCGGAGTGAATTTTGTTCTTTTGCAACGAGTGAACAGTTGTTGTATGCCTGAAAAACATGCCGTCTGCGTTGACCGGTAGATTTCTCCTCACCAGATGATGGGCTTATCAGGGCATAGTTTAAAAAGCAGTGTCTCCATAAAAACAAATATAAATAGTTCAAAGGGGCATCACAAATGTACCGAACGGACAAAAAAATTCCCAAATTCAGGAGAAAAGTAGGAAGACTCAGAAAAAACGTCCACTATACTGGAAATAACAGACTGTGTAAGTCTCGGTTTGCTGTTAACTAAGGAGGCTTGAATGGAACTCACTTTTCTAGTAGATACTTGTGGAACGTGTGTAGCCCAATTGCGAGACGAACTGCTGCCTTTAGAGGAATTAGCGACAACTTGGAAGTTTCCCTATGACATTCATTTTGTATTTCGCGTCTTACCCGACAGCTACGCCAGAAAAACATTCAGGCGTTTCGACAGCAAAGATCATGCTCTCTATTTAGACATCAGTATCGTTTACGAGCAGTATTTATGCATGTCCAAAAATGAACAACGCGAAGCTTTGGGCGCTTTTATTTATCGCTATTTGTCGGAGTCCATTGCCAAATATAAGAAGCATGCAGATCGGGTTGACCAGGATCGACTCTTAGTTCAACTCAAAAAATGGATGACCGAAAACGATTGGTTGGATGGCAAGATCGGCAAAGCAAAGGAGCTCCTTGCGCAGAATGCGGGACTTTACGAAGTGAGTCAGCAATTGCGGATGCCATTGGATGAGATCGAGTATATCCTTCTTCGGATGAATGGCCATGAGCCAAAGGACATTCATCCCGACAATATGTTAGCGGGAAAAACAGGAGGCCCACAATGACGCTAAAAGATACCGATCAACTAGACGATCTCAAAGAGTTTCTGATCGACTGGTACGGCAAATACGATAGCTCCTACGGAGTACCGACGGACGAGCTTCCGTCAGACCTGCCTACGGCACTGCATGAATTATATGCGTTCGCGGGGCGCTGGAAGGATGGCACGGACGAGCATCTTGAGAACTCGCCCGAAATTTTTCAGCAGCAGGACTGTCTCTATTCGGCGGAGAGACTGAAGAGAGAGGGGGATCGGATTACGTTCCTCGAGGAAAATCAAGCCAACTGGACCTGCCAGGCGGAGGCGGGCAACGACAATTCTCCGGTTTATTGCGACGAAGGCATGCTATGGGATGATCAGGCAGAGGGACATCTCCTCGTGAATGAATCTTTGTATCATTTTCTGAAAAGCTTTTGTTTACAGGAGGTCGTTTTTAGCTGCAAGCATCTGTACGTAGCAGCAGGACAAATGGATCAAATAAGGTCGCTGTTTAATACCCCGCTTGAAGACGTATGGCTTAACGGATACTACACGGGCCTCAAAGAAGCGGGACCTACGCATGCGTTCTATCGGTGGGGGGACGTGCTGGTGATGGAGCGCTACGGCGACCTGTGGTTAGGGTCTAACGGCGGCGATCTAGCGGCAGTCTTGAAGAATGCGGATATGTCTCCGATTAAGCTTCGGAGGATTAAACCCGACTAAATCGGCTGAAGGCGCTAAGATACTTGGATGCAGGCAAAATGGAACAGGGCGAGCGTTGTCTGGAACGGGCGATGCTCCGGATTATGAGATCGACCGTGTCCGGGTGCTGCTAGCTCAGCCTGAGATAAAGTAAACTAGGAAATACAACGGAGGAATGAAAATGCAGCAGCTTTTTAACGATCTAATCAAACAGGATGTAAAGCCGCTTCTATCCAAGCATGGCTTTGCCAAGAAGAGTCTGAGTTTTAGCAAGCCGGAAGGCGACCTTATCTATATCATTAATTTTCAAAAATCGGCCGGCAACTCTTCCGACAATGTCATGTTTTACGTGAACTGCGGGATTTATGCGGGGGAGCTGGCGCGGATACAATCGAAAGAGATTCTGACAGCGCCCCAAGAAGTGGACTGTCATTTTCGAGCGCGAATAGGTGAGATTGCGACGTCTGCGCCGGATCGGTTTGCCGTCACTCCCGACACGAATATGGAAGAGTTGAGGACGACGCTGCTTAGTGGATTAGAGGAAGTTATTCATTTTTACGGTACGATGAACAGCGCCAGATCGATTGTGGATTACTATACTGCAGGCCCCTATTTGCATCTGGGCGAGGAGAGCTTTAAGTTGCTCTTGCAGTCCAATGATGCGGCAGCGGCTAAACGTTACTTGAAGGCTTTGCAGGAAAAGCACGGGGCGGAAAATCGCTGGACGATATTTGAAAATAAATATAGAGCCATCTTCCAACAATATGGAGTGGAATTTGAGTATTCATAAGTTAACAGACAAGCTTGATGCTGTGTAGGAGGTTAGACAATGCTGGAGACAAAGTTAACGCGCAAGCTTAAGGTTCAATATCCGCTTATTCAAGCGCCAATGGCGGGCGGGCCTACGACTCCTGAATTGGTGGCAGCCGTATCGAACGCCGGCGGAATGGGCAGCTTGGGAGCGGGTTACTTATCGCCCGATCAAATCCGGATTGCGATCAAGGAAATTAGACGGCTGACAGATCGTCCGTTCGGTGTGAACTTATTCGTATTCGAGGAACCGAATCCTTTGAATGACGATATCGAAGGTATGAACGATTATTTGAACAAATACCGAGCGGAGCTGGGGATCGCCTCAAGCCCGCCGATTCCTCAGCCTGCGGAGTCCTTCGAGGAGCAAGTAAACGTATTGCTGGAAGAAGATATCCCGGTATTCAGCTTCACCTTCGGGATACCGTCGACTGGGGTTATTCAAGCCTTCAAGAGACAAGGGACCATTGTGATCGGTACGGCGACGACGGTTGAGGAGGGAATTCGGCTGGAGGAGGCCGGGGTAGATGCGGTAGTGGCGCAGGGAAGCGAAGCGGGAGGACATCGCGGCACTTTCGCCACGAACGCCGCGGATGCGCTGATCGGTACCATGGCCCTTGTTCCTCAAATGGTCGACGCTCTGTCGATCCCGATCATCGCATCGGGGGGAATCATGGACGGACGAGGACTGGCAGCGAGCCTTGTCTTGGGAGCTTCCGCCGTACAGATGGGCACCGCGTTTCTAACCAGCGCCGAGAGCGGAGCTCATGCGGCGCACAAGCAGAAGATCGTAACCTCGACGGAGGATGCCACCGAGGTCACGTTCGCTTATTCGGGCAAGGCCGCACGCGGCATTCGCACGGAGTTTATGGACGACATGCGTTTTTACGAAGGAACGATCCCCGATTATCCAATTCAGAACGTATTAACAAGGGACATTCGCCAAGCGGCGACCAGGGCGAGCAATCCGGAGTTCATGTCGCTCTGGGCGGGCCAAGGCCTTAGATTAGCGAAGGAACAGCAAGCCGCTGCCGAAATCGTGAAGCAAACGGTTGAACAAGCCCGCATCGTCATCGGGGATCTGGGTCGGGGAGTCTGAAGCAAGAGGTATGTACCTCCCTCCGATGCTATTACGCTTCTGAAATCCTGTAGGGGAACCCACTTAAAGGTAATTTCAGGAGCGTATGAGGCAATCTCCGGGCTAATCATGCCCCATAAAAACCCCAAATAGATACCAGTAGTTACCCTTATAATCATCGAAGACGCTCAAGTGACATACACCCCTTTTTTTGGTCGTTTTGTACGATTTCCCCTACAAATTTCCGTCGTTTGAGCCTGTTTCGAGTCAATTTGTACGATTTTTCGAACAGCATCCGCCGTTTGCTTCTTATTTGAGTTGCTTTGTATGATTTTCCGGCTAACTTCCAATCCAGTGGAAACGTTGTGAATCATGATTAGGTCTCCGGGAGGCACATCCCCTTCTTCATATCGATCATCACAAGCAACCCTTCTCATGGACACCTCCTTCATTTTTATCGACCGCCTCAAGCAACCCCTCTCATGGACATCTCCTTCATTTTTATCGACCGCCTCAAGCACCCCCTCTCATGGACATCCCCACTTTTCTTGATCCCCCTCCTCTAACGGCCTGCCAGACCCTCCCGCGCCAAAACCGAGCACTCGCCCTCCTCTTAATTCAAGCAATCTAACGTTTGTTGACTACGTTCTTATGTTTGTTGTCTAGAACGGGGTCGGGGATTTTCTATACAATGGCATCAATCGGATGAAGCAGAGGTAAAATGAATGCGTTTACGAAAACGCTGAAAGCGTGTACAAATGGACCGCGATCAATTGCAAGGGGTGGCTAACATGGACATGAAGAGCGGAAGAAAACGCGTGAGAACGCGCTGGCGCACACAGGATACCGAGCTAACGCTTCTAGCCTTGCCGACAACGATCTGGTATATCTTGTTCTGTTTCCTGCCGATGTTCGGTCTCGTGATTGCTTTTAAGAATTTCAAGATTCACGGGGGGTTCCTAAGCAACGTCATCCACAGCGAATGGACCGGATTCAAAAACTTCGAATTTCTGTTCAAGTCGAACGACGCCTGGGTCGTGATCCGCAATACGTTGGGCTACAATATGATCTTTATCGTGCTGGGCATCGCCATTCCCGTCATCTTGGCCTTGATGATCGGTCAACTGCACAGCGGCAAGGCCGGCAAAATCTATCAGACGTTGATGTTTCTGCCGTATTTTCTGTCCTGGGTCGTCGTTTCCGCTATTGTGTGGTCGTTCCTAAGCTTCGATAAAGGGATCATCAATCAATTCCTGGCCGGCCTGGGTTCGGACCCCGTGAACTGGTATATGGAGCCTAAATATTGGCCTTACTTTCTTATCTTCATGAATGTGTGGAAGGGGCTTGGCTACGGAATGGTCGTCTATCTAGCCACCATCACAGGCATCGACAGCACGTATTACGAGGCGGCCGTCATTGACGGCGCTTCCAAGTGGCAGCAAGCGCGATTTATTACGCTGCCGCTCATGAAGCTGGTCATCGTTATGATGTTTATCTTGGCCGTAGGCCGCATCTTCTACACCGATTTCGGCTTGTTCTTCCAAGTGCCGCGGGATTCCAACTCGTTGTTCAATGTCGCGACGACCATTGACGTTCTCGTGTACAAGCAGCTTAAGACGGCAACGGTAGGTATGGCTTCCGCTTCCGCTTTCGTACAATCCGTGATGGGCTGCTTAACCATTCTGTTGGCCAATTGGGTCGTCCGTCGCGTGGATCCGGACAGCGCCATGATGTAAGGGGGGAGCGAGAAATGAAGACGAGAGCGGGATATGAGACGGGACTCGACAAATTCAACCGAATCGGAACCGCCACGAACTGGGGATTCCATCTTATTTTTATCCTATTGGCGTTGTTGTGCCTCGTGCCCGTCCTGGTGGTTCTATCCATATCGCTTACCGGAGAGGATTCCATCCGTAATGAAGGATACCGTATCTTGCCGGCGGCCATCTCAGGAGAAGCTTATCAGTACATTGCCCGGCAAGGACAGATGATCACCCGGGCGCTCGGCGTTTCCGTGCTCGTTACCGCCCTTGGCACCGTACTGGGCGTGGTGCTGACGACATCGATGGGGTACGTCCTTTCTCGGCCGAACTACAAGCTTAAAGGGCTGTTGACCTGGATCGTATTCATTCCGATGGTGTTTAACGGAGGCTTGGTGTCCAGCTACTATATCAATTCGAATATGCTGGGGCTGAAGGACACGGTCTGGGCGCTGATTCTTCCGCTAGCCGTCTCCTCCTTTAACGTCATTATTTGCAAAACGTTCTTCAGAAGCACGATACCGGACGCGCTGATCGAATCCGCCGAGATCGACGGAGCGGGCCAACTGCGCATCTACTGCTCGATCGTCCTGCCGATTTCGCTTCCGGTGCTAGCCACCATCGGCTTGTTTCTATGCTTCGCCTATTGGAACGACTGGTTCCAGTCCATGCTCTATATCGACAATCAGAACCTGTACTCTCTGCAGGCTTTGTTGAACAGTCTGATGAGCAACGTGGATGCCCTGGCAAGGAACGCTTCCAGCATGGGGATCAGTTACGCGGAGCTTGTCGCGACTATGCCCAAGGAATCCGCGCGCATGGCCGTGGCCATCGTCATCGTGGTTCCCGTGGCCATCGCCTATCCGTTCTTCCAGAAGTACTTTATATCCGGTCTGACGATAGGCGCGGTGAAAGGTTAATCCGAAATAAGCCGGAATCTGTCCGGTTTATGATATCCGCCGTAAGCTGTGCACGGCAGACGGCGGGAGTGAAGAAAGATACCAAAGGGAGGAAATGGGAATGACAAAGACGAAGAAGAAATGGCTTGCCCTCGGTGCCGCCACGGCACTCCTGACCACCGCTCTTGCGGGCTGCGGAGATTCGAATTCCAAATCCGAGCCTAGCAACAGCAGCACGCCTTCCAACGCCAGCACGCAATCTGCGGAAGCAAGCAAACCTGCCGCTTCGGGCGAAGTGCCTACGCTGGTATGGTGGACGATCGGCGGACAAGTGCCCGCCAACTTCGATAAGGCAATCGCTGCGATGAACGAATACACGGCCGAGAAGATTGGCGTTAAGATCGACATCAAGGTAGCGAGCTGGGGAGACTGGGACACGAAGATCAATACGATCGTAAACACCGGCGAACCGTTTGACATCATGTTTACGAACAACAGCAAATACAGCCAGCAAGTGAACATGGGCGCGTTCGCCGATCTCACCGACCTGGTGCAGAGCGAAACTCCGGATCTCTATAACTTCATTCCTCAGAAGGTTTGGGACGGAACGAAAATCGGCGGAAAAATTTACTCCGTGCCGACTTACAAGGATTCATCCCTGACCCAATACTGGGTGTTCGACGATAAATACATCCAGAAATACGGCATCGACACGGCCGGTATCAAGACGCTGAAGGATCTCGACAAGCCCCTTCGCGATATGAAGGCTGGAGAAGGCAAGAGCTTCTACCCGATGTCGCTCACCCAAGGCGACGGGTTTAACGGATTTTTCAACGGTTACGACGACATGACGCTCGGCCTGCCGCCGATCGGGGTCAAAGTCGACGACGCTTCCCGCAAAGCCGTCTCCGTGCTGGAGCAGTCGGATGTCATGGACAATCTCAAGCAGCTGCACCAATGGTACAAAGACGGCATCATCAACCCGGATGCGCCGACCAAAACCGAAGCGGAAAGGAATCGTCCGTTCTTCTCGGCACAGGCGTTCCCCGGCGCGGAAGCGAGCTGGCAGATTACCAGCGGCGTCGAGAAATACACGATGTTCCAGATCTTCGGACCGATCTACACGACGAGTACGATTCAAGGCTCCCTGAACGCAATTTCCGCCAACTCGAAATATAAGAATGAAGCGTTAAAATACCTGCAATTGGTCAATACGGATCCGAAGCTGCGCAATATGCTGGCCTTCGGCGAGCTGGGCGTCGACTACAGCAATGTGGACGGCGAGAAAGTGATCGAGCGCACATCGGATACGTGGCCGCTGGCCGCCTATACGCAAGGTACGTTCTTCAACTTGGCCGTGACGAAAGGAGCTCCAGTCGATCAGTGGGATCAAGTTCGCAAGCTGAACGATCAAGCGACCTCCTCGACGAATCTCGGCTTCGCACTGGATATCAGCAATCTGGGCACCGAAGTGGCCAATACGAAGGCAGTATGGGACAAATACCGTTATGAACTGCTTACGGGCGCTTCCGATCCCGAGACGATGGTACCGAAAATCGTTGCAGAGCTAAAAGCCGCCGGCCTGGATGCGCTGATGAAAGCTGCACAAGAGCAAATCGACGCGTATTTCAGCTAAATTCCGCAAGGAATCATACAGAAAACCCGAGCGGAGATGGCCGTTCGGGTTTTCTGGCACAATATGCGGGATTGCTTTTCTCGGTCAAGACGTTATATGGTGGAGCGGTGGGGCGCGACAAAAACCTGTTGCAAAGGAGATGCCGCATGCTTTCCTTCATGCGAATCAAAATCTATCGCGGCAAGTTCGTTGCATATGCGGTATTTGTAGTGTTCATCGGCCTGGCGCTAGGCGCGGTTACCTGCGCGGTGCTGCTGGATCAGTGGATCGGCAACTCCCGGAACGAGGCCGCCGGAGCGTTCTCCCGTGTTGAAAGCGCTCTTCAGTACGATGCCGATCGAATCGAAGCTTTCATGCAGAGAGTATACTCCAATAACGATCTGGTGTCCGACATTCGCAGCTTCTTGGGAAACAACGCGGAAGGCTATCTGACGAACAGACTGCAGGGCAGCCAGTTCAATCGGCCGCTCGTTTCTTTTCCCGAGGATATCCGATCCTTCCTGGGCAACGGGGGCAGGGGAGACATCACCCAGATCAGCTTGCATACCGAGCAAGAGGGCAACGTAGTAAGCTTCGACAGCAACGGCAATATGAGCTTCCTGTTCCGTCTGCCCAATACGGACGAGACTTTTCGCGAGACGATTCACAGGGGTTTCGTCTATCACAAGAAGCTTTCAGATCCGAACCAAATCTCCCGCCAGCTAGGGGAGCTTCGATTTCTGGTCAATAGCGAACGGATTTTTAAGACGGCTCAAAATTCTCGTTTGGATGAAGCGGCGGCAATCAGCGGTTCCGGAGACGTATACTTTATTTCCGGCGGAGACCGCGGTACGGAGGAGCTGGTTCGCCGGGTCGCGGCGGATGAACGCACGCACGGCTATCTCGGGACGGGATTTGCGAATCGGGCTTATTTTGTAAAGTTCACCTCCAACGAGTTCGATTATCGGTTCGTCAGTATCGTGGATTTGACCACGCTGATCCATCGGCAGGCGAATGTGCTGCTCGTCGTGTTTCTTATCGTGTTGACTGCGATGATTAGCGTTCTGCTCTTGATCGTATACAATCTGCGCGAGGATGCGAACTTCCTGCGGCGAATTATCGTGTCCATCGGACGCGCGAAAACGGCGGATTTCACCCCGGTTAGCCCGGCGCGTTACCGACGAAACGAATACGGAATGATCGCCCGGGAGCTGGACGATATGATCCATCAGCTTGATCGGCATATTCGTACGAATTATCTGTTAAAACTCAAGCAGCAGGAAACTGAAATGAAAGCGCTTCAGGCTCAAATCAATCCTCACTTTTTGTACAATACGCTTGAGGTTATCCGTTCTTCCGCTCTGGTAAATAGCGTAGACTACACTTCCGATGCGATTGCCACTCTAGGTGCGCTATATCGCGATATCGTTAAAAACGACAATATCATCCGGCTCGACAGCGAGCTCGCTTTGCTCCAGAAATACCTGAAAATCATGGAATTGAAATATCCGGACCGGTTTTATTATCAGTTTAATGTGGAGCCGGCGCTGCTGGCCTTGCCGACCGTGAAGTTCTGGATGCAGCCGCTTGCGGAAAATTTCTTCGTTCACGGGTTTAATCCGGAGAGCGAGTTTAATCTGTTGATCGTGAACGGTTGGGAGGAAGAAACCCGTTTTATGCTGGAGATCGTGGACAACGGCAACCGAATCCCCGAGGAGCGATTGGCCGAAATCAGGAGGAAGCTTGCCAGAGGCGACGACGCTCCGCTAGACAATATCGGTCTGCGCAACGTGTATACCCGATTGCACTTTTTCTATGGGACGGGTTTCTCCATGATGATCGACAACAACGAGGAAGCCGGCGTTAAAATATCCGTAATCCTATCCAAGGAGGCGATTGGGGATGTATAAGCTGCTAATCGTAGACGACGAACCGCAAATTTTGGAGGGCATGAAGCGAACGTTGGATTGGGAGAAATATGGCTTTGGTCGCATTGAGACGAGCGAAACGTACGAGGGCGCGATATCGAAGGCGGTGGAGCTGCTGCCGGATTTGGCTATCTTCGATGTATGCATCGGCAAGCAACGGGGGTACGATGCGATCCACAAGCTCAACGAGCTCCGTCTACCCTCAAAATATATCATCATGAGCGGTTATGGCGAGTTCCAATATGCGTTAGAGGCGATCCGCTGCGGAGCCAAAGACTATCTGCTCAAACCGATCGATCGGACCAAGCTGCAGCATCTCGTCGAGAAAATTATCGTAGAGGATCTGAACGGTACAGTGGAAGGCGCGGATCGCGACGACCTGGACAGCGACCCGGTGCTCGGCGTGCGCTACGATAGTCTCTCCAAGCTGACCAATCGCATCTTGTTGATCGTCAAGGCGGAATATGCGCAGAACTTGAGTCTGAAGTCGGTGGCGGAACGATTTCGGATGAACGGAACGTATCTGGGTCAGCTTTTTCTTAAGGAGACGCACAAGAAATTCTCGGAATATTTAATGGCCTACCGGATGCTTCGAGCCCGTGAACGCATTATGACCACGGACGAGAAAATCGTGTCCATCGCGCTCTCCGTCGGTTACCCCAATCTGAACTATTTTTACTCTCATTTTCACGCCTACTTTGGCAGATCGCCCTCGGAATTGCGGAGAAAGGAATAAAGCCGCCATGAGACAACAACGGAATTCGCGCCGTCCCGCGGCACTCTTCGGGCTCGTCCTGCTGCTGACACTGACTTTATCCGGCTGCGTCTCGTCATCCGGCAACGGCGGGTACGCCGCGACGGGCGGCGATACAGTCAATCTGATCTATTACACGATCGGAGATACCGATAAAGACCTTCAGAAGGTCACCGACAAGATCAACGAGGTGTTGGCCAAAAAAATCGGCGTGACCGTTACCTATATCAAGGTGGGCTGGCAAGAGTACGAGGAGCGTCTGAATACCCTTGTGTCGGCAGGAACCCCCTTCGACATCGCTTTTGCAGTAGAATACTCGACATATGCGCAACGCGGCGCATTTCTAAGGCTTAACGATTATTTGAGCAGCGCGGGAAAGGGGATGTACGATGAGATCGATCCCGTTTTCTGGAAAGGCGTGCAGATGGACGACGGGGGCATCTACGGCGTGCCGACCAATAAAGAATTGGCCGTTCGCGACCATTGGATGTACCCGGAGGCGCTGGTCAAGAAGTATGGGATCGACATCTCCAAGTATACAACGCTGGCTTCCCTGGAGCCATTGCTGCGGATGATCAAGGAGAAGGAGCCTGATTATCAGCCGATGGAGCTGGACAAGGGGTCGCAAAATTTCTTCGCCCTGGACGGCTACCAGTACGTAGCGGAGAAGACGCTCCCGCTAATGGTACGAGGTCAAGAGCCCGATTCTCCGGTCGTGAGCATATTCGAAAGCGAGGAAGGGCGGAAGGTGCTGGATCTTCTGCGGCATTATTATGTGGAGGGCTATATCAATGAGGACGCGTCTTTGCGGGAAAGCCCCGGGCTTAAGCGAGGCGATTTGGTATTCTGGAAGGCCGCCGGGGGCGGGCCGTTATCGGACAATAGCTGGAGCAAGGATCGCGGCTACAAGCTGGTGGCCTATCCCGTTACGCCCGCGTTGATTACGACGGAATCCATGCGGGGAGGGGTCATGGCCGTCAACGCGGATACGAAGCACCCCGTCGAGGCCGTTAAGTTTCTCAATCTGCTGAACACGGATCCCGAGGTGCGGAATCTGTTTAACTTTGGTATTGAGGGCGTGCATTACACGCTCGACAGCAACGGCCAGGTGGTCCCCATCCCGCCGACGGACAACAACGGCAATCCGATCCCGGACGCCCAGCCCAGCTATGGGGGCGTGCAGTATACCCAGGGCAATTGGTTCATTCTGAAGACCATGGGCGGACAGTTCGCCGATCCTTTGGATAAATGGGAGCAGTTCCGCGCCAGCAACAAAGAAGCGGTCTACTCGGGCACGTTGGGCTTTACCCCGGATTTGTCGGGGATGCCGCTTCAAGTGAAGAACATCCAGATGGTTTGGGAGAAGTACTTTCCCGGCCTGATGACGGGCAGCGTGAACGTGGATGATATGCTGCCGAAGTTTATTTCGGAGCTCCGTCAGGCGGGCATCGACGAGGTAAGGTCCGAAGTGCAAAGGCAGCTCGACGCATGGCGCGCAGACCATCGCAGCGTGTCGGAAACGTTTGACACTCCAAATTGAATAAGGTACGTTGAACCTAGGATCTAGCAAAAGAGGAATGGGCGCCTGTGAGAAAGTGGACGGATCGGCTGATCAATCTCCGAGAGATCAACACCCTCAGAAACCAGATTTTCGTCGGCTTTACGCTAACGATTATCCTTGTGCTTACCTTTGCGGGTGTGTTTATCTATGGAGAAGTATCCGTGCTCCTCAGGCAAAGCGCGGAGAAGCACATTCAACAGACGGCGATTCAGGCCAACGGACGGCTGGATGCGCTGTTGAAGCAGATCGATTCGTTGACCACCCAAGTGGTCGCGGATTCTTACGTGCAGAAGCTGCTGGTGAAAGAAGTGCAGCAGATGCCGACCAAGTTCAGCGAGCGCCAGTCGCTGCTGCAGGTCGCCAACAATTATATGGCTTTTTCCTCGGGCATAAGCTCGCTTGAGATCTATACATTGGACAACAGACGGCTGTTCCCGCTTGACGATTCCAGCATTAATCGCATCTCCGAGGAAGCGCTCGCGGCGGCGGACGGGAAGAAAGGGCGCATAGCCTGGATTGGGATCGATCCGCGGTCGCCGGATTCGGTGCTGGCGATCCGCCGCATCCATCTGTTGGACCTTTCCTACTCTCCCGGGGGCTACTTGGTCGTTCACGTCAACCGGGATTACTTCGATATGTACGAGCCCGAGGCCAAAAGCGATCCTTCTAAAAATAGGGAGTTTATGCTATTGGGCGATAGCGACGATAACCCGATCATATCGGATATTGACCATGAGGCGGCGAGGTCGGTGCTCGCGCAAACGGGCAGCACCGTTACGATCGGGCAGGAGCGCATGCTCGCCGTCAGGCAGCATTCCGATGTGGCGGACTGGAAGCTCGTGCTGCTCATGCCGGTCGAATCGGCGACGGAAGGGATTTCCGTGCTGCAGACGGCGATCTACGTATCCATCGGCATTGCCGCCTTTGCTTTTCTACTATTGACGCTGCTGCTGTCCACGATGATCACCCGGCCCATTCAGCGGCTGATGAGAAGCATGCGCAGCGCCAGATTCGGCGGGCTCAGGCTGATTCCCGCCGATCGGAACCGGTTTCGAACGTTGGAGATCGATGAATTAAATAACACGTACAACCAGATGGTTACTCATATGAACGAGCTGATTCAGGTCGTCTACGAGAAGGAAATCACGCAGAGCCGCACGGAGCTTAAGGCGCTGCAGGCGCAGATCAATCCTCACTTTCTATTTAACACGCTGGAAGCCTTCTACTGGTCGTTGGAGGAAAAAGAGGAGAGCGAGCTTGCCCAAGTGATTCTTGCCATGTCCGGGCTATTCCGCTATGTGATCGGCAGCGCGGCCGGCAATGACGAGTGGGTCACCATTCGCGACGAGCTTGAGCACGCCCAGCGATACTTGCAAATTATGAAAATGCGCTTCGTCAATCGGCTGACCTGGAACATCGACGCGGATGAAGCGCTCTTGCAGGCGCCGATTCCGAAGCTGATCATTCAGCCGCTCGTGGAGAATGCAGTTTTGCATGGCGTGGAGAGCCGCATTGGCCCGGGCTCGGTCACAATCCGCGTATTTTCGGCCCGACCGGGCTTTGCGACAGTTGCCGTCCTCGACGACGGGATTGGCATGGACGGGGAGACATTGGCCAAGCTGATGCACAGCATCGAGGGCGGATTCTCCAAAAACCCCAAGAAGGGGGCGGGGGTGGCCATGTCCAACGTTCAACGGCGTCTTAAGCTCTATTATCCGAATACGGCGGAGCGCGGCAGCGGGCTGCAGATCGAGAGCAAGCCCGGCGTCGGCACGACGGTACGATTTGAAATCACAATTCCTGCGGAAGGGGGCGAACGGTCTTGAAAACGATCTTGATCGTGGACGATGAGCCTCGTACGCGCCTTGGCATACAGAAGACGCTCGTCGCCTGGTCGGCGGGCAAATATCGCATCGAAAGCGCCGCGAGCGGAGTCGAGGCGCTCGCATGGCTGGAAACGAATTCGGCTCATCTCATCATTACGGATGTAAGAATGCCCGAAGTCGACGGCCTGGAAATGCTAGAGACGTTGGCATCGCGCGGACAGCTTCCCGTCATCATCATCATCTCCGGTTATGCCGAATTCGAATATGCGAAGAAGTCGCTGCAGCTCGGCGCGTTCGAATATATTCTTAAGCCGCTGGACAAAACGGCTCTGATTAACGCTGTACAAAGAGCGCTGGAACTCGTCGACAGCAGAGAGCGCCATGATGCGATGGAGAAGCTGGTCGATCCGAAGCTAATCGAAGTAGGCCGCGATGAAGCGCGTTACGGCACGGCGATCAAGGACGCGATCGGCTACATCTATGCTCATCTGCATGAAGCGATCAGCATGAAGCAGGTAGCGGATCAGCTGCATCTGAACGCGAGCTATTTCAGCGTGCTGTTTAAAGAGCAGACCGGCGTTACCTTCAGCGATTATTTGACACGCAGAAGATTGCAAAGAGCAAAGGAGCTGTTAGTTACAACCAGCATGCCGATCTGGGAAATCGCCGAGAAGGTCGGTTATCAGACGGCCAAATATTTCGTTAAAGTTTTCAAAGACAGTGAAGGAATAAGCCCCGGCCAGTACCGGCACCAGGTGCTGGATACCGATCCCTCCATCCAATAATAGTGGAATTTCTCCCAATGGTCAGTTCCTTATGCGCTTTCATTACAAACCCTATAATTATGTATGCGGTTACAAAGTAACTGTAGGCGTTATTAAAGGGAGGGCATTAGAAATGAAACGCTTCTTATCCGCATCCACAGCTTTTGTTTTGTTGGCTTCCGTTCTCGCCGCGTGCGGCGGCGGAAATTCGGGCTCGTCCGGCAGCGCGGGCGCAAGCTCAAGCCCCGGCTCAAGCTCGCCAAGCAGCAGCTCCGAAGCCCCGGCGGGCAACAATTCCAAAGAGAAAGTCACCATCAATCTCTGGAGCTTTACGGACGAAATTCCGAACATGACGACGAAGTACCTTGCCACTCACCCCGATGCGAACGTCGAGTTCAAAACCACGATTATCGCGACTACGGACGGAGCTTACCAACCGGCGCTTGACCAGGCGCTTGCCGCAGGCGGCAAGGACGCTCCGGACATCTATGCGGCGGAAGCCGCATTCATCCTTAAGTATGCGCAAGGAGACGCCTCCGACTATGCCGCTAATTATGCCGATCTTGGCCTTACCGACGACATGGTTAAGAATGCCGGCATCGCTC
This sequence comes from Cohnella phaseoli, assembly GCF_003386235.1. Taxonomy (GTDB): domain Bacteria; phylum Bacillota; class Bacilli; order Paenibacillales; family Paenibacillaceae; genus Cohnella; species Cohnella phaseoli. The sequence continues at coordinate 26,518 of NZ_QRDZ01000049.1, forward strand.
AATACTCGGTCGATATCGGCAGCAAGGACGGTCAGCTGAAGGCACTCGGCTATCAAGCGACGGGAGGCGCGTTCATCTACCGCCGCTCGCTTGCCAAAGATACTTTCGGAACGGACGATCCGACCTCGATCAAGAACGAAATCGGCCCCGGCTGGGATAAGTTCTTCGAGGCGGCTGCCAAGCTGAAAGCGAAAGGGTACGGCATCGTTTCCGGCGACGGCGATATTTGGCATCCGATCGAGAACAGCTCCGACAAGGGCTGGATTGTCGACGGTAAGCTGCATATCGATCCGAAGCGAGAACAGTTCCTCGATCTGTCCAAGAAGCTGAAGGACAACGGCTATCATAATGATACGCAGGACTGGACGGAAGCTTGGTACGCGGATATGTCGGGCAGCGGCAAGCAGCCGATCTTCGGTTTCTTCGGCCCCGCTTGGCTCATCAACTACGTCATGAACGGACAAGTGAAGGATACGATCGGCGACTGGGCGGTCACCGAGCCTCCGACAGGATTTTTCTGGGGCGGCACATGGCTGCTGGCTCACAAAGACGTTGCCAAGGATGAAGCCAAAAAAGCGGCCGTAGCCGACTTCGTTCATTGGGTGACGCTCGATTCCTCCGATACGGGCCTGCAAACTTATTGGGCTAACGGCACGATGAAGGAAGGCGAGCAAGGCACGAAGGATAGCGTCGCATCTTCAGTCGTTATGTCGAATGCCAACGGTCAAATCGATCTGCTCGGCGGACAGAATATGTTCGACGTGTTCGTCCCGGCCAATGCCAACGCTTCCGGCAAAAACCTGACCCAGTTCGACGAATCGATCAACAGTCTCTGGCGCGACCAGGTACGGGAATATACGGCGGGCAATAAGAGCCGGGATAAAGCGATCGCGGACTTCAAGCAGCAGGTCAAAGACACTCTAGACATCGCCAGCGAATAGAAAGGCGCCGAAGGGGCGGGTGAATATCCCCGCCCCTTCATATTAATTGACGGGGTGAGAATCATGCGGCGCAAAGGTGTCAACTATTCGAGATACGGCTATATTTTCAGCCTTCCTTTTATTTTTGCGTTTCTGGTTTTCTCGCTGTATCCCATTTTATACACCGCAGCTATCGGGTTCACCAATTTACAGGGGCTAATTCCAAAGCCGATTCGGATTCTGGATAATCCGTTTCAGAACTTCAAAGATCTTATTTTCGATAATGTCGCTTTTCAGACATCGTTAACGAATACCGCGATCCTCTGGATTTCGAACTTCATCCCTCAGATCGTTCTCGCGCTTTTGCTCGCTGCATGGTTTACTAACCAACGCCTCAGAATACGGGGCCAAGGCGCTTTTAAAGTCATGCTCTACATGCCGAATATTATCACGGCGAGTACGATCGCCGTGCTTTTCAGCACCTTGTTTGCTTATCCGATGGGTCCCGTGAACAGTTTGTTCGAGCTGCTGGGCTGGTCCGACGCACCGATTTTCTTCCTTCAGGACAAGACGACGGCACGAGGCATCGTATCCTTCATCCAGTTCTGGATGTGGTACGGCAATACGATGATTGTCCTTGTTGCTGGCGTTATGGGCATCAATCCGGCCCTCTTCGAGTCGGCGGCTATGGACGGCGCTAACGGATTTCAGACCTTCTTCCGCATCACGCTGCCGAGTCTTCGGACGATCCTGCTGTATGTGCTGATCGTGTCGATGATCGGCGGTTTGCAAATGTTCGATATTCCGCAGCTGTTCATTGTCCCCTCGGGAGGACCGGACAACGCTACGCTCACCACGTCCGTGTTCATCTACGGGCAAGCGTTCAAGGGCAGCTATTTGTATAATCGCGCGGCTGCAGCGAGCATGATCATGTTCGCGATCGCGGCGGTGCTGTCGGCGGCGCTGTTCTACGCGATGCGCGACCGCGACGCGGCAAGACTCGCGAAAGAAGAAAAGAAGCTTAGAAAAGCTGCAAAAACAGCGGCAAGGGGGGCTTAAATCGTGGCCAATATCGAAAGAAACGGAACCGTCTCCCTGCACATGAACCGGAGGAAGGAGAGCGGAAAGGCCGTCCGACGCATGAACAAGACGATCATTTACATCGTTCTTATCTTCCTGGCGCTGCTTAGCATCCTTCCGTTCTGGATCATGTTCGTGAACGCCACGCGTTCTACGCCGGAAATTCAGAGCGGTCTCTCGCTGCTGCCCTCGACGCACTTGTCGACCAACTGGAAAGTGCTGCTGGACAAGAGCTTCGATCCCATACGCGGTTTCTTCAACTCGCTGATCATCTCCGGCTGCGCGACCCTTTTGACCGTTTATTTCTCGTCTCTGACGGCATACGGGCTAACGGCATACAATTGGAGGATGCGTCAGCCGTTCTTTACGTTCATTATGTGCGTCATGATGATTCCGGCGCAGGCAAGCGCCATCGGCTTCTATCAGTTCATGTATCAGCTTCATTGGACGAATAACTTCCTGCCGCTGATTCTGCCGGCGATCGCGGCTCCGGCCGTGGTGTTCTTCATGCGCCAATACTTGCTCGCAACGCTGTCGATCGAGATGCTGGAGGCGGCGCGCATAGATGGATCGGGCGAATTTCGAACGTTTAACCGAATCGTTATGCCGATCATGATTCCGGCCGTGGCGACGCAGGCGATCTTCGCGTTTGTCGCCAACTGGAACAATCTGTTTATGCCGCTGATTCTTCTGACGCAGAAGGATAAATATACGCTTCCGGTCATGGTAAGCTTGCTTCGAGGCGATATTTACAAGACGGAGTTCGGCTCGATCTATTTGGGACTGGCGCTGACCACGCTGCCATTGTTTGTGATATACTTCCTGTTGTCGAGGTATATTATCGCGGGCGTGGCGCTTGGCGGAGTGAAGGAGTAGCTCGTCATTCTGACCGAACCGTATCCTGCCGGTTTGGCATGATGTTGGGTGGGGGATACGAACGTGCACAACACAAAAATTCGAGCGCTGACCATACTGGCGTTGGGCCTGGCCTTCGTTGCATCCGGTTGCGGGAAAAGCATGAACGATCGCAGTTCGGAGGCAACGACGGACGAGAAGGTGACGATCAACATGATGCACCTGTGGCCGGCAGCGGGCGCACCGGGCCAACACCAGGTCGTAAACGAAATTATCGACGAGTACCGGGCGGAGAATCCCAACGTTATCATTAAGCAGGAAGTGCTGGATAATGAACGCTACAAGGCCAAGCTTAAAGTGATCTCCGCCGTTAACGAGCTGCCGGACGTAGGCCTGACGTGGGCGGCCGGATATCTTCAGCCGTTCGTCGAAGGCCAGCTGTTCACGCCGCTCGATGAATTGCTGCATAGCGAACTGCAGGATTCGTTCGTTGCGGGAACTACGGAAGCCTTTACCGTAGACGGCAAAATCTACGCGCTCCCGCTCGAATTCAATATCGCTCCGATTTATTACAATAAGCAAATTTTTGCGCAGTACGGTTTGCAGATTCCAACGACTTACGGCGAATTTCTGCAGATCGTTCAAACGCTTGCCGCCAATGGCGTAAAGCCGATCGCGCTCGGCAACAAAGATCGCTGGACGGGCTCGCTATGGTATATGTATTTGGCCGATCGCATCGCAGGAACGGAAGCGCTTACGAATGCGATCAAGGGCACGGCCTCCTTCACCGATCCGGGTCTTGTCGAAGCGGCGAAGCGCGTTCAGGAGCTTGTCGATAGGAACGCGTTTAACGAAGGCTTTAACGGTCTGTCGAATGACGAGGTCAAAGTGGACTTTATATCCGGCGGAGCCGCCATGTACCTGATGGGAACGTGGGAGCTTCCGAACTATACGACCAATCAGGAGATTCAACAATCGTACCGCGACAGTATCGGCTTCTTCAAATTTCCGACCGTCGACGGCGACAAGAGCCATATCGACAGCTGGGTAGGCGGGCCGGGCGTCGGCTTGTTCGTCGCTGAGAATTCCCCCGTCAAAGAAGAAGCGAAAAAATTCGTGAAGTACTTCGTGAAGCGGTGGGGAGAAGAATCGGTAACCGGAGCCGGCGTAATTCCGGCCACTAAGGTGAACACGTCCAAGCTTCAGCTTCCGCCGCTTTACATTGACCTGCTCAACGAAGTGAATAGCGCTACGAGATTTACGCTGTTTGCCGACGTGCAGATGGCATCGGGCGCTGCCGAGGTTCATCTCAACCGCATCCAGGCGCTGTTCGGCAAGGAAATTACGCCCGAAGAGTTCGCCCAAGCTCACGATGAAGCCATTAAGACCGGTAAATAAGTCGTGAGACCACCGTAAATCGAACGTATTAAGAAACCTCATCTTGGCGAATGGTTGCTCGACGCTTCCATTTCGCCAAAGGACGGTTTCTTTTTTATTTTCCAAGTGGGATATTACTGTATATATGCAACCCATTCAATGAATTTTCTACTCTATAGATAAGAGAAGGGGTAAAGGAGAACAGCGGATGGAAGACCAGGGAATCATTCACCTGTACTTACAGCGATCGCAGCAAGCGATTTCGGAGACAAAGAATAAATACGGAGCATACTGTCGGGCCATCGCCAGAAACATTCTTTCTAATCTCGCGGATGTTGAAGAGTGCGAGAACGATGCTTATCTGGCGGCATGGAATGCAATACCTCCTCATAGGCCTCGGAAATTATCCGTATTTCTGGGAAGACTGACGCGCAATATTGCGCTTGATAGGCATGGCTACAATACGGCGAAGAAGCGTAATCGCGAGTTTGACGTCATTTTAACCGAGTTGGAAGGATGTTTAGCCGCTCCGGATACGGTAGAGACGGAGTATGAAGTGGGGGAGCTTGCGAACGCAATCAATCAATTCCTATATGCCTTAGACGAGCAGGCAAGGAATTTATTTATCAGGAGGTACTGGCACTCCGATTCCATAGAGGAGCTGTCAATCCGATTTAATATGAGCGGCAGCAAAGCCAAATCCCTGTTATTTCGGACAAGAAACAAGCTTAGAGTTCATCTGGATAGAGAGAGGGGCTAACCTGTGAAAAGAGAAGAGCTGTACAAGGAGATCGGCTTGATTGATGAAAGCTTGATTGAAGCGGCTGAGCAGAGCGGAACGGTAAAAAGGAGAAAACGACTCTCTAAAGGGTGGGTGGTGCTAATAGCCTGTCTTGTTCTATATAGTTCAACCTCGACCGTCTTATTGGCGACGGATTATTATAAAAATCAAAATACAGAGCCCTATATCCGCTATTTGACACCGAATGACATGGAGTTGGCCCCGACCGCTTCCTATGATGCGGAGAAATTTATCCAAGCTTTGAAGAGCGACAATAACGAGTCCGTCTATATTGCCATCAACAGGCTGGTGGAAAGCTTTAATGATGGTATGCTGAGAGAGAAGGCGTTGAAGGAGCTTCAGCCGTTCCTGACAACCGACAATCCCAAAATCGCGGATGCAGCCGCCTTCGCCGTAGATATTCTATCCCAAAGCTATCGCAGCCCTTACGTTTATAAGCTGGCGGATGGAAGCATCCTGTTCACTCTTTTTAACCATTATTCGGATTATGGCAGTCACAATGTTCTTTGGAGAATTAAAGACAATGTGCTTGAAGAGTATTTCAGTTTCTCTAAGCCGTCGATGTATATTAAAGAAGTGATCCCGTCGCCCAATCGGAAGTCGATTGCGGTCGTCACCTGCTCCAATAAGAGCGAATTCGTGCAAATCCTGAACGTAGAAGAGGGCAGAACGAGCCCGGAGCTGATAGAATCGTCAAGGGTGAACTATGGCGCGCAAAAAGGCTTGGACACATGGATTCGCACGGATCACGAAAACTATAGCTACGCCAATCGCATCGAGTGGACGGACGAGGACACTCTACAGTTCGAAGGCTCCCTTGCCTACCAGGACACAGAGATTATCGAGAACGTGATCGTGACGTATCGGTACAGCGAGAAGAGAATCGAAGTAAGAGAGCTTGACGAATCCAGATGAGAATCGCCGGATGGACGTGTCGGCATAGAAGCAGACTTCTTAACGCCCGTAGCCGGCCCGAACGGAATGATTCAATTGCTGGACGGCCAAGTTCAGCACCATAACGAGAAGGAACGAGAGAGCTTTAGTCGATTTCTGAAGAGCGCGAAGGGCCATCCTCCGGACCAAACGGAGACATCCTCAAACGACAGCCCCGTCGCGATCCTAATTGTCGTTGCTCTTGCCGTCGTCGCCGCTCTATATGCGGCATACAGATGGCGCAAACGTAAAGAAAGCTCCCTCTAAGCGGCGGTCCTCCGAAAGGAGCCGCCGCTTTCCCTTTCTATGCACCGACTGTCCGGGTCAAAACCGCCGCTCCTGTTTTTCCTCCCCGGGTCGGGACGCGAAGGCCAAAAAGTGCCTTGTACCCGCCAAAGATTAAAATATGTACCATAATGATTTCCTAGCGTCATTTCGGCACAATCCGGCCCCTCGATATAATGGGAGCATACTTCAGAGAGGGGGTGCACCCGTGCAGCGCGCAGCAGGCGCGAATTCGATGTCGATAAGCGGACCGGTCCGGCGGCCTTCGCTCGTTATTCGAATGCGCCGTTACTGGTTTCTTTATTTGTTGTTTGTTCCGGTTATCGTCTACTATCTTGTCTTCAGATATTATCCGATCTTCCTGCAGGGCATTTTGGCGTTTAAGCAGTACAAGCTATCCTCGGGAATATGGGGCAGCCCCTGGGTCGGCTTCGACAATTTCACCTACGTGTTCGCCAGACCGGATTTTTACAATGTGCTGGAAAATACGATCGTCATCAGCTTGCTGCGAATCGCGTTCGGATTTTTTCCTCCGATTGTGCTGGCGATCCTGCTGTTTGACCTGCGGTCGTCGTGGCTTCGCAGAGTCAGTCAGACGATTTTGTACATTCCGCACTTTTTCTCGTGGGTTATCATCTACGGCATTGTGTTCGCCATGTTCTCGAATACGGGGATGGTTAATCAATTGATCATGGGCATTGGCGGCAGCGAGCAGAATTTTCTGATGGCTCCGGAATGGTTCCGGCCCTTGATCGTCGGCAGCGGCATCTGGAAAGAGATCGGCTGGGGAACGATCATTTATTTGGCGGCGCTGACCGGAATCGATCCGTCGATCTACGAAGCGGCGAAGGTGGATGGAGCGGGACCGCTGCAGCGGATTCGTCACATTACGCTGCCGGGAATTCGTCCGGTCGTCGTCTTCTTATTCACTCTGTCGCTGGGCAGCGTGCTGAACGCCGGCGTGGAGCAAATTTTGCTGTTTTACAGTCCGGCTACCTACGAGGTCGGCGATATTATCGACACGTTCGTTTTCAGGCAGGGGTTAAATCAATTGCAATACAGCATGGCGACGGCAGTAGGGTTGTTCCAGTCGGTAATCGGGCTTATCCTGATTCTGTCGGCCAACTGGCTGGCGAAGCGATATGCTGGAACGGGAATTTGGTAAGGGGGAGAAAAGAATGTCCAACGGGAACGAAAAAGTCTATCAAGCCGTCTCCTCGGCGATCGTGCTTGGGCTGACCCTGCTGTCCGCCATCCCCCTGATCTACGTCATTTCCATGTCATTGGTCAACGAACAGGAATGGATCGATCGGGGCGGGTTTATTTTATGGCCGCAAAACCCGACCTTAATCGCTTACGAGAGGTTGTTCCAGGGGACCGCCGTGCTGCAGGCACTGAGCGCAACCGTCGTTCGGACGGTGCTCGGCACCGCGCTTGTTCTCCTGATGACGACATTGGCGGCTTACGTTCTATCGAAGAGGAATTTGCCGGGACGCAAGCCGATGCTTTTCTTTATTCTGGTCACGATCTTGATCGGCGGGGGCCTCATTCCGACGTACCTGGTCGTGCGCGATCTGCATCTGCTCGATTCCGTCTGGGCGCTGATCCTTCCGGGGCTGGTCGATAGCTGGAGCGTGCTGGTGCTGAAACAGTTTTTCGAAAACATTCCCGGAGAGCTGGAGGAATCGGCCGTTATCGACGGAGCGGGGGAAGTGACGCTGATGAGCAAGATTATGATTCCGATGGCGGCGCCGGCTATGGCGGCGATCGGTTTGTTCATCGGGGTCGCGCATTGGAACTCCTGGTTCGACGCTCTAATCTATCTCGACGATTCGAAATGGCATCCGATTCAGCTGCTGATCCGCAATATGTTTTCCAGCTCGGAGATCGGAGCGCAGTTCAACAACGCCGGCCAGCACAACGCTTTTAATCCGGTGAACCGCGTATCCGCGGAGTCGCTGAAGATGGCGCTTGTCGTCATCGGCACGCTGCCGATCCTATGCGTCTACCCGTTCCTCCAGAAGCATTTCATGAAAGGCATGTATTTAGGGGCGGTCAAAGGGTAACTGCCGGGAATACGGGATGAACAAGACACTACATAAAACCGAAGGAGAGATTTAGACATGGTAAAGTCGTTGACAAAGGGCAAGGTCTGGATGACGGCAGCGCTCGCCTGCGCAGTTTTGCTGCAGACGGCGTGCGGCAACGGAAACGAGGGAGGAACGGCATCAAGCGCCGATCCTTCCGCACCGGCAACGCAAGGGGCATCCTCCGAGCGCGTCAATATCGAGCTGATGGAAGTCGGTTGGGTCAATACGCCGGTTGGCGACAACGATCCGTATAAGAAATGGCTCGACGACAAGTTTAACGTCAACTTCAAGCTGACGGCGCTGCCCGCGGCCGATCTGGAAGCGAAAATACTGACCCGGTTCGCGAGCCAGGAGCCGCCCGATCTCATTTTTACGTACGACAAAAACCAGATTCTGAAGCTGCAGTCTCAAGGCGTGCTTATGGAAGACGTGACGCCGTTGCTGGAGAAGCTTCCTTCCATTAATGGTGCGCTCGACGAGAACGCCAAAACCTTTACAACGCAGGACGGGAAAATGATCGCGATTCCTCGCCCGCCCGAGCCGGGCAACTGGACGGTTATGGTGCGCAAGGACTGGCTTGCCAACCTGGGCTTGGATATTCCGAAGACAAACGACGAATTGATGAACGTCATCCGTAAGTTCACGACGGACGACCCCGACAAGAACGGCAAAGCCGATACGTGGGGCATCAGCTCGGCGGGAGGCGGAAGCAGCCTGGGCGAGATCGGGAACTTCCAGGGCATGTTCGGCCAGTTTTACGGCTTCTATATTCAGGACAATGCGGCGGCGCATGCAGTGACCACCGGGGTTCATAAGCAGTTTCTGGACTTCGTCAAAACGCTGGTCGACGAGAAAACGATCGATCCCGATTGGTATACGCAGGGCTGGGAGCAGCGCAAGCCCAAGCTGTTCGGCAACAAGATCGGAATCGCATGGTATCCGGGCTCAATCGTCGCCGAGCACGAGAGCCTGCAGGAGAACAAAGGCAATTATGTAGACGTCTGGGAAGCCATCCCGATGCCGAAGGGCTCCGAGAACGGCGGCGTGCGCGGACCTAGCGGGCTGGTGAACGGAATGTATGCGATCTCGGCGAATGCAGCCAAGGATCCGGCCAAGCTGGAGAAGATCGCACAGCTGCTCGAAGGCGTCAGCTACCCGAACGACGGCTACTGGGCGCTTCGCTGGGGCGTCGGCCCCGACGGACAGGAAGTGCTCGATCTGGAGGACGGCTTTAAATTTTATACCGAAGCGCAGGACAAATACCGGAAGGAATATCCGGGCGCATGGGATTACGGTACCTGGATCGGGACGAGCCGGGATAAGGTTCTTCAGAGCACGGCCGACGAGCCGAATGCTACGGGCATGAAGCAGCTGGAGCTGGACGAGAAGGCCAAAGGTTTCGAAGCGACGAAGAACTACAACGACCTGCTGGAGCTCGATCCGCAGCTCGTATCGGACATCACGAAGATGACGGAGGAGTTCCAGATCAAATACATTCTCGGCAAGGAAACGGACTACGACAAGTTCGTGGCTAACTGGAAGAAGGCGGGCGGCGAGCGTCTGCTCGAGGAAGCGGAGAAGCAGTTTAAAGCGATGAACTTAATCCAATAATTCGCTAAGCGCTACGAATCTATCGAGAGGGGACTGGACTGTGACTGTGTCGACAAGCAGCAGGGACGGGTTCAAGATTAACGGTCGTTTCGTCGGATTCATATTGGCTTTATTCGTAATGGTATTCAGCTCGTTCGCGTGGTTTTCTTCGGAAGCCCGCGCGAGCGGCTGGACCAAGCTGTACACCGAGGAAGGGGGAAGAACCCCCTTCGACTTCAACCAGACGGCGACGAGGGGGCAGAAGTTCGCTTCCTCGGGCTTCGATGCCTTGCGGGTGGCCGCACCGAGCTGGGGGAACAACATCGGCAATCTGACATTGTCCCTGTACGCTTGGAATACCGACTATGCGACAACAACGGCGCAGGCGCCAATCGCGCGGACAACGTTCGTAGATTACGTCGATAACGCCTGGCTGGAGCTTGAATTCCCGATGCAGCCGCAGGGACAATACCTTTGGGAGCTGAGCAACCCGACGGAATGGGTGGGCGTGTACGCGTACGACCGCAAGCCGGGCGATACGTCCGTCTCCTTTGCCGACGGAGCAACGGCTCCGGTGCAGGGCTATAACTATCAAGCCGAAACCGGATTTGCCTCGGGAGGGTGGAAAGCGCTTTACGAGGCTTCCGGAGTTCGGGGGCGGTCGGCCATGGGACTGACGCCGGAAGGGAATATCCTTTCCCGCGGCGAGAAGTTTTACGGCTCTAATTTCGATACGCTTCGCGTGAGGGTGTCGAACTACGAGCAGCTGAATCGCGACGTGACTTTGACCCTGTACGCCTGGAATACGAATTATGTGGCTTCGATAGCCGGCCAACCGATTGCGTCCAAAGCGTTCGAGGATCTGCCGTCGGACGACGATTGGATCGAGCTGAACTTTGTTCGGCAGCAGCCCGGCGACTACCTGTGGGTGCTGGACGATCCATCCGGGCATGTCGGCGTATGGACGTATACGGAGAGCGGGCACGGAGCGCAAGCTTTCGTGAACGGATCGACGCAGGGCTTCGGCTTGGGCGCAGGCTTCGATTATATTTCCGAGACGTACGCCTATGCCGCCGTCGCGCCGGGAACGGCCGAGGCTCCAATCGGACCCGCGACCCTGAAGGCAGGGGAGACGGTCGAGTATTATAGCGGAGCCCCCAATGCGGCGGACAACAATCAGGCTTATCTGTTCGACTGGGGAGACGGTACGACATCGCTATCCTCGACCGTCAAGCCGATGAACGGCGGGGACACGTATCGCAAAGGGCGGTCCTCGCACTCCTGGAGCGAGCCAGGCTCGTATTCCGTGAAGGTGCGGGCTTACGATCAGGACGGCAATCCCTCCTCCGGCTGGTCGGCGCCCCTTCAGGTGACAGTGACGGGAGCGAGCGTAAACAACGTTATCAACGGCGTTCAGGTCTACGCTTCCTCCTCCGCTTCGGATTCCGCCCATGCTGCGGCTAAAGCGCTAGACGATAATCCGTCCACCTACTGGTCGAGCAAGCTGTCTTCATACAACGGCTTTAGGGAGGAGCATCTTGCAGTCGATCTGGGCGCAATCTATACCGTCGATCGACTGGCGCTGACCCCGCGGACCGGAGGACAAGGATTCCCGAGGTCGCTGACGCTGTCTTACAGCACGGACGGGCAAATCTGGCACGATGTACCGATACACCGCGAGGCGATTGTGCCGAATCCCGGCAATTCCGACTTCGCTTTGGAAACCGGGGGACTCGCCGCTCGTTACTTCAAAATTGCGGCGAATCGTCTGGGTACGGACGGCCAAGGCAGTTACGCCTTTCAATTGGCGGAGCTGCAAGCGTTCGGGAAGGCGGGTACGAGGTTCCACACATCCAGGGGAGGCGCCTTCGACGCCGACTGGAGCAACCTGTTTACTGTCTACGGCCTGGCGCAGAACGAGCTGACGCCGGAAGGCATCCGCTGGCTGAACGGTCCGGGAGGCATTCTCGGCATCGGGCCGACGGAATGGCAGCTATGGTCGGCTCAGAAGCTGAGCTGGACCAAGGAAACGAAGCTGAAGAACGAGCTTTACCAGCAAATGCTGGACGTACCGATGGACGCCGACGGTTTTGTGTGGGCGCACACGTTCGGGCAGAAGCATCTCGACCTATCCAAGCATTATTCCAACAATCCTTTGTACATTATGGGCGTGCATAGGCTCTATATGTGGACCCGGGACGACGCCATGCTGAACGATCCGCTGCCGCCGCTTCCCTACGGGAATGCTCCGGCCTATCCGCAGGGCGTGACCACGCTGCTGGAGAAGACTCGCAAAGCGATGGATTTCATACTGACCGAGCAGCAGGGGGACCAGGGGCTTCTTGTAATAGGCGACCCGGACAATAACGGAACGGCCAACGCACATGCCTCCAACTATTGGGACAACTATCCGATGGGATACAAGAGCGCGTATGAGAACGTCCTGTTTTACGGGGCGGTCCAAGCGATGGCGGAGCTGGAGGATGCCGTCGGCAGCCCGGTTAAGGCGGGGCAGCTGCGCGACCTGCTTCCGGACATCAAGGAAGCGTTCAACGAGACGTTCTGGGACGTTCAAACCGGACGTTATATCGGATCGATCGACATCAACGGAGTCGAGCGGGACTACGGGTTCACGTTCCTGAACGCGATGGCCGTCAGGTACGGACTGGCCGATGGGGCGCAGGCGGACTCGATCTACGAATGGCTGGACGGCGAGCGGATCATTCCCGGCGAGACGTCGACGGGGGCGGATATTTACGACTGGGTTTGGGCTCCGCGGGCGAACACTGTCGCGATCGAATCCAAACAGCCGTACTGGTGGTACAGCTACAACAGCGCGATCAGCGTAGCTCCGGGAGGAAGTGCGACTTACGGCAACCATCTGGAAAACGGCGGGGCGATCTTCTATACGTCCTACGACGACATGATGGGCAGATTGCAGTCCGGAGGGGGCGCGGATGGCGCGTTTGCCCGAATGGAGCAAATTCTCGCGGAGTTCAGCCTTGATGAGCTGCGCAGAGATCCTGCCAACAACGTCGGAGCGCCATGGACGATCGGAATTGTCGGGGAATACCCGGAATCGGGCATCGTGCCGCTGGTTATGGCGGACGGCTTCCTCGGTATGACCGCGAAGCCGGACGGCCTGCACATCCGGCCGAATCTGCCGACTGAGCTGGACAATGCAGGGCTGCGCGATGTCGTCTATGCGGGTCAGACGTATCATATCCAGGGAAGCAGGAGCGCTGTCGTCGCTTCCTCGACCACGCTCCCGGACGGAACCGTCGAGATTGTTGTGCCGAACGGTTCGGAATATGTGGTTCCGGCACCGGTGAATACGCCATAACGAATTAAAAACCGAAGCAGAGGACGTAAGAGCATGACAAAAGCAAAATGGATTTGGTATCCGGGAGACTTCGAGCTGTGGCTGCACGCGAGAACGATGATGCGGCGGGACGAGCGCGGCATGTACATCCCGCCGATATGGAAGATCGATTCCTGCCATCCGAACGTCAAGTTCCGCAAGATCGTGGAGCTTGAACGGGGAGAGACGGTTGCAATCGCGGCGAACGGGCGGTTTAACGTCATGGTGAACGGGCGGTACCGGTACGACGCCGCAACGAGCTTCGAACTTGAAGCCGGTCGGAGCGAGATCGTCGTATCGATCATGAACGATCAAAGCTTGCCGACGATCTACGTCGAGGGAACGACCGTTCATTCGGACGAGAGCTGGAGCGCGTCTTACCAGAACAATAAGTGGACGGACGCCGCCGCGTGGATCTTCGACCGCCCGGAGGAGCCGCCCGTGCTCTACCGTTTGGCGACCGAGCGGATCGAGCCGATCCGCTCGGAGGCAGCCGGTCCGAACGCCCGGCTGCTCGATTTCGGCCGGCAGACGTTCGGCTACGTCGAGCTTCGCGGCCTCGAAGGCCGGGGCCGGGTTCGCGTCTTCTATGGCGAATCGGAGGAAGAAGCGCAATCGGAGGAGTTTTGCGAAACCTTCGATACGGCCGACATCGGCGGGGAGACAAGCTATACGGTCCCGCTGGGCAGAGCCTTCCGCTATGTTCGTGTTCGAACCGATCCGGGGCTTATCGTCCGGGACGTCGGGGCTCTCTATGAATATCTTCCCCTGGAATACAGGGGAAGCTTTCGCAGCTCCGATCCCCTGTTGGACGAGATCTGGGACGTCTCGGTCCGCACCTTGCATTTGAATACAAGGGAATTTTTCCTCGACGGCATCAAGCGCGACCGCTGGGTCTGGTCGGGCGACGCCTATCAGAGCTTTCTGATGAATTACTACAGCTTCTTCGACGAGGCGGTCTGCCGCCGCACGCTGATCGCTCTAAGGGGCAACGATCCGATCGAGATTCATTTGAACACGATTCTGGACTATTCCTTCTACTGGATTCTCTCTTTGGAGGATTATGTTCTCTATACCGACGATACCGATTTCATCGCGATGATGTACCCGAAGCTCGTTACGCTGATGGAATTTTGTCTGAACCGTACGAACGAGAACGGAATGATCGTCGGCGTTCCGGGAGAAGACTGGGTGTTCGTGGATTGGGCGGAGATGAGCAAGGACGGAGAACTTTGCGTGGAGCAAATCCTGCTGTGCCGCTCCTTGGAGATCGTCTGCGGGTTTGCCCGGCAATTCGGACACGAGAATGAGGCTGAACGATACGGTCGTCTCGCGGTGGAGTTGAAGGAGAAGGTACTCTCGGCCTTTTGGGACGAAGAGCAGGGCGGACTGGTTCACAGTCGGGTCGACGGCGTGCTGAACCGCCATATGACCAAATACGCCAACCTGTTCGCAGTCCTGTTCGGCTATCTGTCTTCGGAGAGGACGGAGACCGTCAAGCGCGAGGTGCTAAAGAACGAGCGCGTTCAACCGATAACGACTCCGTATATGAGATTCCACGAGCTGGCCTGCCTGTGCGAGCTCGGAGAGCAGGAATACGTACGCGAAGAAATGCGGGCTTATTGGGGCGGCATGCTGAAGCTGGGGGCGACCTCGTTCTGGGAGGAATACGATCCGACCGCCGAAGGGGCGAAGCATTTCGAGATGTACGACAGACCTTTCGGCAAAAGCCTGTGCCACGCTTGGGGGGCGAGCCCGATCTATCTGCTCGGCAAATATTACTTGGGCGTGCGCCCGACCGCACCCGGCTACGCAGCCTATGTCGTCGAGCCAAAACTCGGCGGGCTGGAATGGATGGAAGGAGTCGTCCCCACTCCGGGCGGAACGGTCAGCTTGTACGCAGACGCCTCGACGATCCGGGTTCGATCGGCGCAAGGGGGCACAGGGCTCTTGAAATTCCGGTCGTCGGAGCCGCCTTCAGCAGTCGAGGGAACGGTTAAGCGGATTGGCGACGGCGAGTACGAGCTTGTTCTGGAACGTCCGGACGTTACCTATGAAGTGCGATATACTGCGAGCAACCTTAATTCGTAATATAATAGGTGAAAAGTCGGATCGCCGCTGCTAAGGGGCTGTGGGCAATTGAGGAAATGGCGCCGCTTCAAGATGAGAAATCTTCCGTTATTCGCGAAGATTTCTCTCGTTTTTTCGCTGGTTGTAACCTGTTTCATTCTCTTGATCGGTCTTAGCTCTTATTCGGTCTACCGCAAGAGCATGGAAACCCAGGTCGGAGATTTCGTTCCGCAGGTTCTGGAGCAGGTCGGCGCCCGTATCGACGGCTATGTCGACGAGCTGCTGATGGTGCCCCAGTCGATCTTCTATATGCCTGGGGAGAGCGACGCATTGGGGGTTCTGCGCGCCGCCAACGATCCCGCGGTCACGCGTTCGCTGGAATACACCTTGGATCTTCATGCCGTTCTGAATCGGTTGAATTTCAGAACCGGAGAAAATCTGCAATCGATCACCTTCTACTCGTTGGCGGGGGACGCTTACCTCTTAACCAAGGGGGGAGGCATGTGGGTCGAGCGGAATTACAAGGATCAGCCCTGGTACGGGGAGCTGGATACGGAATATTATGCGCCGACGGTCTGGGGGACCTATCAGGACGAGACGGTCACGGGCCGTCCGTACGTCTTCTCGATCGTGCAGCCGGTACAAAGCGCGAAGAGACACCGCATCGACGGCGTCATTCAAGTGTCGGGTTCGATCGAGGCGATCAGCGCGATGATCAGGAAGGTGAATTTCGGAGCCGGCTCGATCGTGTACGTGCTGGATCACCGCAACCACATCGTATTTTCGACCAATCCGTCGGTGATCGGGCAAGCGTGGAATCGCTCTTACGGCTTCGATTGGGGCGAGAGACCGGTCGGTGCGGATTCGTTCGAGCTCGAGCTGGAGGACAAGCCGTATCTGTTCAGCTACAACTGGTCGTCCGACTCGGGCTGGAAGGTCGTCAGCCTGATTCCAAGCGAGAATCTGAGCAAAGGAATTTACCGGATTAAATTTTGGACGTACGCCGTCGTGGCATCGGGAATTCTGATCGTGTTCGGGTTGGCACTTGCCATCGCGTACGGGTTTACGAAGCCGCTTCGGAAGCTGAGCGATCGGATCAAGCATTTGGATCTTCAGCACCTGGACAAGCCGCCCGACGTAGATCGGCTGGACGAGGTCGGGCATCTGTCCAATTCGTTCCAGAACATGATCAAGCGGATGAACGGCTTGTTCGGCGAAATCACGCATGAGAAAGTGCTAAAGCAGGAGGCCGAGATCAAGGCGCTGCAGAGCCAGATCAACCCTCATTTTATCCACAATGCGTTGGAAACGATCCGGATGACCTACAAGTCGGGCCGGCACGAGAACGGGGAACAGGGCTTGGTTTCGCTCGGGCACGTCCTGCGCTATCAAGCGGCCCAGGAGCAGGATGCCATTCCGTTCTCCGCCGAGCTCGAATTTCTGAACAAATACTTGAGTCTGCAGAAGCTTCGCTACGGGGATCGGCTTTCCGTTGACCTGGAGGTGGACCCGGAAGTGGAGAAGCACTCGATCCCTTATATGATTTTGCAGCCGTTGGTGGAAAATGCTTTGAAATACGGCGTCTCCTCGTTCGATCATTCAATTGCGCTGACGGTTCGGATCGGCGTCGAGGATGGGTTCATTACGGGAGACGTAATCGACGAAGGCAAAGGAATGTCGCCGGAGCGGCTGGAGCAGGTGATTGCCGAGATGGGCGCCTTCTCGGGCAATCGGCAGGGCGGAATCGGGCTCGCCAACGTCTACCAGCGTCTTCAGCTTTTGTTCGGTCCGTCGGCCGAGCTCCATATCGAAAGCCATCAAGAAGTCGGGACGATCGTCAGCTTTCGCTTTCCGGTCCGCCCGCATAACAAGGGGAAGCTTAAACATGCGAATCCTAATCGTTGACGATGAACAGGAAATCCGCAACGGCATCCGCCATTTGCTGATCGGCTCGGCGTTAGCCGACCGGATCGAAATCGTCGGGACGGCGAACGACGGCCGCGAGGCGATGATCGTGGCCGGCAGCGGGCCGGTAGATCTAATTATTACCGATATTCGTATGCCGGGGATGGACGGCTTGGAGCTGATCCGGCATATTCGTACGGCCAATCCTTCGATCGCTTTCATCATTCTAAGCGGCTATGACGACTTCTCGTATGCTCGCGAAGCGATGCGTTACGGCGCGCTCGACTATCTGCTCAAGCCGGTGGAGGAGCGCGAGCTTCTCGGGATCGTCGAGCGGTTGATCGAGCGGACGAACAAGGAGAAGGAGCCTTCTCTCTATCTGACCCGCGACGAATTCCGCGCTCTCCGGGAGAATGGGGAATGGAAAGCTGTGGCCCTTTGCGGCGCCGACGAGCTGCCGGAGGAGCGGGTACGGGAGTTGGGCGGCGAACCGATGCTGCAGTGGATGCTGGCCAAGGTGCACTCGGAGGCGGCGAGGGAGCTTGGCGGCATTTACCTTCTGACCGGGGATTCGGCGGTTCTTTTCCGCTATTCCTTTGGGCTCGCGGCGGGGAGCGAACATGAGCTTCGGAATAAGCTTGCCGAATTCGCGCAGCGAGTCCATCATTTCTGCCGGGAAAGGGTGAAGGTGCCGGTCAGCTTCGGCTTATCGGAGCCCGTTCGACAGGAGGGGCAATCCTCCGAAGAGATGCCGATAGACCTGGCTTTCGTCCGAGCGCAGCAGGCGTTGTTTTCCAGAGTGCTGTTGGGCAGCGGCATATATCGGGGGGAGGACCTTCAGGAGGCGAAGCATCACCATGCGAGCGAGAAGCTGGAGGCGGCGTTGGAGATTAAAGACTCGGATTCCATCGTTGAGGAAATCGAGGCGCTAATCGAGAGGTGCGTACAGGAGGGCAGCGTGAGTGTACTGCTCCTGTCTCTGGAGCGTCTCTTGTTCCTCGTTCATCATCGCTGGCAGGTCGACCTCTCTTCCGCCGATGGGACAAGCATGTCCCTCATGAATCGGACGCTTGAAAGCCTGCTGTGGTCGAGCCGCCCCAGTTCGTTAAGGAAGGGCTTGATGGAATGGATTCAAGGCGCGCTTGCTCGACTCGACCCCGCCAGACAGGAAGGGAAAGTGTTGGCCCGCGCCAAGAAATATATTCAAGCCCATCTGCAGCACCCCGTTAATCTGACGGAAGTCAGTCAAGAGACGCTGGTTACCCCGCAATATTTAAGCAAGCTATTTCGCGAGAAGTCCGGCGAGACGTTCATTGAATATATCACCAGGCTGCGGATTGAAGAGGCGAAGCGGCTGCTGGCGGAGCCCGGCGTTAAGGTGTACGAGGTAGCCAGTCAAGTGGGATATAGCAACTGGAAGCATTTTAGCCGCGTGTTTAAGCAGCATACGGGCTACGGCCCGGCCGATTACAAAAATCGCATTTTCGTCGACCGAGTCGGGTATCAGCACGAGCTGTGAACGCGGTGAAAATAAGCGGGGCTTATCCGATTAAGAACGTGTCGGATAGGCCCCGCTTATCATTTTTGCAGGATCGCGTCGAGGGATTAGAATGGCAATTTCCAATATTCGCTCACATCGGGAGATTCCAGCTCAAGCTGCACTTCCACATTGCCGAGTGCGTACCAACCGTCCTCCTGCCGCCCGGTATTGGCCAATTGGATGGCCGGCTGGCCGGTATGCGGAGTGAGGATCGCAATTTCGAACTGATAATGCCCCAGAGGCATATCCGCCGGAATCCAGATCGCGTTGTCGTAGATGCTGTCGCCCGGAAGCCACTGATTGATATTGGCGTCCGTGAAGAAAACCTTATGATACTGATCGTTTTTCAGACGCAGCGCGAGCGGGAACTTCTTGTAGCAAGGCGCGACGCCCAGGTTCTCCCACCAGGAAGCGAACGCAAGCTTGCCGCCCGGCTTCACCGCTTCAGGGAAGGAGAACTTGCGCAAAGCGAGGCGATAGCCCATCCGTTTCAGCCAGCGGTCGATATGCGGCTCCCATTCCTTCGGAACCGGCGACGATTTGGCGTTGAAGGAAGAAATATGCCATTTCAGCGATTGGTCGATAATATAATCGACATCCCATCCTTTGTCCTTCCAGTGTTGAATGACCCAGCAAACCTCCAATGAAACGGGGGCCTTCTGCCAAGCGTCCTGCATGCCCGAGCGGATAAGCTGCTGTGGATAATAATCGTGCATATGCGACCAGTCGTCTACATGGTCCCATGCTTTGCCGCACACGTCTCCGAGGCAATCGACTCGCCAACCGACATTGGCCTGGGACAGCCCGAAGCCGTTCGTCTTGTCGTCGGTCAGCAGCATAATAAGCGGCGTTTCTTTGAAGGAGTCCGTATACGCGCTGACTAGCGCCTCTCTCGCTGTCTGGCTCAACAGATTGGAGCCGATGCCTTCTCCCCACGAGCCGACGATGGACAGATCGATGCTTTCCAGGTCCGGATGACCGTCATACCGACTGCCCAGAGCGCGAATAAAGCGTCCGAAATGCTCGGCGTAAGTCGGGTCCTCGGGATCGACCATCCAACCCGGACCGTCATCGAACCTTGGAGGCGGCGTCCCCAACGCTTCGCGATACCACGCAGGAACGTCTTCTTTATCATTAGCGCCGTACGGAGCTATGCGAAGCAATAGGGTTTGCTTGCGCTGGCGGGCCGTCGCAATCGCATGATCGATCAAATCCCAGCGATAGTTGCCCTTCTCCGGCTCCATGTATTTCCAATAGACTCTGAAATAAGCGATCGTCGTTGCCGGATGGTTCTCGTTTTCCAAATTGCCGTCGAAGTCCTGATACACAATCGGGGACCCTTCGGTCCACCCTTTTCCTTCGTTCAGCTTATCTCCGTTAAACCGCTGAAAGGTCATAAATCCGATACCCGGATTAATTAGAACGTCGTCGATCAGCTTCGGTCTGGCGTTAATGATTTTACAGGTACCCATATCGATCTACCCCTTCCGGTGACTTACTTTTAATCGTAAACCAGATCCACGGTATCGCAATTTTAATTTGTTGATATTTTTTGCGATTTGTTTACTCCTTTCCCTTCACATGGACACAGAGCTGCTTTCGCTAAGGAGACATATGTCGCTATTCTTAGAAATATAGTCAATAGGTCCGATAAGCTGGGATATTGGACCCTACTGCCTGATTTTTGAATGTGATACGATATGCGGAAAGAATAGAAGCTGGAAAATGAATCCGATCGAGGAGAAGAGAGGATGGAGCCGATGTACGAGCGTTTGGTGGAGAAACTGAAGACGACTTCCACGATCAGATGGTTTCCCGGTCATGGAGCGGAGGAGAGCTGGATAGAGGAAGCGGAGCAGGAGCTGGGCTTTCGGCTGCCGCCGTCTTATCGCTGGTGGGCGACTCATTACGGCGATGGCTGGTTGAATGGCGGACATATTTTATCGATTGGCGACCCGGAGCATAGAGAATACACCGATAGCGACCTCCTTTACATACATAGGTTGAATAAAGCCGAGGATTGGTGGGTCAGCCGCTTCCCCGACAGGCTGGACGTGTTCATTCCGGATAGCGACGAGCAGTTTTTTTTCGACACGTCAGTTAGGGATGAACAGGGCGAATTTACGGTCATGTGTTACGATCTTATCAATAATGAAATATTCCCGTGTGCTTCGTCATTTGCGGAGTTTCTAGAACGATTGATCGACGAGTACGTATAAATATGAACAAGGGAATTCGAAGAGGTGGCCGGTGGAATTAATTAAATTAAATTGTCCGAATTGCGGCGGGAAGATCCAATATAAAGAAGGGCAAACGCTCAAGTGCCCTTACTGCAAAACGGAGCTGCTGTTGAAGGAAAACAAGGTTTATTTTGTTGAACAGACGATTAACAACTATTACGGAACCCCTCCCGCTCGCACGGCAACTCAACCAAAGGCGAGCGCTAAGCAGGTTCTCTTGGTGTTTCTAGTGCTGATCTGCTTTGTGGTCGGATATTTCTTCTTGACGAACAACTCTAAACAATCGACAGGCGGCGAGGCGAATCAGCCTATTCGGACCATGCCGGAAAGCGAAGTTCTCCTGTTCTTTTTGAGGGATATTTTCGACAAGGGGACTGCGCTGCCATCGGAAGAGGAAATCGCAAGCCTCCGCTACTTGTCCGCCCGTCAAGATGAGGATCAGTGGCATTTTGCTTATAGCTTCGACGATCCGTTTACGAAAGAAAAAGCGGAGATTTTCGACTATGTCGTTACCGACAAAATCTTAAACACGCAAAGAATCGATCAAAAGGATTTTGAAGCTTTTAGCGGGCTTACGGTGTTAAATCTAATGGAAGAATATGAAATTTCGCAAAATCAGGAAATCAGCTTTCGCCAAATGCAAGGCTTAAAGAGCTATAAAGGCGGTTTTAACGAATCGTTCGGACGGTTTGCCCAATATTTTGGCGATAAAGCGAAAATCGTAGATCTCTCGACTCAAATCCGCAGCAATGCGGAATTGGCTTTGCTATTGGATTTTCCGAACCTGCAGTCGCTTAAAATCACCTATGTCGACGAGTCAGTGACGGATTTTCATCTGCTGAACCAATTGCCCCTGAAGTCGTTGTCCTTGAACGGGATCGACGATCTGAAGTGGTTGTCCGCATTAACGGGTCTGGAATCGCTGGTTATCAGCTATAGCGAGGCGACCGATTTCAGCGCGCTTTACTCGTTAAGCCAATTGCGGGAATTGAAGCTCTCCTTTACGCAGAACTTAAAAACGCTCGATTTTCTGCAAAATATGCCGAACCTGCAAACGCTCGATCTTGAGAACGCCGGCATTTCGAACCTGGAGAGCCTTAGAAATAAGCTGTCATTGACGAAGCTGCGTCTGTCCAGCATGAGCAAGCTGGGCTCTGTCGAGCCCGTGAGCAGCTTGACTTCGCTAACGGAATTAGCGATAACCGGCTATTACGGATCCGAGGCGGCCTTAAAGCTGCCCAATCTGAAGATAGCCGAAATGCCGGATTCCCTCCTCCCCATGCTGGAGGCGCCCGCATTACAATCGCTGACGAGTTACCAGCGCAGAAATGATTTGGATGGGGAGCAGCTATTGAAGTATCCGAAGTTGGAATGGCTTTCCTTGGAGGATTTCGGCGACTTCACTCATATTCGCGCTTTAGACAGCCTGCCTAAGCTGCAAACCTTAAATCTGATCGATATGTCTTTTTACGAGGAAACGAGTGAATTGTTCGATTTGAAGCATGTGACCACAATCAATTGCAACGAATGTAGTTTCCAGATCAACACAAAGCAGCCGTTTGCGAACGCCTCGCTGGAGCATCTGATCTTAAATGATATATCATTCCGGATCGGCAACGAAGATTGGCTGAATGAGGTGGATAAGGCAATGCCTTACTTCGCGGGTCTGACGGCATTGCGTTCCTTCACGATGCAGGACAGCTCGCTTCAATCGTTGGATTTTATGAAGGGTTGGCAGAAAATCGAGGTGCTTCATCTGGAGAACAATGCGATTTCCAACGTAGAGCCTTTGGCCTCGCTGTCTAATTTGCGGAAGCTGTATCTTGTCGGAAATCCGGCGCAAAACAAAACTGTGCTCGATAAGGGGATTTTGGTTTATTAAGGGACGGCAGGGCGGAGGAAGCTTAGAGACCCATGTTTTCAGCGTACAGATCTGTTGTCGGAGTAAGATTAAACTTGTCCCTCCGAGGCCTAGGCCGATAGAGCTTTAGCGGATCGAGGCTGCGGGGTGAGGGGCAAGAAAGTGCCTCCGCGCTGCCCAAGCTGCGGGGTGAAGGCCAAAAAAGTGCCTTGACGCTGCCCAAGCTGCGGGGTGGAGGCCAAGAAAGTGCCTCCGTGCTGCCCGAGCTGTAGGATGAAGGCCAAAAAAGTGCCTCCGCGCTGCCCAAGCTGCGGGGTGAAGGCCAAGAATGTGCCTCCGCGCTGCCCAAGCTGTGGGATGAAGGCCAAGAAAGTCACTAGTCATGCATCAAACCTGACATAATAGTCGAAGGGTGAGGCCTAATCCAATATTGTGATTTGGTTTCATATTCTTCCATTTGATTTTCTTCCCAGTAAGCCAAAAAATCAGAGCAGGAACAGGAGACGCGATTTTCCACAAAATTGGATATTCATTTATCTTTGCCTAACGTAGTATGACGCGCTGATTCTCCTCG
>NZ_QRDZ01000050.1 GCF_003386235.1 Cohnella phaseoli
TCTGCAACTCCAGAATACAAAAAAATCACCAAAGGCGAACGGATTTCATTCCGTTTTGTGCCTTGAGCGTAGCGAAAGGAATGGGCATAACCATGGAAAAATTATTGCTCTTTCAATGCTAGTGTTTGTATTTACAGGCCCTTCAACTTTAGTAGACGCTCATCCAACCAAAGGTGAAGCAGTTAAAAGCGTGTATGCCACATCAGAACAAATATTATTGGATATGATGTGGACTTCGATAAACAGGTATGTAAACGATAATTATGGGCATGACGTTTTTTGGGCAGAACCTCGTATTACTGATGCACGACTTGAGGCGAAATCACCAAATAGCTGGAGTTATGTAGTATCACTAATGATAAAAGTAGATGACCATTCCGATCAATACCAGGATTTTGGGCTAGATCAAATGACAATAAAAATTGATTCTTCTCAATATAACAATAAACGATCTTCAAATGGGTCGAACATACATTTAGTGGAGTATAAGAAATTTGTCCTTCCACAAAGATTGAATCCATGAAAGTGACTACACATTAAGCTAATGAAGAACGTTAACTGAATAATAACACAACGGCAGCCGGCCAGAAGATCGGCTGTCGTTGTTCGTTAAAGTAGTAGGCAGGATAATTCCAAATGGTAGACAGGGGGATTTATATCGGAATTTTGAGTCTAGCGAAAGACGGATGAGCGTGACAACAATTTGAAGAAAATGACAACGAATGTAGCCCTTATAAGGATAATTTCAACAAGCACACCCCCATACAAGATGAGGTTTCAAAGAAATGTCTTAAAGGCAGCAACACTATAAACAAATTCTCGGACAAACGTGACAGGTAATTTGTACCAATCCGTCGAATGACAATATTAACGTTCACCTAATGGAGGGCTTAAATATGCCAGTATCAATGGATAAAGCAAGAGAATTTGTATATGCTAACGGTTTGCTTTGGGAACAAGCATTATTCAGTTATCTTTTCGATGACGGCTCACTTGAACGACTTCATCAATGCCTTCTCTGTTATAAAAATTCTGATGGGGGTTGGGGACACGGGCTAGAATATGATATTAAATGCCCAGATTCTCATCCCCTTGCACTTGAATTTTTACTTACGATTGAACGTGATACCAAAATTCCACTAACAGATTTGTTAGAAGGTACTGTTGATTGGATAGAACGCAACAAAAATGAAGATGGTTCTTTGAAGAATCCCGACTCCTTACACAAGTACCCTCATGCTCCGTGGTGGAGTAATGGCGGACAGTCCTCGCCTGATTCAATTACTGGTAATCTCATTAAAATGGGAATTTGCTCAACTTCCTTAACAGCATCAACATCATTATGGGTAAAGACAAACTTGACACTTGAGAAAATTCGAGCAAATGAATGGTTATTTATGGCTTATCACGCCCATGACTACTTTTTGAACCTAGATGATACACCTGAAAATAGACCTTTCATCGAAGCAACCATAGACAATATTATTGAATGTGCAAAAAGCGCCACGGAGAAAAACTACTTTACACTATTCCAATTTGCAAATTCACCTGATACCGAAATCGCAAAAGCTATGCCCAAAGAGTTAATTAACAAATTCCTTGATTATCTTGAGTCCTCGCAACGTGAAGATGGATGTTGGAATGATGAACATGGCTTAAAACATTGGCAACCGTATAATACTACTTTTATTCTTTCTGTACTTAAAAATTACGGAAGACTGAGTTAGGAGCAGCGCTCGATTCCGCTGGAATTCCCCCCCAACTTCTTACATAACCTTTAGGATCTATCCATGCAGGATCGTTGATTTAGCGTGCTTTAGAAATTCAGGATTATTGAATTTAAATGGCGCCACCATCTGTTTGGACTTTGCATGCTAAGTGTAACCATTAGCCACCATGCCAGACAGGGGTGGTTTTTTCTATTTGTAATATTTTTACTTGTTTGTTTTTTTAAGAAACATACTTTAGTAGGTAGTGAGGCCTTACACAATTCGTTATGTTTAATCTATGTTCAGTGGAAGGAGAGTCAATGAAGATATGGACCTGCTAGGATATGCGAAAATATCGAATTATTATGGTTATCGTAAAATGGCGTGGAATAGGGATTACAACTTATAATTTATGAAGGGAGATTAATATGAATACACAAAATAAAGCACAAAATGTACTGGAAGACATCAAAGTCAGTTCGAAACTGAAGCTTGCTACGCTGTGGGCGAGTTTTATGTTTCTCTATATTTATGTTGATTATTTCGCCTTATATATGCCGGACAAAATAGAAGGTATTCTGGAAGGAAAAATATTTATATTTGACATTTCATATGTCTTTCTATTGGTAGCACTGATTTCGGTAACAATTCCAGCTCTTATGATCTTCCTTTCTGTTGCCCTGCCGGCAAAAGTTAGTCGCTGGGCAAATATCATTATTGCGGCGGTGTATATCCCCTATACATTGTTTAATTTGACAGGAGAGGCTTGGGTGCACATGGTGTTTGGCGCTGTTGTAGAAGTCGCTCTTCTTTGTCTAATTATCTGGTATGCATGGAAATGGCCTTCTTCGTTGGCCAAATAGATAGAAACATACAGGCTGTCGAGATTGTTTCGGCAGTGTATTTGTCCTCAAACCTCCTCTAATCCATCCGTCAGCAAGCAAAGGAACAGATAAAGCTACCATGATAAGTAAGCTCGATCAATAGCTCGATCGAGCTTTTTTTGCATTTTTCATCGAACTGTCAGAAAGAATTGTTCCATTCATGAACGATTAAGGGAGAAGATGTGACCGTGATTGTTCTGAATAAAGGACAGAGATAAAATCAACATTAATTACAAATGGCTTGGGAAGGGAGGCAGTAATACATGGAAATTGATACGGTACTATGGAGCAGGCTGGTGACAGGAATGACACTAGGGTTCCATATGATATTCGCGACGATTGGTGTCGGTATCCCTCTCATGATCGCGATTGCTGAGCTCATCGGCATCCGCAAGCGAGATGCTCACTACACACTGATGGCTAAGAGGTGGGCGCGGGGGTTTGTTATATCCGTAGCAGTCGGTGTCGTAACAGGCACGGCAATCTCACTGCAACTGGCATTGGTGTGGCCGAATTTTATGAAGTTGGCAGGGAACGTTATTGCGCTTCCGTTATTCATGGAGGTGTTTGCATTCTTTTTTGAAGCTATCTTTCTTGGCATTTATCTGTATACGTGGGATCGGTTCAAGAACCCATATATTCATTGGCTGCTCACAATCCCCATTGTCGCAGGGGCAGGCATGTCTGCTGTTTTTATCACGACTGTGAATGGTTTTATGAACCAACCTGGGGGATTTACAATTCAAGGCGGACAATTTACAGCCGTTAACCCGGTACAAGCGATGCTAAATACGGCGACTTTCTCCAAAGTGTTCCATGTATTAAGCTCGGCCTATCTCACAGGAGCAGCTCTGCTAGCAGGAATAGCAGCCTTTACGATGCTTAAAAAGGGCGTTACAGGATATCACAAAAAAGCACTGAAGCTTATGATGACTGTTGTCCTGTTGTTCGGCGCACTAAACACCTTTGCTGGAGATGTGTCCGCCAAATTTTTGGCCGAGCATCAACCGGAAAAGCTGGCTGCTGCGGAATGGCATTTTGAGACCGAGAGCGGTGCGGATCTGATTTTATTAGGATGGCTTAATGCCGAGCATCAAATTATAGGCGCACTTCACCTGCCGAAGTTTCTCAGCTTCCTTGCTTTTGGAAACTTCAACGCGAAAGTAACAGGTCTGAACGAGTTTCCTCCGGACGAACAACCTCCGCTCCTTGTGCATTACTTTTTTGACTTGATGGCTGGCATCGGATTTGCATTGTTGGGCATATCCGTTCTGTATTTCCTATTTACATTCTGGAAAAAACGCAATGAGCACAACAAATGGATACTCCGCATGATTGCTTTAGGTGCGCCGCTCGCGTTTTTGGGGGTCGAGCTGGGCTGGTTTTATACCGAGTTGGGGCGGCAGCCGTGGATTTTACGAGGATATATGCGTGTAGAAGAAGCGGCGACGACATCGCCAAGCGTGAGAATTCTTTTTTTCCTCTTCCTTCTTCTCTACATTGTATTAGGCGTGGTTAGCGTTTTTGTTCTTCGGCGCTTATTCAACAATAATCCGGCAGAAACTGAGATGGAGAAGTGGACGCAGCATGAGGACGACAAGAGGACGGGGAAGGGAGCGCATACCTGATGAGTTACGATTTGATTGGGATTTCGGTACTTTGGCTGTTTTTGTACGGGTACCTTATTATAGCCTCCATTGACTTTGGAGCCGGTTTCTTTGCCTTTTATGCTCGCCTCACCAAGCAGGACCACCTCATTAATCGTCTGATTTCTCGTTATTTGTCACCCGTATGGGAGATCACAAATGTATTTTTCGTCTTTTTCTACATCGGCATGATCGGATTTTTTCCGGATACAGCCTATTATTATGGTTCGGCGCTGCTTGTTCCGGGGAGTATTGCAATCGTGCTGCTTGCTATTCGCGGTTCGTTCTATGCGTTTGAGAACTATGGTTCCAAAAATAACATCGTCTATCTGTTTTTGTACGGCGCATCGGGATTGCTGATCCCGGCTTCGTTGTCCGTGGCGCTGGCCCTGTCTGAAGGCGGCTTTATCATGAAACAGGATCAGTCGGTTTTTCTGGATTACTGGGCTTTATTTACCAATCCCTTGTCGTGGAGCATCGTTGGATTGGCGATTGTGTCTGTCTTGTTTATTAGCGCTTGTTTTCTGGCGTTTTACGCTTCACGGGCAGAGGATCAAGCTGCGCTAAAACTTATGAGGACCTACGCGCTGTTCTGGAGCACACCGACGATTATTATCGCCCTGACGGCCTTTATCTATTTGGGGCAACACAATGAGCGACATTATCAAAATATGATGGATTTATGGTGGCTGCTTGCGCTTTCTGTTGCCTTTTTCATGATTGCGATGTGGCTGTTAAACCGCGGCCGCCGCTACGGGTTAGCATTTGTTTGCATCATGCTGCAATTTTTCTGTGCCTTTTTCGCTTACGGAATCGGGCAGTATCCCTATATTCTTGATCCCTACATTACGATTCAGAGCAGCGTCACCTCATCCTCAATGGGCTTCGCGCTGGTTGTCGTATTTATCGGGGGCATGTGTCTATTGATTCCTTCCCTTATTTTGGTTTTCAAGCTGTTCCTGTTCGATGCAGATTACGTGAAAGGGAAAAAGTAGGCTTATTGCTCGCAGGCTATTACGATAAAGGAGTTGAGTTTGGTGAAGGGGAAAAGAAGCTTAGTCGCTATGCAGATGACCGCCCAACGCAAACGTCTCATTTACCTGACATTCATCTCGCTCGCACTAGGCGCCGCTATTGTAAGTCAGGCTGCATTGCTGGCAGAAGCCGTCCAGCGGATCTTTGTGGAGAATGCCTCTTTTTCATCAGTTGCCCCACTGCTCGGCATCCTACTGGTCGTGATGGCGATACGTGCACTGTTGTCATATGGGAACGGGACTGTTGGTTTGCAAATGGCGGCAACCGCCAAAAAAAATATGCGAGTATCCGTGCTTCAGAATTTTACGCATGCTTCCATGCCGTCCTCTCTTCGAGGGCAAACGGGGGGGAAGGTCAGTATGGCGCTGGATGCTGTGGATGAGGCGGATAGTTATTTCAGTCAATACATGCCGCGTATGGTGGAAACGGTCATTATCCCCATTCTGATTATGGTCGTTACGTTTACCCAACATGCCAATTCAGGGATCATCATGCTGGTTACGGCTCCGTTTATCCCGATTTTTATGATTCTGGTAGGGTTGAAAACGAAAAATAAATCAGAAGAAAAGATTGCGCAGTTGGCTGAGTTTGCCAGTACATTTCTGGATTCCCTTCAAGGGCTCGTTACGTTAAAAATATTCGGACGGGCCCGCCGTCAGCAGCAAGAAATCGAACGCAGCAGCTTAAGATACCGTGATGCCACAATGGATATTTTGAAGATTGCGTTTACGAATACCCTCATGCTGGAATCAATTGTGATGCTCAGCATCGGGATTGTTGCGCTCGAACTGGCCATTCAACTGCTTGTCTTCAAATCGATGTCGTTTCACACGGCCTTTTTTGTTTTGTTGCTCGTGCCCGAATTTTACAGCTTGCTAAAGAGTTCGGGAACCGCTTTTCACAATGGGCGAACCAGTATGGGGGCGATTCGCAAGGTTGAAACCATGCTCGCGGACACGAACGATAGAATCGATCCGCAGGATCAGCCGATAAGGCTCCGCACATTCCCGAAGAAACTGTTCCCAATGCCGCCCGTCCTTGAACTGGACAATGTCCGGTTTCAGTATGCACCTGACTCATTCGAGCTAAATACAGGCTCGATCACAATTGGACCAGGAGATCATATTGCCCTTGTTGGTCATAGCGGATCCGGCAAATCGACCTTGCTCCATCTTATAGCGGGATTACTAAAACCGGTGTCGGGGACTATTCTGGTGAATGGAAACCCGCTTACTCAACAGAATGAGACGATATGGTTCGAACATATTAGCTACATTACGCAGCATCCTTACATTTTTGCAGGTACCTTCGCCGATAATATCGCGATCGGTGCCGGGCGGGAAGTCTCCAGGGCTGAAATCGAGGCGGCGGCTGCGGACGCGGGTCTTTCGATGGTTGTATCCCAACTGGAGCAGGGATTGGATACCCCTGTCGGTGAAGGCGGTAGAGGTCTATCCGGTGGGGAAAAGCAACGGCTAGCCGTAGCGCGAGCTTTTTTGAAGCGCCCTTCCATGATTTTGTTCGATGAGCCGACCGTCGGACTTGATCTTCACACCGAGGGCATTCTGCAACAATCGATTGCAACCTTGGCAAAATCGGCGACGATGATCACGGTGGCTCACCGATTGTATACCATTCGAAACGCGGACAACATTTTGTTTATGGACCATGGCGTCCTAAAGGGCTCGGGACATCACGACGAGCTTATGAAACGTCTGCCGGCGTATGCGGAGATGGTCGATGTCCAACGCAAAGGGGTGCCGGGATGAACGAGTTGGCTATTTTGTTCCAAGCTATGATTCGGGAGCGCAAAGATATTATTCTTTCGATTTTAGGTGGGTTTGTCGCCGGCATCGCCGGTGTGGTCCTCTTTTCTGCGAGCGGATATCTCATTTCGCAGACGGTGTTTGCACCTCCGCTGTATACGCTAATCGTACTTACTTCATTGGTCAAGCTGCTTGGTTTGATTCGAGCGATGAGTCGTTATGGCGAGCGCTTATATTCGCATAGAGCGACGTTCTCTATGCTTAGCCGATTGCGAACCTCCTTTTTTGACAAGCTTATTCCTTTAACGCCGGGAATTTTAAGTCATAAACGAAGCGGCGATCTGCTTGCGCGAATCGTAGGGGACGTAGAGAGTTTGCAGCACTATTTTTTACGCGTCGCGTATCCGCCGATCATTGTTGTTATGGTGTTCTTGACGACAATGCTGGCTACCGCCTCCTTTTCTTTCTGGATGGCTTGCTTGATGCTACTCGGTATGCTGGGGACCGTATGGGTCGTGCCGGGAATCGTGTTGCTAGGATATCGAAAAATCAATGGGGATGTTCGCAATCAGCGGGCGCTGCTGTCTACGGAACTAACAGAGGTGTTGTATGGTTTCCGGGATCTTAAAGTTTATGGGCAGCTTGCGCAGCGGGAACAGCAACTTCACCAAGCTTCTGCCGCATTGGCAGCCGAGCAGCAGCGAGCGGCCGGACAACTGCTACGCGGACAATCAATGCACGTCTTTGTCACCTATCTGATTTCCTGGGGGGTGTTGGCGCTTGGTGCTTATCTGATATCGGATGGAACGCTAGCCGGCGTATATCTGGCTATGCTTGTCATGGCCTCATTAACTGTATTTGAAGAAGCAGCGGCTATGGCCACGTTGCCGGCATATAAGCAAGATAGCGAACATGCAGCCAAGCGGCTGACGGAAGCCGTATTAACTCCTGCCACGCAGCCGGTGCCGCCAAGCCGTACGTTGAATGCCGACCACGCCGTTTCTATTGAGTTATCCGGTGTTTCCTTTCAATATGAAGGGGAGTGGAGGCCGGCGTTGAAGAACTTTTCGTTGCAAATTCCACCTGGCTCCAAAACGGCGATTGTCGGACCTAGCGGTTCAGGAAAGTCCACGCTGATTGAGTTGTTGCTCAAGCTGCGTACGCCGACGGCCGGGGATTTGCGACTAGACGGCATATCGGTAGAAGAGTTGGAGGAGTCGAGCATTTGGAAAACGGCTAATGTCGTGCTGCAGCAAAGCCATTTTTTCCGGGGAACGATCCGGGATAACTTGCTCATGGATGGCGAGGACCATTCTGACGGCGACCTGTTGGATATCCTCGCTAAAGTGCAATTGCCGACCACTTCATTAACGGATCCCGTGTACGAAAAGGGAGAAAATTTATCGGATGGCGAAAAACAGCGCTTGGCCCTGGCGCGGGCTATGCTTCGCAAGGGAAAGCTATGGCTGCTGGATGAGCCGACGTCTTCGCTGGACTATGTGACAGAGCAACATGTTTTGACACACCTATATGAACAGGCTTCCGGAGATACGCTTCTGCTAATCTGTCATCGGCTTAATGGCTTGGAAGGAATGGACAGAATTGTAGTCGTGGAGCAAGGAAGAGTGATCGAATCGGGATCGTATTCAGAGCTGATGGAGCAAAACGGCTATTTTTATAAGATGAAACAAATTGAGTTACAATTAATCGGCGAAAAGGGGGACTAAGCATTTAAGGTAAGCTCGAAAAAAAGAAATAACTTTCGTCCGTATTAATTGATCGAAAATACCAGGTACTGCCTGCAGAAGGAGCTTTGGATCAAATGAACTCATCTTCCCTAGAATAAATGGAGTTTTAAATAGCTTTACGTTTATATTTTTGATATCGGGCTTAATTGCAATTCTGAGAAAAAACATTAAGGTGCACAAAGGTTTCATTCTTGCTTCCTTTATCTCGACATTATTATTTCTTGTTTCTTATTTAACATTTCACTACATGTCCTCAGACGTAGCGACATTTGGCGGTCAAGGTATTATCAAACCCATTTATTTTTTTATTTTAATTTCGCACAGCATCCTTGCCGCAATAATCGTACCGCTAGCCCTATTTACACTTGTGTGGGGATGGACGAATCAAATTCAAAAGCATCGGCGCATTGCTCGATGGACAATGCCTATTTGGCTATATGTCAGTTTTACTGGAGTAATCGTGTTTTTAATGATGGAACCCTATTACTGAACAAACATTCGCTTGCATGTTCAGTTCTTGGGTAAATTAGCTCAATAAATTCTATAAATAAGATTATATATGGTATAATATGAAAGTATATTTTAAAAGTACTAAAGCGTTATGAAATGGTGGACTAAACGAATGGAACGAACAATTCAATTAATGGAAACCCATTTAAATATCGATCTTGGAAATCCGCCCTTTTTAAATTTAGATAACGGGTTGCAAATTCCATACTCTTCGATTAGGGGGATAACCACAGGTAGACCCATACCAGATGCTTTCAAACTTTATGGTTTTTCTTTTGGAAGAACAAGAAATGGATTATTTAGATTCAATGGAGGTTATCATCTCTACTTTTTTAATAATGAGGTTGATACCCTTCATTTTGACTTGAATAATTTTCTTGTTGGTAAATTTAAAATATCAAAGTTAATCATTGATGTTAAGAACCCTGAAGAAATATGTAAAACGATCTCCGAAAGATTGACGTGATCGTTCAATACCGACAGCATGTCTGATGTCCCGGGCAAGCATCCGGTTTACACTGGCGCGCTGAGTTAATAAAAGCCAGTGTGTGATTATCTTAGAGAAGAGGCTGTTGTCACGCAGTATGTGACGAGAGCTTATTTTATTTTATCGGTTAACTCTAGGGGAAGATAGTCAGACATCAAAGCCCGTGTTAATCGTAAGCCAACCGCTATCGATGAACGTGATGAGAACTGGAAACCACTTCCCGAGGAGTAACAATCTCATTTTGCCTAACGAGGAACAATAGCATGTTTTTTTTATTAGTCGAATTAGTGGAGGAAATGCATTTGAACTTAGAGAATCAGGAAATGCTTTTCAGTATTTTCCACGATGGTAGTATAGAAGAAATTAGGGATTCGGTTAATGGGATTGAATTTACCGTCGACATAATGAATCTCGCCGAACGAATTAAGCCTCAATTTAGAGGTATTATACAGCATCTTCCTATGATGGTAAAAAGGACGTTAAATTCAGGCTAATGTTTGAGGAAAATCCTACAGAAGCTGAGGCAACTATTTTATTCAATCGCATATTGGACGTTATTGTTAAGTATTTGAATTGTTCACATGTCTGGGATTATTATAATGGATATTTTGATATCATGGTGTTATTTATGAAGGTACAAAGCTAATTGGTGAAGATTTAAAAGTTCAGTCGTAATGAGATTTTTTGATTTTTTCACTAATGGGGCCGATATTTCAATCAGAACAGGGAGTAGGCCCGCCTCGGCGCTGCTCCCTGTTTCCATTAAAGTAACGGGCAGGTAAATTCAGCTATACGTTTTATTCACAGACGTTCCAAATGGGGTGTGATACGCTATTATTAAGGTGGGTGACA
Organism: Cohnella phaseoli; assembly: GCF_003386235.1. Classification (GTDB taxonomy): domain Bacteria; phylum Bacillota; class Bacilli; order Paenibacillales; family Paenibacillaceae; genus Cohnella; species Cohnella phaseoli. The sequence continues at coordinate 10,638 of NZ_QRDZ01000050.1, forward strand.
AAGTATGGAAATAAGACTAAGGCCTGTTGAACTGATTCACAAAGAAATTTTGTTCAACCTTTACCAATTCTATCTATATGATTTTAGTCGAATTTCGGAAGAAGATTTGGGCTTTGATGGACGTTTCGAAATCAAGTTGGACCATTATTGGGAAGATCCACGGTGGAATCCCTTTTTTATCTATTATGAGGAGCGGATTATTGGTTTTTTAATAATACTTTTCGAAAATTATGATACAGTTCCTGATCCAACTCATGTTATTTATGATTTTCTAATCCTTAGTAAATATCGAAGGAAAGGATTCGGAAAGTTGGCGGCATTTCAAGCGTTTAATTTATATCAAGCGAAATGGAAAGTTGTTCAGATTAAAACGAATGAACAAGCAATTCATTTCTGGAGAGATGTAGTGAATCAGTATACCGTTGGTCAATACACTGAAGTGTTTCGGGAGGATTTAAACAAATACGTACAATCGTTCACTAATAAGACTGCCAGAACCAACTGTGCTAACGGGGAACGATAACCGAAAGATGCGGGGCTGCCGGCATGCTCGGCGGCCCTTTAAGCTGTCGGGCTGGAGAGTTCAATCCCTTCGCGAATCTTTCGAGTATAGATATCTTGCGTGCTTTACTTATCGGCTCATCTACAAGCCGCTTTCTCTGCTCGTCAAGTCGCTTCACAGAATGGAGAGAGGCGATCTCAATTTTCTGATCTCCCACAAATTCATAATGAATTCCGCGCTCCGTTATTGTATGTTCGAAGCGACGTCGATCCGCTTCTCCCGCCGGTACTCGCCCGGAGTGATGCCGGTCAGCCTGCGAAACATCCGTGTGAATGAATTCGCGTTCTGGTAACCCACATGAAGAGCAACCTCATGGATTTTGCAATCGGTCGATTCCAAAATTTCCTTCGCCTTCATGATCCGAATATCGTCGAGGAAATCACCGAACGTTTTGCCTGTTTTATTTTTGATGTATTTGCACATGTAGCCGGAGGACAGATTCAGCTTCTCCGCAACGGCGTCCGGTCCTATGTCGTCCCCATAATGCTGCTCCATATAAGTCAGCGCGAAATCGATAATCGAGTCTTTTTCCATTCTCTTATCGTTCATGAGAGTTGCCGCGTAACCGATCAAGCTTCTGAAGAAGTCGTCATACTGCTCCTCCGAAACAAATTCCTTAATCTGTTCGTAGGGCGACAGTTCTTCCTGCAAAGCTCCCGCGTTAATATTTTGCAGCACTAGCGCCAACAACGTTTTGGAAACGATCTCTCTTGCAAGCTGCCGGTACTGCTCCGCCGTTCCGTTCGCGCGGAGCCTGTTCATCATCCGGCCGATCATCGTCATAATGTCCGCTTCGTTGGCTGCGGCCAGACGGACGGCAAACTCTTTGTCCTCAGACGGCGTCAGATGAAAGTCCTGATGGGGGCCAGCGAAGTTCGAGACGATTTGCGTCTCGCCGTTCAGCCGGCGGCGGCGGATCATTTCCCGCCCCTCGTCATAAGCGGCTGTAAAGCCGCTCGGACTGTACGGCGCCGGCTTGAAGGCGATCGTCACGTAATAATACTCGCTGTCCATGTCAAAAACCCGCTTCATCTTGTCGAGCACGCCGCGCAAGGTCCCCGAAGCGTCCGCCCCCGCAAAGACGATCGAGAAGATCAAATCTTTTTCCGACTGTACTGTCTCCGATTGTGGGAAAGCCAGCTGAATATTCAGTTGGATAAATTCGAGAATATGGGATTTCTTCTGCTCCTCGGTAATCAGTTCATGGAAGCGGCGTGTGAAATGAAGATGGAACATGACGAAAAAATAAGGCTTGGACGTATCGATCAAGCTTTGCACGTCGCGGCTCCCGATCGGAATGCTTTTGACTTTGTTCCAGTAGCCGTACTTTTTAAGTAGTGTGTTCTTGTTTTGCAAATCCTTATGAATGCTGCGGTTCGAGGCGATGATCGTACGCATATTGTCGACGATGGCGTTAAATTCGTTGATTTTGCTGCCTAGCTGAATGTTCGGATTCATTTTGTACATCGACTCTATGATTTTCTGGATCGGGCTTTTGATGCGAATGCTGAGCAGCACGGAAATAATGAGACTGAGCGCGAGCGATACCGCCAGCAGCAGGATGAGAATGGCGCTAAGCCGCGATTTTTTGGCCGCGATGTTCTGGTTCGGGACCACGTTGACGTACGTAAACCCGGTTTTCTCGCCCTGCGCGTAAAAGTAATAGTTATCATTCTTCATATAATAGTTGCCGGATGCCGCGAGCGACTGCGGAGTTACCGTCTGACCTTGAGCATTCGAGCTGTAATACAACGTCCCGCCGGCGTCGGCAATATAGAAAAGATCGGAAACCGACAAATGGTATTTCTCATAAAGGGCCTCGGCGTCGAGCAGGGCGGCGATATAGTAGTGCTTTTGCAGCTTGCTTTTGACGATGACGGGAAACAGCTTGCCGACAGGCTCGATTAAGCCGTGTAACGTTTGTCTTGTAAAATCCGCCGCAGGATAAATGCGCATATAAAAATCTTCATCGAACTGCTTTGCCCAGAATGCCGTATCGTATTTGGCGCTGATGTACTGCTTGGCAAACATTTCGTCTTCTTTCATTAATCCGCTTTTGTCAACAAGAAACGAATGGCGGCCGTTATACAGAAACAGGTTGTCCAAACCGAGATTTTTATAATTCATGACCAGCGTTGTAAATTCGACGGCCAAGTCGTTCATCGCGAAGAAGTTCGTTTTATCCCGGCTGAGAGCGGTTACATTTGTGTTATTGTAGAAGTTCGTAGCAACCTCTCCCATTAATTGAAAATGCTCTTCATATTTAGACACGGTGTTGCTCATATTCAATTTGTTGTAAAGGACGACTTCATCATGAATGCTGACGGTAAAAAATTTGAAGGACAGCACATTGAAAATAAAGGAAATAACAATGATGACGATAAATCCGAGAAGGAGTTTCGCAAATAACGAATTTCGTTTCACCCGCAGGCTGTTGATCACCACTGGCACCCCCTGTATCCTATTTTCTCTGCTTTCATAATAGACGATATTGCCGCGCGCGGGGAACCTGCAATTTTGAATTAATTATTCAATCTCGGATATGCACGGGTTAAAAGGCGCAAAACGGAATAAGTCGGCGGAAACGGAAGCTTTTCAGCAGCGGGTTCAGCGGTTACGCTACTCTTGCAAGCGGTTTCGACCGGTCGGCTTGCCGAAAAATGACGACATTGCGGAAGGAGATGATCGCGGAATTTACGCGGGTTACGATCGAAAAGAAGCGAAAATCAACAAGAAATAACGGAGTGATTACGGATGGAAAACCAGTTGTACCGCCAAACGATACGCCGCGGCCTGTTTGACTTCCACGCGGGGGAAGCTGTTCCGGAGGTGCGGTTGAACGTTGCAGAGTATTTTGCGGCCGCAGCCGCGGCCGGCATGCAGACGATTACGTTCATGACTAAAGACGCGTTCGGCAACAGCTACTTCGACACGAAGATTGGTCATAAGAACGTGAAGCTGGATGGCGACCTGCTCGCCGAAGCTGTAGTCGAGGCCCGCAAGTATAACATCGCTATCATCGCCTATTATAATGTCGGGCTGAACAGCCATGTTGCCACGGACAACCCGGATTACCGGCAGCGGACCGCCGATCAAACGCCGATTAAGGAAGCGTTTGGCTTCTACGATCTGCTCTGCATGAACTCGCCTTACCGCGATTACGTGTATGGGCAGTTGCGCGAGATCGCCGAGAGCTACGAAGTGGCCGGATTTTTCTTCGACATCACGTATGTGTGGGACAACTGCTGCCACTGCGAATATTGCCGCATGGCGTACCGCAACCGCTTTGGCTATGAAGCCCCTACAGCGCCAGTTCCAGGCACAAAAGAAATGGCCCAATGGCAATCTTTTCAGCGCGATATTCGCTTCCGGTTTCTGCGTGATGCGGCGAACGGGCTGAAGGCGATCCGTCCGGATTTCCTGATCGGCTGGAATCATGCCGGCGATCCCCGGTTCGGCCAAGTGGAAGCGGACCGGTATGCGGACTATTTCACCTCGGAGTTCCATCCGCCGCACTACATGTACGGCAGCTTGCTCGCGCGCTGGAAACGGTCGTTCGGCAAGCCGTTCGAGCTGATGATGCCAAGCGAGATGGGGAGCTGGGGGGAATGGACCGTCGCGCCGCCGGAAACGCTGCGAACGACAGCCGCAATCGCCGTGGCAAACGGCGGTTCGATCAGCTTCGGCCATGTCGCCTATCCGTCCGGTGCTTTGAAGGGCAACGTGCCGCAGCCGGTTATGGAAGCGGTCAAACATGCCAATGACTGGGTGCAGTCGTTGGAGCCGTGGCTGCTGGAGGCGGTCAGCGAGCCGAACGTCGCCGTGTTGTTCAGCATCGGCAACAAGCGGATGCTGGAAGCGTCGGCGCTCCCGCGCAGTCTGGACGAAGCGACGCTGCAAGGCGTACACCGAATCTTGTCGGAAGGGCATATCCACTTTGATTTCCTTGACGAAGAGGGCCTCGCGGCGAATATCGACCGATACGAAATGGTAATCTTGCCGGATCAAGCGTATGTGAGCGAGGAACTGCAAACGATCATACGCGCCTATGTGCAAGGCGGCGGCAAGCTGCTGGCAAGCGGACGCACCTCTCTGTATCAAGCAAACGGAGAGTGCAGCGACAACTTTGGTCTGAGCGAGGTGTTCGGCGCCAATTTCCTTGACATGTGGCTGTATGAGGTTTCATATCTGTATCCGCTTGATGCTGATCTTGCGGAGAACGTTCCGGCTATGCCGCTGCTGCTGAAAACCCCGGTGCTGCCTACGCTGAAGGTATTGCCCACAACCGCGACGACGCTGGCCGGACTGATGGAGCCGGCCGTCGAGACGAAGGTACACCGTCATGTGTACCACCAACACTCTCATCCGGCAGCCGCAACGCCTTATCCATCCGTTGTGGTGAACGCATTCGGCAAAGGAAGCTGCTTGTACATTCCGCTGCCGCTGGAGGCGGGATATTGGAGCAGCGGTTCGCCATGGCTGCGCAACGTATACCTGAACGGCCTGCGGGTATTGAATCCCGAACCGGGAATCGACGTACGTGCGCCGTTATCCGTTGAAGTGAGCATCATGCGGCAGCCGGGTCAATCGCGAGTGATCGTCCACCTGATCAACGTACGCGAAGAAACGGCGGCAGGCTCGAAGACGTTTATCGAGGACGTGCATCCGGTCGGAGAAGTGGAAATTTCGCTTCGCCTCGATGCACGCAGCGTCCGGTTAATTCCGGAAGGAACCGAGCTTGCGGTCAGCCGGTCTTCCGGCCGCATCTCGTTCGTCGTACCGCCTTTCGGTTTGCATACGGCCGTTGCGATTGAGATAATCGAACAACGCTTGAGAGGATGAAGGACATGCATTTGCGCAGGAAGTCCTGGTTATCGTTATTGCTCTCTTTCTGTTTAACGTTTCAACTGATTGCCGTTTTTCAGGCACGGTCGGCGGCGGCTTCGAGCGGCAATCTTGTCGTGAATCCCGGCTTCGAGGAGGTGACGGGAGGTGTTCCCGCGCAGTGGGGTGTCATCGGCAATGTCTGGGGGGACGCAATCAAAGCGGTCCCGGAAGCGGCGCATACAGGGAATTACGGCATCTCCATTCAAACGAGCACGGGGAATAATCCGTGGGTAGCGATTCCTGTTCCGGTAGAGGAAGGAGCTACATACAACATCACCACCTGGTTCAAAGCGATCGGTGTTAGCGGAAATGTAGGCTATAAATTTGAATTTTTCAAAGGAATCGACAAAACGTTGGAGAACTGGGTAACCGGTTATAGCTATCAAGCGTCGCGCACCGCTAACGACGGACAATGGCATGAGCTGGAATACAACATTCAGGCTCCGCCGGAATCGGCCTACATGTATGTGTACTTGCGGCTGTACGGAACGGGAACCGCTTACTTCGACGATATGACGGCTGTCAAGACAAAAGACAAGCCTCAGCTTATTGTCGAACCGTCTCAACGTTACTTCTATCCCGACGTGACGAATGGAAGCGCTTTAATCAAGCTTGAACCTTCAGACGGCAGTATGGCGGGTAAAACGGTTGATGTTCGGCTTGTTGAGCAGGCTTCCGGCCAAACGATTTTTGAGCAGAACGGCATTGCGGCCGAAGCAACTTTGAACGTCGCCTTCCCGACGTCAGGGATGACGCTTCAGCAGTCCTATCAACTGAAGGTTGAGTTGAAGGATGAGGAAGGACAACGGATTGAGCTGGAGATCAGTGCGATATACCGTTGGGAGCGCCCGGCTTCCCTCCCTCAGAACGGTCCGGTACTCGTCGACGGGCAACCCTTCTTCCCGGTTATCGCTTACCATGCTTACCCGGAGGACTATCCCTACTTGAAGGAGATCGGTGTCAATACGATTCAAGGCACAAATAACGGAAGCGAGGCATCCTTGCAGTCGATGCTCGATACCGCCCAGGCTAGCGGGCTAAAGGTGCTCATTCCGCTTTATCTTGATATGAAGGTTAAGGAAAACTTTGAGCTGACCCAGCAAGTGGTAACGAAATTCAAAAATCATCCGGCTGTGCTCGCTTATATGATTATGGACGAACCGAGCGGAAACGGCATTCCGCAGTCTGAACTGCTTGATGCCTACAAGCTGATTCGCTCGATCGATCCCGTTCATCCGACGTATATGGTCGAGGTCGATTCGGATTATTATCGTTCTACGGGTCAGGCGACGGACGTTCTCGTTACGGACGTTTACCCGTATAACCAGGACTTCAACCAGCCGATCTCGGCGGTCGGAGACGGAGTGCGTAAAGCGGTTGCGGAAGTGGACGGCGCGAAACCGGTTTGGACGGTGCTGCAAACGTTCAAACTTGCCGGAACCATATGGAACTACTTGCCGACAATCGATCAACTCCGCAATATGGCTTATCAGGCATTCCTCGCAGGCAGCAAGGGTCTCGGTTATTATGCAATCAACGACCCGGGCTGGAAGCTGCGGGATTCTGCATTGTGGCCTGGGTTGGTGAATTTCAAGGACGAGATCGCCTTGATGGGAAATCTCGTCTCGGGAGGCAACAAGGCGGCGGAGCATATCGGCAGTGACGTCCAATGGGCGATCTATACCGAAGGGCAGGAGCAATACGCCATAGCCATCAACTTGACCAAGCAAGCGCAGACAGCCGTGCTTCCGCTTGCGCAAGCAGGTAGTCGGGTGGATCTGCTGTACGGCGCCCCGCCGCAGAAGTCAAGCAGTTGGGAGCCTGAGCTCAGCGTCAACCTAGGTCCGGAGCAAACGCTTGTATACCGAATCACGCCTTTAACGGTAGAGGTCGATCGGGCGATCGGCGAACTGCAAAGCGCAACCAGCCTCATTGCAAACAATCAGTGGCAGAAGAAAACGGAGAAGCTGAGCGAAAAGCTGCTGAAAGTGAAGCAGGAATGGACGGCGGCGTCTGTTGATGCAGGAAAAGTCATGAGCAAGACGGAGAAAGCGCTGGACGACGCCGACAAGCTGAAAAAATGGATAAGCGGCAAATCCGATACCGTTCTGGAAGGCAAAAGAGATCAGCTGAACGCCTTGTTGGACGATGTGATCGCAAGTATGATGCCGATCCTGCAGTCGATGGCGCGGCTGGATTTGCAAGCTGCGGTATCGTCGCTTGTACAGGGTGATGAGCTGGGATTGAGCGCAGAGATCCGGAATGTCGGCGACAAAGCGATCCAAAATGCGCAATTGCGCATAGAGCTGCCGGAAGCGATGGGGGTTCCGCCGATCGAGGCGCAGCTCGGTAAAATCAAGAGCGGAGAAAGCGCTGCCCGCAGCGTAAATCCGGTTATTCCGGCAACGCTGCCGCCAGGAGACTATGTGGCAAAAGCTGCGCTCTCATTTGAATACAAAGGCTCAAACATTCAAGTCAGGGCAGAGCAGGTATTTACGGTATCGCCGCTTCTTGCCGCCAAGCTAACGCCGGGGAGCATGGATGTCACGGAGGCGGGAACGTACCCGTTCTCGGTCGAGCTGACGAACGGCTCTGGCGAGCCGATTACGGTTGAACTGGAGCGGACGGTTGCGGATGGCGTGACGGTTGATCTCCCCGGAGCGGTGACGTTGACCGGGCATGAGACGAAGACGGTTCAGGGATCTGTCACGGTTCCCGCGGAGGCTGCGCACGGCGACTATGCTGTAACTGTCGAGACCAGGGTGTCCAGCGTCAGCTACGGGGTACTGCCGCTTACCCTGTCGGTTGACACGAACCCTGTATACAATGGCGGCTTCGAGAAGGTTACCGCCGGCGGCGCCAGAAAGGACGGCTGGTACATGCGTGAAGGCGTATGGGATATGACTACCGCTCACAGCGGCCAATCATCCGCCAAGCTGATTCCTGATGCAAGCAATGCATTTAACGTGCTGAATACGGATTCGAGCAAAGAATTCCCGCTTGTTGCCGGAAGCAAATATAAGCTGACGGGCTGGGTGAAGACAGCAGCGACGGCCGGCTCGGTCGCGCTTGGCGTTCGCCAAATCGACGCCGGCGGCGCATCCGTAACCTATACATGGACGGAAGCGGCAAAAACTGGCGATTGGACGAAGGTCGAGGTCATCTTCACGGCTCTGACGAATACGAAGCGCGGAGCGGTGTACTTCAAGCTCGACCAGGCCGCGAACGGCGAGGCGTGGGTGGACGATCTGGAATTGCACGAAGTCCTGACCGTTCTTGATGCACAGTTGACGCCGAGTGTTATGGAGATCAGCCAGGCCGGAACGTATCCGTTCACTGTCGAGCTGACGAACGGCACGAATAATCCGCTAACGGTCGATTTGCCACGTACGACGCCGAACGGAATCACCGTGACGCTCGACGACTCCGTCTTGCTGGCAGCACGCGAGAAGAAGACGGTGCAGGGCTCAGTCTACGTACCGGCTTCGGTAACGAAAGACGCATTTGGTGTAACCGTCGAAGCAAAGGTTGGGAATGTCAGTTATGCCACGCTGCCGCTCCAGGTGAACGTCGATACGAATCCCGTATATAACGGCAGCTTCGAGAAAATGACGGTCGGCTGGGCGAGACCGGACGGCTGGGCGATGCGGGCAGCCGTGTGGGATCAAACGGTCGCGCGCACGGGACAATATTCTGCGAAGCTCGTTCCCGACGCCAACAACACGTTTAATGTGCTCAATACGGACGCGCCGAAGGCGATTGCCGTAACGCCGGGTCATCGCTACCTCTTGACGGGGTGGGTCAAGAACAGCGCGACGGCTGGCTCCGTGGCGCTTGGCGTCAGACAGGTAGACGCAAGCGGCGGAAGCACTTCCTATTTGTGGACAGAAGCGGACCGAACGGGCGACTGGACGAAGGTTGAGGTTGAATTCACTGCGTTGCCGCAAACGAAAACGGTCTGGATTTACTTCAAGCTCGATCAGGCCGCGAACGGCGCAGCATGGGTTGACGATCTTGAGCTGAGCGAAGTTCCGCTGTAAAGGGGACCTTTCCGCGGTGAAGACGAGGTCGGGCATGCTGGAAGCCGTACGAGCAATTTCGAATTATTTATTCCATCATGGATAGGATCCGGCATATAAGCGTTTAACGGAATAAGTGAGCGGAAACGGAAGCTTTTCAGCCGCGGCTGCTGCGGGTTACGCTACAAATGCAAGCGGTTTCGGAAGCAGCTTGCGGTCACATGAACAACACTCACAACATTCAGAAGGGGATGCATGAATTGAAAAAGGCTGGACTCACAACCGTAACACTTATGTCCGCGATTTCGATCGCTATTTCGGGATGCAGCGGCAGCGGAGGAAAGGAGCAATCGCCGCAGCCGTCGGCCAAAGCCGAGGCAAGCGCCAAACCACAGGACAGCGGAACGGCAAACGGCATGGAGGACGGCAAATACGACCCGCCGATCACCTTGACGACCGTACGGGCGCAAGCGCCGACCGTCAAATTTGCCGAAGGCGATTCACTCGAAAATAACGCCTGGACCCGCGCTTACGAGAAGGAATACGGCATCAAGCTAAAGACGCTCTGGGCGGTCGATCCGACCCAATTGGAGCAAAAAATGAATTTGACGATCGCATCGGGGGAAATTCCGGATTTCTTCCAGGTGACGCCCACCCAGTTCAAGCAGCTTGCCGAAGCTGACTTGATCGCCGACTTGACGGACGTTTACAACAAAAATGCCAGCGACAGCATCAAAAAGCTGCTGACCGAGGACGGGGACGCGGCGCTGAAATCGGCAACGATTAACGGCAAGCTGATGGCGATTCCGTATACGGCGGCGGCTAAAGAACGTTCGCAAATGGTGTTCGTCCGCACCGACTGGCTGGAAAAGCTCAATTTGCCGGAGCCGAAGACGTTCGCCGATTTGCTCGCGATCAGCGAGGCGTTTACGACGAAGGACCCTGACGGCAACGACAAAAACGATACGTTCGGACTCGCTGTCGATAAAGATTTTGGGCTGCTGCCCGGCTTTTTTAACAGCTTCCATGCTTATTGGGGAATTTACGTCAAAGGGGCGGACGGGAATCTAGCGTACAGCACGACGCAGCCGAAGATGAAGAAGGCGATTAAGCAGCTTCAGGATATGTTTAAAGCGGGACAAATCGATCCCGAGTTCGGGGCAAAAAACTTGTCGAAGGTGTACGAAACGATCGCAAACGGCAAAGTCGGCATGTTCTATAACGCGCCGTATGCCGGTCTGTCGCCGCTGCAAGCCGCGAAGGATAAAGACCCGTCGATGGAATGGAAGGCGTTTCCGATCTTGTCGGTGGACGACAAGCCGGCTTTATCGCAAGTCGGGGTAGGCGTAAGCAACTATTGGGTAGTCAGGAAAGGAGTTCAGAATCCGGAAGCGGTGTTCAAGCTGCTTGAATTTTGGCTGAAAACGTTCTACGAAAATACGTCGAACGACATTTACCAGCAGTACAACACATCGGCGGACGGCAACCAGGTTTGGCTGCTGAACGCGATGGCTGCGTACAAATCGTACAAGAACATCGACGAGAGCCTACGTATTATTGAAGCGCTGGACACGAAGGATCTGTCGAAGCTGACGCCTGAGGATAAGGGCGTATACGATCGCATTCTGAAATTCCAGGCGGGCGATCTCAGCAACTGGGGATGGAATCTGATGTTCAATAAAGGCGGTACGATGTCGGTGGCCGACTACTATCGCAAAAACAATTTATACCTCGTCAACGAGTTTATTACGACGCCGCTGCCTTCGATGCTGGAGAAGAAGCCGGTGCTTGACAAGCTGGAGTTCGAGGCGCTGACCAAAATCATTTTGGGCCAATCGTCGATCGACGAATTTGACAATTACGTGGAGCAGTGGAATAAACAAGGCGGCGATGAAGTTGTTAAGGACGTTAACGAATGGTACAAAACGGCCAAGTAAGCGGGCCGGGGTATGGGGGAGAGGGCGTGCTTCCTCTCCCTCCTTCTCCACTCCACGGGAGGAGGCTTCGCAAGAAGCTGGCAAACTGGCCGCTTCATCTGATGATTTTGCCCGGCTTGCTGCTCGTTATTTTGTTTCATTACGGACCGATGTTCGGCATTATTATCGCTTTCCAGAAGTATATACCGGCCAAAGGCTTTCTCGGCTCCGAATGGGTCGGACTGAAAAATTTCCGCTATGTGCTGAGCTTGCCGGATACGTTCGAGGTGCTGCGCAATACGGTCTTCATCGCCATGATGAAAATCGCTTCTGGATTGGTTGTGCCGATCGGGATCGCGATTCTGCTTAATGAAGTGGCGTCCAAATTTATTAAACGCGGCGTGCAGACGCTGATCTATTTGCCGCATTTTTTGTCCTGGACGATTCTCGGCGGCGTACTGCTCGACCTGCTTTCGCCCTCTGTCGGGATCGTGAATACGATTTTGGGCACGGTTGGCATCAAACCGATTTATTTTCTCGGCAGCAACGACTGGTTCCCTTATGTGCTTGTCGTTACGAACGAATGGAAGGAGTTCGGCTTCAGCACGATCATTTATTTGGCCGCGCTAACGAGTATCAGTCCGTCGCTCTACGAAGCGGCGCTTGTCGACGGGGCGGGCAGGCTGCGTCAAACCTGGCATATTACGCTGCCCGGGATGCGGCCGATCATCGTGCTGATGGCGACGCTTAGCCTGGGCAACGTGCTCAACGCCGGCTTCGATCAGGTATTCAATTTGTATAATCCGCAAGTGTATGAAAGCGGCGACATTATCGACACGTATGTGTACCGGATGGGGCTGATCAGCGCCCAATACAGCACGGCGACCGCGATCGGCTTGTTCAAATCGCTCGTTTCGTTCGTGATGATCTCCTCCGCTTATTTTCTCGCACATCGCTTTGCCAATTACCGGATTTTTTGAAAGGAGAAGAGAACATGCGGGCAACCGGATGGAGAATCAGCTTCAATCTGTTCAATTACACCTTTCTCTGTCTGCTGGCCGTGCTGTGTTTGCTGCCGCTTGTTCATGTTCTTGCCGTATCGTTTAGCGCGAATCATGCGGCGTCCGCAGGAATCGTCAAGTTATGGCCGGTAGACTTCACTACAACGTCCTATTCTTATGTACTCGGCAAGCAAGAGTTTGTCCGTTCCTTGCTCGTATCCGTGAAACGGGTCATTCTCGGTACGATCGTCAATATGCTGATGACCGTTTTGCTGGCTTATCCGTTGTCCAAAGAGTCGGCGACCTTCAAATCGCGAACAGTTTACGTTTGGATTCTCGTCATCACGATTTTGTTCAGCGGCGGACTCATTCCTTATTACATGGTTATTAAGTCCGTTGGTTTGCTGGATTCGATCTGGGCGCTTGTTCTGCCAGGCGCTGTGCCGGTGTTTAATGTGATCCTGCTGCTCAATTTTTTTCGCGGGCTGCCGAAGGAGCTGGAGGAAGCGGCGTTTATCGACGGGGCAGGGTATTTCAGGACGTTGGCCAAAATCATTTTGCCGCTGTCGACGCCGTCGCTGGCGACGATTTTGCTGCTGACGGTGGTCACTCATTGGAATAGCTGGTTTGACGGCCTTATTCTGATGAATTCGCCTGAGCATTATCCGCTGCAAAGTTATTTGCAAACCATTATCATCCAAAAAGATTTCTCAGAGCTGACCGATTTGAATGCAGAGGCGCTGCGGGACATTTCGGACAGAACGGTAAAGGCGGCGCAAATTTTTATGGGTGCGTTGCCGATCCTGGTCGTTTATCCGTTCCTGCAAAAATATTTCATGAAAGGCATCGTGCTCGGAAGTGTAAAGGAATAAATACGCGCGGCATGTTCGGAGGGAGTTTACCTATGAGATTCAGACAAATTCATCTTGATTTCCATAACGATAAACATGTACAGATCGGCACGCAGTTTTCCAAAAAACAGTTTCAAGATATGCTGCGGCTGGGAAATGTCGATTCGATTACGATTTTCGCCAAATGCTTTCATGGCTGGGCTTATTACGATACGCAAAAATTCGCCAAGCACCCGGGCCTGTCGTTTGACTTGCTTGCCGAAATGATTGATGCGGCTCATGAGATCGGCGTTAAAACACCGGTATATCTCAATGTCGGGCTGGATGAGCAGCTCGCAAGGCGGCATCCGGAATGGCTTCGCCGCGACGAGAACGACCGGATCACCTGTGAGGCCGGGTTTCGCGAGCCGGGGCTGCATGTTTTTTGCTTCCATTCGCCGTATCTGGAATATATGACGCAGCATATTGAGGAGGTCGCTGCCGGTTATGACGCAGACGGTATTTTCCTCGACATCGTTTATCCCAAAACGTGCTACTGCCACTTCTGCCGGTCGACGCTGCTCGCGGAAGGGAAAGATCCGTACGACAAACAGGCGGCCGAAGAGATGGCTGAGCGGGTTTACGCCCGTTACACCGCCCAGATCAACGAACGCGTGCGGGCAATTAAACCGGACATGCCCGTGTATCATAATAGCGGCATCCGCTTCGGCCGCCGCGACATGGCCGCGATGAACAGCCATCTGGAAGTGGAATGTCTGCCTTCCGGCGGCTGGGGTTACGATTTTTTCCCGATGTCGGCCAGATATTTACAGCAAATTGAGGAAAAGATCGTCGGCATGACCGGACGTTTCCATAAAAACTGGGGAGATTTCGGCAACTATAAGCATCCGAACGCCCTCCGCTTCGAAGCGGCGCTTTCGCTGGCGCATGGCACCCGTTGTTCGGTTGGGGACCATCTACATCCCGACGGCCTCATGGACCCAATCGTCTATCGGGCGGTCGGCGCAGCTTACCAGGAGGTTGAAGCGAAGGAGCCATGGTGTACGGATGTACGCAACGTCGCCGATGTTGCCATCCTCGCCGTTGAGTCGCTTAGCCCTGCGGAGGAGCGGAAGGGGCGGTCGGATATCGGCGCTTATCGGATTTTGCAGGAGGGGAACATCCTGTACGATTTCATCGACACAGATTCGGATTTCACCGCCTACAAGGTCATCGTCCTGCCGGATAGGGTGAGAATCACGGCAAAGCTCGCCGCCAAACTGGACACGTATTTCAAAAGCGGCGGAAAGGTGCTCGCTACCGGCGAATCGGGGCTGAACGAAGCGGGCTATGCGTTTGCAATCGATCTCGGCGCAACGTGGCTAGGCGCGAATCCGTTCCAGCCGGACTATTTCCGGCCGCATTTTGCGACACGCAGCCTGGGGGAAGGCTCGTTTGTCTTCTATGCGCCGGGGCAGAAGGTCGAGCTAGCCGAGGGCGGCGTCGAGTTGGGCTTCAGGGAAGACTCCTATTTCAACCGCAGCGCAAGCGCTTATTATTACACGCACACGCCCAACTGCCGCAACAACGCGGGGCCTGGCATGATTCAAAGCGCGAACGGCATCTATTACGCCTGGAACGCCTTTTATGACTATGGCGAGAATGCCAGCTTGTTTATCAAGGAAACGATTTTGCATGCGCTGGATTTACTGCTCGGCTCCGGCCGAACGCTTCAGACAAGCTTTCCCGCGCAGGGAACAGTCACATTGCAGCATCAGCCGCATGAATCGCGTTATGTGAACCATCTTCTGTATGCATGTCCAGTCAAACGTGGAAGGAATTTGGAGATTATCGAGGATATGACGCCGATCTATGACGTTGATGTTACCCTGCAAGTGCCGGAGCCAGTGAAGCGAGTATATTTGGCGCCGACAATGGAGGATCTGCCGTTCACGCAAGAAGGCGGGGCGATTCGTTACCGGGTTCCGGTCGTCGAATGCCATCAGATGGTCGTCATTGACTATATCCTATAGTAAATCAACTGCTCACCAGGTTAGCCGTTCCCCTTAAAGGCGGATAACCTGGTGAGCGTTTTTGTTGACAAGAACTTTGTCCCATTCCCGTTTTGTGACATCAACAGAGGAGGGAGGGGAGATTGAATCCTAACGGGCAGGATAGTTGAATGATTTCGAGAATAACTTAGTCATGACGAATTTACGAAGTTCGCAAAAAAGACGTTAGCTTAAAGAAATTCTTAGATTAGGAGGAGTCTATATGATATTAGAAAAAGTTATAAATAAAATTGTAATACAAAGTGAATATAAGGATTTTGTTGATAAGTATATCGATAACATACTTGCCGAATTTAAAGGTAAGATTCATAGCATTTATATGTGCGGCTCGATTCCAAAAGGAACTGCTAAACCTTTTAAGTCAGATGCAGACTTTACGATTGTATGTGCAAATCCCAAAGATATTGATTACGAAAGATTGTCAAATATTAAAGACAGGCTTTTGGAAGAATATCCAGTAGTAACTAAGATTGATACGATAATTTGCTCGATCGGCGATGTATTAAGTAAACCAAATGAGTGGGGTTTTTGGGTAAAGATAATCTGTGTTTGTATATATGGGTATGACGTTGGTGAAGAAGTGCCACCGATAATTATTTCTCCGGAGTTCATTTTAGACTTAAATACAGAGACCAAGGAGGAAGTAGACCGTATACATAGTTTACTTTCTAATGCTAGTGATAACACAATGAAAACTAGATATATTAAAGGTTACTCTAAGAGATTAATTCGTGCATTATACTCTTTGGTTTTAGAAGATACAGGTGTATGGCAAGATGACATTATTAAGATGAAGAATGCCATATTAAACTATTGTGAGATTGACCCCGCTTTAGTTGATTATCTGTATGCTTGTTACTTGGATAGTCATGTACTTGTTGAAGAGTTTCTGGGAATTGCAGATGAAGTATACAGCTATTTTGAGAACGCTTTAAATGCAATGGCTGCTTCCAGGTGACGCTCCGGGTTACTCTGAGAAGCGAGTGACCACATCCAGCCCCCTAAGCCCGTCGGGACGTCATTGCATTAGGTGTTCGGCAAGCCTCACAACTATAAGCACATTAGGGTAAAGAGAAAAGGGTAAAGAGAAAATATGTGAATTAAAGGAGTGGTGATTTGGAGATTTTATTAGGAATCTTTTCAATTTTAGTATCGGTTTTCTTATTGGCTTTATTAATTTTCGGTCTTATACAATGCAAGAAAAATCACTTCATTGAAGGATTTTACTTCTTTCTTATTGTCATATTCCTAAAAATATATTATGTTATTGCACCTTTTACAATAAATCGATTCATTGATTCTTACTTTGTAAACCCAACTTTACTACCGCTGAAAATGACAATAGGGGAAATGATTACATTACTGAATTTCATTCCTAGGACTCTGGAAGTTATTGCTTTTTTCTTTCTAGTTGTTGGACTGTATCGAATGTGGAAAACTAAGGACTGAGATAAGTGATTACGCTAACGGAGAACAATACTTGAATTGGCTGCGGATCTTGGCTTGTGGGACAGAAATGATGAAAAAAAATAAAGCTATGTCCATACTGTTGAACAAATCAATACCGACAGATAAGCAAATTGATGAGAACTTCGTAAACTTCATTGAATGGGATGATTGTGTATTGCTAAAACATCGAGTAGGTTGGATTGTGCGTAAAAGCTTATCGACGAAGTTGATTCAAGTTAATGGTTTGATATGAACGGGAAGGGCAGAGCAATAGCGAAAGGTCCTATCCCAGCAGATCTTTGGCTCCGTTCATTACTAAGGGCATAGTCTGTTTAACGAATGATTCCGCACTTATTAAACGCCCCTCATTGTTCCAAACATAAGCTGCCCCAAACATCCCCCAACTTAACATGATAGAAGCAGTATTTATTAAGAATTGCGCGTTTGGAGTCGCTAGCATCTTGTCTTTGTCTATAAAGGAAAGAAGTGTCGTTTGAATTTTTTCCTTTATTTGAATTTCGAATACAGGTACAAGCGATGTATTTCTTCTTTTGCACATAGTGCTTAGACCCTTGTGAAATTCGCATACCCCCAGAAAAATACTCTGTATTGTTTCTTCATTTAATACTTCGTGACCGCTTATTCTAGGATTTATGATTGTCATAAATGATTCCATAAGTCTGGCCTCAAGAATGTCAAATTTATCTACAAAGTGCGCATAAAAAGTCGCCCTGTTAACAGTAGCCCGCTCTGCAATATCCCTAACGGTTATCGATTCGAAGTCTTTTTCTTGAATTAATGAAGCAAAAGCGTCTTGAAGGAGTCGCCGTGTACGTACCACACGAGGATCAGCTTCATTCTTTTTAATTGTCATGGTTAAGATCTCCCCAGCAAAACGACATTATAGAAATGGTGTTGCCTATACAACGGTTTATGGTTATTGATGATTGCGGACCATTCGGTTGTTATTATAGCATACAAATACAACACGTGTTGTACAAGCAACTCATGTTGTATTGAAGCAAAACAGGAGAGTGAATTATGAAGAGCACATGGAAGGTTTACGTTCTAGCCTTGATCAGCTTTTTAGTTGGAACATCCAATTACATCATTTCCGGGATATTAGACCGAATCGCAGAGACGTTGGGAACAAGCGTTGCGGCAGCTGGCCAGCTCATTACGGTTTATTCCCTGGCCTATGCAGTCGGAACGCCTATTTTGATGGCACTGACAGCCAAGATGGACCGGCGTAAGCTCCTACTTTATTCGCTAGGTATCTTTATTGCCGCAAATCTGCTCACATTTATATTGTCCGGCTTCGGTTTCTTCATTGCCGCTAGAATCGTTACGGCGTTAGGCGCCGGGGTGGTCACAGTTAACGCGCTCAGCATCGCCGCCAAAATCGCTCCGCAAGGTAAGCAGGCAAGCGCCATCGCAAACGTCACCATGGGCATTACCGCATCTCTCATCATCGGCGTACCGCTCGGCAGAATGGTAGCCTTGGCTTTTGGCTGGAAAGCGGTATTTCTGGCCATCGCAATTGTCGGGGGCTTGGCCATGCTTGTCATTGCTGCGCTTATACCACGTTTGCAGGGCGACAAGCCTGTTCCTTTAATAAAACAATTTGCTTTATTAAAAAAACCTCAGGTTTTGGTTGCTTTAGCGATTACTTTTTTCTGGTTGGGAGGATATTCCCTCGCATATACTTACTTATCCCCTTTTCTGCTAGAGGCGACTCATTTAAATGAATCATTGATTAGCGCAGCTCTCTTCGTGTTCGGCGTTGCCAGTTTGATTGGCTCGAAAGTCGGCGGCTACAGCGCGGATAAACGGGGCATCAAATACACGCTCGTTTCAGGGATGATGCTTCACGTCATTTCGTTGATTTTGCTATCCTTAGTCGGACAGTCGGTAATTGCTGTATTCGCCATTTTGATCCTCTGGTCTTTTTCCGCTTGGTCATCCGCTCCAGCGCAGCAATTTAACCTGGTTTCGCTTGTTCCTGAATCCTCGGGCGTCATGCTGAGCTTGAACAGTTCCATGATGCAGCTTGCCATGGCTGTCGGCGCAGGAATTGGCGGGGTGATCGTAAACCGTGTTTCTTTGTCATCCATTACCTGGTTCGGGGTACTCGGCGTACTTATCGCCATCATTGCCGTGTTTGCATTGTCTAGCATGGCATCACGTCATTCGGTGGTTCAATCCGCGGATTAAGTGTATGCTAACCATGGAATATTTGATAAAACAGTACAGTTTACCCTTCGGGCGGATCGAAACAATGGATATAGAATAGATGGTTTGAATGTTGTTTCTAGGCAACAGATTTGGCCCGAACGTTAGACTAACGTGAAACGTTAACCAAATAATAACACAACGGCAGCTGGCCAGAAGATCGGCTGCCGTTTTCTCAACTAACAGGGAACAATCCGAAGTTATTTTTAGAACACGAAATAGAAAGAGCTATAGGTTGTATATAAAAGATCATCAACCGATGTCGAGTGACAAGAACATTGACCGAATCAAGTCCGCGTAAATCGCGGCTTTTTTATTTTATCGGCTCAAGTTCTTGTCATTTGGCAATGTCAAGAACTTGAGCCGGTTACCGATTGATGACAAGAACATTGGCCGATTACCGACTTTCACCCTTTATAGAGCCCCATGTTCTTCGCGTTCACATGGGAATGTCATTTTCTTTAGGAGACAATAACATTTTCCAATTCTCCCTAACATGGAAGCAAAAAGACCAAGGGCAGGAAAAACTCCTCATATGTAGAAATATGTAAACAGGAGGGGGATTTATTTTAGATCCTAAGATTAAATTGTTGATGGAAGGAATTAGTCAGTACACCAACGTACTTGCGAAGCAATTGAGAGATCATCATCGAGCCAACCTCATCCATAGCGCCATAGCAATGAAAAGAGCCGGCGTATACGCCGGCTCTTTTCATTGTTCTACAGACGTAGTTGGTGGTTGGTGGTCGGTCCGAATCAACGACGGTCTGATCACGATCCAAGCGAGCGATGACGGAAACAATGCTTCGCAGAAAATCGGCGGAGTCGTACGCAACGAAGTGAACGGCGGCGACGTAACGGTATACGGGGAGTTACGTGCGGAGGTCCCGGCGGGGGCGGCGGATTTGGCGGCGGTCGGGGCGGCCCCGGAGGCAGAGGCATGCGCTGATCGTTCATCCGTCCATTCTTGGGCGCAAACAAAGAGACGCATTCATTCCCGCTGTGCAGCGGGAGGAATGCGTCTTTTGAATCAGATCGCCTGCCAGTGCAAATCGCCCGACCAATTCGTTGCGAAATAGATACGTATTGTTGCCCCTTGCGAGCTGATATTGATTAACTCGGATTTTGTCAGATTCCCCAAGTAGCTGCTTCCGGGGAGGAGCGAATAAGTGAACGCAGGCATAGTGGTAAATGCGGCTCCGAAGGTTACCGTAACGTCGACATGGGTGCCGATGGAGTTGGGAACATTCTTGATGCCGCGTTTGACCTCGGACGCTCCGCACACAATCGTTTCCACAGGAGACGCGGAGAGGGAATGGTAAGGTAGAGGAGCGCCTTTGTAAGCCGAGATGAACACGCTTCCCAGGTACATGGTGAAAGCGGAAGAGGTTCCGGCGGTTGCCAGCAAGCGGATCTTCCCCGCAGTTCCCGTCAACTTCCCGGAGACGCGCAGCAGATGAAAGTGGTTTCCGAAGTCGTAAAGGTTGATATCTCGGTAACTTTCCGCGCCCGAGGCAACGTCGATGACCATAATGGCTACCGGCATGTTTCCATTCGGGCAGTAGAGCCATAGCGTCGATGAGAATTCCTGTGTATCGACCTCGAAGTTGATTTCAATATACTGAAAAGCGCCATTCCCTGATCCGCCGTACACCGCTTTATACCCATAGGGGGTATTGGTGTTTAGCGGCACTACGCCAGCGGAGCCGAATGTCGCCGAGAAAGCCGGAGGCTTGTTGTTAACGTCCCGAACTGACCAGTCTCCGCCGATAGCGGCATTCTGTAGGGAGACGGAGAACATGTCCCCCCGCGACGATGGGATGTGCTGCGTCATGCCGATGACATGCGAGTAAGGGGATACCGCTGGCGGCGAGTTGGAGTCGTGGTTCATTCCGAGGATCAGGAAATTGCCATTGATCCTGGCCCCCCGCTCTAAATAACAGTTCGTCAAAGTATTTTGTTGATGGACCGCCGTCGCGTTATGTATCCCGAGCGAGACGGAAAAGTCGCAGCCGATGAAGTTGTTGCCGTGCGATTCCGAGGTTGCTCCCGGGAGTCCGTTATCGGTGATGAGAAGACCGTAAACATCAGGCTTGTTGCCGTTACACTTCAGGAACTCATTGGAGTTGACCGCCTGAGCCTGGCAGTCCAGGATGATCTGTCCGGCACGGATATTCTCGAATTTATTCCAGAATGTTCCCCAATCGAGGCTGTAGCCATCGACAATAAACTTGTCGCATTCGATGGAACGGATATTGGAATGCCAGACGGCTTGTGCCATGAGTGTATCGCAGTAGAAATTATGAACATCGGGGAATTTCGTGGTTCTGATGATCAGACGTCCGCCCGTATAGCGGGCCCCTGCTCCGTCGAATACTTTCGGGAGCAGCAAGTCCCCCGAGAGAATTCCCGAGATGCCGCCGATCATAGGGACAGACAACTCCGCAGCGGCATCGCTGGCAGCTTGCATCGGCAGCGTGATGTCCTGGCCTTCGGAGGCTCCGAAGGCGGCGGCGGAGATGGAGGACTCCACGATCCGTATCCAGCATCCGGCTCCGGATGACTGGGTTTCCCCGGTGCCAGCCAGAAACGCTGCGAGAGTGCTTTTCTGGCCGTTCCACGGGACAGTCGGGCTGATGATCGTGCCGCCGTTATGCAGATTCTTTGCACGACCGGCATCCCAGTAGAACAGCCCGCCCCCTTGGTTATCCCCATTATAATAACCACGTACGCTGACATGATGGTTACCCGCAGTCGGCGTGCTTATCAAGTCGGCAAGTGCGTTGACGGTGACAGTACTTCTTCCGATCAGTGTGGCACCCATGGTCGTATTGGCTGAATTGGACAGATCTTGAACCGTGTTCACAGACCCGTTCGGCGCCACATAGCTGATTGCCGTTGCGGGGTGCGAGCCCGGGCTGTTGCGATTGATCAGTTGCTGATGATCTAGCCCGCCATTTCCTTTGGCTTCCGCGGTTCCGGTGGATGCGATCAAACCTAACCCCCCTGCGGCTGCAGTTACGCCGGCTATTCCGATCATCGACAGTACGTCTCGTCGGCTCACCTTGCCCGACTGATCGGGTTGTTCTTGATTTTCCTCAGCGGATACCCTTTGTTCATCCCTCTCATGCGAATTCATGATTGACAGCCTCCTTTAAATGAAATCTTAATTTGCAGGCAAATTCATGACCTCGACAGACGTTCCTTTAGATAACACCTCCATTCGTCCAATGATGCAAGTCTGCAACTTCATTATAGAATTGACGGGTAGCTGCAACTACGAGAATCTCTTTACTTTTCGGTCTTCCGTTTACCTATTTCGGAAGCGGATGTGTTCGCGGCATAGGTGGAGTAGAGGCACAAAGCATATTTTTATTTTGATGATTGTGGGCGATGAATAGACTCTGCTATAATTCGCACTATTAAAATAAAGCCGGCTGAGGAGGGGCAGGATGCGATTGTTGAGGGGAAGGAGCTTATCGATCTACGCCAAACTGCTAATTTCGTTTTTGTTTGTCATCGTGCCGTTATATGTAATCGCACTCATTTCCAATCACGACGGTTCAGTGAAGGTAAGGGAGGAACTGCAAAGGTCGCTCGTATCCAAAGTACATTTCTATCTGAGCAGCTTCGACAATGAAATGATACGTATCGTCAACCTTCGGAACGAATATGTGTTCGATAAAGATTTGCAGGATATCAGTCTTCTTACCTCGATTATGTCGGAGTATCAATATATCCAGTCCGTAAGCCGCATCATAGATCGGTTGAATGTATTGAAATCATCCAGTCTCTACGTTCGCGACGTAGAGGTGAGCGTGCCTTCCTTAAATCGGACGAT
This sequence comes from Cohnella phaseoli, assembly GCF_003386235.1. GTDB lineage: Bacteria > Bacillota > Bacilli > Paenibacillales > Paenibacillaceae > Cohnella > Cohnella phaseoli. The sequence goes on from NZ_QRDZ01000050.1 coordinate 33,447, forward strand.
ATCCACCAAATCCTATTCGGATGTGATCGAACCATTGGAGACACCGTCGACGGGGAATGAAAGCGGCGGTCTGGATGCATCGATCCTGCATGCGGACGATCAGTTTTTTATCGCAGGTTCGTATCCGATGTCCCTTGTCCCAGGCGTATCACCTCTCTATAGCGTGAAAATCACATTATCGCAAGAATTAATCGTTCGTTCTCTCGCGGATATTAACCATAGCCTGAAGGGCGGCGCTATCCTGTTCGGTTCCGACTGGAGCTGGGACATTCATAGCGAGCGGGAGGAGCCCTTTCTGCCGCAGGTTCTTCCCTACGCGCAAGCCATGACCGCAGCCGGGGAGAACGAGGCGAGCACGATGATGAAGCTGGGCGGGATAAACCATTTTGTCTTCTACGAACGCTCGCCGAAGCTCAATACTGTCTTGCTCGTCTTTGTACCGGAGAATGAAATCATGGGACCGCTAAAGAAAAATAAAGTATGGCTATGGATGTTATCGGTTGTGTCGGTCACGATCTCGGTGCTGTTCTCGTTCTGGATTCATCGGACCATCCGCAGGCCCATTCGGATCATGGTTCAGGCGCTTCGGAATGTGGAATCGGGGAAAACCGGCATTATGATCCATTACCGGTTCAAGGACGAATTCGGGTATATGTACAATCAATTCAATGCGATGACGAAGAGATTGGACGTTCTTATTCATGAAGTGTACGAGCAGCAAATCCGGGCGCAGAGGGCCGAGCTCAAGCAGCTGCAGTCTCAGGTTAATCCCCATTTTCTGTACAACAGTTATTTCGTCCTGTACCGGATCGCCCGCCTGCACGACATCGATAACGTTATTCGGCTAGCCCAGCATCTGGGCGAGTACTTTCGCTATATTACCCGCAGTGCCAACGATGAGGTGCCGTTCGTCGAAGAGTGGAAACACACGCTTGCCTATATCGAGATCCAGGCGATTCGTTATCGGAAACGCATGCAGACCCAATACGACGAAGTGCCGGATGCCTGCTGCGCTATTAAAGTGCCTCGCCTGCTGCTGCAGCCCGTCATGGAAAATGCTTACGAACACGGCCTTGCGAATAAGAAGTCGGGCGGACTCGTGACGGTACATTTTCTGCATAGTGAACAGAAGTTGACGATCGTCATTGAGGATAATGGAGAGGACTTGCCGGATGAGCAGATTCGGGTTATACAACGGAAGCTGCAGCAATTTGACGATTGGATGGAGACAACGGGTCTTCTCAACGTCCATAAGCGGATTCAATTGAAATTCGGTTCGAAGCATGGCCTGCAGGTATCGCGCGCTTCGATCGGTGGATTGCGTGTCGAAATGACTCTGCCGGTCCAATCGGGAGGATGATGGAGATGTATCGATTGATGGTGGTGGATGACGAAGATTACATTGTGGACGGTTTAATCGATTTGTTCGAAGAGCGATTCACGGCAGTATTGGAATATTGTAGGGCCTATTCAGCGGGCGAAGCACTCGATTGGTTGAAGCGGACGAAAATCGATATTGTACTGACCGACATCCGGATGCCTGGGATGACCGGATTGGAGCTGCATGAACAAATCGTTCGGACATGGCCGCAGTGCAGGGTCATCTTCCTGACAGGATACAACGACTTTGAGTACATTCAATCCGCCATGCGGAATGAGAGCGTTGACTACATTCTGAAGACCGAGTCCGACGACGTTATTGTGCAAGCGGTGGACAAAGCAGTGTACGAGCTCCAGCACAGATTCGAGTCCGAGCAATTGATCGCCGATGCCAAGAAACGGCTGCAGACGGCATTGCCGATTATGCAAAAAGAGCTGCTGTGGGATCTGTTGAACGGAGAAGTGTCCAGAAACGCAATCCATCTGCAATTCAAAGAGCTGAGCCTGACACTGCGTGCGGATCGCCCGGTGCTGCTGGTGCTGGGCCGGGTTGACGGATGGAACAGCATCTGGTCACCATCGGATCGGATGCTGCTTGTTTATGCGCTGCAAAATATCGCCAGTGATTATTTATCGGATTTTTCCCATCACTTCTCGATTTTTTACGAGCAAGCCAAGCTGGTGTGGCTCATTCAATTCAAGAATGAGGAGCATTCGGATGATAATACCCCAGACAGCCGGTTAATGGAACGGTTACATCAAGTTATCAATGGGGCTATGGAGAGCATACAGGCCGCCAGCAAACAGTATTTACAGTTGCCGGTATCGTTCCTGACGGCAAGTGAGACTGTGGCGTGGAGCGAGTGCGCAGAAAAATACAGCCTGCTGAAAATGATGCTCCATGTTCATTACGGCATTCAGGATGAATTGCTGCTGATGGAAAGTAATTTGCCTGCAAGTCCCGGCAGGCCAGCTTCCCGGACGGGAATATTCGACCTCCGGCCGAGAGAATGGGCACTGTTGCAGTCCTGTTTGGAGAAAGGACACAAGCAGCAATTTCAAGAGCTGTTCCTGGAACTGGTCAAGCTTGTGCCGACCAATCAGCAATGGCAGGACGGTTTAAGCCTGCATATCCATCACTCGCTCTTATCGATTTATTTCACGCATCTTCATCAGTCCGGCATGAGCGGGGAAGGGGAGGATATGTTCGGCTACGAGCGTGTAATCGCCAGCGGCCCGAACCGGACATGGGGAGAGACGGCCGAGCGGCTGTGGCAGATGGCGGAAGCAATTTTTGAGCGGCAGAATAGCGCATTGGTCGACCGGGAGCGGGAGGTTATCCGCAAAGTGAAGCAATATATCGGCGCGAACCTGGCAGGGGATCTGTCGTTGACGCGGATTGGAGGGGAGGTTGGGTTCAGTCCTTCCTATCTGTCCCGATTATACAAGCAGATAACCGGAGAAGGACTGTCGGACTACATCGTTGCCGAACGGCTTCAGCTCGCCAAAGAACTGCTAGCTAAGCAGAATATGCGCATTCATGACATTGCCGAAGCGCTCGGTTTCGACTCGCCAGCCTATTTCGCCCGCTTTTTCAAAAAACAAACGGGCACGACACCGACGGAATATCGCGAGCTGTTATAAAGCGGTAAACAAAAGACTCATTTGTAAACACATTCCCGTTGTTGGTCAATTGCGGCGCCTCCTATAATTTAAGGAGTAAAGCGAATTCAAATCTTGGGGGGAACAGCAATGAACAGATCACGTCCCAAAGCTATGGCGGCATTGATTCTGGCCTGCATCATGATCGTTGTGACGGCTTGCGCCGGCGGAGAGAATGGTGGAGGAAACAGCAAGGCAGGAATGGAATCGCCCACCGGCGAGACCGGCACAACGGGCCAGCCAGATACGGGGAAACAGGAGGGCGACCCGTTCGCCAAATACGATCCTCCGGTAGAAGTAACTGCTGCGCGGGATTTGTCGGGCGTGAGATTCAGGGAAGGTGAGTCGATCGAGAACAACGTTTGGAGCAAAGCGTATGAAGAAGAACTCGGAATCAAAATCAAGTATGCGTGGACAACGCAGGGGGATTACGATCAGAAGCTGAACGTATCGATCGCCTCCGGCGATCTGCCGGATATTTTCCCGGTTAACGGAACACAACTCAAGCAGTTGGTTGACTCCGGGCAGCTTGAGGATTTGACGGACTTATTCGAAACCTATGCGACCGAGCTCACGAAAAAAATCGTGAAAGAGGATCCGAATCAATTAAAATCCGCCTCCTTCAAGGGCCGATTGATGGCAATTCCGAAAGTCGGCTCGGCTACGGACTTCTCTCAGGTGCTGTGGATGCGCAAGGATTGGTTGGATCGCTTGCAGCTGCCCGAGCCGAAGTCGATGGATGACGTGGCCACAATCGCCGAAGCCTTCGTCACCCAGGATCCGGACGGCAATGGCAAGGCGGATACTTACGGACTGGCGATCGGGGTCGGGATGAACGGGACGTATACGAGCTTGCGGGGATTCTTCAATGGTTATCACTCCTATCCCAACAGCTGGTTTAAAGATGAATCCGGCAAATTCGTATATGGAGGCGTGCAGCCGGAAACGCGGAACGCGCTTGCCAAGTTAAGCGAAATGTATAAGGCAGGCCTCATTGATAAAGAGTTCGCCATAAAAGGCGATGACAAATTAGTGGAGCAGATGGCAAACGACAAAGTCGGGATTAATTATGGGCCATGGTGGATTCCTGGCGGACCCCTCCAGGCGAACAAGGATCAGAATCCGAATTCGTCATGGAAAGCCTACGGCATTCCTTCGGCAGATGATAAACCGGCGAAGATTCAGCTTGATTTCCCTGTGGCGAATTACGTTGTGGTGAAAAAAGGGGCCAAGCATCCCGAAGCGGCGATTAAAATGCTGAATTTGATGGTGAAGCTCGCCTATGAAAAGGCCGAAATCGAGAAATACTTTGTGCCTTCCGACGGGTACCCGCTTAACAGCTATCCGTTGCTATTCGCTTCGCAGGTCAACGGCAACATGAACATTCACGTCCACATCATGCAGGCACTTGAGACGAACGATCCATCTGCCCTTAATGCCGAGGAAAAAATGTATTATGACCGAATTATCGCCTATCGGAACGGCGACAACAAAATGTGGTTCCAAGAGGGAACGTACGGCAACGTAAGCGCATGGCCTGGAGTGAAGGAGAAAGTCGACCAGGGACTGCTGCAAACACCGGACTTCTTCGGTGCCGTTACGAACACGATGTCTCAGAAGGGCGGGGTATTGACCAAGCTCGAGCTCGAGACGTTCACCAAGATCATTATGAATGAAGCGCCGATTGAAGAATTCGATAGATTCGTTGAGAACTGGCATAAGCTGGGCGGCGACGAAATCGCGAAAGAAATCGAAGAATGGGCCGGCAATCTATAACGTAACGATAGGGGAGCTTACCCTCCCCTATTTCTTGAATGAGGAGGAGCGGGGATGAACCGCAAGACGATCAGACAGTTGCCCCTGCATTTCATGCTGCTGCCCGGCATCGTATTTGCTCTCGTATTTAGCTATGTCCCGATGGTGGGCATTGTCATTGCTTTTCAGAAATTTATACCGGTAAATGGCTTGTTCGGCTCAGAGTGGATTGGCTGGGATAACTTCACCTATGCGTTCCAGCTTCCGGACTTCAGGAAGGTGCTGGGCAATACGGTGTATATCGCCTTGATGAAAATAGTTGCAGGCTTAGTGGTGCCGGTAGTTATCTCGCTGATGCTCAACGAAATCAGGTTTCAGGCTGTCAAGCGGGGGATCCAGACCTTGATCTACCTGCCCCACTTCCTGTCTTGGGTTATACTCGGCGGCATTCTGACCGACATCTTGTCCTATGAGGGCATTGTCAACCAATTGCTCGGTTCGTTGGGCGCTGACCCGATTTCATTTCTAAGCCGTAACAACTGGTTTCCTTACGTACTGGTCGTATCTGACGTGTGGAAGGAGTTCGGCTTCAGTACGATCGTCTATTTGGCGGCTATTACGAGTATCAACCCATCGGTCTATGAAGCGGCGGTTATTGACGGAGCAAGCCGGATCAGACAGATGTGGCATGTAACGCTGCCCGGGATGCGGCCGGTAATCGTACTGCTTATGACACTTAGTTTGGGAAATGTGTTAAATGCGGGTTTCGACCAGGTATTTAATCTATATAATCCCGCCGTATACGAGAGCGGCGATATTCTCGATACGTTCGTCTTTCGGATGGGAATGCTTGATTTTCAATATGGCCTTGCCACAGCGATCGGCATGTTCAAATCGGTCGTATCCCTGATTTTCATCTCCGTGTCTTATTGGGCGGCCTACAGACTGGTGAATTACCGCATTTTTTAAGGAGGGCTTCAATGGTATCGGGAGACTCAATCGGCAATCGTACGTTTAATTTTTTGAATATCCTCTTGTTAGTTTCCGTTTCCCTGCTCTGCCTGCTGCCGTTAGTTCATATTCTTGCTGTTTCGTTCAGTAAGAGCAGTGCGGCTGCTGCAGGAGTCGTCAAGCTATGGCCGGTCAATTTCACGATCAACTCCTATCAGTTTATATTGAAAAAACCGGAGTTTCTCAGTTCGATGAACATCACGCTGATCCGAGTCATTGTCGGAACAACGCTTAGCATGCTGCTGACCGTTTTGTCGGCGTACCCGTTATCCAAAGATAGGAGAGCGTTGAAATTCCGAACCGGCTACGCCTGGTTCTTCGTCTTTACGATGCTGTTCGGCGGCGGACTTATTCCCTGGTATATGACGATTAAATATCTGGGGCTTCTCGACAGCATATGGGGATTGATTCTTCCGTCGGCCTTACCCGTATATAACATCATCCTGCTGCTCAACTTCTTCCGCAGCTTGCCTGTCGAATTGGAAGAATCGGCTCTGATGGACGGTGCAGGGTATTGGAAGGTGTTGTGGAAAATATTCGTGCCGCTTTCGATGCCCGCACTCGCTACTGTTGGCCTGTTCACCATTGTAGGCCATTGGAATTCCTGGTTTGACGGGCTGATTCTTATGAACTCTCCAAGCAACTACCCGCTAGCCAGTTACTTGCAGACGGTTATTCGCGGCGTGGATCTGACGAAGTTGACAGGACAAGACATACTGACCTTGGCGTCGGTCAACGATCGCACGGCAAAGGCGGCCCAAATCTTCGTGGGCACGATTCCTATTTTGCTGGTCTATCCGTTCCTGCAGAAGTATTTTGTGAAGGGCATCGTACTTGGCAGCGTCAAGGGATAAGGAACGGGAGTTGAAACCTAGTGCATAGATTCAATGTTATGATGTATGGAGCGGCAGGAAACGGCATGGTTAATGATACGCAAGCAATTCAATCGGCAATTGACGCTTGCGCAGAAGCAGGAGGGGGCATCGTATACTTACCTCCTGGGCGATTCCGGATCGGCACCGTCTGTCTCAGAAGCAACCTGACGCTGCAGCTTGATCCGGGCGCGGTGCTGGCTGCCAGCACGAATAAAGAGGATTACCGGTTCGTTACGGTATATGAGCGATGCGTGAACTCGACAATTCAGACAGGCAACTTGTATGGGAAAGACATTGCCAACGTCAAGATTACCGGGAATGGCGCCATAGAAGGCGAGGACCGGGCATTCTGGACCAGGAAAGATTCATCCGGCGATAGCTGGAACTCCGTGCCCATCCATTATTGGCCCAAAGAGTGGCGGCCAATGGGAATTATGCTGGAAGGGTGCAGCAATGTCCAGATTCATGAGATTACAATCCTGAATTCATCGGTATACTCCGGTTGGCTGGTCGATTGTCAGCGAATTCAGCTGCGAGGCCTGCAAATCTTGAACGATTTCCATGGGCCCAACACAGACGGCTTTCACTTTAGCTCCTGCCGGGACGTTCATGTAGCCGACTGTCATTTTGTTACCGGAGACGACGCAATCGCGATTGATGCCGATGGCATCGACAAGGCTGAGAATTACACGATTACCAATTGCACGTTCAACACGTCCGTCAATTGCTTCCGCATATTTACCGGGCTGGATCCATGGTTTGCCGTTGATAGCTATAATGAAGTACGTAATATCTCGATTAGCAATTGTTCCGTGAGCAATGCCGCCGGATTTCTCAATGTGACCGCGGATAATGGGTTGATCGAAGGCATTACGGCAACTAACACTAATCTACAAATGGAGCAAGAAGGCACGCCGATCTTCCTCATGACGAACCGCGGGACGATTCGAAATGTGTCTGTGAGCCACTTAATGGCACGATCGAACGGGGCATGCGTCATTGTCGGCCAACCCGGTGACAGCATCGACAACATCGAGCTTTCGCATATTCAATTTGAGGTTGCTGCCAAGAAGAAGGAGTTCGGACTCGACATTCCCGATGATATTCAAGGCTATGCGTACCATCACTTTGTTCCGTACAATTTGTACTTCCGTTATGCAGAGCATATCAAGCTGCACAACGTGTCGATCCGGTGGCTGGATTCGGAGGTTGGGGATAGCTGGAGCGCGCTGAAATGCCGCCATATCGGGAGGATTGACATCGACGGCTTCAGCGGCAAGCAGGCCGGAGACGATCCGCAGATGCCAGCGATCAGCTTCGCGAATGTGGGGGAAGCCTGGATCACCCGAAGCAGGGCGCTGCCTGGAACAAAAGTGTTCGTGCAGGCGACGGGCGGAGACACGCGCGATATTCATCTATCGGGCAATGATCTGCGTCATGCGAACGAAGCTGTGAAGGTAGACCGGAACGTGCCGCTTGAAGCGATATACGTATGGGAAAACAGATAAGGGCGAGGTTATAGTCTATTAATAGAAGAGGAAGTGTTAACGTGAAGCTGGGCATAAGTTCATATTCCCTGTCCCGGTTGGTGCTGGAAGGGAAAATGACCATTTTTGACGTACTGGATTGGGTTTCCGCGCAAGGCGCCCAGCATGTGGAAATCGTCGCAGGCGGGCCGCTGACTATCGATGCGGCGATGGCGGAGGAAATTCGGAAGTATGCTCAAGATTTGGGATTGTCGATTTCGAATTACTTAATTGGCGCCGACTTTGCGACGGATGACGAGGACCTCTTCGAAGCAGAAGTGCATCGCGTCATAGGGGAGGTAGATATCGCGAACCGCTTGGGCGCGAATCAGATGCGTCACGATGTGGCATGGCGGCCGGCAGAGGAAGCAACCGTTGCAGCATTCGATCGTGATTTGCCTAGACTGGCGGATGCATGCGCGAGGATAGCGGATTACGCAGCCCAGCATGGGATGAAGACCAGCGTTGAGAATCACGGCTATCATGTACAGGGAAGCGAGCGCGTTCAGCGTTTAATCGCTGCGGTGAACCGTTCCAATTTCAGAACGACGCTGGACATCGGCAATTTCATGTGTGCTGATGAAGACTCCGTGGTCGGGGTGAAGCGCAATATCGGATGGGCTGCGATGATCCACTTGAAGGATTTCTATCTGCGGCCTTCGTATCGAAATCCGGGAGCGGGCTGGTTCACGACAACTTCCGGAAATTACTTGCGAGGCGCTATTGTCGGACAAGGAGACATCGATATGCGGGAAGTGCTGCGTGTGATCAAGACGAGTGGTTATGAGGGTCCGATCTCGATCGAATTCGAAGGACTGGAGGACTGTCTAAGCGGTACGGAGAGTGCCTTCAGGAATGCGCTCAGCATTTGGAACGAAGTTTGAACAGCAGGGATTGCAGTTGTTTATATGTCATCCGTAATCGAATAATGACTCGGAGAATAGAGGGATAGCCATGTCAATCTTGCGGTTTGTCGTGGTAGGTACCGGATGGGTGGCCGGCGAATATTTGAAAGCAATCCATGCCCGCGAGGATGCGGAAGTATACGGCATCGTCAGTCAGAGCGAAGAGCGTGCGCGACAACGGCTGGCGGAATTGTCCATAGAGGCACGCGTTTTCGAACGTTATGAGGAAGCGGTGAAGGATGCCAATGTCGATGCCGTTGTTCTCTGTTCTACACCGGAGCTTCGACCGGATCATACGATCTTGGCCGCACAGCACGGTAAACACGCTGTGCTTGAGAAGCCGCTCGCTATGGATCGGAAGGCGTTGTGGTCAATGGCGGACGCGATTGAGTCGAATCCGATTCAGACGGTCGTCGGATTTGTTTTGCGCTGGAACCCATCGATTGCCAACACGAAGACACTAATTGATGATGATGCGATCGGCCGGGTATTCATGGCCCAGATCGACTATTGGCACCATATAGGCCCACAATATCCCCAATACCGCTGGAGCAAGGGCAAAGCGGCTGGCGGCAGCAGCATGCTGTCGGCAGGCTGTCATGCCGTGGACGCCGTCCGTTATTTTGCCGGCAATATTGAGGAAGTAACGGCTTACAGCTGCCATACCTGGGCAGACAGCGACTACGAATTCGATCCCAATGCCATTGCCATCTTTAAGCTGAGTAACGGCGGCATCGGCAAGGTATCGTCTTCCCTGGAGTGCAGAACGCCTTATAAGTTCAACGTGCATCTGCTTGGAGAGAAGGGCGCGATTTTGAACAATCAGCTCTTCAGCCATAAGCTGCCCGGTCAAACCGATTACGCGACGATTCCGACGATTTTGCCGGATAGCGGGGATGTATCCCATCACCCGTTCGCTGAGGAGATCGATGATTTCGTAAATGCCATTGTTAATCGTACGAAGACGCGCTGCGACTTCTTCGAAGCCTTGCAGTCGATGGAGGTCTGCTTTGCAATCGATGAGTCGATCGCAAGCGGTCGGAGCGTTAAATTGCCATTGGAACGAAATTAATAAGACTGCCCATGAGAAAGGTTGGAGCGTGCATATGAGCATTAGAATCGGATTTATCGGCTTGGGAGACATCGCCAATCTACACATTCAAGGCCTGCAGCGTATTGAGGGAGCGGACATTGTCGCAGTATACGACCTGAACAGGGATAAGGCGGTCAATGCCGCGGAAAGAACAGGCGCGCAGGTCATGGATAGCGCGGAACAAGTGCTGGATCCGGAACGGATCGATGCAGTATATATTTGCACGCCGCAGTTTGCGAGAGGGAACCTGGAGGAAACTGCGGCTCTACGGGGCATTCATCTGTTCGTAGAGAAACCGCTGGGCCTTGATCTGGGCGAAGTCCGCCGTAAGGAAAAGGCGATACTGGAAGCGGGCATCGTTCATTCCGTCGGTTACTGTCTTCGTTACCTCGACACCGTGCAGCAGGCGAGAGCGTATTTGCAAGACCGGAAGCCGCATTTAATCCAAGCTTATCGGTTCGGCGGCACGCATCCGGCGGAGTGGTGGCACCGGCTTGACCTGTCTGGAGGACATCTGGTGGATGCTGCCACCCATCAGGTGGACATGATCCGTTATATAGCCGGGGAATTCAGCGAGGTCGAAGGGAAATTCGGCCGCGTGTCCTTTGACCGGATGCAGTCGAAGGGGACGATATACGATGCAGGAGCCATTTCCTTCGCGATGGAGCAAGGGGCGGTCGGCAGCCTTACAGAATCTTGTCATTCCGCTTATCACATCGCATCCGATGTTAAAGTGTTCGGCCACGATTTCTTCATCCATCTCAGCGGCAACGGCTTTGGATTGACAATCGTCGACGACACAGGAGACGAGACCTTCACGTCTGCGCTGGATCCGTATTTCGAACAAAGCAAAGCTTTTGTCGAAGCGGTCAAGACGAATACCCAGGAGCCGATCTTAAGCAGCTATTCAGACGGAGCGCGAACGCTCGCTTTTACACTTGCGGCCAACCGATCCGCGGAGCAGCTTAACCCGATTCGACTATCGCCCTGAAGTTGAAGCCCACACCCGTAACCTACTTATTCACAGACTATTCAACGGTTCCTACAGCACTAGTTGGTAGTAGCACAAAAGTCGAGTGGGTGTATAATTCTAATAATGGAAAGCCTGTAGCAGGTGTAAACGCAGGAACATATGGCGCTAAGTTCAGTATTAATAACACAACAAGTACAACATCTTATGCCTCAGAAAAAACTTATGGCGGTGCCATGAGTATCCCTACACCTGTTGGCACTTTCAGCGGTTCAGTAACAACTGCATATAGAACCTCACACTCAATTACTTGGTCTACAACTTTGGCGAATACAACTTTTTACCATTATGACATGGATAATACTTTGCAAATGTTTTACGCTACTTATTAAGGAAGTATAAAATAGAATTAACCAGAGTAAATTACTCTGGTTAATTCTGCCAAAGGAGGGATACTCATGAGAATAAAGCTAAAAGTAATTCTAACTGTAACAATTGTACTTCTTCTACTTGGAGGCTGTCAGGGTAACCCAACAATTACTGAACAAAAATCATTTGATTTTACAGCTATTACATATGGGATAGTGAAACAGAAACAGTTAAAAATAGACAATACTAAAATATTATATACTCTGAGTTTAAAGGAATTTAACCCAAATGGATTTGAATTTGACAAGTATAACAATCAATTCGTTGAGAACGATGACATTAAATTCGTTTATATCGTCAGTGAGACCAAAATTTATGATTCAAAGAGCTCTCCTATTCAAGTAGACGACATTACATTAGACAGTAAAATAAAGTTATCATTGCACTTTCTTAATGATTATTTGTTAGTTGCTGATAAAATAAGTATATACGAAGATTAGTCTTATGCATTCCGGCTTATACATTTTTAAGAGATCTTCTGAAGCCTCCTGGAGTATGTTCCACTCATAGCGGTTATTTCGATTATGCAAACAATAGCCGTCTAATGATAGAACGTAAGCTTTTTTCATTTGGATTAGGAGCGAATTCGAAAAACGTCACTACTACAAAAAACTCGATCTCTGGGCATACTAATAAAGTAGGAAAAATCGAACGAAGGTGTGCAAGAAGACGAAAAAGTACTTGATAAATTGTTAGAATGTTCTCCTGCGTTCATCGGGAGATTTTGTGCCGAAAAAACTGAACTGGCAGCTTCATCTAAAATTGCATACCTAAAGGATTTTGAATGTTTTATTAAGTGGCCCCAAAGAATACTCACGACAGAATTTTTTATGAATCAAATCGCTTGAGAGATGCATCAATTATCAGCCTGATTGCTGATTCTGGCCTCCGTATTTCCGAAATCAGATTGTTAAACTTTAATAATATTGATATAACCAAGAACCAAATATCTATTAATAGAAGGAGACAGAGAGGGAGAGACCAGTACTTTGGCACCTTAACCAAGAGTATCATTGATGAGTACATGTCAATTGAATTTGGTAATGAATCAATTGGCTCGCCATTTTTTCGAACGAAAGGTAGAAATTCAAATGGCACTAGAATAACTAGGCGTGCCTTAGAACTAATAATTGAGAAATATGCTAATGCATATGGGAGATCGATGATTACAGCAAATCGTATAAGACAGACTTTTGTACTCAACTTCTTGGAATCATCTAAAATTTCAACTGGAGAAATACAATCTTTCAGTAACTGATATGATCGGAGTGTATTCGAAATATAATGATTACGGAAACAAAATGGGGGAATCGGATAATGTTCTTACCAGACAACAAAAAATTAAGTTATATGGCTATAAGTCAACTTAAGGACATGTGTATAAAATACGGGTTTTGTGAAATAGTCAAATTATAGTTTGCTGTAAATTCCTATAATCCTCAATATAACCATTACCTTGGTAACCTTCATCATTAAAACCCTGTTGCTTGAAATGTTCTACACGTCGTCTTGGAGTTTCAGTTTCAGTTAACTGTGAATCGTTAATGAAATACTTGTCACATGAAACGCACTTTAGATGGTCTCTTTGAAACTTCTTACCTATAGCTGTGTCAAACCAATTCAACTCAGAATCACATATTGGGAAAAACAACGTATGGTTCGTAAGTTTATCTATAAGTCGCATCGTTGATCACCCCACCAATACACCTATTTTGGTAATAGACCCTTAGATCCAAGTATTTCCATTTTGTGGCCAGGAATACTCTTTTCAAGTTCTATGATGTCCAAGCCCTCCCAATCGACAAACAAAACAAAATCTTCGGATAGTAATGGGAAATCAGACCAATCCGTCTCATTTACTGTATAAGCGACTTCTTGCCATAGTGCCATGCTTTCCTCCCACCAATTATCTGTATTATGCCAATACATAATAAGTGTTCTTAGCATTGTTACTAATTCTTGATCCGTAAGTTCTTGTTGATAATTCACTGGATGCTCTCCAGAACTCCAAATAAATTCGATATCCTCTTTGTTTTCTATTTGCTCTTCTCTAATATATTGTAATCCTGGATGGAAAATGGGTGAGTATACAGAAGGAGCTTCACCATGCAAATAAATGGCTAAGAAACAACAACGTCTATCCACCAAGTCTAAGCAGACAGTTTCAATAACTTTTACTAATGCTATTTTTAGTCTTTCCTTAACTTCTTTATATAGTAGTGTAGCCTCTTCATCCGACAATTTTATGTAAATGACACCCTTATTGCCATCTAATACCCGGATGAGCTCACCCTCTTCATCATACTCAAAATAAGTACGAACAAGATGAGAATAATAATAAGGATCAACTAGAGGCTGATATACTTGGATTAAGCGCCCTCCCTCATATATGTAGTCTTCATAATGCAACTTATCAAATCGAGGGAAGTATTCTACACACCGGCTAATGAAACCGTCTTGTATTAAGTATTCCTTAACGGAATCTAGTTCTCCTGTTACATACAATCTTGTGGTGATCCGGTTTTCTTCATAGACCGTATAAGCATAACCATCAATTAATTCATCACACGCTGAGATAAGGAGTCTATTTTGAATATCAAACTCATAGTATGTGTTCGATTCGACATCCGTAACCTCTCCTGGAACTGTACTTTGCCGCCCG
>NZ_QRDZ01000051.1 GCF_003386235.1 Cohnella phaseoli
GAATGGGTCATGAGTCTAGATGACCGGTCAAAATTCTTCTGGCCGAGAAAGAACGTGAAATAAAGAGCATAACTGCGACATGAGTCGGTTTGATATGGAAGACTCCGGAATTAGGGGGTCGCACCGTATAAAGCGGGTTTTCCATCTTAAATTTGAGAAAAGCCGTTTTTTCGAAAATTAAAGCGGAAAACCCGATTTAATTGAGCCGAATCGCCCCGGTAGCCGGAAATAAAGCGGGTTTCCCGCTTTATTGGCAATAGGATCGAAGGGGAGTGCAGAAGCGGACTCAGCGTAGAAGGTAAGTAAAGCAAGAGCGGAGAGAAAGGAGTCGAAGTGAAGTGGAAGAGAGAAAAAGGTTGTTCATCGGCGGTCGATGGCAGGAAGCGAGGAGCTGCGAGGAACTGAGGTCGCCTTACTCGGGGGAGATTATTGCTGAAGTCCCCGTCGCCGATAAAACGGAGACGGACGAAGCGATTCGCGCGGCCTGCGAGGCGAAAGCTGCGATGGCCGCTCTGCCGGCGCATGAGCGGGCGGCCATTCTGGAGCGGGTAGCCGCACTGCTCGACAGCCGCATTGAGGAAGCTGCGCGGCTGATCGTCCTGGAGGCGGCCAAGCCGATCAAGGCCGCCAGGGCGGAGATCGGCCGCACGGTGCAGACTTACAAGTTCGCCGCAGAAGAAGCGAAGCGAATCGGCGGAGAGACGATACCGCTCGATGCCGCTCCGGGAGGAGAAGACAGGTTGGCGTATACGGTGCGGGAGCCGTTGGGCGTTATCGGGGCGATCATGCCGTTTAACTTCCCGTTTAATCTGGTCGCGCACAAAGTCGGGCCCGCGATCGCCGCCGGCAATACCGTTGTGCTGAAGCCGGCCGAGCAGACGCCTCTGTCGGCGCTGTATATCGCCGAGCTGTTCGCGGAAGCCGGACTGCCTTCGGGGGCGCTGAACGTGGTGCCCGGGCACGGGGAGGTCGCAGGCGCCGTGATCGTGGAGGACGAGCGGGTCGCGATGATTACGTTCACCGGAAGTCCGGCGGTTGGCAAAAGCATACGAGCGAAAGCGGGACTAAAGCGCGTAACTTTGGAGCTTGGCTCCAATTCGGCGCTTATCGTCGACAGAGGCGTCGATCTCGATGCGATCATGCCGCGCTGCGTGACCGGCGCTTTCTCCAATCAAGGTCAGGTATGTATCTCTCTTCAACGGATTTACGTCCATGAGGAAGTTTACGAAAGCTTCGTCGAGAAGTTTGTAAAGGCGGCAAAACGCTTAAAACAGGGCGATCCGTTCGATCCCGAGACGGATCTGTCGGCGATGATATCTCCCCGTGAGACAGAGCGGGCACTGGGCTGGATTCGGGAGGCGAGGGACGAAGGAGCTAAAATTGCGACGGGGGGAGCCGTCAAGAACGGGATGCTCGAGCCGACCGTCATTACGGAGGCGGACCGGCAAATGAAGGTGTCGTGTCGGGAAGCGTTCGCTCCGCTCGTCGTAATCGGCAGCGTAAAGTCGGTGGACGAAGCGATCGGCGAGGTGAACGATTCGTCATACGGACTGCAGGCCGGCATCTATACGACCGATTTGTTTACGGCGCTTGGCGCGGCCGAGAGGCTGCGGGTAGGGGGCGTCATGATCAACGATATTCCGACGTTCCGCGTCGACCATATGCCGTACGGCGGCGTCAAGGAAAGCGGGACGGGGCGCGAGGGCGTCAAATATGCGGTCGAGGAGATGACGGAGACGAAATTGGTCGTCATCAACAAGCGCCTCGGTTAGCGGGAAGTCTATTTTTCCGGGGCCGACGGTTAAATAGAGCGAAAACAGGAAGAATGGTATTAAGCCGATTTTGTAAGGTTAACACTTGTCCAGACGGTTTTCGTTGACATCGATATGCCCCTGTGATAAATTATTTTAGTAACCTTAATGTGGTTTCTTATGCGCTGGCTCTGAATCATCGGCGAAACACCAGGAATTGTTGTCTTGATGGCTTGCCATCAGCCGGCAATTTCAAACTCAGCCTTGGTTCGCCAAGCTGGAGTTTCCGCTGAATGGTTGTATTTTTATGAAGTCATGGTCCCGGGAGGTGGAAGGGATGCGGGTGATCATCACGCTGGCTTGCACGAGCTGCAAGCAACGGAACTACACGTCGAGCAAGAATAAACGGACTCACGCCGATCGCATCGAGTTGAAGAAGTTCTGCAAATTTTGCAATGAACATACTCCTCATCGCGAGACGCGGTAACCCTAGGAGGTATGAACGTGACTTTCCTGGCTAAAATGAAGCAAAACTTTGGGTCCTTTTTTTCGTTTTTTGCCGATAGCTGGAACGAACTAAAGAAGGTCCGTTGGCCCAACCGGAAAGAACTCGTAAGCTACACTGTCATTGTTATTGTGACGGTGGTTCTGGTTACGATCTATTTCTGGGTGCTGGACATCGGTATTTCATCCCTCGTCGATATGATCATCTGACGCAGGAACCAAAGGTGGCTTTTCCATGGAGAAAAGATGGTACGTAGTGCACACGTACTCCGGGTACGAGAACAAAGTTAAGGCGAACCTGGAGAAGCGCGTGGAATCTATGGGTATGCAAGACAAAATCTTCCGCGTCCTCGTGCCGATGGAAGAAGAGATCGTCAACAAGGACGGCAAGAAAAAGACGGTTATGCGTAAAGTGTATCCGGGCTACGTCCTCGTAGAGATGATCCAGACGGACGATTCTTGGTATGTAGTCCGCAATACGCCGGGCGTTACCGGCTTTGTAGGCTCTACCGGATCGGGATCGAAGCCGACGGCGCTTCTGCCTGATGAAGTGGAAGGAATTCTGCGTCATATGGGCATGGACGAGCCGAAGCCGGCAGTCGATTTCGAACTGAAAGAGAACGTCCGCGTCAAAGTCGGTCCTTTCGCCAATTTTGTCGGATCCGTGGAAGAGATTCTCGCCGACAAGAGCAAGCTTAAGGTGCATGTCAACATGTTTGGCAGGGAAACCCCGGTTGAGTTGGATTTCACTCAAGTGGAGAAGATATAAGTTATCTTTGTGGTTCGGGTTTCTTGAAAGAGCGGGAGGGGCGAGAGTTCCGTTAAACCGCATTATGGGTCAGGGAGGTGTGCAACATGGCAAAGAAAGTGATTAAGCTGGTAAAGTTGCAAGTTAACGCGGGTAAAGCTAACCCTGCGCCGCCAATCGGTCCTGCGCTCGGTCAAGCTGGCGTTAACATCATGCAATTCTGTAAAGAGTTCAACGCTCGCACGGCGGATCAAGCCGGCCTGGTAATTCCGGTCGTTATTTCCGTTTACGAGGATCGTTCCTTCACGTTCGAGACGAAAACTCCTCCGGCAGCGGTACTGCTTCGCGTAGCGGCGGGAATCCAAAAAGGTTCCGGCGAGCCGAACAAGAAGAAAGTCGCTACGGTTAAGCGCGCGAAAGTTCGCGAGATCGCCGAGCAGAAAATGCAAGACTTGAACGCGGCTTCCGTTGAGGCTGCTATGCGTATGGTCGAAGGTACGGCTCGCAGCATGGGCGTAGCTATCGAAGACTAATCGCCTTAATGGCGGTTCGCGCGCCCGAATGGACGCGCAAGTGGGAGGAGATTCTGCCTGTTCCCTATTACGGGTGGCGGATCGAAACCGTTAATACCACAAAAGGAGGAGAACAACTTGGCAAAACACGGCAAGAAATACAATGAGTCCGCCAAGCTGATCGACCGCGACGCAACCTACGAATCGTTGGAAGCGATCGAGCTCGTGAAGAAAGCGGCAACGGCCAAATTCGACGAAACTGTCGAAGCGGCTGTCCGTCTCGGCGTTGATCCGAGAAAACAAGATCAAGCAGTGCGCGGCGTAGTCGTCCTGCCTCACGGCACCGGCAAAACGCAACGCGTCCTCGTATTCGCGAAAGGCGACAAGCTGAAAGAAGCTGAAGCTGCGGGAGCGGACTACGTGGGGGATGCCGACCTCATCAACAAAATCCAACAGGGATGGTTCGAGTTCGACGTCTGCGTCGCGACTCCGGACATGATGGGCGAAGTCGGTAAACTCGGCCGTATTCTCGGGGGCAAAGGCTTAATGCCGAACCCTAAGGCTGGCACCGTAACGAACGACGTTACGAAGGCTATCCAAGAGATCAAAGCCGGTAAAATCGAATACCGTCTGGACAAAGCCGGACAAATTCACGCTCCGATCGGCAAAGTTTCGTTCGACGCTGAGAAGCTGAACGAGAACTTGAAAGCTCTGATCGACGCGCTGAACCGTGCTAAGCCTGCATCTGCTAAAGGAATCTACCTGAAGAACATCGCGGTTTCTTCCACGATGGGACCAGGCGCTCGCGTTAACGTGGCGGTATATCGCTAATTCCTAAGCTGCTGGCAACAAACGGTCTTTGACATCGGACCGCTTTAATGGTAGTCTGATGAAGTTGACAAACGAATATGGATACCGTAGACCGTAGGTGCTTGGGGAGCGAGTATAATAGCGGCATTCGCCGACTATGAGACCGTCGCCCAGCTTAATTTCCTACCGAGGTGTGTGAATAGAGCTTATCTTGCGTGCCGGACGCCGTGTGCGTCCGCATGCAAGCAAGTCGTGCCATGCCTCCGCAACTTCTGTGGGGGCATTTCTTATGCCTCGGGACTTTGCGAGAGTATATACGGAGTTTATCCAAACCACTATAGGAGGTGCACACAATGGCAAATGCGAAAATCATTGCAGCTAAACAGCAGGAAGTCGACGCGATTGCAGCCAAGCTCCGCGAGAGCAGCAGCACGGTCGTTGCCGACTATCGCGGTCTGAACGTAGCTCAAGTGACCCAGCTCCGTAAGTTGCTGCGCGAAGCCGGCGTTGAATTCCAAGTTCTGAAGAACTCTCTGGTTAGCCGCGCTGCAGCAAGCGCGGACCTGAGCGATCTTGACAGCGTGTTGACCGGACCGACGGCTGTTGCATTCGGCGCCGACGCCGTAGCTCCAGCTAAGATCCTCAGCGATTTCGCGAAGAAGAACGATGCGCTGAAAATCAAAGGCGGTATCGTAGACGGAGTGTTCTACGACGCGGCTCAAGTGAAGGCGTTGGCGGATCTTCCTTCCCGCGAAGGCTTGCTGTCCATGCTGCTTAGCGTTCTTCAAGCTCCTGTCCGCAACTTCGCCCTCGCGGTTAAAGCGGTATCGGAGAAGAACGAAGCAAGCGCATAATCCCAATTTTCATCAAATTATGAAGATCAACTGATCTCAATACAATGGAGGATACACAAATGAGCAAAGAGCAAATCTTGGAAGCCATCAAAGCGATGACTGTTCTCGAACTGAACGACCTGGTTAAAGCAATCGAAGAAGAATTCGGCGTAACGGCAGCAGCTCCTGTAGCTGTAGTTGCAGGCGGCGCTGTTGAAGCGGCTGCTGAGCAAACTGAATTCGACGTTATCCTGACTGACGCTGGCGCTTCCAAAATCAACGTTATCAAAGCGGTTCGCGAGCTGACGGGCCTTGGCTTGAAAGAAGCTAAAGACCTCGTTGACAACGCACCGAAGCCAATCAAAGAGAAAGCGTCCAAAGAAGAAGCGGACGCAGTTAAAGCTAAGCTTGAAGAAGCTGGCGCTAAAGTAGAAGTAAAATAATAAGCGGGACCTCACGAACCCCTTGAAGATTTTCTTCGAGGGGTTTGTTCATGCGTAAAGTTGATCATGCTTAAATATGTGGTCAAAAGCGGGCTTTATGAACTCCCTCGCAAAGAAGGCATCCCTACAGAAGTGCGGAGGTGTCACACGAATGAACGATCATTACTATTCGGTCAAGCCTCAGTCGGCGAGCGATCGGCGCGTCTTCGAAACGACGCTGCGCGACGTTCGTCTGAGGCTGATGTCGGATGCTGGCGTGTTTTCGCGGGACGGGGTGGACTACGGCAGTCGGGCGCTGATCGAGCATATGGAGTTTCCCGCCGATGCGAAGGTGCTGGATATCGGATGCGGATACGGTCCGATCGGACTTGTTGCGGCCCGCCTTGCGCCGCAAGGACATGTCAAGCTGATCGATATTAACGAGCGGGCGGTTGAGTTGGCCAGACTGAATGCGGAAGCGAACGGAATAAGCAACGTCTCGTTCGCGCAGAGCGACCTGTACGAAGCCGTTCGGGAGGACAGCTTCGACATCATTCTGTCCAATCCTCCGATTCGCGCAGGCAAAGCCGTTGTTCACCGGGTGTTCTCGGAAGCTTTCGAAAGGCTGAATCCCGGAGGGGAGCTTTGGATTGTGATCCAGAACAAGCAGGGCGCTCCATCCGCGCGAGCCAAATTGGAAGAAATTTTTGGCGAGGAAGAAGTCGCGGAAGTCGCTAAGGACAAAGGATTTCGGATTTACAAGGCCAAAAAAACAAAAAGTGCATAAAAAAATTGACTTGACAAATTCGCTGTGGTATTATTAGAAAATGTCAGTATTAGGATGGGCTAATTGTCTTCAACACGGAAGCCCTCAAACTCAGGTCCTTTCCCAGGAATAACTTTGCATCAATTGGCGTATAATGGGTTTGTTTTGGGGTAAAGGCAGGGTGAGTTGCCATTGTGCCGCCTACCGGCGCATAAGTGGCTTTTCTTTATTTATGTGTTGAAGCAGACTTAAGGGGTGAGGTTAAGTTGGCAGGACATCTTGTTCAGTATGGCCGCCGTACGCGGCGCAGCTACGCCCGAATTAATGAAGTGTTGGACGTTCCCAACCTGATCGAAATCCAGCAGCAATCGTACCAGAAATTTTTGGACGAGGGTTTGCGGGAAATTTTTCAGGATATTTCGCCGATCTCCGATTTTACGGGCAACTTGGTGTTGGAGTTTATCGACTACAGCCTGGGAGAGCCCAAATATTCGGTTGACGAATCCAAGGAACGCGACGTCACCTTCGCGGCTCCGCTTCGCGTGAAAGTTCGGTTGCTTAACAAGGAAACCGGCGAAGTGAAAGAGCAGGAAGTGTTCATGGGCGATTTCCCGCTTATGACGGAGACGGGCACGTTCATTATCAACGGCGCGGAACGCGTTATCGTCAGTCAATTGGTGCGCTCCCCGAGTGTCTATTTCAGTACGAAAGTGGATAAGAACGGCAAGAAGAATTACACCGCCACCATCATCCCGAATCGCGGAGCCTGGCTTGAGCTTGAGACGGATGCTAAAGATATTATATACGTGCGGATCGATCGTACGCGGAAAATTCCCGTTACGGTGCTTCTTCGCGCGCTTGGTTTCGGAACAGACGCCGAAATTCTCGATCTGCTCGGACAAGACGATTACATTCGCAACACGCTTGAGAAGGACAACACGGATTCGACCGAGAAAGCGCTCATCGAGATATACGAGCGTCTTCGCCCGGGCGAGCCTCCTACGCTCGAGAACGCGCGCAGCTTGCTGATTGCTCGTTTCTTCGATCCGAAGCGTTACGATCTGGCGAACGTGGGCCGCTATAAGGTCAACAAGAAGCTGCATATCAAAAACCGCTTGTTCAACCAACGGCTTGCCGAGACGCTGGTCGATCCTTCGACGGGCGAGATCATCGCCGAAGCCGGCCAGATGATCGATCGCAGACTGCTCGATCAAATCTTGCCGATGCTTGAGAAGAATGTCGGCTTTAAGAACTATCGCGTTGTCGGCGGCGTTCAAGAAGCAGAGGATATTCCTCTGCAGACGGTCAACGTATTCTCTCCGCTGGAAGACGGCAAAGTCGTGAAGGTAATCTCCAACGGGATCATCGACAAGACGGTTAAGAACATTACGCCGGCGGATATTATCGCGTCGATCAACTACTTCATGAACCTGCTGCAAAGCATCGGCAACACCGACGACATCGACCACTTGGGCAACCGTCGTCTGCGTTCCGTCGGCGAATTGCTGCAAAACCAGTTCCGTATCGGTCTGTCCCGGATGGAGCGCGTCGTTCGCGAGCGGATGTCGATCCAGGACCAGAATGCGATCACGCCGCAAGCGTTGATCAACATTCGTCCGGTCATTGCGGCGATCAAGGAGTTCTTCGGATCTTCCCAGCTGTCGCAGTTTATGGACCAGACGAACCCGCTGGCGGAATTGACGCACAAGCGCCGTCTGTCCGCGCTCGGACCAGGCGGTCTCACGCGGGAACGCGCGGGCTTCGAGGTGCGGGACGTTCACAACTCGCACTACGGCCGGATGTGTCCGATTGAGACGCCGGAGGGACCGAACATTGGTCTGATCAACTCGTTGTCCTCCTTCGCGAGAATTAACGAGTACGGCTTTATCGAAGCGCCTTACCGCAAAGTTGATCCGAACACGAACCGCGTCACCGAAGAGATCGTCTACATGACCGCGGACGAAGAGGATAACTACATTATCGCGCAAGCGAATGCGTTGCTGAACCCGGACGGTACGTTCCAGGAAGAGAACATTATCGTACGCTACAACAAGCAGACCGATAATATCTTGACGATGCCGAGCGACCGGGTAGACTACATGGACGTTTCTCCGAAGCAGGTTGTGTCGGTCGCAACAGCGATGATTCCGTTCCTTGAGAACGATGACTCCAACCGCGCGCTGATGGGATCGAACATGCAGCGTCAAGCCGTTCCGCTGCTCATTCCGGAAGCTCCGTTTGTCGGAACGGGCATGGAGCATAAGTCTGCGAAGGACTCCGGGGTATGTATTGTATCCAAATACGACGGATATATCGAACGCGTGTCTGCCAATGAAATCCAACTGCGCCGCGTCGAGATCATCGACGGCAAGGAAGTCAAAGGCGACATTATCAAATACAAGCTGCAAAAGTTCATGCGTTCCAACCAAGGGACGTGCATCAACCAGCGTCCTCTCGTTCGCCGCGGCGACGTGATCAAGAAAGGCGACATTATGGCGGACGGTCCTTCTACGGACAAGGGCGAGCTCGCGCTCGGCCGCAACGTCGTCGTTGCCTTTATGACGTGGGAAGGCTACAACTACGAGGATGCGATCCTGCTCTCCGAAAGACTCGTTCGCGAGGACGTCTACACTTCGATTCACATCGAAGAGTACGAGTCGGAAGCGCGCGATACGAAGCTTGGGCCTGAAGAGATTACGCGCGACATCCCGAACGTCGGCGAAGACGCGCTGCGCAATCTCGACGAGCGCGGCATCATCCGCGTCGGCGCGGAAATCAGCGCAGGCGACATTCTCGTCGGCAAGGTTACGCCGAAGGGCGTTACCGAGTTGACGGCGGAAGAGCGGCTGCTGCATGCGATCTTCGGCGAGAAGGCGCGCGAAGTGCGCGATACGTCGCTGCGAGTACCGCACGGTACGGACGGCATCGTCGTTGACGTTAAAGTGTTTACCCGCGAGAACGGCGACGAGCTGCCTCCTGGGGTTAACCAGCTCGTGCGTGCCTATATCGCCCAGAAGCGGAAAATTTCCGAAGGCGACAAAATGGCCGGACGTCACGGAAACAAAGGGGTTATCGCCCGTATTTTGCCGGAAGAAGATATGCCGTTCCTGCCGGACGGAACGCCTGTACAGGTCGTTCTGAACCCGCTGGGGGTACCTTCCCGGATGAACATCGGGCAAGTGCTTGAGGTCCATCTCGGCATGGCATGTAAGCTGCTCGGCATCCACGCCTCTACGCCAGTATTCGACGGAGCGTCCGAACACGACGTCTTCGATACGATGGAAGAGGCCGGCATGGCGCGCAACGGCAAATGGCGCCTTCGCGACGGACGTTCGGGAGAACTGTTCGAACGCGAAGTTACTGTCGGCGTCATGTACATGATCAAGCTGGCGCACATGGTTGACGATAAGATTCACGCCCGTTCCACAGGTCCGTACTCGCTCGTTACGCAGCAGCCTCTCGGCGGTAAAGCCCAGTTCGGCGGCCAGCGCTTCGGGGAGATGGAGGTTTGGGCGCTCGAGGCTTACGGCGCGGCCTACACGCTGCAAGAGATTTTGACCGTCAAGTCCGACGATGTCGTCGGGCGCGTGAAAACGTACGAATCGATCGTTAAGGGCGAGAACGTACCGGAGCCGGGCGTTCCTGAATCGTTCAAAGTATTGATCAAAGAGCTCCAAAGCTTGGGCATGGACGTGAAGATCCTGTCCGGCGACGAGCAGGAGATCGAAATGAAGGAAATCGACGACGATGAGGATTCCGCGGGAGATAAGCTGAATCTGAACCTCGAAGGTTCCGAGGTTGGCGTCGAATAACTTTAGGATCCGAAATCTTAGCAACGATGAAGGAGGGCTTGCTCCTTGTTAGACGTCAATAACTTTGAGTTTATGAAGATCGGTTTGGCTTCGCCCGATAAGATCAGATCGTGGTCCAGAGGCGAAGTCAAGAAGCCGGAAACGATAAACTACCGGACGTTAAAACCGGAAAAAGAAGGCTTGTTCTGCGAGAAAATTTTCGGACCGACCAAGGACTGGGAATGTCATTGCGGCAAGTATAAGAGAGTGCGTTACAAAGGCGTCGTCTGCGATCGCTGCGGCGTCGAAGTCACCCGGGCTAAGGTGCGCCGCGAGCGGATGGGCCATATCGAGCTTGCCGCTCCGGTATCCCACATCTGGTATTTCAAAGGGATTCCTAGCCGCATGGGTCTGGCGCTGGACATGTCTCCTCGTTCGCTCGAGGAGATCATCTACTTCGCATCCTATGTGGTCACGGATCCGGGCGATACGCCGCTGGAGAAGAAACAGCTGCTCTCCGAGAAAGAGTACCGCAGCTACCGCGACAAGTACGGCTATGCGTTCCATGCCGGCATGGGCGCGGAAGCGGTCAAGAAGCTGCTGCAGGACATCGACCTCGATCGCGAGCTCGAGACGCTTAAGGAAGAGCTTCGCACGGCTCAAGGCCAACGCCGCAACCGTGCGATCAAGCGCCTGGAAGTTATCGAATCGTTCCGCAACTCCGGCAACCTGCCGGACTGGATGATTCTCGACGTGCTTCCGGTCATTCCTCCGGAGCTTCGCCCGATGGTCCAACTGGACGGCGGACGCTTCGCGACGAGCGACTTGAACGACCTGTATCGCCGCGTCATCAACCGGAATAACCGGCTGAAGAGATTGCTCGACCTGGGCGCTCCGGACATTATCGTGCAGAACGAGAAACGGATGCTTCAGGAAGCGGTCGACGCCTTGATCGACAACGGCCGCCGCGGCCGTCCGGTAACGGGACCGGGCAACCGTCCGCTGAAATCCCTCAGCCATATGCTGAAAGGAAAGCAAGGACGTTTCCGTCAAAACCTGCTCGGTAAGCGGGTCGACTACTCCGGTCGTTCGGTTATCGTTGTAGGCCCGAGCTTGAGAATGTACCAGTGCGGTCTTCCGAAGGAAATGGCGCTGGAGCTGTTCAAGCCGTTCGTGATGAAGGAGCTTGTGCTGAAAGGCTTGGCTCACAACATCAAGAGCGCGAAGCGCAAAGTCGAACGCGTCAGCCCAGAAGTATGGGACGTGCTGGAGGAAGTTATCAAGGAGCACCCCGTGCTGCTGAACCGCGCGCCGACACTGCACAGATTGGGCATTCAAGCTTTCGAACCGATTCTGGTCGAAGGCCGCGCAATCAAGCTTCACCCGCTCGTCTGTACGGCGTATAACGCCGACTTCGACGGCGACCAGATGGCCGTTCACGTGCCATTGTCGGCCGAAGCGCAAGCGGAAGCCCGCTTGCTCATGCTGGCTGCCGGCAACATCTTGAACCCGAAAGACGGCAAGCCGGTCGTTACTCCGTCGCAGGATATGGTACTTGGTTGCTACTACCTGACGATGGATAACAACAAATCTTACGGCTCCGGGTTTAAGTTCGCCAACGTTAACGAAGCGGTTTCCGCTTATCAACGCGGCACGGAAGGCGTTTCGCTGCACGCCCGCGTCGTTATTCCGGTTAAGGAACTGAAGAAGAAGACGTTCACGCCGGAACAGCAGGAAGCTCTGATCGTAACGACGATCGGCAAAATCATTTTCAACGAAATTTTCCCGGACACGTTCCCTTACATTAACGAGGCGACGAAAGAAAACCTCGTTAAAGGTACGCCGGATAAATATTTCATCTACGAAAAGGGCGCCGACCTCTCGAAGTTTATCGAGGATCCGGCCATCCCTGGAGCAGTAGGCAAAGAATATCTGGGCAACATCATCGGCGAATGCTTCCGTATTTACCATACGACGCAGACGTCGGTCATCCTGGATAACATCAAGCAGCTCGGCTTTACGTACTCGACGCGGGCGGGTATTACGATCGGCGTCTCCGACGTTATCGTACCTGAGGAGAAGCAAGAGATTCTCAAGAAGTCCGAAGAGCGCGTCAAAGTCGTTACAACGCAATATCGTCGCGGTCTGATCACGAACGAAGAACGCCGCGACCGCGTTATCGAAATCTGGAGCAAGACGAAGGACGAGATCACGGACATCCTGATGAAATCCATGGATCGCTACAACAGCATCATGCTGATGGTCGATTCCAAGGCGCGGGGCAACAAGTCGCAAATCACCCAGTTGGGCGGAATGCGCGGCTTGATGGCGAACCCGTCCGGACGGATTATCGAGTTGCCGATCAAGTCGAACTTCCGCGAAGGCCTTACCGTATTGGAGTACTTCATCTCCACGCACGGAGCGCGGAAAGGTCTGGCCGATACGGCTCTTCGTACCGCCGACTCGGGTTATCTGACTCGTCGTCTCGTCGACGTCGCGCAGGACGTCATCGTCCGCGAGGACGATTGCGGCACGGATAAAGGCATTACCGTTTCTCGGATCGAGGACGGCAAAGAGGTTATCGAAGATCTGTTCGACCGAATCGAAGGACGCTACGCGTTCGAGACGGTTCGCCATCCGGAGACGAAAGAGATCATTGCTCACCGCAACGATCTGCTCGATACGCCGAAGGCGGAAGAGATCGTTCGCGCGGGCATCAAGAGCATTCAGATTCGTTCCGTGCTTAGCTGCCGCGCCCGTCACGGCGTCTGTAAGCTCTGCTACGGACGCAACCTGGCGACTGGCAAGCAAGTGGAGATCGGCGAATCCGTCGGCATCATTGCCGCGCAATCGATCGGCGAGCCGGGAACGCAGCTCACGATGCGTACGTTCCACACCGGCGGCGTTGCCGGAGACGATATCACTCAAGGTTTGCCGCGTATTCAGGAGCTGTTCGAAGCGCGTAATCCGAAAGGTCAAGCGATCATCTCCGAGCTCGACGGCGTCATCAAGGAAATTCGCGAGACGAAGGACCGTCGTGAAATCGAGCTGCAAGGCGGAGCTGAATCGAAGATTTACCCGGTCAGCTACGGTTCGCGCATTCGCGTCGTGCAAGGCCAGCAGGTCGAAGCCGGCGACGAACTGACGGACGGCTCGATCGACCCTAAAGAAATGCTGCGCATCAAGGGCATTCGCGGGGTGCAGAACTACATTCTGCAAGAGGTACAGCGCGTATACCGGAACCAGGGCGTTGAGATCAACGACAAACATATCGAAGTTATGATCAAGCAGATGCTTCGTAAGATCCGCATCGTTGATCCCGGAGATACGCCGCTGCTTCCAGGCGCGTTTGTCGACTTGCATGAGTATGAAGCAGCCAACCGCGAAGCGATCCTCTCCGACAAAGAGCCTGCGGTTGCTCGCCCGGTACTGCTGGGGATTACGAAGGCGTCTCTCGAGACGGATTCGTTCCTGTCGGCAGCGTCCTTCCAAGAGACGACTCGCGTTCTGACCGATGCCGCTATCAAAGGCAAGGTCGACCGCCTGCTCGGACTCAAGGAGAACGTCATTATCGGGAAGCTCATTCCTGCAGGTACGGGAATGGCACGTTACCGCAACATCAAGGTCGTCTCGCCGTTTGACGAGCAAACGGATGAAGAGGCCGAGCTTGAGCCGGTAGGCGCGGAGTAAAATCGATAGACATAGAAGCGGATACCGTCAGCGGTATCCGCTTTTTTGCGAAATTCGCGCGCCTAACGAGCACCCCCACTTCATTTTAGAGCTGCCGGAGGTAAAAGGATGACGGACACCCCGCTTGTCGCTCTTGTCGATATTGAACGCCGCTTGTCCGGAAAAGTCGTATTAAACAAGCTGTCTCTGTCTATTCACCGCGGGGAAGTTATCGCGCTGCTAGGGCGCAACGGCAGCGGCAAAAGCACTCTTCTCAAAGTTATAAGCGGTCTTAGTCCGATCGAAGCGGGGGAGAGACGCTCCGCACTTCCGTATAAGCGAATCGGATTCGCACCGGATCGGTTTCCCAAACTTCGTTTTACGGCCGAAGAATATTTGCGAGCGATGTGCAAGATTAGAGGGATGAACCCCGCACAGTCGGAACAGCGTGTGGACGAATTGCTGGAACTGTTTCGGCTTCCTTCCAACTCCGGGCGTTTAAGGCATTACTCCAAAGGGATGCTGCAGAAAGTCAATCTGATGCAGGCCCTGCTGGAAGAGCCCGAGCTGCTGCTGCTCGACGAGCCGCTGTCCGGGCTGGACGAACGGACGCGTGAGGAGTTGACTGAAGCGTTAGCGGGCCTTAAGGCCAAAGGAATTGCGATCGTATACTCGTCGCACGAGCTCCACCTTGCGCAGCGGATCGCCGATCGGACCGTACGGCTGACGGAAGGGAAAATCACCATAGAGGAAAATGAAAAGATCGCTCCTATCCGCGTCAAAACAATCGATTTTCAACTGGAGGAGGAAGCGGCGCAACAGGTGTGCAACTTGATGACGGCGGATATTCGGTTACAGAGAGTGCGGGCGGGTTGGCGGGCCGTGGTCGAGGCTGGACAGGCCGACGCTTTCCTGCTTGCTATATTGAACTCCGGAGGCCGCATTCATTCCGTTGCGGATGAAGAAGGGAGGCCGGGAGCGAGATGATCGGAACGTTGCGTTTTGCTTTCCATGATTATGTCAGATCGTATCGCTATGTCGCACCGCTCTTGGCGTTCATGACATTCCTCATCTTCGTCTATACCGTTGTGCCGAATCCGGTGATGCCGAGTTACTCTATGACGGTCTCCTTGACGTTTTTGATTGCGGCTTGGCTAGGCTTCGGGTTCGTAGACGCTGAAGACGAAACGCAGCAGCTTGTCGGTGTACTGCATGCCGGAGGATGGATTACGTATTTTGTCGGCAGGTGGCTGCTTATGCTCGGAGTTGGCGCGTGTCTGACCATTTTTGCGACGTTCTACCCGATCTTATTCAACAAGTTCGACAGACAGCCTGGAGTCGAAGAAGTATTGTCGGCGTTGGCCGGTCACATGGGAATGGCGCTGCTGGGAGTCGGAATCGCCTATCTCTTCACTTGCAGACTGGTTGGAAAATTAAATTACGCCATTACGGGTTTGGTTCTGGTATTGAGTCTTTCCTTTGCCGCCGGCGGCATCCGGGAATCGCTTCCCGAAGGGCTGAGCTTTATCGCCTATTTGCTTCCTCCGGTATTTTCCCTGATCGATGCTTTTAATCGCTACGAAACCGCTTCGATGGCGGAGGCGGCTTACGCGCTGCTCGCTCCGCCGCTGTACAGTCTGATTTTATTGCTCGTTTATTTGCGACTGATGAAACGAAAGATGCTCTAGGGCGTGTCTGCACACCCGCTCGGGGGCGTCTTTCATCGCCTTTTCGCACCCTGCTGCGTCACATTTGCTTGACGTACCTCCGGTACGCCTTCACAAAAGTTCCTTGCATGGAACGAAAATTCGGCAATATCTGCTGTCCTCGGAGTATGCAGACACGCCTAAGTTGGAATCTAGGTTCTTGACACGTCATTTTCGAAGTGATAATATGTTCTAGTGTGTGCCAGAGGTGCGTCCATCCGACGTATCCTGACCGGTGCGGACCTGGGCGATGGTGAAGTGTTGTCGGCCGGCGATTCGCCGAGCCGCTTGAGAATAGGAATAACGGGTTTGATGCGGTTGACCGCTTGCGTGCGGATCTCCGGTCGGGCCCTTTCTCGTCTCTCAAAATGAACCACCTGGATCTGTGGGCTTCGCGACCGCGTCGATCCGATCGCTTATTCTTTATATTTTTTACCCGTCAAGGGAAGGGGGTGGCAACATGCCAACAATCAACCAGCTCGTTCGTAAAGGTCGTCAATCGAAGGTTGTAAAATCGAAATCGCCGGCGCTCCAAAGAGGTTTCAACGCTCTCAAACGCGTGGAAACGGATCTGAGCGCTCCTCAAAAGCGCGGGGTTTGCACCCGTGTAGGTACGATGACGCCGAAAAAACCGAACTCCGCTCTTCGTAAATACGCTCGTGTTCGCTTGACGAACCGCGTAGAGGTGACAGCCTACATCGGAGGAATCGGCCACAACCTGCAAGAACACAGTGTCGTTCTTGTACGTGGAGGCCGGGTTAAAGATCTTCCGGGTGTTCGTTACCACATCGTTCGCGGAGCATTGGATACGGCGGGAGTTAACAACCGTAAACAAGCTCGTTCCAAGTACGGAACGAAAAGAGCGAAAGCGAAGAAATCCTAATTCGTTACAGACGGCCTAAGCTGACTGAACGTTAAGAACGAGAAAGGAGGAACCTTAATGCCACGCAAAGGACCGGTTCCGAAACGGGACGTACTCCCGGATCCGCTGTACAACAGCAAACTGGTAACTCGCCTTGTTAACCGTATCATGATCGACGGTAAGAGAGGCGTAGCGCAACAATTGCTTTATGATGCGTTCAAATTGATTCAAGAGCGCTCCGGCAAAGACCCAATGGAGGTTTTTGAAGCGGCGATCAAGAATATCATGCCAGTGCTTGAAGTTAAAGCTCGCCGTGTAGGTGGAGCAAACTATCAAGTTCCGATCGAAGTTAAACCTGAGCGCCGCACGTCGCTTGGACTGCGTTGGCTCGTGAACTACGCACGCAATCGCGGCGAGAAAACGATGGAAGAACGTCTGGCAGCAGAAATTCTGGACGCTTCCAACAACACGGGCGCAGCAGTCAAGAAGCGTGAGGACACTCACAAAATGGCGGAAGCGAACAGAGCGTTCGCTCACTACCGCTGGTAATTTTCGCGAAGCTAGACATTTTGAAGGGAGACTATATTCATGGCTAGAGAGTTCTCCTTGCAAAATACGCGCAACATCGGGATTATGGCGCACATTGATGCGGGTAAAACCACGACTACTGAACGGATTCTGTTCTTTACCGGCCGTACTCATAAAATCGGCGAAGTGCACGAAGGCGCTGCGACGATGGACTGGATGGAGCAAGAACAAGAGCGCGGCATTACGATTACGTCTGCCGCAACGACTGCTCAGTGGAAAGGTCACCGCATCAATATTATCGACACTCCGGGTCACGTTGACTTTACGGTAGAAGTCGAGCGCTCCCTGCGCGTATTGGATGGGGCCGTTGGCGTTTTTAGCGCCAAAGAAGGCGTAGAGCCGCAATCCGAGACGGTATGGCGTCAAGCCGACCGTTACGGCGTACCGCGGATCGCTTACGTTAACAAGATGGACATCATCGGTGCAGACTACCTCAATGTTATCAACGACATGAGAGAGCGTCTGAACGCGAATGCGGTCGCAATTCAATATCCGATGGGTGCCGAAGATACGTTTATCGGCATGATCGACATCGTTGAGCGCGTCGCATACAAGTACACCGACGACAAGGGCAAAGCGCCGGACGAGATCGAAATTCCTGCGGAATATGCCGACAAAGTCGAAGAGCTGCGCGCTATTCTCGTAGAGAAGGTTGCAGAGCTTGACGAAGAGCTGACAATGAAGTATCTGGAAGGCGAAGAGCTTACCGTTGAAGAAATCAAAGCAGCTCTGCGCAAAGGCGTCTGCGAAGTGAAAATCTTCCCGGTCGTCTGCGGTACTTCCTACCGCAACAAAGGCATTCAGCCAATGCTGGACGCTGTAGTCGCTTACCTGCCTGCTCCGACGGACGTTCCTGACATCAAGGGCGTTCTGGACGACGGCACGGAAACGACGCGCAAGTCTTCAGACAGCGAGCCGTTCGCGGCGCTGGCGTTCAAAATCATGACCGACCCTTACGTTGGCCGTCTGACTTTCTTCCGCGTTTACTCTGGCGTACTGAACTCCGGTTCTTACGTTATTAACGCGACGAAAGGCAAACGCGAGCGTATCGGCCGTATTCTCCAAATGCACGCGAACAGCCGTCAAGAAATCGACATCGTCTACTCCGGAGATATTGCTGCGGCAGTAGGTCTGAAGGATACGACGACAGGCGACACGCTGTGCGACGAGAAGAATCCGGTTATTCTTGAGTCCATGAACTTCCCAGAGCCGGTTATCCAGCTTGCGGTTGAGCCGAAAACAAAGGCCGACCAAGACAAAATGGGTATCGCTCTGCAGAAGCTGGCTGAAGAAGATCCGACGTTCCGTGCTCACACGGACGAAGAAACCGGCCAAACGATTATCTCGGGGATGGGCGAGCTTCACCTCGAAATTCTCGTTGACCGTATGCTTCGCGAATTCAAAGTCGAGACGAACGTTGGTAAGCCGCAGGTTGCTTACCGCGAGACGTTCCGCACGCCGGCGAAAGTCGAAGGCAAATTCGTTCGTCAATCCGGCGGACGCGGTCAATACGGCCACGTCTGGATCGAGTTCGAACCTCAGGAGCCGGGTGCCGGCTTCGCGTTCGAGAACAAGATCGTCGGCGGCGTCGTACCGCGCGAATATATCGCTCCGGTACAAGCCGGTATCGAAGAGTCGATGAAGAACGGCGTACTTGCCGGCTTCCCGCTCGTAGATATCAAAGCAACGATCTTCGACGGATCTTATCACGACGTCGACTCCTCGGAGATGGCGTTCAAAATCGCCGGATCGATGGCGCTTAAAGCAGCGAAGGACAAATGTAATCCTGTGTTGCTCGAGCCGATCATGAAGGTTGAAGTAACGGTACCCGAAGAGTATTTCGGCGACGTTATGGGTATGCTGAGCTCCCGCCGCGGACGCATCGAAGGATCGGATATGCGTTTCGGCGCACAAATCGTTCGTGCGAAGGTGCCGTTGGCAGAGATGTTCGGATACTCCACAACTCTTCGTTCCGGTACGCAAGGTCGCGGTGTATTCTCGATGGAGCTGTCGCACTACGAAGAAGTGCCTAAATCCATCTCCGAAGAAATCGTGTCCAAGGCAAAAGGCTGAGCGTAAGTTTGCCTTTTCTGGAAAGCAGGCGGAGGGAGAATCGCTTGATGCGGCGCTCCCACGTCATTAAATAAAAAATCAAATCCTTTTACTCATTAAGGAGGAACAGTATCAATGGCTAAGGCTAAATTCGAACGTAACAAACCCCACGTGAATATCGGCACGATCGGTCACGTTGACCACGGTAAAACGACGACAACTGCTGCAATCACTTCGGTATTGAACAAAAAATACGGAAGCGGTGCTGCTGTAGCATTCGACCAAATCGACAAAGCTCCAGAAGAGCGCGAGCGCGGAATCACGATCTCCACGGCTCACGTTGAGTACGAGACGCCTAACCGTCACTACGCTCACGTTGACTGCCCAGGACACGCTGACTACGTTAAAAACATGATCACGGGCGCTGCTCAAATGGACGGCGCAATCCTGGTTGTATCCGCTGCTGACGGCCCAATGCCGCAAACGCGCGAGCACATCCTGCTCTCCCGTCAAGTAGGCGTTCCTTACATCGTCGTCTACCTGAACAAGTGCGACATGGTTGAAGACGAAGAGCTGCTCGAGCTGGTTGAGATGGAAGTTCGCGACCTGTTGAACGAGTATGAGTTCCCAGGCGACGACACTCCAATCGTTCGCGGCGCTTCCCGTGAAGCTCTGGCTAATCCAGACGGCCCTTGGGCTGACAAAATCGTTGAGCTGTTCGAAGCTATCGACAGCTACATCCCGACTCCTGAGCGCGCAACTGACAAGCCTTTCTTGATGCCGGTTGAGGATGTGTTCACGATCACAGGTCGCGGTACGGTTGCTACTGGCCGTGTTGAGCGTGGTATCATCAAAGTCGGCGACGAGGCTGAAATCATCGGCCTGCACGAAGAAACTCGCAAAACGGTTGTAACGGGCGTTGAAATGTTCCGTAAATTGCTCGACCAAGCTCAAGCTGGCGACAACATCGGCGCATTGCTCCGTGGCGTTGACCGTAAAGATATCGAGCGCGGTCAAGTTATCGCAAAGCCAGGTTCCGTTAAGCCTCACACGGAATTCACGGCTCAAATCTACGTTCTGACTTCTGCTGAAGGCGGCCGTCACAAGCCTTTCTTCACAGGCTACCGTCCGCAGTTCTACTTCCGTACGACGGACGTAACGGGCATCATCAACCTGCCGGAAGGCACTGAGATGGTTATGCCTGGCGATAACATCACAGTTACGGTTCAACTGATCTCCCCGATCGCTATCGAAGAAGGTACTCGCTTCGCTATTCGCGAAGGCGGCCGTACGGTAGGCGCAGGCGCAGTTGCATCCATCCAAAAATAAGAGCTTCAAAACAAAAATGTCCAAGGCTTTCAGCCTTGGACATTTTTTTTCTTCTATTATATATGTAATCAGTAAGCGAAAAATTTAGAGGTGCAGAGGCTCGTCGCAAGACCGCCGGAAGTGATTGTCGCAATGGACAGAAAAAACGTATCGAGCGAAAATAGAATTCCTCCTGCTCCGATCACAATCGCATCCATAATAAGAATCAGAAGGCCCACATTGATTTTCATCTTTTTCGCCAGCAGCTTGGCCAACAGGTCGACGCCGCCGGTGCTTGTGTCGAATTTTAGCAGTATTCCGAAGCCGATTCCGATAAACATTCCGCCCACAACCGAGGCGACGAAGGGGTGAACCGCAATAATAGGGGCAAACGGATTGTAGGGATCGAGGAGATCGATGGCGTAGGACAGAAATATCATTCCAAACAGGCTGTTGAAAAAAAAGCCTCGATCCTTAAACCAAGTATATACGAAGACAGGCAAACTGCATGCGATAAGGATAATGCCGACCTTGACTCCGAACAAATAATTGCTGATCAATGCGATTCCGATAAAACCTCCGTCGAGCACTTTGAGCGGCATAACGAAGAAGTCGATTCCTACGGCGATTAACAGACAACCGACCACGATAACGACAAGCTTTCGAAACGAGAGCAAAACCGATCATCCCTTTCATTCCCTGCCTGTCTTATTTATATGGAGAAGACAGGCGGAGAATGACGTTTAACTGGAAAAAAGGGGAAAAACGTTCTCTATTAGTGGCGCTTAAGGGAGTCGTCGTATGGATCGATATATAGCTTGTTCTGCGAGTCGACCTGTGCGAAATAGATTTTGTCCATAGAGACTCCGAGTTGACGGAGCTTGCTATTCAGCCAGTCGCGATTCAACCCGACTTTCTTCAAGGAGTCCTCCATAATTTTTCCGTCCATAATGACCGCCATATTGTACTTCTCGGGAGGCACCGGCAAGTTGATGTCGGAAGGAGTAAGCGGCTGGTATTCCTTTTTGAGCAGAACGTTCAGTTCTCCGCTAGTGTCCAGAATCGCGAAATCGACCTGAGCCACGTTAAACACGTTTTTTTTGCGCAGCATCTCCAGCAATTCGTCCGATGTGATTCGTTCTTCCCTCAAGTTATCTTCGAGAATTTTCCCGTTCCTCATTAAGATGGTCGAGGTACCGTCCAGGAAGTCGCGCGCCCTTTTGCTTTTCAACTGTAGAACTTCAATGCCATACGAAATGCTTACCCACACGACAAGAGCCACAATGCCGATGTACCACTCTGAATCGGTATCGAGCGACAAGTAGGCCGCCAGGTTGCCGATCGAAATTCCCGTTATGTACTCGAATAGCGACAGTTGCGACACCTGCCTCTTTCCAAGAATCCGAGTGATAATAAATAAGACGGCGACAGCCATAAAAGTTCGAAGCGTAATCTCCAGCCATGTCGGCATACCGATTCCTCCATTAAAGGGTTGCTGTGCTGCAAACCGAAGTGTAGACGTTCATTGCATCAGTGTCTCCAAAAATATCGCCCTCATGTATGTGCTGCGATGAGAAGACGAAGGGGCAAATCGGATCGGATCGGTACGTTTTTAATTTATGAAAATTATTTGTTGCATTTGCATGGGCAGATCGCTATAATAGTGAATGTTGGTCTGTGACTGTGCGCTGATGTGAGAGGTTGCCGACACACCCGGCCCCTTTGCCATAAGGGTGGCCAACAGGTGCAAGTCGGGTTATTCTCACGGAGTATGTCCGATTCCAAAATTGGGCGAATGAAGGAGGGAATTCTATGGCAAAGCAAAAAATCCGCATCCGTTTGAAAGCCTACGATCACCGTGTTCTCGATCAATCCGCGGAGAAAATCGTAGAAACTGCAAAACGTACTGGTGCAGGTGTGTCGGGTCCAATCCCGCTGCCGACTGAAAAGCAGATCATCACGATTCTGCGTGCGGTCCACAAGTACAAGGACTCGCGTGAACAGTTCGAAATGCGTACGCACAAGCGTTTGATTGATATCGTCAATCCGACGCCGCAAACGGTAGATGCGCTGATGCGCCTTGATCTGCCGTCTGGCGTCGATATCGAAATCAAACTGTAATAAGGCCTGGAGCCAAACAGATTCATCAAGAAAAGAGGTGTCAACATGTCAGGAATCTTGGGACGTAAACTCGGAATGACGCAAATCTTCGCAGCGGACGGCAGCGTAGTGCCTGTTACTGTAGTAGAAGCGACTCCGAACATCGTATTGCAAAAGAAAACTGCGGATAACGACGGATACGAAGCAGTTCAGCTCGGCTTCGCGGACAAACGCGAAAAGCTGGCTACCAAACCCGCGATCGGCCACGCAAAGAAGGCAGGCACGGGCCCCAAGCGCTTCATCCGCGAAGTTAGCGGACTTACGCCAGCAGAAGTTGAAGTTGGTCAGGAACTTAAAGTTGACCAATTCTCCGAGGGCGATATTGTTGACGTAACGGGGATTTCCAAAGGTAAAGGAACTGTAGGCGCCATTAAGCGTTGGGGCTTTGCCCGCGGCAAAATGACGCACGGTTCGAAATTCCACCGCGGTAACGGTTCGCTCGCGACGATTCGTGACGCAAACCGCGTGCCGAAAGGTAAGAAGATGCACGGTCGCATGGGCCGCGAGACGATCACGGTTCAAAACCTGGAAATCGTCAAAGTCGACGCAGAGCGCAATGTGCTGCTGATCAAGGGCTCCGTACCGGGCGCTCGCAACAGCTATCTCAAAATCCGCACAGCGGTGAAGAAATAATTCGTAACGTAAGAGGAAAGGAGGACCACTCATGCCGAAAGTATCCGTATTTAACGTAGACGGCAAAGAAGTCGGACAATTGGATCTGGCGGAAGGAGTATTCGGCCTAGAGCCGAATGTACACGTTCTGCACAGCGCCGTATTGCTCCAGCAAGCTGCCGTTCGTTCCGGCACACACGACACTAAAGGACGTTCTGAAGTGCGCGGTGGCGGACGTAAGCCATGGAAACAAAAAGGTACCGGACGCGCTCGTCAGGGCAGCATCCGTTCGCCGCAATGGAAAGGCGGCGGCATCGTCTTCGGACCGACGCCACGCAGCTATGGCTTCAAATTGCCTCGTAAAGTTCGTCGTTTGGCCATCAAGTCGGCTCTATCCAGCAAAGTTGTGGATAACCAATTGATCGTTCTTGATCAACTGAGCCTGGCCCAACCGAAAACGAAGGAAATTGCAAAAATCTTGAACAATCTCAAAGTATCCCGCAAAGCGCTGGTCGTTACTGCGGACTACGAAGAGAACGTGGCTCTGTCCGCCCGCAACATCCCAGGCGTGAAGTTCGTCGCTGCAGACGGAATTAATGTCCTCGACGTGATGAAGCATGATCAATTGATCATCACGAAGGATGCGGTCGCTAAAGTCGAGGAGGTGTTCGCGTAATGAGAAACCCTCGCGATTTGATCAAACGACCGGTCATTACCGAGCGTACGAGCGAGTTCATCGAACAGCGCAAATATGTGTTCGAAGTTGAACTGAAAGCTAACAAAACGGAAATTAAGCAAGCGATCGAGCAGATCTTCAAGGTGAAGGTCGTCGGCGTAAATACGCTCAGAATGCCTGCCAAGCCGAAGCGCTACGGCAGACACAGCGGTTATACGTCCGAGTGGAAAAAAGCCATCGTGCAGCTTTCCGAAGACAGCAAACCGCTGGATTTCTTTGAAGCTTCCGTATAAAAAGTCTCTAAAGTAAGGAGGGAATCCAATTGCCAGTCAAAAAGTTTAATCCGACAACGGCCAGCCGTCGTCAAATGACGATCGCCACGTTCGAAGAGATTACGACGAACGAGCCCGAGAAATCGTTGCTCGCGCCGCTCTCCAAACGCGCAGGCCGCAACCATCAAGGTAAAATTACGGTTCGCCACCACGGCGGCGGACATAAGCGTAAATACCGGATTATCGACTTCAAGCGCACGAAGGACGGCATCCCCGCTCGCGTGGCTACAATCGAATACGATCCGAACCGTACGTCTTATATCGCTTTGATCAACTATGCGGACGGTGAGAAAGCTTACATCATCGCTCCAAAAGGCCTTAAAGTCGGCGACGTGATTACGTCCGGACCTGAAGCCGACATCAAAGTGGGCAACACGCTTCCGCTGGAGAACATTCCTGTTGGTACGGTTATCCACAACATTGAGCTTAAGCCCGGCAAAGGCGGACAACTTGTTCGCGCAGCAGGCACAAGCGCTCAATTGCTTGGTAAAGAAGAAGCCTACGTTACAATTCGTTTGACTTCCGGCGAGATTCGCCGTATTCTCAAAACTTGCCGCGCAACGATCGGCACAGTTGGTAACCAAGACCACGAATTGCTTAACATCGGTAAAGCCGGCCGTAATCGCTGGTTAGGCAAACGCCCGACCGTTCGCGGCGTCGTCATGAACCCGAACGATCACCCGCACGGCGGTGGCGAAGGACGCGCTCCAATCGGACGCAAATCCCCGCTCTCTCCATGGGGTCAGCCAACTCTGGGCTACAAGACTCGCAAGAAGAAAAAAGCTTCTGGCAAATACATCGTTCGTCGCCGCAGCAAGTAATCGTTACTTGCTTGCCGGCGCGAGCGTCGAACTCTCAAGCCGGTTTGAAGGGAGGAGCATTCCATGGGTCGCAGTTTGAAAAAAGGACCTTTCGTGGACGACTATCTGCTTAAGAAAGTAGAAGAACTGTCCGGTTCGAATAAAAAAGTCGTTATCAAGACTTGGTCTCGCCGCTCGACGATTTTCCCGCAATTCGTGGGTCAGACGTTCGCGGTATACGACGGTCGCAAGCACGTGCCGGTCTATGTATCTGAAGACATGGTCGGTCACAAACTGGGCGAATTCGCGCCTACGCGTACGTTCAAAGGCCATACGGACGACGACAAGAAAACAGGCAAACGCTAATATAACCCTACGAAGTGAGATCGAGCCCGAGCGTTGAAGACGTAGCGGGCGATCGTCACGAGACGTACGTAAGGGAGGAGGTACACCGATGTCTCAGCAAGCGAAAGCTGTTGTGAATAACATTCGCATTCCGGCGCGCAAAGTCCGCCTGGTCGTGGACTTGATCCGCGGCAAGAAGGTTGGAGACGCGATCGCGATTTTGCGTCATACGCCTCGTTCGGCCTCTCCGGTTCTGGAGAAGCTGCTGAACTCCGCGATTGCTAACGCCGAACACAACTATCAGCTCGACGTGAACAAATTGGTCGTTTCCGAAGCCTTCGTTAACGAAGGACCAACCATGAAACGGTTCCAGCCTCGTTCCCAAGGTCGTGCATTCAGTATTTTCAAACGTTCCAGCCATATTACGCTGGTCGTATCCGAGAAATAAGGAGGGACAACGTGTGGGTCAAAAAGTAAATCCCGTCGGTCTTCGTATCGGCATCATTCGTGACTGGGAATCCAAATGGTATGCGGACAAAGATTTCGGCTCCCTCCTCATCGAGGACGTCAAAATCCGTGAATTCCTGAAGAAGAAGCTGAAAGAAGCCGCGGTTTCCAAAATCGAAATCGAACGTGCGGCCAATCGCGTCAACGTTACGATTCATACGGCTAAGCCAGGTATCGTCATCGGTAAAGGCGGTTCGGAAGTCGAAGTGCTTCGCGGCCAACTGACCAAGCTGACGAACGGCAAGAAAGTACACATCAACATCTCTGAAATCAAAAACCCTGAGCTGG
The DNA here is from genome assembly GCF_003386235.1 of Cohnella phaseoli. Lineage (GTDB taxonomy): Bacteria > Bacillota > Bacilli > Paenibacillales > Paenibacillaceae > Cohnella > Cohnella phaseoli. Next base: position 26,043 of record NZ_QRDZ01000051.1, read on the forward strand.
ACGCTATCCTCGTTGCCGAGAGCATCGCGCAACAACTGGAACGTCGCGTTTCCTTCCGTCGCGCTATGAAACAAGCGATGCAACGGACGCAGCGCGCTGGAGCAAAAGGAATCAAGACTTCCGTTAGCGGTCGTCTGGGTGGAGCGGAGATTGCTCGTCAAGAAGGATACAGCGAAGGAACGGTGCCGCTGCACACGCTTCGTGCTGACATCGATTATGGAACAGCGGAAGCTCATACGACTTACGGCCGTATCGGCGTAAAAGTATGGATCTACCGCGGCGAAGTCCTTCCGGCGAAGAAAAGAGCTGTCCAGGAAGGAGGCAACTGATCATGTTGGTCCCTAAACGCGTCAAACACCGCAAAGTACACCGCGGTAAAATGAAAGGTCGCGCCAAAGGCGGCACGGAAGTGCACTTCGGCGAATTCGGCCTGCAGGCACAGGAAGCTTCTTGGGTAACGAACCGTCAGATCGAGGCTGCTCGTATCGCGATGACTCGTTACATCAAACGGGGCGGTAAAGTTTGGATCAAAATCTTCCCTTCGAAACCGATCACCCAAAAGCCTCTCGAGGTGCGGATGGGTAGCGGTAAAGGTAACGTAGAAGCATGGGTTGCCGTTGTGAAACCGGGCAAAGTAATGTTCGAGCTCGCAGGGGTATCCGAGGAGATCGCACGCGAAGCAATGCGTCTTGCCGCTCACAAGCTGCCGGTGAAGACGAAGTTTGTGAAACGTGAAGAACTGGGTGGTGAAGCAAATGAAAGCCAGTGAATTTCGCAACCTGACATCGGCGGAACTCGAGCAGAAGATCGCCGGCTTCAAGGATGAACTGTTCAACCTCCGCTTCCAACTGGCTACCGGCCAACTGGACACCCCGCACCGCCTTGGCGAACTGCGGAAAGAAATCGCTCGGGCTAAAACCATTTTGCGCGAGCGTGAACTCGGCATCGGCTAAAACCCGGGAAAAGGAGGATGACCATGAGCGAACGCAATAATCGCAAAGTGCAAATCGGTAAAGTCGTCAGCGACAAGATGGACAAAACGATTGTGGTAGCTGTTGAGACGTACAAGAAGCACAGCCTGTACCACAAGCGGATCAAATACACGAAGAAGTTCAAAGCGCACGATGAGAACAACGAAGCGCAAATTGGCGACACCGTGAAAATCATGGAGACCCGCCCGTTGTCGAAAGACAAAACATGGCGTCTGGTCGAAATCGTCGAGAAAGCTGTACTGGCTTAATTCGACTTACTCGTTATTGAAAGGAGGACCCTGCGATGATTCAACCGTTTACGCGTCTGAAAGTTGCCGACAACTCCGGCGCGAAAGAATTGATGTGCATCCGCGTGCTTGGCGGTACTGGACGCCGCGTAGGACATATCGGTGATATGATCGTATGCTCTGTCAAACAAGCAACACCAGGCGGCGTTGTCAAAAAAGGCGACGTAGTCAAATGTGTTATCGTTCGTACGAAACGTTCGGTACGCCGCAAGGACGGCTCCTATATTGCGTTCGACGAGAACGCAGCCGTCATCGTAAAGGATGATAAGGGCCCACGTGGCACTCGTATCTTCGGACCTGTTGCCCGCGAACTTCGCGAACGCGACTTTATGAAAATCATTTCCCTGGCACCGGAAGTTTTGTAAGACTCCGGAACGCACCGATGGAGAAAGACTCAAGGAGGTGTACCCATGCCCCGTCTGAAAAAAGTGCTTGAATCGCACAACAATAAACTGCACGTGAAGAAAGACGATAACGTAATCGTCATCTCCGGCAAAGACAAAGGCAAGAAAGGCCGCATTATCGCAGCCTATCCGCGTGAAAACCGCGTTCTTGTCGAAGGCGTGAACATGATCAAACGTCATACTCGCCCGAACCCGCAAAACCAACAAGGCGGTATCATCGAACGCGAAGCGGCAATTCATGCTTCGAACGTCATGCATATCGATCCTAAGAGCGGCAAGCCGACACGTATCGGCTACAAAACGCTCGATAACGGCAAGAAGATCCGGGTCGCAAAACGTTCCGGAGAATCGATCGACTAATCGGAGTAACAACGGAAAGGAGGTCATTGTGACTCATGGCAGCAAGAATGAAGGAACGTTTCCTGAATGAAATCACTCCTGCGCTAATGCAGAAGTTTAGCTACAAGTCCGTTATGCAAGTGCCGAAAATCGAGAAAGTCGTCATCAACATGGGTGTCGGCGAGGCGGTTTCCAACTCCAAAATCATCGATTTTGCGGTTGAGGACATGCAGAAGATTGCCGGTCAGAAGCCTGTAGTTACGCGGTCCAAGAAATCGATCGCAGGCTTCCGTCTGCGGGAGAACTTGCCGATCGGCGTCAAGGTTACGCTGCGCGGCGAACGGATGTACCACTTCCTGGATAAGCTGTTCAACATTTCTCTTCCTCGCGTACGCGATTTCCACGGCGTCTCGACCAAATCGTTCGACGGCCGCGGCAACTATACGCTTGGCCTGAAAGAGCAGCTGATCTTCCCGGAGATCGAATACGACAAGATCGATAAAGTTCGCGGGATGGACATCGTCATCGTCACGACGGCACAATCGGACGAAGAAGCGCGTGAGCTGCTCACCCAATTGGGTATGCCGTTTGCGAAGTGACGATAACCCGGTCAATAGCAAAAGGTTACCTAATGGAGGTGTGAAAGCAAGTGGCAAAAACATCGATGAAAATCAAGCAACAACGCGCGCCGAAGTTTAAAGTCCAAGCTTACACGCGCTGCGAGCGTTGCGGACGTCCGCATTCCGTATTACAAAAGTTCAAAATCTGCCGGATCTGTTTCCGCGAGTTGGCATATAAGGGCCAGATTCCTGGCGTCAAAAAAGCGAGCTGGTAATCAGCCTAGTTCGGGAAGGAGGTTTACCCCATGGTTATGTCTGATCCTATTGCAGATATGTTGACGCGCATTCGCAACGCGAATCTGGTGCGTCATGAGTCTGTGGAACTGCCTGCGTCGACGGTGAAAAAGCAAATTGCTGAAATCCTGAAGCGCGAAGGCTTTATCCGCGACGCGGAGTATGTCGAAGACAACAAGCAAGGTTTGATCCGTATTTTCTTGAAATACGGCGCGAACAACGAGCGCGTTATCACAGGCCTTAAACGCATCAGCAAGCCCGGCCTGCGCGTATACACGAAATCGAACGAAGTTCCGCGCGTGTTGGGTGGCCTCGGCATCGCGATCATTTCCACATCCAAAGGCATCATCACCGACAAGGAAGCCCGTCAAGGCAAATCCGGCGGCGAAGTGCTTTGCTACGTTTGGTAATTTAACTGTCACACGATTGGAGGTGTACCCATGTCCCGTATTGGACGCAAACCGATTCAGGTGCCTAACGGCGTGAACGTGAACCTGGACAACAACGTAATTACAATCAAAGGACCGAAAGGAACTTTGTCCCGCACGCTCCACGGAGATATGAAAGTTTCGTACGAGTCCGATGTCATTACTGTTGAACGTCCTTCCGATAACAAGCTTCACCGTGCTCTGCACGGAACGACCCGTAGCGTAGTGGCCAACATGGTAAACGGCGTAACTGACGGTTATGCAAAGAACCTTGAGCTGGTCGGCGTAGGTTACCGTGCAAGCAAATCCGGCGAGAAGCTGGTATTGAACGTTGGTTATTCTCACCCGGTTGAGTTCGTTCCTGAGAACGGTATTGAATTCGAGGTTCCTGCTCAGAACAAAATCATCGTTAAAGGCATCAATAAAGAAGCCGTTGGCGAGATCGCGGCTAAAATTCGCGCCGTTCGTCCTCCTGAGCCTTACAAAGGCAAAGGAATCAAGTACGAAGGCGAACGCATTATCCGTAAAGAGGGTAAAGCAGGTAAGAAGAAATAAGACGAACGCGGCGGCCTGAGTGCCGTTCGGCGTTAATTTTATGAAGGGAGTGTAAATGCGGATGATTACTAAAGCCGACAAGAACAAGGCACGTCTGAAAAGACACCTTCGGGTTCGTAAGAAAATCAGCGGGACAAGCGAGCGTCCACGTCTGTCCGTGTTTCGTTCCTCCAAGCACATCTATGCTCAATTGATCGATGACGTTCAAGGCGTAACGCTGGCCAGCGCATCGACAGTCGACAAGGAGCTTGCTGGAAACGGAAACGGCGGAAACGTGGAAGCTGCGCGCAAAGTTGGCGAGCTGATCGCTAAACGCGCGAAGGAAAAAGGACACGAGAACGTTGTGTTCGATCGCGGCGGTTATTTGTACCACGGACGTATTCAAGCACTGGCGGATGCTGCACGCGAAGCCGGTTTACAGTTTTAATTCACTTTTGACACAAGGAGGTAAACGACTTGCGTGTAGATCCGAACACATTGGAACTGACGGAGAAAATGGTACAAATTAACCGTGTCTCCAAAGTCGTCAAGGGCGGACGTCGCTTCAGCTTCAGCGCACTCGTCGTTGTCGGAGACGGCAAAGGCTGGGTTGGCGCGGGCATCGGCAAAGCATCCGAAGTTCCTGACGCAATCCGCAAAGGCGTTGAAGACGCCAAGAAAAATCTGGTCTTCGTACCGTTCGTTGGAACGACGATTCCACATGCCGTTACGGGAAGGTTCGGCGCCGGCAAAGTGTTGTTGAAACCAGCATCGGAAGGTACGGGCGTTATCGCGGGCGGTCCTGTTCGCGCGGTGCTCGAACTGGCTGGAGTCGGCGATATTTTGACGAAATCGCTGGGATCCTCCAACTCCATTAACATGGTCAATGCGACGTTGGAAGGTTTGTCTCGCCTGAAACGCGCCGAAGACGTAGCGAAACTGCGCGGCAAAACCGTTGCAGAGCTATTCCGCTAAGGAGGGGAAACAGATGGCACAGCTTCAAATTACCCTCGTTCGCAGTTTGATCGGCCGTCCTGAGAATCAACGCCAAACGGTGAAATCTCTGGGCCTCGGCAAGCTGCATTCGTCCGTAGTTAAGGAAGACAATGTCGCGATTCGCGGCATGGTCAATACGGTTAGTCACCTGATCGAAGTTAAAGAAGTGTAAAATAGACACCAAGCATAAAAAATCAAGGAGGTGCGACGTACGATGAAATTGCATGAGCTGTCTCCTAACGCAGGCTCCAAGTTCACCCGTAAGCGGGTTGGACGCGGCGCCGGCAGCGGTCTCGGCAAAACGTCCGGTCGCGGTCACAAAGGGCAGAACGCTCGTTCCGGCGGCGGTGTGCGTCCCGGATTCGAGGGCGGACAAAACCCGTTGTACCGTCGGGTTCCTAAGCGCGGTTTCAACAACGATCGTTTTGCTACTGTATTCGCGATCGTTAATCTTGATGATTTGAACCGTTTTGCGGCGGGAACGGAAGTTACGCCTGAATTGCTTCTGAGCGAAGGCATACTGAAAAATCCAAAAGACGGAATTAAAATTTTGGGCAATGGCGAGTTGAGTGTGCAACTGACTGTTAAAGCTCATAAGTTTTCTCAGTCTGCTGCAGAAAAAATTCAAGCCGCCGGCGGTAAAACCGAGGTGATCTAATGTTCGCGACCGTCACTAACATTTGGAAAGTTGAGGACCTTCGCAAGAGGATCCTCTTCACCCTTTTCATCCTGTTAATTTACCGTATCGGTTCCTTTATCCCGGTCCCGAACATTAATAAAGACGTGTTGACGATGGCCGACCAAGCGGGTACCGACCTGTTCGGCCTTCTGAATACTTTCTCCGGCGGTGCGCTGTTCAATTTCTCCATCTTTGCCTTGGGAATCACACCGTACATTACGGCGTCGATCATCGTTCAATTGCTTTCCATGGACGTCATTCCGAAGTTCTCGGAATGGCAGAAGGAAGGCGAGAACGGCAAGCGTAAGCTGGCTCAGATCACTCGTTACGGAACGATCGTTCTCGGGCTTATCCAAGCTTTCGCTACGGCAATCGGCTTTAACCGGATGTATTCGTACGAAATGGTCATCGATGCGAATGTCGCGACGTATCTTATGATTGCGATTGTATTGACGGCAGGTACGGCATTCCTGATGTGGCTCGGCGAGCAGGTCAACGAAAAAGGTATCGGCAACGGTATCTCGATCCTGATCTTCGCGGCGATCGTCGCATCCTTGCCTAAACACATTCGCGACATTTACGAAACCCAATTCGTAGATTCCAGCCAAGTGTTCCTGAACATTGTGAAGGTGCTGATTATCCTGATCGTAATCGTCCTGATTATCGCAGGCGTCATCTTCATTCAGCAAGGCGTGCGCAAGATTCCTGTACAATACGCCAAACGGGTTGTCGGACAGAAGATGTACGGCGGCCAATCGACGCACATTCCGCTTAAAGTGAATGGCGCGGGCGTAATCCCGGTTATCTTCGCGGTATCGCTGCTGATGTTCCCGATCACGATTGCTCAGTTCTGGGCGAACAAGGCTTGGGCACAGTGGGTTATCAATCATATGTACTACGACCAGCCGCTTGGCATGGTGCTGTACGTACTGCTGATTATCGGATTTACGTTCTTCTACACGTTCGTTCAGTTCAACCCACAGCAATTGGCGGACAATATGAAGAAGAACGGCGGCTACATTCCGGGCATTCGTCCGGGCAAGCCAACCGCCGGTTTCCTGACGCGGGTCATTACTCGCATCACGCTTGCAGGCGCGATTTTCCTGGCTTTGATCTCGGTTCTGCCGGTGTTCTTCGGATATCTTGCGGATCTTCCTCGTACAGTTCAACTGGGCGGCACCTCGCTGCTCATTATTGTCGGGGTAGCGCTTGAGACGATGAAGCAGATCGAGAGCCAATTGATCAAACGCCATTACAAAGGGTTTATCAATAAGTAATCTACGAGACGGACAGGAGGAACAGCAATGAACATTCTGTTTATGGGGCCTCCTGGCGCCGGCAAAGGAACGCAGGCAGAGCGGATCGTAGCGCAATTCGGCATTCCGCACATCTCGACGGGTGATGCGTTTCGTTTAGCCATGAAGCAAGGCACGCCGCTGGGACAGAAGGCTAAGGAGTACGTCGACCAAGGTCTTCTCGTTCCGGACGAAGTGACGAACGGCATCGTGCGCGATCGTCTCGCGGCTGAGGATTGTGCGAGCGGATTTCTGCTCGACGGCTTCCCGCGGACGCTCGCTCAAGCTGAAGCGCTCGACGGCATGCTGGCCGAAATGGGCCGCAAGATCGATCACGTCATCAACCTCAAGGTGGACCGCGGCTTCCTGTTGGCCCGCCTGACCGGAAGACGAATCTGCAAAACTTGCGGCGCAACGTATCATATTGTGTTTAACCCTCCGAAGCAGGAAGGCATCTGCGATAAGGACGGGGGAGAGCTGTATCAGCGTTCCGACGATACGGAAGAGAAAGTGGGCACTCGTCTTGACGAGTATATCAGCAAGACGGCTCCGCTGCTGACGTATTACGGCGACAAAGGTTTGCTCCGCGAAGTAGACGGAGAGAAGGATATCGACGCGGTAACGGGCGATATTGCTTCCCTACTCAGAGGTTAATCGGCTATGATCGTGATCAAGTCCGAGAAAGAGTTGAACTTGATGCGGGAGGCGGGCCGAATCGTCGCTGAGACGCATCGCTTGATGAAGCAAGCGATCGTTCCCGGCGTGACGACCGCCGAGCTCGATCGGATCGCCGACGCGTTCATCCGAAGCCAAGGCGCCGTTCCCTCTTTCAAAGGTTACAACGGTTTTCCCGCCAGCATATGCGCCTCCACGAACGAGGAACTCGTGCATGGGTTTCCCGGACCGCGGAAGCTCGTAGAAGGCGACATCATCAGCATCGATATCGGTGCACAGTATCAGGGCTACCACGGCGATTCCGCATGGACATACGGAGTCGGCCAGATCAGCGACGAAGCGCAAAGATTGCTGGACGTGACCGAAGCTTCCCTCTATGCAGGGCTTGAGTTGGTTCGTCCGGACGTCAGGTTGTTTACAGTCTCTCATGGTATTCAGAAGGTGATCGAAGACGCGGGCTTCTCCGTCGTCAGAGAATATGTCGGACACGGCGTAGGCGCGGCTCTTCACGAAGAACCGCAAATTCCGAATTACGGAGCGCCGGACCGCGGACCGAGACTGAAGCCGGGGATGACGCTCGCGATCGAGCCGATGGTCAATGTGGGAGAGCGATACGTAAAGACCTTGTCCGACAATTGGACGGTCGTTACGGTGGACGGATCCCTGTGCGCGCATTTCGAGCATACGATAGCCGTGACCGAAGACGGGTATGAAATACTGACCCGTGCATAAAGCCAGGTGAAGGATATGACGGTAAACGTGAAGCTTGCGCCCGGCGACATCGTAAGAAGCCGGCGTGGAAAAGACGAAGGTGAGCTAGCGGTCGTGATCGCCCTTGTCGAGGAGCGATTCGCGCTCGTGGCCGACGGCGATAAACGCCGCTTCGACCGGCCCAAACGCAAAAACGTGCTGCATCTCGAACGGATCGGGGTCCGAAGCGAGGAGGTTGCCAGCAGCATTCGCGACACTGGACGCGTAACCAACGCGAAGCTTCGGTACGCTATCGATCAAATCGAACGACGGCTCGATGCTGAAGAGAAAGGAGAATGACGGGTGGCCAAAGAGGACGTCATCGAGGTTGAAGGAACGGTCGTTGAACCGTTGCCGAATGCCATGTTCAAGGTAGAGCTGGAGAACGGACATCAAATCCTTGCGCATGTTTCCGGTAAGCTCCGGATGCATTTCATACGGATTCTGACGGGGGATAAAGTGGTTATTCAATTATCGCCCTACGATCTGACGCGCGGACGTATCACATACCGCAAATAAGTTCGTTCGCTCCACATTTAAGGAGGGTATTATCATGAAGGTGAGACCTTCGGTCAAACCGATTTGCGAAAAATGCAAAGTCATTCGCCGCAAAGGTAACGTCATGGTTATCTGCGAGAACCCGAAGCATAAACAAAAACAAGGCTAACGATAGAAGGAGGTGCCTCTTACTATGGCACGTATATCTGGTGTTGACCTCCCGCGCGACAAGCGCGTGGAAATCGCCCTGACGTACATCTTCGGAATTGGCAAGTCCACTTCCCAGAAGGTGCTGGCGTCCACGGGCGTCAATCCCGACACTCGCGTTCGTGATCTGACCGAAGACGAGCTGGCTCGTCTGCGCGAAACGATCGACAAAGAAGTGAAGGTCGAGGGCGACTTGCGTCGCGAAATTGCACTAAACATCAAACGGCTGATCGAAATCGGCTGCTATCGTGGCATCCGTCACCGCCGCGGTCTTCCGGTTCGCGGACAACGTTCGAAGACGAACGCTCGTACACGCAAAGGTCCGCGTCGTACGGTAGCGAACAAGAAGAAATAAGGGGGGATAACAAAACATGGCACAAAAGGGCAAGAAAGTCGTTCGTACCAAGCGTCGTGATCGCAAGAATATCGACTCCGGCGTGGCACATATCCGTTCCACGTTCAACAATACGATCGTTACGATTACGGACCCGCACGGTAACGCGGTTTCCTGGGCTAGCTCCGGTAACCTCGGTTTCAAAGGTTCCCGTAAGAGCACGCCGTTTGCCGCTCAAATGGCTGCCGAGTCCGCAGCACGCGCTGCAATGGAACACGGAATGCGTTTGGTTGAAGTATCCGTTAAAGGTCCCGGCGCAGGCCGCGAAGCTGCGATTCGTTCGTTGCAAGCTGCCGGTCTTGAAGTCAGCATGATCCGAGACGTAACGCCAATCCCGCATAACGGATGCCGTCCTCCGAAACGCCGCCGCGTATAACAACGTTGCTGTTGTGGTATCAAACAAGAACAACTTGAGAATAATGGTTGTAACGGTTAGGCATACTACACGGTTTAGCCCATAAACATTGCTGAAATATCTCATTGGGTGAACAAAGGCAACGTCAGCGACGTTTTTGAAGGAGGTTTTGGTTATGATAGTGATCGAGAAACCAAAAATCGATTCCGTGGAACTTCATGATGACAAGAGATACGGGCGTTTTGTTGTTGAGCCGCTGGAACGCGGCTACGGCATGACGCTCGGCAACTCTCTGCGCCGCATTCTGCTGTCGTCCTTGCCGGGCGCAGCCGTCGTATCGGTTCAGATTGACGGCGTGCTTCATGAATTTTCCACGATTCCGGGTGTTATTGAGGATGTAACGCAAATCATCCTCAATCTGAAGCAGTTATCGCTGAAGATTCATTCGGACGAGGAGAAAGTGCTCGAGATCGATGCGGAAGGCGACGGGGTCGTAACGGCCGGCGATATTCGCGCGGACAGCGACGTCGAAATTCTGAATCCGGATTTGCATATCGCAACTCTGGCTTCCGGAGCCCGTCTGCACATGCGCATTTTCGCGCGTGTCGGACGCGGTTATGTGCCTTCGGATCGGAACAAGAAGGAAGATCAGCCGATCGGCGTTATTCCGGTCGATTCGATCTACACCCCGATTACTCGCGTGAACTATCAGGTTGAGAATACGCGTGTCGGTCAGGTTACAAACTACGACAAGCTAACGCTTGAAGTATGGACCGACGGCAGTATTCGGCCTGAAGAAGCAGTGAGCTTGGGCGCCAAAATTTTGACCGATCACCTTTCCTTGTTCGTAGGGCTTACGGACGAGGCTAAAGATACCGAAACGATGAAGGAAAAAGAAGAGGACAAGAAAGAAAAAGTGCTTGAGATGACGATCGAAGAGCTCGATCTTTCCGTCCGTTCTTACAACTGCCTGAAGCGTGCCGGCATCAACACCGTTCAAGAGCTGATCACGAAAACTGAAGAGGACATGATGAAGGTCCGCAACCTGGGCCGCAAGTCTTTAGAGGAAGTTCAAGAGAAGCTGGAAGAACTGGGATTGGGCTTACGCTTCGAGGAATAGCATCGTTACCAGCAGCAAAGGAGGGAAAACAAAATGGCTTATCAAAAACTGAGTCGCGATTCCAGCGCGCGGAAAGCTTTGTTCCGCGATCTGACGACCGACCTGTTCCTGTACGAGCGCATCCAAACGACTGAAGCGAAAGCTAAAGAAGTTCGCTCGATCGCAGAGCGTCTGATCACTTTGGCTAAGCGCGGCGACTTGCACGCCCGTCGTCAAGTGGCGGCGTTCGTTCGTCGTGAAACGCTGAATGGCGAGCAAGACGCCATCCAAAAACTGTTCTCCGATCTCGCACCGCGTTATGCGGAGCGTCCGGGCGGCTATACGCGCATCCTGAAGCTGGGACCTCGCCGCGGAGATTCGGCTCCGATGGTGTATCTCGAGCTCGTAGATCGCGCTTAAGGAACGGAGCAAAGAAGGATGGACCGAATCCCGCATTCGGATCATCCTTTTTTTGTGCTGAAGCTTGGAATTCGGCCGCTTAGGCCTCGCTTGGAGGAGATGGCATGCGCAATATCGCTCTCATTGTCAGTTATGACGGGACGGACTACAGTGGGTTTCAAAGCCAACCCGGCGGCAATACGATTCAGGATAAATTGGAGCAGGTAATTTCTAAACTGACCGGCGAGCGAGTGCGATTGATGGGCTCCGGAAGAACCGATGCCGGGGTACATGCCCGCTGCCAAGTCGTCAACTTTGAGACGTCCTCCACTATTCCGATCGAGAGATGGGCAATCGCGCTAAGCACGAGACTGCCAAACGATATTGTCGTGCAGAGCGCTTATAGCGTTCCCGATCATTTTCATTCCCGCCGCGATGCCCTCAGCAAAACGTATCGCTATACGATCAATTGCAACCGCATGCCGGATTTGTTTCGGCGACGCTATGAATTCCACCATCCGACTCCGCTAGACCTCGAAGCAATGAGAGCCGGGGCGGCGCATCTGGTCGGCGAGCATGACTTTACTTCGTTTACTTCCCCGCTGTCGACCAAGCCGAGTCATGTACGCACCATTCTTGAGACGAAGCTTGTTCACGAAACAAGAACCGAGGCGGAAGGGCTATACGCCAATCCGATCTATAACCGCGAGTGGGACGAGCGCCATTATCCGGGCAAGACGCGCGGTGTGATTCATCTCTACGTGACAGGCACGGGGTTTCTCTACAATATGGTGCGCATTATTGCCGGGACACTGATTCAGATCGGCGAAAGCAAGATCGCCCCCGAAGCGATGCCGGGCATTTTGGCGGCTCGCAACCGCGCAAGGTCGGGGCCGACGGCCATTCCTCAAGGACTTTCCTTGTGGGAGGTCGTCTATGAGCATTTGCCGTCAGGTCAGTGAGAATGGGAATAAATTCGAAATGGAGTCTCTTAGGGCGTGTATCCTAGGCTACGAGCGAAAATTTGCAACTTTAAACTTGCATAAGCATTGGGCTTCATGTAAAATAGAGTTTGTGCTTTCTGCGTGGCTACCCACGGCCCCAGCGCAGAGAAGTCACTCTTTTGGTGTGTTTGACGGAATCGATCCTCGATCGGTTTCCACATCCAAGTCAAGCGCATCGTTGAAATACCCGATGTATGAATGTAATTGATCTAACCCATAAAAGCAGGGAATTTACCCGAAGGAGGATGTTTCATGCGTACAACTTACATGGCTAAGCCGCTTGAAGTAGAGCGCAAATGGCTTATCATCGACGCCGCTGGCAAAACGCTCGGTCGTCTGGCCAGCGAAGCGGCTGCTCTGATCCGCGGCAAACACAAACCGGAATTTACTCCTCATATCGATACCGGAGATTTCGTTATCGTCATCAATGCGGAGAAAATCGTCCTGACAGGCAAGAAGCTGCAGCAGAAGAAATACTACACGCACTCCCACTATCCAGGCGGACTGAAAACGACGACCGCTCAGGAAATGCTGAACAAGAAACCTGCTCGCATCATCGAATTGGCGGTTTACGGCATGCTTCCTAAGAACAAGCTCGGACATCAGCTTCAAGGCAAGCTGAAAGTGTACGCTGGTAGCGAACATCCACATCAAGCCCAACAACCTGAAGTTTACGAACTTCGCGGATAATAAAAGGAGGACTTTCGAATGGCTCAAGTGCAATATTTAGGAACGGGTCGCCGCAAGCACTCCGTTGCGCGGGTTCGTCTCGTGCCGGGTGAAGGCCGCATCGTTATCAACAAACGCGAAATCAACGACTACTTTGACGTCGAGACGTTGAAGCTGATCGTTAAACAACCATTGAACCTGACCGAGACTGTCGGTAAATACGACATTATCGTACTGGCTCATGGCGGCGGTACGTCCGGCCAAGCCGGCGCAATCCGTCACGGAATTTCCCGCGCACTGCTTAAAGCGGATCCGGAACTGCGCCCTGCGCTGAAGAAAGCCGGCTTCCTGACTCGCGATGCCCGCATGAAAGAGCGTAAGAAATACGGCTTGAAAGCCGCTCGTCGCGCTCCTCAATTCTCGAAGCGTTAAGAAGCTTCGGCATACAAGGAAACTCAGCCTCCGACCCTTATGGTCGGGGGCTTTCTTGTTGTTTTTCAATGAGAAGGAGCGATAATTTCGTTCCTTTTTTTCAATTAAATTGCTGATCTTGCATCCACTTTAATCTATTTTGGATTGAAGTATTTGGGTTGCAGGCGTATAATGGGTGTATTCATACTTAAATACTTGGGTATAGCGGAGGTCATAACGATGAATTTGATCGAAAAGGAAAATCTGATTCGAATCAAAGCCGAAGAGTTTGAGAACGCATCGCCGGAAACCGTCATCGCTTGGGCGATCGAGACGTTCCCGAACATCACGTTCGCGTGCAGCTTCGGAGCAGAGGACGTTGTGCTGGTGGATATGATTCAGAAGATCAGCCCGTCTACGGACATTTTTTATCTGGACACCGATTTCCACTTCAAGGAAACCTACGAGACGCGCGACCGCATCGCTGAGAGGTACAACCTGAAGTTCGTCGAAGTGAAATCGAAGCTGACGCCGGAGCAGCAAGAGGCGGAGCACGGGGCGGAGCTATGGAAGAGCGATCCGACGGCTTGCTGCAACCTGCGCAAAGTCGAGCCGCTGACGCGCATTCTCTCCCAGTACGAAGCGTGGATTACCGGCATTCGCCGCGATCAGGCGCCCACTCGCGCAAATTCGAAGAAAGTCGAATACGATACGAAGTTCGGCCTGGTGAAATTTAATCCGATCGCTGCATGGACTTCGGAAGACGTCTGGAATTACATTCGCGACAACGATCTGATCTACAATCCGCTGCACGACCAGAACTTTCCCAGCATCGGTTGCGAGTATTGCACCAAGCCGGTCATGCCGGGCGAAGATCCCCGTTCGGGCCGTTGGGCGGGCAATGAGAAGACGGAGTGCGGTCTGCACAAATAAGTTGCCGAGCTGTTTGAATGGAATGATATCAATTTTATCGCATTTTATCGCTTAACGAAGGAGCTACTCAGAAGATGAGCGCAATTTTGCCGCATGGCGGAGCATTGGTTAATCGGGTGGTTGAAGGGCAGGAACGCGAGGCATTGTTGGCCCAAGCCGGCGAATGGGTATCGATTCCTGTCAACGCGTGGACGATATCGGATCTGGATCTGATCGGTGTCGGAGCGTTCAGCCCGTTGACCGGATTTATGAACGAGGACGACTACCTGTCTGTTGTGAACGACATGAAGCTGGCGAACGGAGCGATCTGGAGTATCCCGATTACGCTGGCCGTGTCGGAGGATTACGCGAAAAAGCTGTCTCCCGGTCAGAAGGCCGCTCTTGTCGGAGAGAGCGACGGCATCCTATACGGCGTGATCACCGTAGAGAGTATCTATAAAGCGGATAAGCGGCATGAGGCCGTAAAAGTATTCAAGACGGACGATATCGAGCATCCCGGCGTCGTAAAGCTGTTCGATCGTCCCGACACCTACATCGGAGGACCGGTTCAAGTGCTGAATCGTCCCGTTCCCGAGAAGTTCAACGAATTTTATTTTACACCGACGGAAACTCGCCGTATCTTCGCGGAGAAAGGTTGGAAGACCGTAGTCGGCTTCCAGACTCGCAATCCTGTACACCGGGCGCACGAGTATATTCAGAAAGCGGCGATGGAAATCGTCGACGGCCTGTTCCTGAACCCGCTCGTCGGGGAGACGAAATCGGATGACGTCCCGGCTAACGTAAGGATGAAGAGCTATCTGGCCCTGCTGGAAAACTATTATCCGCAAGATCGCGTGTTTCTGGGTGTATTCCCTGCGGCGATGCGTTATGCAGGCCCGCGAGAAGCGATCTTCCACGCGCTTGTGCGCAAGAACTACGGCTGCACCCATTTTATCGTCGGCCGGGATCACGCGGGCGTAGGCGACTACTACGGAACCTACGAGGCCCAGGAACTGCTGAAGGCGTTCCCTCCCGAGCAATTGGGCATTACTCCGCTCTATTTCGAGCATAGCTTCTTCTGCACGAAATGCGGCAATATGGCATCCAGCAAAACCTGTCCGCATGGCAAAGAAGACCATCTGACTCTGTCAGGCACTAAGGTCCGCGCCTTGCTGCGCGACGGAATTTGCCCGCCTCCAGAGTTCTCGCGTCCCGAAGTGGCAGCAATTCTCATCGAAGGCATGGCTGAAGCCAGCAAATCTTACTCGATATAACTCATAAAAATCCACCTTGTCCCATAAAATGTAGGGAGTTTTCCCGGGACGAGGTGGATTTATTTTGTTAAACGGACAACGCAAATCATGGCTTCACACGCTGAAGAGACGTAAACATCTGGTGGTATGGGTGACGAGGCAGGCTCTGCTGCGCCTTGGGATCGTCGTATGCCTGATCGCTCTGACCGCGGCTTTGTTTCTGAGCGAAATTCCGTCGGCGCGGACGTGGACGCATTGGACGCTGCCGTTGTCCGGCAAAGTCATTGCGCTAGATGCCGGGCATGGAGGAGCCGACGGAGGCGCGGTCAGCCGAGACGGGGTGATCGAGAAGGATTTGAACCTGGCTGTCGTGCTGTATTTGCGGGACTATCTGCAGCAAGCCGGAGCTCTTGTAATTCTGACTCGGGAAGGCGATTACGATCTGGCGCAGCCCGGTACGAAGAGCTATACCCGCCGCAAGACCGAGGATTTGCTGCGCCGAGCCGAGCAGGTCAGCAAGCGACAGGTCGATCTGGCCGTAAGCATCCATATGAACAGCATCCCGTCACCCAGATGGTCTGGAGCTCAGACGTTCTATGCGGCGAATAACGCGGAAGGCAAGCGTCTGGCCGCAGATATCCAGACCGAGCTGAGGAACGTGCTGGGCAACACGCAGCGGATTGCCAAGCAGGCGGACACCGTCTACTTGCTTAAGGCGCTCAAAATGCCGACCGCGCTCGTCGAAGTCGGATTTCTGTCGCACCCGGAAGAGGCGAGCTTGCTCGCGGACGAAGAGTATCAGAGGAAGGTGGCGGCGTCTATTTATCGCGGAATTCTGAAATTTGCGTCCGAACAGCCGGAATCTCCGCCTCAATCCGGTGAATCGAAAGAGCCTGTGTTATAATGGCTATTGTAAAGGCATGCACTATTAAGTAATGGGGGTCGACTTGTGGTCACCAAAGAAAAGGTATTGGAAGCTCTGCAGCCCGTGCTTGAGCCCGCGCTTAAACGAAGCCTGACCGAATTGGGGCTCGTTCGAGATATAATGATTCGGGAGTCGGCCGTCTCGCTGACCGTCGTGCTGCATCCGGACAGCATGGAACAGGCATCCGCCATGGAGCAGGACGTCGTTAAGGCACTCTCAAGCGTAGTCGAAGGCACGCCTCATATTCGAGTTCGCGCGATGACGGAGCTTGAGCTGTCGGAGGCGGGAGCGGGCCGGGAGAGCGCGGCGTCCAAGTCGTCGGCCAAGGCTCAGGAAGCGCCGATTAAAGGGCATGGCGCCGGTCTGGAGCAGCATACGATTCTTCATCCGGAGAGCGGCGTCGAGTTCATTGCCATCGCCAGCGGCAAAGGCGGCGTCGGCAAGTCTACGGTGACGGTAAATCTGGCTGTCGCCCTGGCGCGCCAAGGCAAGCGAGTAGGCTTGATCGATAGCGACATCTACGGATTCAGCGTGCCGGATATGATGGGCATTGAGGAGCGTCCGGTGCAGGTCGGCAACAAAATTCAGCCGATCGAACGCTTTGGGGTGAAGGTCATCTCGATGGGCTTCTTCGTCGAAGACAATAGTCCGATCGTCTGGCGCGGACCGATGCTTGGTAAGATGCTGCGCAATTTCTTCGCCGAGATCGATTGGGGAGAGCTGGATTACCTGCTGCTCGATTTGCCGCCGGGAACGGGAGATGTTGCGCTTGACGTTCACCAGATGATTCCGCAAAGCAAAGAAATCATCGTGACGACGCCTCATGCGACCGCCGCCTTCGTTGCGGCTCGGGCCGGAGCGATGGCCATCAAGACGAATCACGAGATTATCGGAGTCGTCGAGAACATGTCCTACTTCGAGAGCAAAGCGACGGGCGAAAGGGAATATGTATTCGGCAGAGGGGGCGGCGGCAAGCTGGCCGAGACGCTCGGCACCGATCTGCTGGCGCAATTTCCGCTCGGAGCTCCCGACAATCATCCGGCTGAACCGGATTTCTCCCCGTCGGTGTACAAGGCCGACTCGGAGATCGGGCGCGAATATCTAGCTCTGGCGCAGACGATCATCGACCGCTGCGCCAAATAATGAAGCAAAGGGGCTGTTTCCTGCAGCGGGCATATTGCCGCCGCGGGAAACAGCCCCACGTTGTCTAACTTTATTCACCGCCGCCGCTTTCCGAATCTCCGCTTCCGCCTTCGCCTTCTCCGCTTTCTTCCGCACCGCCGCTCTGATCCTTTTTCTCCTCTTTTTTCTGAGTCTTCGGAGTCAGTTCTTCCTTTACGACGCTTTGCAGAAGCTTAATAATTTCCAGCTTAAACAGCGGATTCTGCATTTGTTCGGTGACCGAGCTCATAATTACTTTGCGAACGTCGGGGTTTTTCATCGAATCGGTCAAAATTTTCGTCATTTCCGGTGTTTTAAACATGTCGACGAGTTCATGCTGATAAGCCGGATCCTTCATAAGATCTTTATGAATTTGTTTGTTGTCTTTGCTGACGGCTTTGGCAAACTCTCCTGCGAATTTGGGATCGCGCATAATGCCTTCCAATACGGTGGAATATTCCGGTGCAGTCAGGACGTCTTTAACGGCGAGTCGGACCTGGACCTGATCCGAAGGCGTCATGCTCTTCATTTGCAGCGTGCTTTCTCCATACTGGGCGTTAGACGCCTTTTCCATTGCTTTCTGACCTTCCTCGGAACCGAGGATGTCGACGACCATCGATTTGACTTCTTTATAACTGACTTGACCCCCGCCCCCGCCTCCGGACTCCTGCCCGCAGGACGTCACTAAGAGGGAGGCGCCCAGCAGACATCCTAACCATCGCAAGCGATATCGCATACCGACCATTCCCTTCATAGGGTTATGGCTGTAGTATGCTTCGACAACCTTGTGAATATAAGGAGTTGTTCATGGCTTTTTAGCTTGTTCATGGTAAAATGAAGGTTGAACATTCGGAGGAGGTTTCCTTAACTTGAGCTTACGAAAATGGATGAAATTATTCGGTATGACGATTGTGATCGGCGCTATTGTAACTGTGGTCGGGAGCGTATGCATTCAGCTGTTCAATCCTGATTTTCGCAACGTAGAGGCAAGCGGATGGTTGTCCTACGTGTTAATGATGGCTTTGATCGGAATGACTTTCGGCGCTTTTGCGCATATGGGCTTTTTCGCGTATATGATGTTGAATTATATCGCTCGCAGCATTTTCAAACGGCCTTATTATTGGGTGGCCATTCAAGGCTTTGTCGCTCTGTTCGTGCTAATTGAAATCGGTTATTGGACTTACGACACGAATTTTCCAAGCTTGACGTTCCTGGTCGTTCCGCTCGCGCTGCTGGTCGGTTCGGTGCTGGTTGCGTGGTTTAAAGTCAGCCAGACGGCGGCAGGAGCCTGGATTCCGACGATTTTCTTCATGGTCGCCATCACGGTGCTGGAGTCCATCCCCGCTTTCAGAACGGGGGACATCTCTTCCCTGCTGTACCAGCTGATCCCGCTATTTATCTGCAACGGGTATCAAATCATGCAATTGCATAAAATATTGGGACAGCCGTCCGGAGCCGGAGCGGCTGCCGCCTTAGCTAAATAAAGTAAGGAGAGGCCAGTTCGTTCCATGCGGAACGATCCTGCACGACTTTGCTTTTGGTCTCTGTCTGGTTGATCAATTGGGATACCGTAACAAATTCGTAACCTTTGGCGCGAAGCTGATCGATGATTTCGGGAAGCGCCTGATGCGTCTGTTTGCTGGAATCGCTGGCATGCAGCAGGACGATGTCGCCCTCGTGCGCCTTCTCGACGACTCGGTTTACGATCGTATCCACTCCGGGATTTTTCCAATCGAGAGAATCCGTATCCCACTGAACGACCTTGTAGTTAAGCTCGTCCGCGATGCGGAGCACGCGCTTGTCGAAATCCCCGTTGGGCAATCGGATCAACGACGGGGATTTGCCGGTCATATCCCTTAGAATGCCGTCCGCAATCGTGATCTGCCTGCGGATTTCCTCTTCGCTGTATTGACTGTAGTTGTCGTGCTTGTGACCGTGGCTGCCGATTTCGTAACCGGCATCCGCGATCTTTTTGACAAGATCGGGGTGCGCTTTGCTCCAAGGCGCAGACAAGAAAAAGGTGACGTTTTCCACGTTTTTGGCTTTCAAAACTTCCAGGATCGGTTCGGCTCGTTTTTCTCCCCAGCTAATGTCGAACGTAAGCGCAATCACCTTGCGGTCCGTCGGCACGTTGTATACGGCGGAGGGAGGATGCGGAGCAAAGACGCTCAGGTTGTTTTTTTCGACCCAGATCACGGCTACGGATAGCATGGCCGCCATAGTAAGAAAAAATGCCTTTTTAATGCGCCGCCCGTTAAATACGAAAAAGTGATTCATGGATTCGATCGGCTCCTTTCCGGAGGTTAAGATGGTTCGACGGCTTCGTTGCGCCTAAGACGGGACTGGCCGTAGAACTTGGATACTATCAATGTATGCTTGGCCCATAGAGATATTCGAATAGAGTTGAAGCTCACATCAGTCGTTCGATTGGGGGATAAAGCTAATGTTTACGCGTCAAGGCTTGCTGCTCTCATGGAGAGAAACGCGCCCGTATTTTATTTTTGCGGTTATTTTGTTTTTTGCCGGAATGGTCATTGGGGGGACGCCGAACGCGCCTACGGAATATCTGGAAAGCCAGCTCCAAGGAATCGCTACCCTTTCGAACTCGATCAAAAACTCCGACACACCTGAGATAATGGCGTTTCTTCTGATCACCGCGAATAACATTTTTGCTTCGTTGATGGCAATGGGGATGGGCATTATTGCGGGGATTATGCCGATCTACACGCTGGTGGCCAACGGAATGGTTCTCGGCTACTTGTTGTCGCAATTCTCGGAAAGCGGAGAGAACATGTTCATGTTGATCGTCAAAGGCTTGCTGCCTCACGGTATTTTGGAGCTGCCAGCCGTATTCCTCGCTTGCGCGTTCGGAATAAGATTTGGTATGACGTTGATCAGGGGCGTGTTCGGTTCGGCATTCGGTAAAAAAGAACCTTGGCAGCCGTTCGTCCGAACGGCTACGGGAGCGTTACCGGCTATAATCGTTGTCGTCGTTTTGCTGCTGCTTGGCGCCGTTGTGGAGAGTACGGTTACTTTCTGGCTAATGAAGCCTTGAAGTTAAGTTGGGCGATTTCCCCAGATCGATGTCATAAAGTTGGCAGAAAAGGAGCATAACAGTAGAACGCGCCGGAGTTTGCCCGCGACCTGTCGGGCGAAGGCTCCGGCCTTCTAATTACGGGAGGATGATTCCGTTCTATGCTCGGTATGATGTTTACGGATAAGGAATGCAAGGAGTTCGATTACTTGCTTCGCAAGGAAATGGACGAGATGCTGCTCGATATGAGCGATCGTCGGTTAGACGGACCTGTAAAAGATGCAATTACAAGGCGGTACAAAATCATCTTCCGCATGTACGCGCGCATTGCTCCGCCAAGGGAATTATCGCGTTATGCGCTAGGGTTAAAGCAGCAAACTCATAAATCTTGAAAAAAATCGAATCTAGAGCTTGACCAGCGCTATTAAATTGTGGTAAATTAGCTTTCGCCCCGCTTTTAGAGGGGACGAGCGGACAAGCTTCGAAATAACGGCAAAAAAGTTTTTGAAAAAAACTGTTGCCAAGAGGTAGTCAGCTGTGATACATTATAAAGGTCGCTGTTAACGCGGTGACGGAATAAAGCAACACTGAGAAACACCGATTGTTCTTTGAAAACTGAACATTGAGCGTAAGAAACAAAAACGTCGGAAGACGGCTTCGGTCGTCGGAAGGCAAACCAGCAGTGAATGAGCCTCAAAGGCTCTGTGCGTTGGAGACTTTCACTCTCGGGACTTCCTCTGGAAGCCCTGCCGTGAAAGCTCCTTTCATGGAGAGTTTGATCCTGGCTCAGGACGAACGCTGGCGGCGTGCCTAATACATGCAAGTCGAGCGGATCTCTGATGGAGCTTGCTCCTGATGAGG
>NZ_QRDZ01000052.1 GCF_003386235.1 Cohnella phaseoli
CCTTTTTTGGAGAAATGATGGATAACGCGTCATTTCTACAATAAAGGAGCTTTAATGCGTTTGGCTACGAGAAAACAATCATAATATTCCTTATACAGGTAATTATGGAGATCGTTTTTTTCATGTTAGGTTTGATGCATGACTAGTGACATTCTTGGCCTTCACTCCATAGCTTGGGCAGCATCAAGGCACTTTCTTGGCCTTCACTCCGCTGCTTGGGCCGCATCAAGGCACTTGGCCGGAAACGTAATTTTCAAATATACTCCTACTTCTGATTTCATCTGACACATGGACAATGGTTCTCCAGCCTGTATCGATTGTTTGCCCTAATTGCCAACTGCCCTTTACTGGTTATATCGTCATCTCACAATAAAACGTTACTCCCCTTCCCCGAGCCGCCCTGCAATTTTCGCGTCCCGATAGTATAATGAACAAAGGAAGGGGACTCGACAAATTATGAAAACATTGGTATTGGCGGAAAAGCCGTCGGTCGCGCGCGAGATCGCACGGGTGATGGGCAGCCATAATAAAAATAAGAGTTATATCGAAGGACCGAAATACGTCGTAACCTGGGCCCTGGGACATCTCGTCGGCTTGGCCGAGCCGGAGGACTACGATTCCAAGCTTGGAAGCTGGGCGCTGGAGGATTTGCCGATTCTGCCTGAGAGCATGAAGCTGAAGGTACTGCGCGAGAGCAGCCACCAGTTCAAGGCGGTGCAGCAATTGATGCGCCGACCGGATATCGGAGAGCTGATTGTGGCGACGGATGCGGCGCGGGAAGGGGAGCTGTTGGCCCGCTGGATCATAGACATGGTGAAATGGAAAAAGCCGTTCCAGCGGCTGTGGATCTCCTCACAGACCGACAAGGCGATCAAGGAAGGCTTCGCCTCGCTGAAGCCGGGCAGCCAGTACGAGCGGCTGTACCAATCCGCGCGCTGCCGCGCCGAGGCGGATTGGATGATCGGGCTGAACGTCACGCGCGCCCTGACATGCAAATTCGGCTCGCCGCTCTCCGCCGGACGCGTGCAGACGCCTACGCTGGGCATGATCATGCAGCGGGAAAAGGAGATTTTGTCGTTCCGTTCGGAGGAGTTCAGCCAACTGCGCGTGAATCTGGGCAAATTCGAGGCGTTATGGCGCGGACCGAACGGGGATTCGCGGATTTTCGATGCGGCGAAGGCCAAGGAATTGCAGGATAAGCTGTCCGGTAAAACAGGCAAAATCGTCTCGCTGAAGAAAAGCGAGAAATCGGTGCCGCACCCGCTCGCTTACGATCTGACGGAGCTGCAGCGGGACGCGAACCGTCTGCTCGGCTTCTCGGCTAAAATGACGTCGAACGTGCTGCAGCGGCTCTACGAACAGCACAAGCTGGTCACCTATCCGCGCACCGATTCCCGCTACCTGACATCGGATATGACAGGTACGCTGAAGGAACGTTTATCCGCCGTTGCTATCGGGCCGTATGCGCCGCTCGCCCGACCTCTGCTGCGCGGCCAGCTGCCGATAAGCAAGCGGATCGTCGACGACAGCAAGGTGACCGACCACCACGCCATTATCCCGACGGAGCAGGTCGTCATGCTGAATGCGCTAAGCAACGAGGAGCGGAGGCTGTACGATCTGATCGTGCGGCGGTTTATCAGCTTGTTTTACGGACCAGCCCGCTTCGATCAGGTGGCCGTGATCGTTCAAGCGGTCGGAGAGACGCTGTCCGCCAAGGGCACAACGATCAAGGATGCCGGCTGGAGAGCCGTCTACGACGGTCAATCGATGGAAGACGAGGAGAGCGACGATTCCGCGGACGATAAGGATACGCTGCTGCCTGAGCTGAGGGAGGGCGAAGCGCTTGAAGTGAAGCTGTGCCGGATTCAGACCGGCAGAACTTCTCCTCCGAAGCGGTATACCGAGGCTGCCTTGCTGACGCAAATGGAGAAGCACGGCTTGGGCACTCCCGCCACACGTGCGGATATTATCGAGAAGCTGGTCAGCTCGGATACGATCGATCGGCAGGGCAATTCGCTCCACCCGACCGGCAAAGGCAAGCAGCTCATCGAGCTCGCTCCGGCCGATCTGCGCTCGCCGGACCTGACGGCCCGCTGGGAGGCGGAGCTTGAACGCATCGCGCGCGGTCAAGGCAAAGCCGATCCGTTCCTGAAAGGCATACGCGACATGGCTCGGGAATTAGTCGGCGGAGTCAAGAACAGCAACGCTTCCTATGTACCCCATAATGTGTCTGCCAGCCACTGTCCGGATTGCGGCACGCGGATGCTGGAGAAGAAAACGAAGCGCGGACTGCTGCTCACCTGCCCCAACGACGACTGCGGCTACCGACGCTCCGGCGATCAGCAGCTCTCGAACCGGCGCTGTCCTCAGTGCCACAAGAAGATGGTGCTTAAAGAAGGCAAAGCGGGAAAATACGTACAGTGCTTGCCATGCGGGTTAACGGAGACGTTGAACAAGGACAGCACGCACATGAACAAGCGCGAGCAGCAGCGACTCGTCAGCCAGTTCTCCAAGCAGCAGGAACCTCTCGGCAATAGTCTCGGCGACTTGTTGAAGGCGGCCATGGAGAAGAAAAACGGTAACTAGGGCGTGTATGCAAACCCGCTCAGAGGTATCTTTCACCGCCTTTTCGCCCCCTGCTGCGTCACTTTTGCTTGACGTACCCCCGGTACGCCTTCCCAAAAGATCCTTGCATGGAACGAAAATTCGGCAAAATCTACTATCCTCGGAGTATGCATACACGCCCTAGAGCGGACTTAGAATTCATATACCAAGGCTTCGAAGAAATCAACAAAGCGCCCAGCAGCCCGGCTCTGAACCTTATGGTTCAGAGCCGGGCTGTTCATGTTGACCGCGAAGCCGCCAACCTTTAGCTTGACCCTCTCCCTATCCTCATGCTACCTTAATTGATAATGATTCTCACTTAAGTCAATCCGAAGGGACGATCTCCATTGTCCGAACAACTTTCTCCAGGCTTGCCCCTTTTTCGAGAGCTTAACGATCTCTGGCTCAAACTCGTCGACATCGAATGGCTGGCCCACGGACCGCTCGAGCCTCGACTGGTCGGCACCCATGCCATCCTCGCGATCGCGCAGGGGGAAGGGGATTTGACGATCGGGCTGCAAGAATTCCATGCCTCTTCGCATTTTGTTTATTTCATATCGCCCGGACAGACGATTGCCGCTCGATCCGATAACGGCGAAACGTTCTCCTTTTATTTGATTCATTTTCGTGTGAGAACAGAGAACGGATCCGACGGGGATTTTCCCGCAAGCGGAGAGCTGCCTGCCCCGTCTCGCGCAGGGAGCGACACAACTGCCGAAACGCTGCTTCGCTATTGGTCGGGAGGCGAGCCTCTGCACCGGCTTCGGGCGCAAGCTCTGTTCCAGGAGTGGCTCTACCGGCTGCTGCAGCCGATGCCTCGCAATGCGGTCGCCAATTCACGCTTGGCTCTGGAACGAACAAAAGCCTATATCGATACCCACTATCACGAAAATCTGACGATTGAGCAGCTCGCGCGGCTTGCGGAGATCAGTCCGAAATATTATGTCGATTTGTTCAAAAAAACGTACGGCCTCAGCACGATCGACTACGTTACCGAAACGCGGCTGAGCCAAGCCAAGCGGTTAATGGCGCAGTCGGATATGAAGCTGAACGAGATCGCCCGCCGGGTCGGCTATCAGGACGAGTTTTACTTCAGCCGCAAGTTCAAGCAAGCGATCGGCCTGTCTCCTTCCGCCTATGCCAAGAGCCGGCAGCGCAAAGTCGCAGCCTATATGTCTCCGGTCGTCGGCCACCTGTTGGCGCTAAATCTGATGCCTTATGCCGCTCCCCTTCATCCGAAATGGACGCTCCACTACTATAAAACCTATCGTGCGGACATTCCGCTCCACTTGAGCGCCTATCGCTTTAACCAGGATTGGGAAGCCAATCTAGCGGTCTTGACCGATAGCCGGCCCGACGCGATCGTCACGCTGGATCATCTGCATCCGGGAGAACGCGAACGGCTGGAAGACATCGCTCCTGTGCTTGTGCTTCCCTCCCGGGAGACCGGTTGGCGGGAGCAGCTGCGTTTGACCGCCAGATTCATCGGGGTCGAGAGCGATGCGGAGGCTTGGCTCGTCCAATATGAACGCAAGCTGCGCCGACTTGGCGAGAATATCCGGCAAGAGCTGGGTGACGAATCTTTGCTTGCTCTTAGCTACTATAAGGGGCAATTTTACTCCTGTCCCACGCGCGGAATGCAGGAGCTGCTGTGCGAGGAGTTGCAGCTCAATCTGTTAAAGCGGACCTACAATGTGCCGATTACGGCCGAACGGATCGCCGAGCTTGACGCCGATCGGATATTGCTTAACATTTGCCAGGAACCCGAGACGCTTTCCTTCTGGCAAGCGCACCAAGCCACACTGCTATGGCAGGACTTGAAGGCGACGCGCCAAAGCAAGGTCCACTTCGTGCCCTCCGACCCTTGGCGAGAGTACTCCGCTCATGCCGTTAGTCGAATGGCCGACGATCTGGAAAATCGCCTATGCGTAAATTATCCATTGTAAATCAGGAAATTGTCCATGTTCACATTCTCTTTTTCAGCCTATAATCCTTAATTGATAATGATTATCATTACTATTCAAAGGGAATGGAGAGTGTACAAAGAATGTTTAAAAAATTTACCGCGCTTGTCTTGTCTTGCGCGCTTGTTTTCGGTCTGTTTTCCGTTGCAAGTGCTGCTCCCGCAGCCAAAAGGGAGATCACATACAAAGGTCAGGTTTACACTGTCCCGGTCAAAACGGATAAAATCGTCATCGTCGGAGCCATGGAGTCGATGGAAGACGCGCTTGTCCTGAATTTCAAACCGCTGGGCGTGCCGTCCATCGGCGGTAAAATTCCCCCTCTGTTCTCGCGAATTACGAAAGGCGTTACGACAATCGGAGAAAAAACTCAGCCGAATCTGGAAACGATTCTGAAGCTGAAGCCCGACGTTATTCTTACAAGCACGAAATTCCCGGCCGAGACGAACGAAAAGCTGGGCAAAATCGCCGTAACGATTCCCGTCTCGCATATCTCGACCGACTGGGTCAACAATTTGAAGCTGCTCGGCGATCTGATCGGCAACAAGAACGCCTCCACCCAAGCCGTTCTGCAGTATCAAAGAGAATTGGCGCTCGTCAAGAAGACGCTAGCTCCGAAATTGAAAGACAAGACGGTTTTGGCGGTCCGCGTTCGCGCCGGCAATCTGTTCGTCTATCCGAAGGACGTGTTCTTCAACCCTTCCCTGTATAGAGATTTGGGCGCATCCGTACCGGCGGAAGTCGCCGCGGCCAAAGCGCAGCAGAATATTTCGCTTGAGAAGTTTGCCGAAATCAATCCGGATTACTTGTTCGTGCAGTTCTCGCCGGAGGAAAATGCCGACCAGCCGAAAGCGCTGGAGGAGCTGCAAAAGAATCCGATCTGGAAAAGCCTCAAAGCAGTCAAAAACGGCCACGTATACGTCAACATCGTTGACCCGATTGCACAAGGCGGTACAGCCTACAGCAAAATCGCTTTCCTGCAAGCTTTGAAGCAAACGAAGCTCTATAAAGATAAGTGAGAAGATTCGCATGAAATTCAAAGCTACTCTGCCGGCTCTGCTGCTCGCATTGTCTCCGGTCGCCATCATTATTGCGCTCGTGCTGTCAGTGATCTACGGTTCTAAAGCTATTCCGTTCGATACGATTCGCGATGCGTTGTTAAACTTCGATCCCGACAATGTCGATCATCAGATCGTCAGACATTCCCGGCTGCCCAGGGCAGCCGGCTCGTTCTTGATCGGAGCGTTCCTGGCCGTATCCGGAGCGCTCATGCAGGGGATGACAAGGAATTACCTTGCATCCCCTTCTATATTGGGAATATCCGACGGCTCGGTGTTCGCCATCACGCTCTGCATGATCATCGCCCCCAACTCGTCGATGCTGGCGATGATTTTCTACTCGCTGCTCGGCTCGGCTTTCAGCGTTATCGTCGTCTTTGGACTGGCCGCTTCGATATTCAGCCGACTGTCTCCAGTCTCTCTGGCAATTCTCGGCACCGTAATCGGCACTTTCCTAAGCAGCGTGTCCGCAGCGATGGCGACATATTTTCAGGTCTCGCAAAATATCAGCTTCTGGTACAACGCCCGCCTGCACCAGCTTGATCCGGACATGATCAAGCTGGCCATTCCGTTTGCCGTCGCAGGACTGTTGATCGCGATGCTGGTGGCCAAATCGGTTACGATGCTCTCGCTCGGAGAAGACGTCTCCACAGGCTTGGGCGTCAAAACCGCTGCCATCAAGCTGGCAACGATGGCCAGCGTCGTTCTGTTGACGGGTATTGCCGTGGCGCTTGCCGGGAAAATCGGCTTTGTCGGCCTGCTCGTGCCCCACATCGTCCGTATGATCGCGCGTGTAGTCGATTATCGCTGGATCGTGCCGCTGTCGGCAGCCTTCGGCGGGTTGTTCCTGACGCTATGCGATCTCGGCAGCCGTTTCCTGAACTACCCGTTCGAAATGCCGGTCGGCGTAGTGACGGCCATCTTCGGCGTTCCGTTCTTCCTCTATTTGATCCGTACGAAGGGGGGCGGCATGCGTGAAAGTAAAAGCTAGAGGGTCGTTTGCCGTTTTGCTCCTTGCCGGATTGGGAATGATCGCAGGGATGATCTATGTCAGTCTGACCAACGGAGAATTCGATATTACCGTCAAAGACATCGTCCGCACTTTGCTGCGCATCAACCCTAATCCCGACTACGACCTCGTCGTTTTCGAATTCCGGCTGCCGCGCATCGTCATTGCCGTCCTCGTCGGAATGGGCCTGGGCATCGCGGGCGCAGTCATTCAAGGCGTTACCCGCAACGGACTCGCCGATCCGGGGATGCTCGGCATCAATGCGGGCGCAGGTGTCGCGATTGTTGTTTTTCTCTATTTCTATCAGGGGCAGATTAGGGAAATCACCTGGTTTTCCGTAATGGCCATGCCTCTGTTCGGTTTGCTCGGAGGATTGATGGCGGCGTTAATGATCTATCTGTTCGCCTGGAAGAACGGTCGTCTGGAGCCGCAAAGACTGTTGTTGACCGGTCTTGCGATCGCTTCCGGCCTCAGCGCGATCTCGTTGTTTCTGACGCTGCGAATGAACTCCCAAGACTTCGAGATGGTCGCCGTATGGACGACAGGCAGCATCTACAACGCAAACTGGAAATATATCGCGTCCATCCTGCCCTGGTTCGCTGTGCTGATTCCCATTATCTATGCGAGGTCGCATACGCTGAATCTGCTTCAGCTGGACGACGACAGCGCTCGCAGCGTCGGCGTGCAATTGGAGAAGCAGAAGGGGATTTTGCTGCTGAGCGGCATCGGCCTGGTGAGCGCCTGCGTATCGGTCGCCGGCGGCATCGGCTTCATCGGTCTAATCGCACCGCACATCGCCCGCAGGCTGGTCGGCCAAGCTCATCAGCGTTCCTTGCCAATTTGCGCCGTCGTTGGCGCTCTGCTCGTGCTGGCGGCCGACTTCATCGGCAAAACGTTGTTTAGCCCGGTCGAGCTGCCCGCCGGCATTATCGTAGCTATTTTAGGCGTGCCTAGCTTTGTCTTTTTGCTCCATCGCCGGAAAGGAAGAGCTTAATTATGTACATCGAAGAGCGCCTGATCTCCTCCGAGGACGGTAGAACCTATCGAATTCGTATCGCCAGGCCGACGCAATCTCCGCCTCCCGCCGGTTATCCCGTATTCTACCTGCTGGACGCCAACGCCGTTTTCGGAACCGCCGTGGAAGCAGTCAGCGTGCAATCGCGCCGGGCGGACAAGACGGGGGTCGTTCCCTCGATTGTCGTCGGCATCAGTTACCCTTCGGAGGAGCTTTTTCCGTCCGAACGTCATTACGATTTCACGCTGGATTCCGATCCGCTAAAGCTGCCCGCCCATCCCGAGGGCAAAACCTGGCCTCCTCAAGGAGGAGCCCGCCGGTTTCTCGCGTTCCTGGAGCATCGGTTGAAGCCCGAAATTGCCCGCGGCTACCCTATCAATCCTGCGAAGCAGACGCTATTCGGTCATTCGCTTGGAGGATTATTCACGCTCTATGCGTTGTTCGCTTCTCCGGGAGCTTTCCGTACCTATGTAGCCGGAAGCCCTTCCATCCACTGGAACAAGGATTCCCTCCTTGCAGAGGAGGCCGTCTTCTCCGCCGGAGACGACACCGCGGAAATTCACTTGCTCGTCGCTGTCGGCTCGTTGGAAGATAACCATAAGAGCAGAATGGTCGACCATGCGAAGGAGCTTGTAGCACGTCTGTCCGTCTTGGACCGAGCCGGTCTGCATGTGGAGTACCGTTCGTTCGAGGATGACAACCACGTCTCTCTGCTGCCTGGACTGATCAGCCGGGCGATTCGTTTCGCGGCGAACTAGAACAGAAAAAGCCTTGTCCCGATGAGCCTTAGGCTGCTTATTGGTACAGGGCTTTTGACTATATCGATCTTGTTCACCGCTCACCCTTATTGAGCCGTCCAACCTCCGTCTACCAACAGCAGCGTGCCCGTTACCAGGTCCGATGCCGGGGAGGACAGGTACACGACGGCTCCGGCCACATCATTGATCGTGCCGATGCGGCCGGCGGGAATGCGGGCCAGCACCTGGTCGCGAAATTCCGGCGTATCGAGCCTCTCCGCCGTACCCGGTGTGTAGATGAACGTTGGGCCAACCGCATTGATGCAGATTCCCCGGCCGGACCATTCCAGCGCCAGCACCTTTGTCAATTGGTTAACGCCTCCCTTAGAGGCGCAATAGGCGACCCCGTCCGGAATTCCGACGACGCTAACCTGCGAGCTGACATTGACGATTTTGCCGTAGCCCTGCTCCAGCATGATTCTTCCTGCCGCCTGACAGCAGAAAAAGACGCCCTTCAGATTGACGTCGATCATGTCGTCCCAATACTCTTCCGTCACGTCCAGCGCCGCCATGCCCTCGCCCAATCCGGCATTATTAACGACGATGTCGAGTCTGCCGTAATCGCTCGCAACTTGCTCGAACACGGTCCGAATAGCCGCCACGTCCCGTACATCCAACTCGTATGCGCTCGCTTCCCCGCCCTCTGCCGCTATTTCTGCTACAAGGGCGTCCAAAGACGACCTGCTTCGTGCCGTAACTGCTACTTTTGCGCCAGCCGCCGCCAACGCCTTCGCTAATCCGTAACCGATCCCCTTGCTCGCCCCGGTCACGATCGCGACTTTTCCTTGAATGCTGAAATTAGGTTGCATAAAGCTTATCTCCTTTACCGTGTCAACTGATATAGATACTATAACAGATTGGATTTTACCTCCAATATATTGCGCACGTCCCCATTTATTGATAAACCAGTAGGACTGTAAACGCAAGAACCCGAGAGAGGTCACTTGATAAAAGCGCCATTTCTCGGGTTATGCTTCACATCTGTCTAATATTTTAGTATCCAGATTGTCTTACCAGTATTGGTTGAAGAAAATACGCCTCTAGTGATACTGATGTGTTGTACTCGAAAAGACTCCAGGAGTATTATAGCTTGAATTACCACAGGCGCAAGCATAAGTATCATACCGATACCAGTTGGTTATTGCACATTGCACACCTTGTTGACTTCCATCTTGATTTTTAATAACGTGCGAATGTGTTCCGCCCGATTGGCTGTAAGTATTCGATCCAACTTTCACATGTTGATGTTGCCCACTCGAATAGTAGTCACACGGGATATAGAACGGAGTAACCGTTCCTTCTTGCGCTGACAGTTCGTTTACTGGAGATGCCGTAGCTAAAGCCGCCCCAGACAACGAAGCAATTCCTAAAAGAATAAAAAGAGTTACTTTTTTAAGCACCCTAATCACCTCCTTTCATTTTCCAATTTAACATTTTTAAAGTAATATATCAATATATTTACATGGAAAAATTTTTGTTATAAAATCAAAATAGGGATTAATTGATTTTAAATATAAATAACCCCTTTAACCCCAAGTATTTCTGCGGAGGAAAATGATGAGAAGAAAAAATCGACTTTTTCTGTTTCCCTTACTTTTAACTCTCACTGCCTGTAATCTGACATCTGCACCTGAGAAAAAAATTACCGGAGGCGACTATCCATCCATTATCCATGATTTGACCACACCTCAAATGGGAGGGCGATTAACGGGGACAAGCGGCAATAAAAAAGCGGAGGAGTTCATTTCCGAACATTTTCAGAATATTAATTTACAGCCATATTTGGGCGATTCTTACGCTATGCCTTACGAACACGAAACCCACATTTCGGATTCCGAGTCACTGGAATTACAAATCATCTATCGAAATGGCTCCAGCGACACCTTGGTATACGGCATAGATTACCTGGAACAGAAAATGCCTTTCCATTATGAAAATTCCGGCAAACTTACATTTGATCTGAATGATCCAGAGCTTTCCAAGCGTATTTTAATTGCGGAGTCGACAGAAGGGCTGAGTAAACTGCAAGATAAATCGCCATTGATGGTTCTTGTAGTTAAGGAAACGTTTAAGAGATATCTTTTAACTCAATCCTCCGACATCCCAACTCTTCAAATCTCGAAAGAAAAATATGAGCTCTTAAAAGAAAAACAATCTGAAATAGAAAAGGTTACATTTAAATCCGATATTAAAACAAAAAAAACGGCTGAATCTAACATCGTCGGAGTAATTAAAGGGAACGGGGGCCAGGATCACCGAGAGGCTATCGTGATATCTGCTCATTTCGATTCGCTAGGCTCGGTCGGCGATCTAAAATACCAAGGAGCGACGGATAACGCCACTGGCATAAGCGCCCTGATTCAACTTGCCTATAATATCAAGCAGCATTCCGATAATCGTCCGCTGCATCCGGACATTTTATTTGTTGCTTTTAATGGGGAAGAGTCAGGCCGACAAGGAAGCAAAGCTTTTGTTAAAGAGGTTCAAGAAAGCAGTATCTACAGTCAAATCTATAACATTAATCTGGATTGTATCGGAGTTAAAGACGGAGGCTCTTATCTGCTCATTGGGAATGAACCCAACTCCGGCTTAGCGGCGACTTTGGAACGATATTTTGGCGAACATAATTTTCCGCTTCAACTACAACAGGGCGGTTTTGAGAGCGACCATAACTCATTCGCAGAGAAACAGATTCAAGCTGTCACAATCGGGCAAGAGAACGTTCCTTTTATCCATACTTCCAACGACACGGTTGATCAAATCGACTACGACTCACTACAGCAGTTTGTGACCGCCTTGTTCAATTTTGTTGTTTCCATTCATCATATAGAAGAAACTGAACAAGTGACCGATCTTGAAGCTGTACCTCTTAGCGAATCGGAAATTGCCGAGTTTGAAAAAGCTCAACAAACTATCGAGGAAGCCCAACGCGTAATGAAACTAGGGCAATATCAGATCATTGGCGATAAAAAACAGTCCTACGCCGTCGTAAATAACTATGCTGTCTTTGATCAAGTTCATGATGTCGAGCAACTGATCGAAGGTCTAAACATTCCGGAGAAGTGGACAGACTACGCTATCGACACGGTTGGTGTGAACACAAACTTCCAGTTAACCCCTGAAAAAATACAAGAGTCCGATTTCAATCAAATTTATCAATTTGATACCATCGTTCCAACGAACATCCAAGATATAGACCTTAGGTATAAGAGGAATACAACCGAATATTTACAGATTTATATCAGTCGTACGCCTTTCATTAATGAAAGTGACCACGAAAATAGTGCCCAAATTACGACAGAGTCGCTAGAGTACAAAAACAAACAATATGACGTTCATAGTGCTGATCGTTCTATATTTATCTCTACAGAAGTCGAGATCGAGGATAAGACGTTCTATGTCAAACTTATGCAAGGACGGAAAAAAAATCAGGAAGAATCTGGGGGGCTAACCTTGAGTTGGTCAATCGAAGATAAGGAATCCGCACTATCCATTGCCCACGACTTGCAACTGGAAGAGTTGCTTAGAACGATAGGTATATAATTATCCGAGCATGCAGCCGACCTTCTCAATAGAGGAAGTGGGCTGCATGTAGCGATCCCCTGCGTCATTGAATACATCTTTGCCGTCGTCCGGCCTTCTTTTTCTCCATTGACCAATGAGCGGCTTCCCACACAATGAAAGAACAGATCGAAATCGAACCAAACCCTTAAGTAAAAAACTCCCCCTACCCCTCCCGCTCGCAAAATTCCTGATATTGCCCCGGAGTGCAATTCGCATACTTTTTGAAAATACCGATGAAATATTTGTAGTCGCTAAACCCGCATTCCTGTGCAATGGTGTACACTTTACCGTCGCCCGCCTTCAGCTTCTCCATCGCCTTGTGAATGCGGTAGCGGTTCAAGAAGTCGTTAAACGTGTAGCTCGTCTCCTGCTTAAACTTCTGATTCAAATAGGAGGCGCTTATGCCCAACTGATTCACCAAGTGGTGGATGCTGATTTTGCGATGGTAGTTTTCCTGGACGTACTCGATCATTTTCGAGACGTTCTTGGAGGTTTTCAGCTTGTCGTCCAGCGCTTCGAAGCTCGGGAAAGCCTCGACGGTCTCTTCCGGACGGCTGGCGATTTCCTCGTATTTCAGCATCAACTTGACTTTGCTTTTCGCCGATTCCAGCGCCTTGATCAGCTGCTCCTCCTCAAGCGGCTTCACCAGAAAATCGGTCACGCCCAGATGAAGCGCCCGCTTCGCCAGATGGAATTCGTTGTACCCGGAGATGATAATGCTGCTGAACGTATGCAGCTTCTGCCCCTGCTCGATCATCGCGATCCCGTCCATAATCGGCATATTGATGTCGGTAAGCACGATGTCGGGCCGCAGCTCGCGAATTTTCTCCAAGCCTTCTTCGCCGTTACACGCCTCCGCGACGATCACGCAATCGATTTCCAGCCAGTCGATGCTGTATTTGATCCCGTTGCGAATCATATCCTCGTCTTCCGCGAGCAGCACCTTATACATGATTCCCGTCCTCCTCGTAAGGAATGGTTAACATCACCCGAGTCCCCGCTCCCGCCCCGCTTTCGATCCGAATCCCGTATTCTTCTCCATATTGCAATACAAGTCGGCGGTGAACGTTGTACAGACCGATATGCTCTGTCGTATTTTCCCGATCCGTCAGAATCCGCTTTACCTCGTCCAGCCGTTCCTCGCTCATGCCTTGGCCGTCGTCGCGTACTTCCATCTCCAGCTTCCCCTGAGCCGCAGACACGAGAATATCGATATGCAGACTGCTTTGGTTGCGGTAGCCGTATTTGATCGAGTTTTCGATAAGCGCTTGCAAAATCAGCTTCGGCACGTACTGGCTTCCCGCCTCTCCCGTTACGGAAAGGCTGTACTGCAGGCGCTCATTAAACCGAATTTGCTGCAGCTTCAGATAATCCCTTACATATCCCAGATCGTCCTCAAGCTTTACGTTTCGCTCATGGCTGATGCTATAGCGCAGCAGCCGCGACAGCAGCATTACGATCTCCTGCGCCTTCCCCGTGTCCATCTTAATCGCATAACGCAAAGTTTCCAGCACATTAAAAATAAAATGAGGATGAAACTGCGACTGCAATTGTTTGATTTCCACGAGGCTGCTGATCCGGGACAGCTCCTGGTTTTTATCCATCAGCTCCCGCAATCGGTCCAGCATATAGTTGTATTTCTCGCCCAGCGTCTCGAACTCGTCGCCCGTCCGAATATCGACGTATTCGTTCAGGTTGCCCACGCGCAAATGCCGGAAAGCGCGCACCAGCTTGTCGATCGATTCCGCGTTGCGGGCCGACATTTTTTTCGCCAGAAAATGAATCACGATCCATAGCAGCAGACTGGCCGCCGCAATGAAAATCGACAACGTTACGAGAGTGTCGCGTTCCGATCTTAACGAATTCAGCGCGTGGACCTTGAGAGGCGTACCGGGAACTTCTCTCGTATTCATCCCGTATTCTCCTCCGTTCAGCTGCGCCTTGCCGCTTCCGCCCGCGCCGAGCTGGAACTTGTTCAGAATTCCCTTAGTAATGTTGCTCGTCGTAGCTACAACCGTATTATGCTCGTCGGTGACAGCCGCCACTTCGTTATTTTGCAGAAAAATCAGCTTCTGCAAATCCGTCTCGAACAGCTGGTAAACCAGGTAGCCGATCGCATGACCCTCGTCCATGATCGCTTTGCCGAAAGTATAGCTCGTAATGCGATCGTGCGAGTACCGGAAGCTGTTCGTCTCGGTCAGCAGCGTCTGCTTCTCCGCAATCCGGTGCACCAGATTGCCGAAAGCAAGATCGGAGCCGAGCGAGTCCGGCGGAGCGGACGTGGCCAGAAACACCCCTTCAGGGCTGACGATATGAAAAATGCTCTTTACCTGCTGCCGATTGTTGAACTCGTAAAATTCGGCGTATACCTTCTCGCTCCCCACACGCGTGCGCACATAGTCCACTACCGCCGGGGAAGCTGCCATTCGCACCGTTTCCAGCGCATATTGCCGGTACACTTCGCCAATGGATCGACTCATCGTCTGCGTCGCCTGCGCCGATTTCTTTTCCACCGACAATCTCGTATTGACGATCGTAAACGCAAAAAACAGCACGATCAATATACCGAAAGGGATGATCGTATAGAACAGAAACAGACGGCGAGTCGATTCCTGAAAGTTGCGCTTCTTCTCCTGGCCCATACAATCCCCCTTGTCAGTCGCAGGCCTGGTGGGGATATGATGCCCCCTCGACCGGCTACGATGCCAAAACAAGTCGGTCCCCGTACGGGTTCCGACTTGCTTGCCCCACTATTATAACGTAAATTCCTTCTTCCCTGTCATCCGAAGGAACACAAGCAGCGAGATCACCGTAATCCCGGTAAGAATCGCCGAGAGCGCCGCAGCAACTCCGTAGTTGCCCCGCACGACTTCCGTGTAAATCGCCACCGTCATCGTTCGGGTTTTGCCCGTGTATAGAATGATCGAGGTACTGAGCTCGGTTATGATCGTCACCCAACTTAGAATCGCGCCGGACACGACGCCGGCAAGCATCATCGGCAGCGTAATCTTGAAGAAGGTTTTCATCTGCGACGCGCCAAGGCTGATGGCCGCCTCCTCGATGCCTCCATGAATCTGGTGCAAAATCGCCGCGCTGGACCGGATCGTATAAGGCAGCCTGCGAATGACGAAGGCCACCACCATAATGACCGCCGTTCCGCTCAGCACAAGCGGCTTGTCGTTAAAGGTGATCAGCAGCGCGATACCCAGAATAGATCCGGGAACGATGTAAGGGAACATCGTGAAAATATCCAGGGTATTCGTCAAGGCGTTACGTCGTCGTACCGTCACATAAGCGATCAGCACCGCAAGCAAAATAATAATGACGATAGCGCTCAGCGCCAGCATGAATGTGTTCTGAATCACGTCGCCGATATTGTCGAAGGCCTGCCGGTAACTGTCCAGCGAGTAGCCTTTGACGAAGATGCGACCGGAAGTTTTCAGGAACGAAGTATAGATGACGTAGAGCTGCGGCAGCAAAGCGAGCAGCGTATACGTATAGATTACGATGTGGGCCGCAATATTGCCCAGCCCTTTTTTCTTCTTCGCTTCGATCGGATTCAGCGCACTCATCGTATAGGATTTACGATTGGCGACAAACTTCTGCAGCAGGAAAATCGCGGTCGCGAACAGGACGACGATCACGCTGATTGCGGCGGCAAAGCCGTCGTCTCCTCCGACTTCGCTGATGAATTCGGTGAAGATGAGGACGGGAACCGTTTTGTAGCCTTCGCCGATCAGCATCGGCGTTCCGAAGTCGGCGAGCGCGCGCATGAAGACGAGCAATCCGCCCGCCAGCAGCGTCGGCGTAATAAGCGGCAGCAGCACCTTCCTCATTTTCGAGATGCCTTTGTAGCCCATGCTTTCCGCCGCTTCCATCAATGACTGGTCCACATTTTTGAGCGCACCGGACACGTACATGAAAATTAACGGCACCATCTGCAGCGTCAGTACGACCAGAATTCCTGTAAAACCGTAGATGTCGGGCATGGCGATTCCCAACGTATCCTTCATGAAACGGGTAATGACGCCGCTTCTGCCCAAGAGCAGAATCCAGGAGTACGCCCCGATAAAAGGAGCCGACATCGACGAGATCAGAATGAGAATCTGAATCGCGGAGCTTCCTTTGATCTTGACCGTGGACATAATATACGCGAGCGGCGTTGCGATCAACGCGGCAAGCAGCGTGACGCTTACCGTTACCTTCATACTGTTCCACAAAGCGTTCAAATAATAAGGCTTACTGAAAAACTTCGTGAAATAAGCCAGCGACAGCTCGCCTGTCGTTCCGTTGTAGAAGCTCTTGAACAGCATCGTGAACAGGGGCAGTGCCAGAAACAAAATGTAGAAAATAAATATGAGCAAGGAAAGGTTGGTCCAGACGTCGAATCTTTTGCGCGCTTGGATCATGGCCGATCGCTCCCCGTGTAGTTCAATTCTCCTCGGGCGTCGTAGATATTGATCTTATCGGTCTTCACCTTCAGGAAAATCGTCTGATTCGACTCCAACGGCCGGGCGCTCGTAGACTCTTGCGTAATCTCTACGCTCTGACCCGATTCCAGCGAAACGAAGTAATGCGTCATCTGTCCGAGGAATACGCTGTGTACGATTTTCGCCCGGATTCCCGTTCCGTCCTCGCTGATGACGAATTCCTCCGGACGGACCGACACCTTCACCGCCAGCAGCGGCTTTGCGGCATCCTCTTCGGGAATATTCACTCGCTCGACCGGCTCCTGGTACCCGCTTTCCCCGAATCGGAGCGTGCGCGTTCCCTGATTGTTCGTCAGCGCCGCTTCCAGCACGTTCGTGCGTCCGATGAAAGTCGCGACGAACAGATTGGCCGGACGCTGGTAAATTTCTTGCGGCGTGCCCAGGTGCTGAATGACGCCCGACTTCATGACGGCGATCCGGTCGGAGACGGCCATCGCCTCTTCCTGGTCGTGGGTTACGTAGACGGTCGTAATGCCGACGTCTCTTTGCAGCGCTTTGATCGCATTGCGCATGTCGATGCGGAGCTTGGCGTCCAGATTGGACAACGGTTCGTCCATCAGCAGGACATCCGGTCGAATGACGATGGCTCTCGCCAGCGCGACGCGCTGCTGTTGGCCGCCGGACAGATTTTTCGGCATCCGGTCCTTGTACTGCTCAATCTGCACGACCTTCAAAATGTCCTCGACCTTGCTGGCAATCTCGGACTTCGCCAGCTTGCGGTTCTGCAAGCCGAACGCAATATTGCCCGTTACGGACAGATGCGGAAAAATCGCATAGTTCTGAAACACCATGCCGATGTTCCGCTTGCCCGGCTCGACGTTGTTGATTGTCTTGTCGTTAAACTTGATCGTCCCGCCTTCGATGCTGTTGAAGCCTGCGATCATGCGCAGCAGCGTCGTTTTTCCGCATCCCGAGGGACCGAGAAGGGTGAAAAATTCACCCTTCTTGATCTCCACGGACAACTCCGGAATGACGGTGGCGTCTCCATATTTTTTGACAAGGTCTTGAATGGATATCGTCACGCTCATCTCGTTGTCACCCTTTCAGAAAATGCGGTTTTATTGCAGGCTGGCGAACAGATCGGTATAGGTTTCGACGATCTTGGACTTGTGCTCGCTCACATACTTCGTATCTTCGTCGATCATGTTAATGTCGCTGTACGGAGTCATATAATCGCCAAGCTGTGCGTCTTTGCGAAGCGGACGGTTCGTGAGCTGGCTGCCGAACGCGTCCTGCGCTTCCTTCGACAGGATGAAATCGATAAATTTCTTGGCGTTGTCCAGATGCGGAGCGCCCTTGATGATACCCGAAGCCGCGTCGAGGAATACCGCTCCTTCTTTCGGATAGACGACTTTAACCGGAGCGCCGTTGCGAACATAGGTGCTGGACGGATCTTCGTACGTCAAGCCGACGACATACTCTCCATCCGCTACGCTCTTGTGCACCGCGCCGGAGCCGCTGGCGATTTTGCCGTCGAGGTTTTTGATCAGCTCGCCGACGTAGTTCCATCCCGCTTCGCTCTCATAATCGCCGCCCATCGCCTTCAACATGTTCGTCAGTTGAGCGAAGGCCGAGCTGGAGCTGGCCGGGTCGGCCGAAGCGATCTTGCCCTTCAAGGCCGGATTCAGCAAATCGGCGTAGCTGTCGATCTTGATGTCGCCAACCAGATTCGTGTTCACGAGGAGCACGCTTCCGTCTGCAATGTAAGCCGTAGCGAACCCGTCTCTGCTGCGATGTCCTTCCATCAGAAACTCATCGTTCGGGGACACATACGGTTCATAAAGATCGGCGTTGGCCAGATAGCCCGCCATCGATCCTCCGAACATGACGTCCGCGTACGGGTTCGATTTCTCGGATTGGATACGTTTGATGATTTCTCCCGTTCCGGCGGTGACCAGTTCGACGGTAATGCCCGTCTGTTTCTCAAACATCGGAATGATCGTCTTGACGATTTCTTCGCTATTCGGGCTATATACGACTAGCTTGTTTTCTTTGGAAGCTTTCGAGCCGCCTCCGCAAGCGCTAAGCGTTGCCGCCAGCATTGTAAACGCTAGCAATAGAATGGAAAGTTTCTTCATTTGTATTCGCTCCTGTAGAGGATTTATTTTTGAATGCCCTTTCATTCTAGCTCGACTTCTCCAATTACTTAATCCTACGATTCGCTAACATCGTCTAAAATACGCAACTCGCACAAAAAAAGAGGCCGCCCCGTAAGGTCGCATTCGACCTAAGGGCAACCTCTGGCTATTTGGGTTAACGACTCCGACGAGTTCTCCGCGACAGCAGCCAGCTTGCAAGGAGCAGATTCGGGACCCAACACAGCCACGCAATGATGCTGTAGTAGACGTTATACGGTCCCATCCCGAATAGGACGATTGCGAGCGGAAGATAGATTCTGAGCGTCACGGCAGCCAGAGTCAACGCGTAATTCAGCGTCATCCACTTGCGGTGCTTCGCAAGGTCGCGACCTGTGCGGATCGCATTCAGGCCTTGGCCCAGCGTATACAGCCACGCCAGCGAAAGCAGCAGAAATCCCAGGCTTGATGCCCAGCCGCCCGTTGCACGGAAAGACATAAATACTCCCGCCACAGCGGACAGCAGCACGGCTACGCCGTAGATTCGCCCCAGCGTCCGGTGCAGCCCGATCGATCTCGCCCGCAGCTTCCCGACGAATTGCACCCATCCGACGCCCAGCGCAACGACACCGCCCGCAATGTGCACATACAGTGCGGAATACCATAGATCGCTTAATCCCATGATCTTCAGCTTTTCCTGCACAAATGCCGACGCGCCCGTTCCGAAACCGAAATACTGAATCGCCAGAAACAAACTGACCCCAATTGCCAGAAAGGCAATAACGCCTAGTCCTTTGCCCCCGCTTTTACTTCGCTGCGCCGTTCTCGTCACCTTGGTTCCCCCTTCACGGGATTGCCTCCAACCCCTCGGTTAAACCAAGTTTACCAAATTCCCCCTCACGGAAAATCAGACCTCAGGTGAATCTTTCCCTGTACTTAAGACGGAGTCGGACGACGATTCCGAGCTCGATTAATAAGCTCCGCGGTCGTATTCTTCCCTCGCGGCCTTGACGGCCCCGTAATGGGCTGAAGCCCAGCTTTTCAGCATTAGCATGCAGGGAATAAGCGTCTCGCCAAGGGGAGTTAGAGAATATTCCACGATGGGAGGGACGGAAGGCACGACCTTCCTGCGAACAAGACCGTCCCGCTCCAACTGCTTCAGCGTCTGAGTCAGCATCTTCTGTGAAATCCCTTCGATTCTGCGTTGGATCTCCCCATAGCGGATCGTGCCGCCTTCCAGAGCATACAAAACGAGCGCGGTCCATTTGCTCGAGACGATCTCCAGAACGCGGCTATAGCTGCAAGCTTCCAGGGAAATATCGGGCGTCGTTCCCGCCATGCTCCCGCCTCCTTTACGCACTTTCGGGTTCGTAACCGACCTCAAAGTGCCTTCTTACCAAAGTTTAGCGAATGCCTTATGGTAAGTCTATCCCAGACAGAAGGAGAGATGAACCATGCAAGCATTCGTTATTCCAGGCGAGTTCGGATTGGACCGACTTGCTCGCGTTGACCGCCCGATTCCGGCTCCCGGCCCCAATGAAGTGCTTATTCGCGTAAAAGCCGCCTCCTTAAACGCCCGCGATCTCGGAGTCATCGGCGGCTTCTATAATCCCGATCTGAAGGGTCCTCTGATTCCGGTGTCCGACGGCGTAGGAGAGGTGGTCAAGCTTGGGGAAGGAGCGACCCGGTTCGGCTTGGGCGACCGAGTGAGCCCAATCTTCACTCAAAGCTGGATCGCGGGCGAAGCGACGCAGGCGAATTGGACCTCGACGCTCGGCAGCCCGCTTGACGGACTGCTTGCCGAGTATGCGGTATTTCACGAAGAGAGGCTCGTACTCGCGCCAGGCCATCTGACCGACGTAGAGGCGGCCGCTCTGCCTTGCGCCGGCGTTACGGCCTGGCACGCCATCGTCGAAGAAGGCCAAGTTAAGGCCGGAGACACCGTTGTCGTGCAAGGAACCGGCGGAGTCTCGCTGTTCGCCCTGCAATTCGCCAAGCTGCAGGGCGCTAGGGTTATCGTAACGTCGAGCAGCGACGAAAAGCTGGAGCGCGCAATCGCTCTGGGAGCAGATCACGGCATTAACTACAAGGACAATCCCGACTGGAACGATGCGGTGCTCTCTTACACTGGGGGACAGGGTGCCGATCATATCGTCGATCTGGGCGGGGCGGCCACGCTTGCGCGCTCCATTGCCTCGCTTAGAGTCGGAG
Organism: Cohnella phaseoli; assembly: GCF_003386235.1. Lineage (GTDB taxonomy): Bacteria > Bacillota > Bacilli > Paenibacillales > Paenibacillaceae > Cohnella > Cohnella phaseoli. The sequence goes on from NZ_QRDZ01000052.1 coordinate 20,785, forward strand.
GCCGAATCAGCCTCGTCGGTCTCTTGTCCGGAGGGAAGGTCGAGGATTTCCCGATCGTTCCGGCCATTCTCCGGAAAGCGCGGCTTCAGGCGATCAACGTCGGAAGCCGCGAAATGTTTGAGGCGATGAACCGCGCTATCTCCCAGCACGCGCTGCGTCCGGTCGTCGATCGGGTCTTCCCTTTCTCGCGCTCGGTCGACGCCTTGCGCCATCTGCAGAACGAGTCCTACTTCGGTAAAATTGCCATCCGATTCAATCAAAACGAGATCCCGTCCGGCTGAAGGGAATCCAGAAATGTATGCAAGGCATGCGAGACCCACTTGCGGGGATGAATGCACGATTGCAAGCTCAAGCGGAGATCGGGATGGGAGAACGGGAGCGCGACCAGTTCCCCTCTTCCAAGCTCGGCGTCGGCGGCCAGCCGGGGCAGGATGGCAATTCCTCCTCCGGCGGCCACGCACCCTTTGACCGCTTCCGGATTGCCGATCTCCAAGCTGATTCGGTACGGAATGCCTTCCGACCTCAGCAGCTTCTCCAGCATCATCCGATAGTTGCAAGTCTCCTCCGTCATGATCCACTCTTCGCCGCTCAGCCGCCGCAAGTCCACGGCGTCAAGCCGTGCAAGCGGATGATTCGGCGCGGAGACAAGCACGAGCGGCTCTTCGCGAATTTCCGTCCATTCCAAAGCGGGATCGGTCGGTTCGCCGACGAGCATAAGGCCGAAATCGAGCTCCCCCTCCTTGACCCGATGAACGATTCGATCCTCGCGGTCCGGCTGCAGCCGGATGTTCAGCTCCGGATAGCTATGCCGAATCCGCTGTACGAACGGCGGAAGATAGTAGGCCGCAAGCGAATCGATCGTGCCGATCGTCAAGCTTCCCCCTCCTTGCCTCGCCAGCTTCTCCTTGGCCTGCTGGTGCAGCTCCAGCATTTGAGTGACGGTCTTCAGCAGCTCTTCGCCCGCAGAGGTCAGTCGCAAGCCTCGGCCGTACCTCTCGAACAATTGAACGTCGAATTCTTTCTCAAGCTTCTGAATTTGCGTCGTTACGCTCGACTGCGCATACCCAAGCTGCTCGGCGGCTCTCGTGAAGCTCTGCCGCAAGGCGACCTCCCGGAAAGTCTGATAATAGATGAGATCCACGCTGTTCGCACCACCCATCAATATTATTGATAATGGTTATTATATATTATAGATAACTATGATGGAATATGACGTGATACAGTAGGTTCAAACCGTTTGTTAAGGAGGCAATTCCATGTTGAGCCAAGCGGAGTTAAAAGGAATTTATGTCCCCGTCGTCACGCCCTTTTTGCCTGACGGGGAATTGGACCTGGTCTCTTACGAAAGATACGTCAAGCATTTGCTGGAGTTTGAAATCGATGGGCTAGTGGTAGGGGGAACGACAGGGGAAAGTCCGACAATCTCATGGGAGGAAGTCGTAGAGCTAGTAAGCATAACTCGGGACGCATTGGGAGCGCGAAGCGTTCCGATTGTCGTCGGAACGGGAACGAATAGCACAGCGGATACCGTACGAAGAACCGAAATGGCCGGTCGGATCGGCGCGGACGCCGCGCTTGTCGTCACTCCGTACTACAGCAGGCCGTCGGAAGCCGGCATTCTGGAGCACTACCGAAGAGCATCCCGGACGGGCGTGCCGGTGATCGCTTACGAAATTCCTTCCCGAACCGGCATTCGGCTGTCTGCCGAGACGATGCGAGCAATTCTCGAGCTTGACGGCGTCATTGGACTAAAAGATAGCTCCGGCAGCCTGACTTTGCTGCAGGAGCTCGGTAGTTTTGCTACTAAGCCTGTACTGTGCGGAGACGATGCCCTTCTCTACGATATGCTCCGCCTAGGAGCCAGCGGAGGCATTTCGGCTTCGGCAAACGTCTGTACAAGGAACTTCATCGAAGTCTGCCGGCAGGCAGCGGCCGGCAATTACCCGGCAGCAAGTAGAGTGTTCGACGGGCTGCGACCGCTCATCGACGATCTGTTCCGCGAACCGAATCCCGCGCCGCTCAAGTGGCTGCTTGCGAGGCAAGATCTTCTTGCTGCCGATGCCGTCCGGCTGCCGATGAGTCAGATTACGTCAGCATTGCAGCAACGGTTGTCCCGTTACTTGGTCGAATAACAGACACTCATGCTGCCGGTCAAGGAAAGCTACATTCCTTTGCCGCCCAAAGGACGCAGCTTCACCGGCTTCACGCCGGCGATCAGCGGCCGGCAGCGTTGGATGACAGCCAGCACGCCCTCGTTTTTCAGGGATGCGGCATGAGCTTCCTCGGTCTCCCACAACTCCGTAATCCAAAGAACGTCCGGTTCGTCCACCGACTCGTTGATGATGTAGAAAATGCAGCCTTCCATTCCTTGCAAAGTCTCGGCCGACTCCAGCATCAGGCCCGCCAGCTCGTCTCGCTTACCCGGGTGAGCAATCAACTGTCCCAACATGGAATATTTACTCATCCAATAACTTCCTCTCTACTGTAAGTTGAGATAACGTCGATTCGTAATATGCCGCCATTCGCGAAGCGACCTCCGCCATTCTTCGGACGAGAGGCTCGGACTCGATCTTCAACGCTGTGCCGTAGGGCATTAGGAAATAGGGAACGTAAGTGTCTAACGTAGATCGCTCCAGTCGGAACACCGCCTCCTCCGGACTGCGTTCGGCCAGCGCGTGTCCGAACAGCCAGTGCTGGCACAGCTCGTTCAGCGCCTGCTCCTGCGCTTTGATCCTTACAGTTTCAAGCTCCTGAGAGCCGGCGTCGGGAAGCAGGCTTCCAAGGAGAAAATCCTTGGCGGAGAAGGAGGCCGGACGTTCGAAGCGCCCTTCCGTCTCCCGCAACGCTATAATACGGTCTACACGGAAGCTTCGCGGCTCTCCGCGATAGCCGCAATGTCCGACGGCATACCAGCTTCCTTTCCAATATACGATGCCGTAAGGGTCGAACGATCGGGTCGACGGGCTGTCTCCCTTCCCGCGATCGTACTCCATCTCCAGCGTTCGCCCCTGGCCGGCCGCTTCCTCGAGCACCTGCAGGAAAGTTCGATATTTGCCTGCCAACGGCGGATAGATGACCGATAAACCGCCGCTATGGCGCTCAAGTCGATCCAGCTGTTTCTCGTTCGTGTAGCGCTTAAGCTTGTCCACCGCCCTGTCCACCGCCTCCGAGTGCGGATAGCCGGCTTCCCTCGCGAACACGGCGGCATGGATCAGCCCCTTCCGCTCATCCGAGTCGAACAGCAGCGGCGATTCGGAAAAGCCGTCCAAAATGCGGTAGCCTCCATTTGGGCCCGAATCGGCAATGATCGGAACTCCGCTGGCGCATAGCGAATCGATGCACCGATAAACGGTCCGCACATGTATCTCCAGCTTCTCCGCTAGCTGCTGTGCCGTCATTCGTTTTCCTGAACGCAGCATCCACAGGATCGATAACATATTGTCCGCTTTGGTCACGGCTCAAACCTTCTTTCCCGACATGGGGACTGGAAACCACCTTCATTGTACGTCAATTTAAGCGAGAGGCGCCATGCCTTTGTCGACCCAACTCTCGTAAGTCGGGCCGTAAATTTCCGGAGGCCGCAATCCGGCCTGCCTCATCAGCACCGTTATCTGTCCCCGATGATGTGCCTGATGCATCAAGGTAAACCGCAAGGAATCGCCGTTCCCCCACTCTTCTCCCATGATCGTCTGCGTCTCTTTCAGAGAGGCATCGCACCATTGGGTTCGTACAGCCTCAAGCATAGCCGAACAGATGCGGCGGTATTCCTCGGCGATCGCAACGGCGCGATCCGGTTGTTCCTGCTCCCCAGCCTCGAAGTCAAGCCCTAACGCAGTCATATAACGAAGCGAAGTCACCAGATGCCATGCCAGAGTTCCCAAGGTCCGGCGATCTGCAACGATCGCCTGTTGCAGGGAATCGTCGGTCAATGCGCTCAGCACCCGATCGGTCAGTTTCGCCTCACTCTCCCACTCCGCCGCAAAAGCTTCAATTGTCGCAAACATTCTTCTTCCTCCTTTATCGTTCCTTCATTTCAATAGCAGTATAAGCTTTGATCCCTGACAGAAACGGTCAGTCATTCGAAAATCGCGGCAAATTGCACAAATATAACTGCACCTTCGCTTGACACCCTTTCATGTCGAATTTATAATTTGGTCATTCAATCAATATTTTGATCGTTTAATCAATTAATGATAAAGGAGAAAAGAAAATGACGAACGAGACCGGTTTCACGGCATTTTTTGCCCGTCTGCCTCTATTCGCGGCCCGCATAATCAGCCTGGCAGTGATGCTGCTGGGAATCGCGGTTCTTTGGTCGGTATGGTTTTTCTATGAGGAAAGGTGGCGGCACGGCGAGCTGATCAGTTATTATGGAATACAGCCGCTGCTTATGATTGGAGGCGGAACGCTGGCGTTCATCTCGGGCTGTCTGATGATGACGAGGAGCTTGCGGGGAATCCAGCTGCTTAAGTTGGCTTTGAGCATCATTCCGCTTATTCTGGCGCTACGATTGATCATCCTGATCGTCAGGGCGATCGGGTACGCGGTGAACTGGATCGGAGATCATGCCGCAGAGTTCATGGACGGATCGATTCTGACTCGGATTGGCGACATTAACCCGCTCGGCTTTGCTCCTCTAGCCATCGTCATCCTCATCGCCATAATCGTTAAGATCGGAAAGAAGAAAAGCAGTCAGTAACCGTCTTCCATTCGATAAGGAGATCGACCTATGACCGACCATCAACCGGAGGAGAAAACGTCTTTTATTGCCGAGGCGCGGCGCGCCCAGATTTTGAAAGCCGCCATCGACACGCTGGACGAGATCGGCTTCTCCAACGTAAGCTTGGCTAAAATCGCGAAAAAAGCCGGTATTAGCACGGCGCTTATCTCGTATCATTTTAAGGACAAAAACGACCTCATGGATCATGCGCTGTTCGCCTTAGTCCAGGAATCTACCGCCTATGTACTGAACAGGACGCAGACGTCTGCTTCGCCCCTGGATAGACTGCGCGCCTATATAACAGCCAGTCTGGCCTATCAGGGGACGCACCCGAAGCAGTATGCTGCGCTGCTGGAGATTGTTTTCCACTCCCGTACCCCGGATAATGTTCCTTACTACAAAATCGATGACGACGAGGAGGAGCCCGTGGCTGCCGAGCTGCGCTCGATATTGCAGGAAGGACAAGCCGCCGGGCAGTTTGGAAGCTTTAACGTCAGCGTGATGGTTAATGTGATTCGCGGGGCGATTGGAGAGTTTCTATTCAATCAGCATGCAGCGGCCCATCTCGACCTGGAGACCTACACAAACGAGCTGCTGGCAATCGTGGAAAATGCGGTTCGGGTTCGTTAAAAGATTGGAGGACATCTTATGTTAGCCAATGTATACAAGTCGGAAAAAGGGTATGTCGCACGCTACGAGCAGGATTTGGAGCATTCTGCACATCATGCGTGGACGTGGCTGACGGACAATGGGAAGTTGTCGCAATGGTTTGCCGAGCTAAGCTCAGACGATCTTCGCTCAGGCGGAAGAATGCGCTTTGATATGGGGGACGGAACGTTCGAGAATATGACGATCACGGATTTCTCGGAGGGATCCGTACTGGAGTACGAATGGGGCGAGGATAGTGTCCGTTTCGAGATCGAGCCCCGACCGAACGGCTGTCGACTTGTGTTGATCGAGACGATTCGCCGGATTACGGAGCATACTCCGAAGGATCTGGCCGGTTGGCATGTCTGTCTGGATGTCGTGCAGGCTCTGATGGACGGCAGGCCAATTCCAGCCCGTGAGGACGAGTGGAAAACGAGATATGAGCAATATGTTCAGGCGATTCAGGCGCTTTAAGCCGAATCGCCTCTTGTCTATTCCGCCGGAGCGATGCGGACGGGAGTCCCGAAGCGCTTGGCGGATTTGGCGCGAGCGCGCGCAACTTCGATAGTCCGATCGCGCGAAGGAGCTCGGGTGACAAGCGATTCGAGCAGCCTCTGCGCGGCTTCGCTTACCTCTCTCACTGCAAGAGAGAAAGCTTCCTCATTCGCTTTCGACGGCTCGTTAAAGCCGGACAGCTTCCTCACGAATTGAAGCGCAGCCGCCTGCACTTCATCGGGCGTAGCCGGGGGATCGAAGTTGAACAGCGTCTTAATGTTTCTGCACATCGCTTCTCATCCTCTCTTTACCTTCTTGGCTTCACGACAGATATTCTCCGTGTCCAACACCTTCATTATTAATCAATAATCGTCCCCGCGCAATGAAAAGCAACCTCAGATACTTTGATAAAAAAAAGCACCTGGTCGCTGACCAAATGCTTTTTCGCTATGGAATTACGCCCAGGCAGTCCGATGATTTCAGCTTAATTCGCGAACAGCTGCTTCTTCAGTTCCTTGTTGCGTTCCATAAAGATTTCATTATGCGAGGAAACCATACCCCAGGCGTAGGCCTCCGGAGTAATGAATTGCTTCGCTTTGTTAACCGCGTTGGCCGAATCCTGAAAGGCTCCGGCAATGAGATGGAGCTTGCCGTCATGACCGAGAATATCGCCGGCAGCATACAATCCCGGCACGGACGTCTCGCTCATCGGAGTGCCCGCGATCGCCCACTCGTCCCTCATCTCGATTTTGACCTGGCTGTTCGAAAGCAAATCCTTATCCCTCTCGTACCCGTGATTGATAATGACTTCTTCTATCTCCAGCTCAACCTGCGCTCCGTCGTCTTTGTTGCGCAGCAGCACCTTCTCGATCGCTTCTTGGCCCGGAACGGCAATCAGCTTCTCGATCTCGGTATTTAGCAGACAAACGACAGAGCTGGAAAACAGTTTGGACACTTCGGCTTCGTGTCCTTTCAGCGTTTCATTGCGATAAGTCAGATACACTTTCTTCGCAATCGGTTCAAGCTCGTTGGCCCAGTCCACTGCCGAGTTGCCGCCGCCCGAGATCAGTACGATTTTGTCTTTAAAACGCGTCAGCGACTTGACCGTATAATGAAGGTTCGTAACCTCATATTTTTCGGCGCCTTCCAAATTCAGCTTGGTCGGCTTTAGAATGCCGCCTCCGACCGCCAGAATAACCGTCCTGGAATAATGCTCCGCTCCCGATGCCGTATGTAGCACGAAGATGTCGTCCTCTCCTTTAGAGATAGAGGCGACCTTCTCTCCCAATACGATCGTCGGATCGAACGTTTTCCCCTGTGCAATCAACTGCTCGATCAGCTGCTCCCCGGTGATCGGCGTGACACCGCCGACATCCCAGATCAATTTCTCCGGATAGACATTAACCTTACCGCCCAGGAAGTTCTGAAACTCGATGATCTTTGTTTTAAGCTCCCGCAATCCGCTATAGAAAGCAGAGAACAACCCTGCTGGGCCGCCTCCGATAATCGTTACGTCAAAAATATCCTTGTCACTCATCCTTTATCCTCTCCCTCATTCTCCTGACCGTCCTAGTGCCTCGGACTTATTGTATCACAAGTCATTGAGAATGAAAATCATTATTGGGAAAGAGAGATTGAATAAGGATCGACAAAATCATACTCCATGTCCTTGAGCTCGGTCAGCAAATTGTCCAATGCCTCGACCGTCCAAGGTAGCTCATGCATCAAGATGTTGGCGCCGGGATGCGCCAGGTCGACGATGTGCTGCGCCAGCGCCTTCGGATCGTTGCTGTCCGCCGTCATCTCCCAATCCCGAGAGTCAATCGAACAGGTGACGACCGCTAGCCCCGCCTTCCTCGCGATTCCGGAAATCTCATTGTTAACGCTGAGATACGGCGGGCGAAAAAACACGGGAGCCGTACCCGTAATGTCCGTCACGGCTTTCTGGACATCCCCGAGCTGCTTCGCGACAGTCTCCTTGTTTTCCGCGCTAAGGTCGATGTGATCCCAGGAATGGTTGCCGATCATATGGCCTCGCTCGTATACCCGCTTCACCAGCTCTTTGTTGTTCTCGATTTGGGGACCGTTCATAAAGAAGATAGCCTTAGCCTTATGTTTGTCCAGCGCATCCAAGATTTTCGCATTCAGCGCTTCGTTCGGGCCGTCGTCAAACGTGAGCAATACGATCTTGGCACTGCTTGTTGCCGGATCCAGGGGGATTACGGTTTGGGTAGAGGCGTTAATTTGGTAGACCTGCTCGACCGCCTTCGGATTCCCCGAAGAGCAAGCCGCTTGCAGAAACAGAAACAAGGCGAGGGCGCAGTATAAAAGTTTCTTCCCAACGTTCATTTTCAATAGCTCACTCCTCCGTACCAATCAGGTCGTCTATGCCGCATATTCCAATTCTAGCGGTATCGGAGGAGCGAAACGAGATAACAGATTAGCTATTTCTTATACAATGCAACGTTTTTTATCGATGATCGCTATAGATGTTCGGTTTACTGAACGAGCGAATGACTGCAAGCTCCTCAGCGGACAGCTCAGGGGTCTGCGACGCGGAGATGTTCTGCAGCAGTTGCTCCTTCGAGCTCGCTCCGGGAATGGCGACTGCCACCGCGGGATGACCAAGCGCGTATCGAATCGCCAACTGCGTGAGGTTTCGATCCGGGCTCTCCAGCTCTTGCAGTCGTTCTCGAAGCGCCTTGATCTCCTCCAGATCATAGTCGGGCAGGCTTCTGGAAGGCTCCCGTTTCGCCGCCAACGTCCCTTTGGCCAACGGACCTCTGGCGATCACGCTTATTCCTCGCTCCTGAAGATGAGGAAGGACCGCTTCCTCTGCCCGCCGATCCACGATGCTGTACGAATTCATCACGCTGACGATGGAGGATTTGGCAGCATATTCACGGATAACGTTGGGACGGATCGAAGAGATGCCGTACGCTCGTATTACTCCTTCCCGCTTCAACTGCTCGAACGCCTCGATCGTCTCGTCGATCGGATCGTCAAGCGTGCCCCCATGAAGCTGGTACAGATCGATGTAGTCCGTACCAAGTCTTCTTAGGCTTTCTTTGACCGCGGATAAAATGTATTGCCGGGAGGGGTCCCAGGTCCATCCGTCTTGGCCCGGAATCCGCCGGTTGCCGACTTTGGTGGCCAACACTACGCGATCTCTACGCCCCCGAATCGCTTGGCCGACGATTTCCTCGTTGCGCCCGTCGTCGTACAAATCCGCCGTATCCAGCAGATTGACGCCCCGTTCCAGCGCCTCGTGAATCAGCTCGACAGCGTTTCGCATCTCCGTCCCCAGAGACATGCACCCCAGTCCGATCTCGCCGACGAGCAAGTCGGAGCCTCCCAAGCGTTTTTTTTTCATCCGTCGTTCATCCTTTCTTCTCTAACCATTCTCGGACCAGTTCCAGCAATTGCTCCCTGGAAAGCTTGGCGCCCTTAAAGTTCGTAAGCGTATAATAGGCATCCTGATCTTCGTCGTACCAGTTCAGATACCCGTAGCTCAACGTCGCCGTCTTAACTCCGTCGTTGTTCATTTCTTTCACGATCTCTTTCTTAACCTCATTATAAACAACTTCAGTGCCGGCTATCTCGATTTTTTCGGTCGTCTGATCCTCCTGCTTCTCGGCATAGACATCCTTTCCGTTCAGATTGGTCGCGTATATGCCGATGCGGGTGCCAGCTTTAGAATAAATCCCGCTGACTCCGGATGCGCTCGACCAGGGAATCGCCTTCATGACCATATTCTCTTTGTCGGACGATTGGGAAGCTAGCCGTTCAAGCTCCTTAAGCGTGTCTTGGTATAGCTTCGTTCCCTTTTCGGGCACGGCCGGGCTTATTTCCCCGTATTCGAATTCGTAGCCGCCCATCGCTTGCGGAAATTCGCGCGATTCGATCCGTTCGATCGCCAATACAAAATCGGGATAGGACTGCAAACGCTTCGGTTTAAAATGAAATTGCATCGGGCCTAACGGAAGGTTCGCCCCATCCTTCGCGTAGACGGCGATCAACTCCCCAGGCTCCGCAAATTTCCGGGCTTTGGCGATGTACTTCTCATACGGATTATCCGTGATTCTCCCCGTATCCGGCGGAACGAATTGCACCTTCACATCTCCCGATTTATTTCGGAGCTGGATATATTCGGAGGCGCCATAGGCCGTTACGGAAACGACCAGCAGCAAGGCGAACAGGCTTGCCAACGCCGTTGAGCTTCTCATCGTTCCTCCAAACTTAATTCGGCGAGGAGCCTGGCCGGAAATACGGGACATCACCTTGTCCGCAACGTCGATCTCCGGAATTCGCCTCGGGTAGACGGCATTATTCAAATCTTCGTATTCATGGGCAGCTTCGAGTCTTTCCATGGCATGTCCTCCTTAATGTTCATGGATTTCTGAACCTTCTTCTTAATGCGCTGCAGCCTTTTCACCAATGCGTTCGGGCTTGTCTGCAAAATCGCGCCGATCTCGGCAAAGCTCTTCTCTTCGAATGCCCGCAAAACAAGCAAGCTCCGCTCCTCGGGCGTCAGCTCCGATAGCGCCTTCGCCAACGAGGGATGATACAACCGATCGTCAAGCTCCTGCTCCGGACTGGCCGCCACCGTCTCCGGTCGGAAGATTCTCATGACCTGCCGGTGAATACGGCGTCTCCTCAGCACGTTCAGGCAATGACGATAAGCGATCCGATACAGCCAAGCCTGAAAGCTGCCCGTACTTCGGTACTGGTCCAGAGATTGGAAGGCTTTAACCAGAATATCCTGCACGGCATCCTCCGCATCCTGCCGATTGGCGAACAGACGGTAGCAATAACGAAAAATCGGCTGCTGGAACGCTCTGACGATCAGCTCGTACTTCTCGGTCTCCCCCTGCCTTACAGCGTCGATCCATATTTCCAGCTCATCTGTATGGAGTGTGGGTTGCAACGATTTGGACACCTCCTGAAGCTTCGTATATCCTTATAACACTTGAGCCCTGCAAAAAGTGCCGCGGTTTGCAATAATACTGACCAGCGCCGGGAGCGGATGTGTTACGATAGCAGCATAGATCACCGCGAATGGAGTCGAACGATGAAATGGATTCGCAGTTGACGGCGTACATTACTTTGGTAAGCGTGTCGGGTATTTTCAATGTTTTCCTCGGCCTCTACGTTCTGTACAGAAGACGGGAAATTCCAGGGTCCCGCACCTTTATTCTATATATGACCGCTCTGTCCATCTACAGCTTCGCCTACGCTTTCAGCCTAGCCAGCGATACGCTGTGGAAAGTGAAGCTGTGGACGGTCGTCGAATATATCGGCATGCCTTTCTCCGCGCCGCTCGGGCTCATGATCATTCTCCGCTATCTCGGCTGGAAGACGACCCGGTGGCAGACCGCCGCCTTGTTCGTCATCCCCTCCATCACGCTGCTGATGGTCGCCACCAACGACTACCACCATATGTTCTATAAAGTCATCCAGATCAAGGAAGGCATGTCCCTCCCCTACCTCGATATCGAAATCGGCGAATGGTATATTGTTCACGGTATTTTCACGTCCAGCAGCCTTCTTGCCGCCACCGTGCTCTTGCTCGGCAGATGGAGACAGACGCGCAAATCTTATAGACCGCAGCTTGCAACTCTGATTTTCGGGCAGCTTCTCCCGATGGTTACCGCTTTCCTGTATCTTATCGGCCTGACTCCCGCAGGCATCGATCCCGTTCCGATGGTCATGTGCGTGACCTCTGCTCTGTATATTTGGGCCATTCTGTCCACGAAAATGTTAACCGTTATCCCCATCGCCAAAGAGACGATCTTCGACAGCATGAGGGAAGGCGTTATCGTCCTGGATGCAGCGAATCGTCTGAGCGACTACAATCACGCGGTCGGGCGGATGATTCCCTCCCTCGGCCCGAATCTGATCGGGAAAACGCTGGACGAGGTCTGGAATGTGCTGACCGGGTCCCCGTACCCTTTCGCCCACCGGCCTGACGGCCGGGCGGAGGAACTGGTGTGGACGACCGATGGAGCGGAGCAGATCTATCAAGTCCGTTATTCCCCTCTTCTGCACCGCAACGGAGATGCCGCAGGCGGCCTGCTTATGTTCATCAACGTCACCGAGCTGAAACGGCTCCAGCGCGAATTGGAGCATCAGGCCTACTATGACGGTCTGACGCAAATTCTTAATCGCTCCCAATTCATTAGCCGCAGCCGGACAATGCTGGAAGAATGCCGGCGGAACGGCCAACCCTTCACCGTCGTGCTGTTCGACGTCGATTACTTCAAGCGGGTGAACGACAACTACGGACACGAGACGGGAGACAAGCTTCTCGTTCATGTCGTCGACGTCTGCAAAAGAAAAATCCCCCAGGACACGCTGTTCGCGCGTTACGGAGGAGAGGAGTTCGTGCTCGCGCTTCCTTCTACGCTTCAAGAGGGATTCGCGATTGCGGAACGGTTGAGGCAGGCTCTTGAATCCGAGCCGTTGACAGCTTCCGGTGAGGAGATTGCGGTCACTTCAAGCTTCGGAGTAGCCGAAGCCGAGAGCGGTCGGAACGATGCGCTCAGCGCTCTGCTGCGCCAAGCCGACGAGGCCCTGTATGCATCCAAACGCGATGGCCGCAATCGAGTCACCCCCTACAGGGCTCCTTCCCTGCTGCGCAGCTAAGAAGCTGTACGCCCCTTCGTCAATAGCTGTGCCAGCAGCTCCAATTGGCCTTCTATGGAGATCGGATCGAAAAAAGAGAAGCTGGCCCGATCCAGCACATACGCTCTGCCCTGCTCCACGGCGGGCAGGCTTCTCCAGATCGGGTTATCCTGCACATGCCGAATGCCTTCGCCCTCGTCCGACACGAAGAGGTACTCCGCGTTCGCGGCATAGAGCGGAAGCTTCTCCAGCGGCAGATTCTGTACAATCTGCAGGCCGCTGTCGATCGCTTGCCGCTGCACGTACTCCGGGATTCCGAACCGCAATCCGCGATAGATCGGCCAGCCGCTGCGACCGTAATTGTCTCCGAATACGGAGAACTCCCGGCCTTCCCTCTCGAATCTGACAATCGCGGCAACAGGCTGACGGCCTACGATTCCGGACAGCCTCTCGCGGACTTCGGCCGCCCGAAGCTCGAATCGCGATTCCAGCTCGTCGGCGGCATGAGGCCGATTGATCAATCGGCCGATCAGCCTGACGTCCTCGAATATATTGCGCTGGCCCTCGTAAGGCAGCAGAACGGTCGGCGCTATTTTGGACATCGCCCCGTAATTGGATAGGTTGGCATCGTTCATCAGGATAAGATCGGGCTCCAATCTGGAGACGGCCTCCAGAGAAGGCTCGCAGCCGATATCCACAATCCCTTGCTCCATCTCTTGCAGAAATGTGCTGCCTCCCCACCACGTCAGATTGGCCCCGATCGGCTTCACGCCGATCGACAGCAGGACGTTGGCGTAATACAGCGCAACGATTCTCATCCCCTCCCGCGTATCCCGCACGTACTGCTTGGGGGATTGCCCAACCATCTGCTTAAACCTTCTGCTGAAATAATAGACGTCCTTAAAGCCGGCCCGCTGTGCGATCCGTTGCAAGCTCTCGTTGGAGGTGAGCAGCTGTTTCTTGGCCTGGTTCAGCCGCAGCTCGGTCATATAATCCACGGGGCTCTTGCCGGTCAGCTGCTTGAACAAGTGCGTATATTGCCGCGCGCCGATATTGGCTTGCCGCGCCAAAGCGTCCACGCTCATGTCGGCAAGGTCCAGCCGATGCAGCCGGTCTATCGAGCGTCGAACGGCTTCGCGGGACTGGAGCTGGCCACCCGGGTCTGAGCTGCTTCGGCAAAGCTCGTAAAGCAGCTCCTGCAGCCGAAGATGCTGTTTAAACCGGGCCAGCTCCTCTTCCTCGTCGCGGTGACGCAGCAGTTCTTCCAACCGGCCTGCGATCTGGGCGAACGGCTGCGCGTTCAATTCCTCGTACGGCGGGCAATCGAACGGAGCAGCGGCCGTATGCCCGCCCTCTTCTTCCGCGACCGGGGCGGCTCGGAAGGACAGCCAAACCAGCTTCAGCTCGGAGGCGTTGTCGGAGAATACGTCGAACAGCGTATCCGGGGAGAGCAGGAAGCAGCTTGCCCGGGTCAACCGACGCCTTCTTCCGTCAATGACTGCTCCGCCGCTGCCCTGTAAGGTCGCAACGAAGACGTGAGTACGAGCATGCAATCTGTCGGGATGGTCGGAAGCTGAGCAACTGATTTGCGAGATGTCAACCAGTGTGAATAAGTAGGAGCTAAAAGGCAGCGACAAGCGGCCCATCGGGGAATCCCCCTTTTTATGATTGATAATCGTTATCAATGACTAGAGTGCCTTAATTCTAGCCGAACAGAACTCCGCACGCAACAAGAGTCCGTCCCATAAGCAGGGGTTGTGTAAAGCATTGATGAAAAAATAAAGACATCTATCTCCTTGAGATAGATGCCCGCTACATTCTTTATCGATTATTTTTTCGCTAACAGATCCGCGATCAGGTCAATCTGGGCAGAGATGGAGATCGGATCGAAATAGAAGAACTTCTTGTCCAGTTCGATAACGCGATTGCCCTTGACTGCGGGAAGTCCCTTCCAGATCGAGCTGTCCTGGACGACCTCGAGCCCGACCCCTTCGTTGGATACGAACAGATAGTCGGCGTCTTCAACGTATTCCGGAAGCTGCTCCAGCGGCAGTTCCTGAACGATCTGCGCCCCGCTGTCGATGACGGCTTCTTGGATCTTCGCGGGGAATTCCAGCTTCAACCCCCTATAGATCGACCATCCGCCCCGGCCGTAATTGTCGCCAAACGCGGTGAACTGTCCGCCGTTGCCGTCGATGCGGATAATCGCAGCTTTGGCGCCGCTCTTCACTACATTCTCGATTTTGGCGCGCGCGGCCTCCGCTTTCTTCTCGAAATCCGCCCTAAGCTGGCTTGCCGCTTCCGGCTTGCCCAGCAGCTTCGCGACCTCTTCCGCATCTTCGTACACGTTGCGGTTGCCGTCGTAAGGAATAAGCACGGAAGGAGCGATCTTGGCAAATTGCTCGTAATCCTCTGCATTGTTGCTGTTCATAATAATCAGATCGGGCTCCAGCGCCGCTACCGCTTCCAGAGAAGGCGGCCCTCCAACGTCGGTAAGACCGGCTTCCTGCTCCTGCAGGAACGGACTGCCTCCCCACCAGGTCAGATTGGCGCCGACCGGCTTCTCCCCAAGCGCATACAAAATGTGGTGATAGTACAGGGCCACAATTCGCTGCGGATTCGCCGGAATCTCAACGTCGCCGTTAACCGTACTGACGATTCTCGTCTCTCCCTCGCCGGCTTCGGAGGATGCGGATGCTGAAGGAGAAGACGACGGGGTAGAGGTCGGAGATGCGGCTGGAGAATTGGCGGGACTGGAGGCGCCGCCGCTCTCCGCGGCTTTATCGTTCCCGCATGCGCCCAGCAGCGCGGAAACAACGAGAAGCAGCATCAAAGCAACGATAGCTGTAGGCTTGCGAATGACAGACATGATTTTGACTCCCTTTTTTGTAGTGATAATGATTCTCATCATGCTCCTATTATAAGGAGACTATTCGGTGCCAACAATGGAGTTTTCGGAGCAAAAACAGACCAACTTCCCTCCGAGAGGTACGTTTTATGCAAAATCTCCAATTATAGCTTCAAAGTCGACCTCGATCCGGGACGCTTTAATGAAGCGAATTCCTCTGAAACCTCGGATTAGGCAGCACGTATTATTTTTCTAGAAAGCTTGCCGCAACTGAATAGTTCCACTCCAAAGGGGAGTAGCTGTACAATAAAAGTCGTCAATACGAGAGCCGCGGCTCTCCGGCTTTATTGGCATTGCCTTAACGGTGCTGTTAGCGAGACCTTTGTCCAACAAGGCGAAGGTCTCTTCGCGTTCTTGGGAAGAATAAAGCGGTAAGCTTGTCTCTATTTGCACAAGGGGGATTGGGAATGGATTTCGGATTACTGTTGGAGTACGGATGGGTGCTGCTCGTATTGATCGCATTGGAAGGATTGCTAGCTGCGGACAACGCGCTTGTGCTCGCCATCATGGTTAAGCACCTGCCCGAGCAGCAGCGCAAAAAAGCGTTGTTCTACGGTCTGGCCGGCGCATTCGTGTTCCGCTTCGCTTCTCTGTTCGCTATTTCGTTCCTAGTGGACGTATGGCAGGTGCAGGCAGTCGGAGCGATTTATCTACTGTTCATTGCCGCTAACCACATCTTCCGTAAGGTCCTCGTAAAAAAGGGAGAAAAAGAAGCCGCGGAGAAAAAAGAAAAAAAGCAATCCGGCTTCTGGATGACGGTATTCAAGGTCGAGGTGGCGGATATCGCCTTCGCGATCGACTCGATTCTGGCTGCCGTCGCGCTGGCCGTGGCGCTGCCGACGACAACGCTGCCGAAGATCGGAGGAATGGACGGCGGACACTTCATCGTTATTTTCCTAGGCGGATTTCTCGGACTTCTGATCATGCGTTTCGCCGCCAACCTGTTCGTTAAGCTGCTGGAAAGCCGGCCATCGCTGGAGGTCGCGGCCTTCGTCATCGTCGGATGGGTCGGCGTCAAGCTCGCGGTTCATACGCTCGCGCATCCTTCCCTGCATGTCATTCCTCACGAGTTCGCGGAATCTACGGGCTGGAAGATCACTTTCTACGTCGTATTGCTGGCGATCGCCCTCGGCGGCTGGTTCCTGTCCGGCAAAAAGCGCAAAAGCGGAGAATCCGCTCACGCGGCATAATTCAGATTCGAGCCGGGCGCTGCCAAGAGCAGTGCCCGGTTCATTTTCACCTCGTAAAACCTTGACTAACCCACTTTGTTCCGCCATGTAAAATGACATGTTTGGCGATGACGGAAAACTCCACTTTTGACGTTAGCATCTGCGCAGTCTTTTCCCAATTAACTGCTCAAGCATCTCCGATAGCTCGTTGGGACGCCCAGTTACGATGTCCGCTTTAGGGATAATAAACGCTTGCAGATTGCTTATGTAGATATAGAAGCTTGTTTTCGATTCGTAGATTTGATAGACATTGTCCCAGTCCGTTTCCAATGTCGTCTTAAGCCTCGGATCCACGGTCTCGCAAAACAGGGAGCTGCGGTCGAAGCGGTAGTATATATTTTTCATGCTGGCGTATATTTTATTGGTTTTCAGATGCCTTCTGCCCGCCAACGCCAGCAACAGCAGCATTAAGAACGGCGTAACGATTGCGACTGCCCATAAGGTGTACGCGGGCGACGGTTCTCCGTCGAGAAAGGCCAACAAACCGAGAACCCCCGAAACAATTGGCGGTAAATAGGCAATGTACCATTTCCTGCGGAAAAGATGAAACCGATTAAATCTGTAATACTCCTTCCCTCTATTCTCCGTTCTCACTTCGAAAAATTCCGGCATTGCTTCACCTCTGGAATCATGTTTTCAGAATCGTCCCTATGAACTTGGAATGGCAGGGCCGCTTGCAGAAAAAACTGTGTCTCTCACTAATTCTGCTAAGCCTGCCGCTTCTCCTTTTTTCTGTAATTCCACCCTGATCTCCCTAACTTTGGGTATGTATCCACGCAAAAGTAGGACAATTCGCATTAGCTATCTTACACTACCGAATCGCAAAGGAGCTGCTTCATTAATGGGGTGCAACTGCTCGTCTTCCGCTTTATCTTGCTGCCCGGAAAAGGAATACGTCCAAGATAAAGTGTGCAGTCCGTGGTCCGGGGCGAATACGGCAACTTTGACTGTGTACACGAACAATCTAAGCCAAAATATTGTCGGAACCGGTTATTTGCGGTTCGAATCTGGCCCAGGCACGATTACGCTCAACATCCTTGACAGCGCAGGCGGAACGATTGCGACTTTCGCCGCCATTGCCGCAGGAACAAGCATCTCGTTTACTTATCGCCGATTCGCCACGATCCAGGTAGTCACCGCCGCGACAGTCGGTCAGTACGAAGGAGAGTTCTGCATTACCACCCGATATCCCGTGAGCTAGTCCTACTATTATCGATAAAGGTGTTGATTAGAATTGGCCTCTAACTGCGCGACCTCGGCGCTAAGCTGCTGCCCGGACCAGGAATACGTGCAGGATAAAGTGTGCATCCCTTGGACGGGAACGGTGACGGCGGATGATGATGCTCCCGTCCCGATCGTCGTCTATGTCAATAACATGGGTCTGAATCTCTACGCGACAGGCTACTTACAATATGCATCCGGACCCGCGAACGTCACCCTCCAGCCCATCGACTCGGGAGGGAACAATATCGGAGCTCCGATCGCAGTCTCGCCGGGAACGACGACCTCATTTACTTTTCGCCGATTTGCTCAATTGCAGGTCATCCTTCCGGAATCCGATGCAGGGGCGAACGACGGCACGTACTCTGGCGAGCTCTGCGTCACGGTTCGTTACCCTCTAGCCTGATTTGCGCTCTCCCAGTCTGAAGAACGCGGTCACGATATATTTTCCTTCGGCGACTCCCGGCTTGCTGCCCGTCAAGGCCACGTGGATCGATCCGATATTCCGATCTGTATAGGTTCCGGTAGTTCCGGGTTCTATTTGCATGACGAATGAGGATCGGTCTCCGGCAATCGTCATTTGGATACTGCCGCTGCTGGAGGTATCGTTAAATAATGAAACTTGGGTTAACTCTGCCTGTAGGCCTGGGGACATCGTCCACAGCAGCTGCGGGCTTGTTTGGTTTTCCTGAATAAGAAAATTACCGCAGCACTCCTTCTCCGTCAGTTGGGAGGCATTCTCGACTGGAGGGGAGCGCGTTCCTGGATCCAAGATGTTTTCGACCGACGCAGTTCGCGTGCTCGGATCCCACAGGACGGTAGAGTTATCCGTCGAGCGCCACACGACAGGGTGCGACAGCTTCCTCCGCTGCTTCGGCCTGCAAGTCGGCCTTCTGGATCTGCAGGGTTTCCTGTGGGTCGGCCTTCTGCGGATAGGGCAGCGTTTCTGACGGCGGCGGGGCTTTCTCTTTGATTGGCAGCAGGGTTGGCGGTCGGTTGCTCTGGAGGCTTTTGCGGTTTTGGCGGATCTGGTGGGAGGTTTGATTGATTTGATGGGTTTGGCGGCTTTAGCGAGACACAGAAGAGAACGCAGTAAGATGGGGTATAGTTGATTTTTTCCCGTTTTGTATCTGCCTCGCCTATATTGGCTCCGCTTCAATTCCAATCGCCCCCCCCTCGCACCCCTACCTTACTTGTATTAGATGAATGAGGCGGGCAATTGGTTAGCCTATTCGGGTCGATAGAGTCAAAAGAGGGCGCTTGCCCAACATTTAGTTCAAAAGCGACTAAGCGATCTGATGAATGGACCAGACAATGCCTTCGTTCTCGACGCCGCCCAGCGATATGTTGATCGTTAGCGTATCCGCCGCATACACCAACACGACCGTATCCCCCGCATTCAGCTCGACGTCTCCCGCCAGCGTAATCTCGCCGCTGCCGAGAATTACCCTGAGGGTTAGAAGCAGCGCAATGTTGACATTCAACAGTGGAAAAATACCGGTTATAAGTTCCGTGACGACGGGAGAGGTTCTACGCACTCTAAAAGAAGGATACACGCCGGCGCCCAACTGGACGCTCAGAGCGGCGACGGTAGTGTAGTTGATCGTGGCCTTCACCGAATATCTACCCGTTGCCGGAACGGTGAACACGCCTGTTGTCGCGTTAAAGGCCGCATTCCCATAGTAAGGGCTGGCCGTGGACCAGTTTGTCAGAGTAGCATTGGCACTGACGCTAACATTGTTGATTCTCGCGGAAAAACCATTGGTTGCAAAGTTGGGACCCGTCGGGCCTCTGGAGCCCGTCGCACCTCTTGGGCCGGTTGGACCCGTGGGACCTTTTGGACCGGTCGCACCTCTCGGACCGATCGGGCCAGTTGCGCCTGTAGGGCCAGTTGGGCCCGTTGGACCTGCTGCGCCGGTCGGGCCAGTTGCGCCCGTGTCGCCCGTTGGCCCCGTTGGACCTGTTGGTCCCGTTGGACCGGTTGCGCCTGTTGCGCCTGTTGGACCCGTTGGGCCTGTTGCGCCTGTTGGACCCGTTGCGCCTGTTGGTCCCGTTGGACCGGTTGGACCTGTTGCGCCGGTCGGGCCAGTTGCGCCCGTTTCGCCCGTTGGCCCCGTTGGACCTGTTGGTCCCGTTGGACCGGTTGCGCCTGTTGCGCCTGTTGGACCCGTTGGGCCTGTTGCGCCTGTTGGACCCGTTGCGCCTGTTGGTCCCGTTGGACCGGTTGGACCTGTTGCGCCGGTCGGGCCAGTTGCGCCCGTTTCGCCCGTTGGCCCCGTTGGACCCGTTGCGCCGGTTGGGCCGGTTGGACCTGTAACGCCGGTTGGACCCGTTGGGCCTGTTGCGCCTGTTGGACCCGTTGGGCCTATTGCGCCTGTTGGACCCGTTGCGCCTGTTGGTCCCGTTGGACCGGTTGGACCTGTTGGTCCTGTTGGACCCGTTGGGCCTGCAACGCCAGTTGGACCTGTTGGACCCGTTGGCCCGGTCGGACCCGTTGGACCCGTTGGCCCGGTCGGACCCGTTGGACCGGTTGGGCCGGTCGGGCCGATAGGTTCGTCCGTACCGTCGCAAAACAATGGAGGACAGCAGGGGGCGCATTGCTTTTTATGAGAAACACCGTAAACAACACCACTCTCGTTCTCGCAGCTGGAGCAGCAGTCGGAGGTGCTTCCCGTTTTACCGCAGCATGACTTCATTCCGTCCGCCCCCAATCGCCATGCCCGATGTACAGGCTCTTACTAACTATTCAATGTTCCTTTCTTTCATTTTGATTGCGCTCCTGCCGCTGCCTGCTAGATTGATTCATTTATCACGTTACGGACATTGGCCGCAGCTACCTGTCCATTACATCCAAGTCTATCGTCGCTTGAAATGATTGGCCGCCTACCTCCGCCCCCCCACGCTAGCTCAATTGATCCTCGCCCGTTTTATAGTACAGGTCTATTTCGATGGACGCATCCGGCGCAACGTACGAACGTGAAGTCGTTATGGGGGAGGAGGACTTCCGGAGGATTCGATTCAGGAGGACATAATCCGGCTGGCATGACCCGGCGCCACCCCTTTGTTTGTTGCAATGACGAGCCGCGCTTGGTACACTGGCAGTAACTTGGGAGGTGCCGGTTTTGACCCATTCCATCCGTTTAAGATAGTGCAAGAATGAATGAGCAGCTCAGCCGTTTTTTTGTGAAAATGGCATGAGTTTATTGGCGTTTCATTTTTCGCGCAATGTATAAACGAAGGGATGGTTTTTTATGGCGACCAATTGGAAAAAGACATTCACGATTCTGTTCTCTGGACAGATTTTCTCTATACTAACCAGCTCCATGGTGCAATTCGCGATCATCTGGCATTTGACGGCCACGACGGAATCTGCCGTTGTGCTGACGATGGCCGGATTGGTCGGTTTTCTGCCGCAAGCGATTCTCGGTCCTTTCATCGGCGTATGGTTGGACAGATGGAACCGCAAGCTCACCATGATCGCAGCCGACAGCTCGATCGCCCTGTTCAGCCTCATTCTGGGGTTGTACTACTATTTCGGCGACCCTAGCCTAGGGTTTGTCTATGTCATTTTGCTGATTCGTTCAATCGCTTCCGCCTTTCACGCTCCTGCGCTGCAGGCGGCCATACCGTTGCTTGCCCCTGAAGATCAACTGACCCGGGTCGCAGGCTGGCACCAAATGGTGTTCTCGGTATCGACGGTGATTGGTCCGGCTCTCGGCATTGCCGTATACTCAGCCGCTTCTCTAGGCGTTGTGCTGTTCTTGGACGTTGTGGGCGCGTTGATCGCGAATCTCATGCTCCTATTTGTTCCTATTCGTCAGTCGAAGCCCGAAGTTCAGGAGGCTCCCCATTTTCTCAACGAGTTTAAGCTGGGATGGAAAACCTTCGTGCAAGCGCGTCCCATCGTCATCATCACCGCAGCTACCGCGGTGTTCAGCATCGTCTTCATGCCTTTGGCCACATTGTTTCCATTCATGACGCTGTCCCATTTCGGACGCGGCGGATATAGCGCCAGCCTGATTGAAGCGGTGTTCAGCGTAGGGATGATTCTCGGCGGTTTACTGCTGGCCGTCATGGCTTCTAAATGGAAGGATATCACCTATATTTGCTGGAGCTTGGTCATTATCGGATTAACTTGCTTGGCAAGCGGTATGATCGGCCCCGGCGCTTTCGTTGTTTTTATCGCTCTATCGTTCCTGATGGGGGCGGCCTCTCCGTTCTTCAACGGCCCTTATATGGCGATGATCCAAAAAGCGTACGCTCCGGAAATGCTAGGGCGGGTCATTTCGCTGGTCACCAGCGTCATGCTCCTGGCTTCCCCGATCGGGCTGCTGCTGGCTGGTCCGCTCGTCGATAAATATGGCATACAGTCTTGGTTCTTCTGGTCGGGAGTCGTAACGGTACTGACCGGAGCGTTACTCTTAGCGAGCTTCAAGAAACTGCAGGTTTCCGATCCCGCTCCCCAGTCGTAAATATGCCCGTTGTCCGTTGTCGGACTCAAAGTGACAGGGAAGATCTCCCTCCAATGCTATACGCCCCTGAAATCGGAATGGGGAAACCCAAAGTGATTTCAGGAGCGTATGAGGGAGTGTCTACTAGCTATGATTGATCCACAGTAACTCGAATCAGGCTCAAACAGCGGAAGTTTTTGTAGGGAAAATCGTTACTACTTAGGTACCCTGGGGGAAAGCGAAGTTGTCTTGGAAAATTGCAATGAGCGACGGAAGGACAGGAAGACCTTGTTTGCGCAATGTGGAAATAAATCCATGAGCGCGCGCAAATTGATGCGCCCCCTCCCAAGTACGGAATGAGCCGGATACTTTTTGCTTCACCTTGGTCATCCGCAAATC
>NZ_QRDZ01000053.1 GCF_003386235.1 Cohnella phaseoli
CCTTTTTTGGAGAAATGATGGATAACGCGTCATTTCTACAATAAAGGAGCTTTAATGCGTTTGGCTACGAGAAAACAATCATAATATTCCTTATACAGGTAATTATGGAGATCGTTTTTTCATGTTAGGTTTGATGCATGACTAGTGACATTTTTGGCCTTCACCCCTGGCCCGCGCGGAGCACCCGCGACATCAGGAACGCCACCAGCCCCGCAGCTTCCGCCACCAGGAACGGCCCGACTGCTCGTCCCGATTCGGCTTGACTTCGACGGCCGATCCCAGCGGACCGCATGAGCGGAGGGGCTCGGTTCCTTCCAGGAACACCTCGACCGCACCCTCGCCGGGACAGGCGGGGGAAGCGAGCAGGCCGGTTGCCGGATCGATATAGGCGTGAACGACGCCTTCCGGCACGGGAAAGCCCTTCGGAGCGGTTCCCGACAAAGCCGCTTCTGTATATTGGGCGAAGATCGGCGCGGCGCGATGAGCTTCGCCGGACGTAATGGGCCGGCCGCGGTCATAGCCAAGCCATACGGCGGTCGTCAGCTCCGGCGTATAGCCGACGAACCAGGCGTCGGAGTCGGTCGTGCCCGATTTGCCGGCGACGGGACGCTTGATCATGTTTGCGACTCTGCGAGCGGTGCCTCCCCGTTCGAATACGCTTTTCAGCAAATGGGTCGTTACGTAGGCCAGAGCAGGCTCGATGGCTTGTGTCCGTTGCGGATGGCTCTCGTACAGAACCTTGCCCCGGCGATCCTGGACGAGCGTAATCGCGATCGGCTCGACCCGTTCTCCTCCGCCGGCGAAGACGGAGAAGGCGTACGCCATCTCGAAGGGGCTGACCGGGAACGTGCCAAGCGCCAGGGAAGGGACGGCTTTGAGCGGCGAGGCGATGCCTAATTTGCGAGCCATGGAGATGACGGCCTCCGGTCCGGTCTGTACAATCGTATGGACGGCATAGATGTTGTCGGAAGCCGAGATCGCCTGGCGCAGCCCGATATCCGCATGAGCGTATCGTCCGCTATAGTTGCCGGGACGATAAATCTGGCGGCCATGATCGAAGTAGAATAGCGTCGGTTCGCTGCGAAAGCGGGTCGCCGCCGTTATCGTTCGGTTTTCCAGCGCCGCCGCATAGACGATCGGTTTAAATGAAGAGCCAGGCTGCCGCGTGTTCGTGAACACGCGGTTATATTGGTTGGTGCGGAAGCTGCGCCCGCCGACCATCGCTTTAATGTAACCGTTGCGAGGATCGACGGCGATTAGAGCCGCTTGCAATTCCTCGTTAGCTCCTGTCAGCCCCTTCTTGACGGCCGCCTCGGCCATCTGCTGCATGCGCAGATCGAGCGTCGTGCGTATCGTCAGCCCTCCTTCGTTCATCAGCCTCTCGTCGATGCCGAGCCGTTCGACGGCAATCTTCTTGACGTATTCGGCGAAATAAGGGGCCGCCCGTTCCTCCTCCTCCGGCAAAGCGCGGACGGCGACGTTCTCGCGTGCCGCACGATCGGCTTGCAGTTTGGTGATCTGACCGGTTTCGAGCAGGGATTGAAGCACTTTCCGCTGGCGCGCGCGGGAGCTCTTGGGATTCAGATGCGGAGAGTAATAGCGCGGTCCTTTGGGAATGCCGGCGAGCAGGGCGCTTTCGGCGATCGTCAGCTCTTTGGCGGGTTTATTGAAGTAAAGCCGGGAGGCGGCCTCCGCTCCGTATGCCCCGTGCCCGTAATAGATCTGGTTGAGGTACAGCTCCAAAATCTCATCCTTGGTAAAGCTTTGCTCCAACCGGCCTGCATACCAGGCTTCCTTAAGCTTGCGCGTCCACGTCCGTTCATGCGACAAATACAGGTTGCGGGCAAGCTGCTGGGTAAGCGTACTGGCCCCCTGCTCCTTGGACATATGGCGCAGATCCACCCAAGCCGCCCGGGCCAAACCGCGCCAGTCGACTCCCGCATGCTCATAGAAGCGACGATCTTCGACGGCAAGGGTTGCCTTGACCAGCCAGGGAGAGATGTCGGCCAGCTTCGCGGTCGGCCGGTTGACGCCGCCCTTCAGGCTGGCTATCGTCTGTCCGTTGGCGTCCAGGATGCGGGTCGACTGCATCGTCGCGCCGGCCGGTAGCGGGGCGTATTTGAGCAGCAGAAAGCCCGTCGCGGCCAACGCGATCAGCGATAGCAGCGTCATCCATCCGATGCGGCGGCGCAGCTTGCTCCAGCCGGAGACAGGGCGGGACTTCTTCCGATTGTCGGCGGCTTGACGATCCATGGATGAGGCCTCCTTCGACATAAAGGGAATCGTTTCCTTTGTAGTATGGGGAAGGAAGGGGGAGGCTATTCTGCGCGGGGAATATTCCGCAATAGGGCAAACGAACATTAAAATTCCTTATGGAATGATTGCTTTTTGTCGTCGATATTTTATAATACTTCTAGCTTGATACATTAGGCGGTCGGAATTCAGCCCATAGAAAGCAGGGATGCGCATGTCCTCCATGGAGTTGTGGTACACGGAGAAGCAGACCGAAAACTTCGGCATCACAATGAAAATCAAACGAACGATGGTCCATGAGCAGACGGATTTCCAAGAGCTCGCAATGATCGAGACGGAGGAATACGGCAATATGCTCGTGCTCGACGGCATGGTCATGACGACGGAGAAGGACGAATTCGTGTACCATGAGATGGTGGCGCACCCGGCGCTGTTTACGCATCCGAACCCGGAAAATGTGCTCGTTGTCGGCGGTGGCGACGGCGGCGTTATTCGCGAAGTGCTGAAGCATTCGCAAGTGAAGAAGGCGGTGCTCGTCGACATCGACGGCAAAGTCATCGAATACTCGAAGCAATATTTGCCTTCCATCGCGGGCCAGTTGAACGATCCGCGTGTCGAAGTGATCGTTAACGACGGCTTTATGCACATCCACGATCACAGAAATACGTACGACGTCATTATGGTGGATTCGACGGAGCCGGTGGGCCCGGCCGTCAACCTGTTCACCAAAGGCTTCTATCAGGGCATTCACGATGCGCTGAAGGAAGACGGTATTTTCGTTGCACAGACGGACAATCCGTGGTTCAAAGCCGATCTGATCCGCAGCGTTAATCGCGACGTCAAGGAAGTGTTCGATATCGTGCGCGTATACGTTGCGAACATTCCGACCTATCCGAGCGGTCTGTGGACGTTCACGATGGGCAGCAAGAAATACGATCCGCTAGCGGTCGACGAGAGCGGAATTCCCGAGCTCGATACCCAATATTATTCGCCTCGGCTGCACAAGGCGGCGTTCGCGCTGCCGAAGTTTGTCGAGGATCTGACGAAATAAAGGAGAATCGTTCATTTTATGCGCTTAAACCAAGCTTATTCCGGCAATGTATTCATCTGCAGCTCCGACGATTATGCCGCTTCCAAAGCCGTCATTTACGGCATGCCAATGGATTATACCGTCTCTTTCCGTCCCGGCTCCCGATTCGGCCCCGGCCGAATCCGCGAAGCTTCCGTCGGCCTGGAGGAGTACAGCCCCTACCTCGACCGCAGCCTGTACGATCTTGCTTATTTCGATGCGGGAGATCTGCTGCTTCCGTTCGGCAATGCGGCGAAAAGCCTGGACATCATCGGGGAGTATGTTAGCGGCGTGCTAGCAGACGGCAAAATCCCTGTCGGCCTGGGCGGAGAGCATCTTGTCAGCTGGCCGGTCATTCAGGAAGTGTATAAGAAGTATCCGGACCTTGCGATTCTTCACTTCGACGCACATACCGATCTGCGCGAGGACTACGAGGGCGAGCCGCTGTCCCATTCCACCCCGCTGCGCAAAGCGGCGCAGCTGATGGGGCCGTCCAATATCTATCAGTTCGGCATCCGTTCCGGCTCCAAAGAAGACTGGACGTACGCTCAGGAATCCGGCATTCACTTCCACCCGTTCGAAGTGGCCGAGCCGCTCAAGAAAGAGCTTCCTTCCTTGGCCGGACGTCCGGTCTACGTGACGATCGACATCGATGTGCTCGATCCTTCGGCCGCTCCCGGCACGGGAACGACGGAGGCCGGAGGCATCACATCCAAGGAGCTGCTTGAAGCGATCCATGCGATTGCGCGCTCCGGCGTCAATGTTGTCGGCTTCGACCTCGTTGAGGTGGCGCCGATCTACGATCCGACAGAGATGACGCCAATCGTGGCTTCCAAAATGATTCGCGAAATGCTGCTTGGCTTCGTCAAATAAACAGGCGATAAGCCCCCGGCCTACGATTTAAAGTATGGTTCGGGGGCTTGTTTTCACATTTCCGCAGGAGTGTGCATACCCAGCAGCGCTAGTCCGCTTCTTAGAACGGAGGCGACGGCCGAGCTAAGACTCAATTTCGCGAAGATGTCGGCTTCGTCCGCAGCTTCGCTTAATATTTTGCCCGAATTGTAGAAGCGGTTGAAGTCCTTGGCCAGAGCAAGCAAGTATTTCGCCACGACGTAAGGCTCAGCCGTTCGGACGGCATCTTGAATGGCGGCTTCGTAGCGGGAGAGCGTCTTGATGCAGGCCCAGGCCGCCTCCGAGGACAAATGCCGTCCATCGACGGCAAGCCGGCTCCGCAGCTCCACGTAATTTCCTTTGCGCAGCAAGGTCAGGATTCTGGCGTTGGTGTATTGCAGATAAGGCCCCGTTTCGCCTTCAAAGCTGACGGCGTCCTCCAGGTTGAAATCGACGGAGAGCTGCCGATGGTGCTTCAGATCGCCGAAAATAATCGCTCCGACACCAACGGCTTCGGCGACGGCCTCTTTGTTCGCGAGCGCGGGGTTTTTCCCTTCAATGATTTGGAGCGCTCGTTCAACCGCTTCGTCAAGCACTTCGTCGAGCATGACGACTTTGCCTTTGCGCGTAGACATTTTCTTGCCTCCGATGGTGATCAGACCGAAGGGAACGTGCCGGCAATGCGCCGCCCATTCGTGGCCCATTTTGCGCAGCACGGCGAATACCTGTTGGAAGTGCAGGCTCTGCTCCGCTCCCACCACGTACAGGATTTCGTCCGCAAACAGCTCTTCCTTCCGGTAGATTGCGGTGGCGAGGTCGCGAACGGCGTAGATGCTGGAGCCGTCTTTCTTCAGAATCAGGCAGGGAGGCAGAGCTTCCTCCTCGAGTCTGACGATCTGCGCTCCGGCGTCTTCCTCAAGCATGCGGAGCTCTTCGAGATTGCGCACGACGGGGGCGATTTTATCGTTGTAGAAGCTCTCTCCGGCATAGGAGTCGAAGGTCACGCCCAAGCGCTCGTATACGCGATGGAATTCCTTGAGGCTCTCGTCTACGAAATACTGCCACAGCTCCCGCATGGCGGCATCTCCGCGTTCCAGCTTGGCGAAGGCTTCCCTGGCTTCATCCTCCAGCGCCGGGAGCAGCTCGGCCTGCTTGTGGAATTCAACATACAGTCGCAAGCTTTCCTGAATAGGAGCCTGATCGAGCGCTTGTTTGTTGCCCCATTTCCGGTACGCGACGATCAGCTTGCCGAATTGGGTTCCCCAGTCGCCGATATGATTCACGGTGACGACTTCATGTCCGGTAGCGCGGTAAAGCCGGCTCAAGGAGTTGCCGATCATCGTCGAGCGCAAATGGCCGATGCCGAAAGGCTTGGCAATATTGGGAGAGGACATATCGATAACGACGCGTCTGCCGGCGCCCCAATCGGAACGTCCATAGTTTTCATCGAGCGCACGCTTCAGAAGCTGTTCCTTCCAAGAAGCTCCCTGGAAAAAAAGGTTCAGATAACCTCCCGCAACCTCGACGCGCAAGTCGTCGCGGTCGGCGTTGATCCTCTCGGCGATTTTGGCCGCAATCGCCCCGGGAGCTTGCTTTAGCGTCTTGGCGAACGAGAAACAGGGCAGGGAGACGTCGCCCATGTGAGATTCGGGCGGCACCTCCAGTTTGGCGAGCGCCTCTTCGGACGGCAGGTCCAAGTAGGGCGCCAGGATAACGGCTGCTTGCTGCAGTAACATAGCTATTTTCCTCCTTATAGTTTGGATGGACGCCAAAAAGACCCCCGTCTCGTAAAGAGACGGAGGTCGGTTCCGCGGTACCACTCTTCTAGCTTCCCCGCAAGGGAAGCCGCTTCATTAAAAGATAACGGCTTGACGCCGGACGACCCTACTGCCGTGAGGGCGGCGGTTCGGGAAGTCGACTCCCGAGTGCGGTTCCTTCGAATCCTGCGCCGGCTTTCACCGTCCCGGCTCGCTGAGGTCAGGGAAAACGAAGTACTCTCTCGTTCATCGTCGTTAACGATATTTCCGTTTATTATAGCCATTTCGTTGCGGAGTGGCAATCCGTCAAATATTTATGCCGTATGGCCGCCCCATTCACTCTTTTCCCTGGCTTGTCCGATATAGGAGAAAGAGACGGCAGTGCCCTTATCAGGAGGAGTAACGTGAAGAAGTATCAAGACGCTTTGCTAGCCAACATCCGCAAGCAGCTTGAAATATGGTTCGAAACCGGCTCTGCTGTTCCTTACGAGGAGGCGGAGCGATTTTTGCATTCGGTCAAGGGCACGTCCGGCACGATCGGTTTGACTAAGCTTTACAGTGTGTCGGCCGAGCTGCTGGAGCAGATTCGGCTTCGTTCCGATGACGGGCTGTGGGAGCCGGAGGCGCTGCGGGCGTTTCTGATCGGGCTGATTGCCGCTTGCTTCGAGCTTCACCAGGAGCAGGAAACCGTCTATCCGACTTCCGGTTATACCTATTTGGAAGGGGAAGCGCCGGGAAGTCAGCCGCTTATTCTCATTCTAGACGACGACGCGGCGCTGCTCCATTATCTGAAGGAAGAGTTGGAACGCTGCGGCTACTACGTTATTGCTACCGTTAACCCCGCTCTCGCCATTCATTATTTTCACGACCGGGCGCCCGACTGTTTTATTCTGGACTTGATCATTCCCGAGCAGGACGGGTTCCAGGTGATGGAGGCGATCAAAGAGCAGATTCGCAAAAGATATATTCCAACCACTGTCATTAGTATGGACGTCGCTCGCGAAACCCGGCTGAAGGCTATCCGGATGGGAGCGGACGATTTTCTGAACAAGCCGCTCGATATGGAGGAGCTAATCGTGCGGATCGAACGGCAGCTGGCGCGCAAGAAGCAGTTGGACGAGCTGCTGTTTATCGACGAACTGACGGGAGCCTACAATCGCAAATATTTGGACGAGGTTTTCCGGACGCTCTGTCTGGAGGCGCAAAGAAATCAAGAGAGCTTCACGATGGCGGTGCTCGATCTCGATCACTTCAAAAAAATCAACGATCGCTTCGGGCATCTGATCGGCGACCGGGTGCTGGCCGATTTTGTCGCGTTCCTGAAATCGCGCATCAGGTCCTCCGACGTGCTGCTCCGCTATGGCGGAGAAGAGTTTATTCTGCTGTTTCCGGGAATGCGGGAGGGAGAGGTGCGCATACTGCTGGAGCGACTGGGCGAGGAGTTCGGAGCGATCGAGCTTGCGGCGGCGCCGGAGGAGCTTAGAGCGACCTTCTCAGCAGGGGTCATCGAAGTCACCGAGCCCGACCCCGCAAGCTGCCGACGATGGCTCAAGCTTGCGGATCAGGCGCTGTATCTGGCGAAGGAGCTTGGCCGCAACCGGATCGAGACGGCGAATCGCGACGCGCAGTTGACCGCAAGAAGACTGCGCATCGCGCTAATCGACGACGATCCGATCGTGCGCGCGCTGTTGACCGAATATTTGCGGGAAGCCATTCGTCCGGGCAAGGGAGATATTCGCGCCTATCGCTCGGGGGAAGATTTTCAGGGCGACAGCTGGCATCTGGAGAAGGCGCCTTGCATCGTGATTCTGGACGGCATGCTGCCGGGAATGGACGGGCTGGAGGTGCTGGCGTATCTTCGCTCGCTGCCCGATTCGAATCAATACTCCGCGATCATGCTGACCGGACGTTCCGGCAACGACGACATCGTGCGCGCGCTAAAGCTGGGAGCGGACGACTATGTGACGAAGCCGTTCCGGCTGGCGGATCTGCGGACGAGAATCGTTCGGCTGATGCAAAGAATGGATTTCAACTAAGAGAAAAGGCGGTTATCGCTGTGGCCAAATTGCTGGTAGCGGAAGACGAGTCGGCATTGCGCATGCTTCTGTCCGACACGCTGGAGGACGAGGGGTACGAAACGGATCTCGCCTGCGATGGGGAAGAGGCGCTGAATATGATCCTTTCCGGCGCTTACGACCTTGTGATCCTGGATAATATGATGCCGAAGCTTACCGGGTACGAAGTGATCGAGAAGGTTCGCAACCTGCCGGGGAAAGAGCGGGTTAAAATATTGATGTTGACGGCCAAGAGCCAGCAGACGGAGCGGGACAAGGTGCTGCTGGCCGGGGCGGACGATTTTATGTCCAAGCCGTTCAGCCCCTTCGCTCTGGTCGAGAAGATCGGAGAAATGCTGAATGGCTAAACGGTCGGACGGCGATTACAAAAGAAGCATTACCGCGCGCTTCGCGGGTCTGATGCTCGCATTGCTGCTGCTTGTGCTGGCCGGAGCGGGATTTATTTATTGGAGCGACCGTCAGACCGAGAGCGGCTATCGGGAGGCGTATGACCGCTACAAGCTGAAGCAATACCAGATGGAGCAGGCGATGCTGCATTTGAACGCCATATCGGCCCATTCCTTGGCCTATCTGACCGTGCAGGAGGAGCGGGAGTATCGTGCGGCAGTAAACGAAGGAGAACGGCTGGAGCGAATCGTTTCCGAGTTTGCCAGACTGACGATAGACGCGCAGGAGACTGAATTCATCCGTTCGTTAGAGAGTTTCCGCGAGCGGTATTTCGCAAAATGGTTGCCTCAGGCGGCGCTGTTGGCCCGTAATAACGACAAGGAGGCGCTGCGCGGCGCGCTTGCCTCGGAGGAGGGGCGGTCGCTACAGCGACTCGTTCAGGAAACAAAGAAACAGTACGAGATCTATCGGCGGGGTTTGGAGGAGATGAGCGCGCATCTAGCGGATTCCGTGACGAATAGAAGCATTCTGCTAATCGCATACGTCGCGGGAATCGTAACGGTATCTGGCGTAGTCATCCTGCTGGCGGCGAGAAATTTCGGACTGCCGATCAGCAGATTGGCGGCGGGCGCCAAGGAGATTGCCGCTACCGCGGAGCGCTTCCCTCTGAACTCGAAGCACATGGAAGCGCGCAATCTGGCCATCGGTTACACGGACAGGAAGGATGAGATCGGCAGCCTGGCCCGGGCGATGGAATCGATGATGTCCGAGATTCAGAACAAAGCCGAAGATCTGCTGGCCCAGAACGAGGAGCTGCTGGCGCAGCAGGACGAGCTTCATTCCCAGCAGGAGGAATTGACGAAGGCGTTTATCCGAGCGGAAGAGAATGAGGCGCAGTTAAGGAGACGCAACGAATTCGTGGAGGCGCTGGCGAATACGTTGGATCGGGGAGAATTGCTGGGCAGTATCATTCGCAATCTGGCTCTTATTCTGAAGGCCGATAAAGGAATCATCATTCGTCTGACGGCCGATCGGGAGTATGCCGCATTCGGCTTGTCTCAAGAGGCGATTTGCAGATTCGCGGCAACGGCGGACGAAGGCCCGATCGTGCGGGTTAAGGAAAGCCGGGCTCCATACCTGCTTGAGCGTCCCGCCTCGCCCTCCGAGCTGGGATATCACGAACCGTCAAGCGGCTTGCGGGCGTTTGATTTTTACTTGCCGGTATTGAACTCCGACGGTCAGGCGACGGCTTGCATCGTGCTCACTCGGGTCGGATCGCCCTTGTCTGCGGACGAGCAAGCGGAGGCATTGGCCTTCGCCAAGCAAATCTCGATCTCTCTCGACAAGCTGGAGCTGTACGAGAAAGCGGAGCGTCAGCGCCAGATGGTGCAAACGACGCTGGACGCGCTTCATGAAGGGGTGCAGCTGACCGACCGGGAAGGCACGACGGTGCTCGTCAATGCACGTTGGATCGAAATGATGGGGGAGAAGGCCGATCGGAGCTGGAACCCGACGATTGAGCAGTACGGAGCTTATATCCAGCCTTACGTGAAGGACCCCGTTCCGTTTGAACGGTTCATTGCCGACATCGTGGACGGTCAGCACACCGAGGCGAAAAGCATCGTCTACGAATGGAAAGGGTTAGTCAAACGGCATGTGCAGATGTATTACGAACCGCTATACCGGGGCGGCGAAAGAATCGGCACGCTGTTCGTTCATCGCGATGTGACGCAGGAGCGCGAAATGGATCGCGTCAAGTCGGAGTTTGTCAGCACGGTCAGCCATGAATTGCGGACTCCTCTGGCAAGCGTGCTCGGCTTTGCCGAGCTATTGCTGTATAAGGAGCTGGCGCCGGAGCGGCAGAAAAAATACGTGCGCACGATTCATAAGGAAGCTTCGCGGCTGACGGCGCTTATTAACGACTTCTTGGATTTGCAGCGGATGGAATCCGGCAAGCAAACCTACGATTTCCGCCAGGTGAACGTTATGACGCTTGTGCAGGAAGTGATGGAGATGCACCAGGTGGCCTCCTCCGACCATCGCTTCGAATGGCTTCAGCATACGGACGAGACGGAAGTGTATGCGGATGCGGACAAACTGAAGCAGGCGCTGATGAACCTTGTCGGCAATGCCGTAAAATATTCTCCCAACGGCGGCACGGTGACGGCCGTCTGCAGCGAGGAGAACGGGCAGCTCAGAATCGATGTGACCGACCAAGGGCTTGGCATTCCTCCGGAGGCTTTGTCCGGACTGTTCTCCAAGTTTTATCGGGTGGACAATTCGGATCGGCGCGAGATCGGAGGTACGGGTCTGGGTCTGGCGATCGTCAAGGAAATTATGGATGTACATAAGGGCAGAGCTCTCGCCTCGTCCATATACGGGCAAGGCAGCACGTTCTCTCTGTTGCTGCCCTTGCCGGCCAGATCGGTAGCCAGATGGCGTCTGGAAGCGGCGGCAAGCGTGGAACGCGCGGGCGAAGTGTATCTGGTAGAGGACGATTCCGACTTTGCCGATCTACTGGCCGACGAGCTGGAGGCTTCGGGTTACGGAGTCAGCCGTTTCTCCAGCGAAGAGACGGCGCTAAAAGCGCTGGAGCAATATATTCCCGGAGCTATTATTCTCGATCTGGTGCTAGAGCGGGGGACGGACGGCTGGCGGCTGGCGGAACGGCTCAAGCAGGACGAGCGCCTGCGCGATTTGCCGATAATCGTGTCCAGCGCCCTTGAGGAGCAGGAGCGCGCGCGAAGGTTGGGGGTGTCGGAGTATCTGGTTAAGCCTTACTCTCCCGGCAAGCTGGTCGAGGCGCTGAAGCGCGTCATGGCCGATCATTCCATTTGAATTGAACAAGGGTTCTGTATATAGTAGTAACAAGACTATGAGAGCAGGAGAGAGCAGCGATGCCGGACAAGCGAAAAGTGCGGGTCGGGTTTCGAAGCTGGCAGCAGGACGGGGGCGTGCAGAAGTTCGATGTGCCCGGAGAGCTGTTCCGGCTGAAGACGGGATGGGCGCTTACTTACGTCGAGAAGCCGGACGATAACGGAGTGGAAGCCAGCAATACGCTGTTCATTCACTCGAACGGGCTGCAGCTGCGTCGACGTGGTTCGATTTTCTTCGAGCAGCAGTTTCGACGGGGCGAGCTTGCGGCGGGCAAGCTGGAGACGCCTTACGGACTTCATGCCGTGCAGGCGCTCACCTCGCAATTGGACAGCGAACTGTCCGATACCGGCGGCCGAGTGGAATGGTCGTACGAGTTGCATATGCAAGATCAGCAGGTCGGAAGCTTCCGCATCCGGCTCGATATTCGGGAGGAATAGCAAGATGGGCGTATTGGAACAATTGCAATTATCGGTAAAAGAAGCGCTGGCCGACGCTGCGCTGGCGGCAGAATTGGTTGCGGACAAGAGCGAGCTTCCGGCTATCGTGCTGGAGGTTCCCAAGGACAAAGCGCACGGAGACTTGGCCACGAATCTGGCGATGCAGCTGACGAAGATCGCCAAGAAGAACCCGCGGCAGATCGCGGAGGCGATCATCGGGAAGCTGGAGGCGGGACGAGCCTCGATCGAGTCGGCGGAAATCGCCGGGCCGGGCTTTATCAATTTTCGTCTGAACAAGAGCTATCTGTATCCGGTAATCGGAGAAGCGTTGACTCAAGACGGGAAATACGGCCACATCGATGCGGGACAAGGCAAAAGAATTCAAGTGGAGTTCGTCAGCGCGAATCCGACGGGCAGTCTGCATCTCGGCCATGCGCGGGGAGCGGCGGTAGGAGACGCCCTCTGCAACGTGTTGGCCGCGGCCGGTTACGAGGTTACGCGGGAATACTATATTAACGATGCCGGCAATCAGGTCAACAACCTGGCCAAATCGCTTGAAGCGCGTTATCGTCAAGCTCTCGGGCAGGCGGCGGAGATGCCGGAGGACGGGTACTATGGCGAGGATATCGTCGGCTTCGCCAAGGAGCTGGCGGAAGAAAAGGGCGAGCGGCTGTTGAGTTTGTCCGACGAGGAGCGTTTTGCATTCTTCCGCAATTACGGCCTGGACAAGGAACTGGCCAAGATCAAACGCGATCTGGGGCGCTTCGGGGTGCAGTTCGACGAATGGTACAGCGAGACCTCTCTATATGAGTCCGGTAAAGTGATTGAGGTGCTCGACGCGCTGCGTGCCAAGGGCCATGTCTACGAGCAGGACGGCGCGGTATGGCTGGCGTCCATGACCTTCGGCGACGACAAGGATCGCGTGCTCGTGAAGAACGACGGAAGCTATACGTATTTGACGCCGGACGCGGCTTATCATATGGATAAGTACAAACGGGGCTACGATCAGCTCATCAACATCTGGGGCGCGGATCACCACGGTTACATTCCGCGGATGAAAGCGGCGATGGCGGCGATGGGCAACGATCCCGACAAGCTGACTGTCCTGATCGCCCAGATGGTCAGTCTGTTCCAGAACGGCGAGAAAGTCAAAATGTCCAAGCGCACGGGCAAGGCGATTACAATGGAAGACCTTATGGACGAGGTCGGCGTCGACGCGATTCGCTATTTCTTCACGATGCGGAGCATGGATTCCCATCTGGATTTCGACATGGATTTGGCTGTGTCGAAATCCAACGAAAATCCCGTGTTCTACGTGCAGTATGCGCATGCGAGAATTTGCAGCATTTTCCGTCAAGCCGAGGAGCAGGGAGTTGCGGTTCAGACATGGCAGGAGGTTGACTTGACCCGCCTGTCCTCCGAGCATGAGTTTGACCTGCTGCGGAAGATCGGAGAGCTTCCGGAGACGATCGCGGAGGCCGCAAAAATCTATGCGCCTCACGCGATTATCCGTTACGTCTACGAGCTGGCCTCCCAGTTCCACAGCTACTATAAGGCGGAACGGGTTATTACCGAGGATGCGGAGCAGAGCCAGGCGCGGCTGCAGCTGCTTGCCGCCATTCGGATTACGATCGCCAATGCCTTGAAGCTCGTCGGCGTATCCGCACCTGACAAAATGTAAAGCTCACAATTGATCCGCCGCGCTCAAAATGCGCGTTACGTTAAGCTCCCCGGCCGTCCGGGGAGCTTTGGCGTTTCTCAGGGGCACGGCGGCGTTCTTCACGATCGACTTGATCTGGCTTGGGGGAAGTCCCGGTCGCAGCGACAGCAGCAAGGCGATTGCTCCGGTTACGTGCGACGTGGCCATCGATGTTCCGCTCATCTCGCGATGTTTGCCTCTTAGCCAGGAGGACATGATTCGGTCTCCGGGGGCGAAAATATCGATGAGCGAGTTGCGATTCGTGAATTTCGCGATCCGTCCGGTCCGATTGGTCGCCCCGACGGCGATCGTCCGGCTGAAGCCTGCGGGATAGTCGATTTCTCCAATCCGACCTTCGTTGCCGGAGGAAGCGACGATCAACACGCCCGAATGGTAGGCGTAATTAACGGCGCTTAACAGAGAGCGGCTTCTCGTGCGCATGCCGAAGCTCATATTGACCACATCCATATGGTTGCGAACGCACCATTCGATGCCAAGGACGATGTCGGAGACAAAGGCGGTTCCATTGTGATCGAAGGCTTTGACCGGATAGATCATCGATCGCGGAGCGACGCCGATCATCCCTTGAAGCTCATTGGCGGCGGCGATCGTTCCGGCAATGTGCGTGCCGTGGCCGTTGTCGTCCTGCGGCAGCGACATCCGACTCAGCAGATTGATGCCGCGTTCGAGCGAATGCTTCAAATCCGGATGGCCGTAATCGACGCCGGTATCGATCACGCCGACCTTGACTCGGTAGCCGGTCGTCTTTCCCCATGCTTGCGGCGCTTGAATGCGGCGTACGCCCCAAGGAATGCCTTTATCGGTGACGATTGCGCCTTTGGACAGAGCCGACGCTCTAACGGGCGCATCGATTTCCCAAACCGCCTTGTCCCCGAGCGCTAAGATGATTTGGGCTGCTTCCTTCGCGGGACAAGAGACCGCCTGAATGAGCGGGAGAGGCCGAATATCTCGATCCGCTGCCTCCTCGCGAAGCTCGCCCGACCTCCCCTCCAGAAGGAAACGCTCGAAATCGCGGCTATCCAGGAAGCGGACGATGTATCTTTGGTCATCGATTGTCGGCGGGCCGGGGAATGCGCAGATTTCGTTCGCGATTTCGCTTCGATTCAAGGCGGCATCCCTCCCGGAACGAGTGTGCAGGAAAGGGCGGCGCGGAGCCGCGCTTCTCTGCCGTGTTCTCTACTGTATGAAGAACCGGAGGCAAAAGCTTGGGAATGCGTCCTTTTTAACGGGAAATAGGCGGCGTTCCGTGTCATTTTCGCCTCGGCGACATAGGATGAATGGAGAGTTTCCCGGTGAGACTCTTGGTCATGCCGGTTCCTCCGCCCGCGGAGAGGCCGGAAAGGATACAGTCGAAAAGCGAAGGCGCTGTCCGTTGAGGACACGCCTTCGCTTTTTCGTTCCGGTGACTTGCAATTTTAGACGAAATACGGTTTACTAAAGGTTGACAAATTAACGTGAAGGTTTATATACCGGTTCACATACAGAGAGGATGGAAGTCGCGTGAGCGCCGAATACGTGCTGAAAATCGACTCCGAGAAAATCCGCGAGATGCCGATGGTCGATCTGGCTTATGAGCTGTTGAAGACAGCGAATACCCCGTTTTACTATCGCGATCTGATGATGGAAATCGCCAAGCTGCGCGGATTGTCCCAGGAGCAAATCACCGAGGTAATTGCCCAACTGTACACGGAGATCAATATCGACGGAAGATTTGCTTGCGTAGGCGGCAACGTCTGGGGACTTAAACGCTGGTATCCAGTCGAGCGCTCCGACGAGCAGATGGGCGGAACGAAGCGTCCTCGCATCATTAACGACGATGACGACGAGGATGACGACGATCTGTACGGCGAAGAAGAGGATGTCGCAACCGGGGACGAAGAAAGCTACGATCTGTTCGACGAGGATCAAGATGGCGTGTTCGAGGAAGGCGAAGAAGCCGCCGAAGCCGACGACGAGGTCGTGCTTGAGGACGACGAGGAAGCCGAGATCGACGAAGAGCTTGAATCCGAGGACGAGGATGACGATTTCGAAGCCGACGACGAGGAAGCCGCGGACGACGATAACGACGAAGAAGACGAAGATTGACGGGGGCGCCGCAGGGCGCAAGCGCCGTGAATTCGGGGCTTCTCCATTCGTGCAGAATGGGGAAGCCGTTCTACTTGACACCGCCCATTCCAGAAGTTAAACTAAGGCTTGGGCTTTAGAAGCGCGGTTTTTTATAGGGTTGGTTTTAGGAAAAGTGCCCCCATTTATTGGGCGTCACTTTTTTTATTTTTTCCCCGGATTGCAAGGGAAAATCAGTTTCAGGCAAAGCTAATTGAGAATGCCGCATCAGCAGGCAGCGGGAGGTTTCGGACAGGGTGACCAAATATATTTTCGTAACGGGGGGCGTCGTCTCTTCGCTCGGCAAAGGAATAACGGCTGCATCGTTGGGACGGCTGCTTAAAAATCGAGGGCTTAAAGTAACCATCCAAAAGTTCGATCCGTACATCAACGTTGACCCGGGGACGATGAGCCCCTATCAGCACGGTGAAGTGTTCGTGACCGACGACGGAGCGGAGACCGATCTGGATCTCGGCCACTACGAGCGATTTATCGATATTAATCTATCGAAGAACAGCAACGTGACGACGGGCAAGATTTATTCGACTGTCATCAGCAAGGAGCGTCGCGGAGAATATCTCGGCGGCACAGTGCAGGTCATTCCGCACATTACGAACGAGATCAAGGATCGCGTCTTCCGCGCAGGCAAGGAAGCGGGCTCGGACGTCGTTATTACGGAGATCGGCGGCACGGTCGGAGACATCGAGAGCTTGCCGTTCCTCGAAGCAATTCGCCAAATCAAGAGCGATATCGGGCGGGACAACGTGATGTATATTCACGTGACGCTCATTCCTTATATTAAAGCTGCCGGAGAGGTCAAGACGAAGCCGACTCAGCACAGCGTCAAGGAGCTGCGCAGCATCGGCATCCAGCCGAACGTCATCGTCTGCCGTACGGAATATCCGCTGGCCGAAGATTTGAAACGCAAGATCGCGTCCCTCTGCGACATTGACGCCAATGCGGTTGTCGAATGCCGCGACGCTTCGACGTTGTACGAGGTTCCGCTTAACCTGCGCAACGAAGGGCTGGACGACTATGTCGTTAAGCATTTGAACCTGCAAGTCGGCGCTCCGGATATGACGGAGTGGGAAGCGCTCGTGAACCGCGTGAAGTCGCTTAAGAAGACGACGGAGATTGCGATCGTGGGCAAATACGTCGCGCTTCACGATGCATACTTAAGCATCGTGGAATCGCTGGCGCATGCCGGCATCGACGCCGACTCCGAAGTGAACATCCGCTGGGTCAACGCCGAAGAGATAGAACCGGGCAACGTGGAAGAGATGCTGGGCGGCGTGCACGGCATTCTTGTTCCGGGCGGATTCGGAGATCGCGGTATCGAAGGAAAAATCACCGCGATCCGGTATGCGAGAGAGAGCGGAATTCCGTTCTTCGGCATTTGCCTCGGCATGCAGGTGGCCGTCATCGAATACGCTCGTCATATGGCCGGCTTGGACGGCGCGAACAGCTCCGAGATTCATCCGGCGACCCCGTATCCGGTCATCGATCTGCTGCCAGAGCAGAAGGATATCGAAGATCTCGGCGGCACGATGCGTCTCGGCCTCTATCCTTGCAAGCTGGCTCCGGGAAGCCTGGCTGCGCAATGCTACGGGGACGAGCTTGTCTACGAGCGCCATCGCCACCGGTACGAGTTCAACAACGAGTATCGCGAGCGCATCGAGTCGACCGGCCTGCGCATCTCGGGCACTTCGCCGGACGGACGTCTTGTGGAGATGGTCGAGCTTCCGGGCCATCCATGGTTCTTGGCCGTGCAGTTCCATCCGGAGTTCACCTCGCGTCCGAACCGTCCGCAGCCGCTGTTCCGCGAATTCGTGAAAGCGGCGTTGAAGCGTTCCGAGGCTTAATTCGGACACTAGCGAAGATCGTTTCGGCATTGCCGGGACGG
Source organism: Cohnella phaseoli (assembly GCF_003386235.1). Taxonomy (GTDB): domain Bacteria; phylum Bacillota; class Bacilli; order Paenibacillales; family Paenibacillaceae; genus Cohnella; species Cohnella phaseoli. Next base: position 17,473 of record NZ_QRDZ01000053.1, read on the forward strand.
TCTTTTTTTCATGAACAACATAAGGCGGAAAGTCCGCACTAATTTTGTCGAATGGCGGGAAATGGGAGGAATAGAGCGGGATATCCGCTTTATTTTCACCAAAATGGTGAATGGCGGAAAATGGGGCGGAAAATCCTCTTTATTTTCTCCAAAAGGGGTCAATCGGGGGAAATAGGGCGGGACATCCGCTTTAGAAAGCCGGAAACCGTCTACTGAGGAATGCCCGCTTAAAATCTACAAGGCGTAAACTCCCTCTCTATTAATCTGGGCAGCGACTGCGATTGACACTGGAAACCTCAATCAAGGTTGACTATTAGAACGTTTCAGATAATCATTTTGTGAAGGAATAACAAGAACGGCGAAATGTCAATCATGGATATTTGAAGCATTGTACATTTTTTTACATGGAAACAGAAGGAATTTCCGCTAGCGGTCACGAATAAGGCTACAAAGGCGATTCGGAGGGATGAGCTCTTGGACAAGAAAAGACTGCTGATTGTTGACGATCAAGTCGGTATCCGCATTTTGTTGTTGGAGGTTTTCGCTACCGAGGGCTATGATACCTTTCAAGCGGCGAACGGAAGAGCGGCGTTGGATATCGTGCGCACGAACCGCCCTGACCTCGTCCTGCTTGATATGAAGATCCCCGGGATGGACGGGCTTGAAATTCTCAAGCAGATTAAGGAGTATGACCGAGACATTAAAGTCATCATGATGACCGCATACGGAGAGTTGGACATGATCAAGGAGGCGACGGATCTGGGCGCGCTAATGCATTTCACGAAGCCGTTCGACATCGACGAGATGAGATTGGCCGTCAATATGCAACTCGGACACGGTTCGTCTTCGCAGTTCGCAACAGGCACTTAATTCGGCGGGGGGTCGCAACTAAGGATAAACCTGGAAACGTGAGTTCGGTTTACTTCGCAAAGTTATTTTGTGTTATAATAACGCAGTATGTACGATGCGTGAGAAATCGAATGAAACTGCAGGAGGAATATTACACTATGCCATTAGTATCCATGTCCGAATTTCTGCCTCAAGCCAAAGCGGGTAAGTATGCCATCGGTCAATTCAACATGAATAACCTGGAGTTTGCCCAAGCGATCACCGACGCTGCGATCGAGGAAAACTCCCCGTTCATTTTTGGCGTTAGCGAAGGCGCTCTTAAGTACATGGGAATGGAATACACCGTTGCGATCGCTAAAGCGGCCGCCGAGAAATCCGGTCTTCCGATCGCGCTGCACTTGGACCACGGCAGCAACTTCGATATCGCAATGAAATGTATCCGCGCAGGATTCTCTTCCGTTATGTTCGACGGTTCGCACCACTCGTTCGAGGATAACATCCGTTTGACCAAGGAAGTCGTTAAAGCCGCTCATGCGATGGGCGTATCCGTCGAAGGCGAGCTGGGCACGATCGGCGGCGTCGAGGACGATCTTAGCGTAGACGAGGCTGACGCGAAGTTGGCCAAGCCGGAAGAAGCGATCCGTTTCTACGAAGAGACGGGCGTTGACTGCCTGGCAATCGCAGTAGGTACGGCTCACGGCATGTACAAGGGCGAAGTGAAAATTCACTTCGATATCATTAAAGAAGTCGTAGCTAAAATTCCGGTTCCAGTCGTGCTTCACGGCGGCTCCGGCGTTCCGGACGATATGATTCGCGAAGCGATTCAATCCGGAGCAGGCAAGATCAACGTAAATACCGAGAACCAAGTCGCTTGCACGGCTGCTATTCGCGACGTCCTTGGAAAGAATGACAGCGTAATCGACCCTCGCAAATACTTGACTCCTGCCCGCGACGCGATGAAAGCCGTCGTACGTGAGAAAATCCGCCTGTTCGGAAGCAGCAACAAAGCTTAATTTATATCGCATCCTATTATCGAATTTCAACGCGGGAAAACGTCATGGGGCGTTTTCCCGTTCCTTCATGTGCCGAGGGTTCCCCTCGGCAACACCACGAGGAGGAAGACGGCATTCATGGATAAATTGATGGTCCGCGGAGGCCGGCCGCTCAGAGGAACGGTCGGCATCAGCGGCGCGAAGAATAGCGCCGTCGCCCTTATTCCCGCAGCGATATTGGCAGAGTCGGAAGTGAGATTGGACAATCTTCCGCAGCTTAGCGACGTAGCGGTCTATGCGGAGCTTCTTGAGCAGCTCGGCGGCAAGGTGACTTGGCAAGAAGATACGATGACGATCGACCCGTCAGGCATGAGCTCGGTTCCTATGCCTAACGGCAGAGTTAAATTGTTAAGAGCATCTTATTATTTAATGGGGGCTTTGTTAGGGAGATTCGGAGAAGCGACGATCGGCTTGCCGGGAGGCTGCAATTTCGAGCCGCGCCCGATCGATCAGCATATTAAAGGTTTCGAGGCGCTTGGCGCCGAAGTGACGAACGACCACGGCTCGATTCGGATTAGAGCCAAGGAATTAAGAGGGGCCAAAATCTATCTCGACGTCGTCAGCGTCGGAGCAACGATCAACATCATGCTGGCAGCTTCTCGCGCCAAAGGCCTCACTCTGATCGAGAACGCTGCGAAGGAGCCGGAGATTATCGACGTGGCGACGCTGCTCAACGCCATGGGGGCAAAGATCAAAGGCGCAGGCACGGAAACGATTCGCATTGAGGGCGTTAGCGAGATGCACGGCTGCCGCCATTCGATTATCCCCGATCGCATTCAAGCCGGAACCTATATGATAGCCGCTGCGGCGACCCGCGGCGACGTCCTTATCGATAATATTATTCCGAAGCATCTGGAAGCGATAACCGCCAAGCTGCAGGAGATGGGCGTACATGTGTACGAGATGGACGAAGCGATTCGCGTTGTCGGACAATCCCTCTACGAAGCGGTGGACGTGAAGGCTCTCGTCTATCCCGGCTTCGCCACCGATCTGCAATCCCCGATGACGAGCTTGCTTACGCAGGCCCGCGGAGTCAGTGTGTTATCCGATTATGTGTACAACAACCGGTTTAAGCATGTTCCCGAGCTGGCGCGAATGGGTGCGCAAATTCGGGTGGAAGGCCGATCCGCCATCATCGAGGGCGGCCCGCTGAACGCGGCCAAAGTTAAAGCTGCGGACCTTCGCGCCGGCGCAGCGCTTGTCGTAGCCGCGCTGACGGTCGAAGAGGGGACGACGGAGATTAGCGGCGTTGAATATATCGATCGCGGATACGAGCGCCTCGTCACACAGCTCAGCAATCTGGGCGCGGAAGTATGGAGAGACGGATAGTTTGTCGCTTGCGTCGAATATTATTTTAATTCACAAAAAGTAGGGATTCCATTGACCGATCTGATGATGGGCGATTTGGAAGGACTTAAGCTGACCGAGCTGTACAAGCTTGCGAAGCAGCACCAGATCAATAACTATGCCCAGATGAAAAAAAGAGAATTGATTATCGCGATTTTGCGAGCGCAGGCGGAACGAAGCGGCCTGATGTACATGGAAGGCGTGCTGGACGTTCTGCCCGAAGGCTTCGGGTTCCTGAGGCCGATCAATTACTTGCCGAGTCCGGAGGACATCTACATCTCCGCCTCGCAAATTCGTAAATTCGATTTGCGCACTGGGGATCTCGTATCCGGCAAGTGCCGGGCTCCGAAGGAAAACGAACGTTATTTCGGCCTTCTGCAAGTGAACGCCGTCAACGGTATCGCTCCGGAGACCGCCGCGGAACGGCTGCATTTTCCCGCACTCACCCCGCTCTACCCGCAGAAGAAAATCAAGCTCGAAACGTCTCCCACCCAACTGTCCACTCGCATTATGGATCTCGTTGCACCTGTCGGATTGGGCCAGCGCGGCTTGATCGTCGCTCAGCCTAAAGCGGGCAAAACGTTGCTGCTGAAGGAAATCGCCAACAGCATCGCTACGAATCATCCCGAGATCGACCTGTTCGTTCTGCTGATCGACGAGCGTCCGGAAGAAGTGACGGATATGCAGCGTTCGGTCAAAGGCGAGGTCATCGCATCCACATTCGACGAGGTGCCGGAGAACCATATCAAGGTTGCGGAGCTTGTGCTTGAACGCGCGCTGCGTCTGGTAGAGCACAAGAGGGACGTTGTAATTTTGATGGACAGTATTACGCGTCTGGCGCGGGCTTACAACCTGGTCGTTCCTCCGTCGGGACGCACGTTGTCGGGAGGTATCGATCCGGCGTCTTTCCACCGGCCGAAGCGCTTCTTCGGATCGGCGCGGAATATCGAGGAAGGCGGCAGCCTGACGATTCTGGCTACTGCTCTCGTGGAGACCGGCTCGCGTATGGACGATATTATTTACGAGGAATTCAAAGGCACCGGCAACATGGAGCTTCATCTAGATCGCAAGCTTTCCGAACGCCGAATTTTCCCGGCTCTCGATATCCGCCGTTCGGGGACGAGGCGGGAGGAGCTGCTGCTTGACAAGGAGGCGCTCGACAAGCTGTGGGCGATCCGCAAGAGTATGAACGATTCCATGGAATATGTGGAGGGCTTCCTGAAGAAGCTGGCCAACACGAAGACGAATCAGGAGTTTCTCGATATGTTGGACGTCAACGCGCCTGCGAGCGCGCCAAGCTCTTCAAGCCACTCTTCAAGCACCGGCGGGCGCCGGCCTCCCCGGAGCAGCACCTGAGTCTCGAAGGAGAGGTTAAGCGATGCACCTGGTATATGCAGACGAACAAGGCAACGTATTCGATCATCCCGAGCTGTACGGCGTAGCCCGCAGCGGCGACAACCTCGTCGAGCTTCTCGAAGACGAGCTCATTCCGCTTCCTGCGGGAGCGACGCTTGTGGGCTTGCCTCACACAAGGGCTATCGGCATGGACCCGGACAGCGGCAGAATGCAGCTTCTTCCCGGCAATTATCAAGCGGTAGGGGCGCTGCTTCCGCAAGGTTTTACGCGATTTTATGTGCCGGGCTACTCGAAGACGGACAAATCGCAGAAATTCCCGCTGTTCGGCTACACTGCGGTCGTCTGGAAGGACGGCGGTTTCTATGTGGCGGCGGGGCAGACCGACGACCCGGAGCCGTGGAATCCCGAGAACTGCGATCGCAACGAGCTTAAGCTTGAAGTCGACCGGCTGCTTGGGACGTATCCGGACAACCGGCTATACAAGCATCTGTCTCACTGCGCGCTGGAATACGAATGCCTCACCGCATCCAATACATTCCTGCAGCGTCTGGAAGGCGCCGTTCCCGTGTCGTTCTCATGCAACGCGGGCTGCTACGGTTGCATTTCCGAGCAACCGGACGACAGCGGCTTCGTCGCTCCGCAGACGCGATTGAAGTTCCGGCCGGAAGCGGATGAAGTCGTCGACATTATGCTGGAGCACTTGAAGACGCCGCAATCGATTATCAGCTTCGGTCAAGGCTGTGAAGGCGAGCCTTCAACCCAGGCCAAGACGATCATCGAAGCCATCAAGCGCGTGCGCGAGCAGACGTCGCTCGGCTACATCAATATCAACACGAACGCGGGGCTGTCCGATCACCTGCGGGCAATTACCGACGCGGGCCTGGATTTGATGCGCGTGAGTACGATCAGCGCGCTCGACGACCATTACAACGCGTACTACAAACCTCGGGGCTACACCCTCAAGAACGTGGAGAAGTCGCTTCGGTACGCGGCGGACAAGGGCGTGTATACGTCGATCAACTACTTGATCTTTCCGGGCGTAACGGATCGCGAGGAAGAGATTGAGGCGATGATCGACTTTGCGCGGCGGACCGGCTTGAAGCTGATCCAGATGCGCAATCTGAACATCGACCCGGACGCTTATCTTGAGCTTATCCCGCCAGCTCAGGGGGAGATCTACGGCATGAAAACACTGCTGGAAATCTATAAGCAGGAGCTGCCGGACGTCGTGATCGGATCGTATACGCACGTGCCCCCGGTTGCTCGTCCATAGCCGACAAGGCTATCCCGTAAGCACTTCAGGCTGCTTGAAGATTTTATCGATGAACAAGGTAAAGGGGTATGTACCTCCTGCCGATGCTATACACTCCTGAATCCTGAATGGGGAAACCCGACACCGGATAATTTCAGTAGCGTATGAAGCGTCTACGGGAGGCAACATACCCCTTCTTTGTCTATCGAGCATTTCAACACAACTCTATCTATGGGACATCCCCAATTTCTCGCCTTATCCTTCCTCCGCTTCAATCCTTTGCAGCTTGAAGTCAAGCTCGAACATGCGATTCCAAGGAAGTCGAATCTCAGTCAGCCGGTAACGGTCCAGCTGAAAATCCGCCAGGCGGTTGCGGATAAACTCGTCCAGCTTCGTGCGGATTAATTCGTAAACCTGCTCGCGAATGTGATCGATGCTGAAATACTCCCCGCCAAGCTCAGGTAAATCGTTGGCGACGATATCCCCGCGGACGAGCGACTGATATCCCCAATCTTCGATCAGACGACAGAGCAAAAATTCCCTCTCAAGAGACTTTCGCTCAGGAGCTTGCTCCTCTTTACGATAATAAGAAGCTACGATCGCATGCGCGATAACCGTTCCGAGGGAGTTGCCGGATGTGTTCCACGCCGCATAGGCGGAGAGAGCGGGCAGGAGTCCGGAATCCTCCAACAGGTTCATAAGAACCGTGTCGGCGCCATTGCATACGGCTACGTCCGCGAGCGCGATCAATTTGTTTTTGCTCGAATACATCCGGATGGCCTGGGCGAACTCGCGGTAATTGATTTCGGAAAAATAAGTGCGGTGGCGCTCTCCGAACGGTATTCCCGTTTCCGCCATTTCATGCTGGCCGATCGCGGCCGAATGGACCATAAGCACGACGTCGGCATCCGCCGAGCTGTCGCCGATGCAAGCGCCGGCTGCTGTCAGGTGGCACTTGATGCTCTCGCCGAGAGAGCGATCCTCGTATTTGGGGATAACGGCCGGTCCGTGAATAGAGGAGTAGCGGACGAACACTTCCGGACGATACTGCTTGATCTCGCAGAAGACGCGAGTGAACAAAGTACAGCCGATCTCGTCGGCGCCAGGGTAAATATGAACGCGGTCCATCAGCCGGTTTGCTTCCACGGAGTGAAGCAGCTTCCTCTGCTCCAAGGCGGTAAAACCGTATCTGGAGTTGTCATCCAAGGGGATGATCAGAAAATCGATCGTTCCCTGCTGCGCATATCGGACAGCGGCTTCGTTAAGCGCCGCATTCGTTCGCCGCCTGTCGAGGAGATCGTGAAGCGCGTCGTGGGGCAAACGGGTCTGGAGCCGGCTCCACTCCTCGGTTTCTTCCGGTGTGAGCGTCTCTCGTTCCATTTTGTCGGACAGCCAGCCGTATTTATGCAGATCCGCGCCGTGCTCGGCATAATAATCCGGCTCTTCTTCGCTGCTATTGTACGCCGGGGCGCGGGTAATCAGGTTAAAGCCGTATATTCGCAGGCGCGGATTGGCCGATTTCAGATTTTTCAGGACAGCCAGCCGACGGAGGCATTCTTGTTCGTCGAGCCGATGCAGCCTGGACGGAACAATCCCGCCGTAAACAAGCATGTCGATGGAAAGGATCGCATAGTCGGCTCCCTCCGTTTCCTTAAGTAGCCATTCGGCGATCCGCTCGTGATTGGCTGCCTGTTTTTTATTTCCAAGCGCTGAAACGGGCGGGACGACAAACCGTACGTCGGTCATGGCGGCGATCTGTGCCGGGAACAAAGCGTTGCAAGGGCGTTCGTCGAGCGGAAGGTAAACGATAGTGGTCATAAAGAGCCTCCTTTTTCGAATCTTTTTCTATCATACAGCATAAATAGGAGGATATATCCGACTTTTAGTAAAAAATAAAATAAATATTCCAAATCCAAATGATTCCTGTTATGATGTTGATAAAACAGCCAGTCGCTGTTTAAAATAGTATGTTTATCCAAGAGAGGTGGCAAAGAGTTTAGAGGGTGGTTTGGCACGCTTTTATCGGGACGATATATCCAACTATTCGACTCTTCATAAAAAATATATCCTTCATAAAAGCGGGCGATGAATCAGATTCTTCGCGACAACGGGGGTGATGCTGCCGAAAGTAAAATGTAAACGGTTTCTCGGGGGCTGGGAAGCAAATCAGGTTTGACCAAGAAAGTAAACCAATCGGAGGGTTGAGCATGAATAAGAAGGGTTTGCAAAAGTTGGGCACAGGATTTCTTACCGCGACCATAGCGATCAGTCTGTCGTTAACGGGCTGCTCCACGAACAACGGCGGATCGTCGGAACCTTCGAAATCGGCGGGAGGAGCTTCCTCGCAACCGGCAAGCGAGTCGCCAAAGTCGGAAAACAAAGAAAGATCCGAGGTTTCGTTCTGGTACTTGTGGACCGGGGCGGAAGGAGAAGCGATGGAAAAGCTGATTGCTGAATTCAACGGCAGTCAAGATCAATATACGGTCAAAGGTTTATCCGTGCCGGATATGCAGAAGATCATCGTCGCGCTATCCAGCGGCAGCGGACCGGACGTGACGGACAACTTTAGCTCTAACACGGCGTCCTACGCGGAGAAGGGCATTCTCGAACCGCTCGATGAATACATCGCGCGCGATAATTACGATATTTCCGATTTTGTGCCCGCCGTCCTGGATAGTTCTAAATACGACGGAAAACTGTATGCGCTTCCAAGCAACGTATCTTTCAATATGATGTTCTACAACAAGAAGCTGTTTGCCGAAGCCGGTATCGCCAACCCTCCCAAGACAGACGAAGAGCTGCTCGAATTTGCGGTCAAGCTGACTCAGGTTAATACCGACAAGACGATTAAAGTGCTCGGGTTCCCGGACTATCCGTTCGTTTATTATCCGAATTCGATGACTTACGCAATGGGCGGCGATTATATTTCCGCCGATGGCAAGCTGACTCCCAACAATCCGGGAACGTTGACAGCGCTTAAGCTGATCCAATCCTACCGGGAGCAGTTCGGTCAAGACAATATCGCGAAGTTCAGCTCGTCCGCCAAATATATGGATGCGACCGATCCGTTTATGACAGGCAATCAGGCGATCCGTTTCGACGGACCGTGGTTCGGACATATCGTGAAAAATGTGCTCAAAATTACGGATCTCGATTACGGCGTTGCGCCGCTTCCGGCACCGGCGGGCAAGCCTGAATTGGCGGGCGGGGGAGAAGTCAGCAGCTCGACCTTCTTCATTGCCAAGAGCGCCAAAAACAAAGAAGGCGCATGGGCGTTCTTGAGCTGGCTGATGTCCAAGGAGACGATGGTGAAGATGAACAAGGATTTCGGAAGCTTGCCGGCCAGATCCTCGCTCTATGACGACCCGTCACTGCAGAGCATACCGGATTTCCAAGCGTTCGCCGAAGCGGCCAAGAGTCCGAATTTAAAATCGTTCCCGGCCATCTCGGTGCAGGCGGAATACAACAAGGTGATTGCGGATGAATTCGAGCTTGCGGCCAACGGCAAGAAATCGGCGGAAGACGCACTGAAGGCGGCGGAAGAGAAGAGCCAGAAGCTGCAATAACGGGACCGGGTCCCATGGAGAATCCTACTCTCTGGAGCTGAGGAATTTCCATGGGACGCGGTTTGATCCGCATCTTGGAGGTGCACGGTGAAGAAAAATACGATCAAGGGCTTATTGTTCGCCAGTCCTTGGCTAGTGGGCTTTGTCGGCTTGACTTTGTACCCGATTCTGCTGTCTCTCTATTACGGCTTCACGGAGTTTAATGTCTTCCAGCCTCCGAAATTCGTCGGCTTGAAAAACTATTCCGAACTGTTCGAAGACGAGCTGTTCTGGAAAAGTCTGAAAAATACGCTGTACGTTACGCTGATCGGAATCCCCGTTAATCTGATCTTCGCGCTGCTGATCGCCATGCTGTTGAATATGAAGGTGCGAGGGATGGCCTTCTACCGCACGATCTTTTACTTGCCTACAATCGTGCCGATCGCGGCTTCGACGCTTCTGTGGATCTGGATCATGAACGGACAGTATGGCTTGCTGAATCAGTTGCTCGGGAAGCTTGGAGTTTACCAGCCGAGCTGGTTCGGCGATCCGAGCTATACGAAGCCTTCACTGCTCATTATCGGCGTATGGGCGGTAGGCAATATTATCGTCATTTTTCTTGCTTCGTTGCAGGATGTGCCCAGATCGCTGTACGAGTCCGCAGAGATCGACGGAGCCAATTTCGGAAGGAAGTTTGTCCATATCACGCTTCCCGGCATATCTCCCATTATCTTGTTTCAGTTAATTATGCAGGTTATTAACGGTTTTCAGTACTTCACTCAGGCTTATTTTATCGTTGGCAGCTCGGGAGGATTGAACAGTGCCAGCGGCGGCCCGGAAAACTCGCTGCTGATGTACGCAATCTATTTGTACCAGAACGCGTTTTACTATCTGAAAATGGGTAAAGCCTCGGCGATGGCTTGGGTGATGTTCATTCTCGTCGGAGTCATCACTTGGGCCATTTTCAAATCATCGAAGAAATGGGTTACTTACGGGGGGGAGTAAGGTGATTGGGTCGCCTGCGAGAAAGCTGGGCAGTAAAGTGGTTCCTCATCTCGTGTTGATTGCGCTGGGCCTTATTTTTGCAGTTCCCTTCTTGTGGCTTCTGGGTACCTCCCTTAAGTCGCTGAATGAAATTTCGCAATCGTTGTCCATCGTTCCGAAACAGTTTCAATGGGAGAACTATGTTCGGGTGTTCGAGCGGATTCCGTATGTACGCTATACGTTAAATACGTTTTATGTCAGCGTGTTTAGCGTAATCGGACAGGTGATCTCGTCTTCTCTGGTCGCTTATTCGCTGTCTAAGGTGGAGTGGAAAGGCAAAAATATGATTTTTCCGATCGTTATCGCCACGATGCTGCTGCCTTACCAAGTGACGATGATTCCCGTCTTTATGATTTTTCAGAAGCTGCAATTGGTTGGCTCGTTCTGGCCGCTAATCCTTCCGACGTTTACGGGAGCTCCGTTCTATATTTTTCTGCTGAGGCAGTTTTTTATGACAATTCCCGATTCCTTGATCCATGCGGCGAGAATTGACGGAGCCAGAGAGTTTACGATCTTTACGCGAATTATTCTTCCGCTGTGCAAGCCGGCGCTGGCGGCGGTAGCGATCTTCACCTTTATCGCGACATGGTCCGATTTTCTGGGGCCGTTGATTTATTTGAACGACAACAAATACTACACCCTGACGTTGGGGCTGCAAGCGTTTATGGCCGAGCACTACGTGGAATGGGATCTGCTTATGGCCGCTTCCGCATTGTTCACGTTGCCGATTGTCGTCTTGTTCTTTTTTGCGCAGAAATATTTTATCGAGGGCATTACGTTAACGGGCATTAAAGCATAGATGCACTTCACGACGAGAGGATGACAACCTGTGCCATTAGTGGATATGTCGCTGGAGCAACTGCAGGAATACCAGGGCCGCAACCCTCGTCCCGACGATTTCGACGAATACTGGAGCCGAGCGCTGGCGGAGATGCGGGCGGTAAAGGCGGAGGTGGAATTGGTCAGAAGCGAATTTCAGGCACCTAATGCGGATTGCTTCGATTTGTATTTTACGGGCGTGCGCGGCGCGAGAATCCATGCCAAGTACGTTCGGCCCAAGAACGCTCCGGTTCCGCATCCGGCGATTCTTCAATTTCACGGGTATACCGGCAGCGCGGGAGAATGGTGCGACAAACTTAGCTACGCATCCGTGGGGTATTCCGTCATCGCCATGGACGTACGGGGACAAGGGGGGAAATCGGAGGATACCGGAGGAGTAAAAGGGACGACATTAAACGGCCATCTTATTCGCGGACTTGACGATCATCCCGACAATCTGCTGTTCCGTCACATTTTCCTGGATACGGCGCAATTGGCCGGGATCGCGATGGGCTTCCCGGAAGTGGATCCGGATCGCATCGGGGCGATGGGGGCCTCGCAAGGGGGCGGTCTTACGTTGGCGTGCGGTGCGCTGGAGCCGAGAATTAAGCGGCTCGCTCCTACGTTCCCGTATCTTTGCGATTATTTGCAGGGATACGATCTGGACTTGGACCCGGGCAATCAGGAATTAAAGAGATTTTTCCGTTTTCACGATCCTCAGCACCGGCGCAAGCAAGAAATCTTTACTAAGCTGGGGTACATCGATATTCAATATTTGGCGCAGCGGATTCGCGGGGAAGTGATCCTGGGAATTTCTATGATGGATATCGGCTGCCCTCCATCGACGCAGTTCTCGGTTTACAACAAAATTACGGCGCCGAAAAGTCTGGAGATTTATCCGGATTTCGGTCATGAATATTTGCCTGGATTCGGCGATCAGACGATGCAGTTTTTCCTCGGTCTGTAGTTACGGCAGCAAACAGCGACCTAGGGCGTGTATGCATACACGCCCCAGCCCAGCTCGCATAGCTTTCTCTATCTGTTGCGGTTTGGCGATTCAACGATCATATGCAATTATTCCGATTCATAAAGGAGATTGTGAATATGAACGCATCCGTTGCAAGCCATAGACTTTTCAGCAAAGAGACTGCAGTTGTGGCATTGGTTGTCGTCATCTTGTTCGCATTGCTGCCCTACTCGCATGCCAGCGCTCTCATCCCTCCCGGCAAAGTCAATGCAGCCGCCGGTAAATCTTATGTCTCGGGCACTTCGGCGCATGTCAGCTACCCGGATACGAACGGTTCGGAGTTGACCGACGGCCTCTACGCTTCCGATGTATATAGCGATTCCGCCTGGCAAGGGCATTTCGGCAGCGGAACGTTCGACTTCGTCATCGATCTGGGAGAATTGGAGCCGATCACAGACTTAAGCATTCGTTTCCTCCAAGACCTGGTTACGGGCATCCATCTGCCTGACCAGGTGACGTATTCCTTGTCCGTCGACGGCGAGACGTTCGTCCAGGCCGGCATTGTCGTTCGGCCTTCTACGGATGGAACGCGGCAGATCGTCGCTTACGGGCTTACCGGCCTGCTGAATACAACGGCCAGATACGTGAAGGTTGCGGTGGAGCAAGGAGATTCGGTGTGGACGTTCGCCGATGAGATCGAAGCGCTGCAGGACGAACCGGCCGTGATTGACGTCGATGCTCCCACTGTTCCGACAGGGCTTGCTGTAACGGAAACGACCGGCTCCAGCGTAACCCTCTCATGGACGGCTTCGACGGACAATGTACTCGTGACAGGCTACTACGTCTATTCCGGATTGACGGTAGTGGCGTTTACCGCCGCTCCCTATGTAACGATCGATGGGCTGAGCTCGGGAACCTCCTATACGTATACGGTCAAAGCGAAGGATAAAGCGGGCAATCTATCGGCTGCGAGCGCTCCGATAACGACTGAGACTACGAGCCCGCCGGTATTCAGCGGAACTTTCCTCCAGCCGGATCTGGGGGATTCGTGGAATGCCGCTCAGTGGGAAGAGGAGTTCGAGTACATGCAGGACGTGGGAATCGACCAGTTGGTGCTGCAATGGACGGCGAACAGCAAGTTCAAGACGGCGGTCTATCCGACGTCCGTGACGGGTTACACGCAGAATACGACTCAGGATTTGATGGAGCTTGCCCTAGAGACCGGCGAGAGCGTCGGAACGGATATTTATGTGGGATTAAACGTCAACGACGATTGGTTTTTCAAATACGCCAACGATCCAATTTGGCTGGACCAAGAAGAGGATGCGGCGATAGCGTTCGCGGACGACCTGTGGACGAAATATGGAAGCTATTCTTCATTTAAGGGTTGGTACTTGAGCCTTGAGGTGGAAAACTGGAATTTTCCGACCGCAACCGAATGGGGACGGCTGGCCAATTACTACGATAACGTAATCGCCCATCTTAAAACGCTGTCTCCCAACAAGCCCGTAGTTATCTCGCCTTATTTTAATCCGGCGGGCGGATTGAATCTGGCAGGCTGGCAGGACATGTGGGAATATATTTTGGATGTCGCCCCGATCGACGTGATCGCGCTGCAGGATGGCGTGGGAGCAGGACATGCAACCACCGGACAGCTGGCCGACTGGTTCGCCGCCACTCAGAGCGCCATTGCGAATGCAAGGCCGACTACCGAACTGTGGGCCGATACGGAAACGTTTAATTTGGATTTCCAGCCAATGGCGATCCAGACGATGGTTGACGATATGGACGCGGTGCAGCCGTACGTAACGAATTATTTAAGCTTCAGCTTTAATCATTATATCAGCCCGCAACAAGGGAATTCGCTCTATTACGATACGTACAAAGATTATTACGACAACGGAACGGTGGAGACCGTCGCCCCGACAATTCCGGCGGGACTAAGCGCGACTGCGCTGGATTCGCAAACCGTTCAGCTGCTATGGACGGGTTCTACCGATAATATCGGAGTGGTCGGCTACCAAATCTATCGCAATGACGAATGGGTAGGCAGAACGTATACGAGCCTGTCCGAGTTTACCGACGTTCAGCTTGACGCCAGCACGGCCTATCAGTATAAAATTCAAGCGATAGACGCTGCGGGAAATCTGTCGGGCTTCTCTGCGACGGCGAACGTTACGACTCCGGCAGGCGCAAGCTATCCGACGAATTTGGCTCTAGGCAAGACATATACGGCGAGCGAGCCCGCTCATGCGAATTACCCGGATAGCGGCGGGCAATTAACAGACGGGATCCGAGCGACCTCTAATTTCGGCGATGCCGAATGGCAGGGATATTTTGCCGCCGCTCCGCTCGAATTCGTCGTCGACTTGGGAGCGGTCTCGACGATTGACGAGATTAACGCCGGCTTTTTGCAAGACAAACCGCGTTATATTTTTCTGCCCAAGCAGGTGGAGTATTTCGTATCTTCGGATAATATCAATTTCACTTCGGTCGGCGTTGTAAGCAAACCCGCTGTCGGAGAGGCAACCCGGACGAAGGATTATAAAATGACCGGCTTGAGCGGGGTGACGGGAAGGTATGTCAAAGCGAAGGTCACTCAGCTCAGTTCATGGATATTCATGGATGAGTTCGAGGTCAGAACCTAAAATGCCGCAAACCTCGCGGAGCGCAAGAAGCCGAAGAACGCGGCGGGGATTAGCAGTTGCATGGCCGGACAGCGCTGTGATATAATCCCTCATGTGTCTAATACTCTGGATCCGACTGTTGATCCAGGGCAGAAAGAGGTGAAACCTGTGAAACCATCCATTCATCCGCAATACAACGTAGTTACGGCTGTTTGCGCATGCGGCAACACTTTCGAAACAGGTTCGATCAAGTCGAATCTGAAAGTCGAAGTTTGCTCGGCTTGCCATCCGTTCTACACCGGTAAACAGAAGTTTATCGATGCGGGCGGTCGCGTTGACAAGTTTAAGAAAAAATACGGCATCTAATTACGCAATCGCCAGCGAGCGCCGCCAGCCTTTCCGGTTATCGACGCATGGCAAAATTAGACCGTATAGAGATAAGCCTCCTTTGAAATCCTACGGGATACAAGGGAGGTTTTTTTCATGAGAAAACAATCGATCGCGTTACTGACCGGGTTATGTCTGCTGCTCGCGCTTACCGGGTGCGCAACGAATGGAAAAACAGGGTCGGGCGTGAAAACGCAAAACTACAAGCAGGACGGTTATCTCGGCCAGACGAACGCCCATCCCGGGCTGCCTGGGCATCATATCGTGACGGATTACAAAAACGACAATCTTTCCATGCGGCGGGCGATCAAAAATGTGCCGGGCGTAGCCGATTCCTCCATCACCTTTAACGGAGCGGACGCTTACGTTACCATCAAGCTGGAAGCGGGCTTGGCCCCGCGCGAAATCCCGACGGTCGAGCAGCAGGCGGCAACAGTGCTGCGATTCAACTATCCTCGGTACACAATTCACGTTCAATCGATGAAATAAGCTTTTTTTTCGGGAAGTGTTTCCTTCGGTTGCATTTCCTCGCGCAAGTCGCTATACTTAGTTTTGCCGTGCTAGACGGGGAGGTAGCGGTGCCCTGTAACTCGCAATCCGCTCCAGCGAGGTTGAATTCCTGTTTGAGGTTTTGCGATGCAGGTTCCGGTAGGTGTGTGGATGTGTTGACGGCAAGGTCCTCCGCGAGGGACGGCCATGAACCCGGTCAGGTCCGGAAGGAAGCAGCCGTAAGTGGTTTAGTTCTTGTGCTGGGGGGCAGCCTTGCCTGAGCGTCTCGCTCCTATACGGCTGGATCGCAATTATCGAGATCAGGTGCACGGTTCTGATCGCGCATACGAGCAAAGCACCATGACGATTCGGTCATGGTGCTTTTTTTCATATAGGCCGAAAGGAGGGAAATCGCCCGGAATACCGAATATTTACAATTGCTGGCTCGTTGTCCGGAGGTGAAGTGAAAATGATGGACGAATCGGCAAATCTTGAAGGAGTCCGTGCGGCAGGTGGAATTGAAGCCGAGCGGGAACGCTACGTCAGGCAATTCGTCAACCGCTTTCTATCCATGGAAGGAGTCGGCGTCATGCTGCTGGATTCCGATTTTCACATTGTGGAAGTCAGCGATATGATTGTGTCCTTGTGCGGACTTCCAAGAGCCGATATCGTGAGTAAGCATGCGGAGTTATGGTTTGACGAGGTTGGGTTGAAGCCTCATCCGTTCGACCGGAGCTTGCTCGAAGGAAGGACCTTTCGCAGCAAGGTCTTGAACTGGAAGCAAGACAAGCAACTACATACGCTTATGATCGACGGCGAAAATTTGATGGAAGGGGAGACGCGGACCGGCGCTTTCGTACTGTTCCGGGACGTATCTCACCGAATGGCTTTGGAGGAGCAGGTCAGACGTTCGGATCGGCTGAAGACGATCGGCCAGATCGCGGCGGGCACGGCTCACGAGATTCGCAATCCGCTAACGGCAATCAAAGGATTTATGCAGCTTCTGAGCAAATCCCTCAGGGATCGCGATATGGAGAAGGAGTACGATTACGTCGGAATTGTATTGTCCGAGCTCGATAGGGTGAACGATCTGGTCAGCGAGTTTCTGCTGCTAAGCAGGCCCAAAGAATTGCGCCAAGCTTCGATGAAGGTTGGGGGAGTTCTTCAGGAAATATTGCCGATGATACGCAACGAAGCGTTGCTGCATAACGTAACGGTGATTTACTTGCCCCGGCCTGAGCTGCCTCCGATCTTGGCGGACAAGGAGTTGCTGAAACAAGTATTTTTGAACCTTGGGAAAAATGCAATAGAAGCGATGGACGGAGGAGGGACATTAATAATTCGCGAGTGCGGCATCTCAGAAGAGACTAATCGAATTACAGTGGAATTCAAGGATACGGGGCCGGGGATTCCTTCGGAAGCGCTCGACAAGGTGTTCGACCCGTTCTTCACAACGAAGCCCCAAGGCACGGGACTGGGGCTGTCCGTCTGTCAGCGCATCGTGGACGATTTGGGCGGGAGCATCGAAGTGGCCTCCGATGGAGACGGCGCGCTGTTTATCGTAGGTCTTCCTTGTTATTGAACGAAGGTGGAGCACATCCATCCGATGATGTATAATGGGGGATGAAACGGCAAGCCGACGGGAGCGACTAGCAATGGCACATTTAGCTTTGTACCGGGCATGGCGTCCCCAGACGTTCAAGGACATGGTCGGACAACAACATATCGTTCAGACTTTGCAAAATGCGATTAGCGAAGATCGCCTTTCGCATGCCTATCTGTTCAGCGGTCCGAGGGGAACGGGGAAGACCAGCGCAGCGAAAGTATTGGCGAAGGCGGTCAACTGCGAGCACGGCCCTTCGCCGGAGCCCTGCAATTCGTGTTCGCAATGCGAACGGATTACCAGCGGTTCGGTTATGGACGTCGTGGAGATCGATGCGGCATCCAATCGCGGGGTAGAGGAAATTCGCGATATTCGCGACAAGGTCAAATATTCGCCGACAGAAGTACGGCGTAAAGTGTATATTATCGACGAAGTTCATATGTTAACTACGGAAGCGTTTAACGCGCTGCTCAAAACGTTGGAGGAGCCGCCCGGCCACGTCATGTTCATTCTTGCGACGACGGAGCCTCACAAGCTGCCTCCAACCATTATCTCCCGCTGTCAGAGATTCGATTTCCGCAGAGTTCCGCTGGAGGAACAGACGGGATTGATGAGAGAGATTTGCGGAGAGGAAGGCATCGCTGCGGAGGATGAGGCGCTACGCTATATTGCCCGCCTATCCGACGGCGGCATGCGGGACGCGTTAAGTCTGCTCGATCAGATCTCCTCGTTCACGGGCGGGCGAGTCAGTCTGGAGCTGGCGGTGGAGGCGACGGGCGGTCTGCCTTCCGAGCAATTCGCCCGATTGGCGATTGCCGTGAGAGAGAATGATGCTTCGAAGGTTTTGCTGGAAATCGACGAGATGATGAGAGCGGGAAAAAGCGCAGAAAAATGTCTGGAGCAGCTAATGCATTATTTCCGCGATTTGTTGCTGGCGCAGCTTGCTCCGGAAGCCGGCGAGTCCTCGGGAAGGGTCGGCAACCCAGCGGAGCTGAAGGAAATGTCTGCCGGATTTTCTCGCGAGCGGTTATTTGCTATCATTGATTTGTTGAACCGTTATCAAGGGGAGATGAAATACGCGGCGCATCCTCAGACGATGTTCGAGATCGCGCTGCTTAAGCTATGCTCCGGAGATGCCGGCGAACAGCCACTTATCCGTACAGCGGATTCGGGAGTCGGCCGCGAAGAGCTTGGACAGTTGAAACAGCAGCTCGCAGCTCTGGAGAGCAAGCTGGGTGCGCTGACCAATGGCGGAGCGGCGATCGCTTCGCCGGGCGGCAAGCCGGCGTCCGGGTCCGGGGGCTCACGCGGCTCCGCAGGCCCCGGCTCATCCACGGCGCCGCGCGCAGCGACGGTGTCGCGCCAGAAGCTGGCGGCATTCGCTTCCGCCCGCGGCTCCGCAGGCTCTTACTTGGCCAAATGGCCGCAGATCATGCAGAGAGTCAAGGAAGAGCGGGTTACCGTTCATGCTTGGCTGGTGGACGGCGAACCGGTTTCCTTCGAGGACGGCTCGATTCTGGTCGCTTTCAAAAACTCGATTCATCGGGAGACGACCGAGAAGCCGGCTAACAGGGGCGTAATCGAAGGGGTGCTGAACTCGATTTTCGGCAGTCCGACGCAGCTCGTGACGACTTTGCAGCGGGAGTGGCAAGAAGTGCTCGCGGAATCCGAGGGCACGCCCGGAGGTTCCCCTGAGGCAGAAGAGCTGCAGCTTGTTCCCGAGGGGGAGGAGCCCGGCCGCGAGCCTTGGGTAGACGAAGCTGTACGGCTGTTCGGGGAAGAGCTGGTCACGATTAAGGACGATTAAACCAAACTACGGGAGGTTGCACGACATGAACAACATGAACCAAATGATGAAGCAAGTTAAGAAAATGCAGGAGCAAATGCTGAAGGCTCAAGAGGAACTGGGCAACAAGACGATCGAAGGATCGGCGGGCGGCGGAGTCGTTACCGTTTCCGTCAATGGTCACAAGAAGCTTCTCGACATCAAGATCAAGCCGGAAGCGGTTGATCCGGAAGACGTCGAGATGCTGCAGGATCTCGTTCTGACTGCCGTTAACGATGCGCTTACTAAAGCGGACGATCTGGCTAATCAGGATATGAGCAAATATACCGGGGGCATGAAGATTCCCGGCTTGTTCTAGAATTCAAGATTCGAAGTCGAATAAGCATCCTGAGTTGCTTCGTGATCAAAAGCGAATTTTTTGAACAACTTCTTTAGAGGAGACTGAGCCCTTGTTCTATCCGGAACCGATTGCCAAGCTAATCGACTCCTTCTCCCGCCTTCCCGGCATCGGGCCGAAGACGGCCGCAAGGCTGGCGTTCTACGTCCTACGGATGAAAGAGGAAGACGTGATCGATTTTGCCAAGGCATTGGTGAACGTCAAACGCAATCTCACTTACTGCTCCGTCTGCTGTAATATTACCGATACAGACCCGTGCCGGATTTGCTCGGACAAGGCGCGAGACGCCTCCGTCATCTGCGTCGTTCAGGAGCCGAAAGATCTCGTAGCTATGGAAAGAACCCGCGAGTACAATGGTCACTATCATGTGCTTAACGGGGCGATTTCCCCGATGGACGGCCTCGGGCCGGACGATATCCGCATCGCCGAATTGGTGCGTAGACTAGGCGACGAGCGGGTACAGGAGCTGATTCTGGCCACCAACCCGAACATTGAAGGCGAGGCGACGGCGATGTATCTATCCCGGCTGGTCAAGCCATTCGGTATTAAGGTCACTCGAATCGCTCACGGATTGCCGGTCGGAGGAGACTTGGAATACGCGGATGAAGTGACGATCTCCAAGGCGTTGGAAGGTCGCAGAGAACTGAATTGACGCGCCATCGCGATAAGCCAAACCCCGAGACCGCCGTCGAAGGCGAACTCGGGGTTTTCTATATTCCTATAACGTCTGATCCTGAACGCCGTTCAGCCACTCTTCAATACTTCCGATGACCGAGGTGACGCACCCGTCTTCGAACGGCGAGACCAATCCGGCCTCCTTCACCAGTTCGACGAAGGACAACGTACCTCCCAGACGGCACAGATGCAAGTAGTCCGCCCAAGCTTCGGCGCGATCCTCATGCATTCTTTTCCAGAACTGAAACGCACAAATCTGCGCCAACGTGTAATCAATGTAATAGAACGGCGAGTTGAAAATGTGGCCCTGTTTATGCCAAAATCCGCCCTGTTCATTGTAAGCGTTGTCCGCGTAATCGCGATGAGGGAGGTACTTCTTCTCGATATCGCGCCAGGCGCGTTTGCGCTCCGCCGGAGTCGCTTCCGGATTTTCGTACACATAATGCTGGAACTCGTCCACGGTGACTCCATAAGGCAGGAAGATCAATGCGCCCGCCAAGTGTTGGTAACGATACTTATCCGCCTCTTCCTCGAAGAAGAGATCCATCCACGGCCAAGCGAAAAACTCCATGCTCATGGAGTGGATTTCGCAAGCCTCATAAGTAGGGAAGCTGTACTCCGGTATGCCCAGTCGAGGGCTCTCATAAACCTGGAACGCGTGTCCGGCCTCGTGAGTCAGTACGTCGATGTCCCCCGCCGTCCCATTAAAGTTGGAGAAAATAAACGGAGCTCCATAATCGCTTATATAGGTGCAATATCCTCCGCTTTGCTTGCCCTTCTTGCTCACCAGATCCATCAATTCGTTATCTCGCATAAAACGAAAGAACTTGTCCGTCTCGGGCGACAGCTCGGCATACATTCGCGAACCGTTGTCCACGATCCAATCCGGATCGCCCTTAGGCTTGGCATTACCCGACAGAAACGTAAGATTCTCATCATAGTAGAGCAGACGGTCGACGCCTATGCGCTTTCTTTGGCGTTCCTTCAGCTTGGTGACAGTGGGGACGATGTGCTCGTGCACCTGCTTGCGGAAGTTCGCCACCATTCCGGCATCGTATCCGATTCGACTCATTCTGGCGTAACCAAGCTCGACGAAGCTGGAAAAGCCTAGCTTACGAGCGATTCTTGTCCGCACTTTCACCAACTCGTCGTACAGATTGTCGAATTGTTCTTCGTTGGCGGACATAAATCCGGTTACCGCTTCCGAAGCGCGCTGACGCACTTCGCGCTCGGTCGATTGCTGGAACGGCGTCAATTGCGCGAGCGTTCTTTCTTCTCCCTCGAACGGAATTTTGGCGGAAGCGATCAGCTTGGCATATTTCGTCGTCAGTTTATTTTCCTGCTGAAGATCTTCGATTACCTCGGGGCTGAACGTTTTAAGCGACAGCTCCACCATCCGGAACAATTGCGAGCCCCACTTCCGTTCGAGTTCAGGGCGGAAGCGGGAATTCACGAGCTCTCGATAATAATCGTTCACATACTCCTGGACCACGGGGCCGCTTTCATCGAAAAAGTCCTGCTCGGCTTTGTAGAATTCGTCCTCTGTATTGATCGAATGGCGGATACCGGCGATTTCCCTCATAGATTCGAAGGTATTGCGCAGCTTGTTGAGCTCCGTCATGGCGGAGTTTTGCTCCTCGAAGCTGTCGGCGGATGCGAATGTGCCCAGATGGGCTTTGAAGTCGCGCTCGATCGCTTGCACGTCCGGGCGTTCGTAGCGATATTCGGCGAATTTCATTTTACTGCTCCTCTCCTATTTGTATCGATTGGTTTCATGAATTAGCCTCCAATATCCTCCCTTGGTTATTCGATAAGCCGTTCGGGTAACCCTGCTTTATGATCTGGCAGTTCTAAGAGACTTCAGCCTTCTCATAGAAATAACTATAGGTTGTCCCTCGATTAGGGGATGCATGAGCGAAGGGGAGGGTTTCAATATGGAATGGTTAAGAAAACGTAGATCAAGCGCGGCGCGGCCGCTCGAAAATGAGACGCTGATTGCGGACATTCGTAGAGCCGAGCAGGAGTGGAAGATTGCGGAATGGAGATTTCAGCATGCATTGGGCGACGATCATGTGGACTATGCGATCTACTGTCTGGAAGCCGCCGAGAAAAAGCTGGGCATGCTGCTCAAACAGGCAAAGGGAAGGTTTGGCGAATCCGCCGAGTTTATTAAGGAGGTGCGAGAAGCGAAATGAAAATGTTCTGGCTTGCCTTGCTAGTCGTGTCGGGGTTATCGCTGATCGTCGTGCTCCTAAGGCGCAACGTTCCTAAGGGCTGGCTGACAAGATTCGGCATTCATCTGGTGTTGGCCGCGCTGGCGCTATACGCGCTGAACTTCTCGGGATGGGTGACCGGTTGGTATGTTCCGCTGAACCCGTTTACGATTGGAACCGTTGCTCTGCTAGGGGTGCCGGGCATCGGTCTGGTGCTGGGGTTGCAATGGACGCTGCTGGCCTAAGTTCGTTTGGAAGAAGTCCAGACAGTGTTAGAAAGTACGGAATGCGATGAAAAATAAGCTTTTGCGAAAAATGTTGTCGCAGGCAGTTGACGCGTGAGGTTGCATGTGTTAAATTAGATCTCGCGCCTCTTGGGCGGTCGAAAAGATCGGCGAAAGCGGTCGAGAAGATCAACAAAAAAAATCGGGTTTTGGAATAAAAAACTTGTTGCAAACCGATTGGGCGCTGTGGTATATTATAAAGGTCGCCTCGAGCGGCACTGAAAAAAAGAAACACCGATTGTTCTTTGAAAACTGAACATTGAGCGTAAGAAACAAAAACGTCGGAAGACGACTTCGGTCGTCGGAAGGCAAACCAGCAATAAAGTAATGAGCCTTCTGGCTCTCTATTATGGAGAGTTTGATCCTGGCTCAGGACGAACGCTGGCGGCGTGCCTAATACATGCAAGTCGAGCGGATCTCTGATGGAGCTTGCTCCTGATGAGG
>NZ_QRDZ01000054.1 GCF_003386235.1 Cohnella phaseoli
TGTAGGACCATATTTTCCCTTTTTCCGTCATTTGGACGGTTTGTTTGGGTTGCCTATTTCTGTTCATACGTGCGTTAGCTGTGGATTTCAGACTTAGGTCTCCGGGAGGTATATACACCTTACTTTATTTATCGATCATCTAAGCAACCCTGTTTACCGGGCAACCCCTATTCGGCATGAGCCGCGTATACAACTCCCGCGTTTCAATCTCCTCGCTCCGTTATCCGATCATATCCATAAACTTCATAGCCGCGCTTGACAACGGCATATTCCGCTTTGTCATAATCCCGACCTGGGACGGAGGGATCGGAATGTCCAGCTCGATCTCGAAGAGCGATCCCTCCTCCAGCTCCTTGGAGACGAACTCCCGCGTCACGAATGAAATGCCGAGCCCTCTCCTCGCGAATTCGATCAATAAGTCGACGCTGCCGACTTCAATCTCCGGTTTGATCGTGTAGCCATAGCTTTGAAAAATCTCGGTTATCGTCATTCTTGCGCGACTGTTCCGAGAGAACAGGATAATCGGCTGCTCGAGCAGCATGTCCACCGACAGCTTCTTGCCCCGCAGCTCCTCATAGCGAGCGCCCGCGACAAAGCAATCCTGAAGATGGAAGCTTTCCCGCACCTCAAGCTGCGGATCGACGATCGGCATGCGTACGACGCCAAGATCAATTCTGCCTTCCTTCAGAAACGAGATGACCTCCGGCGTCGTGCCGTGATTCAGATGCAGCCGAATGTTCGGAAACCGTTCATGAAATTCCTCTATATATGGCAGCAAATAGTGCTTAAACAGCGAATCGCTTCCCCCGATTCTGAGCTCGCCGCTCTCCAGATTTTTGAGGGCGGCCATTTTTTCTTCGGCAAGCGAAATAAAGATGTGCGATTGTTCGATGTAGGAATAGAGAATCGCGCCCTCCTGCGTCAGTTCGACTCCTTTGGCGGTCCGATAAAACAACGTGATGCCGAAGCTGTCCTCCAACTGCTTGATGGCGTGGCTTACGCTCGGCTGGGTGAGATACAGCGCTTTGGCCGCCTGGGTCAGACTGCCTGTTTTAGCGGCCCAATAGAACACCTTGTACAGCTCGTAATTGTTGGTCATAGACACGGTCTATAGCTCCTGTAAAATATATTAATTACTTGTATGGCTCCTATTCGTATTATAGTGAAACTACGAAAGAGATACCAGACATGCGCGACAAAGCGTATTTGGAAGGAGCAGGAGGAAGATGGAGCCTACGACATTCGTACTGTTCGGAGCGACAGGGGATTTAGCCAAGAGAAAAATATACCCTGCTTTGTATAATTTATTCGTCGACGGCAAGCTGCCCGATTCGTTCTCGCTGTTCGGCCTTGGAAGAAGAGAATGGACCGACGAGTCGTTTCAAGCTAACGTCGAGCGATCCGTTCGGGAATTTTCCCGGCGCGAAGCGAAAAACGACGGCTCGCTTGAACGATTCGCCCGCGCGTTCCGTTATCAGGTGCTGGACATTGGACGCGAGGAGGATTACGAGAGATTGCTGGGGCGGATTGAGCAGCGGGAGCGCGAGCTGGATGCTCGACCGAACCGGCTGTTTTACTTGTCCGTCGGACCGGAGTTTTTCGAGCCGATTGCGGCTAATATTCTTGCGAGCGGACTCGGCTCCGAGGAAGGCTGGAAGCGGCTCGTTATCGAGAAGCCGTTCGGCCACGATCTGCCGTCGGCCCGCGAGCTGAACAGGAAGCTGAGCCAGACGTTCGCGGAAGAGGAAATTTTCCGTATCGACCATTATCTCGGCAAGCCGATGGTACAGAAGATGGGGGCGCTTCAGCAAGCCAATCCGGTCATCCAGGCGCTCTGGACGAACCGCTACATCGCCAACGTACAGATTACGGCCAGCGAGACGGTCGGGGTCGAGGAGCGGGCCGGCTATTACGATCACGTAGGCGCGGTGCGGGATATGTTCCAGAACCACATGCTGCAGCTGCTCATGATGGCCGCGATTCATCTGCCGCACGAGAGCAGCTCCGAGCAGGTGCGCTTCAAGAAGCAGCGGATTATGCAAGCCGTTGCGCCGCTGCAGAAGCAGGACGTCGCGGCCAGCGTCGTTCGCGGCCAGTACGCGGCAGGAGAGGTTAGCGGCAAGCAGGTCGTTGGCTATTTGTCCGAGCCGGGTATCGCCGCAGATTCCAGCAACGATACGTTTATCGCCGCAAGGCTGGAAATCGACGATCACTATTGGCGCGGAGTTCCTTTCTACATTCGCACAGGCAAACGAATGAAGGAGAAGAGCACGCGAATCGTCGTCGAGTTCAAGGAGCCGCTGCAGCAGCCTTCGCAAGGACTTGGCGCGCCCAATTTGCTCGTCTTTGAGATCGGACCGAAGGAAGGCATCACGCTGCAGCTCAATTCGAAGGAAGGCGACGAATTCAAGCCGCTGCACGTCGAGCTGCACGGCAGCCAGGACGACGTTCCGGAAGCGTACGAGAACCTGATTCACGACGCGCTGCGCGGCGATGGCACATTTTTCGCCCACTGGGACGAAGTCGAGCTGAGCTGGCAGTGGGTGCAGCCGATTCTCGACGCCTTCGCCGAAAATCTCTTGCCCCTGCAGACTTACGCCGCCGGCTCTTACGGCCCTACAGAGTCCGATGCGCTGCTTGCGCAGGACGGCTATCGTTGGTGGTTTGACGAAGAGCTTGAAACTAATGCAAACAAAGGAGAACAATATGCCTACAACGCAAACTATTGAACAACTCGCAATCGACACGATCCGCACGCTGTCCATCGACGCCATCAACGCCGCCAACTCCGGTCACCCGGGGCTGCCGATGGGCGCCGCGCCGATGACTTACGCCCTCTGGTCCGGGCATTTGAATCATAACCCCGGCAATGCCAAATGGTTCAACCGCGATCGTTTCGTGTTATCCGCAGGCCACGGTTCGGCTCTGCTGTACAGTCTGCTTCATCTGTCCGGCTACCGCGTGTCGCTCGACGATCTGAAGCAGTTCCGCAAGCTGAACAGCAAGACGCCGGGTCACCCGGAATTCGGCCATACGGACGGCGTCGACGCGACGACGGGGCCGCTCGGCCAAGGGGTGGCGATGGCGGTCGGCATGGCGATGGCCGAAGCGCATCTTGCCGCAAAATTCAATCAGGAAGGCTTTCCGGTCGTCGATCACTATACGTATGCGCTTGTCGGCGACG
This sequence comes from Cohnella phaseoli, assembly GCF_003386235.1. Classification (GTDB taxonomy): domain Bacteria; phylum Bacillota; class Bacilli; order Paenibacillales; family Paenibacillaceae; genus Cohnella; species Cohnella phaseoli. The sequence continues at coordinate 3,185 of NZ_QRDZ01000054.1, forward strand.
GCTGTCTGATGGAGGGCATTTCTTACGAAGCGATGTCGATGGCCGGCCACATGAAGCTGGGCAAGCTGATCGTACTGTACGACTCCAACGATATCTCCTTGGACGGTGACCTGAACCTGTCGTTTGGAGAAGATATTCGCAAAAGAGCGGAATCCACGAACTGGCAGTACTTGCGCGTAGAGGACGGTAACGATATTGTTAAAATTAGCGAGGCTATTGCGTCCGCTAAGGAAAACGACGCGCAACCGACGCTGATCGAGGTTCGCACGATTATCGGCTACGGCAGCAAAGCGGCCGGAACGCACAAAGTTCACGGCAGCCCGCTTGGCAAGGAAGAGGCTATAGCGACGAAGAAGGTTTACGGTTGGCCTTCCGAGGAAGAGTTTTTCGTTCCCGCTGACGTCAGAACGCATTTCGAGCAGCTCAAGCAAAACGGAGCGGCGAAGGAAGACGAATGGAACAAGCTGCTGGCCGCCTACAAGGCGCAGCACCCTGCGCTCGGACAGGAGCTGACGCAGGCGATTGACGGTTCCGTCGCGATCGATGCCGCCGACATTTTGACATTCGATTCCTCGAAATCGGTATCGACCCGCGTCGCGAGCGGCGAAGCGATCAACCACTTCGTGAAGTCCGTTCCCGCCATCTTCGGGGGCAGCGCGGATTTGTCGGGCTCGACGATGACCGACATTAAAGGCGAAGGCAAGTTCGCCGTCGATTCCTACGCCGGCCGCAACGTCTACTTCGGTGTTCGCGAGCATGCGATGGGGGCTGCCGGCAACGGTATGGCGCTGCATGGCGGCGTAAAGCCTTTCGTCAGCACCTTCTTCGTCTTCTGCGACTACTTGCGTCCATCGATCCGTCTCGCTGCGCTGCAGAAGCTGCCAGTCGTGTACGTATTCACTCACGACTCCATCGCGGTCGGGGAAGACGGACCGACGCACGAGCCGGTTGAGCATTTGGCCGCGCTGCGTACGATTCCTGGACTTACGGTCATTCGTCCAAGCGATGCGAACGAGACGGCAAGCGCATGGGCGTACGCGCTGGAGCAGAAGGAAGGACCGGTCGCTCTCGTGCTGAGCCGACAAAACCTGCCGATCTACGAGCAGACGAAGGCAAACAAAGAGCAGGTCGCCAAAGGCGCGTACGTGCTGACGGAGACGAACGGCTCGCCGGAGCTTATTCTGGTCGCGACCGGCTCCGAGGTGTCGCTGGCGGTCAATGCGAAAGCCGAGCTGGAGAAGGACAACGTATCTGTGCGCGTCGTCGCGATGCCAAGCAGAGAGCTGTTCGAGCGACAATCCGAAGACTATAAGGAAAGCGTGCTGCCCCGTGCGGTCGCCAAGCGGATCGCGATCGAAGCCGGTATTTCGCTCGGTTGGGATCGCTATGTCGGCCCTGACGGCAAAGTGCTGTCGATCGACACGTTCGGCGCTTCCGGACCGGGCGGCGAAGTAATGGACTACTTCGGCTTCTCCGTAGGTCATGTTGCTCGTTTAGCGAAGGATTTGTTGAAGTAACCAAATTAAATGGGGGTTATGAAACATGAAATTTTTCATCGACACGGCTAATTTGCAGGATATCAAAAAAGCGTACAAAATCGGCGTGCTGTCCGGAGTAACGACGAATCCGTCTCTCGTTGCCAAAGAAGGCGTTAAGTTCGAGGACCGGATCGCGGAAATTTTGCGCGAAGTGCCGGAAGTGGAGTCGGTGTCCGCCGAAGTGACGCCGGACGCGGTTACCGCCGAGGAAATGATCGCTCAAGCGAACGAACTGATCAAAATCAACAACAACGACAAAAACGTTACGATCAAGCTGCCGATGACTCTGGCGGGCCTGGAAGCTTGCCGCTACTTGAGCCAAAAAGGCGTCAAAACGAACGTCACGCTCATCTTCACGGTTAACCAAGCGCTGCTTGCGGCACGCGCCGGCGCAACGTACGTATCTCCGTTCCTTGGACGTCTGGACGATATTTCCGAAGACGGCGTGCTGCTGGTAGCAAAAGTTGCCGAGCTGTTCCGCACGCATAACCTCGATACCCAAATTATCGCCGCATCCGTGCGCCACCCGGATCACGTTACTCGCGTAGCGATGGCCGGCGCGCATATCGCGACGATTCCGTTCAGCGTTATCGAGCAAATCTCGAAGCACCCGCTGACCGATCAAGGGCTGGAGAAGTTTGCCGCCGACTGGAAAAAAGCCGTCCAATAAAGAAAAGAAACATATAGGAATGGGGAGGAACCTGCAGTGAGCAAACAGCAAATCGGCGTCGTCGGCTTGGCCGTTATGGGCAAAAACCTGGCGCTTAACATCGAAAGTAAAGGCTTTTCCGTGGCGTTGTTCAACCGTTCTCCGGAGAAGACGAAGGAACTGCTTGAAGAGGCGAAGGGCAAAAACTTCGTCGGCACATACAGCGTCGAGGAGTTCGTCGCTTCGCTGGAGGCGCCGCGCAAAATTTTGATTATGGTCAAGGCCGGACAAGCGACGGACGACACGATCAACCAGCTCGTGCCGCACCTGAGTCCCGGGGATATCCTGATCGATGGCGGCAACGCTTATTTTCCGGACACGCAGAGAAGAAACAAGGAACTGCAGGAGCAAGGCTTCCGCTTCATCGGCGCAGGCGTGTCCGGCGGCGAAGAGGGCGCGCTTAACGGTCCGGCGATTATGCCGGGCGGGCAGAAGAGCGCGTACGAGCTGGTCGAGCCGATCCTGACCGCCATTTCGGCGAAGGTCGGCGGAGACCCTTGCTGTACGTACATCGGCGAGGAGGGTGCGGGGCACTACGTGAAAATGGTGCACAACGGCATCGAATACGGCGACATGCAGCTGATTGGCGAAGCGTATCACCTGCTTAAGGATGTACTTGGCGTCAGCACAAACGAGCTGCATGAAATTTTCACAGAGTGGAACAACGGAGAGCTGGACAGCTACTTGATCGAAATTACGGCGGACATTTTCTCCAAGAACGATCCGGAGACGGGCAAGCCGATGGTCGATGTCATTCTCGATTCAGCCGGCCAGAAGGGCACGGGCAAGTGGACGAGCCAAAGCTCGCTTGATCTCGGCGTGCCGCTGTCGATCATTACGGAATCGGTATTCGCGCGTTTTATCTCCGCGATGAAGGAGGAGCGCGTCGCCGCCAGCAAGAAGCTGGACGGGCCGGCCGTCTCCGCATACGACGGAGATCGCCGCGAATTTATCGAGGCGGTTCGCCAGGCGCTGTACGCAAGCAAAATCGCGTCGTATGCACAAGGCTTCGCGCAGATGAAGGCCGCTTCCGAGGCGTACGATTGGAACCTGAATTACGGCGGCATCGCGATGATCTTCCGCGGAGGCTGCATCATCCGCGCCAGATTCCTGCAAAACATCAAGGACGCCTACGACCGCAATCCGGAGCTGACCAATCTGCTGCTGGACGATTACTTCGGCGGCGTCGTCAAAAACTATCAAGCCGCATGGCGCAAAGTGGTTGCCGTTGCCGTCGAAAGAGGCATCCCGGTTCCGGCGTTCGCCTCCGCGCTGGCGTATTACGACAGCTACCGCACGGAGCGTCTGCCGGCTAACCTGCTGCAAGCGCAGCGCGACTATTTCGGGGCGCATACGTTCCAGCGCGTGGACCGCGAGGGCAGCTTCCACTTCCAGTGGATGTAACAGGCTGATCCATTAGCCCTTCAAGTTGCTAAAAAATAATCGATGAACAAGGTGAAAAGGGTATATATCTCCCTCCGATGCTATACGCTCCTGAAATCTGAATGGGTGAACCCGTTACAATGGGATTTCAGGAGCGTATGAGGCAGTCTACGGAAGATATATACTCTTTTTTTGTCTATCGATCATTTCAAGCAACGTGCTAATAGGATAGCCCCTCGTGTCAATGGAAGTTGAGCGTGCCCATACTAATTTGAGGAAGTAGATGGGTTCATACTGCGCTGAGCGCGAGTCACGATTCTTTTTGTCATTTTCGTATCCGACGCTGCGAACCATGCGCGGCAAAGCTCGACCACCCATTCGGGCTGCGTTTTGCCGGCGTCGTTCAACCAATTGGCGACGGAGTCCTGAACGTATTTGGAGGGATCGGATTTGAGCGGCTCAAGCAGCGGAAGCGCGAGCGAAGGGTCGTTCTTCAGTTCGGGAATATGCTTGGCCCATACCCCGCGCGGACGGATGACCTCGACGGAGAAGCGGCGAAGGTTGGCGTCTTCGTCTTGCGTCCACGCTTGCAAGAGGAGGATCGCTTTGTTCAATTCCCTGGCAGCCGACTCGCGTACGGCCATCCATGCGAGCTCGCGAACGCCGAAATGACGATCCGCGGCAAACGGTCGAATTAGCGCCAAACGTCGCTCCAGGGAATGCTGCTGCAGTCCGACAATATAGGCCGCCCAACAGCGAACGCTGTCCGAGCGATGCGACGACAGCTTGCCGAATATTGCTCTGCCTCGTTCGTCCGGCAGGCGATCCAGCAGGATGAGCCAGGCTTGCGCAATTTTCGGGATCACAGTCATGATTTTCTTTTCTCCGCTTATAGGCAGCTTCGCCAGCAGTTCCTCTATATACGGATCAAGCTCCAGCTCGCACGCCACATGCTCAAGCAGGAGACGATGATCGATTGCGAGCCATTCCGTCAAGTTTACCGTTTCGAGCTCACCGCTCTGTAAAAGCTTCATCACTTCAGCAGGGATGTCGTTGACCTTGCGCGCTCCTTTTCTGTTCGCAAGAGATGCGGCCTCTAGCTGTTGTTCCATTTTTCTCGCAAGCTCCTCTCCCTAACGATATTGTACCGGTATTTCCACGATATGCGGTTTCCTTCGGAAAAGCTGTAATGCAGTTTACAGCTTTATCCGGCCGCCTACGCATCTAATAGAGCGGAGAGCTTTTCCCGATTGACATGGATCGTCCGGAAGCCCGTCCGAATCGCGCCGGCCTCGGCAAGCTCCTGCAGCCCAAGCGTAACCGCTTCGCGGGATGCGCCGACTAGATTGGCGAGATCTTGATGGGAGAGCGAGATGCCGATCGCGCAAAAGTCGGACCCATCCTCGTTGCCGTTGCCAAACCGTTCGGATAGCTTAAGCAGAATATGGATGATTTTATCGTGCAGCCTGCCTATCGCGAGCTTCTGAGCCAATGTGCTCATATGCGCCAATCGTTGACTTATCGCCTCGATCATATTTAGCATAAAACGGGGGCGCTGCAGCAAATAGCGCTCGAACCGTTCCTTATCCATCATGCAGATATCGCAGGCTTCGACCGTTTCGATGAACACGTCCCGCGTCCCCAGCGAAATTCCGTTCATTTCTCCGAATATATTGCCCTCGCTCAGGATATCCAAAGTGAACTGCCTGCCTTCGGCATTCAGCCGATAAAGGCGCACCTTTCCCTTTTTTATAAAATAGAGCTTCTCCGTAAACGTATCCGGACTTTGAATAAGCTGTTTTTTCGGAAAAGGGGTGATCGAGGTCAGCTCGTCCATCTCGATCAGATCCTCTCGGTTAAGCGAGCGCAGCAAATCGAACTGTGATAGGTAATCGATTTTGTTCATAATTCCTCCCGATCATAGACGTCGATGCTTATAGTTTACAGGAAAGCGTCCGATTTCGGGAAATCGCCGGCAAATCTCAGGTGAGGAAAAATTCGGAAAAAGTCGTGAGCCGGCGAAACTATCGCCTCGTTTCCTTCGTCCAACATAGGGGGAAGGAGAGGGGAAAATGAAACGAATGGTAGTACATAGTCAAGTGAAATGGATGTTAGCGCTCATCGTAAGCTTGTCGCTAGCTGCACAGCCGTCAGGCTTTGCGCGGGCAGCGGGAGATACGGCGGAAAAGGATGGGCAAACTTTAGGCTCAAAGGCGGTCGGGCCGGAGCTGGAGCAGGCGCTGACCAAAGCGGAGCCGCTGTTGTACGCGCAGCTGCCGCAGTCGGATTGGGCCGCGGTCGGGTTGGCGCTGAACCATAAAGAGGTTCCCGACAGCTATTTGCGGCACAAAGCCGACGAATGGCTCGATAACCGCGGCAAGTACGACAAAGTCAGCCAACTGACGCGTTCGATGGCCGGCTATGCCGCGGCCGGAGGCAACGTTACCGATATCGCCGGAATCGACCTGTATCCGGTGCTGATGAACCATCCGGGCATGGAGGCGGAAGGCGTGCCGGAACTGGCGATTGCTTATCTGGTTGCCAATCGGTCGTTGTCGGGAACGCTGGCGCGTACCGAGTGGTATCCGGACCGGATTTATTACAAGCTCGTCGAACGGCAGGCCAAGGACGGAAGCTGGTCGATGTCCGAGGATAAGGCGGAGACGAAGGGCAGCGTGGCGGCGACTTCGCTCGCGTTGACGGCGCTGGCGGAGGCGACGCCGGACTCGGAGGAAACCCGGCGCGGGTTGGATTGGTTGAAGGCGCAGCAGTCGGCTGATGGCGGTTTCGGAGGCACGTCCGATACGGCGCTGGCCGTCCTCGCGTTGACCGCGCTGGGAATCGATGCCGCATCCTGGAGCCAAACGGATGGAAGCCATCCGCTAAGCTATTTGCTGTCCCGGCAGACGGATAGCGGACGTTTTGCCCAAGACGGAGATGGCGGGATCAGCTTAACAGAGACGACTGAGGCTTATATGGCGCTGGCTGCCTACAAGCGGTTCGCGAACGGCGAGGCGCCGTTGAAAGCCGTCAGGAGGCAGCCGGTCGTCGCGAATAGCGTGAAGGTGTCAATTGAAGGACCGGAAGGCTCGATTGCGCAGGGAAGGGGACAGAGTGGGGATGCGATTGCGTCCGCACTGGCGTTTCTCGATAAGGAAGGCATTGCCTATAAAATGATTACCGACTCGCAAGGCAAGAAGTCAATCGAATCGATTGCCGGCATTGCCGGCGGACGCTACGGAGCCAAAGACGCATGGAAGCTGGCCGTGCGCAGCGATCCGTTCGGCAGCTGGATGTTCCCGGAGAATTCACCTGACGGATTGTCCCTTGCGAAAGGAGCGGAGCTACTCGTCTATTACGGCTCGGACAACACTTTTCTGCTCGATACGATTGTTGTCGAATGGAGCTATGAAGGGCAAACAGGCAGCGGTTCTCCGATTTCCGCGGACAAACCGTTCCATCTGTATGTCAAAAAGGCGAACCGACAGCTCGGATACATGGTTGCGAAAGGCGTAACCGTCCGGATTGGCGACAAAACGGCGGTAAGCGACGCCGAAGGGAAAGTGTCGTTTGGCGGCCTGACGCCGGGAGTATACCAAATCGAGGTGACTGGGTACCGTAAAAACGCCGTGCCTACGGTGGCCAAAGACGATTTTCCGCTGCGCGTCTCAGCGCCGGAGTTGTCGACTTTTAAGGATGAAAAACAGGTGTCTTCCTGGGCACGCGACGAGCTGTCGTTTATGCTGCGAGAAGGGTATATAGAAGGCGTGGACGCAAAGGGCAGGACGCTGGCTCCGAAGCAAGCGCTGACCCGCGCCCAGTATGTCGTTCTGTTGCTCCGTCTGCTGGAGGAGGGAGCGTTGCCGAAGACGGGAAAGACGTTCTCGGACGTACCGGCAAGCGCATGGTACAGTGGAGCGCTTGCCAAGGCGGCAAAGCTGGGCGTTACCGACCGTTCCGGGAGCTTCGAACCGGATCGCGCGATTACGCGCGTGGAAGCGGCGATTATGGCCGCCAATGCCGGACGCCTCGTCACGTACGGAAGCGACGAGCGGATGGCGTTCTCCGACATCGGCGACCTGTCCGTCGCAAGCCGGCAAGCGATCCAGGCTGTGTTCGAGCGTAGCGTCATGACCGGAAGCGACGGCAAGTTCCATCCGCAGCAAACGCTCGTGCGGGAACAGGCGGCTGCCATACTGGCGAGGCTCCATGAGGTTTTGAACCCGTACCACATCGCTTATTATTCGTAACGAAGCCCGTTGGAGAAGGTGTCGAGCCGGTCCCAATCCGTAACGACGATCCGGTTTCTGGCTTTGCGCAGGATGTCTAAGCCGGCGAGTTTCGTTACGACACGGTTCAAATGGCGGGGCGTCGTGCCGATTAGCGAGGCGATCTCGTGCGCGCTGTGCGTATTCAGCTCCTTGCCGAAATCGTTGCCGCTGCGCGTCGTCAGCAAGTAGCCGGCCAATCTCTCCTCAACGGAGGCCAGCAGATTGATACGCGATGCGGTCGTGCAGGTCTGCAGCTTATAGGCCAGATGCCGCAAGAGCTCTTTCATAAAAACGGGATCTTTCATCAACGCGGCTTCGGCAGTGCGGTTGTCAACGAATAGGAATTCAGCGGTCCGCACGACTTCTACTTCGGATTGTACGACTACCTGCTGCAGAAATTCGATATCTCCGAAGATGGACAGAGGATGGCAGAAACGCAGCAGCAAAGCTTTGCCCGTTTCTACGCTGGAGGATACCTTCGTTCGGCCTGCTACTTGAAAATATAATCCGTCCGGCTCGTCGCCTTCCCTGAGCACGGATTCCCCGCTCTCGTAAATGCGAAGCTGAAAGTCAAGCTCGCCGGGCGCGGAAAACATCCGATCGAGGCGATGAGCGGCTATGAGGCGACGTATGCGGTCAGGCTGCGAAATGATGTTCATGCGGACTCCTTTTTTCGACTTTCGGACATCGGTCCTTTTTATCATACAGGAAACTGCTATGATGGGAAAAGCGAAAGGGGAGGAAAACGTTGAAGTTCGTTTTCGATTTGGACGGGACGATTTGTTTTCGGGGGAGGCCGTTAAGCGAGCCGATCGTTCAAGCTTTGGACGGATTGGCGGAACAAGGCCATAACATCGTATTTGCCTCGGCAAGACCGATCCGGGACTTGTTGCCTGTGCTGCCGCGCCATATGCGCCATTATCCGATGGTGGGCGGCAACGGGGCGTTCGCGGCGGCGGAAGGACGTATCGTTGCCGCAGTTCGCTTCGATGCGCCGACGGCGGAGGCGATCGTACGGCTCATTCGACGGTACGACGCGGATTACTTGGTCGACGGAACATGGGACTACTCCTACTCGAGCAGAGTGGATCATCCAATCCGGCGCCATCTCGACCCCGACGGGCTGGCCAGCAGTCTTCCGTTGGAACAACTAACGGAGATGGTTAAGGCAGTTTTCCTAAGCAGTTCGGACTTAGCGGGTCTGACGGAGGAGCTGCGCAGGCTGCCGGTCGTTCTATACAGGCACGGCTCGGAGGACATCGTCGACGTCAGTCCGGGAGGAGCGGACAAGTGGACGGGCCTGCAGGCGCTTAACGTCAAGTCTCGGCAGTTCGTAGCGTTCGGCAACGACGCGAACGACGCGCCCATGTTCAGGCACGCTCTCCGCTCCGTCTGCGTCGGCGATCACGAAGAGCTGCAGGCGCTCTCAACGGAGCAAGTTCCGGCCGACGAACGGCTGCTTGCCGAGCGTATCCGCATGCTTGGCGACCAGCTTGCTTAATTTGATCGACGATAGGCCGATGCAAGTGAAAAGACTCCGAAGACCAGGAATGGCGGATCGGAGTCTTTTCTTTATTCGTCCAAAAGGAGGGCGATATCCTGCAGCACTTCCTCGTTATTCATACCGTCGCCCATCTCGTACACCCTTCGGATTTGTTGGTTGGGGTCGATCAATTGAAGCGAAGTGACATTATGCACGAATTGTCCGTCGCCCATGTTGACGACGTTGATGCCGTACTGTGCGGCAAGCTCCTTCGTCGCCGCTTCCTCTCCGCGCAGCACGTGCCAGCCGCTCATATCCATCCCCATGCGCTCAGCGTATTTTTGCAAAGCTTCCGGCGTGTCCCGCTCGGGATCGAATGTGACGGCGACAAACCGCACCTTGTCGCCGAATAGGCCCTGCTGCTTCAGCTTCTCCTGCAACTGCACCATTTTATAGGTGGTGACCGGACAGATGTCGGGGCAGCTGGTGAACATAAATTCCATCAGCACGACTTTTCCAGCGTTGTCGCTCGCCTTGATCTGCTGCCCGTCCACATTCGTCAGCTCGAAATTCGGCGCAGCCTGCACGACGGGAATCGAAGAGGCGGAACCGAGAGATCCGACTAGTATATAGACGGCGATCCCCAGAAAGAGTACGGCCAACAGGCACGGAAACAGATAGCTTCTTAGTTTCGGATTCATATTTCTACTCCCTTGCCTTAGTTTTCCGCCCGGCGGGCGAGCAGCAGACACGCGATAATCATCGCGAACGCGGCCAGCGCCAGCATCGGCACGGTGAGGAAGCCGAAGGCGTTCAGCACGTCGGTCGCACACGACACGGGCCCGCAGAACGGCCCGTCCGGCCCGTGCGGAAGCTCCTGCACCGCGATGTGGTAGACGGAGAAGGCGGCTCCGATTGCCGCAAGCGGCAGAACGTAGGGCACGATCTGCTTCTGGCCGCGCCGGGAGGCAATGCCGAGCAGTATCGTCAAAGGGTACATCAATATGCGCTGATACCAGCACAGGCTGCACGGAGTAAAATGCAAATACTCGCTTAAGTACAAACTTCCGGCCGTCGCGACGACCGATACGGCCCAAGCGTTGAACAGCCAGGAGGCGGAGCTAAGCCGTATGCGCATGGGCGGCACCTCCCCGGCCCGTCACTCGTGCGAGGCGAGCCAAGTTGTAATCGTAAGCAGCTCGTCCTCCGTCAGGCGCTTCTCGAAGGCCGGCATGCCCCGTCTGCCTTCCTTGATCGTCTTGTAGAGCTGCTCCTTCGTCATCGCCGAGCCGATGTGCGCCAGCTCCGGTCCGGCGCCTCCCTGAAGCTGATCGCCATGGCAGGAGATGCACAAGGCCTGGTAAATCTGCTCCGACGTCTCGGCGTCTACGGCGAGTTCAGGCACGACGAAAGCGGGACCGTTGTCGGCCACTTCTTCTTTGTCCGGCAGCGCCGTCGCGAGCAAGTAGACGCCGAACAAGCAGGCAACCGCAATTAGCCCTGACATAAACCATTTACTCATGCGAAGTCCCCCTCGATTCGTTTTCACCTCCATCTTAACAACCGTCTTTTCCGCCCGCTATAGCTCTAAAGAGTCACATCGGACGTCGCTTGGCCGCAACCGACATAATAAGTTCACATTTTCGCCGCGCGTATAGCTCGCAAGAGTCATCTGAAACGAAGGCAATTTTCGTAGAATAGCTTCAAGGAGAATTACGAGGAGGATCAGCGATGAACGCAGCAGGGTTCCGCGTATTGGTCGTCGACGACAGCAGACAGGCGAGGGAAGGGATTCGAACGATTCTCGGGGGCGATGCGCAGTTCCAGATCGTGGCCGAAGGGACAAGCGGAGAAGAGGCGCTCGCGTTGACGGAGCAATGGATGCCCGACATGATTTTGATGGACATCCATATGCCGGACATGGACGGCCTCGAAGCGACAAGGCGGCTGAAGGAAAAGTATCCGTACGTGAAAATTGTCATTGTCACCGTGTCCGACGATATCGCCCATCTGTTCGATGCTTTGAAGAAGGGGGCGCAAGGCTATCTGCTCAAAAACTTGAACCCCAGAGCCTGGTTGGAATATTTGCGTGCGATCGCCGTGGACGAGGTGCCGATGACCCGCGAGCTCGCGTTTCGAATTTTGAAGGAGTTTTCCGCGGCGGAGCGGCCGAAATCTCCTGCGAATCCGCTTACCGCCCGTGAGACGGAAATTCTCGGACTCGTCGCCAGAGGAATGTCCAACCGCGACATTTCATCGGAGCTGACGATCTCGGAGTATACGGTCAAAAATCATTTGAAAAATATTTTGCACAAGCTTCATCTGGAAAATCGCGTCCAGCTCGCAAGATATGCTTACGAGCTAGGCTGGATGGGGGGCAAGCCCGACCGGTAATCCCGCGGCGACGCGCCCGTCCAACGCTTGAATTGGCGACTGAAATGGGCAATGTCGCGGTAGCCGAGAAGGCTGGAAATATGATCGACGGACAGCGAAGTATCGCGCAGCAGACGCTGCGCTTCGTCGCGGATCATCGTCGACAGGTATTGGCGCGGAGAGACGCCGTACACCTTCTTAAACAGTCGGTTGCAGTGGGATTCGCTGATGCCGAGCTTGCGGGCGATCGCGCCTACGAGCGGACGCTCCCCGTCCGAGTGACCGTGATAGATCGGCTGCTTGGCTGCGGCATGGATAAGAGATTCGATGCGGTGGGCCGTCTCCGGGTGAGGCGGCCTTCTGTCATCCTTCGTATCCGCGCCGGAGGACAGCAGCGAACAAAGCTGGGACAGCAGCTCGTAGAATGCCGCCTGGATGCCGGTTCTAACCGCCAGATCGAACGATTTGTCCGATACGGCGTAGGCGGCCAGCCGGTCTAACGCGGGCCGTATGGCGATACCTTCGGGGGAATCCCCCGCTATGGCGGAATGTCTGAAGGCGTCCAGCAGATGGAGGAGCGGCGGATCGTCGATCTCGAAATGCAAGCAGAAATAGATAAACCCGCCGATCGAGCCGGAGCGGCTGGAATGAATGTCACCAGGGCGAATAAGGACAAAATCGCCCTCCTCTAGCCGGCAGGACGCACCGTTAACGATCATCTTCTGGCAGCCTCGGAGGACGTAATTGATCTCGTACTGTTTATGCTCATGAGAGGGGTAAACCCAGTCCGCATTCACTTCTCGCGCGTGCATAAAGGAAATATGGTGGGCCGATCGCAGATCGGGAACGAATCTCTCCGACACGCTGTTTTTAGTTCCCGTACGTAAATTGTCTTCCATGACGCTTTCCCCCTTGGCCAGGATAGAGCAACTCTATTTTAACAAAATATCGGCTTGATTTGGGTAAATAAAAGGAGAGAAAAGAGCATGGATCGTCTCGCGGCGCGGTGTTACTTTGGGAATAGGCCATAACGACCGCAAAGGAGAGAGCTTATTATATGAACCTTTTTTACAACGCGCACCATTCGCCTATAGGAGCCTTCGCCAGCTTTACTTTGGGTTTTAAAGGAGCGGCGGGAGGACTGGGCCTGGAGCTGGGCAAGCCGGCGGACCATAATGTGTACATCGGAGTGGAATCGGAGAACGGCAAGCGGCTTTATCGCTCATTGCCATTTTTCGAAAGCGCTGTCGACGAGAGCAGAAGGTATGACGTGGAGAAGGAAGCGGACGACGATGCCGCCGGCCCGCGTATTTATCCCTATTCCGGCGATGATATTCGTCACGAGCTTCGTCTGGGCACCGACACATGGGAAGCGGAGGACCTCGTGTTTCGCATCTATTCTCCCGCGCATGCCGTTCCCGATCCGGAGCGCGCCTCTCCGGAGGAGCTGAAAGACGCGCTGCTTCCGGCGGTGTTCGCCGAGCTGACCGTCGACAATCGCAAGAGCTCGAAGAACCGCAGAGCTTTCTTCGGATACCGGGGCAGCGACCCTTACGCGAACATGCGGCGGCTGGACGATACGACGAACGGGAAAATGAAGGGAGTCGGGCAGGGACTGATTACCGCGATTGCAACCGACGACTCCTCGGCGCGCTCGGCGATGGGCTTCGGCATGGAACGGATTCTTGGCGCCGAGCTGGAGGAAAACTGGACTTTCGGACTCGGGATGACGGGAGCGATTGTTACGGACGTGCCTGCAGGGGAAATCCGCACGGTCCGCTTCGCGATCTGTTTCTACCGCGGTGGCGTTGCGACATCGGGGATGGAGACGAGCTATTATTATACGAGGCTGTTTCGCAACATCGAAGAGGTCGCCGATTATGCGCTGACGCATTTCGATCGTTTGACGGAAGCTTGCGCGGCCGCGGATGAGGAGGTTGAGGCCTCCAGACTGAACGATAGTCAGAAATTTATGCTGCGCCATTCCGTCCACAGCTACTATGGCAACACGCAGCTGCTCGCGGATAAGGACGGCAAGCCGCTCTGGGTCGTCAACGAGGGCGAATACCGGATGATGAATACGTTCGATCTGACTGTGGATCAGCTGTTTTTCGAGATGAAGCTGAACCCGTGGACGGTTCGCAACGTGCTCGATCAGTTCGTCGATCGCTACAGTTACGAAGACCAAACCCGTTTCCCCGGAGAAAGCAAGCTTCATCCCGGAGGGATCAGCTTTACGCACGACATGGGCGTCGGCAACGTCTTTTCGCGCCCGTCGTATTCTTCCTACGAAATGTACGGCATCGACGGTTGCTTCTCGCATATGACGCATGAGCAGCTCGTCAACTGGATTCTATGCGCCGCAGTGTACGACGAGCGTTCCGGAGACCGGGAATGGCTGCAGGGAAAATCAGGTCTGCTAGAGGCCTGCTTCCAAAGCATGCTCAACCGGGATCATCCCGATTCGGACAAGCGCAACGGACTGATGGGGCTGGACAGCTCCCGCACGATGGGCGGGGCCGAGATTACGACGTACGACAGCCTCGACGTGTCGCTCGGGCAGTCTCGAAACAATCTGTACATGGCCGGAAAGTGCTGGGCGGCCTATGTCGCGATGGAGAAGCTGTTCGCTCGCTTCGGGAAGCCGGATCTGGCCGTGATGGCCGGAAGTCAGGCGGAGAGGTGTGCATCCACGATCGCCGCGCAGCTCAACGAACAGGGCTATATTCCGGCGGTCATCGGCGAAGGCAACGACTCTAAGATCATTCCGGCGATTGAAGGGTTGATTTTCCCTTACATGACGGGGAACGAGGAGGCGCTGGACCGGAATGGGCGTTACGCGCCCTACTTGCAGGCGCTGCGGACGCATCTGGATCACGTGTTCTCGAGCGGCGCCTGCCTGTTCCCGGACGGGGGCTGGAAACTGTCGTCGACCAGCGATAACTCTTGGCTCAGCAAAATTTATTTATGCCAGTTTATCGCCCGCCGCATTATGGGCGTCGATTTCGGCGACGGCGGCATCGCAGCCGACAAAGCGCACGTAAGCTGGCTGACGCATCCCGAGCTGTCTTATTGGAGCTGGAGCGATCAGATTCTCGCCGGGAATATCATCGGCAGCAAGTATTATCCGAGAGGCGTAACCAGCGTCCTTTGGCTGGAAGAATAGAGGCTGGCGAGGGGAGGAGCGGAAGGAGCGAGGTCAATTTCAGACACGTCAAGGCCAAGAAAGCGCCTCGCTCCTCCAGCCGCTAGCTTCCGCTATCGTTTTTACGGTAGGCAAACGAGGCTCTCTTAGCTGAAATGAGAGTGACTTACACATCGAGAGAACGGACGGACTCATTTTCCTCGGTTATTTGTAAGCGTTCCCACATATGAAGCGGAGGGATGCGAATTGAAAAGAGCGATTCTGGTCGACGATGAAGTGTTTGCTCGCAAAGGGCTGCTCGGGCTTATCCCTTGGGCGAAGCTAGGCTTTGAGGTCGTGGGCGAAGCGGAAGACGGGGAAGACGCATATGCACTGATCGAAACGGTTCGCCCGGATGTCGTCGTCACCGATATACGCATGCCCGCATTGGACGGTCTGGAGCTGATTCGCAAAGTGCGGGAAAGCGGCAACGACAAAACGAAGTTTATTATTATTAGCGGATACGGGGATTTCAAATATGCCCAGCAAGCCGTTCGGTACGACGTATCGGATTATCTGCTCAAGCCGATCGACGAGAACGAGCTGGCGGCCGCGCTGTTGAAGATTGCGGGAGCTTCGGAGCCAGGACGGGCGGAAGCCGAGTACCGGTTCATTCAAGCGTCTGTGTTCGATCGTCTGCTGACGGGACGACCGGACGAAGGTTATCTGTCGGAGGCGTCGCGTATTTTAAGCCTTCCGCTGAACACCTCGCTGCGCTGCGTTACTGTGGAGATCAACGATGCGGCGTTCGACTCGAAAGAGGCGCAGGTAACGGAGGGACTCGAACGAGTCAAGCAGGCGTTAATGGAGGAGGGAGCGGCCTATTCGAACGGAAATGCTCAATGCTTGCTCGCAAAAAGCTTGACGGAGCTCCACTTTCTGCTATTCGACGAGCTTGACGCAGGGGAAATCCGACGGTTCGGAGAAAGGCTGATTCTCGCAGCCGGTCCTCACATCGACGGCGTTCTGCGCGTGTATGCCGGCGCAATCGTTCCGACGCTGGAGCGGGCCAGGGAGTCTTACGCATCGGCGTCGGCGCTGACAAGTTACAAATACGCTTTCGATAGAAGCGTGCTTGTCCACGAAGAGCTGGCGGGGCAATGCGTCGCTTACAAGGAATTGGAAGCCGGCCTGTTGACCGAACTGCTTGAGCGCTTGGAAGAAAGGGACGAGGCAGGGATGGCGAAGACGACCGATCGGATGTTCGACGCTTTTCGGGAGCAGCGCTATTCGCCGGAATCGGTTCAAGCCTCGATCTCCAGATGCATACACGGAGTAAGCGGCATTATCCAAAATATGCAGGGAGACGAGAGCGCCGTGATTTCGCTGCCCCGGCTGCTGCGCACCCGACGGGAGCCAAGAACGCTTAATGGCATTAAAGGTCTGTTCCTCGAATTTTTACGAGAGAGCGCGGTATATATATCCGGGCTCCGCAGCGCGATGACGAAAGGGGACATCGGTAAAGTCAAGCAATACATCGATAGTCATTTCGGCGAAAATATCAACTTGAAGAGCATTTCCAAGCGCTTTTACTTGAACCCGGTCTACCTTGGCCAGCTGTTCAAAAAAACGTACGGCGTCTATTTCAATGAGTATTTGCTGCAGATCCGCATAGCCGAAGCGAAAAGACAGCTCAGGCAGACGGACCACAAAGTGTACGAGATAGCGGCCAGCGTCGGCTTCGGCAACTCGGATTATTTCGTCTGCCAATTCGAGAAAGTCGAGGGGAGAACCCCGACGGAATACAAAAACGCGATATTGGCGAAGGCCTAGGCGGCAACAGGGCGCTTTCGTGATAGAAAAACAGGCATCGCCATGAACAACGCGCGGGGGCGGAACAAAATGCGGTCGCCGACTTCGGTTCTGCAATGACGACGATCATGCAAGTCATCGAGTTATTACGGCATACCGTTCCGCAATGATACTTCGATAAGGACATTGGGAGGCGTAAAAGATTGATGGATAACATAGCGAGCTCAGGCGCTTATCATTCGGGAAAATACCGCAATTTGCTGGCGGAGTACGGATATGACGGGAAGGAGATTGCGGACAGGCTGGCGTTAGGTTGGGAGCAGTTATTCGGCGACCGCGAGGAGACCCGGATCTATTATCCTACTGGCGAAGATATGGGCTATATGCTGGATACCGGGAACCTCGACGTCAGAACGGAAGGCATGTCTTACGGAATGATGATGGCTGTGCAGCTTGACCGGCGCGACGTGTTCGACCGGCTGTGGAAATGGACGTACAAGCATATGTACATGGACGAGGGAGAAAATGCGGGCTATTTCGCCTGGTCGTGCGAGCCCGACGGAACGAAGCGTTCGCACGGCCCGGCTCCCGACGGCGAGGAATATTTTGCGCTGGCGCTTTTTTTCGCCTCGCACAGATGGGGAGACGGCGCGCCTCCGCTGGATTACGGGGCCAAGGCGCGCGAACTGCTTAGCGCATGCGTTCACAAAGGCGAGGACGGAATTGGCCATCCGATGTGGAATCGGCACAATAAGCTGATCAAGTTCGTGCCGAACTGCGAGTATACCGACCCTTCCTATCATCTTCCTCATTTCTATGAATTGTTCGCGCTGTGGGCGAACGAGGAGGATCGAGTTTTCTGGACGGAGGCGGCCGCGGCGAGCCGGAAATACTTAAAGCTTGCCTGTCATCCGAAGACGGGATTGGCTCCAGAGTATGCTTATTATGACGGTATGCCGAACGATGAGCGCGGCTACGGTCATTTCTTCAGCGACTCGTATCGGGTCGCCGCCAACGTCGGCCTCGATGCGGAATGGTTCGGGGCGACGGAGTGGATGCGCGAGGAAGCTCGGAGGATTCAACAGTTTTTCTCTGACAAACACCCCGAGGATTACCGCAGATATACGATTTCGGGAGATCCGTTCGAAGAGAAATCGCTGCACCCCGTCGGCCTGATCGCGACCAATGCGATGGCTTCGCTCGCCAATCCTGAAGGCGAGTTTGCCAGAGCCTGCGTCGAACTGTTCTGGAATACCCCCGTGCGTAAGGGAGACAGACGATATTATGACAATTGCCTATATCTGTTCGCGATGCTCGCATTAAGCGGGTCCTTCCGAATTTGGCATCCGAAATCATGAGAAACACGATTGGGAACGGCTCGTCCATCAGGAGGAGCATGCCTGCGAGTGGCGAGACGTGGTGAACGCTTATTCTACCGCACATCCGGCATCCCGGACCGACATGGTCGCACGATCTATTAACCTTAGGGAGGATTCGGTCAGGAATTGTGGAAGGGATGTGCACGGACTTGAGCAAGGAGCGAGGCAAGAAGGCGGATCAAATAAAGGGGGGGCTGAGGATGACGGAGTTGACCGTCCGGGAGGTCGTCGACGCGCTGGCGGAATGGGGCGGCGCGTCGATCGGAGAAGCGGACCGGTTGTTGGCCGGAGAGCCTGCGACGGCGGTTCGAGGTATCGCCGTTGCGTTCACAGCAACGATTGGCGCGATGCAGGAGGCAGCAGACTCGGGCGCGAGCCTGCTCATTGTTCATGAAGGGGCTTTCTATTCCCACGAGAACGATCCGGCAGCTTGGCTTGCTTGCGCCGCGTTCTACGAGGAGAAGAGGCGCCGAATAGCGCGAAGCGGCTTGGCGATCTATCGCTGCCACGACACGCTGCACCGCTGCCACCTGGACCTCATTACGGAGGGGCTGATTCGCGAGCTCGGGTGGCAACGCTGTGTTGCGCGGCACCTGCCGGCCGCTTCGCTGATCGAGCTTTCGGAGCCGATGACCGGAGAGCAGGTCGTCAAGCATGTCAAGCAGCTGCTTGGTCTGGACCGGGTTCGCGTGGCCGGGAACCTGAAGGTCGACTGCTTGAGGATCGGTTTGCTTGTCGGCTATCGAGGGGGTGGAAAGCTGGCCATTCCATTGTTTGACCGCTATGGCGCGGACCTCGTCCTGTACGGCGAAGGACCGGAGTGGGAGACGCCCGAGTATGTGCGGGACCTGGCCGAAATGGGCGGGAGAGGCGCCATTGTTGCATTGGGCCATCTGGAGAGCGAGCAACCGGGCATGAAACTGCTGACAGAGCGACTCCAAGCGCTCTTTCCGGGCGTGCCGGTTAGTTTCTGCCCAGTTGCTCCGGCGTTGCGCAGCCTCTAACAGAAAAAGCAATAAAGCAAGCAGGATGTCTCACGGTCGCCATGACCGGGGGCATCCTTTTTTGCGTTTGTTGTCGCGGAATTCCATTTCCGGTGCTAGAATACTGTTTAATCGATAGGAGGGCTTGGCATGAGGGGGATTGCCGAAGCGTGTCAGAGACTGTTCCTCGGCACGATTCAGAGAAAGTTGGTGTTCGCGTTTCTGTTTGTAATCGTGCTTCCGATCGTACTTTCCGGCATTCTGTCCATCGGGCTAATCCAGTCCTCGGTGAAGAGCAAGGCGAACATCGGCAACGAAATGGCGCTGTCTCAGGCGGCGGCTCAGGTGGAGCGCGTCTTTCGGGATATGCTGATCGCTTCCAATACGCTGATGCTCGACGACGAAATTTCCGGCATTTTGACCGACAGCAGCAAGGACGACCCCACAGAACGGTACTACACGAGCAGCGTGATGAACAGCAAGTTTTTCAACATTCAGACGTCGACGCTGGACTATTATCCGAACCACTTTATCGCCGTCATCGACCGCAGCGGCAGCATGTACGCCACGTTTCCGCCGGAATCGGGGGCGTCGGACGCGCTGCTCGGCCTGCTTAAGGAAGAGCGGGTGCCAAGCAACGCCAACTATTTGCAAATGAGCGGCTCGTCCCATCTGATCGACTACGCGCCGCTGGGGCAGCCGATTCGGTATATCGTGTTGACGCGGGCTTACATGGAGCTCGGCAACGGTAAAAAGCTCGGAGACATCGTCATCGGGATGCCCGAGTCGGAACTGGCGGGCATCCTGAGGGAGCTGGGGGCCGAGCAGGGAATCGGCGGCTATGTAATCAACGAGGACGGCTATATCGTTTCCTCTTCGAACGAGGAGCAGATCGGTTCGCTGCTTCCCTATGCCGACGAATTGAAGAGGGCGAAAGCCGGCTTCTTCGAGCTGAAGGATAGCCGCGTCATCGTCAACGTCAAATACTTGGATCGACTCGGCTGGAGCGTCGTCCAAGTGGTGCCGGACGACGTCTTGTTCGCCGACGCCTATTCGATCCGCAATTCGCTCGTCTACGTCAATGCGCTGTTTCTGCTCGTCTTCTTCGGTCTATCCTTTTTCATCGCCCGCAGCCTTTCGAAGCCGATCTCCAATTTGAACAAGGCGACCGAAAGGTTAGCCGCAGGCCATCTGGAAACGAGGGTGGACGTGCTGCGCAAGGACGAGCTGGGCAAGCTGTCGCTCAAATTCAACAAAATGGCCGCGCAAATTCACGAGCTGTTCTCCAAGGTGAACGAGGAGCAGAAAACGAAGAGGGAGCTGGAGCTTAAAATGCTGTATGCGCAAATCAACCCCCATTTTCTGTTCAACACGCTTAACTCGATTCGTTGGCTGGCCGACGCAAGCAAAGTGTTCAACGTCAGCAAGGTGATTGTGGCGCTCGCCAATCTGCTGAAAAGCAGCATTCTGAGCAAAAACGAATGGATTACGGTCCGCGAGGAAATCGAGAACGTCAAAAACTACGTGACGATCCAGAAGTTTCGCTACGCCTCGCTGTTTGCGGACGAGTACGACATCGACGACGATACGCTCGATTGCGGCATTCCCAAGCTCATCCTGCAGCCGCTCGTGGAAAATTCGATCATTCACGGCTTCGAGGGCTTGGAGCGCCAAGGCTTGCTGAGAATTCGGGTCCGCCGCGAAGACGAACGGATCGTCGTCACGGTGTCGGACAACGGCGTCGGAGCCGATCCGGAGCGGCTGAAGGAAATCGCGGAGGGGCGCAGAGCGTCATCGGGAAAATTCAGCGGCATCGGCATCGCTAACGTGAACGACAGACTGATCCTTCACTACGGGTCGGAATTTGCCTTAGGCATTCAAGGCGAACCGGGAGAAGGCATGCGGATGACGGTCGTCATTCCTGTGCGAACGTTAACGCCGGAGGAGGATGGACATGTATAAAATACTGATCGTGGACGACGAGATTTTCGTGCGCATGGGACTTAAAATGTCAATCGATTGGGCCTCTCGCGGATTCGAACTGCTCGGAGAAGCGTCCAACGGCCAGGAGGCGCTGGAGAAAATAAGCGAAACGCCGCCCGACATCGTCATCACCGACATCAAGATGCCGGTCATGGACGGAATCGGTCTGATCAAAGAAATCTCCTCGTCTTATCCGGCGATCAAATGTCTCGTGCTGAGCAACTACGACGAATTCGAGTTGGTCAAAGAGGCGATGAAGCTTGGCGCGGTCGACTATTTCCTGAAGGTGACGATCGAAAGCGACAAGCTGCTGGAGGCGCTCGAACAGGTGTGCGAGAAGCTGGACGGGGAGCGCACCGCCGCGGATCGCAGGAGGGCGATCGACCAAACGATTCGCGAGCACCGGACGGTCATCGAGAGAAAATACTATTTGGACCTCGTCGGGCACGACGGTACGCCGGAGTCGCTGAAGGCGACGATAGATGCGCTCGGACTGAAGCTGTACGACATGCGCGGGGTCATCCTGCTGCTCCTGCTGAGAGATTACCGCGAGCTGCTGGAGGGCCGTTTTCAATCCGATCGCCGTCTGCTGGAATTTACGATTCTGAACGTCGTCGACGAATTGATCAATCATCAATCCGGCGGCAAGATCGTGGAGCATTCTCCCGGAGCGTACGCGATGATCGTCAGCTGGAGGGAGCCTCCCGACGGGAGTCGCGTCGCCGACTTGGCGGAGAGGGTGCGCCGGGCGCTGCGCGACTATTTGAGCATCGAAGCGAATGTCGTATGCGGCGCGCCGTTCGCCGGGCACGGCTCGCTTCAAGAGGCGCTGGCGTCGCTGGACAAGCTGAAGCTGGAAGCGTTCTACGAGCAGGTGGGGGGCGTGTTGCGCCAAGGGCAGGCGGTCTTTCCGGACGGCGCCATCGCCGAAGCTTACCGCGCGGCGAAAAGCCGCCTGAAGCTGTTCGTCGGACTGGGCGATGGAGCGAGGGCGGCGGCGTGCCTGGAGGCGTTCGTCGACGAAACGCGGGAGCGGCGGATCGATCCGCTGCTGGCCAAGCGGCATATCGCCGCGTTGGCCGGAGCGCTGCAAGACGGACTTGCGGTCAAACTCGGCGACAAAGAAGGCACTCCGATCGACACGGCGATTGCCGTCCGGCTGGAGGAAGCGGAGGATTTTGCGGAGCTGAAGCGGACCGCCCTCGGCTTCGCCCGACAAGGCGAGCGGCTGCTCGAGAACCA
The DNA here is from genome assembly GCF_003386235.1 of Cohnella phaseoli. GTDB lineage: Bacteria > Bacillota > Bacilli > Paenibacillales > Paenibacillaceae > Cohnella > Cohnella phaseoli. Next base: position 25,465 of record NZ_QRDZ01000054.1, read on the forward strand.
TGCAGGTCAGCAGAGCCCGCGGGACGAAATTGTCAAAGTAATCGCATACGTAAAGGAGCATTACCGGCAGCGGGTGTCGCTCGAGGAGATGGCGCGCCGTGTCGCGATGAACAAAAGCTATTTCAGCCGCCTGTTCAAGCAGGAGACGGGGGAGGCGTTCCAGGATTTCCTGATCCGAACGAGAATGGAGCAGGCACGCGAGCAGTTACTGGCCACCGACAAGAAGGTTGCGGATATTGCGACGGACGTAGGCTACAACGATATTTTTTATTTTACCCGCGCGTTTAAGCAGTACTACCGCATGTCGCCGGGAGAGTACAAGAAAAACCATCGGGAGATCCCTTAAGAGTAATCAAATTTACAAGTCCGGCGGCACAGAAGCGCAGTTCACTCTGCGCTTTTGGTGCTGGGAAACCCCGAAAGCGCTTAACAAGCGATCAAAATGCAAACAAGCGGTAAAACAAGTTCATATGGTCGAGGCGCGATGTGACCTACAATTCAATTGTCGGACTCGCATCGACAAACTATCCGGGAGGTTACAGAACATGATGGCAATCAGAAGAAGCGCAGGCCTGCTCTTTGCGGGCGTCCTGACCGTCGCCCTGACCGCGGGCTGCGGCACGAATTCAGAGCCTTCGGCAAGCGGGGGAATATCCGGGACGCCGCAAGCCTCGGCAAGCGGATCGAAGCCGGCGGACGCCAAGGAGGTCGTCGTCCTGAAATACGCCTTGTCGGCCGACCAGGCGAGTAGACAGAGCACGAAGGATTTGATGGCGCTCGTCGAGAAAAAGCTGGGCAACGTGAAGCTTGAACCGTTCGTTATTCCGGGGGAAGGCGTCGAATTCAACAAGAAGATGACGATCAGCCTGATGGCCGGGGACGAGATGGACGTGCTGTACCAGAACGCGACGACGTACCAGAAGTTCGCCACGGCGAACCTGATCGAGCCGCTTGACGAGCTGATTGCCGGGGAAGGCTACGACATCGCCTCCATCTACGGAAGCAGCCTATCGAAGTACAACGATAAAATCTATATGCTTCCGGCGTTCCGGGACGTGCATGTGACGATGTACAACAAAGGGCTGTTTGACGCCGCAGACGTTCCGTATCCGGACAACGCCACCTGGACGTGGGACAAATACGTCGAGGCAGCGAAGGAGATTACGAAGCTGGGCAAGGGCGTATACGGCTCCTATATGCTGGACTGGGACAACTACTTCCTGTTGCAGGCACGGCAGAAGAAGGTTCCGGAATACAAGCCGGACGGTACTTCCAACTACGACGATCCGGCGTTTGCGGAGTCGATGAAGTTTTATGCCGATCTCGGCAACGAGCTGAAGGTTCAGCCCGACTTCATCACGTTCAAGTCAAAGAAAATGCCATGGGACGCCTTCCTGACGACAGACAATTACGGCATGTTCGTCGTCGGCAACTGGGCGGTACAGAGCGCCATGGACAAAAAGCAGTATCCCCGCGATTGGAAAATGGGCGTGGCCATCATGCCTCAGGTGGACGAAGGCGGCAAAGCCGTCATGGGCATCATGGGCGGCTACTCCGTAGCTTCGACGTCCAAGCACAAGAAGGAGGCCTATGAAGCGGTCAAAGCGCTCGCGGAGCTGCAGTGGACGCTTCCCGGAAACATTCCTGCCCGGGTCGATCTGAGCGATGAGGAGATCAACTCTATTTTCCAGCCGATGGTCGAAGGCCTGGCGGACGACGGAATTACGGTCGAAGAGCTGAAGGACGCCATTCTGAGTCCGTCGCTCGATATCGTGAGCGAAAAACTCGTCGGTCCCGGCATGACCCAGATCACGTCGCTTATTTCGTCGGAAGGCGAGCTGTACGCCACCAAGCAGCGGACGCTTGAGCAGACGATGAAGGAACTGAAGGAGAAAGCCGACAAGGCGATCGCCGAGGATCAATCCGCCCCATGAAAAAAGCGGCATTGGCGCGTTCGCATTCGCTTAGGCGGCAGGAACAATGGATCGGATACGGCTTTATTCTGCCCTTCACTATCGGCTTTATCGTCTTTCAATTGGCGCCGCTGCTGTCGTCCGTCGCGATCAGCTTAACGAATCTGAGCTTTATCAGCAATTTGTCGGGGGTCAAATTCGTCGGACTGCAAAATTTCATCTCTATGGCTGGCGACGAGCAGTTTACGGGAGCCCTGTGGAGGACGATCTATTATTGCTTTCTGTTCGTGCCGGGGGTGATCGCGGCCAGCCTGTTTTTCGCGTTCCTCATCAACCGGAATCTGTATTTGCGGAGCTCGATCCGCACGGCGATCTTCATGCCTTACGTGTCCAACATGGTCGCGATCGCGGTAGTGTGGGCGCTGTTGCTCGACGTGAACGACGGCCCGGTGAACGCGCTGTTGAGAGCACTTGGCGTGGAAAATCCGCCGCTATGGCTGCTTGGGGAGAAAACGGCTATTCCGAGCATCGTCATGATCGTTGTCTGGCAAAATATCGGCTTCTTCATGATCGTATTTCTAGCCGCCTTGCAGAACGTTCCGAACGAGCTGTACGAGGCGGCGATGATTGACGGAGCGGGGGGGTTCGCGAAGTTCCGCCGCATTACGCTGCCGCTGATTTCCCCAACGACCTTCCTGCTTACGATTACGGCCATCATCAATTCGTTCCAGAATTTCGGACCGATCCAGGTGCTGACCAAGGGCGGGCCGGGGGCGGCTTCCACGACGCTGTCCGTCAACATTTATCAGGAATCGTTCGTCCATTACCGCATCGGCTACAGTACGGCGCAAGCGATCGTCATGTTTGTGATGATTTTGGCCATCACGGTCATCCAATGGCGCGGACAGAAAAAATGGGTTACTTATTCCTGACGGAGGCTTGCCAATGCGCAAAATCATCGTAACGTCGCTTGCCGCACTACTCGGCATCGTTAATTTGTTTCCGTTTATTTTTATGCTGTCCTCGTCCTTCAAGCCGCTCGGCAAAATTTTCGAGTACCCGTTCCGGCTCGTTCCGGAGCCGTTTATTTGGGACAACTACAAGGGCATTTTCGGCGAGCAGTACAAATTCGCCTTGTGGTACCAGAATTCTGCCGTAATGGTCGTGCTGACGCTTGCGCTCAAGTGTGCGATCGTCTCGATTACCGCCTATGCGTTCGCTAGGCTCAGATTTCGCGGAAGAGATATGATTTTCCTGTTGTTTCTGGCCGCGCTCATGCTTCCCGGCGATGCGACGATCATTCAGCGCTACGTCATCTACAAGGTGCTGCATTTGACCGATACGGTCTGGGCGATTGCTCTGCCGGCGGCATTCGACGTGTACTTCGTGTTTCTGCTGCGGCAGTTCTTCCTATCGATTCCGTTCGAGCTTACGGAAGCCGCGATCATCGACGGATGCGGGCATTTCCGAGTGTTCTACCGGATCATTCTGCCGCTGGCCAAGCCGGCGCTCATGACGATGATCCTGTTTTCCTTCGTCTGGTCCTGGAATGACTTTACGAATCCGTTCATCTTCATTACGAATATGGATAAGCAGATGTTGACGGTCGGCATTGCAATGTTTCAGGAGATGAAGTCGCAAAATTATGCGCTGCAGATGGCCGCATCCTCGCTGGCGCTCATTCCCGTCGTTCTTTTGTTTATGTTTTCGCAACAATACTTTATTAAAGGCATCGCCACCAGCGGCATCAAGGGCTAAGCCCTCGCTGGGGCGATCCCCGCCGGAGGAACGGAAATGACAGCGAATTTGCTGGCGGGACTCCCGCCGGAACATACGAGATTCGTGCAGTTGCCCAACGATAAAGGACATAACGCGGCATGGGATTTCCGGCGTTCGCCGGACGGCCGGTTTTATGTCAGCGTGTGCGGAGAGAGCGACCTTCCGCTCAGCGCTCTTCTGTACGAATACGACCCGAGAAGCGGCGGGTTAAGCTTGATTCTCGACGTGGAGAAAAGCTGGATCGTCGATCCGCGGCAAATGCCGCCGAGCAAAATCCATACGAGCCTCGACTTCCTGTCGGACGGCCGCCTTATTATGGCGACGCACAATACGTCCCCGGCTCCCGGGCACCAGCAATGGCTGTTCGAGCAGCATTACGAGCATCCGTGGGAAGGCTACCCGGGATCCGTCGTCCTGATCGTCGATCCCGATACGCGCCGATCGCGGACGCTCGGCATCCCCGTACCGCGGGAGAGCATTTACGGGGGCATTCTTGGCGACGATCAGCGCTACTACTACTTTCTCGGATATATGAGAGGCCATTTTTACCGGTTGAATCTGGAGACGAACGAGGTCAAGGACTATGGCAAGGTGTCGGAATTCGCCTCGTGCCGGCTGATCAAGGACGGGAAGGGCCGCATCTACGGAAGCGCGTATACAGGCGAGCTGTGGCGCTACGATCCCGGGAAGGACGAGATCGAGGATTTGAAAGTTTGCTTTATGTCCCCGCATGGCACGAAATACCGGCGGGCGCTTATTTTCGGCTTGAACTCCCCGCGCGGCACGTTGTTTCTGACCAACAACGTGGACGGCGAGATGCTGGAGCTTCATCCGGAGACGCTGGAGGTCACCCGTCACGGCAGCGTGCATCTGCGACCGGAGCAGCCTCGCAATCCTTATCTGAGACATGCGATCGGCGGACTGGCAGCGGACAAGGATTTCGTTCTGTATTACGGGCTGGAAACGTATCACGGCGCAGATCTGATGCGGCTCGTGCGCTGGGACATTCTTCGCGGCGGAGAGCCGGAAAATCTGGGTCTGATCGCTCCGGACGGCAAGCAATCGCATTATGTTTGCGAGATGGAGTTCGACTGCGACGGCTGGCTGCACCTGGTCGACGTGTGCGGCGCTTACTCGCCTTATATTCTGGCGGTTGACGTCGCCAGGCTGAGCGCCCCAGGCGAAGAGGCCCCGGCGGCGGACATCCGTGCGATCGCGGAGCCGGATATGCACATGAACGCGGACGACGACGCCTTCATGCACATCGAAGCCGAGTCGACCCGGACACTGCCGCTGCACCGTCATATGCGCTGGAAGGATACGGCCGTCGGCTATATGCGCTTATCCGGCGGCAAGCTTTACGGAATCACGGGCGGCGAGCGGGTATGTCGAATTATTTGCGGGTCGGATGGCGACATGCCGGAGAAGGTCGAGACGCTGTACGAGGGAGGCGGCTTCCTCTCGGGCGCGGATTTGGCGGACGGCCAAACGGCGGTGTTGACGACGGACGGCCGTCTTCTGCTGCTCGATCCGGTGGTTGGGGAGGCGGTGAAGGTTGATCTTCCCGGCGATCTGACGGGGGGGCGGCTGCATTTCGCGTTGGAGGGAAGGGCGATCGCCGCCAGCGACCGGGATGGCTTCGTCTACGAGCTGAATTGCGGAACAGGAACGGCGTCCCGGCTGGACGGCATTCGGCTGCATACGTCCGACGCCCATCTTCAGAGATTGGACGAGCGTTATTGGCTGCTCTCCGGAACGGGAACCCGACTGCTCAAGTACGACCGTACGACGGGACGCGCGGAAAAGCTGGGCGTCGCGGCGCCGTCGATTCGGGGGAGAGGGTTCGCGGCAACGCTGACCGGCGGCGTTCTGCTGACGGATGGAACCTTCGTTGGAGGCACGCGGGACGGGATGTTATTCGCGCTGACACCCGATTTGCGGCGGTCGACGGGGTACGGCCGGCTTTATTCGGCCGGGGCGCTGCGAAATTTTGTGCTTGCCGGAGACGATGTCGTGCTTGGCGTATACGGCGGCTCCGCAGATGCTGGCCACGTCTTCCGCTTCTCGCCGGCCGGAGGCTTCGCCGATCTGGGGCGGCCTCGAGTTGTCAAAGACAACGCCGGGCAGCGGGAGGTCGATTCGGAGTGGGCCAACATCCATCACATTTCTCTCATCGCCTACTCCCCGCAGGAGGACTGCCTCTGGGTGGCTTCGGCGGAGCAATACGGGTGCGCGATTCGTTATCGCGGACTGGCAAGGTCGGATTCATAGAGCACTCATTTCCGGGAAGGAAGGGACCGCTTATGAAAAGTCGTGCCGAACGATGATCGATAGGCGGTCATAAGGCGCATCTATCTCCTTCCGAGGCGGACCGTCTCCAGGAGATAGATGCTTCTTCTTTATCATCGATCATCTTGTACGACTTTTCTTATGGGACAGTCCCCATTACTCGGCGAGCTTGAGCCGGCCGTCTTGCTCAACAAGCGGAAGGAAGACCGCTCGTTCCAGCGGCGTCTTGTTCGGCGTATGAAGCGCCAGCAGCAGCTCGCCGCCGAACGTACGGAAAATCATGCCGTGTCCGCCGTCGCTTTCGTAGATCGGCTCGGGCAAATGCTCCCAATGCCCGTCGATTTCGCCGTTCGCGGAGCGCGCGATCGCCTGAGCGTACCGGCCGCCGCGGAAGCTCGACCAGAGCAAGAGCAGCGTGCCGTCAGCGCAGCGGTGGACGAACGGCCCGTCGGTGACGTAGCCGAGCCCGTTTTTGACAGGTTCGACCCAAGCGGCGTCGCGCGCGGCGAACAGCTCGATCGGCTGTCCGATCGCTTTATCCAGTCCAGGCGACAGACGGATCGCGCAGATCGTTCCATTTACGATCTGCACCCACTCATGGCAGAAGATCATCCACGGCTCGCCTTGACCGTCCACATACAAAGTGCCGTCTAAGCATTCCCAATCCCGGGGCGTCACCGGTCCGTCGCTGTGCGGAACGAAGGGGCCGAGCGGATGGTCGGCAATCAGCACCTGCGTGCCCCGGCAAACTCCGTCTGTCTTGAATGTAGCGAACATGTAGTATTTGCCGCTGTAGGCATGGACTTCGGGAGCCCAGTAGTTCTTGTCCGACCAGAAGTTCGCCTCCGGGCGGAAAGCCGGGAACGGGCCTTCCCAATGCTCAAGGTCCTTGCTGCGATAAACGTCGAAGCCGATTCCTTTACTTTTCCAAATATCCGGATCGGTCGATCCGTACAAATAATAGCAGCCTTCCGGCTCATGTCGCAGCACGAACGGGTCTCTCATCTGAATTTGTTCCTTTTTAAGCGTCTGCATCGGTCAGTCGCTTCTCCTCTCATGGATGGCAGGTTACTTCAGCCCCACCGCTAATATTGGTCCACTTAATTAGACTCGATCTACTTGTAACGGCAAAATATACGATTGTTGATAACGGTGTGAAGCGTGGCTTAGGCCGAAAAAGTGCCTCGACGGAGCCGGCATGGCGTGCCAAAGGCCAAAAAAGTGCCTCGGCAGAGCCGGCGCGATGAGCTGGAGACCAAAAAAGTGCCTCGGCAGAGCGTGCGAAGCCTCGAACTGCATGGCAAGCTGCTACTCGTAAGCGGGAATAACGACGCCGGGATTCGATTCCGGAACGAATCCGGCCTCGTTGCCGCGGAAGCCCAATCTCTCATTGCCTTCGACGCGGAACGCGTACTCTTGGCCGTTCCACAGCAGCCGTCCGCGAACCGGGCGCAGCGTCATGCCGACGATGGCCCGGAGCTGGCCGGCGCGATCTGTGACGATCCGGACGCCGTAAGGGAATCGGGCGAGCTCGCGTCCGTCCGCGAGAATCGTACATTCCTCGGTCGAATTGAGCAGTTCGTAGGCAATTCCGTCGATTGTGCGAGCGTACGCCGTCCGTTCCGCCAGCGAAATTCCATGATCGAGCGGATAAGGCAGCAGCCCGGTGAACCAGACTTCGCCATCGGGAGCCGGCAAAATGCCGCAAAGCCGTTCGACGAAATCCAGCATGCAGAGCAGGGCGGGGGAGTAGCTTTCCGTATAGCCTTCTTCACCCGTCCAGGGACTGAGCACTTGCCCGAATCTGGTCATGCGCGACAGCGCCGACAAAATCGGCTGCATCGCCCAAGTCAGCTCGACGTGCCTGTCGTGATGCTCGAAAGCATGCGGGGCGCGGATCAGGCTGAGAAAATTCGTCGCGCCCGCCCAGGTGTTGTGGGCCGAGTGCGGGTCGAAGCGCGGATCGTCCATCGCAATTGAAGTAAACGGATATTTGGCGAAAAACTTGCGCGTATTTAGCAAGTATCGGCTCAAGCTCGACGCGAATAACGAGGAGTCGCCGACCTCGCAGGCCAGCACTCTGAGCAGCACGTCGGATTGAAGCCGCACGAAGCGATCGTGCTTGTCCCGGTCGTAGAAGAACCCGTCGCTGCCGTCGTAGCAGTGTCGGAACAATGCGCGCAGCGACTGCTCTGCCCGTTCCTCCCACGGGGCGTCAAGTCCAAGCTCCCGGGCCATAAGCGCAAGATACTTGCGCGAGCAATAAACGCTAGCCGTCAAATCCGGGGCGAGATAGGGGGCGAGCGGCGAATCCGGATCTACCTGCGTCGGATCTCCGCGGTGCGGCGTGTCGGCCACGTGCCAGAACCGCGGGGACAGGTCGTGGCCGGTGTCGAAGGCGCAGAACGCCTCGACACAGCCGGTGCCGCGCGTGTTGCGATACTTCTCCAGCCACTCGTCGTATCGATTCAGAGCCGCATACATTTTCTCCAGAAATCCCCGGTCTTTGCCGTTCGACAAATAATAGTTCCATATGCTTCTTGCCGGCGGCGATACGAGCTGAATTTGCCTAAACACAGGCTGATCTTCCGCGATTTTGTAAGGAATAAGCCCATCCTCGCGCTGATGGTCGGCGAACTGCTCATAGGTCGCACGCGATACGGAAGGGACGAATCGCGACAGCAGCTCGGCGTTGATCGTTCCTGTGCTTTCGAGCCAGCAGCCTTTGTACACGCCGCCTTCCTGCAGCGTCAAGGAGCCGTTCGACCCGCGCGACACGCAGTCGGGCAGCTTGTAGACGGCGGAGTAATACGCGTTCTCGAGCGTTCCTCCAGAAGCGGCGAACTTGACGCCGGACCGGGCGAATTCCGTCAGGAAGTCGCGGCCGGATTCATTGGCGAGCCCGCCGGCCTGGCGAAGCAGATCAATGGAACGAAGCCGTTCCAGTAATAGATCCATTGCGGTAGACACCTCGTTTATGGAAATCGGATCAGCGCTTATATTCCGATGGGCTGATGCCGGTGATGGATTTGAACACTTGACTGAAATAGGTCGAATTCTGAAAGCCGACCATCTCGCTGATTTCGTAAACCATATACTGGCCGGTCGACAGCAGTTCTTTCGCCTTCTCGATGCGGTACTTATTGAAGTAGGTGACGAACGGCTCGCCGGTGATTTTCTTGAACAGTTGGCTTAAATAGTTGCGGTTGACGTGGATCTTGGCCGCGATTTCTTCCAGCGTAATGTTCTGGTGGTAGCATTTCTCGATAAAATCGCCGATGACGCGGTCGATTAGCGCATGGCTCTTTTTGCCCTGCAAATTTTCCTTGATCTGCGCAATGGCGCGCGACATCTGCTCGTCCATCCAGTCGATCAGCCCTTTGGCCGTAGCGCTACGGTTGAGAGAGACGAGCAGCTCCTCCAAGCCGGTCTCGGCTCCGTCGTCGGCCGCATGCGCAGCCGTCGACCAGGCGGATGTCCACCAGGCGCTGATGAGTCCGGCACAGACGCCTTTAAGCCCGGGAAGAGAGGAGGAGACGAATGCGCGATCCGCCTTCAGCTCCTGCCATAGATCGGCCGCGTCCTGCAGTCGCTTCTGGAAGATGGCGTCGTTCAGCTTGCGGATCAGGTCGAGCGGCATAAGCCGCCCTTCCTCGGGATCCGTTTTTTCCGCGAATCGGTAGATGCGGTTCCAATCGTTCATTTCCGCCGTTTCGATGGCCGACTGGCTTTCCAGGAACGAGTCGAGGATGTGCTCGTAGCCGGTCCACGACTTTCCCAGGCCGCCAAGCATCGAGATTTTCATATATTGCAGCACGCTGTCGACGATCGCCGTCGACGCCTCCATAATGTTCGCGCTTGCGGCATCGCCTAACTGCGCTGCGCTGAGGAAGAGAACGACGAAGTCTTTATCGGAGTAAGCGACCACCTCGGCGGCAAGGTCGGGGCAAGCTTCCAGCCGTTTGTCCAGAACCTCGCGGATAATGTTGCCGGTTCCGAAGCGAAGCAGCTGCCAGTCTCGCTCACTCGTGCGCGTTCGGCCTTCCGTACGAATGAGGCTGAGCGTCAGCGCCTGCACGTCTATCTCCAGAGGCAGCTCCATAAATGCGATGCGCTGCCAGGGAAGCTCCTCGCGCCGGTAACGCGTCGTTAGCAGATCGCGGAAAAAAAGCTCTCTCATCGAGCGCTGCACGATGTCCTGCTGCCGGACGTAGCTGGCCAGCAGCTCGTCCCGTTCCTTGGACTCGTTGAGCTGCTGCACGACCTCGCGAACGACGAACTCAATCTCGGAAATGCTGGGAGGCTTCAACAGAAAATGCTGAATGCCTTTGGTTACCGCTTTTCTAGCATTGGCATAATCGTCGAAGCCGCTCAGGATGACGACCGGAAATTCGGGATCGATCTCATGAATCGCCTCGGTCAGCTGGAATCCGTCCATCTTCGGCATATAAATATCGGTAATGACGATGTCCGGCATGCGTTCCCGGAACAGTTCAAGAGCTTGAGCGCCGTCTCCGGCCGTTCCGACGATACGAACGCCCATGTCTTCCCATGGCACGTGTTTCAGCAGACCGTCGATGACGTATTGGTCGTCATCCACCAAGAGAATCGTATTCATCCGCAAGACTCCTCGTTAGTTGATTAAGCTCCTCTTCGTCGCGAATGAGCGGCAGGCGCAGCGATACCCGGGTCTGGCCCGAGTCGAGCCGATCGATCTCGACGCCGTAGGATCGCCCGCAATAGAGATGAATCCGGTCGATGACGTTGCGGATGCCTATGCCTTTGGCATTCCCGATGTCGAAATCAGGAGGAAATCCGACACCGTTGTCGAGAATGGAAATGAGCAGCGAAGGGAAACCGTCCGTCTGCTCGGCTTCGACGTGGACCTCGATGACGGCGCAATCCGCGCGGCTGCCGAAGCCGTGAATAACGGCGTTCTCCAGAAAAGGCTGAATCACGATTTTCGGAATCAGACAGGCGAACAGATCCGGTTCTGCGTGCTCGGAGTAGACGATGTCGAAGTTTTGCCGGAATTTCTGGATCGCTATATAGCAGCGGGCGTGATCCAGCTCGTCCTTGACGGTGACGTACCACTTGTCATTGCTCAGTCCGATGCGGAACAGCCGGGATAGCTGATGCACCATTTGGCTGATTTCGTGCGCTTTGTAATCCATCGCCCGCCAGTGGATCATATCGAGCGTATTGTACAGAAAATGCGGCTTGATCTGCGCGTGCAGCAGCCGCAGCTCGGCTTCCCGTCGGTCGCGGTGCTCCTTGTTCAAGCGGCCGATCAGCTGCTTCAGCCGCAGAACCATGCGGTTGAAATGCGTGGACAAATACATGTATTCCTGAATGCTCGAAGCGCCCATCCGCACGTTAAAATCGCCTTTCTCGAGCGTATGCATCCCATCGACGATTCGATAGATGGGGGAGGTCAGCTTTTTCGAAATCCAAAAGGCGATCGGAACGGAGAGAAGGATCAACGCGGCGAGCAGCCAGAACGACAGCTGCCGGATTTCCCGTCCGCTTTCGAGAAAGACGTCGCGCGGAATCAACTGCATCAATCGCCAATATTCCGAATTTTTGTCCGAAGCGATCAGGTTGTACTTGCGTCCGTCGATCTCGCCGTTCATCGGCAGCGAAGCGTCTCCGAGCAGCTTGGCGAAATCCTCCTTGCGCTCAATGTCCGCTCCGAACCGGATCGGAAAGTCGGGAGGCAGCGTCGAGGAAATGTAATTGCCGGTAGAATCCATGATGACGTAGTAGTCTTCGTTATTTGGAGAGAGCAGGCGCTTGGACAGCGTATTGAACAGCATTCGGTCCGGAATGTTGATCTTGACGATGCCGAGCGATTGTCCGCGGTTGCTGATGATGCGCTGGACGTAGCTGACCATTTCCGTCTGGCCGCCCGCCGAGTCGTAAGAGTGGGAGGCGATCCAGAACCCGTCCGCTTTGTTCATGCGTTCCAGCCAGCCCTGAGCTTCCGCATCCTCATAACGATAGAGAAACCGGTCTTGAACCGGTAAATAACTGCCGTGCCAATCGCTGTACAGCTCGATCGAATGAATGCCGGTTTTGACGGAAAGCAGCTTCTGAAATTCCTCGTAAATGCTTTTGCTCTTGGAATAGAAATCGTAGAAGCTGACAGGGGAATCGGCCAGGTGGCTGCGAATCAGCTCGTTCGTCACCAGGAAACGCGCAGTGTCCTGAATGCCGGACACGTAATTCGACAGCTTCTGAGACGTTTCCTCGAGCAGCTCCTTCTTCGTCTCGCGGATTTCGCGATAGGCGAGATCCGAGTATGTGGAGTAGAAGAGACCGGCTGACAGCAGCAGAAGAATGACGTTAAAGCCGATGAAACAGAGCACCATGAGCGTAAACAGTTTGGTCGGATATTTGAATAGCTTGCGCATAGGCTCCATTCCTTTTCTCGGGGTGTCGTTCTTCTATTCTACCCTTTCAGGCCGGACGTCGCGATTCCTTGCGTAAAGTATCTCTGACCGGCGAAAAAGACGATTAGGCTCGGAACGATCGACAGCACTGACATCGCGAATACGGCGCCCCAGTTCGAGTTGCCGCTGGAATCGAGGAAGAGCCGAAGCCCAAGCGGAACCGTAAACTTCTTAATATCGCTCAAGTAGATGAGCTGTCCGAAGAAGTCGTCCCAAGTGCCCATGAAGGTAAAGATCGCGGTCGTAATCAGCGCCGGAGCGCATAGCGGCAAAATAATTCGCATGAACAGCGTAAACCAGCCGCATCCGTCGATTTTCGCGCTCTCGTCGAGCTCTCGCGGAATGCCGCGGATGAACTGGACGATCAGGAATACGTAGAATGCTTCTGCGAAAAACTTCGGAACGGTGAGCGGAAGGAACGTATCCACCCAGTTGACCTGATGAAAGATGATATATTGCGGAATAAGCGTTACGTGGCCGGGAAGCATGATCGTGCCCAGCATGACCGCGAACCACAGCTTCTTCAGCGGAAAATCGATTCTCGCGAAGGCGAAGGCGGCCATCGCCGAACTGACGACGACCCCGATGATCGCGACGACGCAGATGAAGATCGAATTTAGAAAAAATCTTCCGAATTGAATGTTGCGCAGGCCGGACCACCCGTCGGAATAATGCTCGAACGTAATGACGGAAGGCCACAGGCTCTTATCCGTAAAGATCATTGTCGTCGGTTTTAAGGAGCTGCTGATGAGCCACAGCACCGGGTACAGCATCAAGAGGCCGAAGCCGAGAATGAAGGCGTGCAGCAGCAGCGATTTCGTATTGTTGCGAACCGTCATTACTTATTTCCCCCCATCCGAATAGAAGACCCAGTAGCGAGAGGACAGGAACAGCAGGCCGGTAAATACGGCGATAATAAGCAGCAGCACCCACGCCATCGCGGATGCATAGCCCATATCGAGGAACGTGAAGCCTTTAATGTACAAATAGAGCGAGTACAGCAGGGTAGAGTTGATCGGACCGCCGTTGCCGCCGCTGATGATGAACGCTTTCGTGAACGTCTGGAACGACTGGATCAGCGTAATCGTCAAATTAAAGAAAATAACCGGCGTGAGCAGCGGCAGCGTAATTTTTGCGAATTTGCGGAATTTGCCGGCCCCGTCGACGGTTGCGGCTTCGTACAGCTCCACCGGGATCTGCTTGAGACCGGCCAGGAAGATAATCATAACCGCGCCGAATTGCCATACGGACAAGCCGATCAACGAATAGATCGCATAGTGAGGATTGGAAATCCAGGCCGGGCCGTCGATTCCGAACAATCCCAAGCCTTGGTTAAAAACGCCTTCCTTGTCGAACACCTGCTTCCAGAGCACCGAGATTGCGACGCTTCCGCCGAGCAGCGACGGGATGTAATAAATCGTCCGGTACAGGTTCAATAGCCGCAATCCCTGGTTAAGAAGCATCGCGATCGCGAGGGCGAACGAAAGCCGGACCGGGACAGACAGGAAGACGTATTTGATCGTGACCCAGATCGAGTCTTTGAGCCGGTAATCGTCGGTGAACATGTCGACGTAGTTTTTCGTCCCGATCCACTGCGGGCTCGTCAGCAGGTCGTACCGCGTAAAGGACAAATAAAACGAGGCGACGATCGGACCGAGCGTCAGGGCGAAAAATCCGATTAGCCAGGGGAGCAGGAATGCGTATCCGGCCAAGTAATTCCGATATTTCTCTGTCATGGTTATGCCCATTCCTTTCGCTACGCTCAAGGCACAAAACGGAATGAAATCCGTTCGCCTTTGGTGATTTTTTTGTATTCTGGAGTTGCAGA
>NZ_QRDZ01000055.1 GCF_003386235.1 Cohnella phaseoli
CCGAACCTGCAGCAATTTATCCAAAATGTGAAAGGAGATGCATCGTACATGGCGCTGGAAAAGGTTTTGGACGATATTGAGCGTGAGGGTGAGCTGAGGGGGAGGCTTGAGGGTAGGCTTGAAGGAAAGATTGAAGGAAAGATTGAAGGAAAGATTGAAGGCGAGATGGAGGGTGAGCTGAAGGGAAAGGAACAAGTTGCGAGGCGCATGATTGCGGAGCGGTTGGATTCCGATTTGATCTCCCGAGTAACCGGCTTCTCTCTGGATAAGATCGATCAATTACGTGCAGAGGGAAACGGTGGAACAAAATAAATGGATAACGCCCTTGACTCGGCAACCGATCAAGGGCGTTTGTTCTAATGTGAAAGGAGATGCATCGTACATGGCGCTGGAAAAAGTTTTGGACGATATTGAGCGTGAGGGTGAGCTTAGGGGGAGGCTTGAGGGAAAGATTGAAGGAAAGCTTGAGGGAAAGATTGAAGGCGAGATGGAGGGTGAGCTGAAGGGCAAAGAACAAGTTGCAATGCGGATGATTGAGGAGCAGTTGGACGCTGATCTGATTTCCCGAGTAACCGGCTTCTCTCTGGATAAAATCGATCAATTGCGTGCGCGCGGAAACGTTGAAACAGAATAAACGATAACGCCCTTGATCTCGACATTCAATCAAGGGCGTTATTTTATGCTTCGGTTGGATAGCCAAGCTTGACCGATACGGCCATCGCAGCTTCGCGAACATCTTCAATGATGGAGGGAAGCTGGTCTTCCTTGAATCGATGCATAGCGCCAGACAAGCTGATCGCGCCGGCCGGTTTGCCATATAGGTTAAAGACCGGCGCAGCTACGCAGCGAGCGCCTTCTACGATTTCCTCGTCATCAATCGCATAGCCTTGTTCGCGTATTCGTTCCAGCTCTGCCTGTAACGCCTCCGGCGTGCTGATCGTACGAGGAGTGATAGCGGGGAGGCCGCAGCTCATCGCAAGCCCGCGAACTTCCTCCCATTGCATATGAGCGGTTATGGCTTTGCCCATAGCCGTAGCGTGAAAGGGGGAGCGGGAACCGATGGAATCCGTCATGCGCAGCGCGTGTATGCTGTCGATAATTTCCACATACAGCACTGTTTCTCCGAGCAGAACGCCTAGATTTACCGTGTCGCCGTAACGCTCGGACAGCTTTTTCATTTCTAGCCATGCTGCCGATCGCAGCGTATTGCGCTCAAGCAAATTGCGAGTCAGCATCAACTGCTTGTATCCGAGACAGTACTTTCCATCCTCGTCGCTGCGACTGATGAACCCGCGACTCTCCAATGTCAGGACGATGCGGTAGGTGGACGACTTCGGTTGATCGAGCAGCTCGGTCAGCTCAATTAAGCTAAGCGATCCGTTTTTGGCCAGCAGCTCAATTAAATCAAGCGCCTTGTCAATGGATTGGATCTTATATCGTGCGTTGCTCTCTACCGGTTCATTTCCCACTACCGATTCCTCCATCTATACAGGTGATCCTATAATTTTGCCAAAACCCGATCCATCGCTTCTATAGTAGCTGTAACTTCGTTTTCTCCGTGAACGGCCGAGACGTACCATAAACCGCTCGGGCGGACGAGAACGCCTTCTTCCAGCATCAGCTCGGCGAAACGGCTGTACTTGGCGGCATCGCGCTTGTTAAACGTCGCGAAGTCTTCCACCTTCGTCTCGGCGGTAAACATCATATGGAAGACAGGGCCTGCTTGATTGACTAGGCCGGGAATCTGATGTTTCTTCAGCAAGGCACGAATGCCTTGTACAAGCTGGTCGGCGGTATGCTCCATTTGAATATAGGCGCAGCCGTTGTCTTTGCCAAGCTCGCGAAGCGTAGCCAGAGCTGCCGAGGTTGCGGCGAAATTGCCGTTTAACGTGCCAAGGTGGCTGACGGTTCCGTTCTCGATGAGAGCCATCAGCTCGCGTTTGCCGGCAACGGCGCTGATCGCAAATCCGCCGCCCATCGCTTTGCCGACAGTGACAAGATCCGGCTTCAAGCCCATCTTGCCGTGTGCGCCTCCAAGGCCCAGCCGGAATCCGGTGATGACTTCATCCATGATCATAACAATGCCATATTGCTCCGTCAACTCTCGTATACGCTCCAGATATCCGGGTTTAGGAGAGATACAGCCGTTATTGCACATGATCGGCTCGGTAATGACGGCCGCGATCTGGTCTTTCTCCCGAAGCAGCGTCGCTTCCAGTGCCTCCAAGTCGTTCCAAGGGAGCATTATAATATCCTGCAAGCTGTTTTCGCTTTGACCGTTCGTTCCTGGGGGCGCAATGTTGTCGGAAGCCGAACCGACAGCGGCTTGCTTCATATCCGCGCTTGGGAACGACGTGAAGATGGCATCGGACCAGCCATGGAAGTGCCCGTGGAAGCGGATGACTTTGGATTTGCCTGTATAGGCTCTGGATAAGCGCAGGGCCAGCATGACCGCTTCCGTACCGGACCCGCTGAGCGCCACGCGATCGGCGCAGGGGAGAATTTCGGTCAGCAGCTTCGCCAGTTCGATCTCGCCGCTATGCTGAAGCCCGTAAGTAACGCCGCGCTTCAGCGCGTGGCTCATTCCCTCCGCCAGAGAAGGGTGCGCGTGACCGAGGATGAGGGGGCCGTAGGCGAGCAAATAATCGATGTATTCATTGCCGTCAACATCCCGAATACGCGGACCGTAGCCCGACTCTACGAATAAAGGTGTCGGTTTCATAGCGGCGCGGAGCGATGAGGCCACTCCACCCGCTAAATATTGTTTGGAATCGGCCAAGAGCTGCTTGGATTTTTCTATGGATAAGGTCATGATAAATGCCTCCTGATTAGTTGATTTCGGATACCATCCGATTGGTTAAAGCGCCTAATTTTTCGATTTCAATCGTGACGACATCGCCTTCCTTCAGCCATACCTGTCTGTCCTCCGGATAACCGAGAATGACGCCTTCCGGTGTGCCGGTCAGGATGATATCGCCTGGAACAAGGGTCATATGCTGGGAAATATAGCTGACAATCTCGTCGCAGCGGAAAATCATATCGGAGGTATGGGAATTTTGCCGGACTTCCCCATTAACGAAGCAGCGGATAGCCAAATCGTTGGGATCGCCAACTTCTTCCGCAGTAACCAGATAGGGCCCGAGAGGGCTAAAGCCGTCGCATGATTTGCCCAGCAACCACTGCTGCGTGCGCATTTGCAGATCGCGGGCGGACAAGTCGTTGACGCAGCAATAACCGAACACGTAATCCAAAGCCTGCTCTCTGTCCACATATTTAGCTTCTTTGCCGACGACAATGACGAGTTCGGCTTCGTAGTCGACTTTAGAGGTCACTTTCGAAGGCAAGGCAACATCTTCCCGATGGCCGGCCAACGTGTTGTTGAATTTGTTGAACAGGATGGGGTACTGAGGAAGAGGCATATTCGTTTCCTCGGCATGCCGCTTGTAATTGAGCCCGACGCAGATGATTTTATTAGGAGCCGTTACGCAAGGTCCGAGAATCAAGTCCTCTTCGCGAAGCAGGAAAGCAGCCCGATCCGCGTAGGCAAGAGAGTGCTCGACTAGCGCCTTCAACTGCGCAACGGCCTTTTCACCACCCTCAATCACCTCCATGACCGTAGTTGGAAGAGCGGATGGCTGTGCGGAGACCGTTTCGTTTGCTTTTGACACGTGCAGAACGCCTTGAGGGGTCACTATGCCCAAATTGGATTTGCCGTTTTGCTCGAAGGTTAACAGTTTCATGTACAGCCGCCTCTCGGGGAGAAAATATTTATGTTTCACTTATTGAAACTATGGTTTCATTCAATGTATCATAGGCAAGAGAAGTTGTAAATTGTCTTCTACAAAGTGGAGAGATTGTGTTGCATTAAAGGAGAAAGAAATGCAAGCGCAGAAGGTGTTAGGGGACAGAGCGGAGGAGAGAGCGAGATGAAATTGCGGAACAAAGTGGCTTTGGTAACGGGCGGGGCGACCGGTATCGGCAAAGCGGTCTGTCTGGCCTATGCTGCGGAAGGCGCCAAGGTGGTCGTCAACTACTGGAATACGCCGGAGGAGGCGGAGCAGGTCAGGGCAACCATCGTCGCAGCCGGAGGAGAAGCGATCGTTCAGCAGGCCGACGTATCTAATGCGGCTGAGGTTGAACGGATGATTCAGGAGATTGGCGAAGTCTGGGGCGGCGTCGATATTGTCGTTAACAATGCCGGCATCTATCCCAACAAAACCTGGTACGAAATTACCGAGGAAGAATGGGATCGGGTCATGAACGTGAACCTGAAATCCTGCTTTCTGATTTCGAAGGCGGTTTTTCCTCATATGAAGGAGCGGAAGTACGGTAAGATCATCAATGTCAGCTCAGTAACTTTCTTGAGAGGGCAGAAGGGGTTCGTCCACTATGTCGCCTCCAAGGGCGGTATCGTCGGGTTTACGCGTGCGATGGCGAGAGAGGTCGGCGAAAACGGTATTACGGTTAACGCTATATCGCCCGGTGCGGTAATGACGGAGCAGGAGTTGCTCACCTACACCGAGGAGCATCTGAAGGAATCGGCCGATTATTTAGCGAAGGAGCAATGCTTTTCTCGCCGCCAGCTTCCGGCGGACATGATCGGAGGGTTCGTATTTCTCGCTTCGCCCGACAGCGATTTTATTACCGGCCAGTTGCTGAATATCGACGGCGGTTGGGCGATGCACTGAGTATTTCAAACCGGTTTCTTCCCAAGCATTCCGTCATGGCTGAACTTTGCTGGGCCTAGCGGGACGTGCTAATATAGATCGACAAATAAGCCGTGGCGAATGAGGTGGATTTCTATGGATGAAAAGCGTATCCAATCGGAAGCAATCACGAAAGCGAGTCTGCTTCAAGATCTGAAGAATCTGAATATTGATCCGTCCGGAACGCTTCTGGTGCATTCCTCCATGAAAAGCATCGGTCAAGTGGAGGGCGGACCGGATGCGGTGCTGGATGCCATATCCGAATACATGCGCGACGGCTTGCTCGTCCTGCCGACACATACCTGGGCTTATATGAAGGAAAACGTCGACTTTCATGTAGCGGAGACACCGTCATGCGTGGGTGTGTTGACGGAGCTTTTTCGTAAGCGGCCGGGTGTCGTGCGATCCTTGCATCCTACGCATTCCGTAGCGGCATTAGGGCGCGATGCGGCTGAATTCGTATCCGGCGACGAACGGTACGATACGCCTTGCGCACGCGGCTCAGCCTGGGGGAAGCTGCTGGATCTCCGGGCGGAGATTTTGTTGATCGGCGTAGATTTGACTAAAAACACATTCATACACGGCATTGAGGAGTGGCTGAACATTCCCGGCAGACTATCCGAACAGCCGACGCAGCTCTATGCGATAAAGCCCGATGGAACGAGGATTTCCGCTCCGGTTCGGGCACATACGGCACCGGTATGGGATCACTATTCGAAGGTAGACGATATTTTGACGGACAAGGGAGCGATGCGCAAAGGGCGCTTCGGCCAAGCGGATGCGCGCGTGTGCGATACGGCGCGGATGACGGAGCTGCTCAGCGCCATGCTGCGTATCGAACCCGATCTTTTTCTGGACGGCACTGCGATCCAACCTCAGAGGTTTCCCGGCATTTTGTGATTTTGAATAAATAATAAAAAAGCGCTTGACCCTGACGGATTTCCCGTGATATTATATTAAACGTTGACGCCAATCAACATGCAACAAATGCGGTCGTGGCGGAATTGGCAGACGCGCACGGTTCAGGTCCGTGTGGGCTAATACCCCGTGGAGGTTCGAGTCCTCTCGACCGCACCATCTAATTAATGACAGGCTTCTGATCTGCTATTTCTTGCAGAGCAGAAGCTTTTTTATTTTCTTTTTGCTCATTGCTGTCTAGAAGTGAAAAAACAGGAATCCCGTTATAGGACCCTGTTTTTTTATCATATTTTTACCCTAACTTCCATATAGCTGACCGCAAGCTGCATCAATGTCAGTTCCGAATTGAGTTCGCACAGTGACTTTGATTCCCTTTGAATTTAAGATACTGACAAACTTTTGAACCCGATCATTGTCCGATTGATGATAGCTTTCAGGCGTCACGACGGTTGAATTGTACGGGATCAAATTGACGTGATATAAATGCTCCCAAGGACCTCTCTGCTTCAACAAAGCGGCAATGGCTTCCGCATGCTCATTTGAATCGTTTTCTCCCCGAAGCAATATATACGCAATATACACTTTTCTACCCGTATCGCGAATATGCTGATCCAGCTTGTTCAACACATCCTGAAGCGGAAAGCGATTGTTAATGGGCATTAGCTCGCTCCGCTGTTCGTCGAATGGAGAGTGCAGCGAAAAGGTCAGGTTAACCTGCGGAAATTCCTTGGTCAGACGGTCGATCCCCGGCAAAATTCCGATGGTGGAAACTGTAATTCTCCGATACCCCAAGCCGAAGGTTCGTGGATCTGTTAGAATCGTAAGCGCGTTGAAGATATTAGGATTGGCTAGCGCCTCTCCCATACCCATAAACGAAACGCTATCCAAGGCTTGACCCTTCAAATGGAAGTATAACAATTGATCGGTAATTTCATCGGCGGTTAGATTTCGTTTCAGTCCGATTGTTCCTGTAGCACAGAAGCGACAACCATATCCGCATCCGCACTGGCTGGAGATGCAATATGATTTCCAACCCCGCTCATAGCGGAGTTGAACTGCTTCTATGCGTTCCCCGTCTTCAATGGAAAAAAGCACTTTATTCACTTGGCGGGATGTCTTCTGCGCCACAGGAGTCAAGCTCAGGACGCGTTCGCCAAGGTTCTTAATTAATTCGCTTCTAATAGCTTTGGGGAGTATAGTCATTTTGTCATATTCGCCAATTTTTTGCTTGAAGATTGCTTCCGCAATTTGTTGGAACCGATAAGCGGGCTGTTTTAATTCAGTCAATATTTGTTGAATCATTTCGTATCTCGAAGTTGATTTCATTTTTTTCTCCTCTTGAGCCGGAGAAAACCCGCGATGCTTGCTGCTTAGTCGCTACGTGCATCTATCGATAGATGGATAATGCTCCGGCATCCGTTTATTTGGATCGTGAACCGCACCAACGGATAATGAACGGTTCACATGAACATTTACAATTTCTAACATCTGTTTCAGCCTCCTAATAGAAAATAAGGAAAAATAAAGAGCTACAAGAAAGTTACCTTTCTTGTAGCTCAAACTAAAATCTAACCCGATTCACGGATTGGATATTATTATTTTGAGTGACGAGAATAAGTAACTTTCTTGCTTAACAAAGAATAAAACAAGATTTGTTTTATCATTCGTAAAAAGCAAGAAATATTACATAGTCCCCATCATCTCCCTAGATTAAGTACTAAAATTGTAGCATAGCCGATTTCACATTTCAAATGTGCGAATGACCTATGGAGGCTGTCCCATGAGCCAATCAAGTTGCTCTGAAAGATAATCGATGATAAAGGTTCAAGGGGGATGTACCTCTCTCCGACGCTATACGCTCCTGAAATTTGAATGGGTAAAACCATTGCAAAGTCATTTCAGGAGCGTATGAGGCGTCTTCGGGAGGTCATACCCCTCTCTTTGTCTATTTCCACTTATACAGGTAATTGTATAGTCGCTGTTATAGCACTTTTTCTCCGACATCATTAAAAAATTGATATATCCCGGAAATCAAAACTTTATCCTTTTGATATACGATTGTCCACGGTAAGCTAGAAGCATCAGCTAGCTGACAGTTCCGGCCGGAACATCAATTGAAACTAAGGGAGGCAAATCGATGTCTGGAAAACGGATTGTCGCTGGAATCGTCAGTCTGATCATGTTCGCGGCTGTAATAGGCTGTTCGACATCTGAAAAGTCAGGCAACGCTAGCACCGCGGGAAACCAGAATACGGGCCAAGGGCAGTCGGCAGCGACGGATTCCAAAAAGAATGAGCAGGTATACATCTATGCGAATGCGGGAAATCTTGCACTTGCATCTACGCTAAGCAAGAAGGAAGATTTGGAGATGGTTCATAAGGAAATATTAGACCGGTCCGGATTCGAAGTAGAGGCGAATATTCCGCCCAAAGGTCAAGAAGCGGAAAAGTTAAACCTATTGCTTGCTTCTAATGAGCCGATTGATATTTTCGTCGGAAGTATAGGCGCATTCAGAGACAATGGCGCAATCCAGCCTCTTAATGATTTGTTGGACAAATATGGATCGCACATCAGAGAGCTATGGCCGAAAGAATGGGCAAGCGCTTGGGATGCGGTTACGGATAAGGAAGGAAAAATATGGGCGATTCCGCAGGTGCCCCAATTAGCGGAGAAAACGATATTTCTTAGGTCGGATTGGTTAGCGAAGCTGAATTTAACGATGCCCAAGACGATTGAGGAATATGAGACGGTATTGAAGGCGTTAAAAGAAAAGGACCCGGCGGGTGCAGGCCAGACGATCCCCATTGTCACCAATATGACAGGCCTGAATTTGGCTTTATCGGCAGGTTTCATGGATGTAGGCTACGGTCCCTGGATGGATCAGGACGGAAAAGTTAAACCGCCGGAAGTTAATCCGGGATATAAAGACTTCATTGCCAAAATGGCCGAGTGGTACCAAAAGGGATATATCTATAAGGAAACCTTCACCTTAAATACGGAAAGAACACGCGAATTAATCAAGCAGAACAGGGTAGGCTCCGCCATTATTCATTATTCGGTTGTGACGAACATCCAATCCGACCTTCAACAGAAAACACCGGAGGCCTTATATGAAGTTGCCGGAGAGCTCAAAGGTCCCAAAGGCAATATTACAACGATGTCCGGTTTGTCGCCGTATGGCTGGATGCTGAACAAAAAATCGAAAAACCCGGAAGCGGCGATTAAATTCATCGATTGGATTCATTCCGACATCGAGAACTATTTGTTGATCATGTACGGAATAAAGGATAAGCACTGGAAATATACCGATGAGGCCAATCATGTCTTCGAGCGCCTTAATCAGGATTATGCCGGAGAGTACCTGACGGCCAGTACATTTGCTTACACGGTACAATTTGCACCGTCGGATCCTGCGAGCAAACCGGAATATGACTTTCTGGGCAAGTACAGCGGCGATACGAGCAGGGTGAAAAATCCGGCCACGGCGGATGTCGACTATTTGTATGACCAGCAGGAGATATCCGACAAGCTGCCTCATATCGAAGATATTAATCGCATGATTGAGGAGGAAGTGGTCAAATTTATTATGGGGGCGAGACCCATGAGTGACTACGACAAATTTGTCCAGGAATTGTATTCGGCAGGATTGGACAAATGGATCGAGGTCATGACTGAGCAGTATAACAAAGTAAAAGCGGCGATGAAATGAGAAGATCCATCCCGTCGCTGATTCATCGATATAAATTGTATTATTTTCTGATTGCACCCGGGATTATCTATTACCTTATATTTCATTATATCCCGCTGTATGGCGTTGTCATTGCCTTCAAAGATGTATCGCCATTCGACGGGGTTAAAGAAATATTAACAAGTGAATGGGTGGGGTTGAAGCACTTCCGGAACTTCACCAATTCCTATTACTTCTGGGATATTATGCGGAACACCTTGTTGATTAGTCTATACCGGCTGATCTTCGGCTTCCCTGCGCCGATTCTGTTGGCAATTTTACTGAATGAAGCAAAGAACATTTTGTTTCAAAGAGTTGTGCAAACGGTTTCATATTTGCCGCATTTTATTTCTATGGTCATTGTTGCCGGTTTGCTGACGACTTTCCTGACGACAGACGGCGGCATTGTGAATACCCTGTTGCAGCAGATGGGTCTTAAACAAATTTTTTTCCTGGGCGATGCGAATTATTTCCGTTCGGTGCTTGTGATTTCGGGCATCTGGAAGGAGGTCGGTTGGGGGACGATCATCTATCTTGCAGCGATCGCGGGAATCGACGCTCATTTGTACGAGGCTGCGAAGCTTGATGGCGCAGGGCGGATGAGACAAATCTGGCATGTCACTCTGCCGGGGATGTCATTCATTATTACGCTGCTTCTTATTCTTTCTATCGGTGGGCTGCTGGATGCGGGTTTTGAACAGATTTTTCTGCTGTATTCCCCATCCGTGTTTAAGGTAGCCGATATTATCGATACTTATGTTTACCGTAAGGGGCTCGTTGATTTGCAGTATTCCTATGCTGCGGCCGTTAATCTATTCAAATCCTTAATCGCGGTGATCCTCTTGCTTGGCGCAAACTACTTGGCCAAGAAATACAAACAGGAAGGCATATGGTAGAGGTGAAGTAAGATGAACCAGCAACGCCAACGCCGCAATATGGGTGAGACAACATTCCAGATCGTGAATTACAGCTTTTTGACCTTGATTTCATTATCTTTTATCATTCCGTTTCTCGTTGTGCTTGCCACTTCGTTTGTCAGTGAGAACGAGCTGATCGCCAGAGGGAACTTTATTCTCATACCGAGGGACCTGGACTTCACAGCCTATAACCTGCTATTGAGCAAAGGTTCATTGATCTACAACGCTTACGGGATCACCTTCCTGAGGGTACTGATCGGTACATTGCTCAATCTGGCGTTTACGGCCATGATGGCTTACGGGCTGGCACGAAGGGATCTGCCGGGCAGGAACGGATTGATTACGCTCGTATTTATCACAATGCTTATCGGGGGCGGACTCGTCCCCAATTATTTACTCATGAAAAGCATACATTTGCTAAACACGTTCTGGGTAATGATCATTCCTGGATTAATCAGTTCGTGGAATTTAATTATTATGAGGAATTTCTTTATGCAAATTCCCGTGGAGCTTGAAGAATCGGCGATCATTGACGGCGCTTCGCCGCTCGGCGTCCTCGTGCGGATTGTTTTTCCGTTAAGCTTGCCCACGTTCGCCACGATCGGGCTTTTCTATGCAGTAGGTCACTGGAATGCTTGGTTTGATGCAGCTATCTACATTAATAATACCCAAATGCATCCACTGCAGCTGATTCTGAGGCAGGTTGTACTTTCGATGACCTCGGAAGAAATAAATACAACGATGACAGCAGGGATGATGGAAAGGCCAACAGCGCAAAGCTTGAAAGCGGCGGCAATCATTGCTACAACCGTACCTATTTTGTTTGTTTATCCTTTTTTACAAAAGTACTTTGTGAAGGGTGTACTGACAGGTTCAATAAAGGGTTAACACTAGATTGCTAACGATAGGATCGGAACATTTCAAAATGGAGGGAACGACATGAATAAGCTTGGGGATATCGTGTTAGAGCTTGGGCCATCCGAAGGGAATCCGCGCAATAGCGAGGGAGCTTTTATCGAGCTTAAGGACGGCAGACTGTTGCTTGTGTACAGCCGTTTTCTTGGGGATTCCCCAGAGGATTATGCCTATGCAGTCATTGCTAAGCGTTATTCGGCTGACCGGGGAAACACCTGGACCGATGACGAAGTGATTGCCAGGCCGGAGGAATATGACGCGATTAATCTGATGAGCGTGAGTTTATTGCGGTTAGGAAATGGCGATATCGGAATGTTCTATGGCGTTCGTCAGGGCTGGCATGATTTGCGTTTCTTTCTCAGACGTTCGGCGGATGAAGGCGAGTCGTGGAGCGAGGCTGTCTGTTGTATGCCGGGTCCGGGGTATTTCAATGTAAATAACGACAGAGTGATCCGTTTGCAGGGCGGAAGACTGGTGATTCCCGCCAGCTACTTCAGAATGCGCGGGGAAAGCACGGTGGATTTGAGTTCATGGGATCCTCGGGCGATGCTGTTCTTTTACTTATCCGATGACGACGGGGTGACTTGGAGAGAATCCAGTTCGTTCTATACATTGCCTTACTCTAGATCAGGCTCGGGTTTGGACGAACCGGGCGTCATCGAGCTTGCAGACGGGACATTATGGGCATGGTGCAGAACGGATATGGGGTATCAATACGAGACCTTTTCCATGGACCGGGGAGAGACATGGAGCGTGCCCGTACCTTCCATCTTTACTTCACCCAACTCTCCACTCTCGATGAAGCGCATTCCTGGCTCCAACGATTTGCTTGCTGTATGGAATCCGATCCCTGATTATCAGACACGCGTTTATGAACGGCATACGGCAGGGAGATTTCCGTTGATCGGAGCGATAAGCAAGGATGAAGGCAAAACATGGGGACATTTCTTTTCTGCCGAAACGGATGAAAGCAGCGGTTATTGTTATGTTTCCATTCACTTTGTCGATGATTCCGTCTTACTGGCTTACTGTGCCGGCAACAGACAAGAAAGGAGCTGCCTCCGCAGGCTGAGAGTAAGCCGAATCAAAATATCGGATATTCTGTCGCAACCTTAGACAAGCGTGAATGCAACAGGAGCTTGTTGTGTGAGGCTCCTGTTTTTCTTGCAATATAGACAGTCGAAATATCGCAGGGTATGCTGACGAAAAGAGAGGTCAACGACTCGGCAAAGGAAAAGGAGGCAACGATATAGCATGATCGAAAAGATATTTAAATTCCGTAGAACCCGGAAATTTTACTTGAAAGTGATCGGCTACACGCTCTTTCTCTCTTTGCTTCCCGTTCTTATCATCAGCATATATCTGTATCACAATGTCAAAGCGTCGCTCAAAACCGAACTGCTTAACGCCAATTCCAACTATCTATCCCAGACGGCCAATGCGCTGGAAATTATTATCAATCAAATCGGCAATAATTTCAAACAATTCGCGCTGGACAGCACGATGCGGGAGTGGGAGAGATTCCCTAGAGGCAGCTACTACGAGGGACTGAACAAGGATATCAGCGATACGGATTTGCCCAATCTGGCACGTTATATCAATAGCAAAGCCAAAGTGAGATGGAATCTGGACAATATGAAAATCTCCAACGATTTCATTCATTCGGTGTTTCTCATCGACAGAGCTAAGGATATTACATTGACATCGATCGGCAGCGAGTTGTCGGAGGATGAAGCGAACGCTCAGAAATGGATCGAAATTCCGGATGACGCAACGGAGTTTCCCTACTTCATGGCAGCGAGATATATCGATAAGCCGGGAGCCGATGCGGAACAAATCCTGCCTGTGATCTACAAATCTTCTAACCTGAATAGCTATATGGTCGTTAACCTCAATGCGGATCTCATCTATGCCAAAATTGTAAAAAATCTCGAGAAGCGGGAGAATGAAAGCTTTTTCGCTTTGTCGAAAAGCAATGCAGTGCTGCTTCACGACGGACGGGAAGAGATGTATGGGGAAATCAGGGCGGAACTGGAGAGCCGTATTCAGGGCGATCATCTTGCGGATCAGGATGTCACGGAGTACAACGGCAAGCGGATACTAGTCACTTCCCAGACGTCGCAGCTTCTCGGCTGGACGTTCGTCAGGGCGATCGATCTGGACGGACTGTACAGCAGTATCTTTCATATCAAAGGGCTCATATTCCTCTCCTCCTTTATGCTGATCGTGGCGACAGGGCTTCTGGCCTTCATGGCCAGTCAAAGCATCTACGGACCCGTATTTCGTTTGCTGGCTTATATGAAAAGTGTCGATTATACCGATCATTTGCCCGTACAACCGAATACGCAGTCGTACGATGAATTCAAGACAATTGAGACCCGCTTTACTCGCTCAATCGAGGACAGAGCCAATCTGCAGCATCGCTTGAAGGAAAGCTTGCCGGCTTACAAGGAGAAGTTTCTGACTACGCTGATCAAGAATAACAGGTATAGCAGGGAAGAAATGATCGAGCGGATCTCCATGCTGGGACTTCGATTTGAACTGGAAGATATGGTGCTGTTGAATGTATGGTTCGATGTGCGGGGCCAGAAGGAGCTGGACTTCTCCAGCAGAAATCTGATCAAGCTGCAAATCGTGGACATTCTGGAGCGGGCGCTCTGCACAAGTCACACCGGTTTTATCGTGGAGATGTCAGAGGACTTGTTTACCGTAGTATTAAATAGCAAGCAGTCAGAGATGATGGACGTCTATGACCTGGCCGAAAATATGAAATCCGAAGTGAAAGGAATACTTGACCTGAGCTGCACGATTGGAATAGGTCGGCATTGTTCGGATGTGTATCAGTTGCACCAGGCGTACGACGAAGCAGAAGAGGCAATCGGGCATCGCGGTAATGGCAGGATGGGTGAAGTCATTTACATTGAGGATGTGCGGCTTGAAAGCCTGCCTGTATTCGCGTATCCCAAGGAAAAAGAAACGACATTAAACCAGTTCGTCAAGAACGGGGAGACAGATCAGGCCAAGCTGGTATTCGCCGAGTTTGTGAAGGAAGTGAAGGAACAGCAGGATCGGGTGCAATATCAGCAGCTGTTGCAGGCTTTTATTCAGCTCTGGGTGCGGTTGTTGGAAACGGCAAGCCATATGCGGCTGGACCTGCCCAAAGTGCTGGGCGTGAAAAACAATCTGTTCACCATGCTCCTGCAAATGAAAGATGTGGAGGAGATGATCGCCTGGTCCGAAGACATGATCGGAGCCATGTCCATTCATATTGAAAGCGCATTCCGGGAAAAGAAAAATAATTATATCCAAGAAGTGATGAAATTGATCGATAAGTGCAGCGGCAACGAGTTGTCCCTGTCGTATGCGGCTGACCATTTGCAGCTGAATCCCGCTTATTTGAGCCGAATCTTCAGAGAGAAGACAGGGATGAACTTCCTGGAATATCTCACCTATGTCCGCATCGAGAAAAGCAAAAAGCTGCTGCATGAAACGGATTGGAAAATCAAAGAGATCGGAGAAATATCCGGCTACAGCAATGTGAACTATTTTATCCGTGTATTCAAGGAAGCGACCGGTACGACCCCGCGGGAATACAGGAAGCTGTACAGCGCTGACGCCTTGTCGGCTAACCCCGGAACCTCGCGCCAATAGAAAGAGAAGTCAATTGTAGATAAGCAATGTCAACTGCAGTTATGTTGCGATTGATAACCGCAGCATTACAATGAAGCTTGGAAGGCGCCTGGGATAGGTCGGAGGAGGAATTCTATCTATGAAGATAAAGGTTTTACAAATTGGTGCCGGTTCAATGGGGATGCGTAGAATTCGGGATTTGACGGCTCGCGGAGATGTGGAAGTCGCCTTATTGGAAATGAGTGCCGATCGAAGAGATCGGGCAAGCAACCAATTCGGGATCCCCTGCTTCGATAGTATGGAATCGGCTTTAGCCTGGGGAGCGGTTGCCATGAGTATTTCCACTCCGCCGCAGTCACACGCACAGTTTGTGGAGATCGCTTTGGACAGGGGGCTGCATTTTTTTTGCGAGGCCGAACTCTTTCCATATCCCCACCGGGAAGTAGAAAATGCAACGGCTGCAAAATCAACGGTGGCCGCCCCCTCATGTACGCTTCTATTTGTGCCGTTGTACAAGGAATTATCGAGAATAGTAAGGGAAGAGCTTGGCGCGCTGCATGCTTATACGTTCAGCTTATCCATTGATATAGCCAGCTGGCACCCGGATGAAGGAACAGAATATTACGCACGCAATCGCAGCACGAATGGGACGAGAGAAATGGTCGCCTTCGAGTTAATCGGACTGGCAGATCTATTTTCCGAACCGCAAGATGTAACGGGTATAGTGCGTACAGGCGGAGAGTTGGGGCCGAATTATGAAGACAGCTGGAGCCTGCAAATGCGCTTGAACAATGGAGGGATTGGACAGCTTGTCGTTCTGGGGGCGAGTCCCCAGGTCGCACGAAAAGGCATTGCCGTAGGTACGAGTGGCACAATCGAGTTTGATCTCCTTACAGGCGATATTCATCGCAGCTTACCGCTACTGGGGATACAGGATACGCGAAATTATGGACAACTGTCTCATCTATTGGAGTCTGTTTACAAAGAAGAGATTGACGCTTTTATTGAGACGATTAAGGGGAGCCGTCAGTGGCCTTATGACTTTCGCAAATCCAACGTGATATGCGGCGCCTTGGCGGCAGCCGAGAAGAGCGCGATTACAGGTAAGGTGGAAAAGGTCGATCCAGACTTTCTGCCCGCTGAATTACCGGATCAGTATGAGGATAATCACAAACGGAGGAATGAACATGGATAAGCTTGGTATGGAGAATGGAATTCAAAACTCGGAACTTTATTGGCAGCGAGCTTCATCGTTGATTCCGTGCGGCACACAATGTCTATCGAAAGGGCCTACCCAATTTATCGATGGATATGCGCCCAAATATTTAGCCAGCGGCAATGGTTGTGTCGTGACGGATGTAGATGGAAATCGCTTAATCGATTATGGGATGGGATTGGGAGCGGTGTCCCTTGGTTATCAATATCCATCCGTGAATTCGGCGATTATTAATCAATTGAACGAGGCGATTACACTAACGCTGATGCATCCGCTTGAGGTCGAGGTTTCGGAGCTCATTCGTGAAGTGGTCCCGTGCGCGGAAAGTGTCAGATTCGGCAAAAATGGCTCGGATGTAACATCGGCCGCAGTGCGTCTGGCCAGAGCCTACACGCGAAAAGATATCATTTTGTGTGGAGGGTATCACGGCTGGCATGATTGGTATGTCATTACAACGGAAAGAAGTGTCGGAATTCCTCCCGTATTAGAAGGGCTAACCAAAAAGTTTACATATAACGATATCAATAGCTTGAAAATATTAATGAACAAATACAAAGGAAGAGTCGCGGCTGTCATCATGGAGCCCGTGGGGGTTATCCATCCGCAGCCTCATTTCCTGGCGGATGTGAAACAACTTGCGCATGACAATGGAGCGCTGCTCATCTTCGACGAAGTGCTGACCGGGTTTAGAATTGCGCTTGGCGGCGCGCAACAGCATTACGGAGTAACTCCGGATTTAGCCACCTTCGGGAAGGCGGTTGCCAACGGAATGCCGTTATCCGTTCTCGCAGGTAAGGCGGAAATAATGTCTGAGCTGGAGAATGTTTTTTTCTCCTTTACTTTTGGCGGGGAAATGCTGTCATTAGCTGCGGCGAAAGCAACCATCGAGGAAATGAAAGCCCATCATACGGTAGATCATGTGAACGCGATGGGAAAGCGGCTGATGGAACAAGGGAATACAATCATCGAGCAGTATGGCCTATCGGAGCGGATCGGCATACAAGGCCCTCATGCCAAAACGTTATTCGTATATAGCGAAGCCCCTGACACCTTGCTGATCAAAAGCTTTCTGCAACAAGAGATGATGCGGAGGGGAATCTTGTTTACGAGCTATAATTATGTGTCCTATTCGCACAAAGAGGAGCAGATTCAATATACGTTGGATGCTTTGAACGATGCTCTATCTGAACTATCAAAGGCAATGAAACAGAACAATCTAGTAGAGAGGCTGGAGGGCAAAGCTGTAGCGCCAGTGTTTCGAAAAGCATAAGCGAATGGGGACGTCAACTGGGATAAAGAAATGTCAATTACAGTTATGTAAACGCTTGCGTGAAAAGACTTATAGTAATGAGGGAACACGAACAATTACAGGATTTTAACTCATGAGGAGGTAGGATTGATGGTAACGCAGGTCGCACGAAAAATCGTTTTTATTTGTTTAGCCGTTCTGATGGCAGCGGGGATTCAGCTTATAAATCCCACGCCGACCTTTGCAGCGGATCCCGCAGTGAATTTAATGCAGGATCCCGGATTTGAAAGCGGAACGCTGAATTCATGGAGTACGACTTCAGCAGTCATAACCAATGAGCCCGCCAATGTCAGGTCGGGCACCTATGCCGCGAAGATTACGCAAAAAGGCGATCAGGTCAATCAGGGCGTGATCGGGTTATTACCGAATACGAAGTATAAAATGACGGGTTATGCCAAAACCGATAGTGGCGCCGTGTTTATTGGCGTGAATAGTTACGGCGGCGACGATTTGTTCGAAGTGATTGCCGGCAATAGTTACACGCAAGGGACAATCATCTTTACGACAGGTGCAACCAACACGTTCGCCCATGTATTCTGTTATAGACCGAGTGGAGAAACGGGAAGCGCCTATTGCGACGATTTCTCGTTAGAGGAAGTGCCCGATGTCGTGCTTGACGTACCTAACGTTTTCCCGATTGGACTTTTTTGGCCGCCCGGACCGGACGATACGACAGATGAAAGATATAAAGAAATGAGAGAGATGAATGCGAATTTTTTCATCGGAAACAATTATGTCGTATCTCCGGGAATTAACGATACCGCATTACAGCTGGCGGAAGCCAACGATTTCAAAATTATTGTTAACGATAGCCGCTTCGCTGTAGATTTTTACAACTCCACACAGGTTGTAGGAGGGGGATCTCTTGAAGTTAGTGATACTCAGCCGATCGGGCAGACATTTACGGTAAAGAGAGAGGATTTGGATACCGGCTGGTACATCGAAAACGTTAAGCTCTTTGTCGATCCCGCCTCGGCCTGGGATCCAGGTACGGCACTGACGCTTGCAATTTACGAGAGTCCGGCTAAACAAACTTTATTAAACAGCATTACGATAAACGCAAGAGATAGCGCATTCGGGATAGGGAATATACCAATCAGCTTAAACCAGTCTTATTATATGGAAGTTACGAGCAATAGCTCCACCCCTGTATTATTGTCGGCCAGCACGAATGATGCTTATAGTGATGGAGGGGCGTATGTGAACGGTACGTCGGACAATGTCGATCTGATGTTTGATATTACGTACTTTCAGCTCGTCTATGCCGATGGAGCCAGACTGCGTCCATCTGATGCCAGCTTGGACGCCATCGCCGAGGACTATAAGGATTACGAAGCGAACAAAGGTTATTATTTGCTTGACGAACCAAGCAGTAAATTGTATCCCTATCTGCAACAATCCATTAGACGCTTAAAAGCAAACGATCCCGATCATATGGTGTTTGTGAATTTGTTGCCCAATTATGCAACCCCCGAACAACTGGGTTTCGCCGATTATACGACGACTGAACAATTAACAAACGGACAATCATTAGGACAAACCTTCACAACGTTACCGGGACAGACACATCTCTCTACCATTCAGATTTGGATCGATCGCCAAACATGGAATGAAGGCGAGGAAGCGGCCCTTAAACTATGGGATTCTCCGTCAAAAACGCACCTGATTGCAAGCGGCAGCCGTATCGGTTCAAATACGGACTGGCCGCAGTTTAATCTGAATACGACTGTCCAGGAAAACACGCAGTATTATATGGAGTTGACGGTGGAGGGGACGGGTTCTATTGACGGGGTCGTCCGCTCGAATAATGGTGATAACTGGATCAACGACGGAACGGCTTATAAGGATGGATTGGCAATAGATGCTGATCTATGGTTTACGATCGATCAGAACATTCAAGGCGGGACTTATGAGGATTATGTATACCGCTGGGCAAGCACCAAACCGGATATTCTCTCCTTTGACTTTTACCCTTTCGCCAAATGGGAGGAGTTTCGAGCCGGTTACTATACCAATCTCGAAACGATCCGCAAGCAAGCGCAATTAGCCGGAATTGATTTCTGGAGCTATATGCAATCGGTAGGGGATAACTGGCTGCGCGATCCTAATGAATCCGAAATGCGTTATCAGGTTTATACAAACCTGGCCTACGGGGCAAAAGGATACATGTGGTATACCTACTTTACACCGCCTGGACATAACAATGCTCTTATTCGGTCTGACGGAACCAAAAACAATTCCTATTACTGGGCAAAGGCCATTGATGCCGAAGTCCAATTTCTCGGCTCGACGCTGACGAAGCTAACTTCAAATGCAGTCTATCATACCGGCAACACGATTCCGGATGGAACAACGGCGCTGCCTGCTCATTTTTTCTGGCAACAGGTTGGCGAACAACCTGCTGTAATCGGATATTTCAGCCATGAAGACGGTCGGAAATATGTGATGGTCGTGAATCAGGACTATAAAAATGCGCAGACCTTGTCGTTTCAATTAGCGCCCGGAATTCAGTCGGTGATAGAAGTATCCAAGACGACTGGGGCAGAGGTGAGCACCAATTTCGACAGTATGACGAGAACGCTATCGGATCACTTCAAAGCGGGCGAAGGCAGATTATATGCCTTGGATGCTTCGTTTAGCGATACGAGCACCACGTTAACGACTGAAGGAAGCTCGGTTCCTGCGGGGACGGAATTTAAGGTTAGCTACGGTTTAAGCAGTGTCAGCGAGGCAGTGTACGGGCAGGATATCCAATTGGATTATGATGCTGCTGTCATGGAATTTGTTTCCGCGAGATCCTTGATAGAAGATGTCGCACTTGTAGAGGTTGTCAAAGAGCCTGTGGGTAAGCTGCGGTTGATTGTGGCCAGTCAAGGTCCGGGGCATGCGATTACGGGCAACGCGCAAGTGGTAGAGCTGACCTTCAGAGCTAAAAATATTTCAGTAACGGCAGAAGGCGAAATCTCGATTACGAGCGCAACGCTTGGAAACGATCAAGGAAACGAATCGCCGGCGGCGTTGTCGTCCATCCGTATTCAGATTGCTACAGGAGGCACGGGTGGAAACAGCACGGACATCAATCAAGACGGAAAAGTGACGATAGGCGATTTGTCCATTGTGGCGGCTCATTACGGTAAAGACAGCAGCAGTCCGGACTGGCTGCAAGTTAAAAAAGCGGATATCAACGGAGATGGCAAAATCGATATTCTCGATCTCGCTGCGGTTGCCAAAAAGATAGTGAAATAGGGGGGGGACGGGAAGGGGAGCGCCCCTTCCCGGTCTATAGAAAAGGGTGATACAATGAAGCGCAAACAGATTGTTATCCACATGCTGATCTTCCTGTTCTGTTATTCGTTGGCGCTTCCTGCCGTCACCTATGCCGAGCAGGCGCCGTCATTTCAAATCGCTGCCCATAAACTTGCCGATGGAAAAGTGATTGTTAAGATGAACGGCAACAAAATGAAGGATTTATACGGCTATGAGGCCAGATTTACATTTGATCCCGAACGGGTCGAGCTTGTGGAAACCGCTTCAAGTCTGGACGGCTTTTCTGTATCGCCAATTATCAAGAACAACGAAATCATCATTGCTCATACCAAGATCGGAAATGTAAGCGGAGAGTACGGAGATATTCCCATCGGCAGTCTGACATTCAAGATGAAAAACCACGGGACCTCAGTCGTCAGGTGGGAATCGATGAAGGTGGTCGACCACAATTTATCGAATCAAACTTTTTCTATAGGAAAGAGCATCACTGTGGCAAAGTTTTTTGTGGATTTGGAGGGCCATTGGGCTAAGACAGATATAGAACTGCTCGCTTCCAAAAACATCGTCAAAGGAATGGACGAAGATCATTATGCTCCGGATGCGCAAGTAACCAGGGCACAGTTTGTTGCGCTAATCGCTAGAGCTCTCAATTTAAAAGCGAGTTCAAAGCAAAGCCCGTTTACGGATGTTGCGCCCGGTTCTTGGTATGAGAAGGAATTAAAAAGCGCATATTCGACAGGCATTATCCGAGGAATTACAGAAACGAGCTTTGCTCCTGGGAAGAAAATCACAAGGGAAGAAATGGCCGTCATGATCGTTAGAGCGAGAAACTATGCCTCGGATTCTGCATTAAGAGACCTTGCCGACGCCGATTCGGTAATGACTTTTGCTGATTCGGAAAACATAAGCGAGTGGGCCAAAAAGGAAATCCAGCTTGCTGTCGGATTAGGCATTATGAATGGCAGAACGAAGATCAGGTTTGTTCCCCAGGATCAGGCGACAAGGGCTGAAGCAGCCACAGTCATTAGAAGATTGTTGACTTCGTTAAATCTTCTTTGAAAACAGGTGATTCATCCTGCCTGTTTTTTCTTTTTTTGTTGAAACAGGATTACCGGTTGGCTGTATTCAATATCGAAATTGGAGTGAAGGCCATTGTTATATACGATTCCAAGGAACATGATTAGGAGTCTATGGAGAAGATTTGCGTCGAAGCTCTTTAATAAAATGATTCTCCTATACTCTCTATTGACCTTACTCCCGCTGATCCTCGTGATTAGTGTCTTTTATTATAAGTCATCTGCAATATTGGAGACGAAAATCACCGATTCGAAAAAACAATCTCTGGTAGAGATGGTCGATAAAATTGATGGATATTTACGGGAGGTTGCTCTCCAAGCTGCACAGATCCAAAAGGACGATCTGATTGCAACCGCTTTACGGGAAGATTATGCGTCGAGTGAAGAGAATCGGGAGAGCTTTGCGGCTAGAGAAAACCGCGTTAATGAACGGCTATCCGAGCTGATCTTAAGAAGCGAATTTATGGATGCGATCTACCTGATTAACGCCAACCAAGAAGTTTATTATGCCGATAAAGAATACCGGTTTGAGTCTAATCTTGCTTTGGAGGCCATGGCGCGCGAGAAGCCTGAGGCTTTCGTATGGGCTCCCTTTAACGATCATAATCGATTGGTAGGCGCCAAGGAAATTATTCATGAACCGACTGGAAAAAGAATCGGTTTATTGGTCGTTATGTTAAACCCGGAGAGGGTAGCAATGGCTTATTCAACTTACGGCAGCCAAGAGTTCTTTATAACAAATGTCGGCGGGCTGATCCTTTCCAATTCGGATCAACAACTCATAGGCACCCGTCTACGTCACCCGGATACGAAAAATACAGTCGTACTGGAAAGAGGATCGGCATATTCGGGTTTTCGCTTTATCAGTCTTTTTTCAAAGGCGAACTTCAATCAAGAAATAAATAGTTTGGCTTTTTTTGCCTTGTTGATTACAGCGGCAACATGGCTTCTTGTGCTTATTCTAACCATTATTCTACTGCGCCGCGTGACTACGCCGATTGCGAGATTAAGTCGATTGATGGGAAAGGCGCAGAAGGAGGTTTACGAAAAGATAGATAATATTAAAACCATCGATGAAGTCGGCCGACTCTGTGTCAGCTTTAATCATCTTATTACGGATATTCAAAATTTAATCGAAAAGGTTTACAAGGTTGAACTGCTGAACAAAGAGGCCGAGCTCAAAATGATTAAGGCCCAGATCAATCCTCATTTTCTATACAACACGCTGGAATCCGTCAATATTATGGCCAAGGAGCTTGGTTCTACCGCCATACCGGACATGATCCGATTACTGGCTGCGATTTTTCGCTTTTCCATCTCGCCGGGAAGCGACTTGATCCCTTTGAAGAATGAGCTTCAATTCGTTTTGTACTATTTACAGCTAGCTAAATATCGATATAAGGAACGTTTGACTTGGACCATCGACGTTTCGGAAGAGCTGCAGCAGTTAATTGTGCCGAAGCTCATTTTGCAGCCCCTTGTGGAGAACGCCATCCTTCATGGAATAGATCAAATCGAAGGACAAGGCAGTATTAAGATCAGCGCTTATTTGCAAGGGTACGACTTGATTGTCGAAATTCAAGATAATGGAGCGGGATTGAACCTGCCATTCAAGGGTCAGCAAAGCTCGGGAATCGGCTTAAATAATGTGAAGCAACGGATCCAGCTCCTGTACGGCAATAGATATGGATTAGCGATAGAGCCGGCATCGGACTGCGGGACGATCGTACGCTTGCGCTTGCCTATCAATATTAATGAAGGATGATGACATGCAATGAAAATCATGATTGTTGACGATGAAGAGCTCATCCGGAATCACCTTGCCCATTTAACGGAATGGGACGAGATAGGCTGTCAAATAACAGGTGTTGCGGCCAACGGAGTCGAAGCGCTTAAGCGGATTCCAGCGGATAAACCGGATCTCATTATTACCGATATCCGGATGCCGTTAATGAACGGCATTCAATTGGCGGAGCAAATTAAGGTCAGATTCCCGCACATCCGTTTTCTCTTTTTGACCGCATACAGCGATTTTCAGTACGCGCAGCATGCGGTAAAGCTTGGAGCGGCAGATTTTATCCTGAAGCCCATTCAGAATGCGGAGCTGCTGCACGCCGTCGAATTAATTGTACAAGGAGAAGAGCGCATAAGCAGGGAGGATCGACTCAAGCAAGAGCAAGTCATCCAAGCCATGCTTAGTCCGGTCGCTGTGCCGGATAAATATGAAGTTGCCCTTGAGCAAAGGCTGGAAGACCGCGAGATCATTGTCATCTGTGTGGTAATCGATAATGCGGATGTCCTCGCAGAGGCTGGAGAAGTGTATTCGTGGGTTGCACTAAGGGAAGCCGTCACGCAAATTGTTCATTACAATCCCTATAGCTATTGGGATTATACGGATAGCAAGGGGGTGTATCTCATCTTATTTAAGCCGCATGGCGATTTGTGGGATATGCGCGTGGATAGCATGAAAATGGCGGGTGAAATGCTTGAGCGCTGCAAAGATTCGTTTCCGTTTGCAGTATCCATCTGTATCAGTAAAGTGAAATCTTCCATTGTATATTTGGATCAAGCCTGGAAAGAAATTAAGGATTGCCTGGATTATCGGATGCTGCTGGGCAAGGGCTCGATCATTTCTAATGATGCGCTCCCTCATCTTGTGAAGGGCAACATTAACGGAGCGGAAAACCAGCTTAACGAGTTAACCGTTATGTTGCGCAAAGGGGAAAAAGAAAAAGTGCCCTCCTATTTGCTTTCCATATCGAGGGAGATGATGGGGAAAGGACTGACCAAAACCAATATCCATACTTTTGCGTTGCAAGTTGTTCAAAAGGTAGAAACGCTTTTGCTGGAATACAATTTGCGAATTCCGGAAGAAATTCAATTGCATACGCGCAAGACAATTTTATCATTTGATATCTTGTTTGATTTAATGATATTTCTGGAACAGTGGGTGGAAGAAGCCGCGGATCGGATTATCGCAATCCGCCAAAATCATTCTGTGAATGGGCTGGTCAAAGAAATCTGTGCTTATATACGAAGTAAATCTGCTGAAGACATGACCTTAGAGAGGTTAGCAGACGATTTTCATATGAACCATTCTTATCTCAGTCGGTTGATTAAAAAGGAAACGGGTCATAATTTTCGCGATTTACTCTGGTCCTACAGAATTGAAGATGCGAAACGGATGCTGCTTGAAACGAGACTGAAGGCAAATGAAATCGCGTATGAGGTCGGGTTTAAGGATCCGGCGCATTTTAGTCTATTATTCAAAAAACATGTGGGTTTGAGTCCAATGAATTATCGCGAGCAAATCAAACCCTAGTGCGAACAACAAACGAGTCAACTACAGCAAAGCAATGTCAATTGCAGTTATTCGGCGCTTTGTGTCCGAAAGCTATAATTGGACTATGCAATGGAGTCCTATTAAAAACAGGGGGAACGAAGAATGAGGAAGGTTAGTCTGGGCAGATTCGCGTCTGCGTCTGCATCCGTTTTATCCTTATCGTTATTGATTTCAGCGTGCGCAAGCAACAATTCGAAAGCGGATCCAACATTACCGGCATCGTCGGTTGCGCCATCGGCAACGGAGCAAGCGTCAACCGCGTCGGAAATTCCGACCAAGGAGATGACGATCAAGTTTGACCCGCAAGGGTATTTGCCGCGCGAAAGCACGACGAAGGATCCGGCCGTGCACAAAGTGATGCAGGAGTTGGCTGACGAATATACGAAGCTGAAGCCAAACATCAAGATTGAGTTTGTTGAAGTGACGGCGCCTGACCGCAAGGCTTGGCTGCAAGCAAGAATGCTTAGCAAGGATGCGCCGGATATTTTCTGGACAAATTTCGAGGAAACGTGGACCAACTATCAGAAGGGTTGGTTTCTCCAGATGGACCCTTGGCTTAATAAGCCGAACCCTTACAATGATAATCAGATTTGGAAGGATACATTTGTGCCGGGCATTATTGACGCAGTAAGAGCGCCGGATGGAAGTGCGTACACGATTCCCGGAGACGGTGTAGCGATCGGTATATATTACAACAAGACAATCTTCGATAAGCTGAGTTTAACCGTGCCGACAACATGGACTGAATTCATCGAGGTTCAGGAGAAGATTAAAGCTTCCGGCGTCATACCGATGGCCTTTAGCACAGAATCCGCTTCTTCCGGTCCTTGGTCCGATACGATCATGCACAGCGAATTTATGCTCGACAAAATCACTGACAGGGATACGAGCGGAAATGGCAGATTAGAGCCAAATGAGCTTGTCAAAGCCATCAAAGAAGGAAAGTTCCCGCTTAAAGAAGTCGTTAATCAAGAGTATTCGTTGATGAAGGAATGGTCACAGTATTGGCCCAAAGGCTTTAATGCGCAAATCGATGAAGAGCAAATGTTTGAATCCGGCAAGGCCGCCATGTGGATGGCCGGAAACGCGTATTCGGATTACTTGAACAAGTCGGATTTCGGATTTGATTACGGCGTGTTTAGCTTCCCGGCCATTACACAAGATGTTGCACCTGCAGCTTCGGGTCAAGCTGCCAAAATTTACGGCCCTTGGGGGCCGGCACAATGGCTGGTGCCTGGTTATTTGAATCAGGAGGATCCGGATAAAGTGGCCGCTATTATCGATTTTCTCATGTTTCTTAGCAGTCCCGATCATATGACGCGAATTTCGGCGGAAGGCCTGACGATTCCAAACATTGTCGGAGCAGTAACTCCCAAGGGGCAGGAGCCCTTTGTAAACGATATCCCGCTTACGATTATGCAAGGTTACCATGCGATACTTGATGCGCCGTTCAAAGATAAAATGAAAGCAGCCATACAGTTCTACCTTAATGGAGATTGGACCATTGATAAGTTCAGTGACGAAGTCATGAAATATTATACAGAAGCCGCTGATCGCATGGCAGAGGCGAATCCAGACTGGTTGAAATAATTATACTTTCTGAATCGTCCATAATAGGGGGCTTCTCCAGGGAGGCCCCTTTATTCATATTACAGGAATGGGAGATGACAGATGCCCGCTTCAATATGGAAAAAAGTGAACATTAAAGCTTATTTATTTCTGCTCCCTACAATTGCATTGATCATGACCTTTAGTTATTACCCGGCGTTATCCGCATTTTATTATTCGTTTACGAATTGGGATGGATTTCTGACAGCCAAGTATATTGGGTTCAAAAACTTTGAAATCATCTTTACTTCGGAGGAGTTTCGTCAAGCTTTCCTTAACTTATTTTGGTTCTCCGCATTTAATGTGCTCACGTCACTCACGGTTCCGCTACTCGTTGCCTTGCTCATTTATAAAGTCAAGCATCTCAAGCTGCAGAATATGTACCGTTTATTGTTTGTGTTTCCGATGGTAGTACCGGGTATGGTTACGATTTTGCTGTGGCAATTCATATTAAACCCCGATGTAGGGTTGATCAATTCCTTTCTTGCGGCAATCGGCATCCCTGACGAGAAGCTGCCTTTGTGGCTGGCGAGCATGCGAATGGCACTTCCATCGCTATTGCTAGTGGGGTTCCCTTGGGTATCGGGGGTGTATGTATTGATCTTTCTAGCGGGGTTTCAAAGTATACCGGGCTCCTTGCGTGAGGCGGCTATTGTGGATGGAGCAAACGGGAAAATATTGTTTTTCCGCATAGAGCTGCCGCTGATCATGTCGCAAATTAAGCTGATCATGATCTTGACGATGATATCGGTTATCCAAACCTTTAGTCTGCAGCTCGTTCTGACCAACGGGGGACCGGCCAATAAGACTACCGTTCCGGGTTATATCATGTATCGTGAAGCGGTGATCAATAGTCAATTGGGATACGCTTGTGCGATCGGTGTCGTATTATTTATTATGATTTTTCTCCTTACAATCATCAATAATAAATTTCTCAAATCGTCAACGGAATTCGAGAGGTGAGAGATCATGAATAAGTTGACCTATAGCTCCATAAGTAAGCATGCCGTATTAGCAACGCTTGGCATTCTGACGTTCATACCGTTTATTATGCTGCTGCTGATCTCCTTTAAGGATGCGCAACAATTTGCCAGTCACCGCTGGACACTCACGTTTCCCCTGCATCTGGAAAATTATACGGAAGCTTGGCATCAGATTCGGAGATTTATTTTAAATAGTTTTATTATTAGCGGCGTAACGGTTGTTGGCGTAATTATCGTGTCATGCCTGGCTGCTTACGCCCTTGCCCGAATGCGTTTTTTTCTCAAGGAGCAGATTTACTTTTTGATTATTTCATTATTGATGATTCCAAGCGTCCTAACCTTAGTACCGCTTTTTGGAATTGTGATTAAACTGCATATTCTGAACAATTGGCTTGGATTATGGGGGCCTTATATCGCCGGGGGTCAAGTGTTCTGTATCTTTGTCTTACGTTCGTTCTTTGCGTCATTGTCGGAAGAGATGTTCGAAGCGGCGCGAATGGATGGCGCAGGGGAGGCCAAAGTACTGTTCAGCATCGTCGTGCCGCTGTCGAAGCCGATCATCGGGACATTGGCGATGTTAAATATTTTATCAACTTGGAACGAATATGTGTGGCCGATCATGGTCATGAATAGCATCGAATTGCAGCCCATTCCCGTTGGACTTCTTTATTTCACGCAGAAACAAACGGACTATGGCTCATTGTTCGCAGGCTATGCGATTGCTTCTGTTCCGCTCGTGTTGTTGTTTGCATTGGCCAGTAAGCAGTTTGTCGAAGGATTATCCTCAGGTTCGGTCAAGATGTAAACGGTTCAATATAAATCGTAGTGGAGGCTTTCTTGATGAGGAATGGAACAGTCGGCAAAGTCGTGTTGGAGCTTTCTCCGTCGGAGGATAATCCGCGTAATAGCGAAGGGTCGTTTATCGACTTGAAGGATGGTCGATTGATGTTCGTTTACAGCCGCTTTGTGGGCGAAACCGAAGACGATTACGCTTTTGCTTTAATCGCCAAAAGATATTCTTCCGACCAAGGGAATAGTTGGTCCGAGGATGAGATCATCGCAAGCCCGAGAGAATACGACGCCCTGAATATTATGAGCGTAAGTTTACTGCGTCTTGCCAACGACGATATCGGGTTATTCCATCTGATTCGATATGGCTTTCATGATACCAGGCTTTATTTGCGGAGATCATCGGATGAGGGGGAAACCTGGAGTAAAGCGGTTTGTTGTATGCCGGGACCGGGGTATTACAATGTCAATAACGATCGCGTGATTCGGCTATCCAGTGGAAGACTTGTGATACCGGCATGTTATTTTCGGTTGCAGGGCAACGATACGACAGATTTAAGCTCGTGGGATCCTCGCGCAATTTTAATGTTTTGCCTGTCTGATGACGATGGGGCTACCTGGCGGGAATCCCGCTCCTTCCATGCCCTTCCTGTCGCCTGGTCGGAAGCGGGCTTCGACGAGCCTGGCGTCATCGAGCTAACGAATGGCACGCTCTGGGCGTGGATTCGAACCGATCTCGGCCGACAATACGAGTCGTTTTCTACTGATGGCGGGGAGACTTGGAGTGTGCCGACCGCTTCGATATTCACTTCGCCCAGCTCTCCGCTTTCCATGAAGCGGATCCGACAA
This sequence comes from Cohnella phaseoli, assembly GCF_003386235.1. Classification (GTDB taxonomy): domain Bacteria; phylum Bacillota; class Bacilli; order Paenibacillales; family Paenibacillaceae; genus Cohnella; species Cohnella phaseoli. The sequence goes on from NZ_QRDZ01000055.1 coordinate 29,254, forward strand.
TGGAATAACGTTCTATTGGCGGTATGGAACCCTATTCCAACCTATCAAACACGCATTTATGAGAGGCATTCCGGGGGGCGATCACCGCTTGTTGGCGCAATCAGTCGCGATGAAGGAAAGACTTGGGAAGAAGAAATTGCGATAGAGACGGACGAGCGATCGGGATATTGTTACACAGCTATTCATTTTGTTGATGATTCCGTATTACTGGCCTATGCCGCCGGAAACGCAGATGAAGGCTTCTGTCTGCGAAGACTTCGTATCCGAAAAATGAAGCTGTCGGAGCTAATGAGCACATAAGGAGTGGAGGCCAAAAAGTCAAAATTCATCCCGCAAAAAATTTAGGCTCGTCCACCTGATTAAAAATCGGCAAAACAGTCCAATAGTTATTAGATCCAATCTACACAGGAGGCGATATTCATGCTGAAGGCTGTAGAAGTGAACTTGGATATGGACGAGATGATTATCCGGCTGGAAAAGGCGAGCGAGTCGACCCCGATCGAATATACAAAACTGAACAAACTCGTGCTCGCGAAGGAACCCGTCCGTAAAATGCTGTGGGTAGTTGACGTGAGAACGATCAGGGTATACTCTCGGGAGATGGAGGAGCCGTTCATGATCGCCAGCGACAAAGTCAGAGATTTCGACAAGGTCGAGGACTACCTCCTCAAGATCGCCGATAAGTACGATGTCGAAGTTTCACCGATGTCGACGTTCGGTTGACCGGCAGTGAGGGAGATGCCCAGAGGCGCTTAACCTCCGGGCATCTCCCTCGCGCTGCGGAATCAACTTCAGAACGGAAGGCTTTGATTTATTTTGGTATTACCATATTATCTTATAAAGGAGAGCTGTTCATGCATGTGATGAAGATGTTTGAGCTCGATCGCAAAGTCGCGATCGTAACGGGCGGTTCCGGTTTATATGGCGAGCATATTTCGCGCGCTTTAGGAGAAGCAGGAGCGGTTGTCATTGTTGCCTCGCGCGGACTGGAGAAATGCCAGCAGTTGGTGAAATCTTTGCGCAGTGATGGCTATGAGGCGTTTGCATGGCGCCTGGATTTGGCGGACGAAGGGAGCATCGGGCAATTTACGGCAGAGGTGACGGCGGAATTCGGCCAGATTGACATATTGGTCAATAATTCCGTATCCCGAACCGGACTAAACGATATCGAACAAACGACTGCAGAAGGATGGCTTCGGGATCAGCAAGTTAACGGCCTGGGGACGATGCTGCTAACGAAAGCGATCGTGCGCACGATGAGGGAACGCCGGACGGGAAACATCATCAATATTTCTTCCATTCAAGGGATACTGGGCCCTCATTTTCCCGTATACGGAGAAAGCGGCATGACGAGCGGAATTGAGTATACGTATGCCAAGTGGGGCATGGTCGGAATGACAAAATGGCTGGCCAATTACTATGGAAAGTATAATGTCCGCGTTAACTGCATCTCTCCTGGAGGTTATAATCCCGTCAATACGGAGCAAGAAATATCGTCGAGCGAATTTTTGCAGCGGTATATTGAACGAACGCCCTTGGGACGACTCGCGGACGAAGACGATATAAAGGGCGCGATCGTCTATCTTGCTTCCGAGGCTTCGAAATACGTTACGGGTCACAATCTTGTACTTGATGGGGGATGGAGCAGTTGGTAGCGGATAGGGGGGCGACTGGCGGAAAGTATTATTGGAGAATCCGTTGACCGCTATTTTTTCAAGTGCTATATTGGTAATACCATAAGATGTGTACGGAGGAAACGATGGAACGGATCCTGGAAGAAGAGTATCGAATGCTAAGCCGGTTGGCTTGCGACAAAATTAGAGGCTATATCGCCGACAACAGGCTCAAAGCCGGGGATCGACTGCCTACCGAAAGAGCGCTCGCGGAGCAATTGGAGGTAAGCCGGCCGGTTATCAGGGAGGCGCTGGGAACGTTGGAGGCGCTCGGGCTGATCGTGAAGAGGCAGGGAAAAGGCATTTTTCTCAAGGATCCGAATTTTTCTGTTTTGTTCCATGAAATGATGGGGGTGTGGCAGCAGGACGAGGACAGCGCAGATCAGGTGCTGCAGTTCCGCGTTTTGCTTGAGCAAGCAGCCGTAGCCCCGATTATCGAGCAGGCCGACGATGCGGATTATGAGCGGCTCTCCGCGCTTATTGCCGAGTCGGAAAAGGAAGGGGTGTCGCACAGCGATTTCATTCGGCTGGATTATTTGTTTCACAGCGAACTGCTCGGCCTGACGCGGAATGCATTGTTTATCCAACTGACCGATGTCGTGAACAAGTATTTTCATTGGGTGGAGGCGAGCAGTCGGTCCAACAGAATGTTGGACGGCATTCAGCGCACGATTCGCCAGCATAGAGAAATCGTCCGCGCACTGCAAGCGAAGGACAGGGAAGGCGCGTCGCGGCTGTTGAAAATGCATTTGACCGGGGAAGGATAACGAGATGAAGCCATTGAAACGGATGAGTCTGAAGGATGTCGTCATTAGAAAGCTGCACGACTATATCGCGGAGCATGAGCTTCAGCCCGGTGATCGATTTCTGAACGAGAAGGAGATCGTTCAGTGGGTCGGCGCGAGCCGGACGGTTGTGCGCGAAGCGCTAAAGGCGATGGAAGCCGTAGGCGTCGTGCGGATCAAGCCGGGAGACGGTGTGTTCGTGAATGAGTCCTCGGTACATCATCTGGTCAACCAGTTTTCTTTTCGCTGGTCGCGGGATCGCGCGCGCATGCTGGAGTTGTTGGAGACGCGTACGATGCTGGAACTGTCGGCCATTGAACTGATCGTGAAGCGGGCGGAAGAGAGTGAGACGATTCCGACCGCCGTCGATTTTCGGGAAATCGAGGCGAATCTCGAACAGATGGAGAGAGACATTCAGCTCAAAAAATCCATTGTTGAAGGCGATATCGAATTCCATCGCACGCTGTTCCGAATGACGGGCAATCGGACGTTCTTCGAGCTAAGCGAGGTGATTACCCAGTATTTTAACGAAGTTCGGGAACGTCGAATAGCGGAGGCTGACAGCTACGGAAATACGCTTGTCGAGCATGCTCGGATCGTTCAATTGCTTAAGCAATCGGATGCAGAAGGCGCCAAGAAAGTGATGATTGAACACCTAAGCCCGTTAAAAGAAATTATTATGAATGGGCGGTATTGAGGGAGTTGAGGGCTACTTTCAGGTGGCTTTAATATGGTATTACCATAATATATTTATGAGAAAGGGAACTGTGAATGACCAAGACGGCGACGCGGGGAATATGGAAATATGAGAGACGGATTCCTGAAATTATGGAGAGAAACCGGATTACGCTTGGCGAGGGGCAGACGCCGCTAATCAAAAGTACGCGGATAGGGCCGGAGGTAGGGCTTACCAACTTGTATTTCAAGCTGGAATCGCTCAATCCGACAGGATCGTATAAGGACCGTATTTCTGCGCTTGGCGTATCGCTCGCGAAGGAGCGCGGTTTGACCGCCTGTATCGGCACGACTTCGGGAAATGCGGGGGGATCGATTGCCGCCTATGCGGCCAGGGCCGGGTTGAACTATCACGTATATGTACAGGAAAATATCGTCGCATCGAAGCTGGAACCGATGATCGTGCACCGGGCGAGCATTGTGAAGGTTAAAGGGTTTGGCTTCAATCCGGAGGTCGGCAACCGCGTGTTTGCCAAGGTGCTGAAGAACGCGCAAAGCCGGAACCTGGAGCTTTTAATTACGGCATACGCATACGCGCCTGAGGCGATGGAGGCTGTAAAAACGATTGCTTACGAATTGACGGAGGAGGGTGCAGAGGATGCGGACGTGGTATTTATGCCCGCAGGAGGAGGCGGGCTGCTCACGGGCATCTACAGGGGGTATCGCGATCTCTTGGAAGACGGGGCTATACGCTGCCTGCCGAAGCTGGTCGCCTGCCAATCGACAGGCTGCGCTAATATCGCCAAGGCTTGGCAACTCGGCTTGGACAAACCGGTAGATGGAGCGTCAACCGCTATGATTTCCGGTATTCAAGTGCCGAATCCGCCTGACGGCGTTCAAGCTTTGCAGGCTTTGCAGCATAGCGGCGGCTTTGCCGAAGCGCTTCCCGACGCCGACACTTGGCATTGGCAGGAGCAGTTGGCTGTCAAGGAAGGGATTTTCTGCGAACCGGCAGGCGCCATCGCCTTGGCAGGCGCAATACAGGCGGCCAAGGAGGGGCGTATCGGCCGGAATGCCAATGTGGTCTGTATCGTATCGGGAGCCGGCTACAAGGATGTCGATCGGATGAGCGCGATGGTGAAGCAATTACCGGACATTCCAATGATCGATACGGATGAACTATAAGGAAGCGAGGAGGAGCGGGATGGAGCAAATCCGGTTGGGGATTGTCGGGCTAGGCCGTTTTGCCAAGCAGCATATCGAATGTCTGAAGCAAATTCCGGAAGTCATCATCGCGGCAGTCTGCGATATTCGAGGCGAAACGGCTCAAGCGTTCGGAGATGAGCTGGGATGCGGCAGTTATACGGATGTGCAGGAGATGCTGCGCGCCGAATCGCTCGATGCGCTCGATGTGCTGACGCCGGAGATGAACCATTACGAGGCCGTAATGGCGGGCTTGGAAGCGGGATGCGATGTTTTCGTGGAGAAGCCGCTGGCAAGCGATCTGACTGAGGCGGAAAAGATGGTCGGCACGGCAGCCGAACGAGGGCGTCTCCTTATGGTTGGACATGTGATGCGCTTCGATCAACGGTATTTGCAGATGAAGAATGCCATTGCGCGAGGGGATATCGGGCGCGTTCGTTCCATCTACGCCAGGCGAAGCGACAAGCGTGAATACTTCGGACTTTACAAGCGGTCGCCTGTCGTCTTGATCTTGGGCGTTCACGATATCGACCAAATCTTATGGATCAAAGACGAACTGCCGATAGAAGTTTACGCCAAAAATTCTTGTTCCCCGGAAGGCGAAGATATGGTGTGTGCGATGATGACTTTCGCAGACGGCACCGTTGCGATGATGGACAGTAATTGGATGACGCCGCGCCAATGGCCCGCTCCTCAGGATCAATACATGCAGATCATGGGGGATGAGGGCGTGCTGCGTGTACAACATCCGGACGAGGCGTTCAGCCTGTGCGCGGAGCAACGTTATGAGGTTCCTTACTTGTACACTTCCCGGGATATTTACGGGCGGCTCGAAGGGCCATTGATGTCGGAATTATCGCATTTTGTGGATTGTGTACGCGGTTCTGCGCCATCTTCCATTCTTCGTCCTGAAGATGCTTTGAATGTCATTCGCGTAACGACGGCGATCCTTCGTTCTTGCGATCGAGGACAGCCGGTCAGCATCGGCTCGGGGAGTGTCTGATGCGGATTAGCGAAAAAGTTTACTGGATCGGCAGCGGCCTTCTCGGCATGAACGCGACAGACGAGTTGGATTGCAACGTCTATCTGCTCGATGGCGGCAGCGAACAAGCGATCATCGATTGCGGCACGGGGTACGGGCTGATGAACATAATGGAGGAACTAAGGCGCGATGGGTTCGATCCTGAATCCGTTCGGTACATCTTGCTCACCCATGCGCATATGGATCATGCAGGAGGCGCGGCCGCAATGCGGGAACTGACGGGGGCGCGAATTGTTGCATCGCGGTTATCCGCATCGTTCCTGGAACGCGGAGATGAAGAGGCGATCGGCTTGGCGCAAGCCAGAGAAGCAGACGTATATCCTTCCGATTGTCGTTTGAACGCCTGTAAAGTGGACAGTGTGGTCGAACATGGCCAGCTGATGCAGATCGGGGACCTGACTGTCGAAGTGATCGAGACGCCGGGGCATAGCTGCGATATGATCAGTTTTTTCATCCCGGATATCCGAACGCTGTTTTGCAGCGACAATGTGTTCGTCGGGGGGCGGATTGCCGCGATCGATACGCCCGATTTCTCGATGGATCAGTTGTTTCAATCTTTGATGCGGCTTGGGAATTTGCATGTGGAGCGCTTAATGCCGGGGCATCTGACGCCTGTAGTGAGAAACGGCATCGTACCGATCCGGAAGGCCGTGGATCAATTTATGTGCGGCTCCATACCGGAATCAATCGTTTGAATCCATCAACCACTTATCTGAGGAGGCTCTTATATATGAGTAACGGCTATTATCCGGCCTTAGGGACGCCGCTGGACCGGGATGGCAGCGTTCTGACCGGAAGTTTGATCAAGCACGTGGAGGATCAGATCGGGAGAAAAGCTGAAGGGCTGCTTGTCATGGGATCGATGGGCATGCAGCCGATGATTAAGGACAGCGAATATGCGAAGGTGGCCCAGATCGCAGCGGAAGCGGCGCGCGGGCAATGTCCGGTCTACGCGGGCGTAATGGACAATTCAGTCGCACGCGTCAAAGACCGGATCGAGAGACTGCAAGGGATCAAACTGGAAGGCGTCGTAACGACGGTTCCGTTTTATTTTCAAAGCACACAAACGGAAATTATTGCTTTCTACCGGGCAATTGCCGACACGTCGCCCTATCCGCTCTATTTATACGATCTGCCCGGGGTCACTCAGTGCAAAATTCAAGCGGCTACCGTGATCGAGCTGATGCGCCATCCGAACATTCGAGGCATCAAGTCGGGGGATCTTGCATTGGTAAGGGGATTAAGCCGCAGCTTGAGGGATGTGAATCCGGAATTTGAGGTGATCTATAGCGGACTCGATACATTCGATGTTGCTTATTCATTCGGCATTACGAGAACGTTGGACGGCATGTTCAGCTGCACGTCCCAGATTGCAGAGAGGATGTATGAGGCGTTGCAGGCAGGCAACCTTGAGAGTGCTGCGGGGCATTTGGACAGCATTGTCGGTCTCCGCAATCTGTTCGTCGAAGTCGGCGTATTTCCCGGTTTTACGCATGCAATGAACTTGCTCGGTTTCGAAGGCGACTTTCACCCGGATTATAGTTCGCGGCTAAATCCGCAGCAGGCGGATAAAGTAGAAAGCTATATGCGGCAAATTCGGCTGATTTGAGCAAGAGCGGCATTGGAACTAACGGAGGGGGCTAAAACGCATGGCGATGAAACGTGAAGAGATCGAAAGGTTCCGGCTCGAAGCTTACCCCGCGGTCGTTAAGGAACAAATTTACCTGACTTATGAAGGGGTCGACGGTTCGGCGGCGGAAATTCCGCTGCATCTGATCAAGGGGGCCGATTCCGGTCCGGTGCTGCTGATGCTTGCGGCCATTCACGGGGATGAGTACGAAGGTGTGCAGACGATCATTGAGCTGGGGCGTATGTTGTCGCCTACAGATATTCGCGGGACGCTGCTTATGGTTCCGATTGCAAATGAATACGCCTATCGCGCGGCAGACCGGCTGACTCCAGAAGATGGGCGCAATCTGGCGCGGGAGTTTCCGGGAAAGCGGGAAGGATCTGCAACTGAACGGTTAGCGTGGCATCTGGGCAAAGGTCTGATCGCAAAAGCTGACTTCCTGCTGGATATGCATAGCGGCGGGACTTACTATGAGGTGCCCGAATTCGTCGGCTATTATGATAATGACGACAACGATACGGGAAGGAGATCCAGGGCGGCCGCCGAAGCGTTCGGATTCGAAGTGTTATGGGGACATGACCAAGTGTCGCCGGGCCGGACGGTGTCTTACGCAGGCGATTGCGGAATTCCGTGGTTGTACACGGAAGCTTTCGGCGGGAGACGCGTCAAGTACGATGAGCAGCAGCGGCTGCGTCAAGGCGCGCTGCGGTTGATGCGCCATCTAAGCATGCTGGCCAACCCGACGCAATGGATTCAAGAGGAGGTTATACCGGAGATTCGTTACCGATTAACCGGTAGTGGCGATTTCGACGGCTCGGTTACAGCGGAGGAGGAAGGCTTCTTTATCCCTTCGGTTGCACTGCTGCAGAACGTTAGACAAGGCGATGTAATCGGTAATGTCTATAACGGCTTTGGAGAAACCATTCGGAGTTATCGGGCGATTTGCGACGGTGTCATCGTTGGGCTCGCGGGAACGCCGGCCTTGAAGCAGGGCGCGCTCGTTTATTTGATTGCCCGCTCTCATCCGGCACGAGCGGGGATTTGATCTGTTACATGATCAGACACGAACGTTCGCAGAGGATGACAGAATCGCACCTGCATTGGCACGGAACTTGCACAGCGCGGAGTTGAAAGCGGCATCTCACCGGGCGGGTACTTACGTCATCTTCTTCCCTGCGGATCTACATCGCCCCGGGGGGGGGGGGGGGGGGTGGGGGGGGCCCCCGGGGCAAAAAAGCTGGGTTTAAGGTTAAGGTGGGTTAAACAAACTCAAATTTTTACAAACATAAACCCCGGGATATGTTCTTTGGGGGG
>NZ_QRDZ01000056.1 GCF_003386235.1 Cohnella phaseoli
CTCGGGTTGGCGGATTCGCGATACTCCATCAGCGTGAACTGCTTGTCGATTTTGCCGAAGTCGCGCGCATACACCGAGCTCTCCGGTCCGACCATAAGCGCCGCATCGCCTGCAGGCGTGATCGCTACGCCCGCGCGTTCGAACAGCGGCCAGAAGCCGCTAAAGTAGCGTGCGTTCGCATAGTCCGCTTCGTTGGAGTTGACGATCAGAATATCCAGCCCTTTGTCTGCCGCAAGCTTGGCCGCTCTCTGGATTCTTTCCTTGTACTCGTGGTCCGGTATATATACTCTTGCTGTCATAGCGCATAATCTCCCTTAGTCTTTTTTAGTTTTGGCGTCAATCAGAACGACGGCCGCAAGAATAAGCCCTTTAATGATCCATTGCCAGTAAGATCCGATGCCCAGAAGCACCATCGCGTTATCGATAATTCCGAGGATCAGCGCCGCAATGACGACTCCGACCACTTTACCCCGGCCGCCCGACAGAGACGTTCCGCCAAGCACGACGACCGTAATGACGTCGAACAGCATATTTTCCCCGATCGTAGGTTGGCCGGCCATCGTTCTCGATGTAATTAGAATCGCGCCGATCGCCGTCAGGAAGCTGCCCAGAATGAAGGCGATCATCTTGATTTTGTTCGTGTTGATGCCCGACAGACGGCTGGCTTCTTCGTTGCCCCCGACGGCATAGATGCTTCTGCCCGTTGCGGTATGCATCGTGAACACGTAGCAGGCGATCGCGATGACCGCCAGAATGACGATTGGCGTCGGAATCGGCCCGATATGGCCGGCTCCGAGATTTTTGAAGCCTGCCGGAAGACCGGAGATCGGAATGCTGTTGCTGTACAAGTAGTTCACGCCCTTGAGCACGATCATCGTGACCAGAGTGGCGATAAAGGCCGGAATTTTCCCGTATACCGCCATCAGGCCGTTCACGAACCCGACAGCGATGGAAGCCAGCAGAACGAGGACGATGGCCAGCGCGATCGGCACGTTCTCCCAATGCACGAGTCCGGCCAGCAGAACGCTCGTAAAGCCGATCGACGAGGAAGCCGACATATCGATGCCGCCGATCAGGATGACGAAAAATTGTCCCAGGGCGATAATGGCGAGAAACGAGATTTGACGGACGATGTTCAAAATGTTGTTGCCGTCGAAAAATCCGTCCACGAAGATGGCGCAGGCCGCGAACAGCCCTACGAAGATAAACAGAATGGCCCACTCTTTAAAGAAGGAGGAGAACGCCGCGCCCGGCACGAGACTCCTCCGCTGATTGCTTGTCGCTTCCACGGTCACACCCCCAGCAGCTTGCTAATGATATGGCTTTGCGTTTTCTGCTCGCCGGATACGCAGGTCTGGAACTCGCCCTCGAACATAACGTAGATGCGATGGCACGTTCCGATCAGCTCCTCCAGCTCCGGCGACACGATAATAACGGACTTGCCCTTCGCGGTCAGCTCGCCGACCAGCTTGTAGATTTCCGCCTTTGCCCCTACGTCGATGCCTCGGGTCGGCTCGTCGAAGAGGAACAGCTCCGAATCCGCCAGCACCCATTTGGAGATGACGATCTTCTGCTGGTTGCCCCCGCTGAGCTTAACGACCGACTGCTGGGGCGTCGCCTTGACGCGCATCAGCTGCGCGACCTGATTCGCCTGCTCCCGCTCCTGCTTGTGCTGCATCGTCCCTTTCTTAAAGCGCTTGAGAGAGGGGAGCGTAATATTGTGCACGACGTTGAAATTCATCACGAGCCCGAGCTGCTTGCGCTCGTCGGGCACAAGGCCGATTCCCTTGCGGATGGCGGCGGACGGCTTGCGGAAATTCACCTTCTCGCCCTTCCAATACATTTCTCCGCCCGTCGTCCTGTAATTGCCGAAAATCGCGTTCAGCAGCTCCGTCTTGCCCGCGCCGACCAGTCCGGCGATGCCGACGACCTCGCCGGCCCGCACCGTCAAGTCGATGTTGCGGAAAGCCTTGCCCGCGCTAAACCCTTTCAGCTCCAGCACCGGCGCTCCGAACTTATCGTTAAGAGGCGGAAATATCTGCGTCATCTCCCGGCCGATAATCATCTCGATCAGCCGGTCCTTATCCACGTCCGCCACCTCGCCGGAATGAATCATCCGACCGTCGCACAGCACCGTATAGGTGTCGCATACCTCGAAAATCTCATCCAGCCGATGCGAGATATAGATGATGCCCATGCCCCGCTGCTTCAGCACGCGGATGATGCGGTAAATATTTTCGATCTCCTTCTCCTGCAGCACGGCCGTCAACTCGTCCATAATGATCATTTTCGCCTGCATGGATACCGCCTTGGCGAGCTGAATGATCTGCTTCTCCGCCATGCGCAGCTCCTTGATCGGCACCGTCAGATCAACGCTCGACCCGAGAAAATCCATAATCTCGGCGGCTTTGCGCATCATCGCCTTACGGTCGACCAGCCCGAACCTCTTCGCGTAGCTGCCAATGAACAGATTTTCCAGCCCGTTCATCTCGGGAATGAGCTGCAGCTCCTGATGGACGACGGCGATTCCCATCGCCTGAGAGCTGCGGACGTTGTAGCCGCTCTTCTCGGTGACGTTCGTCCCGCCCACGTATACAGCCCCCTCGGAGGGCGTGTAATGGCCGATGATGATTTTCGCCAAAGTCGACTTGCCCGCGCCGTTCTCCCCGACAAGCGCGCGGCATTCGCCGGGACGCAGGCTGAACGAGACGTGATCCAGAGCGCGAACGCCGGGAAACGATTTGGAGACGTCGCGCAGCTCAATAATCGGTTGTTCCGCCGGTCCGCCCATTAAACCCCCGCCTTCCCGGCACGGCTCCACAGGGCGGCGAAATCGTCCGCGCGATGGAACGTCGAGCCCATATCCTTTAATCTATCGATCAAAATCGAGAACTCGCTCATTGCCTTCTCGCCGCAGCCAAGCGTCAGGAACCGGTCCGGCGTCACCGTCGCTTCGCCATAGTGGTAGCTCTCCTGGATCGGAATGAACTCCCACGGATGAAAGTAGAAGCAGAGGACGACGGGCAGGTTGCGCTCCCGCAGAAACTTCACGAATCCGTCGATGCGCTTCATCAGTTCGTCCGCGCTCTGCGTCCGGAACAGCGGCCACTGGTCGCGGTCCCGCTCCAACCCCGGATCGTTGCTCTTCATCACCATGTCGGCGAAATTCGGAATCTCGACGATGTTCATATCGCCTTCCTTCGTCCAGTCGCTCCTGCTCGGATGGTAAGGCACAAAACGCTCCCGGTAGAAATACATCGGATAGGACGCGTCCGACACGTAGTTCAGCCTCTCCAGCGAGTTCAGCAGCGCCGTCGAACCCCACAGCCGAGGCGCGCGGAACGAAACCGGCTGATGCCCAAGCACTTGCTGCACCCATTCCGTCGCTTTCTCGATGCGCAGCGGCACCTCCTCCGGCAGCAGCGGCACGACGCCCGGGATCGGGAACAGCTCGTCGCCGACCGTCTCGTGGAACAGCGAGTGGCAGCCAACCTCGTTGCCGCTCAGCTTGACGAGTTCAACGCTTTGGGGATTGCGGCGCGCCGCATCCCCCGTATAATAGAAGGTTCCTTTAATGCCTTTCTTGTCGAACAGCTCGACGAGCGGTCCGGTTGCGTTCTTCACCCCGTCGTAATACGGCGTGAAGCTGCCGACGTCCGTCTCCATATCGAAGCCGAAAACTACGTGAATGCCGTCTTTCATACGTTTGCTCCCCTTCCTATAGCCACAGCCAGCCAAACGCCTCGACGCCCAGGAAAATTTGTCTGTCGTTCCGGTTGTCCGGGTCCAGCTCGTTATGGATGACTCTCTTCAGCTCATGGTACGGGTACATGCACGAAGGCATCCCCGTCTCGTCGACCGGATTGACGTCGAAGTACATTCTTTTCACCAGATCGAAATCCAGCTCGTTCAGCCGATCCATCTCCCGCAGGAAGGTCCGCTTATCCTCGGGGGTTACCGCAAGATCGTAGGAGATCGAAGCCAGCGCCAGATCGTAGATGACGCGATTGCGTTCGTGCGAATTTTCGATCTTGTCGAAGTGCTTGACGTACACCTTAAGCCGCTCGTCGCCGCGAATCGCTTCCTTGATCCGCCGGATTCTCGCCCCGAGCTCCGGCCACTCTTTAATCGCTTCCTGAATGACCGGGATATCCTCAGCCTTCACCTTGTTGCGCAGGAAAGGGAACTCCGTTGGGAAAATATTGAACTGGCTCTCGTGAATCGTCAACATTCTGCGCAGTACGTACAAAATATCGTTGGCCAGCTCTGCGCCGAACACCGCCTCCACGGAATAGCGGTAGAACGTTTCGTGATCCTTTGTCGAGCCCCATCCGTAATAGGCATGAGAATACAGGTTCAGGAAGTAGCCGTACCATTCGAACATGTAGCCGTTAATGCCCTTGACGCCGTGTTTGACGGAATCGATATGCATATCGATGTCTTTCTCGATATACTGGTGATTCGTCTCCTCGTCGGCGCGGATCACGTTGGTCTTGAAAATGCGCATCAGCCGTCCCATCGTCGATGCGACCGCGTTCGCCTCCGTATCCCGGGCCCAGATCCGTTCCTTGCCGAATACGTCGACCCATTTCGGGAACTCGTCGTCCGAGACGTACAGCCCCGGCGCCCAGAATAGAACGATGTCCTCCGGGATGCTGCGCTTGCAGTCCTCCAAATACGCCAGATCCTTCTCAAGCGGTGGCTCGCGCCAAGCGCGCACGCCGACAACGCAGTCCGGATTCTCGTCCTTGATCTCCGTGTAGAGCGTGTTCAGCAGCCAGAAGTTGGCCTTATGCTTCGCCTCCGCAGGAGTCCGGTTCTTCATAAACGTCTCCGCGCAGGCATCGCAATTGCAGAACCAGTAGGACTCTTCGCTCTCCTCGAAGTCGATGCCGTCGAAGCCAAGCTGGACGACGCGCCGGACGGCCGCTTTCAGATAAGCGATATTTTCCGGCCTGCTCAGACACAATGTATCGAAATCGTTTACGAATTTTCCGTCTTTGGGCAATACCATGCGCTTGTCTTTGTAGATGCTCGGATACCCGCCGTTGTAGCTGTTCAGGCCGATATAAGCGAAGAAATCGATGCCGAGCTTGTGGCCGTAAGCGAACAGACGCGATAGAAACTCGTCGGAAATGTTCGGGTGCGTATAAGCGATCTCGATCCAATTGCGGCTTTCTTCGTTCCATACTTTCATTTTGTAGCCTTGGAGCATCGTTTCCGGATATTCGTCGAACTGGAAAGGCCAGTAGCCGTACATGCACATATTAAATTGATTGATTTTGAGGTCGGAGCAAATGTTCAAGTACTCGATCCATTCGTCGTAGCCCCATAGCTGCATATCGAAGCCGATTCGGCCGTAGCCGGCATACCAGGCAAACGTGTTGGAAACGGACCGCCTCTCGATGGACGGCCAGTCGAGAATGTCGGCCTCCTGCAGCGTGTAGCCTCCCTCGTCGTGCTTGGCCAACAGCTGCTTCAGCGTGGACAACACGTTCACATAGCCGTCCCGATGGGCAAAAGCGATCTCGACGCCGCTTGATCCGACGCGCAGGCTAAAGCCTTGCTTTTCGTACAGCTCCGGCCGATCGATCTGCCCGTCGGCTGCGGGAAGCGCGTCGCTCAGCTCGATATCGATAAGAAGCGAATCGGCTTCATTGACCCGCACCGCAAGGTCTTGATAATTCCACAGCTTCATCTCCGCGATTTCCTTCGCATCGAAGCTTGGCGACGCGATTTTCGTCGTGATGAGATTCAAGCCGACAAACCGGCCGGTCGTTCCTTCTCCGAAAACCGCCTTTTTCGGCTCCGGCAGCAGCATTGCGCACATCGCTGTTTCCTCCTCTTCATCTCGTGGTTTCCGGTCAAGGGAAGGGGCCGCATGCGCCGCCCCCTCCCGCGTCGCTTAATTGCCCAGCCAGGACCAACTTTTCCAGTCGTAATCGTTAATGTTGTCCGGTGTAATCGTCTCGGGCTTCGGCAGCGGCGTCGTCTCGCCAAGATCCTTGCCGTCGAGCGAGGCTAGCAGCGCTTCAAGCGCAACCTCTCCCAATACGACCGGATCCTGAAGCACTTCGCCGATCCACGCCGGATTGCCGTCCTGGATATACTGCAGCACTTCCTTGTCGCCGGCCAATCCGATAAACTTCACTTCCTTGTCGCGGTTCGTGCTGACGGCCGCATTGTAAGCGCCGAGAACGAGCGCATCGTTGTGACCGCTGACAACGTCGACCGATTTGTTCCGTTGAAGCACGTTCTCGAACAGCGTCTGCGCCGAGTTGCGATCTCCTTTAGGGTCTCCCTCTTCGATGACCTTTGCATTTGGGAACGCTTCCTTGATCACACTGGAAAACCCTTCGAAGCGATCGACGGACGCTTGGCCGGAGGCCGGAACGGATAAATAGACGACGGTCGGATCTTCTTTATTCAGAGTTTTCAAATAATTAACCGCAACCTCGCCCGCGGCTTTGCCCATCTCCTTGAAGTCGTGTCCGACGAACGTTTCCCATACTGCATCTTCCGGGTTATCCGGCGATTGCGGGTAGTCGCCTACGACGATTTTCACGCCCTGCTCATGCAGCTTGACCATCGTCGGAATGATCGCTTTGCCGTCGACCGGGAATACGACGATGCCTTTGGCCCCTAGCTGCGCCATATTTTCCAATTGAGTGATCTGCGTATTGATGTCGAACTTGCCGTCTTCGAATTGCAGCTTTAAGTTTTTGCCCGACTTCGCGGCGTAATTGTTCATTCCGTCGATCGCGCCCTGATACCAAGGCCAGCCGAGATTCATGATCGCGCCGCCGATAACCGTCTGATCGCCCGCTGCCAAAGGACTGCCGCTCGCCGCCCCTCCCGTCCCATTGTTGTTCTTGCCGGAATTCGAACAGCCAACCAACACAAGCGTAAGCGCCAATACTGCGGAGAATGACTTAACCCAACCCTTTGTCATACTTATTGCCTCCTTATATATGTTGTTGCAGACCGCGGATAAACCCGCAGGCCCCTAATGCCGATTCGAAAGCAAAAACATAGCGGGCATTCGCAGGATCAGACGCTTAGCCCCATCGTGGTGTAAAACGCCATATTCGTCTGACGGGTATCCAGTCTTCCGTACTGGACCACGACAGGGACGTCGCTCACCAGCTTGACCGCATACTGTGTCTCCTTCGGCACGACGTACCCGCCGAGATCCTCCGGATGATCCAGCCGGAAGCAGCGCACCCGCTGGCCTTCAATCTCTGCCTCAAGCCCTTCCACAGGCTCCTGGTCGGAGAAGTACAAGGTAAACCTCACGGTCGCCTTGTCGTCGTTCATGTTTAACACGATGATCGATTCGTGGCCTTCCAGCGGATGCTCGCCGGGCGGCGGCAGCTCGCAATCGGGAAATACCCATTGCCTTTTCCCCTTGTTGTCGTTCATGTCGTCATCCCCCGATACGTTTTTGGCTTGACTCATTGATGATCAGCTTGGGCTCGAGCACGATCTTCTCGAACACCGGCATGTTTTTGTTTTTCTCTTTCCTCATAATGATCTCTCCCGCGATCGAGCCGATCATATCCGCTGGCTGAACGACCGAAGTAATCTGCGGCCGGATCAAGCCCGTCTCGTCGTTGGCGTCGAAGCATACGGCCGCAATATCGTGAGGAACGCCCAGCCCCTTCTCCAAAATCGCTTTGATCGCACCGTAGAGCAGAAAATCGTTCGCGGCGAAAATCGCCGTCGGCAGCTCATCCTGCTTCAACCATTCGCTCATGATTTTGTAGCCGCTCTCCTTGCGGAATTCTCCTACGCCGATCCATTCGTCCCGAACCGACAGCCCGTTCTCCTCCAAGCATTTCCGGAACCCCTGCAGACGCTCGGCCGCCGAGGACTGGTGCTGCGGGCCGGTCAGAATCGCCAGCTTCTCGTGCCCTTGCTCGACAAGATGCTTCGCCAGCTCATAGCCGGCCTTCAAGTTGTCGATCGTCACGACGTCGAAATTCTCCTGCGTATTCGGCAGGTTATCGAAGAAAACAAACGGAATGCCGGATCGCTTGTATTGCTCGAACAGCTGCGGATCTCCCCCTACAGTAGCAATGACGAGTCCCGTCACCTGCTTCTGCAGCAAGAGCTGAACGTACTCCTCCTCCTTCTGGATGTCCTCGTCGCTGTTGCAGACGATGACGGAGTGCTCGTTCTCTCTCGCCACCTTCTCCACGCCTTTGATGACGCTTGCATAGAAGCTATTGGAGATGTCCGGCACGATAACGCCGATCGTATTGGCGCTCTTGCGCTTCAAGCTGCGCGCGACCTCATTCGGCTGGTAGCCCATTTCTTTGATCGTCTTGAGAATCAGCTCTTTGGTGTCCTTGTTTACTCTGCCCGTTCCGTTAATGACTCTGGATACGGTCGAGATCGAAATGTTGAGACGCTTGGCAATGTCCTTCAATTGCACGGTCAATTTTATTCATCCCCCAACATTTGCGAGAACGTTCTCGCAACTTTGTCAAAAAAATATCGGCATGCCGACTGTGGTTTTTTGACCCCTTTTTATAGTCCTTAATGATGATTGCGTTTACAAACGACATATTACATTAAAAAAACGCCCTTTTCAAGGCCCAAATCGAAAATAATTATTATCCAATTTCCACCATACGCCGACTTTCTGCGTCTTTCCAAGGAAAAATTGAGCAAACGTTCTCTCAAATTGTTCGCCGTAGATTCTCCCTTCCTATTCCGTTCCCTGTTCATTACGCTTTTCACCGGTTTGCTCCCCGCGCTTCCAGGCAGGGTCTCCGTACCGATGGAGCGCCCTGTTAATTGTATACACGATCCAAGGGACAATGGCCGATAGCGCCGCATTGACCAGCACCGACGCCGTAGGCACCCGGTCGGACAACATCTTGATCAATGCATACATCGCTATTCCCCCTTCGGCCGCACCCGATCGATTGCGCCGATAATTCTCATTTTCGTATTCACCTTTACAAGGACGCGGCACTTTGAGAACAACTGCTCTCCGCCTTCCCAGTCGTTCTTAATCTTTTGCCATGCGCGATAGTGATTTTCGTTCAAATAATCGCTCAGGCCGATCGCATCCGCCTTATATTGCTTCTGAAGTTTGTTCAGCACATCGTACATAAGCGCTTGGATTTTGTCGTTCACCCGATGTTCGACCTCCCGTATAACCTGGGGATCGAGCAGATCGACCTCCGAATACGACTCTCCGATATTGCCTTCCACTTTTACGCTAACCGTAAACTCCGGCGCCTTGGAATCGGACACCTTCGCGCTTATCTTTCTGCTCGCGCTTTTGACCTCGAACAGCACGAGTCCGCCTCCCATTTCGATCTCGAGCGCCCCCGCCCGGATCGTGCCGCTGAAGTAGTTTTTGGCCGAGGTTTCCTCGCCGTCCAGAAATCCCTTCATCTTCTTGTCGCTGCCGAACACGGCCGCGCCGCTCAGCGACACCTTATCGTCTCGTTGAGAAATTTCGGGAATGGCAAATCCATGATCCTCCAGCAGAAAACGGTGAACGAGCCCCATTGTAGCCGGGGGTACGATCGACTCGCTTTTGTCCGGATTTTCCGAGGTTGAATTGATATATTGCACGGGAAGCGTCTCGATGGGCGGTTTGATCTCCAGCAGCTTCTTCGCTTGGCCGGACGAGATCATTACCTTCGCCGCCCTCCTCATCTCCGGGTCGCGGACAAACAGGTCTAGTACCTCCTGAATCTTTCCGGAGCGAGCCAGCGTTTCCGATACGATAATAATTTTGTTATGCTCCAGATAGGGAGGCCGGCTCGTTTCGTTGGACATTTTGCGAGCAGCTTTAAAAAGCGTCATTCCAGAGGCCGTGACATTCTGAAAAGCTTTAGCCGACGGATGCCCCCCGCCCGCCGACTTGCCCTGCATGGCGCTGGGAACGACGAATTGAAACGTCAGCTCGTATGCGCCGTTCTCCCCTTCGTCGATCGCGGAGCCGACCACGAAGCCCCGGTCTTCGATCTCCACCCGATCCCAGCATCCGGCGAGCAGGGCCAGCAGCGTCAACGCCAATGCGTTTCTAAGAAACACGCTCATTTCCTTCAACCCTCCGCAGCTTCGCCGCCCCGAGCAACAGCGCCGGGAGCACCCAGCCGATCGCGATTCCGGCGTAGCTGATCCACTTCCCGAACACATCGATTTCCGTTATGCCTTGGGGCTGCATAGCGACAAGATAAATTAACGGACACAGCGCGATGATATACGTCATTCTTTCCGGCTTGGGAAATACGGTCTTCAGGGCGACAATCGTCACATCGAAGGCCATAGCCGCTGTATTAAACAGCGTGACGACCCATAACGTAAAGAAGATGGACTCGAACCTCTCGAAGAACCCTCCCGGAATTTCGACCTGCTTCGCCAGTTCGGCCGTCGGATACAGCGTATTCTTCGTCACCTCGGAGCCGAAAATTCCGATCACGAATACGAACACGATCAGATAGGTCAGGAGCGGAACCGTCAAGCCGCCGAGAACCGCCTTTTTAATCGTTTTCGGCCGGTTGATCAATGCGTTATAGAATAAAAAGATTTCGAAGCCCAGGAAGGAAAACACCGTGCCTCTCCCTCCATTCAGAAGGTCCTTCCAATCGGTGACGAACAAAGGCTTAAGATTGTGAATGTTGAAAAACGGAATATTCATCGCCAGGACGCCGAGCACGATCAATAACACAAGAGGCAAGAAAATCAGGTTCAGACGGAGCAAGGCCGAGCTCGGCCCCGCCACCCCGTAAGCCAGCACGAACAGAAAAAACAGGCAGATCGCTTCCTCCGGCGTCCGATCGAACAGATACTGCTTGGAGATGTTAGCCAGTCCCCTCGTCTCGTAGCCGACGAACAGAAACGTATAGCAGGCGAACATCACGACGACAACGTTAGCCGTCGCTCGATTCGTCACCGCCTTCGTCATATCTTTAAGCCCCATCTTCGGGAACCGCATGCACAGGGAAGCGATCACCCAACCAAATGCCAATGCCACGGCCCCTCCAAGCACGAGCGATATCCAACCGTCCGAGGATTCCGTCATTTCGGCCAACGAGCGCGGAAGCGTCAGGACGCCGAAGCCGATCACCATGTTGCTGACTCCGTACGTCACCTCGGCCGTCCCGATCTCCCGGTCTCCGTATTCGAATGATTTCATATCCTCTTTCCTCTCTTGTTTGCCCGGTTAATATTTTTGGTCTGCATAAATTCGGGTCTCTTCGTTAAAAAAGTCACCGGGAAGCGGACGACCAGATCCCTCCAATCGTTAAGGAATATCGGCGCGAACGGCGAGGAATAAGGCATTCCGAAGCTTCTCAGCCTGACGAGATGGATACTGATCACGATAAAAGCCAGAATGATGCCGAACAGCCCCAGAACGGCGGCAGCCAGCATCGTCGCGAATCTCAGCATGCGAAAAGCAATTCCGGCGCTATAGGACGGAATAGCGAACGAGGAGATGGCCGTGACGGCGACAACGATCACCATGATCGGACTGACAACCCCGGCCTGAACGGCCGCTTCTCCGATAACGAGGCCGCCTACGATGCCGATCGTCTGACCGATGGGCTTCGGCAGACGTACGCCGGCCTCCCGCAGAAGCTCCAGCGTCCCCTCCATCAACAGCGCCTCGATGACTGCCGGGAAAGGCACGCCTTCCCGCGCCGCAGCAATCGAGAACGCCAGCTTAAATGGGATCATCCCTTGATGGAACGATACGAGAGCAATATAAATAGCCGGGAAGAAAAGCGCGATAAATACCGCAACATAACGTAAAAGCCGAATCAGCGATCCGATCAGCCAGCGCTCGTAATAATCCTCCGGAGATTGGATAAGCGCCACGAAGGTCGTCGGCAGTATGAGAGCGAACGGCGTCCCTTCCAGCATAATCGCCGCTTTGCCCTGCAGCAGAGCCGCCCTGACCTTGTCCGGCCGCTCCGTATGGAGCAGCTGCGGGAACGGCGACAGGAAGCTGTCCTCAATCCACTGCTCGACAAAACCCGATTCGGGCGCGTCGTCGATATCGATCGACTCCAGCCTTCTTTGCGCTTCCTCTACGATGCTGGGATGAATAATCCCCTGAATATAGGTCAAAATAAGCGTTTTGCGCGAGCGTCTTCCAATCGTGTAAGAGACGAAACGCAGATTGATATCGCGAATGCCGCGGCGAATCAGGCCGACGTTGGTTTCCACCTTCTCAGTAAAGCCTTCCCGCGGACCCCTGACCAGAGCTTCCGTAGGCGGCTCTTCGACGCTCCGTTCCTTCCAGTTCTGAGTGCCGATGATCAGGGCGTCGTCCGCGCCTTCTAGAAACATAACGGTATCCCCGTAAAGGACCGCTTGGACGATATCGCTCCACAGCGCGGCCTCTATCACTTGGGATACCGACATCGTCTCGTTCCGAAGCCCGCCGATCACTTCGGATACGTCCAATTCCGGAGCCTCTTCCCCGTAACGTCCCGCCTTCAAAACTTGCCGAATGATTTGATCGTCGATCACCGCCTTGTCGGACAAGCCGGAGAGAAAGACGAGAGCGCAGCTCCTCTTGCCCCCGCCGATCGTCACGATGCGAGTCAGCAGATCGGACGGATCGCCGAGCAGCCGGCGGATGTAGCCGATATTTTCCTGCATATCCCGAGAAATGACGGCGGATGAGGACTGTCGATCATCGCTTGCGTTGTCGCTCAAGAACATCTCCTCCCAGCACTTGGTTCACATTTCCTTTTACTATGTCCAATCGTCTTTCCATTAACCGTAACCTTCCATTTCCGCTCCCCCAGGAAAAAAATACAGCCGCTCGCGAATACCGCTGACGCATGTTATTTGTTATCATTTAGAAAGCCCTTTCACCCAAAGACAGATCAGAGAGAGACGCAAATATCAGGGGGAGTTCATTCATGAATACAGAGAAACAGCGCGGTAGCATGAAGGTGTGGATTCATTTCTTCGCTCCTTACGGCATTCTGCTGGTCGGATTTCTGGCCGTTGCCCTATACGCCTACGACAGAACGTCAACTTTAGTGGAAAATAACTCCAAAGAAACGGCTTATACGGTCATGCAGCAGACAAAGGAAATTATGGATCGCCGGTTCGAGGAGCTGGAGACGATCGCCGAGCAGGTGTCCAGCTCCCCCAAGGTGCTGAGCTTTCTCTACGTCGACAAGCCGTTCTACGGCACGAATCCGGTTCGCATCCTGGAGCTCCGTACCGCTCTGTTCGACTATCCCTTGTTTAATCATTTCATTTTGGATTACTACGTCGCGTATCCACGCAGCGGAGCCGTCGTCTCTCCGGACAGCTCCCATTCGCTGCGGCAATTTTACGATCTGGAATTCCGATACGCCGAGCAAACCTATGAGGAATGGGCGGACGGACTCACGGAATCCGCGGGCCGCAAAACGTTCCTGCCCGGCCAGCCCGCCGTTTATCGGGGCAAGCTCCATTCCGTCGTCTCCTATATGCAGTCGTTCGGAACCCGGGACCGGCCCGGCGTCGTTCTGATGCTGATCGACGACAATCAAATCCGCAGCCTGCTCCACAAGCTGGATTCGAGCAACGGAGGCTTCGCCTTTATCGCCGACGCCAAAGGGGACATTATCAGTCGCATCGGCTCGGACGCCGACATCGGCGGGGTGAAGGATCTGCCAGACGGCTTCTCCCAGTTGAATATCGAGGGCAGCAGCATGCTGGTCACGAAGACGACGTCCCGCTACAACGGCTGGACGTACGTATCGGCGCAGCCCGAATCCTATGTGCTTCAGCAAGTGCACTATTTTAAAGAATTGATCCTGACGATTATTCTGCTCGGTCTCGGCTTCGGCCTGCTGGCCGCCCTGCTGTTCTCTTACCGCAACAGTCGACCGCTCTGGATGCTGCTGCGCGTTCTGCCCAGCCAGCGCTTCGGCGGCGGAGAAGCTGCCTCTCAGCGCAACGCCTGGGATCAGATCCGTACCTCCGTCGTCAGCCTGGTCCACAGCAACGATTTTCTGTCCGAGAAGATGGAACAGCAGGTTCCGCTCATTCGCAGCGGCTTTTACGATCGGCTGCTTCGGGGCCACTACTTGTCCAACAAAGACATCGCCGTCGCCATGGAGCATTCCCGGCAAGCCTGGGAGGGCGGCCGCTTCTCCGTCGGCATTCTCGTCATCTCCGGCTATGACGGCACGTATAACGAAGCGATGCTCACCGAGCTGGACTTTCGCAAGATCGCCATTCGGGATATTATCGTCAAAAGCTTCGGCCGAACGATCTCGACTCACGATCTCGGCGAAAACCAGATCGGCCTGTTGTTCAACGACGACTCGGATTCCCCTGAAGCTTTTCTCGATGAAATCCGGCGCATGCTCAAGGAGCTCCAAAACCGCATAGCCGCCGCTTTAAACGTGCAAACCTACGCGGCAGTCGGCGGTTGTTACCTGGAGATGACCGAGATCAGCCGCTCATACGAGGAAGCCCGTCTGCTGCTGCAGCGAGCCAGCTGGTCCGAGGAGCGCACGATCGTCGCGCAGGACGACGAGATCAGCCCGACTACGCTGCCGGCTTACTATTACCCGCCGGACGTGGAGCAACGGCTCATTAATCTCGTCAAATCGGGCAGCGTATCGGAAACCGAGGCGCTGCTCGGCCAAATTCGCGAGAACAATCTCGATCAGCCGAATTTGCCGGCCGCCATCGGCAAAATTCTCGTGAATGAAATGACCGGCACGCTCCTGAAGTGCCTCGAGCAGGCCGGAACGGAGGCGGATCGACAGCACGAGATGATTCATACGGCGCTGCTCGCCCCGGAAGCCGGACGTGCGGCTAAGCTGGCGTTCGGCCAGTTGTCGGACGCCTTCCTGCATCTCTGCCGCGGCCAGCACGACCGGAAGAAGAGCCATAACAATCAGCTTAAAGTCGACTTGATCCGCTATCTCGACGAACACTATATGCAGACCGACTTGAGCCTAACTACCTTGGCCGATCGCTTCAACACATCGGAAGCGTACATTTCTTACTTTTTCAAAGAACAGACCGGCGTGAATTTCTCCGACTACTTGGAGAACGTGCGCATGGGCCATGCCAAGCGAATGCTGGTCGAGAGCGACATGCCCGTCAGCGAAATCTCCGCCTGGGTCGGTTACTACTCCCTCAACTCGTTCAGCCGCGCCTTCAAAAGGTCCAACGGCCTTAGCGCCACGGAGTTCCGCCGTAATTCCCGCGGCTGATTCTAAACAATTGAATAGTCTATGAATACGGAATAAAAGCGCTTACAAGCCAATCTAAATTCGTGCATAATCCTTGATTTTGTCAGCTTTACGGTTAGCCCCTCCCCCCTCTATACTTCGAATCACCGGCCGGCAACACCAAGTCTTAAGCCGAGGGGGATGGCAACTGAAAACATTGACCGATGTAAGGAAAGGCTGGCAACTGTATGCGCTGTTCGCTCTACCGCTTCTTTACATCATCGTATTCAAATACGTACCGATGTTTGGAAACGTTATCGCGTTTAAGCAATTCACTGTCACCAAAGGCATGTTCGGAAGTCCATGGGTCGGCTTCGACCATTTCGAGCGTTTCTTTAATTCCTACGAATTTTGGAGATTGCTCAGAAATACGCTGTCCATCAGCGTCTACACTCTCATTGCCAGCTTTCCTTTTCCGATTCTGTTGGCGTTGGGATTGAATTACGTCAAAAACGAGCGGTTCAAAAAAACCGTACAAATGGTTACCTACGCGCCTTATTTCATCTCATTGGTTGTCGTGGTCGGTTTGCTATTCCAGTTTCTCGACCCTCGGACCGGCATTGTCAACTCGCTCCTGGGCTGGTTCGGCGTTGATCCGATCAATTTCATGGGGCAAGCGGGCATGTTTCAATCGATCTATGTTTGGTCCCACGTCTGGCAGAACGTCGGCTTCGCCTGCATTATCTATTTGGCGGCATTGGCCGGAATCGATCCTTCGCTTCACGAGGCGGCCGTCATGGACGGCGCGAGCAAAATCCAGCGCATGCGCCATATCGACCTGCCGGGCATTATGCCGATTGCCGTCATTCTGCTTATCTTGAACACGGGTCAGATTATGGAGACCGGCTTCGAGAAAATTTTGCTGATGCAAAACGCGTTGAATTTGCGGGCCTCAGAGGTTATCGATACGTACGTGTACAAAATCGGCCTCGTTTCGCAAGCGCTTAACTTCTCGTATGCCACCGCTATCGGCCTGTTCAAAGCCGTGATCGGCTTCGTGCTGCTCATCGTCGTGAATCAAACGGCCAAGAAAGTGGGGCAAGAAAGCCTATGGTAAGAGGAATGAAAGCCTCCGATCGAGCCGCGATCCGGGAATCGGGCGGAGACCGTGCCTTTAATGTCGCGAACTACATTCTGCTGACGATCGTGCTTATCGTTGTGCTGTATCCTTTGGTCTACGTCGTAAGCGCTTCCTTCAGCTCCAGCTACGCCGTCCTGTCGGGCAAAGTATGGTTATGGCCGGTGGAACCGTCTCTTGAAGGCTATAAAGCCGTGTTCAAAAACAAAAATATTCTGACCGGCTTCCAGAACACGTTCTTCTATACGCTCGCGGGAACATTCGTTAACGTCGTTATGACGGTGCTCGCCGCCTACCCGCTGTCCCGTAAGGACTTCCGGGGACGGAACAAGTTCATGCTGCTGTTCGTGTTCACGATGATGTTTAACGGCGGGCTGATTCCAACCTACTTCGTCGTTAAAGATCTGAGCATGATCGATACCGTCTGGGCGATGCTCATCCCGACCGCTCTGTCTGTATGGAATGTCATCATTATGAGAACCTACTTCCAGACGACGATTCCGGGCGAGCTGCTTGAAGCGTCCCAGATCGACGGCTGCAACGATTTCCGTTTCCTGCTGAAGATCGTCGTCCCGCTGTCGGGACCGATTATCGCCGTCATCGCGCTATTCTACGCTGTCGGCCATTGGAATCAATATTTTAACGCCATGATCTACTTGAAAAACCCGCAATTGTATCCGCTTCAACTCATTCTTAGAGATATTCTCGTACAAAACGAAGTCCGGATCGACATGCTGGGAGACGTGAAATCGGCGGCGGCCCGCCAAGGCTTGCGCGAGCTGCTCAAATACTCGCTTATCGTCATCTCGTCCGTCCCGCTCATGCTCGTCTATCCGTTTGTTCAGAAGTTTTTTGTAAAAGGCGTCATGATCGGTTCGATAAAGGGCTAAATTAAATCGCAATCACTCGGGAGGGTCTATCCTATTATGATGAAGAAATCCTTGTTTAGCATGATCGCGACTGTACTGCTATTGTCTACGGTGTTGGCCGCTTGCTCCAGCTCCAAAAACGAAGGAGGCCAGGCCTCCTCTTCTTCCTCTGCACCGGCAGGGAGCGCAAGCGCGGAAGGCAGTCTGCTGACCGAGCCTGGCACATATCCGATTACAAAAGAAAAAGTAACGCTTAAAGTTATGGTGCGCGGCAACCCGCTCGTCGAGGATTTTGCAACCAACGAATTTACCAAATGGTATGAAGAGAAAACGAACGTTCATATCGAATGGGAAGTCGTTCCGGAGCAAAGCATGCAGGAGAAGCTGAACCTCGTGCTCGCCAGCGAAGACTATCCGGACGTCATCTTCGGCATGAACGTCTCCCCGGCGCAGGAAATGATCTACGGCACGCAGGGCGTATTTCTGCCTCTGAACGACCTGATCGAGAGCCAAGGCACGCAGACGAAGAAGCTGTTCGCCGACCGTCCCGACATTAAGGAAGCGATTACCGCACCGGGCGGCAATATCTACTCTCTGCCGGAAATCAACGAATGCTACCACTGCTCGATGAGCCAGAAAATGTGGATTTATCAGCCTTGGCTCGACAAGCTCGGCTTGGAAATGCCTAAGACGACCGAAGACCTGTACAACGTGCTTAAAGCGTTCAAAACGCAGGACCCTAACGGCAACGGCAAGGCGGACGAAGTCGCGCTGTCCATCTCTCCGAAATCGTGGAGATCGTCCATCGACGCGTTCCTGATGAACTCATTCGTCTATAACCCGGTATACGGCACGACGAAGCGGTTGTTCGTTCAAGACGGCAAGCTCGACGTCTCGTACACGAAGCCGGAATGGAAGGAAGGCTTGAAGTACCTGAACAAGCTGTATTCGGAAGGGCTGATTACGCCGGAATCGTTCACTCAGGACGACAACCAGTTGATCCAGGTCGGAGAAAATCCGGACGTTCCGCTGCTCGGCGCTTCTACTGGCGGACACCAAGGCGTATTCACGCAGCTTCTCGGCGAGAGCGGACGTTGGAACGAGTACAAGACGGTTCCCGTGCTGAAAGGTCCGAACGGCGCGCAATATGCTCCTACGGACGCAACGAGCTTGACGACCGGCTCCTTCCTGATCACGAACAAGGCCAAAAATCCGGAAGTCGCGCTTCGCTGGGCCGACGGCCTGTACGAATACGAGCACACGCTGCGCAGCAACTACGGACGTCCGGATCAGGAATGGCGCAACGCGACGGATGGCGAGATCGGCATTAACGGCGAGCCGGCCAAATGGTCCGAGCTGAAATCGTTCGGCGAAGTTCAGAACGTCAACTGGGCGCAGACCGGCCCGGCTCTTCGCTCCAACGAATTCCGTCTGAGCGCGGTCAGCAAGGGCAACGACGATCTCGAAGTCATTCTCTACAACGAGACGAAAAACAATTATGAGCCTTACAAATCGAGCACTTACGCAACCGTTCCTCCTCTGTTCATGACGAACGAGCAAGCGACCGAAATCGCCGATCTCTCGAAAACCGTCAACGACTACGTAGAGGAAATGCTCGCTCGCTTCGTCACCGGCGATGCAGACGTCGAGAAGGAATGGGACACTTATCTCAAGACGCTCGACAGCATGAACCTGAAGCGACTGATCACAATCTATCAAGAAGCGTACGACGCTCAGATTAAGAAATAAGTCGGTTGGGAGGGCGCTGTCCCCTAAGCCAATCAAGTTGCTGTGAAAGATAATCGATGTTAAAGGCGCAAGGGGTATGTATCTCCCTCCGATGCTATACACTCCTGAAATTTGAACAGGCAAACCCGTGATAAGGTCATTTCAGGAGCGTATGAGGCAGTCTCCGGGAGACACATACCCCTTGCTTTATTTATCGATTATCTCTGGCAACTTTGCTTATGGGACTGCCCTCCCTCTATCTCGAGAGGAAAATGTAGGAGGTTGTCCGCTAATGAGTACAAGAGAAGAAAGAACGAGAGAGTTTCTGCGCAGTCGGTTCGGCATGTTTATCCACTGGGGGCTGTACTCAATTCCGGCGCGGGGAGAATGGGTTCGGGGCAACGAAAAAATGAGCTTCGAGCAGTACAAGGTTTTCTTCGACGAATTCGACGCGACCCGGTACGATCCTCGGGCTTGGGCGCGCGCCGCCAAGGCGGCAGGACAGAAGTATGCAGTGTTAACGACAAAGCACCACGACGGCTTCTGTCTGTTCGACAGCAAGCTGACCGACTTCAAGGCGACAAATACGCCGGCCGGGCGCGATCTGATTCGCGAATACGTCGACGCTTTCCGCGCCGAAGGGCTGTCCGTCGGTCTCTACTACTCGATCATCGACTGGAATCACCCCGATTATCCGGGCTACGGCGACCGCATTCATCCGGATCGGGGCAACGAAGCCGCCAAGGACAAGCCGATCGACTTCGATCTTTACTTGGACTATATGCACGGCCAAGTGCGCGAGCTGCTGACGAACTACGGCAAGATCGACATTATGTGGTTCGACTTCTCCTACGACGATATGACCGGGGAAAAATGGCGAGCGACCGAGCTCATCCGCATGATCCGCTCGATCCAGCCGGACATCATCATCGACAACCGTCTCGGCGGGGACATTCGCGCGGCGGAACCCGAGGAATACGCCGGCGATTTCTATTCTCCCGAACAGATAATCCCTCCGGGCGGCATCGTCGATGTCAACGGCGCCTCGATTCCGTGGGAGGCCTGCATTACGCTGAACGACAACTGGGGCTATCATTCCGGGGACAGAGAATACAAATCCGCCGCTCAGGTCATTCGTACGTTGGTCGAATGCGTCAGCAAGAACGGCAATCTGCTGCTCAACGTCGGACCGGATGCCAAGGGTGAGATCACCCGCGAATCACTCGACGTGCTTGCGGAAGTCGGAGAATGGCTGCGCTTAAATGGCGACAGCATCTACGGATGCGGAGCTTCGGAGCTAGCCAAGCCGGAGTGGGGCCGTTATACTCAAAATGGGAACAAGCTGTACGCGCACGTCTTCGACCGCGGCATCGGACCGGTCTATTTTGCCGGCCTGAAGGGCAGGATCAAGCGGGCGCGATTGCTTCGCGACGGAACTGAATTAAAGGTAGAACTCCCCTGGATGGCGGAGCAATATTCCGACATCGACAGCGGCGCGTTTATTACGCTTAAGGGCGCGCGCCTGCCCGACGAGAAGGATACGGTCATCGAGCTGGAGCTTCTTCCATAAGGGAGGAACAAAAGGATGAGCGAGTTGGCAACAGGACTGGAGGAAAGCTTGGCGAACGGAGCCGAGCCTCTTGTGCTGGAATATCGCGGAGGTTTTCTGGAAAACGTCCATTACGGACATGTATGCGCAGTGAACGACAAAGATGACGTTGTCGGGCAATACGGCGATCCGAACGCAATCACGTTCATGCGCTCGGCGGCGAAGCCGATTCAGGCTCTGCCCTTTTTCCTGGAAGGCTTCGACAAGCGGTTCGGGTTCACCCCGGAGGAACAGGCGATCATGATGGCTTCGCACCGGGCTCTCCCCTACCATGTAGAGGCGTTGGAGGGAATGCTCCGCAAGCTGGGGCTGGATGAACAGACGCTCGTCTGCAAACCGACCTATCCCTTGGACGCAGACGCCCGGGATGCGCTCGTCGCCGAGCGGCAGCCGCAGCGTCGCATCTATCACAACTGCTCCGGCAAGCACCTCGGCGTGCTCGCCTCCTGCGTCGGTATGGGCTATTCGCTGGACAACTACTATTCGCCCGATCATCCGGTTCAGCGGCGCATCGTTTCGCTGGCCGCCGAACTGGCGGAGATTCCGCAGGAGGACATCCGAATCGGCACCGATGGCTGCGGCTTCCCGGTATTCGGCATGCCGCTGCGGCACATGGCGACCGCCTTCCTGAAGCTGGCCTGCCCGGATCTGATCGCCGACCCGGCGCTGCGCGAGGCGGTGCGCAAGGTAACGGGACTGATGAACGCCTATCCTCGCATGATTTCAGCTGAATACTTAATCTGCCCGAACCTGCTTATGGACGACAACATCGTCGCCAAGGGAGGAGCCAAAGGCATCTATTGCTTCGGTCTGAAGAAGGAGAGGCTCGGCTTCGCGCTGAAGGTCGTCGACGGTTCGGAGGATGAATGGCCAATCGCGGTCGCTTCTATACTGGAGCAGATCGGTTACGACAACCGGGAAACGATCGACCGCCTGTACCGGATCGGTCCGCCGGAAATCCGCAACGACAACGGACTGGTCATCGGCGAGAATCGCAGCGTCATTCAGCTTCGCCGGGGGGAAAAGCTATGACGCGCATCGATTGGATCGAGCAAGCACGGAGACGGCAAGACGCGCTGCTGCGCGACTTGTCGTCTCTCCTTGCGATTCCGAGCGTGAAGGACGAAGCCTCCGCAGGTCCGAACGCTCCTCTTGGCCGAGAATCCGCCCGTGCTCTGGCTTGGACGCTGGAGCTGGCCGGGAAGCACGGACTATCGACTGCGGAGATTGAAGGCATCGTCGGCTACGCCGATTATGACGGTCCGGAAAGTCTCGCAGATGGCAAAGACAGTAAGGACGACTACATCGCGGTGCTGAGCCATGTCGACGTCGTGCCCGCCAGCGGCGAATGGACTTCCCCTCCCTTCGTGCCCACGATTCGAAACGGCCGTTTATATGCGCGGGGAGCGCTGGACGACAAGGGACCGGCTCTGGCCGCGTTTTACGGCATGTTGATCGTTAAGGAGCTCGGTCTGCCATTGCGCCATCGGGTTCGGCTGATTTTCGGAACCGATGAGGAGACCGGCATGAGCTGCATGGACGCTTATAATCGCCATGAACGTCCTCCGCTCGCCGGATTTACCCCCGACGCCGACTTTCCGATCGTCCATGCGGAGAAAGGGCAGATCAACACGGCCATGACGCTGCGCTTATCGGGCAGCAATGAGGGCGAAGCGGAGCTGAGGCTGTGCGGTTTCCGTTCCGGCTTCGCCGCGAATATGGTGCCCGACGCTGCGGAAGCGATCGTTCACGGCTCTCCGGAAAGGCTGGCGGCCGTCGTATCGGAGTTCTGGTCGTTCTGCTCCGCGAACGGACTGAACGGCACGACCTCGACCGACCTGCAATTGTCGGAATGCTCGACCGTGCTGCGCATGGCCGGCAAGTCCGCACACGGCATGATGCCGGAAATCGGCGTCAACGCCGGGCTGCGGCTGCTTGAGTTTCTGGGCAGCCAGCCGCTGGGCGGGGACGACGAGCGGTTCGTCCGCGGCGCGGTCGAGCTGCTCGTTCCCGACACTTCCGGCGAGGCGCTCGGCATCTCCTGCCGGGATGAAGCGACAGGAGCGCTCACCGTTAACGTCGGTTTGCTTCGCTACGCACCAACCGCGGGAGAGGCGTTCTTCCAGCTCAACATCCGGTTTCCGGCTTGCGCGAACGGAGAGCAGCTTGTCGGCAAGCTGGAAGAACGGCTGCGGCCGTACGGCTTCCAGCTCACGCCGCCGACTCTTAAGCCGCCTCATGAAGTGCCTGCCGAACATCCGATGATCCGGGCGCTGCAGCGCATCTACACGGAGCAGACCGGACATACTGCGACGCTGCTCTCGACGGGAGGCGGCACTTACGCCTGCAAGCTGCCCGGTTGCGTCGCCTTCGGCCCTCTTTTCCCGGGCGAGGAGGATACGGCGCACCAACCGGACGAGTCGATCTCCATCGACAGCCTGCTGCGGGCGACCGCCCTATATGCCGAGGCGATCTACGAGCTTGCGAACATCGACTACGGAAAGGAGCCTTAACGCATGAGGATCGACATTGTGGAAAGGCTGGATGAGCTTTCGGCGGAAGGGCCGGGGGCAGACTCAGAGTCCGATTCGCGTCCCGGAACGGGTTCGAGTTCAAGCCCGGCCTTGTCGTCGGAGGTCATTCTCCATCTCGCCTTCGAAGGCGGCCAAGAGGGGATCCCCGGACTTAACGTCGAGCCGACTCCTTCCGCAGCCGCTTTGGGGCGAACAAGTCTGCTGTACGGAGCTCCCGGACAACGTCACGCGGCGATCGTCGGGCTAGGCTCTGCGCACGCCCTCAATGCCGAGCGGCTGCGGCGGGCGGCCGGAAGCGCCGCTCGGGCCGTCGGCCGCGAAGGCTACAAGGCCGCAGCGGTCGATCTCGGCCCGGCGGTGGACGGTCTGGGCGCGGAAGTCGGCGTACAGGCGTGGTTGGAAGGCTGGATGCTGGGCAGCTATAGGTTCGATGCCTATAAGAAGGAGACCGGGAGAAAAAGCGCGGTCTCCTCGCTGCGGCTTCTGGTTGACCCGTCGATTCGCGATGCTGCGATCGAGTGGGTCAAAAAGGCGCAGCATCGCGCAGAAAGCACAATGCTTGCCCGAGATTGGTGCAACGAGCCTGCCAATGTGATGACTCCAGAGCGGCTTGTGGACGAAATTCAACAGCGTTTTGCGGATCTGCCGGACGTTCATGTGCGAGTCTATCGCGGGAATGATTTGGCTGCACATGGCATGAACGGACTTCTGGCCGTCAGCCAGGGCAGCCGCCATGCCCCCGCTCTCGTCGAACTGATCTACGCCTCCGATCCGTCCCAACCCCTGGTCGCGCTGGTCGGCAAAGGGATGACATTCGATATGGGCGGCATGAACGTAAAAACGGGGCGCGATCTGAGCGAAGCACGCTTCGACATGGGCGGAGCCTGCGCCGTCGCCGGAGCGCTCGATCTGCTGGCGCGCAGCGGAGCGGCGGTCAACGTCGCCGCGCTAATCGCCGTCGCGGACAACGTGCCGGGGTCGGGCGCTCTGCTCCCCTCCTCCATCGTTCGCTATCCGAACGGCCTGACCGTTCAGGTCGGCAACACGGACGCCGAGGGGCGGCTGATTCTGGCCGACGCTTTGCTGCACGCGCAGCGGCTTGGCGCAGCCGAGATCATGGATATCGCAACGCTGACGGGCAGCGTCGGCCACGCGCTCGGGCTGCGAGTCGCCGGCGTATGGGGCGATCTCTCTATAACGGAAGCGCTGCGCGACTGCGGCGAAACGTGCGGAGACCGGGTATGGCCGATGCCGCTGATCGATGATGACGAGGAGCTGCTGCGCAGCGACTACGCCGATCTGAACAACATCAGCTCGAGCTCCTACGGCGGAGCCTGCGCAGCGGCTCTGTTCCTGCGACGGTTCGTCGGGGAGGACGTTAGATGGGCTCATATCGATATGGCCAATACCGTCCAAGCCCCGTCCGATCGCGGCTATGAGACCGTCGGTGCGACTGGCTTCGGCGTTCGTCTTCTTGCAGATTATTTGCAAAGAATCAGAGCTTAGTCCATATCCTGCAAGGCGGCAAAGCCTGGACAGACTGCGCACCGCGGTCCCCAGGCTTGTTTCGCAGTTGGGCGGAACTTTGGTACAATAACTGCAAGGAGTTGAGATCAAACGTGAAAAATGAAATCATTACCCGCTTCAAAACCTACGCCCAGGTAGATACGCAATCGGATGAAAACAGGACAACCTGCCCGACCACCGATGGCCAGCTGACGCTAGGACGAATGCTGGCAGAGGAACTGAAGGAGATCGGCATGCAGGACGTGACGATCGACGACAACGGCTACGTCATGGCCACTCTTCCCTCCAATACGGATAAGGATGTGCCGACGATCGGTTTTCTGGCGCACCTCGATACGGCTACCGATTTTACGGGCAAGAACGTTAAACCGCAGCTTGTCGAAAACTACGACGGCGGGGATATCATCCTGAACGCGGAGCAGAACATCGTTCTCTCCCCTCGCGATTTCCCTGAGTTGACGGAATACAAGGGACAGACGTTGATTACGACTGACGGCACGACGCTGCTTGGCGCCGACGACAAAGCGGGCATAACCGAAATCATGACCGCGATGGCTTATTTGATCAAGCATCCGGAGATCAAGCACGGCCGTATTCGGATCGCCTTTACCCCCGACGAGGAGATCGGCCGCGGCCCTCACCGTTTCGACGTTGCGGCCTTCGATGCGCAATTCGCCTATACGATGGATGGAGGCCCGCTCGGAGAGCTGCAATATGAGAGCTTTAACGCCGCGAGCGCCCGCATTACGTGCACAGGCACCATCGTTCACCCCGGAACGGCCAAAGGCAAAATGGTCAACTCCGCCAAAATCGCGATGGAGATCCACAGCCGTCTGCCCGTCCAAGAGGCGCCTGAGCACACGGAGGACTATGAGGGCTTCTTCCATCTGATCTCCATTAACGGGGACGTGGAAGAGACGAAGCTGAATTATTTGATCCGGGACTTCGATCGCACCCGATTTGAAGGACGGAAAGAACTGCTCGCAGCTATCGCGGAGGAAATGAGGAAGAAGTACGGAGCGGAGCGAGTATCGCTTGAAATCAAGGATCAGTACTTCAACATGCGCGAGAAAATCGAGCCGGTTCGCGAGATCGTCGAAATTGCCCATCAAGCGATGGTCAACCTCGGCATTGAGCCGCTCGTCCAGCCGATCCGCGGAGGAACGGACGGTTCTCAGCTCAGCTATATGGGGCTGCCCACTCCGAACATCTTTACTGGCGGCGAAAACTATCACGGACGCTTCGAATACGTCTCCGTCGATACGATGATCAAGGCCGTAAACGTCATTGTCGAGATCGCCAAGCTGTTCGAGCAGCGCTCCGAGCGTTAATCGCACAGCAAAAAAGGGGCTGCCCCCATTAGCGCTTCAAAGTGATAGGAGGATGCGCCTCCCTCCGTTGCTATACGCCCCTGAAATCCGAATGGGGAAACCCGTGACAAGGTAATTTCAGGAGCGTATGAGGCAGCCTCCACGCTATAATTGGCCCACAACTTTTCCAATTTTATGGAAATTAAACTTTACTGGGGATCTATCTATTTGTACACAAAAGTTTACGCGGAGGGAAGTTAGTCGAAATATTGTACAACGCAGCCCAAATCAGGCTTAAACAGAGAACATTTGATCGAAAAATCGCACAAAGCCGCTCTTCTCAGGTTCAAACGACGAACGTTTGTGGGAAAAACCGTATAAATCATCCAAGACCAAAGATTGTATGATATCGATCATCTCAAGCAACTTTACTTATGGGACAGCCTATCTCTCTTTGTACCAACGTCTCCTTACTCCCACTCTCCTGCCTTCTCGTCCGCCTCCGGAACATGCCGATACTGCTCCAGATCGATCAAGCCGTTCAAGCCGATCTCGACCCCTTCGTTTTCCAAGTAGAGCTGCTGCATATATCGCCCCTCGCCCTCCTGGATCGCAATCTCTCCTTTGGAGTTCAAGACCCTATGCCACGGAAGCCCATGCTTCTCGCTCAAGGAATGAAGAATGCGCACAACCTGCCTTGCCGCTCTCCGGCTCCCGGCGCATTCCGCCACCTGCCCGTAAGTCATGACGCGCCCTTCGGGAATGCTGCGAATAATATCGACGACACGCTTCGTAAATGGCTGCATCCGAACCTCTCCCCGTTCGCAATCGAATACTCGTCCCCATTGTATCACGTATGTTCTTGCCGCGAAGGCGTACAAATTGAAACCTCGTTACACCGTTTCCGGCCTCCACCAGACTGCCGCAGGGAATTCCTTTGCGCCGATCCGCATGACTTGTCCAATCCTCGGAGTGGCGACGGATGCACCGCTTTCTCTGGCCGCCTTCGCCGCTCGCTCGACAGGATCGGTCCAGGCATGCAAAGCCAAGGTAAACGCACCCCAGTGGATTGGAATCATCGTTTGGCCGCGGACGTCGAGATGAGCTTGAACCGTCTCCTCAGGCAGCATGTGAATGTTAGCCCACCGCAGATCGTATTGGCCGCATTCCAATAGCGTCAGATCGAACGGACCGAAACGCTCTCCGATTTCTTTGAAATGAGGCCCATATCCGCTATCCCCGCTAAAATACACCTTTGCCTGCTTCCCCGCGATGACCCAGGAGCACCATAACGTAGAATTGCGGTTGCCCACGTTCCTCCCGGAAAAATGCCGTGCGGGAGCGCATACGAGCTTCAGCCCTTCGTACTCCAGTTCGTTCCACCAGTCGTGCTCCGTAATTGTCGACGCATCGACGCCCCATCGCTCCAGATGGGCGGCTACGCCAAGCGGCACGATAAAACGGCGAACCTTGCCGTGCAGCTTTCTAATCGTGCCGTAGTCCAAATGATCGTAATGGTCATGCGAGATAATTACCGCATCAATCGACGGAAGCTGGTCGATCTCGATAGGCAGATGTTTGCTGTAGCGTTTGCCGCCGATCATCGGAACCGGTGAAGGGGCGCGTCCCAGCATCGGATCCAGAAAAATCGTTTTGCCGTCGAGCCGCAGCAGCACGGCGGAATGCCCGAACCAAGTTACCGTCGCTCCCTCGTCGGACCGCAGACGTTCCGGCGACAACTTCTCCGTCTCCAGTGAGCCTTGCGGCCGACTTTGCGGGTTTCCTCTCACCATGTCGACAAGCACCTTCACAGTGCCTCGAAAGTCCATATTCATCGACGTCGGGATTTGGTTTACAAACTTGCCTGCCTTGCTTTGCGGCGAAGTATCGATCCGCTGACGGCTACTTGGAGAGGCTTTTCCGCCTAGCGGGGGATAAGAGCGAACAAGTATATATCCCGCGATCGCAACGATCGCCAGCACGATGATAGCAGTAATCATAAAGATCTCCCTCGACTCTCGTAGTATGCGGACAACCGTCCGCATAAAGGCTGAATGAATCTATCCTATACTTATTGCATTCAAAAATCCAATCCAATGCCCTCATCTGCGCCAAGTCACAAAAAAAAGAACCCACCCCGCCTCCCTGTTATTCCAAGTCTACATTTAGGCGGGACGCGTAGCGGTCTGCGAGACCGTAAGAGGTGTGCATTTGAGGTCGGTGGGGCGCCTTAGAAAAAAAAAGAGCGGGCTATCTTCACAGATAACCCTTGCTCTTTTTCTTGATGTCTAAACTAAATGACCTCGCCTCGCAAGACCCACATTCGTCAGCCGTGTACGGCCAACACTTCGTCCCAATTCCAATACCCGTAGTAATCTGTCCCCAAGTCCAGGTTTTTGATCCAGACGGAGGACGGCTTCCCGGTTTTCCCCGCAGTCAGAACATCCGCCTGCTTCCCATTGGTCCGCACCCAGACCAGGCTCTGTTCACGCGGGAAAAATTGCGGAGAGAAATCCCCAAAGCCTTGCGGAGGCTCCGTCATTCCAACAGACTTGTTGCTTTGCAGCCGTACTTCGACCAGTCTGGGCAACGGCCGATCCGTACCTTCACCACTGTACTCCTTGGCTCTGGACACCGCAAGACGACCGTCCTCCTCCCAGGCGAAGCCCCGATCGGCGTATCCCTTCGGCGTATGCGTCTTCGGCTTGCCGTTCGCAGGAATGCGCAGGGTCCGCAGAACCTTGTTGCTATACGCTTCCCGGCCGACCCCGGAAATAAAGGCTAACGTGTCGCTACGATCGGCCCACTGGAACCAATCCGCATGGTTCAGCATCTCATCGATCTGATAGAAGCTGGCGCCGTCGGCGGACAACAGACATAGATAATTGCCGTCTGCCGACAGGGAAGCGGTCGGCTTGGCCAGGAATGCAATCCATTTGCCGGACGGCGAATATTTAAATCCGCTTGTCCCGACCGCGAAAAACTGATCGGACATCTCCGGCAGCGTGTACAGAGTTTGGACTTGTCCCTCCAGCGGAATTTTAAGAATACGCACGCGCTCCCATTTTTCATTCACCATACGAGCCGCTGTAGAAGCAATGAAGCCCTTGCCGTCGGGCAGCCAGGAAAAGCTGCCGATGCCTGCTGCCGTTTCCCTCGGCGCGTCCGGCTTGTCCGCCCGAACCGTATACAGCTTCTCGTCCAGACGATAAGCCAGTTCATTGCGTACGGGGGACCAACTGAAATCTTCTCCTGCTCCCGCCGCCACGAGGCGGTGCTGGCCTGTAGACACATGCAGCAATCTCAGCTCCGGCTTTTCCCCTCCTTGCAGATAAGCGATCCATTCCCCATCGAACGACCACTTCGGATAACGAATCTCCGGTCCTTGAAGGAGCCGCCGTTCCCCGTTTCCGCCGCTCTTGAGCCATAAGCTTCCTTCTCGTACGAACGCCGCTTTTAACGCATTTTTCGGACTGGCCGCCGCAAGTGCCGGTTGCAGCGACAAGAGCAGCAGCACCACAAGCGCCACTAATCTTCCTTTTTGTCTCCATGCCCGTGTGAACATCGCATTTCATCTCCTTAGAATTCCCCTGTGAACGGTCGAATGGCTTCAACCCTCCTACAGTGTCCTTCCCTTGGAAAACTTATGCGTTCCGCTCGCTTTCAGCTTTTCCTGCCGGGCTGCCCAGCGAAGATTCCGTCCTCTTGCGGCAATCCCTACTTCCTCAACAACTCCCGAGCGAGCGCGAACGCCGAACCGATTCTCGAAGCTCGGCCGTGCTTGCGAATATACGAGTAGTCGGTGAGCGTCACCCCCGCGTCGCGAAGCGCATAAGCGAAATCATCGTCCAACATAAGCCGGTATTCCCATACCCTTTTCTCCCAATTCGGCACGTTCTTCTGCATGTATTCATCCTCCGCCGCGGGATGAATATACGTTTCGCTGATTCCTTCAGGCAAGTCGTAGAGCTTGCCGATCAGCTCCTCCTTGAACCGCTCGTAGGTTTCCCCTTCCCGCAAATGGAACGGATGCGACAGCAAATAATCGGGAATCGCTACGCCGAGCACCCCGGCCAGAGCCGAAGCTTGAGCAACCGCCCGCTCGACTCCCGGAATTCCAGACAGCAGCGGGTCGCCCGGATAGACTTTGCGGAACAGGCGGAAGGGCAGCTTCCACTTGGCGCACAGCTTAAGCGCATGCGGAATGTGGCTTCTTCCGGTTCCGATGCCGTATAGGCTGCCCATGTGATTGTCCGCATGGCTGAGCACGATGCCGTGACTGATCGCTTTCTCGTACTGGGCGTTCAGTTCCTTCAGCACGGCTTCCGTGTCGGCATGGCGCTCGAACTCTTCGATCGTCTTGTGCATATGGCCGCTTTCGTCATGAAGCGAAGCGTGTCCGGTCAGACTGGGCCATCTGACGGCATCGAATTCGCTAGTCAGCGTCAAATGCAGCCCGACGTTGGTCTGCCCTCTGCGCCTGCACCACTCCGCCGCCTCGTCGAAGCCGGGAGCCGGCGTCATGATCGTCGCCGAGGACACTCGACGCTCCTCAAGCAAGTGCATGATAGCTGCATTCATCGGCTTGCTTTGCCCAAAATCGTCGCAGTTAACGATGAGATACTTAGGACGCATTCTCTGTTTTCCTCTCTATTTTCACGAAGTACGAAATGATAATTGATACCGTAAGCAGAATTAGCGGAACGACGCTAATCAGATAGCGGAAGGTTTTCTCCGGATTTGGCCCGGGATTGTCGCCGCTCTCATAGCCGAAAATAACGCCGACGATCAAGAAGGCCAGTGCCGAAATCAAGCCGCTCGAACGAATAATAAAGCCGCTGACCGCCGTATAGATGCCTTCCCGCCTGCTGCCCGTTTTTTCCGCGTCCATGTCGATAATGTTGCTGTTGACCATCGGGGGCGAGACCAGGAAGCCGGCCAACCCGAAGCCGACGATCACTCCTGCGATCACGCCGTTGATCAAGCCCGTTCCGAACCAGAGCGGAATGACGGACAGCGCATAGGCGATAAACGACAGCCTCCAGCCTTTGACCGGGTCCATCCGACGCAAGAGCCAGTACCAGACGCCGACGAGAGGAATGACGGACACGAAGACGGAAGCCAGCAAAATCGTATTCTGTTCTTCGGGAATTTTCAATACGTACTTGGCGTAAAAAGGAATCGTAGCGCTAAGCAGGCCGTTGACGGTCTGTGCGAACGAATTAGCCAGGTTGATCAGCCAAAACGGCTTGTTGCTGAGCGTTTCCTTAAATGCCTCCTTCAGCTTGGGCTGCGGCGCAGCGCTTGCTTCCGGATCCTCCTTAACGAATCGCAAACAGATGAGCATAAACACCGCAAACGTCACCGCATACACAATCGCCATATTGCTGAAACCCATCGCATTAAACAGAATCGGCGTCAGGGCCGTACCGATGAGCAGCGCAACGATCTGGAACCCTTGTTGAACGGCGGACGCCTTGGCGCGAACTCGGTCGCCTCGGAACAATTCCGCAAACAACGCGCCGTAGTTCACCCAGATTACGGTCGCCACCGCCTCGTAAAAAATGAGCGCGATCAGAAACCACGTAAACAACCCCATCTCGGACATGTTTTCCGGAGGAGAAAACACCATGATAAACGACAGCATGAACAACGGAATCGCCACGAAAATCCATGGTCTCCTGCGACCATACTTGGATTTCGTCCGGTCGGACCAATAGCCGAACAAAGGCTGGTTAACGGCATCCCAGATCAGAAAAATCGTGCGGGCCAGCGTTGCCAGACCCAGGCCGAGGCCAAGCTTATCCACATAATAATAGCTGTAAAACGTACTGAACGCCTGGCTCGGTATCATCATCGCCAACATTCCGAAAGCATACATTATCGGGGTATTCACAAATCTTTGCCGCATAGGCAACAACAACCTCCGCTATTCTCGATTTGTAAACGCATACACATTTAAGGGAAAGGCTGCGCCGAATCCGCAACTATGAATAGTTCTTCTTCGGTCGTTTCCTTTCCTTCCTATATATTCGAGAAACTGCGATTTATCCCGATTTCTTTCGGCGTTCTATTAGCGTATAATGCCGGTATTAATTACGTCCAGCGATACGCCGACATCGAACGGAATACTCGGGTAAACCTTCTTCCAATCGAGCTTCCGCCACAAATTCGGATAAAAAGACATAATCCTCCGGGCGATGCCAAACCCGTCATGCCGAGCCTCCTGCATTGTCGCAACAACCGAGTCGGCTTCCTTCGTTAACCGTTCGGACAACGTCTTCTCCAAATTGTGCAGTACCTCTTTCTTATATAAGTGATTGCTCGGGTCTTCTATGACGCTCACTCTAAGCCTAACATTTAACGCGACTCTGGGGCGCCCTTCTTTGTCGACATGGATTTTCAGTTTTCTTCTAGCTTTCAAAATATCGATGGTCGTGTAGTTGTATCCTTCGTCCTTGTCGTCGTTTTGCACCTTCAGCGTTAGACGCAGGTTCTTATTCTTCTCCCCGGCAAGCAGGAGATAAATCTTGGAACGATCCAGATTCAGCTTACCCGTCATATGCACGCCGTTGAACAGGGCAATTCCTTCAACCTTGGGCATCCCGTCGGTCAGCTTCAAATAAGGCAAGGAAAAATCAAAGCCCCTGTCCAGCGGATGAAGCGTCTGAATCGTAACGCGGGGGACTTGCGATTGCAGCTCCATGCTTTTCAACAGATTATCGATATGAAGTCCGATCGTCTTGGGACCGACCATTTTGAGCCGGATAATGTCCTCCGCTTTGCCATGAGCGATCGCGACTCGCGCATTCAAAGGACTTCGGGGATCGCGGTAATAAACGTCCAAATACGGCATAATATCGCGACTCCGAACCATCTCCTCGCCAAGGACCAAGACGCGCATTTTCGCCGACGAGTATTGACCCGACACTTCGTCGTCCAGCAGCTCGCGAGCATGATCCGTGCTTCTCGCCACCACGGAATGAACCTCGCTCGTATCTTTGCTGCCCGATTCGGAGACGAGAATGTCCCGTATCGATACCGTTGCCCTGATCAATCCTTTCGAAGCAGTATCGATGCCTCCGATGCTAATATTCCGCTCGTCCTTCAACAGCTGCTGGTCCCAGCAGCCGCTCACCGCAAGAGCTAAAAACGCCAATACGGCCGCCCTGATCGCGTGTTTCATCCTTTTTGCACTTGCTCCTTCCGCTCGAGCTTTCGAAAATAGGATATTCCCAGAAGCAATGTCGGCAGCACCACCAAGGTCAGCGTGGTCAGCGCGGAGACGATCTTCTGCATCCAATCGATCATATCCTGGTCATGAGGATAGACGGCCAGAGTCCAGATCATTGCGGCAACAAGGGGAACCGTCCCGGCATGCCGGGATTTTCCGAACAAGGAGGACACCGATTTGGCCGCCATATACAGGTAGGCCATCACAGTAGTGAGGACAACCACCGTCCATATAGCCAGAAAATAAAGATCCGCCCGCTCGAACACGGTAAACGACAACGCTTTGACCATATAAAGAATCGGTTGGGGAATCAGCCTCAGCTCTAACGGCGTAAAGACGAGCACGCAGGTAAATACCAGGAAAGCGTAGACAACGGTGGAAAATAAATTGGCGTACATCCCGGCCTTCAGCACCGATTTACTGCTTCCCTGCACGAAAGGAAAGGCGAACAGGAGAATCTCGAATCCATAAAAGGAGTTCATCGATAGCGCCGAGCCCTTCACAATATTCAGAAATCCCGCATTGCCGATCGGCAATGCGTACAGCCACTCCGCTTCTCTGTATGCATACAAAGCTATTAGGATCAACACAAAAATAAGAATAAACGTCAGCACGAAAAACCGGGTAATGAAACGTAAATTTTCAACTGCCATATATACAGCAACTGCAAGCATTAAACCCAAAATCATCCAAGATGGCGTATTGCTGAAAATCCAGTCCCGAACAACGTCGCCGAATTGCGCGAGAATCACCCCGCATTCCGCAATAAACATAACCGCATATATAGCGTGGATGATTTTTCCTAGCGGCTTGCCCATTAGCAACGGCAAGAAGTCAAAGAAGACCATTCCGGGAAATCTCCGGCCAAGCGCCCAGATCGCCAGTAGCAGCACCGCCGATGCGCCTCCGCCCAGAATTACCGCAATCCACGCGTCGTTATACGCCTTCGCCTCCACCGTGGACGGGAGAAACAGCACCCCGACTCCAATCTGGGTTTGGACAATGAGAATCATAAGCTGTCCCGGCGTTATCCGTTCTTTATTCTTGATCATGCCTGCCGCCTTCCTTGGACCTGTGCTCCTGAACCAGCTTCTGTGGACGAGGATCGTTCGGCCGTTCGTTGAGCTTCCAGTAGGGCAGCCGGACAAGCGCGTCCTTCCAGTCCAGGATGCGAAACGGAGCCACCGGAGCGAAGTAAGGCGTGCCGAAGGATTTCAGCTTGCACAGATGCACGAATATGGCCGTCAGACAAAAGGCGATACCGATAAACCCGAACATTGAGGCGGCGATCATGACCGGGAAGCGCAGCAGACGCACGGAATAGCTCATCTCGTGCGACGGCACGACAAACGAGGCTATCGCCGTGAGAGCTACCACGATAATCATCGGATAAGAAACCAGGCCAACGCGCACAACCGCGTCGCCGATGACGAGCCCGCCGACGATACCGATTGACTGGCTGACCGGAGTCGGCAGTCTTATGCTCGCTTCTCGGAGCAGCTCGATGGTCAGTTCCATGAACAGCGCCTCAAGAATGGGAGGATACGGAATTCTTTCGACGCTCCCTTTGATTTGATAAAACAGTTCCATCGGGATAACCTCGTAATGAAAAGTAACGACGGCAATATAATAAGCCGGCAAGGTAATCGCGATTAAAAAACTGAATAGCCTAAGCAGCCGGATAAAGGAACCGGCTAACGAACGGCTATTATAATCGTCGGGGGACTGATAAAATACGAAGAAGCTTGTCGGCATCAGCAATGCCGCGGAAGTCCCCTCCATCAGAAGGGCGACGCGCCCTTCAAGCAGATTGCCTGCGACGCGATCGGGACGTTCCGTCTGTAGAATTTGCGGAAAAGGCGAAAAGGAACGATCCTCGATATACTCCAGCACCAAGTAACCATTCATCAGGTTGTCCGCGTCGATGGCTCTCAACCTCTGATCGATATCCTCGACAATTTCCGGATCGGCAAGATCGTTCAAATAGATGAGGGAAGCCTCGGTTTTCGTCATATTGCCCAGCGAATACCGCCGCACGACCAGGTTGCGGCTGCCGATCTGCCTGCGAACCAGCTGCAGGTTGACATGGAGGCTTTCGATGAAGCCATTGTGCGCGCCTTGGACGGCTTTTTCGTTGGTGGGCTCGTCCACGGAACGTTGCACGATTGCCGCCGTCTCGATCGCGTAATACTCTTCCCGTTCGTGACGGAAAAGAAGAGAGTAGCCTCGCAGCAACAGCTCGATCCCCGATTCCAGATCCGTTAGTCTGCGCATATCGGCCGCGGGTATGATACGTTCGGGATCCTTATCCTCCGAGCTGAGCATAGGCTTTAAGATTGCTTCATGAATTTTCGCGAGATCGCAAACCGAGCTTAAGTAGACGAGGAGCGCGGGCCGGGCCGCCTGCTCGAACGAACGCTCCTGAAGATCGTCTGTATGGAATAAAGCATTGCGGACGTATTCTACATTGGCGGCAATATCGCCCATCACGCGTCTTCCATGAGAAGGCGCTCTTCTCGTTATACCTGGCGGCGTCTTGCTTTCTTTCCGATTATTGGTGAGCATCCTTTTGATAAATCCCATGATTCCCTCCTGAAACGCTGCTTTTCAGGATAGGTTTTCCAGACAATGCACCATTTATGAGGCCGGCAGCGCCTATAACAAAAGGCTGCACCGACGTTATCGGGGCAGCCTCTCGCAAATAGAGCTTATCGCGCCGCTCTGTATTCGATCTACAGACTGGCTTTCAAAATATTCAAAACGTCGTCCTGCGACAGAAGCATAAACGAGCCGATCGGTCCAAACTGGGTCGCTTCTTCCGCCATTCGTTCCAGATGCTCGTCGTTAATGCCGACTTCGCCAAGCGTCGCCGGGGCTCCGATTCGCGTAAAGTACGCCCTCGTCGCCGCGATGCCTTCAAGCGCAATCTCGTCGTCGCTCTTGCCGGTCGGATCGACATGCCAGACTCGCACCGCATACTGCACGAATTTGCTTATCCGTTCCTTGTACACATACTTCATCCAGTTCGGGAACAGAATCGCCAGTCCCGCTCCGTGCGCAATGTCGTAGATGGCGCTCACTTCATGCTCGATGCCATGCGTCGCCCAATCCGTCGTCACCCCGTTAGGCAGCGTACCGTTCAGCGCGTATGTACCCGCAAGCAGCAGATTTGCCCGAGCATCGTAGTCGGTGCCGTCCTCCAGCGCTTTCTCCCCGTTCTCAATGACGGTCAGCAGAACGGATTCCGCAAGCCGTTCTTGAAGCGGAATGTCGGTCGTCAGCGTAAAATATTGCTCGAACACGTGCGACATCATATCGACTATTCCGTTCACCGTCTGATCGCGAGGAACGGTATAGGTCAGCTTTGGATCCAATATCGAAAATCGGGGATAAACCAGCTTGCTGCCGAGTCCCCTCTTCTGCTTCGTCTCCCAATTGGTAATGACGGCGTTGCCGTTCATTTCCGAGCCTGTAGCCGCGAGGGTAAGC
The DNA here is from genome assembly GCF_003386235.1 of Cohnella phaseoli. Classification (GTDB taxonomy): domain Bacteria; phylum Bacillota; class Bacilli; order Paenibacillales; family Paenibacillaceae; genus Cohnella; species Cohnella phaseoli. Next base: position 36,606 of record NZ_QRDZ01000056.1, read on the forward strand.
ACGGTTCCAAGCGGCAGCGCATCTTGAATGATCGCTTTGCGGATCGTAAAATCCCACACATTGCCTTTATACAGAGCGCCCGCCGCAATCGCCTTCGATGCGTCCAGCACGCTTCCGCCGCCGACCGCCAAGATGAATTCGATGCCCTCGGTTCGGCAGATATCGATGCCGCGGTTTACCGTAGAGAGACGCGGATTCGGTTCGATTCCGGAAAGCTCGTGGACCGTAGCGTCGATATTCCTTAGCTGGAACATCACGTCGTCGTACAGCCCGGTTTTCTTGATGCTCCCTCCGCCGTATACGAGCAAGATCCGCTTTCCGTAGGGTTCAATCAATTCCCCCAACTGCCCGACTTTGTCCGCTCCGAAGACCAGCTTGGTCGGATTATACCATTCAAATGCGTTCATGCTTCGTATTCCCTCCTAGGCTAGCGCCAAAAATGGGTACTCCACCTCTAGTGTACCATTCTTTAGCTTGCCTGGCACAATTGGTTTCATTCTCGGGTGTTATTAGACCCGCCACCACTTGTTCTCATGGCCTTTTTATCCTCGTTACGGTCTGTCTGCAGCTAGAATAAAAAGTGGACACCTCATAAGAGCAGACAGATAATGAAAACAACAAGAGGAAGAGGTGTCCGGGATGGGTGAGAAGAGACAG
>NZ_QRDZ01000057.1 GCF_003386235.1 Cohnella phaseoli
GATTTGCGGATGACCAAGGTGAAGCAAAAAGTATCCGGCTCATTCCGTACTTGGGAGGGGGCGCATCAATTTGCGCGCGCTCATGGATTTATTTCAACATTGCGCAAACAAGGTCTTCCTGTCCTTCCGTCGCTCATTGCAATTTTCCAAGACAACTTCGCTTTCCCCCAGGGTACCTAAGTAGTAACGAAAAACCGTACAAAGCAACTCGAATCGAGCTCAAACGATGGAAGTTTGTAAGAAAAACCGTACAAGTCTAATTTTACACAAACACTGAGTCTTCGTTTTCTCAATTTTCAAAATGTCTTGAGAAAGCTTCAAGGACAACCGCAAAAACGTACAACGAAAAAGTAAAATATTTATAACGGATGGCCCCCGAACGGGTTTGTTATAATAGAAAAAAAGCTTTTGGAATACCGCTTCCCGGTGTCCAAAAGCTTTTCGTTTTCCAGGGAGGCTTGGCATCATGAGATTTATGAAACCGTTTGCGGGAAAAAACCTGCTGTCCATCGGTCTGTATCCGAAAATCGTGCTCGTCTTCATGGCGGCGATCGTGCCGATTCTGATCGTCGGCTCGCTGCTTATTGTAAACGGCGAGAAGACGCTTCGCAGGGAAATCGAGAACTCGCTGTCGTCGCGGGTTCATTTCTATACCGCCGAGCTGAGCACTGCTCTGGAGCATATCGTCGATCTGAAACGAGAGTACATTTTCGACGAGGATATTCAGCGCTTCACGACGATGTCGCCGGTGATGACGGACTACGAGCGCAGCGTTGAGGTGCGCGCCATTCAGAAGAAAATACAGACGTTAAAGTCGTCCAGCGCTTATATCGAAGATGCAGCGCTGTTTCTGGCCTCGGAGCAGAAAATTATTCGCCCGAACCGGATCGCCTATACCATTACGCCAGAGGATGCCGCGATCCATGAGCTGATGAATCGGAAGGCCGCTCCCATCCTCGTATGGCACGGGAAGCTGGTTCAAGCCGAGCGGTTTCCGACGGGGACCTACGAGGACGAGCTGCCGGCTTATTGGCTGGTCATTACGCTTAACGAGCGCAAGATCAAGTCCATCTTGTCGCGCATGCTGACCGAGAACGGAGGAAATGCGATTTTGTCAGGGCTGGAGAGCGATTGGCTGCTCTCCGGAGACGACAGCAACGACCGCTTTCAGCGGCTGATGACGGAGATGCCGCAGTCCCATCCGGAAGCGTCCGGACGGAACGTGACGACGGTCGACAAGCGCGACTACATTGCCGCCTACGAGCGTTCGGCCGAGCTGGGGTTCGCCCTGACGCTATATATGCCCGAGGAGCTCGTGCTCAAGCCGCTCTCCGGCTATCAGTGGTGGTTCCGGATTTTGATCGCGACGGCGGTCGTGATCGTGCTGTTGTTCGCCTACTGGATCTATCTGTTCCTGCAGCGCCCGCTTCAGCGTCTCGTCCGGGCTTTCCGCAAGGTAAGCGAGGGCTCGTTCGACGTACAGCTCAAGTCGCGCAGCCGCGACGAGATCGACTACTTTTACGAGCAGTTTAACCGAATGGTCGGGACGATCCAATCTCTTATCCGGGACGTCTACGAACAGGGACTGCGCTCGCAGCGTGCCGAGCTGAAGCATCTCCAAGCGCAAATCAATCCCCATTTTCTCTATAACGCCTATTATCGGCTTCACCGGATGGCCCAGGACGAAGATACCGACAGCGTCAAACGGTATACGCGTTTATTGGGAGATTATTTGAAGTACATTACCCGCAACGGCCGGGAAGAGGCCACGTTGAAAATGGAAGCCGACCACGCCCGAACGTACGCCGACATTCTGAAAATGAGATTTCGCGACAAGCTAAGCATCGAGTGGGAGGAGCTTCCGGAGGACGAAGAGAATCGGCTCGTTCCCAAGCTGATCGTGCAGCCGATCGTAGAGAATGCCTTCGTTCACGGCTTGGAGGAGCTGGACGGGCGAGGCGTTCTTCGCTTCTCGGTCGCGCGGGATGCCGTATCGGGAACTCTCTCGCTGGTCGTGGAGGATAACGGCAATTTGTTGTCGGACGACAAGCTGGCAGCCCTTGCGGAACGGCTGCAATCGTCGGCGGAGGATATCGAGACGACCGGAGTGCTGAACGTACATCGGAGGCTGGCGTTGAAATTCGGTCCGGAGTTCGGTCTGCGCATCTCCCGCAGCGAGCTCGGCGGCATGCGCGTAGACATCAGGCTTCCCGCGGAGGAAAGGGGTTAACGTTCCATGAACCGATTGCTTATCGTCGATAACGAGGATTATGTAGTAGAAGGCTTGCTGGAGGTGTTCCGCCAGCTTCCGCATCTCGACCTGGAGCCGGTCGGGGCTTATTCGGCCAGAGAAGCGTTGGACTGGTTAAAACGGACGAAAATCGACATCGTCGTCTCCGACATCCGCATGCCCGGCATGGACGGCCTTACGCTGCAGCGCGAGATTGCCCGTTACTGGCCGCGCTGTAAGCTCGTGTTCCTGTCGGGCTTTAACGATTTCGACTATGTTCAGCAGGCGATCCGGGGCGGGGCGATTGATTACGTGCTCAAGACCGACGGAGACGAACGGCTGATCGAAGCGGTGGAGAAGGCGCTGGAGAAGCTGAAGGACGAGATCGAGATTCAGCAGTTAATCGACAAATCGAAGCAGCAGATGAAGGCGGCTTCCGAAGCGCTGCAGCAGGACTTCATCCGGCAGCTGCTTCACGGGGAACGTCTGGCCGAGCGCGAGCTTGCGCGCCAATTCGACGATCTGCGGCTTCCGCTGCAATCCGCGATGTCCGTGCTGCCGGTCGTATGCCGCATCGACGAATGGAAGGAGGAGCTGTCTCATTACGATCGTTACCTGCTGCTGTACTCGATTCGCAATATCGCCGGCGAATATTTGGACGCCACGGTCGTCTCGTTGTCCGTACCGCTCGATCCCTACAACGTGCTTTGGTTGATTCAGCCTAAGGGGTTGCATCCGGACAGCCCGCCGCGCGTGAGAGAGGATACGTGGAGCATGATCGTCCGTTTCCTCCAGGGTACGTTCGAGCTCATTCAGGGGGCGTGCAAAGACCTGCTAAAGCTGGAGCTGTCCGTCGCCCTGGCCGATGCTCCGACGACATGGGAAGGATTGGGACGCAAGTTCGCGGCGCTCAAGGGAAGCATGCTGTGGGGGCTCGGTTCGGGCCGGGAAACGCTGATGGTCGATCAACGGTCTGCCGATGATCGTGAAGAAATCTATCCCCGGGACGCGGCGAATTTAATCGGAAGCCTCGCTTCGATGATCGAGAACAATCGGCGCGCACCGTTCCTGGAGCTGCTGGACGAGCTGTTGGAGCCTCGCGATGCGGCGCTTCTGGAGAAGCATTATTACATGGCCGCTTCCGTGCTGCTGTCGTTTCATACGAGGGAGCAAAGGTTGGCCGGCACGGACGAGCGCTGGGACGCGGGCCGGTTGATCCGGCCCGACTTGCGGGAAGCGCCGGACGAGGCCGTCGCCTACTTGAGGAGCTGCGGGCAATCGATCTTCGATTTCCGCGAGCGGCTGCGGGGCCAGAGCGAAGACGAGCTGATGTCCAAGGTGAAGGCTTATGTCGAAGACCATCTGGCGGACGACATTTCCCTGACCGCCATCGCCGAGAATGCCGGCCATAACTCCTCTTATTTATCCCGCCTGTTCAAGCAGAAGAACGGCGTAGGACTTGCCGAATACATCACCGATTGCCGGATTCGCTTGGCCAAGGAACTGCTCGCCGATCCTCGCAATCGCATTCAGGACGTTTCGGCCGCGGCCGGCTTCGCGTCTGTGCAATATTTTTACCGAGTGTTCAAGAAAGCGGCCGGCGTCACGCCTCAGGAGTGGAGAGAGGCTGCCGTCCGAGGCCGAAGATAAGTCGAAAATGTGCAACGGATGTGCGTTCGTCCCGCTTCCGTACAAGCAAAAAGTTGCAACGGGAAGTCAAATCTTTGGAATAGAGCGGCCGGAACCGGCGTTGCTATAATCGGGTTGCCACACGAAATCCACATTCGAAACACGGAAAGGGGCACAAAGAATGCTAGGAAAAAAGGGATGGAGCGCGCTGCTGGCTGTCATGCTTACGGCAACCGTGCTGGGCGCTTGCAGCGACAACGGCAAAGACAACGGCGGGACTCCCGCCAACACGCCTGCGCCTTCGGCGACGACGACGGACTCCGGCGAAGCTTCTCCGGCAGGAGACGCCGACCCGTTCGGCAAGATCGATCCGCCGGTGACGATGACGTCCGTTCTGGCTACGGCGGGCTGGGCAACGTTCCCGGACGGGGAGACTTGGGACAACGACAACCGCTGGACGAAGCTGTACCGGGAGACGCTCGGGGTCAACCTGAAATGGAACTGGATGGTGGACTCCACGCAGTACGACAACAAGATGAACGTGACAATCGCTTCGGGGGACATTCCCGATCTGATGCTTGTCTCCAAGAAGCAACTTAACCAGCTCGTCGAAGCGGACATGGTCGAGGATTTGACGGACGTGTTCGACCGCTACGCGATGCCTTATTTAAAAGAGCAGGTCGCGGAAGCGCTGGCCCCGGCCCAAAAAATGGCTACCTACGACGGCAGGCTGATGGCGATCCCGCAATACGGCGGCGATCCGCGGGACTCGCTGCTGACGCTGTACGTCCGCTCCGATTGGCTGCAGAAGCTGAATCTGCCAGAACCGAAGACGATCGACGAGCTGGTACAGGTCGCCGACGCGTTCGTGAAGCAGGATCCGGACGGCAACGGCAAACCGGACACGCTGGGCCTCGGCATTCTAAGCGCCACGATGGGAGGCGGCTCCATAGGAGGCTTCCTTAACGGCTTCCATGCTTATCCGGACATCTGGATCGAGGACGGCAGCGGCCGGCTCGCCTACGGCAGCATCGCTCCGCAGATGAAAGACGCCCTTGCCAAGCTGCAGCAAATGTACAAGGACGGGCTGATCGACCGCGAATTTGGCACGAAGGATTACAATCGGCTGAAGGAGGATGTCGTATCCGGCAAGCTCGGCATTTTCTACGGCACGATCTCGGAGTCCGCGCTTATCGCGGCTGACCTGATCAAGAACGATCCGAACGCGTCCTGGATCGCGCTTCCTTTGCCTTCGATCGACGGCACGCCGGCCAAGCCGAGCGTCGGCGTCTCCGTCGGCGGCTTCCACGTCGTCAAGAAGGGCTTCTCCAATCCGGAGGCGGCCGTGAAAATGATGAATTTGTTCGTTCGCAAAGTGTACGGAGACGACGAGCTCGGCACGAACGGCGACAACAAGCAATATGCCTGGGTAGACAACGCCAAGTATGCGATGCATGTCTTGTCGCCGATCCAGGGCTATATTAAAGACTATAACTATCGGCTTGTCCGGGACGCGTTGGCGTCCGGGGATCCGTCCGCTCTGAACGAGAGCTTAAAAGATACGTATGACCTCGTCAAAGGAACGGACGGCTCCGATCCCGAGAAATGGCAGCAATGGTGGATTCATCAGCCGGCCGTCAGCCCGTTCGAGGTTCGCGACCGATATCAGCTGCAGCCGGACGGCGTCGTCATCGATAAGTATTTCGGAGGTTCCACGAAGACCGCGGACGAGAAGATGTCGACGCTGGGGAAAATGCAGAACGAAACCTTCGTGAAAATCGTCATGAACGCGGCGCCAATCGACGATTTCGACAGCTTCGTAACCAACTGGAAAAAGCTTGGCGGAGACCAAATTACGCAGGAAGTCAACGAGTGGTACGCGAGCAACAAGTAAAAGACAGACGACCCGCTTGAGGGAGGCGGACGCCAGGCGTCCGTCTGCCGCGGCGGCGGGAGGTGAGAGCAAACGTGTTCAACCGCAAGTGGAGACAGGAAAGCGCCAATCACATTATGCTGCTTCCGGGAGTTCTGTTTCTGTTCCTGTTCTGCTACATTCCGATGTTCGGAATCGTCATCTCCTTCCAGAAGTATTATCCGACCAAAGGATTTCTCAAATCCCAATGGGTCGGGCTGGAGAACTTTCAGTACATTTTCGAGCTGCCCGACTTCAATAGGGTGCTCTGGAACACGATATTTATCGCGACGGCCAAAATCGTTCTGCACCTGATCGTTCCGATCGTGACCGCTCTGCTGCTTAACGAAATCCGCAGCGCCTTGTTCAAACGTTCGGTGCAGACGTTAATCTACTTGCCTTATTTTCTCTCCTGGGTCATCCTTGCCGGCATTTTGATGGACGTGCTCTCGTTAAAGGGCATCGTTAACCAACTGCTTCAGGGGCTTGGATTGGAATCGGTATTTTTCCTCGGAGACAACAAATGGTTCCCTTGGACGCTGATTGTGTCGGACACCTGGAAGCAATTCGGGTTCGATACGATTATTTATCTGGCGGCGCTCACGGGCATCAACCCGACGCTGTACGAAGCGGCCGTCATCGACGGCGCGAGCCGCTGGAAGCAGACGCTGCACATTACGCTGCCGGGCATGGCGCCGATCATCGTCCTGATGATGACGCTCAGTCTCGGCAACGTACTGAACGCCGGGTTCGACCAGGTGTTTAACCTGTACAGTCCGCCGGTGTACGAGAGCGGCGACATTCTGGACACGATGATCTACCGGATCGGCTTGCAGGACTATCAATTCAGCGTGTCGGCGGCGCTCGGCCTGTTCAAGTCGCTCGTCTCCTTCGTGCTGGTGTCCGTATCCTACGGACTGGCGTACCGGTACGCCAACTATCGAATTTTCTGATTGGAGTGGCTGACGGATGGTCAAGACAACGTCGTGGAGCGAGAGAAGCTTCCGGTTGGCCAATTATGCGGTGCTGTCGATGCTGGCAGCGCTGTGCTTCCTGCCTATTCTGCACGTATTGGCGCTGTCTCTGAGCTCGAAGGTACAGGTGGCCGCGGGCAGCGTGCTGTTCTGGCCGCGCGATTTTACCTGGGCTTCTTATGAATATGTCGCCTCGCAAGGACAATTTTTCCGTTCGATGGGCATTACCCTGCAGCGGGTCGCCTTGGGCACGGCGATTAACCTGGCGCTGACGCTGCTGTGCGCTTACCCGCTGTCCAAGGAACGCCGGGATTTCCGGCTGAGATCGGTATACGTCTGGTATTTCGTTGTAACGATCCTATTCGGCGGCGGATTGATCCCCTGGTATTTGACGATCAAAAATCTGGATCTGCTCAACTCCATCTGGGCGCTTGTGCTGCCCGGAGCGGTGCCGGTATTCAATATCATCCTGCTGCTGAATTTCTTCCGGCGGCTGCCGCGCGAGATGAACGAATCGGCGCGGATGGACGGAGCCGGGGACTGGCGAATTCTGCTGAGTATCTACATTCCCCTGTCCACGCCAGCCCTCGCGACGATTACGCTGTTCACCGTCGTCGGGCATTGGAATTCGTGGTTCGACGGTTTGTTGCTCATGAACAGCCCGGATAAGTATCCACTGTCCAGCTACCTGCAGACCGTCATCACGATGCCGGACTTGTCCAAATTCACCGATCCCGAGACCGCGCGGCTGTTCAACCGCATTTCGGACCGCACGGCACGCGCGGCGCAAGTATTCGTCGGCATGCTGCCGATTCTGCTCGTCTACCCGTTCCTTCAACGCTACTTCATCCATGGCATCGTGCTCGGCAGCGTGAAGGAATAATCTGTTTATTTTCGACAAGAGGAGGAAACGAACAATGACAGCCAAATATTCCGTTATTTTATCGAACGTAGGGAGCTGCTCGGATCGGTACGTGACCGGAGGCTACGCGGAGCCGTTTACGATCTCGGAGCTGTTCGAACGGGTCTCGCATATCCCTCAAGTGACCGGCGTAGAGCTGGTGGGCACCTGGCATGTGACGGACAAGAACGTCAAGGAGCTGAAAGGTCATCTTGAGCGCTACGGGCTGAAGCTGGCGTCGATCATTCCGGACCATTTCGGGCAGATGAAGTGGAAAAACGGGAGCTTCGCCGCCAAGGACCCTGCGGTTCGCCGCGATGCGGTCGCGCATACGAAGGAGATGATCGACGCCGCGGTGGAGCTGGGCGGAAATCTCGTCTCGCTCTGGCCCGGTCAGGACGGCTACGATTACCTGTTCCAGGCGGACTACATCGAAGAACGCGACTGGTTCGGGGAAGGGCTGAAGGAGGTAAGCGGATATCGTCCGGACGTTAGAGTCGCGCTGGAATACAAGCCGAAGGAGCCGCGCACCCATAGCTATCTGAGCACGGCGGCGATGTCGATTCTGATGGCCCAGGAGACCGGTGCGGACAACGTCGGCGTGACGATCGATTTCGGCCATGCGCTGAACGCTTACGAAACTCCGGCGGAATCGGTCGCTCTGCTCAAGAAGTACGGGAACCGGCTGTTCCACGTGCATATGAACGACAATTTCCGGCACTGGGACGACGATATGATCGTCGGCAGCGTTCATACGATCGAGACGCTTGAATTTTTCTATTGGCTCAAGCGGACCGGCTACGACGGTTGGCTGTCGATCGATCAGTATCCATATCGCGAGGATGGTCTGGAGGCGGTCCGCGAAGGTGTGGACGCGATGGAGGCATTCGTACGGCTCGTCGATTCGATTCCCTCCGGAGAGATCGAAGCGCTTCTGAAAAGCGGGAAATCTCCCGAGATTGCCGCCTACCTGCGCAAGCTTCTGCTGTCGCCGGTTCGCTGACGGAACGAAGAGGGAGAGGACATCATGATAAGCGTAGTCAACCTTAAGGTCGATGCGGAGCGTAATCCGCTTGGTATCGACCGTGCGCGTCCGGCTCTGAGCTGGCAATTGAAATCCGACCGAAGGGGAGAACGCCAAACCGCCTACCGGGTGTTGGTCTCCGACAGCCGGGACGAATTGGAGAAGGATAGGGGCGGCGTCTGGGACAGTGGCAGGATCGAGTCCGGAGAATGCCGTCATATCGAATACGGCGGACCCGATCTGCGTTCGCAAACCCGCTATTATTGGAAGCATAAAGCATGGGACAAAGACGGAAACGAGAGCGAGTGGAGCGAGACCGGCTACTGGGAGACGGGGCTGCTGGCGCAGGAGGAATGGAGCGGACGGTGGATCACCGCCCCGTTCCTGCCGGACCGGCAGCCGGAGCCCGACTTGCTGAAGGGCGTTCCGGTGCTCTGGGACCGGAATAAAGAGAGCGCTGGCGAGGCAGCCGGGGACGGCAAGCGGCGTCACTTCAGGATGGCGTTCGAGCTTGAAGAGCTGCCGGTTGAAGCGAAGCTGCACGTCTTCGCCGCCGATTCGCTGTACATCCATGTGAACGGGCATGACGAGGGACTCTATTATCCTTATTTGCAGGCGGTCGTGTTGGACATCAAGGAGCTGCTGCGAATCGGCCGCAACGTCGTCGCCTGCGCGGCGGACGGAGAGCGGGCGGGCTTGATCGCCAAGCTGCGTCTGACGTTCTCGAACGGAAGCGTTCGGGACTTCGTCGGCGAGGGGCATTGGCTGGCGACGGACGAACCGGAGGAAGGCTGGATTTCTCCGGACGCGGAGTCGTCGGGCCTATGGTGGTCCGCGGTCCGGATCGCCGAGTTCGGGGAAGGGGATTGGAGCGTATACAAGCGGATTCTGTATCCGGTCAATACCGGCTTGGGCCCGTGTCCGACGTTCGGCCGCGCGTTTCGGATCGACAAGCCGGTCGCAAGCGCCCGGCTATATATTTCCGCTCTCGGCATTTATCAGAGTCGATTAAACGGCCGACCGGTTGCGGACGACGTTTTCTCCCCAGGCTGGACCGACTATCGCATTCGCATTCCTTATCAAACGTACGACGTGACCGAGTGGCTGAACGAAGGGGATAACCGGCTGGAGACCGACGTCGGCCCGGGCTGGTACGCGGGACATCTGGGCATCTGCGGTCCGTATCACTACGGTAAAAAGCTCGCCTGCCGCGCGCAGCTGAGGATCGATTATATCGACGGAACGAGCGAGACGATCGCCAGCGATGAAAGCTGGGAGGCTTGGAGGAGTCCGGTCGTCTCGGCGGATCTGTACATGGGCGAGACGTACGACGCGCGGCTTTCGGCGGACGGCAAGCGAAGGGAGACCGAGCGGACGGCCGCTGTTCCGGCGACCGAATTGCCGGGCGGGCGAATGCGCGCTCGGCAGGGTCCGCCGATTCGTCCGATCGAGGAGCGGGCTCCGCTGTCGGTTCGGCGGGTCGGAGAAGGACGTTACATCGTCGATATGGGGCAAAACATGGTCGGCTGGATGCGGCTAACGTTGGCCGGAGCAGCTTCCGGACAGCGCATCTCGCTGCGCTACGCGGAACGGCTTGAAGGAGAGGATCGGCTGTACCGGGCTAATCTGCGCACGGCGAAGCAGACGGATGTCTATTTCGCCGGAGGCTTGGGCAATGAGACGTACGAGCCGCGATTCACGTATCACGGCTTCCAGTACGTCGAGATTGACGGTTACCCGGGAGAACTGACGCCGGAACGCCTCGTCGGCATCGTCATCCGCTCCGATTGCGAGGAGACGTCCGACATCCGCACGTCCCACCCTCATCTGAACCGGCTGATGGACAACGTCAAGTGGAGCCAACGGGGCAATTTCTTCGGCGTGCCGCTCGATTGCCCGCAGCGGGACGAAAGGCTCGGCTGGACGGGGGACGCTCACGCTTTCGCGAGAACGGCGACCTACAATATGGACTGCGCCGGTTTTTACGACAAATGGATGCAGGATATTCGCGACGCCCAGGGAGACGACGGCGCGATGCCGGACGTGGCTCCGTTCGTCGAGCATTTCGGCAAAGGGCACGTGTTCTTCGCGGATGGAGGCGTAATCCTGCCCTGGACGATGTACCGGGTTTACGGCGACAAAAGGGTCATCGAAGACAACTACGAGGCGATGGGCCGATGGATCGTCTGGATGGAGCGCGACAGCGACGACAATCTGGTGCGGCGATCGGAAAGCTTCGGCGACCATCTGTCCTTCGGAGCGGAGACGCCGCGGGCATTGATTAACGCCGCATTCTTCGCTTATAGCGTGAAGCTGATGGCGAGAATGGCGGGAATCGTCGGCCGGGAGAAGGACGCTGTCCGGTACGGCGAACTGTTCGAGCGGCTGAAGCGGTCGTTCGTCGGGCGGTTCGTCCGCGAGGACGGAGAGATCGAGAGCGGCACGCAGACGGCGTACGTGCTCGCCCTCATGATCGGCTTGCTGCCCAAGGAGACGGAGCGCGCCGCGCTGCGTCGGCTCGTCGAGGACATCCGGCAGAGGGATTGGCATATGACGACCGGGTTTATGGGCGTATCCTATATTTTGCCGCTGCTGTCCGAGTTCGGCGAGACGGAAACGGCTTACCGTCTGCTGCTTCAAACGACTTTCCCCTCTTGGCTATATCCGGTGATGAACGGGGCGACGACGATCTGGGAGCGCTGGGACGGTTGGAACGGGGAGCGAGGGTTCCAGGACCCGGAGATGAACTCCTTCAACCACTATGCGCTCGGTTCGGTCGGAGAATGGGTGTATCGCTTTCTGTTCGGCATCGATCTGGACGAGGAGGAGGCCGGCTTCCGGTCGTTCCGCATTCGCCCGCTGCCGGGCGGAGAGCTGACGTTCGCCGGGTGCAAATACGACGGCCCGTACGGACGAATCGAGAGCGATTGGCACGTCTCGGAGGACGGCCTTACGCTGCGGGCGGAAGTGCCCGCGAACACGTCGGCCGAGGTGCGGCTGCCCGCGAGGGCGGACGCGGCCGTCCGAGTCGACGGCGAGACGATCGAGACGATTCCGGGCGCTGCGGGAGACGGATGGACGTTCGTCCGGCGCGACGTCTGGGCCGCTTATTTCCGCGTCGGCTCCGGCCGTTACGAGTTCGGCTCTTCGGCATGGTGAGCAAGCAATAGGATAGAAACGGGGGGAGTATCGCATGACCGCAATTAAGAATCGCCCCACCTGGATCTGGTATCCCGGCGATTATGAAATATGGCTTCACCAGAAAGCGTCCGTGCTCCGGCAGTTCAGAGGGTACATCTGTCCGCCGTCCTGGCGGCTGGACGCGGCGTATACGAGCGTCAAGTTTCGCCGCACGTACGAGCTGGCGGAGCCGACGGAGCTTACGGTATCGGCGCAAGGAGATTACGTGCTTTTGCTCGACGACGATATGACGCCGCTGCGTCGCGCCAACCAGCCGATCTCTTCGGTTATTCTCCCGGCAGGTCGGCATACGCTGTCGGTCAACGTTTACAGCGACCGAGAAATTCCGGCGCTGTACGCTTCCGGCGCTGGCTGCGACTCCGGGGAAGGCTGGGAAGTCACGGCTCTGAACGGCAAGTGGGTGCCGGTCGCCTCGTGGACGTTCCAAGACATTTCGCTTCCTCCGGCTGCGTTCCCGTTCGCTTACGAGGAGAGGGAGCCCGCAGCCCTGGAGGCGGTCGAAGGCGGGACGCTCGCCGACTTCGGTCGGGAAACGTTCGGTCACGTCGAGTTTCGCGGAGTGACCGGGCAGGGCCGGATCTATCTGTATTACGGAGAGTCCCGTGAAGAAGCGATGGCGGGCGAGCTTGCGGAGACGTTCGATACGCTGTCGGTGAACGGAGACTTGGCCGGTGGCACGTCCCGCGATTGGCGAACTCCCGTCACCCGGGCTTTCCGCTACATCCAATTGAAGGCGGACGAGGGAGTGAGCTGGGAGAGCGTCGTTCATCATTACGAATATTTGCCGATGAAGCGCCGCGGCGAATTCCGCAGCTCGGATGCCCGTCTGAACGACATCTGGGAGCTGTCGGAGCATACGCTGCAGATGAACATGCGCGAGTTTTTGTACGACGGCATGAAGCGCGACCGCTGGGTATGGAGCGGCGACGCCAATCTCGGCTTTCTGCTCAACAACTACTCGTTTTTCGAGCAGGACGTTGCGAAGCGGACGCTGATCGGGCTGCGCGGCAAAAACCCGGTAGAAATCCATATCAACACCATTATGGACTATACGTTCTATTGGTTTCTGAGCTGTCGGGATTATTACTTGTATACGGGCGATCTGGAGTTCGTTCGGGCCCGTTATGCCGACATGCTGAGCTTAATGGAATTTTGTCTTGGAAGGCGCAACGAAGAAGGCATGATGGAAGGTTATCCGGAGGATTGGATATTCATCGACTGGGCGCCGATGGAGCGTCGCGGCGCGTTGGCCGCCGAGCAGCTCATGTTATGCCGAAGCCTGGAGACGGTGGCTGAATTCGCTCAGGCTCTCGGAGACGGGGAACGCGCGCCGCGCTACGGGGACGCGGCCGCCGAACTGCGGGAGAGGATTTTCGCCACATTCTGGGACGAAGAGAGCGGCGCGTTTCTACACGGCAAGCTGAACGGCGAATTGGTGCGCGACGTGCTCAAGTATCCGAGCCTGTTCGCTCTTCGCTTCGGTTATTTGAACGACGATCGGCGCGAAGCGGTAAAGCGCAACGTCATTCTGAACGACGGCATCCAGAAAATCGTCACGCCGTTTATGCGTTTTTTCGAGCTGGAGGCGATGTGCGAGCTGGGAGAGACAGAGCGGGTGCTGCGCGAGATTCGCGATTACTGGGGTGGAATGATGGACCTTGGAGCAACGGCCTTCTGGGAGGAGTACGATCCGGAGCTGCCGCCCGAGCTTCAGTACGACATGTACCACGACAAATACCGCAAAAGCTTGTGCCACGCTTGGGGAGCCGCGCCGATCTATTTGCTGGGCAAGTACGTGCTCGGCGTTCGTCCGACCGAGCCGGGCTACGCGCGCTACCGGGTGGAGCCGCACACGGCGGGACTTGATCGAATCGAGGGCTCGGTTCCGACGCCAAACGGCGATATCGCCGTCTACCGGGACGCGAGCCGCATCCGGGTCACGACGTGCGGGGCCGGAGTCGGAACGCTGGTCTTCTCGTGCGACGGAACGCCCCGAACGAAGGACGGTCCGCTCGTTCCGGTCTCCGAGGGACGTTATGAGCTGGAGCTGGCGCAACCGGATACGAATTACGAAGTGCTGCTCGCCTGACTGATGGGACTTCCCGGCTTCGCAGATCTTCCCGACAAGACCCTCGCGGCATTGTCGGGAAGATTTTGTTTTGCGGCAGCCCTCCTCGTCAACCTAGTAAACAAATTTGCCGAAAGTTACAAGGTTTCGTATAAACGCCGATCCGCCTTGGGCTCTGCTAGAACCGCTCCTCAATCGCCGAGCATACCGTTTCGTTGCTCCATACCGGATTGGCGTAGCCGGCCGGCGCATTGAGATAAGCGAGCCAGGACGTTTCGTAGCCGCTTTTCTTTTTGGCGGCTGCGCACGCGTTCTCTTCGTTCTCCCCTTGCAGCTTGGCTTGGAGACGTTCCTTACGGAAGCCGGCAAACCGTTGAACGACTTCCTCGAACTTCTTTTCCTCGTCCTCCATCTTCCCGCCTTCGACCCAATCGCGGTTGAAAATAAAAGCAAAGTCCCGATAGCTCTCCGCCTTCATGGAAATCGCCGCCGTATAATGCCGGATAGCCTTCTCCGCCTCGCCGTCCGCTTCCGCCCACAAGCCGTCCAACAGCCGATGATAGGGAGTCGAAGCCTCGGAGAAAACCCGGCTTTCCCGCTTAAGGGCGCCGTCTGCAATCGTATATGTATCGTCGTACTCTCTTTGCCAAGGTCCGGCTCCCGCGGAATCGATCAGTCCTCCGGAGATGCTCAGCTTGCCGTCGCGGATGCCGGCTTCGGACACGCTTGGAACGATTGCGGCTCCCGGACGGGTAACGAGCTTCCCTTCGTCCCAGCCGGATACCGTATAGGTAAAGGTAGACGTATGCGCCCCGATTCCAAGCGATGTCCAGACGATCTCCGGCTTGCCGTCTCCGTTCAAATCGCCTGTATCCAGAATCGAAGCCCGTCCGTAGTCCTCCTCGGGGAAAACGAAGCTATGCCACTCGTATTTGCCGTCCTGTAAAGCCGCGACAATTCCGTAGGCGTAGCGGGACTCGACGTTCTCGACTAGTCGACTCTCGTAGACGACGGTCGCCCATTCGCGTTTGAAGCCGTCCCCGTCGAGATCGGCCCGGATTACGTTAACCGGATAATCGCCCGGATTGTCTTGCTCGGCCCGCGACCGAAGCCAATCGGCGAATTGCTCTTGCGGGATGGGCTCATCGTCCAACTCGGCCCGCAGCCGCTCGGGTAGAGGGAGCTTCGCTTCTCCTGGCTTGTTCGTTTCAACCGATACATCGGGCGATACCGGTTCGGAAGTAGACGTAGACGCCCCAACCGCCACCGCAGTTTCCGCCTCGGCTGAGGCTAACCCGGTTTCCGTATCCGCTGTTAGCGTCCCGTTTTCTTCGCGCGAGTCGCATGCTCCTGCAATTAACAGAGCGCCAAGTAGGGCAGCCGCTCCTAGCCGTTTCCACTTCAAGTCCATCATAGGAAAATCATCCTTTTTGTCTTGTTATGTAACAAACGTCCGAAGGGGGCGGCAGGTTCATTTTCGCGAAGCGGCTCAAAACCTGTGATATAATCGGTCTATATCGATCAATCCGCGCAGCGGTTGTGCGGATTGCTAACGGAGAGGACGAAGCCGTGTTGAAGACGTTGGTCATCGCGGAGAAACCCGATATGGGCCGCAATATCGCGGCCGTAATCGAGCCGAAAGCGCAAAACAAGCGCTCCTATCTGGAGGGCGAAAACTATATTATCACCTGGGCGATCGGCCATCTGATCGGATTGGCCGAGCCCGATCTCTACGACGAGAAATACAAGAAATGGAGATTCGGCGATCTGCCGATTATTCCCGACGATTTCAAGCTGCTTCCGAACCCGCGGACGAAGGATCAACTGCAGGTGATCGCGGATTTGGCGGCGCGCAGCGGCGAACTGGTCAACGCATGTGATGCCGGGAGGGAGGGGCAGCATATCTTCTCCCTGATCGTCAGGCATCTGGGACTGCGACAGCCGGTGAAGCGGCTGTGGATTTCCGACCTGACAGCGGAGACGATTCGCAAGGGCTTCGACCAACTGAAGGACAACACGGAGTACGCCAACTTGACCCAAGCTGCCCGCGCGCGGAGCGAGGCGGATTGGCTGATCGGGATGAACGGCTCGCGCGCGTTCACGACGAAGCACAACGAGCTGCTGTCCGTCGGGCGGGTGCAGACGCCGGTGCTGGCGCTAATCTACGACCGGCAGAAACAGATCGAGTCTTTTGATTCCCTGAAATTTTACGAGATTACGGGCATGTTTGAGCAGGACGGAGGTATCGCTTATAAAAGCAATTGGCAGGGCGACAGGCTGACTGATCCCGAGAAGGCGAAGGCCATTGCCGACAAAGTGCGGGGCAAAACGGGAGCGATTGCGAGCTACGAGGTCAAGGATACGAAGGAGTATCCCTTCAAGCTGTACGACCTGACGCTGCTGCAGCGGGAGGCGAACGGCAAGTTCAGTTTCTCCGCGAAAAAGACGCTCGACGTCGCGCAGGCGCTTTACGAGAAGCACAAAGTCATCTCTTACCCGCGTACAAACTCGAATTATGTGAATGCGGAGAACATTCCGGAGATGCACAAGATTTTGGATGCGATGCGGAATTCTCCGGATTATGGGGAATTCGTGAACGGCGCGAACAAGCGGTTTGTGCATGCGAACAACAAGAACGTGTGCAATCCGGCCAAGGTCGAGGACCACCACGCGATTATGCCGACGATGAGAAAGCCGCAAGGGCTCAGTCCGGACGAGCGCAAGCTGTACGACCTGATCGTCAAAAGATTTCTGTCTCACTTCTACCCGGCGGCGGAGTACAAGGTGCATACGGTACTGACGGAGGTCGAGAAGGAGACGTTCAAGACGACGGTGAAGCAGCTGCTGTCTCTCGGCTGGAAAATCATTTACGCGGGAGACGCTCCGGCCTCCAAAGGCAGCGCCAAGGAGAAAAGCAAGGACAAGGACGACGGGGCCGCGGAGGAAGAGGAGCAGGAGACGGACGCGCCGTTCGAGGTCGATCCGCAGAAGCCCGTCGTTTGCGCGGACGCCGAGGTCAAGGAGAAGGAGACGCAGCCCCCGAAGCCGTATACCGAAGGAACGCTGCTGAAGGCGATGGAAAGCGCGGGCAAGCAGATTGAGGACGAGGAGCTGCGCGACGCGATGAAGGATTCGGGACTCGGCACTCCCGCGACGAGAGCGGCGACGATCGAGCGGCTGAAACAGGTCGGCTATGTCGATATGCAGGGCAAGCGCATCGTCATTACGCCCAAAGGAAGAACGGCGATCGAGCTGATTCGCGGAGCGGGCGTCGAGCTGCTGACTTCGCCGGAAATGACCGGCCACTGGGAGCGAAGATTAACGGAGATCGCGCGCGGACAGGCTTCGGCCGATGTGTTCATGGGCAACGTGAAAAAGTTTACGAGATTAATTATCGACAAGGTTAACGTTCAGCGTCCGGCCGCGAGAAATGCGTTCGCCAGGCCCGAACCTCCAGCGAAGGGGGCGCGTGGCGGCAAGAAGGCCTCCGACGGCGGAGAGTCGGGCGGTTCGGTTGCCGTCGCCGCGAAGAAAGCGCCGGCTAAGCGGAAAGCTCCGGTCAAGGCGTCTTCCGCAGAGCAGAGCGGGGAGCCGGCCGTGATTGGCGTTTGCCCAAGTCCTGGATGTGGCGGCAGCATTTTCATGGGGCGCAAAGGCTACGGATGCAGTCATTACAAAACGGGCTGCAAGTTCGTCATCTGGAAGGAAAGTCTGGGACGCACGCTGACCGACGCGATGGTCAAGTCGCTGATCGGCAAGGGTCGGACAGGCAAGCTTAAGTTTGCCGGAAGCGGCGGGGAGTCGTTCGAGGCTAGAATTGTGCTGAAGGACGACAGGACGGGCGAGTTGGCTTTGGAGCGGGAATAGAGGAGAAACATGGGCCCGGTGTTGCGGCGGACCGAATGATCGAAAATCCAATGATCCATTTGGAGGCTCCGATCTTTGAAGGGTCGCTGCGGGATTTAGGCTCTAAGAAGTGTGCTATAATGGAGAATATGGACAGTCGATTCGGTGAGACTCATACTTATAAGTTAAGGACAGCGGAGACTGTGTATGCTTCCATTAGAGATATTTATTACCCCGAATTAAGCTATCTTCACAATAAGATCGTGGAGGTGATCCGTAATCATGTTAAACCTTCCTGAAAGCATTATGGAAAGGATCATCTCGATCTTATCGAAAGAAAGAAACGTGGAGAAAGTTATATTGTTCGGATCGAGGGCAAGAGGAGACGCCAGATCAAACTCCGATATCGATCTAGCGTTGATAGGCGATAATATCCCCCTTTCTCTCCATACGAAGCTGAGAGACAATGTAGGCTTGTATTCGCTAGACATCGTGAGAATGAATGAACTGGACGATGAGCTTCTGCTTGAAAGCATAAATAAGGATGGCATACTGTTATACAGCAGGGACGAGGCGGCAGCACTCGCGCCGCATGGATGAAGTTCGACGCGGTTCGGAGCAAGCGGCTCAAACGTAATGGAGTACACCGGATATAGCAATAAGGAAAGGCGCATCAGCAATTAGCAAGTCGGCGCTCAACACAACCTCCATCTGCCGCAGCGCAGATCGGAGGTTTTTGCAATGCTCGACAGGAATTTAAGCTCAGATGTAGAATTGTGTACAACAATCATCGGACTAGAATTCGATAGCGATGCGGTTTACGGGATGACCTATACGGGAGTGAGGGTTAGAAGAATGCTGAAGGAGCAAATGAGATATTCCCGGCTCGCCAACCTGACGAAGCTGATCAATACGAAGCTTGAGCTGCGCGAGGTGCTGGAGCATGTAACTACGGCGATCTCCGAGGAAATCGTCCAATGCGATTCCGTAGGGATTTATTTGCCGCAGGCCGATGGAACGTTTCGCGGCTATGTCGGCAAGCCTGAGGTCATCAACGGTTGGACGCTGGACATGCATGTGATCGATACGGAAATGGATTTGCTGGCCAAAGAAGTAATCGATACGAAGAAAACGATCTATATTCCCGATACGTCCAAGGACAACCGGCCGGACCCCCGCGCGGTGCAAGGCTTCCAGATCAAGTCGCTGCTGGTGCTGCCGATCTCCTTCGAGCAGGAACTGTTCGGCCTTGTTTTTCTGTTTGACTACGGCGTGCCGATGAACCTGATGGAATCGGAGATCCAGACGGTCGAGGCCTACGTGAACATGGCGGCCGTAGCAATACGAAATGCCAGAAATTTGACGCATAAAGAAAATCTTCTCGCCGAAAAGCAGCTGTTGCTGGATGTGACGCGCGATCTGTCGATGAGCTCGACGCTGCAAGAATGCCTGGACAGCTGCTTTTTCTACTTGGGCAAGGTGTTGGAGAACTGCAATATAGGCGTGCACCTGCTTGATCCGATTACGGAAAGTCAAATCGCGCCGGCCAAGCTCAGCAAGGACAGCGACTGGACGGAAGAAGACTGGATCCAGACGCATAACCGGATCAAGATTGACGAAAGCAACGACCTCGTGTTTCAAGAGGTGATCCGGACAAAACAAGCGATGCTCATCCCGGATGTGTTTAAGGACGGCAGGCCGAATCACGAGCTTTGCCGTCAGTTCGGGATAAAGGGACTGCTCATGCTCCCGCTGGTAGCGATGAAAGAGGTGCTTGGCGCTATCGCCGTAGTGAAGCTCGACGAGGGGAGCTTCCTCTACTCGGAGGCGACGCTGCAGTTTGCGCAATCGATCGTCGATGCTACGGCCTCCACCTTATCCAACCTGCTGTATATGGAGAAGCAGGAGAATATCATTCAGGAGCGAACATCGGAAATCACGGTTAAGAACGAGGCGTTAGAGCGGGCGATCGCCGAGCTGCGGCAGCTCAGCCGCGAGAAGGAACTGATTCTTAACTCCGCGGGGGAAGGAATATTCGGTCTGGATCTTGATCGGAAGATTACGTTCTGCAATGAAGCGGGAGTAACTATGCTTGGATACGACAAGAAGGACGAATTGATCGGGCAGCCCTCCTGCATCGTTTTTCAGGAAAGGCAGGATCAGGAGACGGCCGTCGTATTCGAGGGACTTAAAGACAACTTTTACGAGAGCGACAGCTTCTACCGCAAAGACGGTTCCGTCTTTCCGGTAGAGTACGTCATCTCCGCCATCCGCGAAGGCGACGAGGTCGTAGGGGAAGTCGTCACCTTCAAGGACATCACGCAGCGCAAGCAGATGGAAGAGGAGATCAAGTACCGTGCTTACTTCGACGGCTTGACCGATCTGCCGAATCGGCTGCTGCTGAAGGATCGGCTCCAGCAAGGGCTGTCCCACGCGCAGAGCACAGGCGAGAGATTGGCCGTGCTCTATCTGGATTTAGATCGCTTCAAGTTCATCAACGACTCTCTGGGACATAGCTACGGCGATCATTTGCTGCGAGACGTGGCCAGGCGGTTGTCGTCCTGCGTGCCGCTCGGCGCGACCGTATCCCGGCAGGGCGGGGACGAATTCACTATTTTCCTTCCTCATATCCATACCGAAGACGAAGTGCTGGAAGTGGTTCTGAGAGTCGTGGACGCCTTCTCGGAGCCGTTCGAACTGATGGACAACGAAATCTACATGAAGGCGAGCATCGGAATTAGTCTATATCCCGATCACGGCGATACGACGGAGACGTTGATCAAGAACGCGGACGCGGCGATGTACAAGTCTAAGGAAATCTCCGGGAACAGCTATCATTTCTTCCGAGCCGGCATGGACGTGCGAACGATTGAAAGCATTAAATTGGAAAACGATCTGTATAAGGCGCTTGAGCAAGAGGAGCTTGTGATCTACTACCAGCCGCAGATCGATTATTCGGAGAAACGGATCGTAGGCGTGGAAGCGCTGCTGCGATGGAATCATCCGACTAGAGGCATGATCGCTCCGGATCAGTTTATTCCGATTGCCGAAGAGACGGCTCTCATCATCCCGATCGGCGAATGGGTGCTGAAGGAAGCTTGCCTCCAACTGAAAAGCTGGCTGGAACAAGGCTACGCGCTAAGCAGCATGTCAGTGAACTTGTCGGCGCGTCAATTCGAGCAGAACAACTTGTTTGCGCTGGTCCAGAACGCATTGTCCGAAGCCGGGCTGCTGCCGGACAGCTTGCAACTGGAGCTGACCGAAAACCTGATTATCAAAAACCAGGAACTGACGCTAAAGACAATGAGAGAATTGAAAGATCTAGGCGTAAAAATCGCGATAGACGACTTCGGCACAGGCTATTCATCGTTAGGCTATTTGAAGAGCTTGCCGATTGATACGCTGAAGATCGACAAGTCCTTCCTCCAGGAAATTAAGAGCGAGAAGGACAATGCCGCGATTACCCACACGATTATTTTACTGGCGCGGAATTTGAATTTAAGTGTCGTCGCCGAAGGCGTAGAGACGAAGGAGCATGTGCAATTTCTGTCGGAGCGGGGTTGTCGTCTGATGCAAGGGTATTATTTCAGCACTCCGATGACGGCTGAAGAATTCGCATTTCTGATGGACAGAAATATTCTGGAGGTGCAATAGATGAGAGCGGCGCGGGCGGTATTGGAATATTTGAAAGGAAGCGGAGTTCGGCACATTTTCGGCATTCCGGCAGGCTCGGTCAATGCATTCTTCGACGAGCTGTGCGAGTTGCCCGAGCTTGAGCCGGTCGTCGCCAAGCATGAAGGAGCCGCTTCCTATATGGCGGCGGCTTACGCGAAGTACGGCGGAGGACTGGCCGTCTGTATCGGCTGCAGCGGGCCCGGAGCGACGAATCTGGTCACGGGAGCGGCCAACGCGATGCGCGAGCATCTCCCCGTATTGTTCCTGACCGGCGCAGTTCCCGTAAACACGATGGGGTTAAACGCGTCTCAGGAGCTGGAGGTTTCTCCGATTTTTCAACCTGTGACGAAGTACAGCGTTATCGTCAAGGATGCCAAGCATCTGCTTGAGGAGCTGGCGAAAGCCCATCGAATCGCCGTATCCGGCGTTCCGGGGCCGGTTCATATCGCCGTGCCGATCGACGTTCAGCATGCCGATGTCGGCAAGCCGGACATTCCGGCAGGAGCGTCAAGAAAGCCGATGGTTCCGGAGTTGGCTGCAGTCGAGCGGGCCGCTCGGACGATGCTGGACAATGGAAGGGGCTGCATTCTTGTCGGGCAAGGCGTCAGAGGCTCGGTCGATTTGCTCGTCGAGCTTGCCGAACTGCTGGAATGGCCGATCATGACGACGCCGCAGGCCAAAGGGTATATTCCGGACGACCACCCGCTGTATGCAGGCATTTTCGGCTTTGCCGGCCACGAGAGCGCATCGGAGGTCGTCTCCGACGGCTCGTATCGGACTCTGCTGATTGTCGGATCGAGCTTGGGAGAGACGGCCACGAACAACTACAATCCCGGATTGACGAGAGGCCGGCGAACCATTCAGCTCGATTTCGACGTTACCGTATTTAATCGGAAATATGAAATCGATATTCCCGTGCTGGGAGACATCCATCTTAGCTTGCTCATGTTGTTGGACGAGCTTAAGACGCTGGCGTCCGGCGCGAAGCATGGCGAATCCGGCTCAAGCCGCACGAGGGTGGCCGAAAAGGAGTTCACGGAGGCGGGAAAAGAATACAACACAAGGAATGCGCTGCTCAGCCTTCAGCGCTGCTTGCCGGACGATACTCGATATACGGTAGACATAGGCGAGTTTATGTCCTATGTGATCCATCATATGCGGGTGCCGGCTCCGGACTGTTACAGTATTAACGTTCATTTCGGCGCCATGGGCAGCGGCATCGGCTCGGCGATCGGAGCGAAGCTGGCCGAGCCGGACCGTCCGGTCGTATGTATAACGGGCGACGGCTGCTTCTTCATGCACGGAATGGAAATCTTGACGGCGAGAGAGCTCGGCCTGCCGATTCTGTTCGTCGTAATGAACAATGCCCGTCTGGGGATGGTCTATCACGGGCACTCGCTGCAATTCAACAGAACCCATCCGTCGTTCGGACAGGAAGCTGTCAACATTACGGCGATGGCCGAGGCCATGGGCATTCCCAGCTTCAGAGCTTGCGGCATGGACGACATTAGCCACGATGTCATTTCCGGGCTTATGCAGGCGAAAGGTCCTGCCCTTCTTGAGGTCGTTTTGCAGGACAACAACGTTCCCCCTATGGGCGACCGCGTTAAGTTTCTGTCCTCGTTCGGGAAATAAATACGAGCGTGCGGCGTAGTAAGTGCGTGTTCAAAAGCTCTGATATACTGCGTCAAGAAGATCGGAGTTTGAACAAGCTCTACAAATGGGCGTAATTGTCCCGAATCGCGCTCATGATCGCCGCCATCGTCCGTCCCTTGAAGGCATCGGCGACGGCATTCCCGTCAGGGGAGGCGAAATAGTAGCTGCCATCGGATTCGTTGCGGTTGAAGCCTAGCTCCGTTAAAGGCTCGAGCAGGGGGAACTCGCCGGGTCCGAGACGTTCGAGCAAATACGCGGTTGGACTAACGGTTACGTCCGCATCGCCGTCCCCCGTTCGTACCGCGAACAGGTCGCTGTCGTCTCTAACCATCCATTGCCGTTTGGAAAATAGCGAAATCCGTTTTCCTCCCAATGCGGACAGAGCATCGAGGTTGATGCCGAATATTTCGTTGATCGCGCCGCGAATATCCGCGGCGGATGGCCGGTCCTGGGCACGCTGAAGGGACACCTCGATCGCGGCAGCGGGCGTGAGGCTGGGATCGGCATGGCCAGGCAACAGCGGCATTTTATTTAGGTCAACTTTGAAAACTTCGTCTACGAATCGAATAATCTCCTCGGCGCTCGGGCGGTCTTGGCCGTTGATCCGCGAGTCGAGCTGCGCGATTTTGGGAAGTCTTTCGTCCGCTGTATCGGGACGATAGGCTTTTTTTGTCGTATCGGGCATGAGTGGGCCTCCTATCGGTGTAGAGTTGGGAACCTGCTTACGCTTTTGCGGTTGTTGGCTTTATTGACGTTTACGTTATAGCCGCATTTCGACACCAAATTCGACGTTAGTAGCCGTTTTCCTGCTTTCCTGACTTTGGGGGAGCGGACATCCCGAACTTTACTATCGAAAATATACTTGGTATAATTTCGGTATTAAAGGAGGGTGATGAGATGTTTGTTCCGGGATTAACAGTGTGGTATAACGTCCGCAGCATTGAGAGTTCTTTGGCGTTCTATACCGAAAAGCTGGGCTTTGAAGAGCTGTTTCACAATCCGGAGTGGGGCATGGCGATGGTGAAGACGAATACCGACAACTGCGTGATCGGCTTCTCTGAGGCGGAGACGGTCGAGCCTTCGACGTCTTCGACCGTTTTTGATGTGACGGATATCGAGGATGCCGTACATAAGCTGCAGGGGGTTGGCGTCAGCTTTGTCGGCGAGATCGAGACGATCGACGATTTCGTCAAGCTGGCGACCTTCGCCGATCCGGACGGGCATTCGCTCATGCTGTCGCAGCAGTTGACCGAGCTTTGAGCAAAGAGCAATTCGTTCTGCAGCTTGCACAGCAGCTGTCGGGGCGCTGGACGATCCCGATTCTGCTTGCGCTTGAGAACAGCGGCGGGAGATTCACCCCGCTGCAGAGACAGCTGGACGTTGCGCCGGCCCGGCTCAGCGACAATCTGAAGCAGCTAAGCGACGCGGAACTCATCCATCATCTGACTCCTCAGGAGCGTCGCCATCCTCTGCTGCCGGAGTACAAGCTGACCGAGAAAGGCAAACTCTACCGCGAGGCGGCCGAAGCGATTCGCAGCTCCGAAGCGCAAATCGGTCACGGAGCGTTGTCCGCCAAAGCTTGGAACATGCCCGTACTGGTCGCGCTGAACTATCAGCACGGCCATTTCCAAGAAATTCGGCGCGTGTTGCAGACCGCCACGCCTCGCATTCTATCGACGCGGTTGGACGAACTGCGCGGTGAGGAGCTGATCGTTAAGAATATCGTCGATCAACCCCGTCCATCGTTCGTCTACGAGCTGTCATCGCTTAGCGAGAAACCGATCGCGGTTCTGACGACTGATTTGTCCTCCCTGGTATAGGCGGACGAAGTACAAAGGCACATGTATCTCCTGAACAGGGGGGCGCATGTGTTTTTTATTTGTAAAGCAAGGCCAAGAAGGTCAAGCAGAGCAGTTTTTTAACAAAATCCGAAGTGAAGTCAATTTTATCCGTAATGAAGATAAGCATTAGAAGCCGCGATTTTTTATGATGGAAGCGTAACCGAAATCGTGTACGATAAGGAGAGGGGAACGAATATGGCGGCAAACGGGATGTTGACGGAGGAGCAGCTGCAAGGGTACAAAGACGAGGGGTACGCGATATATCGAAAACCGTTGTTCGGACCGGAAAAAATGCAAAAGCTCACCGATATTTTCGAAGAGCAGTGGGCGGCTGTGGGGCGTAAGCTGAACAGCGAGCTGGATACGCCGCATTTTCGCGACGAGAGGCTGATGGAATTTCTGCTGGCCGACGAGGTGCTCGATCTGATTGAGCCGATTATTGGTCCGAATATCGGGCTGTGGTCCAGCCATTTCATCTGCAAGGAGCCGCTGACCGGAAAGCAGACGCCATGGCACGAGGATTCGGCTTATTGGAAGGGGCGGCTATCCCGCTTTGACAAGATTATCACGGTCTGGTTGGCGATCGATAGAAGCAACAAGGAGAACGGATGCATGAGGGTCATTCCGGGTACTCATCGGAATGGCTTCTCGGAGTACGAGTGCGTCGACGAAGGACAAAATATTTTTCCGACGGAGATCAAGAGAAGCGAAATCGACGAATCGAAAGCGGTTTACTTCGAGCTTGAGCCGGGGCAATGTTCCCTGCACGACTCGCGGATTATCCACGGCGCTCCGCCGAACACGAGCCCGAATCGCAGGTGCGGCTACACGATGCGGTATTTCTCCACGGAGGCCACGGTCTTCCCGGAGGCTAATCCGGGATTCAAGGTTTGGCTGGCGCGCGGCCGGGATCTGGGGGGCAATACGTTCGTGAACGCTTAGGCCCAAATGCTGCCGAGCCTACGGACGGCTATCCGGAAGATGGAGGGGGAGAGAACATGAAAATCCAACACTTGCCCGAGAGGCTGCTGAACGATCAGTATATGGATTCGTTATCTTCCTTTCGAATGTACCGGCATACGCTAGACCAGGAAATCGGCACGCATTGGCATCAATTTTACGAGTTGGGGCTCGTCGTCTCCGGAACGGGTACTCATCATGTCAACGGCGTTCCGTTTCGCGTGGAGCGGGGCCATGCGTTTTTGCTGACTCCCGCCGATTTTCACCGAATCGTTCCAGACGCCGGACAGACGCTTCGTTTATACAATCTGATTTTTACGGAGCGAATAATCTCGGACGACCTGGCAGGCAGGCTCTTCGAACGAGGCAATTCGTATTCCTGCGAGTACGGACAGGAGAAATACGCAGATGCGGAGCATGAGTTTGAGCGGATTATCCGCGAGTCCGACAATTGGCGGGAGCTTAGCGGCATTGTCGTAAAAGGGTGCATCGAACGCTTGCTCGTCGATCTGTGCCGCAGCTGCCCGCCTTCGGATGCGAAATCGTACAAGGAGCCGGATTTATCGATCCATCCCTCTATTCGCAAGGCGCTCGTCTACTTGCAGCATCATTTTCGCGAGCAATTGCTGCTTGAGGATGTCGCCCGTTTTTCTGGGCTCTCGGTTAATTATTTCAGCGAAAGCTTCAGCAAGCAGACCGGGCATACCTTTCAGACGCATGTGCGCGACATGAGGCTTGGATTTGCCAAATCGCTGATCGAGGCGACGGATCTTCCGATTACGGAAATCTGTTATGCGGCGGGATTTAACACTCTGGCGTATTTTCTGAGGGCGTTCAAGGCGAGGTATCGGATGTCTCCTCGCCAGCTTCGCGGCTCGATGGCGACCGGTGCGGGCGGGGGCGAGAGAGAGGAAGCGAACGGTTGATTGATTGGACAGAGAGCGCAAGTTGAGGCGGAGGCTGCCTGAACTTGCGCTCTCTTTCGTGAGTATTCAAGGAGAGGATTCAAGCTTAATAAGTGGTCCGAAGATACAGTGAAGGGCGGTCCGATGAATTGGGAGAGGGTATTAGCTTGCTACTCTCGGTTCAGCAAATATAGCTAGGCGAGCGCCTTCTCGAATTCCTCCGTCAGCAACGGAACGACCTCGAACAGGTCGCCGACGATGCCGTAGTCGGCGACTTTGAAGATCGGGGCTTCGGGATCTTTGTTGATCGCGATGATGATACGGGACTGGCTCATGCCGGCCAGATGCTGGATCGCGCCGCTGATGCCGCAGGCGATGTAGATTTCGGGCGTGACCACTTTGCCGGTCTGCCCAATCTGCATCGCGTAGTCGCAATAGCCGGCGTCGCAAGCGGCTCGGGAGGCGCCGACGGCGGCGTTAAGCACCTCGGCGAGCCGTTCCAGCGGCCGGAAGCCTTCGGCGCTTTTGACGCCTCGGCCGCCGGAGACGACGATCTTCGCCTCCGTTAAATCGACTTTGCCGGACGTTTTGCGAACGACCTCCTTAACAGTTGAGCGTAGATTCGATAGTGTCGTAGGGGTCGAATGGGTGATCGGGCTGGAAGAAGGGAGAGGCTCCGCGACGGCGAAGTTGTTGGGTCGCACGGTGACGATCTGCGCGCTGCCGTCCGCAACGAACCGCTTGCGCTCAAATGCTTTGCCGGCGTAGAGCGGTCTAATGTAGATTGTGTCGCTGCCTGAGTGTTCGATCGCAGTCACATCGGAAATTTGTCCCGCTCCCAGACGGGCGGCGATCATCGGCGCCAGGTCGCGGCCGATCGCCGTATGACCAAGGAAGACGGCGTTTGGGTTTATCTCGGTTAGTGCGTTCATTGTTGCTGTGAAAGTCGCTTCGGCATGATAAACTTCCAGTTCGGGACGGTCGACGACATGCACCGGACCGTCGACGTACTGCGCCAGTTCCTCTGCCAGCTCCGTCACTTGATGTCCGATCAGTATTGCGGCGATCGAGGCGTTTTCCTCCTGTGTGGCCCGTCTTGCCGCTTCAATCGCCTCCAATGTCACCTGTCGCAGCTTCCCTCCGCGCGTCTCCGCGATAACCGCATAGGTTTGGCTCATTTTTATTCCTCCCTCACTATCGAACATGAACTATATTAAAGAAACTAGATTAGAGAAACTAGATTAGAGAACTTGATTAAAAGAAACTTGATTAAAGAAACCTGATGAAAAGAAACTTGCGAACGCAACTTATTTGAAGTACCTTTCAAATGCAACCTATCAATGCGGCTTCGCTTTTACAGAACCTTAGCCTCCGTGCGCAGCAGCTTGACCAGCTCGGCGGCTTGCTGTCTCGAATCGCCCTTTAGCAGCTTTCCGGCTTGACGGGGGCGAGGCAGCGTCAGCGACTGCCGCTCCGTTTTGGGTGAGATGTCCGTTTCGGACAAGCCGATGTCTTCCAGTCGCAGCGTCCGCAACGGCTTCTTCTTCGCCTTCATGATGCCGGGAAGCGAAGGATAGCGCGGCTCATTCAGCCCTTGCTGCGCCGTGATCAGCGAGGGCAACGCCAACTCGATCGTCTCGGTGTCACCTTCCGCGTCTCGCAGCGCCGTGGCCAGGCCGCCGTTGACAGTAAGTTGCGTAACGGACGAGACATGCGGGATGTCCAGCAGCGTCGCGAGTCGAACGGCGATCTGTCCGCTTCCGTTGTCGATCGAGAAGCTGCCCCCGAGGATGAGGTCGAACGGCTTCTCAGATTGGGCCTTCAAGTATGCGGAGAGCGCCTTGGAGACGGAATATTCGTCCCCGCCGATGCGTTCATCGGAGATTAGCGCCGCTTCATCGGCTCCCATCGCCAGTGCCGTCCGCAGCGCTTCGGCCGCACGGCTCGGGCCGACGGAGACGACAACGATGACGCCGCCGTGGCGCTCTTTTAACCGAATCGCCTCCTCTACTGCATACTCGTCGTATGGGTTGATCACAAACTTAACTCCATCCTCCGAGATTTGTCCGTCATACAGCACGATTTTTTCCTCGGTATCGAAGGTTTGCTTCAAAATCACGTATATGTTCATGCTTATGCTCCTTTCGTTGTAGACCAATAAGACCGCCCCACGGACCTAATCGCGCCTCCGCCACCGGACTGAGACAAATAAGACCGCCCCACGGACCTAATCGCGCTCCCACCATCTGACCGTGACCAATAAGACCGCCTCACGGACCTAATCGCGCTCCCGCCACCAGACTGAGACAAATAAGACCGCCCCACGGACCTAATTGCGCTCTCGCCACCAGACTGAGACATATAAGACCGCCCCACGGACCTAATCACCCTCCCGCCACCAAACTGAGACAAATAAGACCGCCCCACGGACCTAATCGCGTTCCCGCCACCAGACTGAGACAAATAAGACCGCCCCACGGACCTAATCGCGCTCTCGCCACCAGACTGAGACAAATAAGACCGCCCCACGGACCTAATCGCGCTCCCGTCATCTGACCGTGACCAATAAGACCGCCCCACGGACCTAATCGCGCTCCCGCTCCCAGACTAAGACAAATAAGACCGCCCCACGGACCTAATCGCGCTCCCGCCACCGGACTGAGACAAATAAGACCGTCCCACGGACCTAATCGCGCTTCCGCCACCGGACTGAGACAAATAAGACCGCCCCACGGACCTAATCGCGCTCCCGCTCCCGGACTGAGACAAATAAGACCGCCCCACGGACCTAATCGCGCTCTCGCCACCAGACTGAGACAAATAAGACCGCCCCACGGACCTAATCGCGCTCCCGCCACCAGACTGAGACAAATAAGACCGCCCCACGGACCTAATCGCGCTCCCGTCACCAGACTGAGACAAATAAGACCGCCTCACGGACCTAATCGCGCTCCCGCCACCACTTTCTAACTACCCTTGCAAGCCCCGCAAAAAGAAGTCCACCGTTTTGTCCACCTGGCCTGACAAAGAATACTTCCGTCCGGAGATCACCCAAGAGGTGACGACCTGGTCCATCGCCCCGAAGAGGAGCAGGCGGGTCAGCTTCGTGTCCAGGTCGGCGCGGAACGTTTGCTCCTCGATTCCTTTTCTCACGATGCTCTCGATCAACGCGATGTAGGGCTTCACTGTAAGTCCGATGGCGCTGCGCAGCTCCGGAGAGCTCTGGCGCAGCTCGATTTGGGTGACGTGGGCGAAATCGGCTTGCCGCTCCAACATGGCAAAATGAATTTCGCATACGATGCGCAAAGCCTCGGCAGCCGTATGCGTCTCGCGAATGCTGGCGTGGAACAGCCGGACGAGATCGCCGAGCCGCTCCCGGAACAAGGAGATGAGAATATCCTCCTTGTTTTTGAAATACAAGTAGACCGTACCGTCGGCCACCCCCGCTTCCCTGGCGATTCGCGACACCTGCGCGCCGTGGTATCCGCTGCCTGCGATCACCTTTTCGGCGGCGTCGAGGATGAGGCTGTATTTTTTCCGTTTAGGTCCCGTCATTGCACGCACCCCGATGGCCAAAAATCGTTTGGCTGAATGAAGCCTCATTCATTTTATTCGCCTACCGGCCATATCATGAGAAAAAGCGGCGGAAAGGGGGCGAATGCCGATGGGATGGCAGACGGCGAATTGGCTGTTGTTTGTTGCCGCGGTCGGGTACGGCTGCTATTTGTTCGGAAAAGCGGTGTACCGCAGAGTTTTGTATGTGAAGCTGGGGCAGGCGACGGAATTTAAGGTGCGAGGCAGAGATGGAACGGGGACGTTCCTCTCGCAGGTGTTCGGTCAGAAAAAACTGTTCAAGGACCTTCGTAGCGGTCTGATGCACTTCGTTGTGTTTTACGGATTTATCGTGCTGCAGTTCGGGGCGATCGATTTGATCGTAAAGGGGCTGACCGCAGGCGGCCATCTGCCGCTTCCGGCCTACGAGCTGTTCGGTCTGATCCAGGAAATTACGGTGCTGCTCATTCTCGTCGCGATGGGCTACGCCGCTTACCGACGCTACGGCGAGAAGCTGAGCCGACTAAAACGCGGGTGGAAGCCGAGCCTCGTCCTCTATTTTATTTTCTCCCTCATGCTGTCCGTGCTGCTGTCGCTAGGCTTCGAGCGTGTCTGGCTTGACCTCGACTACTCGGGCTATGCTCCGGTATCCTCCGCAATCGCACGATTGTTCCCACACCTGCCCGTCGCGGCGGCACAAGCGCTGTTCTACCTTTTCTGGTGGCTGCACCTGCTCATTCTGCTCGCTTTCCTCGTCTACGTTCCGCAATCGAAGCATTTTCATCTGCTAACCGCCCCGATCAACATCTGGCTGGGCCGTGCCGAGACGCCCGGCAAGCTGAAGAAGCTCGATCTGGAGGACGAGGAAGCTGAATCGTTCGGCGTCGGAAAAATCGAAGAGTTCACGCAGAAGCAGATGCTCGATTTCTATGCATGTGTGGAATGCGGGCGGTGCACCAACGTATGCCCGGCCTCGAATACCGGCAAAGCCTTGTCGCCGATGCACCTCATCACGAAGCTGCGAGACCACCTGACGGAAAAAGGAGCAGCGGTGACCGGCCAATCGCCGTGGGTGCCGGAATTAGCGTTCGGAGGAGGTGCGGCTAAAACTCATACACTCGCTGAGATAGCCGGTCGAGCAGTCGAGTGGAATGCTGAGGGGGACCCGATTACCGACATTCGCCCGACGCTCGCCTGGCAGCAGGTTTCTTGGACGGCTACGCCCGACACAAGCCCCGAGCAGGTCGAGTTGATCGGCGGCGTCATGACCGAGGACGAAATTTGGGCTTGCACAACGTGCCGCAATTGCGAGGACCAATGCCCGGTCGGCAACGGCCATGTCGACAAGATCGTCGATCTCCGTCGCCATCTCGTGTTGATGCAGGGAAGCATCCCGCATGAAGGTCAGCGCGCGCTGCAAAACATTGAACGCCAGGGCAACCCATGGGGGCTGAGCCGCAGTGACCGCGACAAGTGGACCGGAGAGATCGAAGGCGTGCGCGTGCCGACGGTGAGGGAAAATCCGGACTTCGAGTACTTGTTTTTCGTCGGTTCGATGGGGGCGTACGACCTGCGGGCGCGCAAAATTTCGCGAGCGTTAGCCCGGCTGCTGAACGTGGCTGGAGTCAGCTTCGCCATTCTTGGCAACGAGGAGCGCAACTCGGGCGATACGCCGCGCCGAATGGGCAATGAGATGCTATTCCAGCAACTCGCGTCTGACAACATCGAGACGTTCCGCAAATTCGGCGTGAGAAGGATCGTCACCGCCTGCCCGCATACGTTTAACACGTTTAAAAACGAATATCCCGACTTCGGGCTGGAAGATGTCGAAGTGCTGCATCATACGCAACTGCTTGATCGGCTGATTCGGGAAGGCAAGCTTCGTCCCCGCTACGAGGTGAAGGAACGCATCGCTTACCACGACTCCTGCTATCTCGGACGCTATAACAATGTTTACGATGAACCGCGCAATGTACTGAGAGCGATTTCGGGCGTCGAGCTGGTCGAAATGGCCAGAAGCCGCGAGAACGGCATGTGCTGCGGAGCGGGCGGCGGCATGATGTGGATGGAGGAAACGGCGGGCAAACGCGTGAATCTGGCCCGCACCGAGCAAGCGCTTGCGGTGAAGCCGACTGTCATCGGCAGCGCCTGTCCGTACTGTCTCACGATGATGGAGGACGGGACGAAAATGAAGGAAGTCGCGGACGACGTACGGGCCAAGGATATCGCGGAAATTTTGGAGCAGGCCGTGTTCGGCGATTCTCCGCTTCACCAGAATCACTCGATCGGAGGTTAGACGAGATGAACAAACCGATTCGCAAAGCCGTCGTCATCGGCTCGGGCATTATGGGCTCCGGCATCGCCGCCCACCTGGCCAACGTCGGCATCCCATGCCTGCTGCTGGACGTAACGCCTGCACAGCTCGCTGCGGAGGAGGCCGCCAAAGGGCTGACCCTGGAGCATCCCACTGTGCGAAACCGGCTGGCTGCGGCCGCTATCGCCAAGCTGAAGAAGACGAATCCGGCCCCTCTCTACGACGAAGCATTCGCGGATCGCATTACGCCGGGCAATCTGGACGATCATCTGGCGTTGATCGGCGAGGTCGATTGGGTGATCGAAGTCGTCGTGGAAAATTTGCAGGTGAAAAGGGAACTGCTGTCCCGAGTCGAGCGCTATTGGAAGTCCGGCACGATCGTTTCGTCCAATACGTCCGGAATCTCGATCGACGCGATGTCGGCGCATTGCGGGGAGGCGTTCCGTCAGCATTTTATGGGCACGCACTTTTTTAACCCGCCTCGCTATATGAAGCTGTTGGAAATCGTACCGGGTCGGGATACGAGCCCGGAGCTAGTCTCTCGAATGAAGGCTTTCTGCGAGCAAACGCTGGGTAAAGGCGTCGTACTTGCCAAGGATACGCCGAACTTCGTGGCTAACCGTATCGGAACCTACGGGCTGCTGGCGACGCTTCGGGAAATGGAGGCGGGCGGGTTTACGGTAGAGGAGATCGACGCGGTGACAGGTCCCGCCATAGGCCGTCCAAAAAGCGCGACGTTCCGCACGCTGGATCTCGTCGGCATCGACACGTTCGTGCATGTGGCGGATAACGTGTACGACAACGTTGCGGATGAAGCGGAAAGAGCGGCGTTCAGCGCTTCGCTGGCATTAAAGAGCCTGGTCGAGAAAGGCTGGCTCGGCGAGAAATCCGGTCAAGGCTTCTACCGCAAGTCGAAAGGACCGTCCGGCAAAAGCGAAATCGCCTCGCTTGATCTGACCGAGATGACCTATTCTCCGCAGAGGAAAGTAACTTCCGGTTCGCTGGAAGCCGCCAAGCTGGCCAAGGGCGCAAGAGAGAAGGTCAAAGCGCTGCTGGCCGGAGGCGACCGCTATTCCG
Organism: Cohnella phaseoli; assembly: GCF_003386235.1. GTDB lineage: Bacteria > Bacillota > Bacilli > Paenibacillales > Paenibacillaceae > Cohnella > Cohnella phaseoli. The sequence continues at coordinate 33,766 of NZ_QRDZ01000057.1, forward strand.
AGCTGGCGTGGAGCCTGCTCAAGCAAGTGCTCGTCTATTCCGCGGAGAAGGTCGGCGAAATCGCGGACACGATCGAAGAGATCGACAATGCGATGAAGTGGGGCTTTAATTGGGAGCTTGGCCCGTTCGAGACCTGGGACGCGATTGGCCTCGCCCGTTCGGCGGAGCGGATGGAACGGGAAGGGGCGGCGGTTCCGCAGTGGGTCAAGGAGTGGATTTCGCAGGGGAACGAAACGTTTTACCGCAAGGAGAACGGTTCGCTGTTCTACGTCCATGCCGGGAAATACAAGCAGGCGGAGGAGCGGCCGGAGGTCGTGTCGCTGCGCAGCCTGAAGGAGCGAGGCCGCACGATTCGAGGCAACGGCGGAGCCAGTCTGATCGATTTGGGCGACGGTGTGGCGTGCCTGGAGTTCCATTCCCCGAACAACGCGATCGGCGGCGACATTCTAAGCATGATTACACAGAGCGTTGAAGAGGTGCGGCGCAATTACGAGGGGCTGGTCATCGCCAACCAGGGCCGCAATTTCTGCGTCGGAGCCAATCTGATGCTGCTGCTTATAGAAGCTCAGGATGAGGAATGGGACGAAGTGGACGGCATTATCCGTCTGTTCCAGAACGCAATGTTCACCGTCAAAAGGCTGGAAAAGCCGGTCGTCGCCGCGCCTCACCGAATGACGCTGGGAGGCGGCGTGGAGGCGTGCTTGCCCGCGGATCAGGTCATCGCCTCCGCCGAGACGTATTACGGACTTGTAGAGGCTGGCGTCGGTCTGATTCCGGGAGGCGGCGGCTGCAAAGAGTTTGCGCTGCGCGCGAGTCAAAGCGCCGGGCTCTCCGAGGCGGATTTGCAGCCTTATCTGAATCGCGCGTTCGAGACGATCGGCATGGCCAAAGTGTCTTCGAGCGGGCACGATGCGAAGCGTCTTGGCTATTTGCGAGAAACGGATCGAGTGCTGGCGAATCAGGATCATCTCATCCACGAGGCCAAACGAGCCGTATTGAGGATGGTTGAGGCGGGCTACGAGCCGATCCGCGAGGAACGGATTCGCGTCGCCGGAGCGGAGGGCAAGGCGGTGCTGCAGCTCGGCGCGCTTGGGATGAGGGAGAGCGGCTATATCAGCGATCACGATTTGAAGATTGCCAGGAAGCTGGCGCATGTGCTGGCCGGAGGCGACGTTCCGGCGGGGACGCTCGTGACCGAGCAGTATTTGCTCGACCTGGAGCGGGAAGCGTTCCTCAGTTTGTGCGGCGAGCCAAAAACGCAGCAGCGGATGCAGTACATGCTGACCAAGGGTAAGGCGCTGCGCAATTGACATGGCGAGGGAGGGGCCGCGGGCAATGTTGTCAGGTTAAGCAAACTAAGAACGACCACAGGGACTTATGAGGCCGAGTGGGTCCCTCGAAACAGTGGATAAGTCCGCCAGAGGGACTTATGGGGGTAAGTGCGCCCCGCGAAGCAGTGGATAAGTCCGCCAGAGGGACTTATGGGGGTAAGTGCGCCCCGCGAAACAGTGGATAAGTCCGCCAGAGGGACTTATGGGGGCAAGTGCGCCCCGCGAAACAGTGGATGAGTCCGCCAGAGGGACTTATGGGGGTAAGTGCGCTCCGCGAAACAGTGGATAAGTCCGCCAGAGGGACTTATGGGGGCAAGTGCGCCCCGCGAAACAGTAGATAAGTCCGTCAGAGGGACTTATGGGGGTAAGTGCACCCCGCGAAACAGTGGATAAGTCCGCCAGAGGGACTTATAGGGGTAAGTGCGCCCCGCGAAACAGTGGATAAGTCCGCCGTGCAGGGGCTCCTTAACTTGACAACGTTGGGGAAGCGGGCGGTGAAAGAGTCTGCATTCGTGACCATGTGCGGTAATCCGCAACACAACTGACTTTTTTGCAGGGGAGTGAATAAGGGGATGAGAGAGGCCGTTATCGTAACCGTCGCTCGCACCGCGGTGGGCAAGGCGAAGAAGGGGAGTCTGGCGCAGACGCGTGCGGACGATCTGGGCAAAACGGTGCTGGAGGCGGTCGTCGAACGTACGCCCGGCTTGCGCAAGGAAGACGTGGAGGATGTGATCATCGGTTGCGCGATGCCGGAGGGCGAGCAGGGGCTGAACTTTGCGCGCATCATGTCGCTGTACGCGGGTTTTCCGAGCGAGGTTCCCGCGCTGACGATCAACCGTTTCTGCTCCTCCGGGCTGCAATCCATCGCATTTGCCGCGGAACGGATAATGCTTGGTCATGCCGACACAATTATCGCCGGAGGGGTAGAGAGCATGAGCCATGTGCCGATGACCGGGTTTAAAATTTCGCCCAATCCCCGCATCGTCGAAGAGATGCCACAGGTTTATATAGGCATGGGACATACGGCGGAGAATGTCGCCGCGCGGTTCGGCGTATCGAGGGAGGATCAGGACGCGTTCTCGGCGAGATCGCATGCGAAGGCGGCGAAGGCAGTCGCGGAAGGCAGGTTCAAGGAAGAGATCGTGCCGGTGACGGTTGAGCGAAAAAGCGTGGACGACAAGGGGAGGCTGCGGACGGAGAGACTGACATTCGATACGGACGAAGGGGTTCGCGCCGATACGAATGTGGAGACGCTTGGGAAGCTGAAGCCGTCGTTTAAGCTCGGCGGTACAGTGACGGCGGGCAACGCTTCGCAGATGAGCGATGGAGCGGCGGCGGCTGTCGTGATGAGCCGGGAGCGCGCAGACGCGCTCGGACTGAAGCCGCTTGCCACCTTCCGTTCGTTCGCGCTGGCGGGAGTTGACCCCGACATTATGGGCGTCGGCCCGGTCAAGGCGATTCCGAAAGCGCTGGAGATGGCGGGCATCACGCTGGACGACGTCAAGCTGTTTGAGATCAACGAAGCGTTCGCCTCCCAATGTCTGCACATTATCCGCGAGCTGGGCATCGACGAGGAGAAGGTGAACGTGAACGGCGGTGCGATTGCGCTTGGGCATCCGCTCGGTTGCACGGGCACAAAGCTGACTGCGACGCTGCTCCATGAGCTTCGTCGCAGAGGAGGCGGCTACGGCGTCGTGTCGATGTGCATTGGCGGGGGCATGGGGGCGGCGGGCGTATTCGAGGTTCACGCCGAATAAGCGGTGAAAGGCTGAGAAGCTTGATTCGCTCGAATTCCTGAAGGCCAAAAAAGTGCCTTGAGGCTGGGGCCTGCTCCCGCGGAGGCCAAAAAAGTGCCTGTGAGCAGAGGCCCGGCCCCCGAGGAGGCCAAGAAAGTGCCTCCGGGAAGAGGGCCCGCCCCCACGGAGGCCAAAAAAGTGCCTCGGAGCCACGGCCCCGCCCCCACGGAGGCCAAAAAAGTCACTAGTCATGCATCAAACCTGACATAATAGTCGAAGGGTGAGGCCTAATCCAATATTGTGATTTGGTTTCATATTTTTC
>NZ_QRDZ01000058.1 GCF_003386235.1 Cohnella phaseoli
CTGGTGATGACGGCGGAGGGGTTCCACGCGTACCCATCCCGAACACGACCGTTAAGCCCTCCAGCGCCGATGGTACTTGGACCGCAGGGTCCTGGGAGAGTAGGACGTCGCCAGGCTGGATAAACAAGAGAAACACCTTTAACCGGGTGTTTTTTTGTGTTTATATGGTGCGAAAGCGCTAATAGGCGATTTTTTTGAGCAATCCCTTCCTTTAGGCAACCGAATCCCCCGAATCCACCCGCGTAACGGTCTGTGAGACCGTAAGAAGGAGCGAATCCCCTGAATCCACCTGCGTAACGGTCTGTGAGACCGTAAGAAGGAGCAAATCCCCCGAATCCACCTGCGTAACGGTCTGCGAGACCGTAAGAAGGAGCGAATCCCCCGAATCCACCTGCGTAACGGTCTGTGAGACCGTAAGAAGGAGCAAATCCCTCGAATTCGCCCGAGGGACGGTCTGTGAGACCGTAAGAGGCAATCGATGATCTTTCAGAAAATAATCTTTCAAGAAATTGGCGTTACTTGCTTTACGGATGCCCCACCATGGGGCATATACCTCTACGTGAATGAGATCGTCGCAGAAAAAACGTTCCCCCGCGAAGTTGTCGCCTCAAAGCCCGCCCTTTTTTTCTGAATGCCCCGCGCTTGCCCAGCCCCTCTTGCCGAGGAAACATACGATAACCATGTGTAAGATGAAGACGTCTGCGAACGGTGGTGAATCTGTTCAGATGAATATTGCGTTCGATATGTTTTTCGCCAAGACGGAGGCGATGAAGAGGGGGATCGGTCGCTATTCGCAAAATATGATCGAGGCCATTTTGCAGCAGGAAACGGGACACTCCTACTATTATTTCTACCCGGACGTGAGCAAAGGCGCGGAATATCTGAAGGACCAGTTGCAGCAGTTTCTGTATCGCAACCGTATCGACGTGTACCATATGACGAGTCCGTTCAATCTTTTCCACCTGCCGGCGAATCTGTTTCAGGCTTACAGCGATACGATGCTGAACAAGGCATGGTTCGGCTACACTCGCGTTGCGGCCACGCTGTACGATGTCATCCCGCTTGTGCTGGAGCATCAGTACATGAACGATTTTGTCAGACCGATCTACATGCGGGTTATTGAGATGATCCGCTCATGCGACATTATTTACGCGATTTCGGAGACGACGAAAGCCGATGCCGTCAGGTTAACCGGAATGGATGCTGACAAAATCAGCGTCATTATGGGCGGCTACGATCCCAAATTCACCCCACTTCCCGCAGGAGCCATCCCAATGGCGCCATATCGTTACGGCATTGCGAAGCCTTACGTGCTATGCACGGGAGGCGACGATCCGCGTAAAAACCTGGCGAGGCTCATCGAAGCCTTCATTTCGGCGAATCGAATTCTGTCCAACGCTTACCAACTCGTCATCGTCTACAACTCCTCGGAGGATGAGAAACGGGCCATGCTGGAGCATGCCCGTCTGCTCGGAGGAGAGGGCTCGATTGTCGTGACGGGCTATGTTCCGGACGGAGATCTGGTGGAGCTGTACCGGGCAACTGCGTTGTTTGCTTTTCCATCGCTGTACGAAGGGTTCGGATTGCCGATCGTGGAAGCGATGGCTTGCGGCACCCCCGTGCTGACCTCCAACAATTCCTCGCTGGCGGAGATCGGAGGGGATGCGGTCTACCAAGTCGATCCAGCAAACCGGGACAGCATTGCGGAAGGCATCGTTCAGATGTTGACCCATCCGCAGTTGGCTCAGGAGTTGGCGGCCCGAGGGCAGCAGCAATCGCGGCAATACAACTGGGATTCGGTCGCGCAGAAGGTGATGGAAGGCTACGAGAAGGTGTATCGGCGCAAAATCGCGGTTTTCGCATCGCGGCATCCTTTTTATCCGCAAGCCTACGGGGCGCTTTACTACACCGTGCCTTATCTAACGAACCGAGGGGAAGTCGACGTGTTCGTCGAACGGCTGCTGGACGACCGGGTCGGAGAAGAGAGGACGGAGGACAGTCCGATTGCGGTTTACGTTCATACCGATTTCGAGAGTCGCAAAGGTAAATACGATTTTGTCGTCTACGAGATTGGCAATGGGGAACGCTTTTCGTTTATCGCCCCCTATCTGACCGAGATGGCGCATATTCCCGGTATCGTCGTCTTGCACGGCAGCAATCTGCATGAGCTGACCTGGAGGCTTACGATTGAACGCAACGATCTGCATGCGTATTACCGGGTACTGGCCAAGGAGTTCGGATCGCTTGCGCCGAACTGGATGGACGCCATACTTGGAGGGGCGGCGCCCCGTTCCGCCGTACCGCTCAATCGGTACTATTTGGAGCATGCCAAGGCCATTATTGTCGACGAACGGAATACAAGGGAACGGCTTCTGCAGGAGAAGTATCGCACGGTTATCGATGCTTCTCCGCCCGCAATCTCCTCCGCGGCCGGCAGACCCGGCAGCCGTTCGCAAACCCGCTTCGTGACGGTCTGCGCGGAGCGAAGCGAAACGTCTTATCGTTTAATTCTTCGCTGCTTGAGAAGGCTGGTCGACGAGGGCTGCTCGAATGTCAGCTATACGTTGTTGTCCGGCGACGAGTCCATGCTTCCCGAAGGGGTACCGGATCTGGTGACCGAGCTTGGGCTGGAGAAGCACGTTCATCTCAAGATCGTCCCCCAGTATAAGCAGTACAGAAGACAGCTCGCTAAAGCGCATGCCGCAATCGAACTGAACGATCCGCAGACCTATGCTTTGTCGGATATCGTGAATGAGCTGATCGCATTGGGCATTCCAACGATCATGTACGACGCGGATTTCTGCCGGTTCGTACCCGATGATGCGGCGATAAAAATTCAACCGGGAGACGATGTCGAAAATGCCTTGCTGTCAGCGATGCGTCGATTGTATCGCGACAAGGAGGACAGAGAAGCTCTATCTGCCCGCGCCTCGGCCTGGATGGGCGAGCTCCGCACGATGACGACTTTCTCGGAAGCGCTGCAGGAGGCGATAGAGCTGAGCAGTTCCTTAGGCGAAAATCCGACGGTGCTATGGCGAATTCAGGAAGGTCCGGGAGGCGTCCCGCAAATCCGAACAACGTAATGAAGGAGGACGTGCGATGCTTCAATCGCAATTGTGCCGGGAGACGGATTTCTCGCAGACCTGGTTTGTCGACGCTTGCGTCAAGCTGAACGAACCGATGAGGTTTCACCGCAAGCTGTGGGAATGGTGTTATATTTACGAAGCGCTGCGCGAACGCGGCAAGCTGATGCCGTTCAGGCGCGGGCTTGGCTTCGGAGTGGGCAAGGAGCCGCTTGCTGCTGCGTTCGCTTCGCAGGGAGCGGAGATCGTAGCTACGGATCTGGACGTAGACCTCGCCAAAGCTCAAGGCTGGGTGGATACAAATCAACATGCTGTCGGCCTCGCCGATCTCAATGAGAAGGGGCTGTGCGATCCGCACCAATTCCAGCAGCTGGTTTCTTACGAAAGCGCCGATATGAACAATATCCATCCCAAATACACGGGCCAATTCGATTTTACGTGGTCCTCCTGCAGCTTCGAGCATCTGGGATCGATCGAGCACGGCAAACGGTTTATCGTTAATCAGATGAAATGCCTTCGTCCCGGAGGAGTCGCCGTTCATACGACCGAGTACAATCTGACGTCTAACGTAGCTACGCTGGAAGCGCCCGTGCTAGTCATTTTCCGCCATCAGGATATCGAAGCGATGGTTGCGGAGCTTAGAGGCGAAGGTTATCTCGTAACGGTCGATTATACGGCGGGCGCCGGACCGTTCGAATCTTATGTCGATCTTCCCCCCTATAGCAATCCCGTTCATCTTCGGCTTCTGCTCGGTCAATATGTCTCGACATCGATCGGTCTGATTATCGAGAAACCGTAACAAAAGACGAGGTGCATGCGTCTCCGAAGGCAGCCGGGAAGCCGTTTCCCGATTGCTTCGCAAAGACGCATGCACCTCGCTCTTTCGATTCGGACTTTAGTTGCGCACCATGATCAAATCCCAATGCAAGTGACCGGTATGTGCGGCAAGCTCGTGTATCGTAACAGGCTTCATGCCCGATCCGTTCATTGCCACGTTAAAGATCGCAAAGCCTTTATCGTAAAACCTCTGCATGATAGGAACAGGATCGATTCCGCCCCACAGAAATGGCAAGTACTCCATGAAGATCACCATCCGTCCGCTCGCGTCGATTACTTCGAACAGACTGTCCATAATATATGGCTCGCCGCCGTCGATATCGATCTTGATAACGTCAACTTTCGTATGGGGAACGATCAGCTCCTTCAGGACAGCTTTGCGCACCTTGGTTTTAGTAGGCTTGATGAGCGGGGCCAACTGAGGATAGACAATGCTGGAACCTCCGTCTCCATTCGTCTCAATGACTTCCTCGCCGTTCTTATCCGAGACCATCACGCGGTGAAGCAGCACATGGGCGTATCCGTTGAGGGCGGCGCTCTTGATCAAATTGCGATGGTGGAACGGGTTAGGCTCGAACGCATGCACATACCCCGTAGGACCGACCTGCTTGGCGGCCAGAAGCGTAAAATAGCCGCTGTGCGAGCCGATATCCAGAACGATCATTCCCGGCCTGACAACGGAGAGGAAGGTGCCCGTCAGCCAGCTCTCCCACTGACCGGTAAGATAGATCGCCATGCAGACGGGGTCCCGCAAATCCAGAAACATGGCGGGACCGGCGTTTAAATTGGTCAATATCGTATGATCCCCTACATAGACGTAAGGTCTGGTCAGATCGAACAATTCAATTCCTCCTAAATTCGTTTACGCCTCTGTCAGGATGAGCAAGGGTACTCTGATTCGACATTGTGCGGAATTGTGCTGATAGAGACGGATTTCCGCTTGTTGTTCTTCTCGCTCGATTACAATCGGCGCGGATAACTGTTCGCTGCGAAGGATACTGCGGCTCCAAAGAAGGCGTCGTCCTTGATTCGAAGTCATCTCCAACGTAAACTCGCCCGGACCGTCGATTTCGAACGAGGCTTGCAGAACATAGTTTTTGGGGGCCAACGTTAGCGAAGGGCCATAGAAAATATAGCCGGGACGAACCGCAGGAAAATAGCCGTCCTTGTCGAAGCCCGCCGGTCGGACAAAAGGAATGAAATAGACGCTCGAGACGGTCGGGGCGGACAAGAAGCTCAACGGCTCGTGGGCCAGCGGAGCGGAAGCGACATCGCGCCCGATCTTCCTCATATGAATGACTGCGATGCCGTTGGCGAACATGAAGGGGCTGTCGAAACGCGCCTCCGCAAGTTCCTCCTTCTCGCATTGAATCCAGCACTGCTTGGGATTGTTCAGGTGCATATCCATATCGAGCTTACGGAAATAGGAGATCTCCAGCGCTTCGGCGGGGACGCCGTAGCTGTCGGTCAGCAGCCTGAGGTACTCGTCGCTGAACTGGATGAGCCACCCCATGTCCATCAGTTTGCCGAAAGGCACGGTAACGAGCGCGGAGCCGCCCGGCTCCAGCAAATTATACAAGTGACGAAGGGCGAGGAGCGGGGCTTCGCGATCGCCCGATTTCTGCTCTCCGTACGCATGCTGGCCGATATGCTCTACCGTAGAGAGGCAGAGAATCAGAGAATGCTTGCGCGTATAGTCCATCAGATCTTCGTTCAGCACGCCGGGAGCTTCCTCGAATTTGTCCAGGACGATGCGGTTTTTCAGCTCGGGATGCGGATCGAGCAACGACAAGTAGTTGGCGAAGACGTTGCCGATCTCCAAATATGGCTCCCGAATCCCTGCTTCCATCCGGCGAAGAAAACGGATTGCGATCGGAATTTCTATCGTGCGTTCGGAACAATTGCCGTAGGGGAGCTGATTGTAGGGAAGCGGCTCCCGGTCGCATAGAAAATAGTTGAACAGCTCCAGGTCGGCAATTCCCATAGGGCGCACTCCTTCCTTAACGGGGTAGATAATTCACACCAGTAATGAAGTATATGCGGCTAACGTTATTGTGCATGGACAAATGTCGGTACAGGACGCGTTAAGGGCGGCGAGGGCGAAGCAACCCCGCTCAAGCGTTCATATACTGACGAAAAGGAGTGGCAATGAAAGAGAGGCGGTGTTTAAGTGACCTGTACGGGAGTTTACTGGGTCGGCCCGGTGTACGATATGGGCGGTTACGGGAACGTATCGCGAAACTACTTGCGGGCGCTGGAGGCGGCGGATATTCCCGTCTATATCGCTCCGAGTATGGCCACCCGGCATAATACGGAAATTGGGGAAGAGACGGTAAACTGGCTGGAGCGGCTGTCTACGGGCAACATCGGAGACCGACCGGTCTGCGTCCAGCACGGGGTTCCGGCTCATTTCCATATGCATCGCCCCAGCGTAAGGGTTACGGGAACGATCGGGGTCACGTTGTTCGAGACCGACCGCGTCCCGGTCGATTGGCCGCGTCTGTGCAACCAATTAGATGAAGTTTGGGTGCCTTCAAAGTTTAACTACGATACGTTTTCGCGAAGCGGTGTCGATGCCTCCAAGCTGCGGGTCGTTCCTTATCCGATCGACGTGACGCGCTTTTACCCGGGCAGGCCGTATAACCGGGTCGTCTTCTCTCCTCCGCTCAGGAATTTCTCGTTCCTTTATGTGTTCGGATTCGATTTCCGCAAAGGCGTGGATTTGCTGATCTATTCGTTCTGCAGGGAATTCGAACGGACGGAGGACGTCTCGCTCGTGCTGAAGGTTTATGTGCACAGCGGCTATAAACCGGAGGACGTCATGGCGGTTATTCGCACTTACGTTCCCGCAGATCGGCTGTTCTCACAAATTTTCGTTATCGTCGAACCGTTCGGCGAGCAGGAGCTGATCGATCTGTATTTAAGCTGCGACGCTTACGTGTCCGTGGACCGGGCCGGCTGGGGGATGCCCGCGATGGAAATGATGGCGCTCGGCAAGCCGGCGATCGGTCTGAACTGGGGCGGATACACGGAATTTATGAATGAGGACAACAGCGTGCTGATCGAGCCGGAGAAGGAGTTGGTGCCGGTCGACGCCAAGCTGCAGTCCGAACGTCCGGAATATTACTACAGCCATATGTGGGCCGACATTCGGCCCGATCGCGTAGGTGGGGCGATGCGGGAATTGTACGAGGACAGGGCTAAGCGGGAGAAAATCAGCAGAAAGGCGGCTTTCGACGTTCATTTCGAATATTCCCCTTCCGTTGTCGGAAGCAGGATCAAGCAGCTGTTGGGCATGCGGTAACGGGGTTCCGCTCGTAGGCGACGGAGCAGGGCGGATGGACCATTTTGCGGCGCGGTAGTTAATCGTCCATGCCGTCAGGGCGGGCGATCCATACAATAAACCGTGTATTTGCAGCGGTCGATCCGCCGGGATCGGATTCCGTTGATATCAGCGAAGGGGACAGACAAATGAAAATCGTCATAATGGCAGGCGGCAAAGGCAGCCGTCTATGGCCGAGAAGCGTGGAGGATCGGCCCAAGCAGTTTCTCGCGTTGACCTCGGAGGAGACGATGCTCCAGTTGACGTACCGCCGTTTGGCCCGAATCGTCCCTCCGAAGCAGATCTATGTCGTCACCGCGGAGTTATATCGGTCACTCGTTCTGGAGCAACTGCCCGAATTGAACGAGAGTCGGCTTATTTTGGAGCCTGTGCAGCGGGATACGGGGCCGTGCGTAGCGTTGTCGGCGCTGCATTTTCTTCGGCAGGAAGACAATGAGACGCTCGTCATGATGCCGTCCGATCAGCATATCCCCAATATTCTCGCACTGTATGAAGCGTTCTGCAAAGCGGAGGCGATCGCCGACGCCTCCAGCGCCATCGTGACGCTGGGCATCGTCCCGGTTCGTCCCGAGACGAATTACGGTTATATTCAAACCGCCGGGGGAAAAGGCTCCGAGGGCGAGCGGCGGGTCATCGCGTTCATCGAGAAACCGGACTTGGAGACGGCCCGCCAATTAGCGGCCAAGCCGGACGTGTTCTGGAACAGCGGCATAATCGTATGGCGGCCGTCTACGATCGCGGAGGCGATGGAGAAGCACCAGCCGACCATCTGGAACGCGCTTTCGCAAGCAGGTCAGCATACGGAAAAGGTGTACGCCAGCCTGCCGAAAATATCGGTTGATTACGCCGTGTTGGAAAAGGCGGACAATCTGTTTACGCTGCCGTTCCGCTATGAGTGGGAGGACATGGGAAGCTGGGCTTCGCTGGAGAGAATCCGGGAGGAGGAGGCGGACTCGAACGGCAATATTTTGCACGGCTCCGTCCATGCGTTCGATTCGAGCCACAGCATTATTTTCTCCGAAGGTCGCAAGACGATCGTAATAGGAGCGGAAGACCTGATTATCGTCTCGACCGCGGAAGGCGTATTGATCTGCCATAAGTCGATGGAGCAAAAGCTAAAATCGATCGTTCAGCACGTGGAAAAACAGGGGGGAGGCGTCGGTTGATGAAAGCGCTCGTGACCGGCATATCGGGTTTCGTGGGTAGTCATATGGCGGAATTTCTGCTGCACCAGGGCGTGGAAGTGGTCGGAACGATTCGCAACCGGAGCCGCATGGACCACATCTCTCATTTGCGGAAGGACATTCGTCTCGCGGAGTGCGAGCTGCGCGATCCGTTCTCGGTAGAAACTCTGATCGGCCAGGAGAAGCCGGAGCTTATTTTCCATCTTGCTGCGCAGAGCTTCGTGCCGACGTCGTGGAATTCGCCGATTGATACGATTCATAACAATGTCGCGGGTCAGGTTAATCTGTTCGAAGCCGTACGCAGGTTCGAGTTGCCGGCGAAAATCCAGATCGCTTGCTCAAGCGAAGAGTACGGTCAAGTGGAGCCGGAGGAGACGCCGATTCGGGAAACGAACCCGCTTCGTCCGCTGAGCCCTTACGCGATCAGTAAAGTGGCGCAGGACTATTTGGGCTATCAATATTTTAGAAGCTACGGATTGCACGTCGTTCGAACGATTACGTTTAACCATACCGGTCCCCGCCGCGGGGAAAACTTCGTAACGTCCAATTTCGCCAAACAGATCGTCGATATCGAGAAGGGCCGGAAAGCGCCCGTCATACATGTCGGCAATTTGGAAGCCAAACGCGATTTCACCGACGTGCGCGACGTTGTTCGCGGCTATTGGCTGGCTTTGGAGAAGGGGCAGCCGGGCGAAAACTATAATATTGCGTCTGGAACCTGTTATACGATCGCCGAGATGCTGAATACGCTGCTGAGCTTTAGCAATGTTGACATCGAAGTCCAGACCGATCCGAGCCGCCTGCGCCCTTCGGACGTACAAATCCTGCTCGGGGATTACCGTAAATTTAACGAAGCGACAGGATGGAAGCCGGAAATTCCGTTCGAACGGACGATGCAGGACCTCCTTCAATACTGGCGCTCGCAGCCTTGAAGGAAGGAGAGGACTAATGGATAATCTGTGCACGATCGTCTCTAAAAATTATGTCGCGTTTGCCCGAACGCTTGCGCAATCGTTCCTTGAGCAGCATCCGACGGGCAAAGTGTACGTTTTGCTGGCGGATGAGGACGATGGGCCGATTCCGCATCGCGAAGAGCCGTTCGAATGGGTACGTCTGCCCGAGATCGGTCTGCCGATCTGGCCCGATATGCGATTCCAGTATGACATTACGGAGTTCAATACGGCGGTAAAACCGTTCTTTCTCGAATACTTGCTGCTTAAGCGGGGACTGGAATCGATCGTGTACGCAGACCCCGACATTCTTATTACGCACCGGATGGACGATTTATACCGGCTGCTGCCGCAGCATGCGATCATACTGACTCCGCATATTTTGACGCCTCTTCCATCCGACCGGCATAAGCCCGGCGAGGCGGAGCTGCTGCAGGCGGGAGTATACAATCTCGGCTTTATCGCTTTGCACGGTACGGACGAAACGTTCAAGATGCTGCGCTGGTGGAAAGACAGGCTGACAAGGGAATGTCTGATGGAGCCCGCCCAAGGCTATCACGTCGATCAGAAATGGATGGACTTCGCGCCGGCTCTGTTCGAGGGCGTTCATATTTTGAAGGACCCGGCATACAATGCCGCCTATTGGAATCTTCACGAACGGCCGATCCTTTGGCGCAACGGGATGTACGAGATATACGGGAAGCCGTTGATCTTCTACCATTTCAGCGGTCTGACTCCGGATCTTTCCCGCATCTCGAAGCATCAGAGCCGTCACCAATGGACGGATGCTCCGCATTTGCACGGGCTGTTCAACGCCTACGTCTCTCGCCTGATCGCGAACGGCTATCCGACAACGGCAGGCAGCCGCTATACCTACAATTACTTCGATAACGGCGTCGTAATTCCGACAGTCGCCCGCAAGCTGTATCGGAAGCTCGGAGCGCCATCGACGTTCGGCAACCCTTTCCACACGCTGACTCCGAACGGATTCTACCGCTGGCTGTTCGCTCCGGCGAGCGTCGCCGCTCCGATGCCAAATTTGCTGAAGGAAATTTACGAGACTCGGGTCGACCTGCAAAGGCTGTTTCCCGCCGCTCACGGAGCGGACCGGCAGGGATTGATGACCTGGGCCAGGCAGTTCGTTCCGATCGAATACGGCATGGACCCGATTGTCTGGCATCCGGTGATCGATTCCATGATCTACGCTTAGGAGGGGGCGGTATGTTGCCTGGCGTCAATCTGATCGGATACGCGAGATATGAGATGGGGATCGGCGAGTCCTGCAGACTGGCGGCCAAGGCGCTGAGCGCAGCGGGTATTCCGTTCGGCATTCTGAACTACTCGGGCGGCAATATTTCGCGCGATCGGGATTTGTCCTGGAGCTCGGCCGAGATCGACGCGCCGCTCTACCCCGTCAATCTGTTTCACATCAATGCCGATCGGATGCCGCTCGCCTATTCGGAGCTTGGGGAGGAATGGTTCGGAGGAAGAACGAACATCGGTTACTGGCACTGGGAGCTTCCGGAGTTTCCCGACGAATACGCCGAAGGCTTTCGTCATTTGGACGAAGTATGGGTTCCTTCGGCCTTCGTCCGGGACAGCGTGGCGCGCAAATCCCCCGTTCCCGTTTATGTTGTCCCTCATGGCATTCGAGTGGAGGTTCCCCAAGACGTCCAGCGGAAATCGTTCGGCCTGCCGGAGAAAAAGTTTCTGTTCCTATGCATGTACGATACTTACAGCTATTCTTCGCGCAAAAATCCGTCGGCCGTTCTGAAGGCTTATCGCTTAGCTGTCGAACGGTACGGCATGCAAGCCGGGCTGGTCATCAAAATGAACAACCCGCAGCAGGCGGAGGTCGACAATCTGCGGGAGGAGGCGGAGGGACTGCCGAACGTGCGGATCGTCGATCGGGTGCTCAGCCGCTCCGAAGCCAACGCTCTGCTTGCCTGCGCGGATTGCTACATTGCGCTGCATCGCTCCGAAGGCTTCGGCCTGCCTCTGGCCGAAGCGATGTATCTCGGCAAACCGGTCATCGGAACGCATTGGTCGGGCAACGCGGATTTTATGGACGAGACGAACTCCGGTGCGGTGCGCTATCGTCTGACCCGGATCGGAACCCACTACGGCCCGTATAAGGCGCACCAGCAATGGGCGGAGCCCGATCAGGAGCATGCCGTCCATCTCATGTGGAAAGCGGTGTACGACGAGGAATGGAGACGGCGGATCGCCAGCAACGGACAGAGAACGATCCGGACATTTTTTTCCCCGGAAGCGGTTGGCGAGAAGATCCGGGAGCGGCTGGAGAAGCGAAGGAACGGTCCGGAACCGGGGCGAAGCGGATAAAAGCATGGCTGTCCGGGAGGCGATGCGGCCTCGTGAATCCGGGCAGCTTTTTTTGCTTTTTCCGCAGCATCCGAATATCGTGCATGCGAAGTTGCATTTTTCAAAAAGCGGCGTATAATAAAGTTATAGTCAAAGAAAGTCAAAGTCAGATCCACCCCTCATTGACTAACCGGTTATGCCGGCTTGGATCGAAGAAAGGAGGTTGGACGTTGCGTAATATTTCCGATCTTATCGAACACTACCTTAAGCAGAGTCTGGAGAACAGCCAGGCAGGCGCTATTGAAATTCAGCGGAGCGAGCTGGCCGACAGATTCTCCTGCGTGCCGTCGCAGATCAATTATGTAATCAGCACGAGGTTCACGCTTGAGAAGGGCTACTACGTGGAAAGCAAACGCGGAGGCGGAGGCTACATCCGTATTCAGCGCGTGAGTCTGCCGTCGGTCGAGGCCGTACAGCGCCATATCCGCCAGACGGTCGGGGAACGGATCGACCAGACAACCGCGGAGGGTCTGATTTACCAGTTGGAGGAGGCCCGGTTTCTGACCGAGAGGGAAGCGCATTTGCTGAAGGCGGCCGTCTCGCGGGATGCGCTGGCGCTTAAGCTTCCGGTCAGAGACGAGATACGGGCGAAGCTGCTCAAGGCGATGCTGATCGCCTTGCTTGCGAAATGACGGGAGGAGGATGAAGGCTATGCAGTGCCAGGAATGCGGCAAACGGCCGGCTACGCTTCATTTTACGAAGTTCGTCAACGGGGAGAAAACCGAGCTGCACATCTGCGAGACGTGCGCCAGGGACAAAGGGGAGATGCTTCCCGGGTCGGCCGGAGGATTTTCCATTCATAATCTGCTTTCCGGATTGCTCGACTTCGAGCCCCGGAACCAGACGGTCAAGCCGGCGGTTAAGTGCGAAGCTTGCGGGATGACCTATACACAGTTCAGCAAGGTAGGGCGTTTCGGATGCAGCGAGTGCTACAAGCAATTCTCCGAGCGGCTCGATCCGCTTCTGAAGCGGGTGCACGGCAACACGGTCCACGTTGGCAAAATGCCGAAGCGGGCGGCCGGTCACTTGAAGACGAAACGCGAAATCGAGCGGCTGAAGAAGGAAATGCAGGGCAGGATCGAGCGGGAGGATTTCGAGACCGCCGCGCAGCTGCGAGACCGAATCCGCGAGCTCGAGAGCGAAATGAGCGGATGAAAGGGAGGGGTTGAACGATGGCGAAAAGAAAATTCACGAAGCAAGCGCTCAGTCAGTGGATGAAGGGGGAAGGCCCCGAATCCGAGGTTGTGATCAGCAGCCGCGTGCGAATCGCGCGCAACTTGCGGAATATTCCTTTTCCGCTGATGGCCAGTCCCGAACAATCGCTGTCGGCGGCGGACCAGCTTCTCGGGGTAGCGGAGAGCGGTCGGCTAAGCGGCTTGGGCAAGATCGAGCAGATTCGGCTTGCGGAGCTGACCGAGCTGGAGAAGCTGGTGCTGGTCGAGAAGCATCTGATCAGCCCCAATCTGGCGAATGAATCGCGCAACGGGGCTCTGATTCTGAGTCCAAAAGAAGATATTAGTGTAATGATTAACGAAGAGGACCATCTTCGCATTCAATGTTTATACCCGGGATTTCAAGTGAATGAGGCTTGGGATTCGGCCAGCAAGATCGACGATATTTTCGAGGAACAGGTCGATTACGCCTTCGATGAGAAGCACGGATACTTAACGAGCTGTCCCACCAATGTCGGCACGGGCATTCGCGTATCGGTCATGATGCATCTGCCCGCGCTCGTCATGACGGGACAGATCAACCGGATTTTGTCGGCGGTGACGCAGGTCGGGCTGGCTGTCAGAGGCATCTACGGCGAGGGCAGCGAAGCGACGGGCAACCTGTTCCAAGTCTCCAACCAGGTGACGCTCGGACAGTCGGAACAGGAAATTATCGACAATCTGTTCCAGGTAGCGCATCAGATTATCGAGCACGAGAAGTCGGCGCGGGCGAAGCTGCTCGGCGAATCAAGGCTGCGAGTAGAGGACCGCGTGCGCAGATCGTACGGCGTTTTGACGCAGGCGCTGATCATCGACTCGAAGGAAGCCGCGCAGCGCCTGTCCGATATTCGCCTCGGCTCCCATCTGGGGCTGCTGCCGGAGGTTGAGCCGCACGCATTGAACGAATTGCTCGTCTCGACGCAGCCGGGCTTCCTGCAATTGACGTTCGGGGAAGCGATGAGCCCGGAGGATCGCGATAAGTCGCGGGCGGAATTAATCCGCACTCGACTGGCAACTCTTTCATAAATGTTTTATTCTAAATTTATTAGGAGGTGTGTCTCATGATGTTTGGCAGATTTACGGAACGCGCGCAGAAGGTGTTGGCCCTGGCCCAGGAAGAAGCAGTGCGGTTGGGACACAACAATATCGGTACGGAGCATATTCTTCTCGGCTTGATTCGGGAAGGGGAGAGCATCGCCGCCAAGGCGCTGATCGCTCTCGGATTGGGATTGGAGAAAATTCAGGACGAGGTGGAATCGCTCATCGGCCGCGGACAGGAGCAGCCGACGAACATCGCTTATACGCCTCGGGCGAAGAAGGTCATCGAACTGTCGATGGACGAGGCGCGTAAGCTTGGCCACACTTACGTCGGCACGGAGCATATTTTGCTCGGTCTCATTCGCGAAGGCGAAGGCGTCGCCGCCCGGGTGTTGAACAATCTGGGCATCAGCTTGAACAAGGCGCGCCAGCAAGTGCTTCAGCTGCTCGGCAGCAACGAGAACGCATCGCCGAATCACGGTCCGTCCGCCAATGTCAGCACCCCGACGCTGGACGGCCTGGCCCGCGACTTGACCGCAAGCGCGCGGGAAGGCAATATCGACCCCGTCATCGGACGGCAGAAGGAAATCGAGCGCGTCATCCAAGTGCTTTCCCGCCGGACGAAAAACAACCCGGTGCTGATCGGGGAGCCGGGCGTCGGCAAAACGGCGATCGCCGAAGGGCTGGCCCAACGCATCGTCAATAACGAAATTCCCGAGACGCTGCGCGATAAGCGCGTCATGACGCTGGATATGGGCTCGGTCGTCGCAGGCACGAAGTACCGCGGCGAGTTCGAGGACCGTCTGAAAAAAATCATGGACGAAATTCGTCAAGCCGGCAACGTCATCCTATTCATCGACGAGCTGCATACGCTCATCGGAGCGGGCGGCGCGGAAGGCGCGATCGACGCCTCCAACATTTTGAAGCCGGCGCTGGCTCGCGGCGAGTTGCAATGCATCGGCGCGACGACGCTGGACGAATATCGCAAATATATCGAGAAGGATGCGGCTCTGGAGCGCCGGTTCCAGCCGATTACGGTGGATCAGCCGACTCCGGAGGAAGCGGTGCAAATTCTGCTCGGACTGCGCGATCGCTATGAAGCGCATCACCGAGTGAAAATTACCGACGAGGCGATCGATGCGGCGGTGAAGCTGTCCGATCGCTACATTCCCGACCGGTTCCTGCCGGACAAAGCGATCGACTTGATCGACGAAGCCGGCTCCAAGGTTCGGCTGAATTCCTACACGGTTCCGCCTAATCTGAAGCAGCTTGAGACGCGTCTGGAGGACATCCGCAAGGAGAAGGACGCCGCCGTTCAGAGCCAGGAGTTCGAGAAAGCGGCCGCTCTGCGCGATACCGAGCAGAAAATCCGCGAAGAGCTGGATTTCACGAAAAACCAGTGGAAGGAAAAGCAAGGCCGCACCGATTCCGAAGTGACGCCTGAGGATATCGCTCAGGTTGTGGCAAGCTGGACCGGCATCCCGGTCAGCAAGCTGGCGGAGGAAGAGACGGAGCGCCTGCTGAAGATGGAAAGCATTCTGCACGATCGCGTCATCGGCCAGGAGGAAGCCGTTAAATCGGTGTCCCGCGCCATTCGCCGCGCTCGCGCCGGACTCAAGGATCCGAAGCGTCCGATGGGCTCCTTCATCTTCCTCGGACCTACGGGCGTCGGCAAGACCGAGCTGGCCCGCGCGATTGCGGAGGCCATGTTCGGAGACGAGAACGCGGTTATCCGCATCGACATGTCGGAGTACATGGAGAAGCACTCCACGTCCCGCCTCGTCGGAGCGCCTCCGGGATACGTCGGTTATGACGAAGGCGGCCAACTGACCGAGAAAGTGCGCCGTAAGCCGTACTCGGTCGTGCTGCTGGACGAGATCGAGAAGGCGCATCCGGAAGTGTTTAATATTTTGCTGCAAGTGTTGGAAGACGGCCGTCTGACCGATTCCAAGGGTCGTTCGGTAGACTTCCGCAACACGCTGATCATCATGACGTCCAACGTAGGCGCGGAGCAGATCCGGAAAAACTCCACGCTCGGCTTCACCGCCGCGCAGGATGCGGGACGCGACTATCAGAACATGAAGGAGAAGGTGCTGGCGGAGCTGAAGAAGTCGTTCCGTCCGGAGTTCCTGAACCGGATCGACGAATCGATCGTGTTCCACCCTCTGAACGAGGAGCATATCGCCCAGATCGTAACGCTGATGGCCGACGATCTTCGTAAGCGCCTTGTCGAGCACAACGTCAGCTTCGAGCTGACCGACTCGGCCAAAGCGTTCCTGGCGAAGGAAGGCTACGATCCGCAATACGGAGCGCGTCCGCTGCGCAGAGCGATCCAGAAGCATATCGAGGATCGGCTGTCGGAGGATTTGCTGCTCGGCAAAATCGCCAAAGGCCACGCTCTTGTTATCGATGAGGAGAATGGAAGTCTCGTAGTTAAACTGAAAGGCGAGATTGAGCTGTCCAAGGCTTAAGACGCCATAAAAAAACCGTTCCGTAAGGCTCGCGCCTGGAACGGTTTTTTTTTATGGCGTCGTCCCTCAAGTTTCGTCCTCGGACGAATGGACGCGGACAGTCCTCGTGCGGTAATCGCTCGGGGGGATTTGCGCGGTCGGACCGCACCGCCGTTCGGACGATGCCGCGACTCGGGAAAGAATCCGGACGCGCATTAACCGAAAGAAGTGGCGCTGATTTCTACGGGACCTATGACGGCAACGGTCAATCCGGGAGTTACGCTCTCGATAGAAAGCGTATAAATCTGAGGGCCGGAAGGAGAGTTTCCGTCGATGGTCAGCAAGGAGTTCAATTGGAACGTGGTGAACGAAGCTTCGATGCCGATCCGGGAATAATAGATTTCTGTGCCTCCGCGACGAATGCGATATAGAACGGACCCGGAACCCGGATTGCTCTGGATGCCGACCGTTGCAACGATTTGAACATATCTGGGCACCGTATTCGGAACGCTGACGATGACGGAAGCGATGTCCGTTTTGGCCGGGGTCAGCGGGACCGCAATGTTTGTCCCTCCGGCAATCGGAGTGACTACAGTCGCGTTGTAATTGAATAACGTCGTCATATCATCACCTCCTTTCCATGTTTGATAACACATCATATGCTTGGCCACTGGAAAAGACAGGATGAATCGGCATGAGCGATGCTACATTTTTATTCGCGACAGGCCATATATCCCGGCGTGAATATCGGACGAGGGCGGTCTCCGTTCACATTTTT
The DNA here is from genome assembly GCF_003386235.1 of Cohnella phaseoli. GTDB lineage: Bacteria > Bacillota > Bacilli > Paenibacillales > Paenibacillaceae > Cohnella > Cohnella phaseoli. The sequence continues at coordinate 17,257 of NZ_QRDZ01000058.1, forward strand.
GTAAATTGTTAAAATGACGGCAACAGGAGTATAATAGCTTTTAGTACAATAATGATCAGGTGATTACTAATGCAGGTTTTAAAGGAGGAAGTGCGCAGCGCCATTTTGCTGGCCGCATACGAGGAGTTTCGGCAGAGCGGTTATTCGGAAGCGTCGATACGCCGGATTGCCGCCGCCGCCGGTATGACCTCGGGCAACATTTATCGCTATTTTCGCAATAAGGAGGATTTGTTCGACGCCATTGTCGGCCCTCTCTATAGCGAATATAGCCGTTATGCGCAGGAATACTTGCAAACTGCCGAGGGAATCGTGACGGGCGGCTGGGACGTCCAGGCGAGAACGATCTTCTTCGAACGGGTTCAGGCTACGCTGATCGGATTGTTGATGGCGTCGGGCCCCAGTCTGCTGCTGCTGCTGTGCCGCAGCGAAGGCTCGAAGTACGAAAGCATACGCAGCGAGCTTACCGGGTTCGTCGAAAGCCTGCTGACGAAAACCTTCTCGGCCGCCAAAGCAGCGGCAGGACCGCTGAACGAGAACGAACGGATCGAGATCGGCATGCTGTCGGCGACCTTGATTGAAGGCGTTGCCTGGATCGCGGCTAAGTATCACGATTCCGAAAGATTAGGAACGTTGGTCGAGCAATTGATCGATGTGTTCGGCGGCGGAGTGGAGAAAAGGTTGTTGGTTTACCGGGATCTTAACGGGTGAAGCGCTCAATCGTTTCTTCGAGCAGACTTGGCGGAGTGAAGAGAGACTGAGGAGAGAAGGAGAGGAAACGAATGCAACGAATTATACGCTGGCGCTGGCCGCTATTGGCGATATGGCTGGCTGTTACCGTCGTGCTGACGGTCATTCAGCCGGACGTCAACGCCATCCTGCACGAACGCGGACAAAACCCGCTTTCTGCGGACAGCCGCGCCGTCATCGCTCACGATCTGCTCAAGAAAATGAGCAATGTCAAGGGGCGGAGCGATATCGTCGTCTTTTTCAAGGAAGAAGGACTGTCCGAGGACGACATGAAGAGTATCAAAAGCGGGGTAGAAGGAATCCAAGCGAAGTCGGATGCGCTTGGCGCGGCGGAGCTGATCGATCCGTTCTCCTCCCCGGAAGCGGGCAAGCAGTTGATCTCGCAAGATCGCACGACGGTTATGGTCCCGTTCGTGCTCCAGGTCAACGGGCGCAGCGTGGACGATATTGGCGATCAATTCACCGAGGCGCTCAAGGACGTGCAGGTTCCGTTTTATTTGACGGGCGAAGACTTTATTGAGAACGACTATTTGAAGGCGACGATCGCCGGGGTCGAGAAGAGCGCCGCGCTGACGGTCATTTTCATTTTGGTCGTGCTGCTGCTGATGTTCCGCTCCATCGTCATTCCTTTCGTGTCGCTGTTAACGGTGGGGATATCGTATCTGGTGTCGATGGGGATCGCGGCTCAACTGATCGATAAGCTTGAATTTCCGATCACCAGCGTAACCCAGATGCTGCTTGTGCTGATCCTGTTCGGAATCGGAACGGACTACAATATTTTGTTGTTCAACCGATTCAAGGAGGAGCTGTCCCAGGGTAAAACGACGGACGAAGCGATCATCGCTTCCTACCGGACTGCGGGCAAGACGATCATCTACAGCATTCTGACGGTGTTTATCGCGTTTGCGGGCTTAACGTTCTCGGATTTCGGCATCTATCAGTCGGCGAACGTAGTCGCGATCGGAACCGTCATTCTGGTGCTCGTGCTCCTGACGCTGACGCCGTTCGTGATGAAGACGTTCGGGGCGAAGCTGTTCTGGCCTTCTCGCGGAGCGGCCGGGCATAAGGAAAGCCGGCTGATGGCGGGGCTGACTCAAACGGCGGTTAAGCGGCCTCTGATCACGATTGCCGTCATTGTCGCGCTGCTGATTCCCGTCTTCCTGACCAGCGGCCAGAAGCTCAGCTTCGACCAATTGGCGGAGCTCGGCGAGGACCATCAGTCGACCAAGGCGTTCGGCATCGTGGCCGAGAGGTTCAGCAGAGGGCAGGCATTGCCGACGACGCTTGTGATCGAAGGCAAGGAAGAGCTGGACAACAACGAGGCTTTGGCAGTAATCGACGATCTGACGAACGCGATCAGGGATATTCCGGGCGTGCACCAAGTGTCCGGAGTCACTCAGCCGGAAGGCAAGCCAATTGACGAATTCTATATTAAGGGCCAGACGGCCGAGGTGACCAAAGGCATTGCCGCATCGCGAGACGGAGTTGACGCCGTGCGGGACGGACTGGATCAGATGCGTTCCGAGCTGAAGTCGCCCGACTTCTCGCAGGTGAAGCAGTTGGCGGAAGGCACCGGCCAGGTACGGGACGGATTGGATCAGGTGACCGACGCGGTGAACCGGATCGTCTCCGGTATCGGCGACGGAGCAAGCGGAGGCCGCGCGCTGGAAGAAGGAATCGCCAAGCTACGCGGAGGCATGACGGACATCGCCGCGCAAACAGGCGTGCTGGCTGACGCGCTCGAACGGCTTCGCCAAGGCTACGAAGCGCTCGGGGGCGGCTACAAGGAGCTTGGGAACGGGATTCCGGAGCTGCAGAACGGTATGGCCGGAATGAACGGCCTAATCGACAAACTGGGGCAGACGCATAGCGAATTGGCCGAAGACCAGGACTACGCGACGCTTCGCAGCACGGGACAACAGCTGGCGACCGCTCTGGCCGGCATTGCCGACGGATTTGCCCAATTGGAACGTAATTCGTCCGAGCTGCAAACCGGCTTAGGCTCTTCCGCCGACGGCTTGCGGAAGTTGGCTGCAGGACAGCAGCAGATCGTGGGCGGGCTGAAGGAGCTGGAGCAGGGAGCCAAGCAACTGTCCTCCGGCCTGTCTCAAGGAGAATCCGGCGGCCAGAAGCTCGCGGCTTCGATGAAGCGGCTGAGCGGGGCGTTGGCCGACATCGAAGACGGCCAGAAGCAGTTGAACGAAGGGCTCGGAGCTCTTAACGGGGGCTTCGATCAGTTGAAGGACGGACTGCAGAAGAGCGGTCAAGGACTGTCGGACATTTCGGACGGCTTGAAGATGACCGGGGATTTCCTCGTGCAGATGGGAACGACGAAGACGTTCTTCATTCCGCGCGAGGCTCTGGAGAACGAGCAATTCGCCCAGGCTAAGGATGCTTTCATGTCCAAGAATCGCACGGTGACAAAGCTGATCGTCGTGCTGAACGAGGATCCGTATTCCCCCGAAGCGCTTAAGATTATCGACCAAGTCAACGCCACGACGGACAGCCGCCTCGACGGCACCGTGCTGGCCGATGCGGCTCGCGGAGCGGCGGGACCGACATCGATTACGCACGATATGAACGAGTCTCAGCTGGCGTCGTTCAATAGCGCGGCGATTATCGTCATCGTCAGCGTTTTCCTGGTGCTGCTGATGGTCATTCGTTCGATATTGCCTGCATTGTACATTGTGCTGTCGCTTATCGCTTCCTATTATGTGGCGATGGGGGCGTCTAAGCTGGTTGCCGAGCATATTCTCGGAACGGAGGGCTTGTCTTCGTTCGTGCCGTTCTTCTCCTTCATCGTTATCGTTGCGGTTGGCGTCGATTACGGCATCTTCCTGATGATGCGGTATAAGGAATACGGCGACATCGACCATGAAGAAGCGATCAAGCGGGCGACGCGAAGCGTAGGAGGGGTCATCATCTCCGCGATGATCATCCTCGGTGGAACCTTCGCTACGTTGATGCCTTCGGGGCTGGTGCTGCTTATCGAGATGGCTACGGCCGTCATCGTGGGTCTCGTCGCGCTCGTCTTCGTGCTGCTGCCGATGCTTGTACCGGCGCTGATGGCACTGCCGAAAGTATTTCGCAGACGAGAGCAGGTCAAATAAGATTGGTTGATGCTGTAGCAAGGGGCTGTCCCATAAGTAAAGGTAAGCAACTTTACTTACGGGATAGCCCCTGTTTTTTTCGCCAGGCTGCATAAAATTAGCCGACTTAGAGTTGGTACTCGCCGGGCCACAAAATTAAAGCGGAGAAACCGTCTTAATGACAGAAAATGGGCGAAAGTGGTCAATATAAGCGGGGAAACCAAGCTTATTTTTTCAAAATAGGCGATTTTACGGAAACAAGGCGGAAAAACCGCTTTATTGGGTTCCGGAAGGGTGCGGCAGCCTTTTTAAGGCGGCTTTTCCGCCTTAGGCGAACGGTCGGTTGTTATCTATGAGCGGATTGAGTCAAACAACCCATGCACACGGTTGAGCAAAGCGCTCCGCAAACATTCTTTGGATGATTTTTAAATCCCGTTCGGTTCCTATGCGAGGGCTAAAGTGGTAAAATTCTTGAATAAGGACTTCATAAGCTAAAGGAGCCATCATCTGTTATGGCTAAGGTTAAAATAAAATTCGTGTGCACCCAGTGCGGAACCGAATCTCCGAAATGGATGGGCAAATGCCCGGGCTGCCACGAATGGAACACGATGGTAGAGGAGACCGAGAAGGAGATCAAGGCGCCGGTCGGACGAAGCGAGCTGATCCGAACGAAAGAAAAGGCGCGCGCGATCATAGATATAGAAAGCGGGCAAGAACCCCGCGTCGAGACGGGCATGTCCGAGCTGAACCGGGTGCTCGGAGGAGGGCTTGTTCCCGGCTCGCTGCTGCTTGTCGGCGGAGATCCCGGAATCGGCAAATCGACGCTGCTGCTGCAAACTTCCTATTCCTTGTCCGCGCAGGGGCTCAAGGTGCTGTACGTGTCCGGCGAGGAATCGGTTCGCCAGACGAAGCTTCGGGCCGATCGGCTGGGCGCATTGAACGACAGACTGTACGTTCTGTGCGAGACGAATTTGGAAACGATTGAAGAGGCGATCACTGAGGTGGAGCCCGATTTTCTCGTGATCGATTCCATTCAGACGGTTTATCGGCCGGAGGTCGCTTCCGCGCCGGGCAGCGTGGCGCAGGTGCGGGAATGTACCGCCCACTTTATGAGAATATCTAAAGTAAACGGAGTGGCGACGGTGCTCGTCGGCCATGTGACCAAGGAAGGCGCGATTGCCGGGCCGAGGCTGCTGGAGCATATGGTCGACTGCGTGCTGTACTTCGAGGGCGAACGTCATCATACTTATCGCATTTTGCGGGCGGTGAAGAACCGCTTCGGCTCCACGAACGAGATCGGCATTTTCGATATGACGGAGGACGGCTTGAGGGAAGTGGCCAATCCTTCGGAGCTATTCCTCTCCGAGAGACCGCTCGGGGTCGCGGGCTCTACGGTCGTAGCCAGCATAGAGGGAACTCGTCCCGTGCTCGTGGAGCTGCAGGCGCTCGTGTCTCCGACTCATTTTCCGTCTCCGCGGCGAATGGCTTCAGGGTTCGATCACCATCGGATGTCGCTCGTTATCGCCGTGTTGGAGAAACGGATGGGAATGTTCCTGCAAAATCAGGACGCCTATCTGAACGTTGCGGGCGGAGTAAAGCTGGACGAACCCGCGACGGATTTGGCTGCTGCGGTCAGCCTCGCGTCAAGCTTCAAGGACGCCCCGACCAAGCCGTTCGACGCCGTCTTCGGAGAGGTCGGCCTGACCGGGGAGGTGCGGGCCGTCTCGCGAGCGGAGCAAAGAGTCAAGGAAGCGCACAAGTTAGGCTTCAAACGCGTCATTTTGCCGGAGATGAGCATAAAAGGCTGGCAGCCGCCACGGGGCATCGAGCTGATCGGCGTCAGTACGGTGGCCGAGGCATTAAAGGCTGCATTGGAATAAGGGGGGATCACATCATGATTAAAGAAAAGGACGGCAAAGAAAAAGAGCGCCAACCGCAGGAACGGACGATGAACCAACTGCTTCGGATGGTCGCCCCCGGCACTGCTTTTCGCGATGGCTTGGAGAACGTGCTGCGGGCCAAGACCGGCGCGCTGATCGTCGTCGGCTACAGTCCGGAAGTAATGGAGGTCGTGGACGGCGGCTTCTCGATCAATTGCGACTTTAGCCCCAACTACCTGTACGAGCTTGCCAAGATGGACGGCGCGATCATTCTGAACGAAGACGTAAAGCGTATCCTCTATGCCAATACGCAATTGATTCCCGATTCGTCCATTTCTTCTTCGGAGACCGGCATCCGTCACCGGACGGCGGAGCGGGTGGCCAAGCAGACGGGCAAGCTGGTCGTGTCCATCTCGCAGCGGCGCAACGTCATCACGCTGTACCAGGGGCAGCTGCGTTACGCGCTTAAAGAGATGGGCGTTATTCTGACGAAGGCGAACCAAGCGATTCAGACGCTGGAGAGATATCGGGTCGTATTTACGCAGTCGCTAACGAATTTGTCCGCGTTAGAGTTCGAAGAGATGGTCACGATGCACGAGGTGGCCCATGTCATTCAACGGGCGGAGATGGTGCTGCGAATCAACAACGAGATTAACCGATACGTGCTGGAGCTGGGGAACGAAGGGCGCTTGATCAGCATGCAGAAGGAAGAGCTCATCGGCTCCGCAGAGGAAGAGGCCCGGCTGCTGCTGCGCGATTACGCCAAGGACAACGGGGAAGCCAAGATCAAGGAAATTCAGGAAGCGATTCGCAAGCTGTCTTCCGAAGAGCTGCTGGACCCGGCCGCGCTGATTCGAATCCTGGGCTATCCGTCGATCAATTCCGTCGCGGACGAAGGCTTGCATCCGCGAGGCTATCGGATTTTGAGCAAGATTTCGAGATTGCCCTCCGTCATTATTCACAACCTGGTTGAGCGGTTCGGAGCTTTGCCGCGCATTGTGACGGCTTCCATCGAGGAGTTGGATGAGGTTGACGGGATCGGGGAAGTTCGAGCGCGGGCGATCAAGGAAGGTTTAAAAAGAATTCAGGATCAGGTGTTTATTGACAGACAGATATAAGCGGACTACAATGGGAAGGGTCTTAATGGTCTCGTTTTCCAGATCATCCCTTTTCTAGAATGGCGAACAATGTCGCTTAATGCTTAACGAACAAGCCATTAGGGTATAGTAAAGTCGAGGTGGCATACATGATTACGAAATCAATACCGAATTTATTTACCATAGGTAATCTGGGTTTGGGCGTAATCGCCATCATCCTTGCATTCAATAACGATACGAACAGTTCGAATACGGCCGCGCTGCTGGTGATTATCGCCATGCTGCTGGACGGATTGGACGGTCGCGTAGCGCGCGCGCTTAATGCTCAGAGCGAATTCGGCAAGGAGCTGGATTCGTTGTCGGACGTCATCTCCTTCGGGGTTGCTCCGGCATTCATAATGTATCAGGCGGCCTTCCAGGGACTTCCTCCGGCGCTGGCCTGGGCCGTGACGGCGATTTTCCCGATTTGCGGTGCATTAAGACTTGCTAGATTCAACGTCAAAGACGGCATTCCGGGCTATTTCATCGGACTTCCGATTCCGGCTGCGGGAGGCGTGCTGGCAACGCTGGCGCTGTTCCATACCGAGCTGCACTATTCCTTGCTGCTTCTAAGCACGCTCGCTCTCTCGTTTCTGATGGTCAGCAACATGAAGTATCCGAACTTCAAAAAGCTGGGCCTCCCGAGAAAAGCGATCTGGGCGATTCCCGTCGTTGTGCTGGGCGCCGCGGTGCTCGCTTATATGTTCCAAGAGGCGATTCCGAAGGTCATTCTGGCCTTGCTGCTTCTGTACGCATTGTGGGGACTAAAAAAAAACGTTGAAAGCCTGTTCCCTTCCCGAAGAAGAGCCGCTCGAGACGAAGCGGACGAAGAGAAAAAAAGCTCCAAACACAGCGCATAAATAAACAATAGACGAAGACGCCGACTCTTTCCTTTAACGGGAAGGGTCGGCGTCTTTTTGAATACTGGATCGATCCGTCAGCGACTTCAAGAACGGGCAGCTCGCCCGTTTTTTTCTTAGGCGAAAGAGGCTATTCCATAACCAGGGCTGCTCGGGACGAACGGTAGACAAAGTGAGGTTCATACACTTCACATTGTTCATCGATTATCTTCTTGGAGCGGCTTGATTGGCTTACGGAACAGCCCCTTCAGTTGTCGGCATGGAAGTTAAGTGAGGTTAAACCAGCCGAGCGTTGAGCACTTGTCAGATTCCCTTGCGACGACATCTTCAAGGCTGATATCCAGAAGATTGCACATGGCCGACATGTAAAATAGATTTTTGCCCATTTCGTTGCGAATAATTTCACGACATTGCTCGCAGAGCTCGCCCTCCATATGCGACTTCGATTGGAGATGGGCCTGATCGAGCGGCATCTCTTCGGAAAATCCCTGGTTTTTGGCATTAAGAGCGATACAACCGCATTCCGTAATCGACTTGGAGACGGCACGGTTGACGGAAGCATTAGATTGACTGAACTTCGTGACCACGTCGAGCAGACTGCGATGGCGGAGCAACAATTCTGACACCTGACTTTGAAATTCCTGAAGCGTAGGCGCGCTCATCCGTTCCACCTCGGTTACCTTTTATTTACTTTTTCCTCTTCATTATAGAGCAAGGGGGGCAAGATTTCAAAGAAAGTTGTTTTTTCTAAGGAAAGTTTAACATGCAGACGGGAGGGAAGGTTAGCGAGCGAAAAATTGGAACATACTAGAAGTAAGTGTTCAAAAGGCCCGGTTTTCAGCACCGAGGCAGGGCGTTCGTCTAACCGCGAACTGCTAGCCCATGCATCCGAGAGGGTGGAGGAAGGCCGGAGATGAGGCGCGATCGCAAATTTTATTTTTGATGAGGACAAGAGAGGGAGTGATTCTATGCTTATGAAAAGAGTAATTCAGACGTTCGGGCTGCTGATCGGAGCGCTGCTTGGCCAGCAAATGTCGGCTCCGCAGCTTGCCGGCGAGTCGCCCTGGATGGGTACGCTGCTGGGAGCGACTACGGGGGCGAGCGGTACGTTGAGCCTGGTTATCGGAGCGGGGGCCGGATTCCTGCTGGCTACTTCCGTGGCGGGGCCGCTATCGCGTTCGCTGCATCACACGATTGACAGGTTGTCGGACTATCCGCTGTCAGAGCTGCTGACCGGTATGGTCGGGCTGCTGATTGGCCTTGCGCTTTCTTCTTTCCTGTATCCGTACGTGACTGATATTCCTTATGTAGGACAGGTGCTGGCGGCGGGAGTTGCGCTTGCGCTCGGTTACGGCGGGTTGAGCGTCGGTCTGCGAAAAAGGGACGAGCTCGGCACGCTGCTGCAAGGACGCAGAAGGGGAGAACCCTCCGAGAAGACGGGACCGCGTTACGAAGAGCATAAAATTTTGGATACAAGCGTCATTATCGACGGCCGGATTGCGGATATTTGCAAAACCGGATTTATTGAAGGCACGCTTGTCATTCCGGAGTTCGTGCTGGAGGAGCTGCAGCACATTGCCGATTCTTCGGATCTGCTCAAGCGCAACAGAGGACGCAGGGGATTGGACATTCTGAATAAGATTCAGAAGGAACTGGACGTCAAAGTACTTATCTACGAGGATGCGAACGAAGAGCCGGGCGAGGTGGACAGCAAGCTGGTGAAGCTGGCCAAGGCGATGAAGGGCAAGGTCGTAACGAACGATTTCAATTTGAACAAAGTATGCGAGCTGCAGGGCGTCTCCGTCCTGAACATTAACGATCTCGCCAATGCGGTCAAACCGGTCGTGTTGCCTGGAGAAGAAATTATCGTGCAGGTCATCAAGGACGGCAAGGAGCACGGGCAAGGCGTCGCGTATCTGGACGACGGCACGATGATCGTTGTGGAGGGCGGGAGAGATTACATCGGAACGACGATGGAGGTGCTCGTGACGAGCGTGCTTCAGACTTCGGCGGGCCGAATGATTTTCGCCAAGCCGAAGCTATTGGAAAAAGCGCTCTGAAGCGGTATGATAATAGAATTACGGGCGGGACGCGCTCAAGGGCGTGTCTGGATACTCCGAGGGCAGCAGATTTTGCCGAATTTCCGTTCCATGCAAGGACTTTTGTGAAGGCGTACCGGAGGTACGTCAAGCAAAAGTGACGAAGCAGGGGGCGAAAAGGCGGTGAAAGATGCCCCCGAGCGGGTTTTCAGTCACGTCCTACAGTGTCCCGTCTTTCGTTTGTTATTCTAGCATCGTGCGTTGGGGGATCTTGAAAATGTCTTGGGAGTGGGGGGCTGTGGTTGTCGCGGCAGGCCGGGGAACCCGCATGGGAGCTGCGGACAACAAGGTATACCTGGAACTGGGCGGCAAGACGGTGCTCGATTACGCGCTTGACGCTTTCGAGCGCTGCGCCGTCGTCTCCTCCATCGTGCTGGTCGTCGGAGAAGGCGAGACGGAGCGGGCGGCGACGATTGTGGCGGCGGGAAGCTACGGCAAAGTTGCCGACGTGATCGTCGGCGGCGCGGAACGCCAAGACAGCGTGTATGCCGGGCTGGGAGCCTTGCGTACGCAGGGCGTGCTCGTACACGATGCGGCGCGGCCTCTTGTCTCCCCGGAGCAGATCGCGGCCTGCTGCGCCGCTGCCGAGGACCATGGCGCGTCTGCGCTGGCGGTGCCCGTGAAGGATACGATCAAAGTATCGGACGGGCAGGGCTTTATCGTGGCGACGCCGGAGCGCAGCACGCTGTGGAGCGTGCAAACGCCGCAGGCGTTCGGGCGGCTGGAGCTGATGCAGGCGCACCGGCAGGCGAAGGAGGACGGAGCGGCGGCGACAGACGATGCGATGCTGATAGAGCGTCTGGGGCGCAAGGTGGCTATCGTCCGGGGCGATTACGCGAATTTGAAAATTACGACGCCGGAGGATCTGCCGATCGCGGAGCTTCTGCTGGATAAATGGAGACGGCAGAGTTAGGGGAGGAGCTTTCAATATGATTAGAGTGGGACAAGGGTTTGACGTTCATCAATTGGTGGAAGGCCGGCCGTGCATTATCGGCGGCGTGACGATACCGTATGAAAAAGGCCTTCTCGGCCATTCCGACGCGGACGTTCTGCTGCATACGATCAGCGACGCGGTTCTCGGGGCTTTGGGTCTGGGGGATATCGGCAAGCATTTTCCCGATACCGATCCGGCGTATAAGGACGCCGACAGCGTAAAGCTGCTTGAGCGTGTCTGGGAGCTGGCGAAGGAGCAGGGCTACAAGCTGGGCAATGCCGATGCGACGATTATTGCGCAAGCGCCGAAGATGGCTCCGTATATTCCGGCAATGGTCACGGTCATTGCCCGCGCGCTTGAATGCGAGGAGACTCAGATCAACGTGAAGGCGACGACGACCGAGCGGCTCGGTTTTCCGGGGCGCGGCGAAGGAATCGCTTCGCAGGCGGTCGTTCTTCTGGTGAAGGAGTAGGCTGCAAGGGCCTGCGCGCAACATAATAGATACACGATTGTTCGAGGAGGAATGGATTATGTCTACTAAAGTCCGCGTCCGTTATGCGCCTAGCCCGACGGGGCATCTGCATATCGGCAATGCGAGAACCGCTATTTTCAACTACTTGTTTGCCCGTCATCACGGGGGAGAATTTATTATCCGCATTGAGGATACGGACGTTAAGCGCAATGTTGCCGGAGGCGAGGAGAGCCAGCTCAAATATTTGAAATGGCTGGGCGTCGACTGGGACGAGAGCATCGATCGCCCCGGTGAATACGGGCCATACCGCCAAACGGAACGTCTCGATATTTACCGTGCCCATACGCAGCAGCTTTTGGATCGTCAGATTGCTTATCCGTGCTACTGTACGGAGGAAGAGCTGGAGCGGGAACGCGAGGAGCAATCCGCGCGCGGCGAAACGCCGAAATATTCGGGCAAATGCCGTCGCCTGAGTGCGGAGGAGAGAGAGAAGCTGGCTGCGGAAGGACGAGCGGCGAGCATTCGCTTCACTGTTCCCGCCGATCGCACTTATACGTTCAAGGACATCGTTAAAGGCGAGATCTCGTTCAAATCGGACGATTTCGGCGATTTTGTCATCGTTAAGAAGGACGGAATTCCGACGTATAACTACGCGGTAGCCGTCGACGATCATCTAATGGCGATATCGCACGTACTGCGCGGGGAAGACCATATTACGAACACTCCTCGTCAACTGATGGTTTACGAAGCGTTCGACTGGACGCCTCCGGAATTCGGACATATGACGCTGATCGTCAACGACCAGCGCAAGAAGCTGTCCAAGCGGGACGAGTCCATCGTACAGTTCATTCAGCAATACGACGAGCTCGGCTATTTGCCGGAGGCCCTGTTCAACTTTATTACGCTGCTCGGCTGGTCCCCTGAAGGCGAGGAAGAGATTTTCGGCAGGGAGCAGTTGATTGAAATTTTCAACGCCAACCGTTTGTCGAAGAGTCCGGCGGTATTCGATACGGCCAAGCTGAGCTGGCTGAACCAGCATTACTTGAAGCAGGCGGAGCCGGAGCGGGTGCTGGGGCTGTGTCTGCCGCATCTTAAGGCGGCCGGCAGATTGCCGGAAGCGCCGAACGAGCAGGAGACGGAGTGGGCCTCGGCGTTGGTGACGCTGTTCCGCGATCATCTGCGGTTCGGAGCGGAGATTGTGGCGCTGTCGGATTTATTTTTCCAAGAGAAGCTGGTTTTTGACGACGAGGCGAGCGCGGTGCTTGCGGAAGAAACCGTGCCGACCGTGCTGCAGGCGTTCCGTCAGCAAATCGAGGAAGCGGGCGAAGCCGGCTTTACGATCGACAATATGAAGGCACTGATTAAAGCGGTGCAGACGGCTACCGGGGTCAAGGGAAAAGGGCTGTTCATGCCGATCCGCGTCGCGTTGACCGGACAGATGCATGGCCCGGACCTCAACGGCACAATCTGGCTGCTCGGCCGGGACAAGGTGCTGAAGCGTCTGGCGGAGCGGCTGTAGGGCTACCGCGCCCGGATCGGCGGCTGCGTCTTGTCACCGGTTCGGGGTTGGGATATACTTGAGTCATATCGAAAATGTGCGACGAACAGGAAAGTAAGTTTTGCTGCAGAATGCCCAGAGAGGGCGGCCATGGCTGAGAGCCGCCTCATTCGCGCAGAACCGAAATGCGCCTGGGAGCTGCGCCGCCGAGCGGACAACCGACAGGGGATGCGACGATAGTCGCGTTTGCCGCGGCTTCGTTAAGCGGTGCCGGGAGGATTCCCGTTACCGATCCGTTGAGGAGCAGGCTTGCCGCGATTGGCGCTTGCTTAAGCAGAGTGGGACCGCGTCACGACGTCTCTGCAGCGAAATTTCGCTGCAGGGGCTTTTTTTATTATAGAGCGCGTTGAAAATCGTAGTGCCGTAGGAGTCAGAGAAAAGGGGGGATGGGCTATGGGGATATGGCGCACGGTCAAATCGGACATCGAAGCTGTGTTCGAGAACGACCCCGCGGCCCGGAGCTGGTTTGAAGTCGTCTTTACGTATGCGGGGCTGCACGCGATATGGGCGCATCGCGTCGCGCAGTTTTTTTACTGCCGCCGGTTGTATACGGTCGCCCGGTTGATCTCTCAAGCCAGTCGCTTTTTTACCGGGATCGAGATTCATCCGGGAGCTAAGCTGGGACGCAAGCTGTTCATCGACCATGGCATGGGCGTCGTGATCGGCGAAACGTGCGAGATCGGGGAAGAGGTCGTCATCTATCAGGGCGTCACGCTCGGAGGAACGGGCAAGGAGAAGGGCAAGCGCCATCCGACGATCGGCAACCGCGTCGTCATCGCCTCGGGGGCCAAGGTGCTCGGATCGTTCACGGTCGGGGATAATACGAATATCGGGGCCAACTCCGTCGTGCTTCGCGAGGTGCCGCCGAACAGCACCGTCGTCGGCATTCCGGGACGCGTCGTCAAGCGCAACGGCAAGAAGATCGGCGATCGGCTCGACCATACGAACCTGCCGGATCCGCTTATCGAGACTTTCCGGTTCATGCAGAAGGAAATCAATGAACTCAAGGCCGAAGTGGAACGGCTCAAAGGGGGACGCCAACCGGGCGTTCAACCTGACGGCGGAAGATTAGGGCAGCCATCCGCCCCGATCGACTATTCGCAGCCGGGAGAGGACAACACTTCCGACCCTATGCGCGATCTTATGCATTCTCCGGATTTGGAGAAAAAAAGGAGCTAAAATAAACGTGAACTTGAAAATATACGACAGCATGACCAGGGAGCTGCAGGCTTTCGTCCCGCGCGAGCCGGGAAAAGTGAATATGTACGTATGCGGCCCGACTGTGTACGACTACATTCATATCGGCAATGCCAGGCCGGTTATCTTCTTCGATGTCGTGAGACGCTATTTGGAGGCGATCGGCTACCAGGTCAATTACATCGTGAACTATACGGACGTCGACGACAAAATGATCCGCAAAGCAGCGGACATGAACATTACGGTGCCGGAGGTGGCGGAGAAGTTTATCGCTGCGTTCAAAGAAGATCGCGAGGCGCTGGGAGCTTATCCTCCGACGGTGTCGCCCCGCGTGACGGAGACGATCGAAGAGATCGTCGAATTCATCCGCGAGCTGGTCGAGCAGGGCAAAGCGTATGAAAGCGCGGGAGACGTTTATTTCCGCACTTCGACGTTCCCTGAATACGGAAAACTGTCTCACAAAAATCTCGATGAATTGCAGTACGGGATCCGCATCGATGTGGATGAGCGCAAGGAAAACCCGCAGGATTTCGTGCTGTGGAAGGCGGCAAAGCCGGGCGAGATTCATTGGTCCAGCCCGTGGGGAGAAGGGCGCCCGGGCTGGCATATCGAATGCTCGGCCATGGTGCGCAAGTTCGCCGGCGATACGCTGGACATTCACGGAGGCGGCCATGACCTGCAGTTCCCGCACCACGAATGCGAAATCGCGCAGTCGGAGTCGTTGACGGGCGAACCGTTGGCGCGCTACTGGATGCACAACGGCTTCGTTAACATCAACAACGAGAAAATGTCCAAATCGCTCGGCAACGGCGTTAACGTTCGCCAGCTTCTGCAAGGCGCGAGCAAGTACGCGATCCGCTATTTGATGCTGGCGACGCATTATCGCAGTCCGCTGAACTTCAGCGACGAGACGATCCGTCAAGCCGCCAACAGCGTGGAGCGGCTGACCAACTGCCGCGACAATGTAAAGCACCGGCTGTCTACAGTGGCCAAGGGCAAGCTCTCTCTGGCTTCCGACGCGGAGCTGAAGGCCCGGCTGGAGCAGCTGCGCGCGGATTTCCATTCCCGGATGCAGGACGACTTCAGCACGCCGGACGCGATTACCGCCTGGTTCGGGATCGTATCCGAAGCCAATGCGTACTTGCAGAAGGAAATCGTCAGCGAGGCGGATCTGTTGTACATCGGAGAGCTTATCGAAGAGTTGAACGGCGTCCTCGGTTTAATCCCCGATCAAGCGGACGTGGAGCTGCTGGACGAAGAGGTGGACGCTCTGATCGCCGAGCGGACGGCTGCGCGCGCGAATCGCGATTTCGCCAGAGCGGATGAAATTCGCGATCTGCTCGCGGAACGAGGCATCGTGCTGGAAGATACCCCGCAGGGCATCCGCTGGCGCCGCAAATGACGGAACGCACGCAGATGTCCGTCATTGCACCCGTCATTGCGCCGGTCGTTCCAGCCGACGTTCCGGTTCATCTTCTGTCCCCGATCGTGCTCGCTTACGTGGGCGACGCCGTATTCGAGGTGTACGTCCGCCAGCGCTTAATCGCGGGCAGCAGCCGCAAGCCGCACGAGCTGCACCGCGCCGCGACGAAATATGTATCCGCCGCGGCGCAGGCGAGGCTGCTGCAGCGCTGGGCGCCCTTGCTCACGGAGGAAGAGGCGGACATCGTTCGCAGAGGGCGCAATACGAAGTCCGGTCAGCCGCCCCGCAATGCCGATCCTGCGGATTACCGCCAGGCGACGGGTCTGGAATGTCTTGTCGGTTATTTGTATTACCAAGGGAAAAAAGAGCGCTTGGAACAGCTGATGGAGCTGACGTTCGCAGCAGCGGATGTTGACTAAGCGCATTAAACGATAAAGGAAGATGGACACAAATGAGCAACAAGGATCCGAAATTTTCGGCAGGCGGCCGTCCCGCACAAGGCGGGAAGCCGGCTTCCAAAGGCAAGGGAGGGCGCAATCACGGCGGCCCTGCTTCCTGGCGAGGCGACCGCAAGGAGCAGAAGCATGACGCTCGTCCGCCCCGCAGCATTCAGGCCGATGCGAAGGATGACGATTGGCAGAGCGAAGGCGGGGCTTTAAAGAACGAGGAAGAGTATGTAGCCGGTAAACATCCGGTGCTGGAGGCGCTTAGGGCGGGACGTTCGATCAACAAAATTTTCTTATCCGCCCAGGCACAGCGTTCGCTTGTGCAGCCGATTCTGGAGGAAGCGAAAACGCGCGGCATCGTCGTGCAGCAGGTGGACAAAAGCAAGCTTGACCGGCTCGTTCCCGCCATGCAGCACCAAGGGGTTGTCGCGCAAGCGGCGGCCGTAGCCTATGCAGATGTGGACGAGTTGCTGGCCCGCGCCGCCGAGCGGGGCGAAGCGCCGCTGATCGTGCTTCTGGACGAAGTCGAGGACCCGCATAATTTGGGCTCGATTTTGCGGACGGCCGATTGCACCGGGGTTCACGGCGTCATCGTACCGAAGCGCCGGAGCGCCGGACTGACCGCCGTTGTCGCAAAAACGTCGGCAGGGGCCGTCGAGTACGTTCCGGTCGCCAGAGTGGCGAATCTCGTGCAGACGATGGAGAAGCTCAAGGAAGCGGGACTGTGGATCGCGGGAGCCGACGTCGGAGCGAAGGAAGGCTTCTACGAGACGAATCTGACCGGGCCGCTCGCAATCGTGATCGGCAACGAGGGTCAAGGCTTGTCCAGGCTCGTGAAGGAAAGATGCGATTTTATTTTGTCGCTGCCGATGGCCGGACAGATCAATTCTTTGAACGCGTCCGTAGCAACGGGCGTCATTTTGTACGAGGTCGTTCGCCAGCGTGGGCAAGCGGCGGCGAAGGGCGGCAATCCTCCGCCTCCGGCGTCTCCTCCCGGACATGCGTGAGGGAAGAAAGTTCCAGAGAGAGGACGTTCTGCTCGTCGACGGTTATAACGTAATCGGAGCGTGGCCCGAGCTTAGCGCGCTCAAAGACGAAAAACTGGAGGATGCGAGAGATCGGCTGCTGGATATGCTGTCGGACTACCAAGGCTACGCGGGACTGATCGTTATCGTCGTTTTCGACGCGTTCCGAGTGCCCGGAACCGGCAAGGAGTATCGTCCGCGCAAGAAGTTCAGCGTCGTCTACACCAGGGAGCGGGAAACCGCCGACGAATGCATCGAAAGGCTTGTCGGAGAGTGGCTGTCGGTCAAACGCAACGTCTACGTCGCCACTTCCGATCTTGTCGAACAGCATGTCGTTTTTGGACGAGGGGCGCTTCGGGTGTCGGCGCGCGAGCTGAGGCATGCGGTTCGGCAGAGTAGCGTCGATATTCAGGCGACAATCCGGAACGATAAGCAGCTGAAAAAAAATCCTTTGGAAGGAATTTTGCCGGAGGATGTGCAGTTGCGACTGGAACGGATGAGACGCGGGCTTAAGGATTCGTGACGAATTGTAAAGCTTTGTGTCGAATTATGCATTTTATTTACAATTTTTCCATGGCGGGTTTGTGGACCAATAACGGCGCATCCATTGACGCTATGCGCCGGATCAAGTATATTGATAATAGTTTGTTAGAGCAAGAGGTTCCAGTACGCCAATGCAGACCGGAGGGATGTTCGTGAGCGTCGACTTGGAGAGACTGGCAACAATAGAGTACGACTTCAGGGCCGACGAGGACATCGTTGAATTCGTTCGCTTGGGAGATAGCGGAGCGTTAGAGTTTCTCATTCATAAATATCGCAATTTTGTGCGAGCCAAAGCGAGATCCTACTTCCTCATCGGAGCGGAGCGAGAGGATATCGTTCAAGAAGGGATGATCGGCCTCTACAAGGCGATTCGCGACTTTAAGGGCGATAAGCTGGCATCGTTCAAGGCCTTCGCGGAACTGTGCATCACCCGACAGATCATCACCGCGATCAAGACGGCCACTCGGCAGAAGCATATTCCTCTGAACTCCTACGTCTCCTTGGACAAGCCCATTTACGACGAGGACTCGGACCGAACGCTGCTCGATGTCATCTGCGGTTCGCGGGTGTGCGACCCTGAGGAAATGATCATTAATCAAGAGGAATTTTACGGGCTTGAGGACAAGATGTCCGAGATCTTGAGCGATCTGGAGCGCAAGGTGTTGATGCTCTACCTGGATGGCCGCTCTTATCAGGAAATCGCGGTTGATCTGGACAGGCATGTAAAATCGATCGACAACGCCCTTCAGCGCGTTAAGCGCAAGCTCGAACGGTACTTGGAAATTCGCGACATAGGCAGTGAGCACTGATCCGATACATTCTATAAGCAGTACAGCACAAGCAGCCAACATGTAGCTGCTTTTTTTACGCCCTTTGAGAGGTTGTTCCAGGAGTCCGCTTCTGCTCGCTAGGCATTTCGGGGAACAGATTCGACGTCGAAGCTTGAGTTCAGCGGGACCTTCCGGTACTCATGTAGGTTGTAGTTTCTTCTACACTCCGTTCCTCAGGCGCTAGCTTCATTTCCCCGGATGCGTGGGCGAGTAGATGAGCTGGTTGGACGATTGGCGGCGATAGAGCGGAATATCCGGCTTAAATTGGGGAATCGGTCGTTTTGAAAAAATATACTCCACAGCCCCCTAATTCAGTTGGAGTCCTCCACCACGAAAATGTACACTTAGTACATGAGGAGGATGAGCGCAGTGGGAAAAATGTCTGAACA
>NZ_QRDZ01000059.1 GCF_003386235.1 Cohnella phaseoli
GAATGGGTCATGAGTCTAGATGACCGGTCAAAATTCTTCTGGCCGAGAAAGAACGTGAAATAAAGAGCATAACTGCGACATGAGTCGGTTTGATATGGAAGACTCCGGAATTAGGGGGTCGCACCGTAATTTTACAATAAAGGAAAAATACATGATTTAAAGCGGGAACCCCGCCTTAAATTCACCGAAAGTGCCGGATTTTCAGATTTAAGACGGACAATCCGCTTTAAAATAAAAGAGCATAGACTAGTCTTGGTACCCGTTAAGCGCGAGGCTGTGCGGCCAGCCGGGTTAAAGCAGAAATCGTTCGTCAATGCTGATCTAAGAAAGGAGGCGGTGTGCGTGGAGCTTTGGTTTATGGGAACAAGCGCGGGCATGCCGATCGCGGAGAGAAATGTGTCCTCTATCGTGCTGAGCCTGACGAGGACGAAAGGTTCGCTGTGGATGTTCGACTGCGGAGAGGGTACGCAGCATCAGCTGCTTCGTACGCCGTTGAAACTGAGTAGACTGACCAAGTTATTCATTACACATTTGCACGGCGATCATCTGTTCGGCCTTCCCGGACTACTGAGCAGCCGCTCCTCGCTTGGGGGAACCGCCTCGTTAGACGTGTACGGGCCGCCGGGCTTGCGTGAATTTCTAGATGCGGCGCTGAGGCTGTCCGATACTCACCTGAACTACCCCTTCCAGGTGCATGAGCTTGAAGCGGAAGGAGCCGTGCTCGATGAGGACGGCTATACGGTGGAGTGCGCTCTGCTGGATCATCGAATCGCTTGCTTTGGCTATCGAATCGCAGAGAAGCCGCGTTCCGGCTCGCTTCGCGTCGACGTGCTTACGGCAGCGGGAGTTCCACCGGGACCGGCCTATGGTAAGCTGAAGGCCGGTGAGGATCTCAGGCTGGAGGACGGGAGCGTCATCCGCGCCGCCGACGTGCTATGCGATCCGATTCCCGGGCGCGTTGTCGCGGTGATGGGCGATACCCGGCCGTGCGAAGGGGCGCTTCGGCTGGCCCAAGGTGCCGATGTACTTGTGTACGAGGCGACTTTCGGCGCCGATTTGGCGGAAAAGGCCGAGCAGTACGGCCATTCCACGACGCTGCAGGCAGCCGAAACCGCGAAAGCCGCTAATATCTCCCGGCTGCTGATCACCCATTTCAGCTCGCGGTACGGACCGGATCAGCTTGCCGAGCTGGAGACGCAGGCACGAGGCGTTTTCCCGCAGACGGATGCGGCGATGGAACTACAGGCTTATCCGATTCCTTCGCCTTCGTTCCGCACAAACTTAGCCTAATCATGCTCCGCTCCGCCGTACTTGCGCCTGAAGTGGCCCGGCGGGAGCTTCTTCTCTCGCAGGAAGACGCGAGTGAAGTAGTGCACCGAAGAGAAACCGGTCGCTTCGGCGATTTCCTTAATCGCCAGATCGCTTTCCGCCAGCAGCTCCGCAGCCCGGCGAACGCGCTCGCCGCGAACGTAATTCGTGAAATTTTCCCTAATGCCTCCGGAAAACAAACGGGAAAGATGGCGCTCGGAGACGTTCAGATAGGCGGCGATTTCCCGCAGGCTCAGATCTCGGGACAGATTGTCTCGAATGTACAGCTTGGCTTGACGGAGCAGAACGTCCGCGCTTCCAGTGAAGCGGGCCGGAGCTGGCGTTTCGCTGCTGAAGAGGCTCGGGAAGCTCAGCAGCAAGGCTCCCGTGGCAGCCTGCAAAGCGTTCGGAGACAGGCGGTTTCGGCCGTCCTCTCGCAGCATCAGGCTCTTCCACAGCAGCGAAGAGGGCAGGCTTCCGTCATCGTAGACGCACGTTTCTCCGCTGGAGGCGAGAGAACGAAACGTCTCGACGGCTTCGCGCCGCGAGCTGCGTTCATCCGGCTCGAACGCCACATAGATCAGATACATTCCGTCCTGCGAACGGATTTGATGCTCTATGCCCGGCCTGGAGCAGAAATGGGTTCCCGCCCGCAGAGGATAGTCGATCCCGTTCTCCGAATATTCCCCTTCTCCTTCCAGAACGTAGCAGATCTCAAAAAAGGAATGCTTATGCACCGGATTATTATAATGCCGGGGAACGACGTCCCAGTAATGAACTTTGAATTCCGCACCGTTTCCAGTGACCACTTTCGCGGCCTGCTCGTTTAGCAGCGCCTGCGTCTCATTGGCGATATCCATTTTTCCGCCCCCTGCTCCGCGCTTATGTCCTTATTATGCAAAAAAAAGTCGCCTGCGGTCAAAGACCGGCCCTGCCCGATAGCTATACAATAAAGCCGAAATGCAAAACAATTCAAGCTCAGATTTGCCAAGGGAGGAATCGGCATGATTCGTGTAGAGGATGCGGAATTTTACAAAGAAAACGGGTATTTGCTGGTCAAGGGCGTCTTCAATTCCGAGGAAGTCGCGCAAATGCGCAAGGCGGTAGACGCTATCATTCAGCGGGCGGCCATGGTAAACCGGGACGAGAATGCGGCCTGGCAGGGCGAATTCCTGCCTCCGGAGCAGTTGAAGAAGCTTGTGCTGAAAGGCTTTCACGACGTTCACTACCACGATGCGGCATTCATGCGCGCGGCGATTCATCCGAATATGGTTTCGGTGTTGGAGAAGCTGATCGGACCCAACGTGCAACTGCACCATTCCAAGATGCTCGTCAAGCCGCCGGAGAACGGCGCGGCCTTCCCGATGCACCAGGATCAGCCTTACTTCCCGCACGAGAAGCATACGATGCTGGCCGCCAGCATCCATCTGGACAATGCGGACGAGGAGAATGGCTGCCTTCGGGTCGTTCCCGGATCGCACAAGCAGGGGCCGATGCAGCATGTGGGCAGACATTACCTCGACCACAAAGCTTATCCGATCTCGGACGGAACGCTGTGCGAGGCGGAAGCCGGCGACGTGCTGTTCTTCAACTATTTGACGATTCACGGCTCGTCGGCCAACCGGAGCGAGCGGACAAGAAGGAACGTGCTGTTCCAGTATCGCGATCCGGAGGATTTCCCGACGCAGAACGTCCACTTCGATTGGGGCATGGGGCTGATGATCAGCGGCGAAAACCCTAACTTCGATAAAGTCAAACCGAACTACCAGATCGTCGAATAACAAGAGCTAAGAAAAACACAAGTGAAACTTGGTTTATCGGAAATACTTCGCGACGCGAAACTCTTATGATGAAGCCATGGATCTAAACATCCGAATAAGAGCTGGGGAGTGGTGTCCGATGTTGAACGATAGCCAATTGGCCGAATTCGAGCGCAACGGTTTTCTCAAGGGCGGAGTCGTGTTGAACGACGACGAGGTGGAGGCGCTTCGCGAAGAGCTGGAGCTGGTAATGGCCGGGAAATCGGTACAAAAACCCGTGCTGGCCCACAATATGCTGACCGACGGAGCAGAGGGAGCGACTCCCTACGACGGAATGAAAATGATCGTGAACGAGAAAGTCATTCAGATCGTCAATATTTGGATGGCCAGCGATGTGTTCTTCCAGCATGCCGCGAACAAGACGATCGTCGAGGAGATCGCCCAACTGTGCAACACCGATACGGTGCGCATCTGGCACGACCAGATCCAGTACAAGCCGCCGGTGACGGGAGGACTGACCGCATGGCATCAGGACCATCCGCTCTGGCCGATCATCCAGCCGGCCGATCTCGTCAGCGCCTGGGTCGCGCTTGATGACGCCGTCGTCGAGAACGGCTGTATGTGGATGGTGCCGGGCAGCCATAAATGGGGAGATCATCAGAAGTATTTGGCCAGCGATAAGGAATTCATGCCTTATCATCGCCGCCCGGAGCTGCTTCCGGAAGGGGCCGAGGTTAAAGCCGTGCCGTTCGAGATCAAGAAAGGTCAGGTCGGCTACCATCACAGCCTTACCTGGCACGGCAGCCCGAACAATCGCTCGGAACATAAACGCCGCGCGATCGCCGTACACTACATGCCGGGCCATACGCGATATGTGCCGTCCAGCGACCATGTCATGCTATCTTACGTCGGCGTAAACAAAGGCGATATTTTGCAAGGACAGCATTTCCCGGTCGTATATTCTTCCGTCGGCGCTAGCTGATCGAAGGCAAGAGCCCTCCTCCCGCTTGGGGCGGAGGGCTCTTGACGTTGCGAAAACGGCTTGCATTCCTTACGATAGAGGAAAATAGAGAGAAAGAAGGGGCGCGAACGGGATGACGGACAGAAATGGAGACGGAGAGGAATTTCGGGAGTGCCAAGCGAGCATGCTGCGCGCTTGGCCGTTCGTCCACAGCGTAGGGGACGTGTGGGCCGCGGCGGGCGCGACTCTCGGAGAAAGACGGCTAACCGACTACGAACTCGTCTACTTCCCGGACGGCTCGTCGACGATCTACGAAACGGACGAGGAAACGTATAAGCTGGACAAGCCTTGCTTTATTTTTACCAGGCCGGGCGAGGGACATCGCTATCGCTTCGATTCGAATAAGAACGTTCGGCATCTGTTCGTCCACTTCGATTACGAGGAACTTCGGCGGGGAGACGCTCGTTTCGATTCGCTGCTCTTCGGATCTCCTTATCTTCCGGTCAGCGGCAATAGCTTGCTGCCGGCGTTGCTTGGGCAGATGGTAAGAATCGCCGATTTCCAGCTCGCTTATTGGAAGCGGAGGCTGTCCGCCTTGCTGTCGTCGGCATTGGAGGAGCTGTGCGCTTCCGCGGACAATGCGCTGGAGGAGCTGGCCCGGCCGCTTCCGCTTCCGATTTCGCAGGCGTTAACGTATATGGAAGATCATCTCGAAGAGTCTATTACGATCGAGGCGATCGCCCGGCAGTCGGGCTGGTCCCACGAGCATTTCACCCGCATGTTCGTCGCTTCCGTCGGCATGTCGCCGAAACGAGCTCTGCTCGAACGGAGATTGCGGCGGGCGGAGCTGCTGATGCAGAGCGGACGGTGGACGGTCAAGCAGATCGCTTACCGGGTCGGTTTTCGAGACGAGCATCATTTCTCCAAAATGTACAAGCGGCTTAGAGGAATGACCGCTTCCGCCTACATTGCGCGCTGCGAGAGCTCCCTTGCCCAGCATGCGCTGCCGGCTCCCGACACGGTTGCTTCGCTATCCTCCAACCGGCATGTGCTCGTGAACGAACAGATCAAATAAATACCCCGTAATCGAGGTTCCGTCCATTGAGGAGACCGTTGGCCTTATTGCACAATAAAGGCAACGACGATCATGGAGGTTTGGGAAAATGGGGATTCCTTATACGCCGAAGTCACGCGAGCACGATAATCGATATTTGGTCAGCGTGGACGATTACGTTCATTATCAACGCAACGGCTATTTGATCGTGAGAGATTTATTGTCAAAAGAAGACATCGCGGAGCTGTACGATTTGGCAGAACGTACGCGGCTTGGTCCGGCGAAGACGGATGGGAGCGCCGCGCGGGACGACGATCCGCTGAAGCGGGAGTTCTCCGAGCAGACTCGGGTTCATATGGTTTCGAGACGGGACGCCGCCGCCGAGCGAGGATTGCTGCACCCGCGCATTCTCGACGTGACCGAAGCGTTGATCGGGCCGGACGTCTATGCGCTGCAATCGATGATGTTCCTGAATCCTCCCGGACGGGGAGGGCAAGGCTGGCATCAGGATTCGTACTACATCAAGACGCATCCGGACACGATGCTGGGCGCCTGGATCGCCTTGGAGGACGCCGACGAGGAGAACGGCTGCCTGTGGGTCGTTCCCGGCTCGAATCACGAGCCGATCTATCCCCCTGAAGGGTACAATTCGGGCAGCGTTCACGCCGTCGATGCGTTCAAGGATCTGCACGCCGTGGAGAATGTCAGCCATCTCGACGACGAGGCGAATACGCTGTCGCGGGTGGTGGCGAAGTACCCGCCGCCGATTTCGGTGCCGCTGCGGCCAGGCGACGTGCTGTTTTTTCATTCGCATCTGCTGCACCGCTCGCATCCGAATCGTACGGCGGATCGGTTTCGCCGTTCCTATGTATGCCACTATTGCAACGCCCGTTCCTGGGTTCCTTGGGACCATGACGGCTACGAGGGAGAATCGGGCAACTACAGGCAGATTCTGGCGCGCGGCCGCACTCATCTGCCGTACGCGGAGCCTGTCTTCGATACCGAGGTGTTCCTGTCCGAGGCTAGCGGGGAAGGCGACAGCGTCCGCATGATGGGCATGGAGGACGGCATGATGATGCCGGTCGTGCAGAAGAAGGAGTAGGACGGTTCAATGCTAAGGCGACGTCAGGGAGATGAGCCCTGCGTCGCCTTTTATCTTGTGCGCCCTTTAGACGGAATGAGGAGCGCCGAATGGCGGTTGGCCGCTAAGCGTCCTTGCCCTGCATCCGAAATTCCGTCGGAGTCAGCCCGGTAAACTTCTTGAACTGGTGGCTGAAATAGTGAATGCTCGTAAAGCCGAGCCGTTCGGCCAGCGAATCGATTTTCTCGCCGTGCAGGAGCGCTCGCTTCGCCTGCTTGATCCGCTCGCCGATGATGTACTGCTTAGGGAGCAGGCCGAATTCCTCCTTAAACAGCTTGGAGAAATGGATCGGGTGATAGCCGCACATCGTCGCAAGCTCGGCCACTGTCCAATTGCGGCCCGGTTCCAGCTGCATCGCCGCAATGGCGGGCTCGATCTTGTTTAAGGCAGTGGAGGATGCGGAGCGAAGGTCCAGCAGCTGGCGGAAAATATACGTTACCGCCTGGGTCATGAGACCTCTAAGCGCGGTTCCGTATCCAGGCTGCTCCAGCTCGTATTCCTTCACGATCTTGGTCAGGACCGGCTCCAGTCCCGAGACCGTAAAATGGGAAGGGAACGCTACGGAGCCGTAAGGCGGAATGCTCGGCGAGGGAACGGCCGGTTGTCCGCAAGGCTCGTCCTGGCCGGCATAACGGATCGACAGCCCCGGATGGACCGGAGCCGTCGATTCGTGCCTCCAGTGAAAGTGGATGCTGTAGTAATCAGTGCGTTCCGTCGCATACAGCTCGTGAGGGCATTCCGGCCCGAAGTGCACGCACTCTCCGCTCCGAATCCCGTATGTTTTTCCTCCGACGGACAGCTCGGCATAACCGGACACGACGTAGAAAAGCTGGTTGTCGGGAATAATTCTTCTTCCCCACTTGGAAGCGGCGGTAGCCGTCGCCCTGCTGGCGAAATTAACCGTGGGCATTAGCTCGTCAAGCGAACGGATCGTCATAGTTCCTCTTCTTTCGTTCGTTGTCGTTCACCCTCATCATAAGGAGGAAGCCACAGTTGCGCAAGTCCCGCTTGCAGGAAGAAGGCTAGTCCAGTCGTCCTTCCCGCTTGAAAAGTTCGAGCTGCTTCTTTTTCCAATGGGGCAGACGCTCAATTTCCTTTTCCAGCCGCTTTCTAACAAACCTGTACAGCCGCAAATCATGTTCGACCAAGCTCTCGATCAGCGCGATAACCTCGGGATCGATTTGCTCGATTGTTGGTCGGTTCGGCGTCGCATTCACCCTGAATACTTCCGCGGACTTCCAGCCATATCTATTTTTCAGCAAGTAAACCGACTCGTGATACAGCTCGGTAACTCCGACGATCGGATAATGCTCGGTCACGATCTTAAGCGTATTCTTCCATGAGACGGGAGGGCGGCCCAGCATGTAATTGGACTGATAATTCCGGAAAAAGGCATCCATAATGTTGTCCGGAAGCTGAAAAAAATCCTTCATCGGCATCTGGAGCACGAAAGGATTGAGCCAGTGGGAAGGATGATGTGCGATGTAAAAGTAGTAGGATAAAACCGCTTCGACGGGATGCCGCATCAACGTCGCATATTCGTAGGGGCGGGCGGAGCGGGCGTGAGGTCCGAACCAGTAATGGCCGAAAATGCAATCGAATCCGTGGTCCGGACGGGCCAGCGTCATTTCCCATTCCCTGGGGGTTAGATCGTAAAAAATACCAAGCCGCTTGCCGTATTCGCGATGCAAAATTTGGTGAATGCTGGAGCCGGCGGTTTTAGGGATGTGAATAAAAAAGAGCAGCGGTGACGGTTTGGTCGATTCTCTGCTCATGGCAATCGGACCCCGCTTTCCCGAAGAAGCCGGATCACTTTGTCGGCGCTGATCTCCGGCGTCTCCTTGTCCGTCTCGACGACAAGGGATGGATTGTCCGGTTCGTCGAACCTGTCGGAAATTCCCGTGAACTGAGAGATTCGTCCGGCGATCGCTTTAGCATACAGCCCTTTGACGTCTCTTACTATACAATGCTCAAGCGGGCATTTAACGTAAACCTCTACGTATGCTGGGAGCATTCTGCGGCATTCCTCCCGCATTTCCCGGTATGGCGTAATGAGCGGCGCCAGAACGACGATTCCGTTACGGGACAGAAGCCGGGCGACGAGCATCGTTCGCCGGATATGCTGGATTCTGTCCTCATAGGAAAAGCCCAGATCCGGGCTCAATGTCTGGCGCAGCTCGTCCCCGTCCAGAACGGCGTGCGGAATGCCGTTCTGCTGCAGCCGCCTCTCCACGATTCTGCCGATTGTCGATTTGCCCGAGCCGGACAGCCCGACAAACCAGACGACCGCTCCGTTTTTTTGCGACATGGCGCTCACCTCGCCATAGTGTATGCGGGTAAGCGCCGGAGCGCATGGACAAACCGACCTTCTTTAAGCGGCGAGCAGCATAGTCGGGCGAGATTCGTTGCTGTGCAGTACGCTCGCTTGGCGCGAGACGGCCGCACGGAGCCGTCGCGAATGCAGCATGCCGATCGCCGCGGCCAGCTCGGAGTCGATTGCGCGGAACAAGGTCAACATCGTCTCCGCGTCGCCGGAATCGTACGCGGCCGCAAGCGCCCGAACGTAGGCGTCCAGGCCGGACGGATCGTCGGCCTGGGCCTCCGCGCCGTTCTCGAGATTTTCCCGGACGCGCGGCAGGCCCAGTCTGGCCCGATGCAGGGCGGCTTTGGCCGCTCCTTCCGTCACGCCAAGCATAGCGCCCGTCTCCGCGCTTGAATAGCCGAGTACATCCCGCAGCAGGAACGTCGCTCTTTGCAAGGGGGGCAACTGTGCGATCAGTGCGCGGAAAGCCGCCTCGATTTCCAGAGAGTCGCCATAAGCTTCCTTCTCTTCTGGCGAACGCTCGGCTCGCAGAATGCGCGACAGCTTGGCGCTGCGGCGGGCGCGATCGACCCAAGCGTTCTTCGCGATTCGCAGCAAGTAGGCTTCCGGATTCGGATGCTCCTCGAAGCGGGCGCCGCCAAGCGCCTTAAGCCAGGCGTCTTGAGCCAGGTCCTCCGCCTCCCAAGCGGATTCGGCCAGGGACAAGCAATATTTGCGCAGCGCGGCGTGAAGCCGGGCAACGTCTAGCGTCGGATGCGCCTCCGTCTGGGGCGCATTTGCGGTTCGGTTCGCATGCATGGCGTTCCCTCCTCGTTCTAGGGCAAATTTCGTCCTGCTATCGTAAACGAATGAAGCGTGCGAAAAGATACGCACATCGGCTTCGAAATTGGACTTTTAGAACTTCCTCTCTACAGTGTATTCGATTTTTTCGGCCCAGCAAAGGCGGATCGTCGGGCCGCCCGTATCTTTCCGGGGCGTTCGTTCGTCTATGGGGGTGAACGGCGATTATCGAATACAAGAAAAACGGAGGAATGAACAAATGACGAATTATGTGCCGTATGTCGTGGAGCAGACGAACCGCGGGGAGAGAAGCTACGACATCTACTCTCGCCTGCTGAAGGATCGCATCATCTTCTTAGGCTCGGCGATCGACGATCAGGTCGCCAACAGCGTCGTCGCCCAGTTGCTGTTTCTCGCAGCGGAAGATCCGGACAAAGAGATCAGCATGTATATCAACTCGCCGGGCGGTTCCGTCTCGTCCGCATTCGCCATGTATGACACGATGCGCTACATTAAGCCGGAGGTTCATACAATCTGCATGGGGATGGCCGCCTCCGCGGGAGCGTTCCTGCTGCTGGCCGGCACCAAGGGCAAGAGGTTCGCGCTTCCCAGCAGCGAGATTATGATTCACCAGCCAAGCGGCGGAGCGCAGGGTCAGGCGAGCGACATTGCGATCACAGCCCAAAAAATATTGCGGACGAGAGATAAGCTGAACCGGATTTTTGCGGATCGCACCGGCCAGCCGCTTGAGCGGATCGAGAAGGATATGGAGCGGGATTACTATATGACCGCCGAAGAAGCGCTGGAATACGGCGTTATCGACCAGATCATCACGTCCTCGGACGTTCGTCTCTAACGACTACTCCCAGCCATTTGCCATCCTTGCCGAACGATGCCGTCTTGCGAATTCCGCTTGACGGCTTCATTTTGCCATGCCATAATGTACGCGTGTACATTATGGCATTCAGACAGGAAGATGTGTGTGACGAACCGTAAAGAAGTCGCCAAGCTGGCCGGCGTGTCGGAAGCGACCGTATCCCGGGTGCTGAACGGGATCGGGCCGATGAAGGAGTCGACCAGACAGCGGGTGCTGCAGGCGGCCAAGCAGTTGAATTACGAATTGAACGCGGTAGCTTCGAGCTTCGCAAGGGGGCGAAGCGGCAACCTTGGCGTTGTGCTGCCCCACGTGCCGAAGGTTCATCTGTTCTCGACGTATTATTTTTCCGAGCTGCTAGGGGGTATCGGGGAAGCGGTTCACTCCGGCGGTTACGGACTGCTGTTGCTGTTTCGGGACCCGACCGTCGTATACGATTACGTCTCTCTGTATCGGACGCAGCGGGTCGACGCCTGCATCATCCTTGGCTCCAGCGCTCTCGAAACGGAGAAGACGGCCGTTCACCGGCTCGCGGACGAGCGGCTGCCGTATTGCGTCATGGATCAGAGATTCGATCATCCGCAGTTGAGCATCGTGGCCGCGGATCACGAGCAGGGAAGCTATGACGCGGTTAAGCATCTGATCGAGCGAGGATACAGAAAAATCGGCTTCCTGAACGGGGCGCCTCAGTATTCGAATAGCGAG
Source organism: Cohnella phaseoli (assembly GCF_003386235.1). Classification (GTDB taxonomy): domain Bacteria; phylum Bacillota; class Bacilli; order Paenibacillales; family Paenibacillaceae; genus Cohnella; species Cohnella phaseoli. Next base: position 10,907 of record NZ_QRDZ01000059.1, read on the forward strand.
GACAGAATGGCGGGATACCGGAAGGCGCTGAAGGAGGCCGGCATTGCCGAAGACGATACGCGGGTCTACCAGGGCAATTACAGCCGCACGAGCGGGAAGAAGGCAGCCAGCCAAGTATATCGCGATCTAGCTCGGCTGGACGCCGTCTTTGTCAGCAACGACCGGATGGCGATCGGTCTGATGCAGGGGCTGAGGGAGCTGGGCTGCCGCCTGCCGGACGATCTGAAGATCGTCGCCTATGACAATTCCGACGCGGCCAGCTTCACCGAGCCAGCGCTGACGACGGTTAAAGTTCCGTTTTACGAGATGGGCAGACTGGCGGCGGATCGCCTGCTGAAGCAGCTTGCGGAGCGAGACAGAAACGACGCTTCGGCGGAGCCGATTCGCGAGAAGCTGAGAACCGAGCTCATTATCCGCCATTCGAGCGGAAAATAACAAATGGGGAGGAAGACGGATGAAAAAAGCGTTGATCGTTTGGGGAGGCTGGGACGGTCACCAGCCGAAAGAGGTTGCGGAAATTTTTCGCGGTCAGCTGGTGGAAGAGGGGTTCGAGGTTGAGGTGTCGGATACGCTGGAAGCTTTCGCCGACGGAGAGAAGCTGAAGGGGCTTGATCTGATTATCCCGGTATGGACGATGGGGCGCATCGAGCAGGAGTGGGTGAACAACGTCTCCGCCGCCGTGCAGAGCGGCGTGGGTCTTGCCGGCTGCCATGGCGGCATGTGCGACGCGTTCCGCGACAATACCGACTGGCAGTTCATGACCGGAGGGCAGTGGATCGCGCATCCGGGCAACGACGGCACGGAGTACACGGTGGAAATCAAGGCGGGGTCTAGTCCGCTGATCGCAGGGATCGAGGATTTCACAGTGTCGACGGAGCAGTACTATCTGCATGTCGATCCGGCTAACGAGGTGCTGGCTACGACGCGTTTCCCGGTAGCTCCGGGTCCGCATTCGCCTAACAAAGCGGTCGATATGCCGGTCATCTGGACGAAGCGCTGGGGACATGGACGTATCTATTACAATTCGCTCGGACATCAAGCGGACATTATGGAAATTCCGGTCGTCAAGGAACTGATGCGCAGAGGCTTTATATGGTGCGCGGAAGGCAAGGCCGCAGCCCCTGCGAGTACCGAGTCGGCTCAAGCCTATACAGGCATGCAGGATAATCAACTTTAATAGCGGGAATGAGGAGTCAGCGTGGATAAAATAAAAGTCGGCATCGTCGGTACGGGCAACATTAGCGGCATCTATTTTCAAAACGGTAAAAGGTTTGAAGCGATGGAGGTTGTCGCATGCGCCGACCTGGATGTGGAGAGAGCGAAGGCTCGCGCGGCGGAGTACGGAGTTCGCGGCTGCTCGGTCGAGGAGCTTCTGGCCGATCCCGATATCCAGATGGTCATCAACCTGACGATTCCGGCTGCGCATGCCTCTGTATGCTTGCAAGCGCTGGAGGCCGGCAAGCACGTCTATGTGGAGAAGCCTCTGGCGGTGAGCCGCGAAGAGGGAAGCAAGGTGCTGGAGCTGGCCGCAAGCAAAGGGCTGCTCGTCGGCAGCGCGCCGGATACGTTTCTCGGAGGAGGCATTCAGACGGCGATCAAGCTGATTCGGGACGGACGAATCGGCACGCCGATCGGCGCGACGGCTTTTATGACGTGCGGCGGACACGAGAGCTGGCATCCCGCGCCGGAGTTTTATTATCAGAAGGGCGGCGGGCCGATGTTCGACATGGGCCCGTACTATTTGACCGCCCTGATCGCGATGCTGGGACCGATCTCGCGAGTGACCGGCTCGGCTCGCATCTCGTATCCGGAGCGGACGATTACGAGCCAACCGAAGTACGGACAGAAGGTGAAGGTGGAGGTGCCGACGCATATCGCCGGCATTATGGACTTCGCGGCGGGGCCGATCGGCACGCTGTTAACGAGCTTCGATACGATGGGCGGTTCGACCTTGCCTCGCATTGAGGTGTACGGAAGCGAAGGCACGCTGCTCGTACCGGACCCGAACGGCTTCGGAGGCGAAGTCCGCATCTGGCAGGCGGGAGCTAGGGAATGGTCCGACATTCCGCTGACGCACGGCAAAGCCGACAATGCTCGCGGCGTCGGCGCCGCGGACATGGCCAAGGCGATTCTGTCCGGCCGCAAGCATCGCGCGAGCGGGGAGTTGGCCTTCCATGTGCTGGAGGCGATGCATGGCTTTCACGACGCATCCGAACAAGGCGTGCACTACCAAATGAAGAGCACTTGCGAGACTCCGGCTCCGCTGCCGGTGGGATTGGCCGATTTCGAATTGGATTGATCCGTTGCGCCCCCGAATATGATACAATCGATGCGGAACGAGGAAGGCGGAGACTAGCCGCAGAGCTAGAACGCCTTTCTTGCGCATCATGACGCGTTGGCGGGAGAACGGAGACGACTTGTACCAGATGAATAAAAATTTGAAGTATTATGCAGGGCTTATTGCGGTGGCTGCGATATGGGGAGCGAATTTCGGGGTTTCCCGGAACGCGCTCGAAACCTTCGAGCCGGTCCTGTTCACCTTTTTGCGGTTCGGCTTGGCTGTGCCGTTCTTTTTTCTGCTGTTGAAATGGAAGGAAGGCAGTGTCGGCCTGCCGTGGAAGGTCGTGCTTCAGCTCGCCGCGATCGGCTTGATTGGGGTGACGGGCCTGGAAATCGCCGTCATGTATTCGATCAAATATACGACGCTGGCGAACGCTTCGCTGCTGAACGTAGCTCCTTGGCCGATTTTCGCCGCATTATTCGCGCCGTTGTTCGTGAAGGAGAGCTTCACCCGGCGCTTGGCGGTCGGGGGAGCCGCGGCGATTGTCGGGGTCACCTTCATCATTCTGGGCGGCAAGGAAGGCTTTAACCTGTCCTCCGACCATATGATCGGCAACTTGCTTGCGTTTGGAGTCAGCGTGGTCGGCGCGTTGTTTAACCTAAGCTGCATGCCGCTGATGAAACGCTACTCTCCTTTGCGCGTAAGCGCATGGTTTATCCTGTTCGGCAGCCTGTTTATGCTTCCGTTTACGCTGGGAAGCTGGGGCAAGGTCGACTGGAGCGGGCTTGGAGCGGAGCATTATGCGACGCTGGTCTACAATGTGGTCGTTTGCACGATTGTTGCATTTGTCGTCTGGAATGCCAGCATGTTCAAGATCGGCGCGGCGCGCTCGAACTTCTTCCGATACGTCGTGCCCGCGACGGCTGTCGTGGCGGGGCTGTTGTTCTTCGACGAATCGATTTCAGGCTGGCAAATCGTCGGAGCGGTCTTCATGGCAGCCGGACTCGTGTGGATCAGCATGGAGAAGAAAAGCGAATCTGTCCGTGCGCCTATTCGAATGGAAACGAAAGAGGGCGCCGTTCCGTAAGCAGAGTTGCTTGAGCTGATCGTAGACAAAGTAGGGAGATGTACCTCCTTCCGACGCAAGACTCCTCGCATAGTAACGTTAAGCTGTTAAGCTTAGTCCGATTACTTTGCGGGGAGTTTAGAAGCGTGCTTATTCGTCCACCCCTGGCTCTGGCGGATCATTTAAGACCGCCATGCGTGCTTATTCGTCCATCTTTGGGTCCATCGGAGCGAATAAGACCGTACGCGTGCTTATTCGTCCATCTCCGGCTCTGGCGGATCGTTTAAGACCGCCACGCGTGCATATTCGCCCATCCCCGACTTCGGCGTTGAACCCTAGCAACTCTGCTTATCGGAAAGCTTCTTCGTTATTTCGTTTTAATAACGGTCACGGACAGGGGATCGACGTATTCTCCTTGCTTAAGAGCGGAGAAATGCAGATGAGGACCGGTAGATTGTCCGGTACTGCCCAACTGCCCGATCAGGTCTCCGCTTTTCACTTCGTCCCCGGCTTCGACGGCAAGCTTGTCCAGATGACGGTATTCCGTGCTCCATGCTTTATTGTGTTGAATGGTGACCGTTAAACCTTTGGCAGTATCGTATTCGGCTACAACCACTTTGCCGGAGCCGGCTGCGAAAATATCCGAACCGACTTTGCCGGCGATGTCGATGCCGTCGTGCAGCGTTTTTTCAGCTGTTACCGGGTGGATGCGGTTGCCGTAGCGCGAGCTGATTTTAGCGTCTTTGGGAAGCTTGAGCAGCAGTTTGATATCCGCTGCGCCATCGTCGTTCTGGACGACAGCCTCAACGACCGGCTGCTTTGTCGCCGGCCCTTTCTTGTCCGCCGCGAGGGCGGAAGGCAGCATTAAAGCACCGGCCAGAATGAATACGGCCGCCCCGACGATAGTAGCTCTTCTTCGCGCAGGTTTATAGTCTCGGATCATCTCGATTCTCCTCACGATCATTTTTTTACTTCCGAAGAAACCGACTCCCGATAATGCGACTTTTCTGGAAGCGCCAAGCTCTAGCAGCTTGATCATGCAGGACGCATAGACTTGCTTGGGCGCGATGCCGCTAAGCACCGTTGCGTCGCAGGAATTCTCCTGATGGCCGCGCATACTCTTTAGACCATACCACGCTAGCGGATTAAACCAATGCACGGAAACGAGCGAATACGCCAGCAGATTGACCCAAATATCCTTCCTCTTGTGATGAGTCAGCTCATGCCTGAAGATGCACTCCCATTCGGCTTCGCTCAGACGGCCGACCAAATCGTGCGGAATTAGCACAATAGGGGAAAATAGGCCGAAAAGAGCCGGACCGGACACCTGACGGGTAAGCCGAAGTTCGACGCGGGCATGGATGCCCAGCTTCGCGCGAATGCGCATGAAGCTTTTTACCAGCTCGCCAGGGGCGGTCCAGTCGCTTTCCCGTCTGAGCGCCCGAAGCATTGCGAGATGTCCAGCCAACGGGAACAGAAGAGCGACCGCGATCCCAGCCAACCATACGGCCACCGCGATTTGCAGGCTAGAGCTATTCGTCGCCCAACTGCCGTCCCTCGCGGGTTTTATCATATTGGACAACGCTCCGTTGTCTACGCGTCCCGGCTCAGAGGTCGCTTCCCTTCCGACCGGCAAGCTCTCGTCGCCATAAGGCGCGACTGTCTCGAAAGCCGGCATTCTAGCTTCGACCGCATCGGGCAAGGGGAACCAGCGCAGCTGACTCCCTACATCTCCGGGCAGCAGCGGGATCAGCAGCTTCGCGAGCAGCAGGAACCACAGGGCGTAGCTCCAGAGCGGCGGCAGCGTCTTGCGGCCAAGCCGCAGCGTCAACGCGATCAGAAGCGCGAGCGCCGCGGCTTCCGCCGAGCCGACCAGCGTTTGCCCGAACAGTCGGACTGCAGCCTCCATCGTCATTTCTCCTTTTCGCGAAGCAAATCTTTCAATTCCTTGATGTCTTCGGGCGTGAGCTTCTCGGATTCCAGGAAATGCACCATCATCGGTTTAAGCGCGCCTCCGTAAATTCGGTCGAGGAAGGAGCGGCTTGCTTCGCGAACGCATTCTTCCTCGTTCACTAGCGGGAAGTAAGTATATTCCCGCCCTTCCTTATGAAAATCGAGAGCGCCTTTCTGAACAAGCCGGCCAATAAGCGTCTTGATCGTCTTCGGTTTCCAGGCTTTCGTTCCGCTTAAGCGGGCGATGATGTCGGCGGCCGTCAATGGCGACGATTGCCATACGATTCGCATAATATCCCATTCCGCGTCCGAAATAGGAGGTGATTCGGGCATGTCGGTTCCTCCGTTCATTTTTAGTGCCGGCAAAGAAAACGCAATGGATTACACTTGTAGTCTACACACAAAGATTACATTTGTAATCCGTCTGTGTCAAGTCACTCGCCGCCATCCGCCGAAACCTTGCGAAGCTGTTTGCGATATTCCGTAGGGGAGAAGCCGCTCCAGGCATGGAACTTCTTGGAGAAATAAAGCGCGTCCCCGTAACCGACGGACGAAGCGACCTGCTCGATCGTCATCGACGAAGCGAGCAGCAGCTCGGCTCGCTGCATGCGAATTTGCAGCAGGTACTGCATCGGCGACATGCCGGTCGCTTGCTTGAACAGCTTGCATAGATGGGTGCGATGGTAGCCGAACATGCTCGCCATATGCGAGACGGAAATCGGCTGGGCGAACTGCAGCGTCAAGTATTGCAGCGCCTGCTTGACGGCGTGATCCGAGTCCGCCGGCGCGGGAGCCGCAAGGCGCTTTTTGGCGCGGGCGGCGCCAAGCTGATGCAGCAGGAGGCGAAGCCAGCCTTCGGCTTCCAGGTTGGATAGCTCCGGGCTAAGCGAAGTATCGAAGCAGCGGCGAAGCTGCGCGTAGGCGTTGCGAACGTGCGGATTTAAGCTGCCGGGGACGACCGGGGATTCCGGGGAGACGCCGATCGCCTCCAAGGCGGCAGCTGCTCCGGGACCGTTGAAGGCGAACCAGGCGTAACGCCATGGCGACGCTTCATCCGCCTGATACCAGAACAGCTCGTCGGGAAAGATGACGAAGGAATCGCCCGCACCGCAGCGGTAGGAGGTTCCTCTGATCATAAAGTCGCCGTATCCGGACAGCACAGTATGAATCAAGTAATAATCGTGGATAGTCGGTCCCATTTTATGCAGCGATATCGGTTGAGCTTCGCCGCTGAACAGCACGGTCAGCTCGGCTGCGGAAGGGGAAGGATTAAAGGCGACGGAATAATCGTCATGATCGGGATTCAACGGGAATCACCTGCCAGGGCTTTTCCTTAACTATAGCAAACAAACGACAAATGTCCATATAGATGCGCGATGACTCCATACTCTTATGGGGGCGCTTGCATTACATTGGGAGTAGCCAATCATCTTATTCAACCGGAGGTTACGAACTTGTCTAAAATTACTTTTATCGGCGCAGGAAGTACGGTTTTCGCCAAAAACGTGCTCGGAGACGTCATGCATACGCCAGCTCTTCAAGGCTTCGAGATTGCTCTTTACGACATCGATCCCGTTCGTCTGAAGGACTCGGAGAACATTCTCAATAACATCAAAAAGACATCCGGAAGCACCTGCGTCATTAAGTCCTACAGCGATCGCAAAGAGGCGCTCCGCGGATCGAAATACGTCGTTAACGCGATTCAAGTCGGCGGCTACGATCCTTGTACGATTACCGACTTCGAGGTGCCGAAGAAATACGGTCTGCGCCAGACGATCGCGGACACGGTCGGCATCGGCGGCATTTTCCGCAACCTGCGCACGATTCCGGTTATGCTCGATTTTGCCAAGGACATTCGCGAGGTTTGCCCGGACGCTCTGTTCTTGAACTATACGAACCCGATGGCTGTGCTGACGAACGTCATGAACACCTATGGCGGCGTAAACACGGTCGGTCTGTGCCACAGCGTGCAAGTGTGCGTTAAAGATTTGTTCCAAAATCTCGGCATGGACACGACGGGCGTCAAATCGAAGATTGCCGGCATCAACCACATGGCTTGGCTGCTTGAGGTGTCCAAGGACGGCGTCGACCTGTATCCGGAGATCAAACGTCGCGCGATCGAGAAGCAGAAGGAGAAGCACCACGACATGGTTCGCCTCGAGCTGATGCTGAAATTCGGCTACTATATCACGGAATCGTCCGAGCACAATGCTGAATATCACCCGTACTTCATCAAGCGCAATTACCCGGAGCTGATCGAACGCTTCAACATTCCGCTTGACGAGTATCCGCGCCGCTGCGTCGAGCAGATCGCCAACTGGGAGAAAATGCGCGGCGAGCTCCTGGGCGATGCGAGCCTCACGCACGAACGCTCGCACGAATATGCTTCCTACATTCTGGAAGCGATCGAGACGAACGTGCCGTTCAAGATCGGCGGCAACGTTATGAACACTGGCGGGTTGATCTCCAACCTGCCGCGCGAAGCTTGCGTAGAAGTGCCTTGTCTCGTTGATCGCTCCGGCGTTAATCCGACTTACATCGGCAACCTGCCGCCGCAACTCGCTGCGCTTAACCGCACGAACATCAACACCCAGCTGTTGACGATCGAAGCCGCGATCACCGGCAAGAGAGAGCATGTGTACCACGCGGCCATGCTGGATCCGCATACGTCCGCGGAGCTGTCGCTGGACGACATCGTTTCCTTGTGCGACGATCTGATCGAAGCGCATGGCGACTGGCTTCCGAAGTTCGCGTGAATGGCCTGATCGTCCGTAAGGACAAGGATGAGGCAGCGGGAAGGTAAATTCGAGGATTTACAGATCTGAAACGTGAGCCTATAGAAGCATAGATTTCGGGGAAGCCCCTCATCGAAGCCGGACACTTTAAGTGCTGCGCTTGGATGGGGGGCTTTTTGTTGAGTTGAGGTTTAGGACTTAGGATACTTTCCCCAGGAATGAAATGTAAGTAAAATAGGGCGGAATTCAAGTGGAAATCGCCAAGTGAATGTAAATGAAATCTTTTAGTTCTAATATGCCGAGAAAAAGGAGCTATGTCGTATGGGAGTTTCTGTGTATTACACGTGTGTGAGAGACCGCAGCCTCACCAACAGTGAGGAGCAAGAGGTAACGGCCGTCATTGATAACTACAACGCAGGTTTTGAAATGAAGGATATTGGAGAAGAATTTTGTGTTTACGACTATGACCCGGATGAACCGACTGTGATCTTTGCAGGTTCGACGAAGCTGCCCTTGTCGGATAATTTTGAAGATACATTGCATGCGCTGTTTTATTGGTTGGGCTGTTTGACGGATATTAGAAGATGTATTTCTGACGGGGATTGGCATGTGCATCTGGACGATACGGATGCCGTCTGGGATGAGGAAACGGGCTGGCACATGCCGGAAGATTAGAATCGGCTGGACAGCCCCTTCGTTTTGTGATCCGTTATCCCCAATTCGTGCAAAAGAGCAGCCGAATGCGCGTAGGAACCGTTCCCCGGCCGGTGCTAGAATGTTAGCCATACAAGCGACAGGGGAGTTGCGGTTATGGACAAAAGGAAAGCATTGGCGACGGGCTGCGCGGCGTTGGCCGTTGCGGCCGTAGTGACGGCGGGAGCCGTAAAATGGGTGAAAACGGAGGGAGCAGGCGGCAAGGAGGCCGGAACGGGAAACGTATCGTACGAGGCGCGGGCGTTAGGCTCGAAGACGTTCGACGAGGAGGCGTTCCGCGATCCGGACGTGAAATACCGTCCGCTGCGCATTCTGCATGAAAGCGTACATTCGGGCGTGATAAAGAAGCTGAAGGATCTCGGGTACGGGGGCTTGGTTACGAATGTGGAGTACAAGCCGTTCTCGATGTACTTGCAGGCGCCGGACTACTGGAGAATGCTCAAGCAGAACGTATCGTACGCCATCGATACACTGGGGCTGCGTGTGTGGCTGTACGACGAATTGGGGTGGCCGAGCGGCGCCGCAGGCGGACTCGTGCTTAAGGAGCGGCCCGACCTTGAGGCCCAGGGATTGGCCGTCGTCACAGAAGAGACGAAGGGCGGAGGGGAGATTGAGATCGTTCATCCGCAGGGTCACGGCAGCGTCGTATCTGCCGTCGCTTACCGGGGGACGGAGAGTACGTTTGAGCCGGAAAGCCTCGTCGATCTGACCGCTTCTCTGGACGAGGGAGGAAGCTTAAAGTGGAAGCCGGCCGACGATGAGAGCTGGGTCGTATTTTATTTTGTTCAGAAGCCTTTTTACGAGGGCACCCATGCCGCATTCAACTGGTTCGAGCAGCGACGCTATCCGAATCTGCTGGAGGAAGAGACCGCCGCCAAGTTTGTCGAGGTCACGCACGAACAATACCGCAGGGAGGTCGGCGAATATTTCGGCAGCGGCATCGAGGCCTTTTTCACCGATGAGCCTTCTCTGCTCGGTACCTACTTCACTGACGAGCCGCCCGTCAAACCGGTGACGAAAGACGAACCCGATCCGGACTTTCCGCTGCTGCTGACGCTGAATTGGGGGAATCGGCTGGCCGAACAATTCCGGGAGCGCCGAGGCTACGATTTGCTTCTCAATCTACCGCTGCTCGTTACCGGTGACGGTGAGAAGGCGCTTAGAACGCGTTGGGATTATTATCGCACGCTGTCGGAGACGTTGGGGGACAGCTACTTCGGGACGCTGGAGAAGTTCGGGGACGACTACGGCGTCGCTTCGTCCGGGCATCTGCTGCTGGAGGAGAACTTGTACCATCAAGCCGTATTCGAAGGCGACCTGATCCAGCTATACCGCCGAATGCACATCCCCGGCATCGATATGCTGACCTCGTACCCGGAGCAGGCCAAGGATTGGGGCGTCACCGTCGCCAAGCTGGCCAGCTCCGCGGCTTCGCTGTACGGACGGGAGCGCGTCATGAGCGAAATTTCGAGCGCATTCGACGCCGAGGACGGAGGTCTGCGGGGACGACTGGGCGCCGCGGCGGTGCAGTATGCTTACGGTGTCGATACGTTTAATTCGTATTATCGGCACGAGACGATGAGCGACGAGGATAATCGCGCCTTCACCGACTACCTTGGACGAATCGGATATATGCTGGACGGGGGAGCGTCGGACGCGAAGCTGGCCGTCTATTACCCGATCGAAAGCGTATGGGCGCGGACGCTGCCGCCGATGACGCTGCATGCGAAGGACTTCGCGCGCGAAGCGGTGGCGCTGAGCGATAATTTCAAGCAGGTGTCCCTGAAGCTGGTAGAGCGGCAAGCGGACTTCGACTACATCGATTCCACCGCCCTGCTCGAGAGCAAGGCGGACAAGAGCGGTTGGATCGTTCCCGGGGGCAAACGTTACGAGGCGCTGCTTATCCCGAGCATCGACGTTCTGGATACGGAGGCGATGGATCGGCTGGAGGAGATCGCGGATGCCGGCACGACGCTGATCGTACAGGGAGACGGCCCTTCCGTGGCGGAGACCGGCGCCGACAGCGGCAAGCTTGTCGAACGCTTCCGCAGGCTGCTCCAGCGGGACAACGTGCGCCGCGCGAACGGAGCGGACGAGGCGGCGGAGGCGGCCAGCCGCGCCTTCGCGCCCGCAATAGAGCTGAGCTCAGCCGAACCGTCGATCGTGGCGCGAACGCAGCGCTTCGCCGATTCGTCCGCTTTTCTGTTTGTGAACACTTCGCGCGAAAGCCGCTCCTTCCAAGCGCTTATGGCTGCAACGGGCCAGCGCGTTCGTCTGTGGAATCCGGAAACGGGCGAGATTCGCGAGCTGTCGCACGAGACCGAAGGAAGTCGGATAAGCGCAGAGCTGACGATGGAGGGATGGCAGGCGGTCGTCGTTACCGTGGAGCCTTAAACGGACAAGACCTAAATAGGCAAGGAGACCGGAATTCGGCCTCCTTGCCTATTCGGGCTGCGCCCGTAACGTCCGAACGAGCCGCTCTCCCGTAAGGCGATATTCGCTCGGAGTCCTTCCGGTGAGCCTGCGGAACATGCTGGAAAATTGCGAGCTGGTGGAGAAGCCGCATTCCTGGGAGATCGTGCTCAGCGTCATGTCCGTGGAGACGATCAGCCGTTTGGCGTAGTCGATTCGTTTGTCGATAATGTAGTTCATCGGCGACAGCCCGGTCCGTTCCTTAAACATGTGCCGGAAATGGTCGTAGCTGTATCCGGACACCTTGGCGAGCGCGGGCAGATTGATGTTCTGGTTGAAGTTCTCGAGAATGAAGTTTTCGATATAGCGGAAAGAGTCGGAAGCCGAGCTGAGCGAGCGGGTGCGCTCGAACTCGATCAGAAATTCGCTGAGCAGCAGGTCCAGCTTCAGGTTGTAGTGGAGCCGCTTGCTTAGCAGCTCTTGCTTCATGCGCTTGACGATCTGCAAGAGCTGGCAGGAGCGGTCCGGATACACGCCGTTTTGTACGTCAATCACTTCGGTATCGTTTAACGTAAAGCCGATGCAGAAAAGCTCCGTTCCGGTGTCGTGCGTTTCGCTGTGGTACGTGTCGGGCCGGATCAGACTGAACATGTTGTCGGCATATTCGTATTCCTTGCCTCCGATGTTCGTCGTGCCGCTGCCGCTGATGTAATAGACCAGCTCGTAGCATTTGTGATGATGGCTCAGAATCTGGGTGTCGGGCTTATGCACATAGAAAAAAATGAATTCCAACTGGTGGGCGAACATAGGGAAGCACCTCGCTGTATCGCATCTTAATCACCATATCGAACAAATCGATCGTAGCAGAGCATTTTCGTATTGTCAAAATGTGCAAGGGTTTTGCGGGGCGGAGAAAAAGATAAGCGCCAATTTCGAATAAGCATTAGCCATATCGTGATAGCCTGAGAGAATGGGGATATGCTACTTTGAGATTGTCGACACGATCAGATGCGGATGGTGAGGCCGTAAGGGCTTCGTCCGGCGCAAAGGAGGAATTGAGAGAGAGAACGTGTGCTTGAAGAGCAGCAGACGGAGAAGGGACAAGGTCAGGCTCGATTAGAAGCCGATGAAAAATCGTCAGGCAAGACAACATTGCGGAAAACGAATAGCATTCGGAGGTAGTACAATGGCAAACCCAGCGGATTCCCGCTTAAGAGTCATCATCGACACGGATATCGGAGACGACATCGACGACGCGTTCGCGCTTTATCTGGCCGTCCGATCGCCGGAACTGGACGTAGCGGGAGTTACGACCGTATTCAAAAATACGAGAGCGAGAGCGCAGATTGCCGGGCGACTGCTGCGCCTTGCAGGCAGGGACGACATTCCGGTCGTGCCGGGGGCGAGCCGGCCAATCGTTAACGACAAGGTGTACGGCCGATCGATTCCCTACGAGGAGAAGCCTCCCCAGTACTTGGCGGAAATGGAGGGCGAGCCGATCGACGATACGATGACCGCGGCTCAATTTATCGTTCGAACGGTCAAGCGGTCGGAATCCAAAATCACGCTCATTACGCTAGGGGCTCTAACGAACATCGCGACGGCGCTTATGTACGAGCCGGCCATCGCCGATAACATCGAGAAGATTGTCGTCATGGGGGGCGCTTACGATGTGAACCTGTCGGAGTACAATTACTCCTGCGACCCGGAGGCCGCTCAGGTCGTTCTGAATGCCGGAATTCGCACGATTGCGGTCGGACTGGACGTCACGTTCCGCTGCGAGCTGTCCGAGACGCAGGTGCAGGCGCTCCGCGCCAGCGAAGATCCCGTCGCTCAATTGATTATGCGGATGCGGGAGCATTGGAATTCCAATCATATTTACCTGCACGATCCGTTGGCCGTGGCAGTGTCCTACCGTCCGGAGTTCGTCTCGCTGCAGCAGCGGCGCATCGGCGTGGAGATTCGGGGCGAGTACACGAGAGGTCTCGTCGTAAACTTGTCCGATTTCAATTGGCAGCGGCAGGCCGCCGATTCGAGCGTCTGGGTATGCACGCAAGTCGACAGTCAGAGCTTTACCGATTTTTATATCAATCGAGTGCTGCAAATTCACACTTAGGGGGATTCAGAAAATGGTCATTCGCAAGCCGAATAAAGTAAGCGTTGCCATCTTGGGTGCTGCGTGTCTGGCATGGACGTTGACCGGCTGCTCGGGAACGAACGGAAACGCCGGGCCAAGCTCTCCGTCCGCGCCTTCGTCCTCACAGGCGAGCGTCGAACCTTCCGCCTCGCCTGAGGCGAGTGCAAGCGCAGGACCGAAGCAGATCGCCGAAGGACGTCCCGTCACCTTGTCCGTCGATCTGCACGGCTGGATGCCGACCCTGAATAAGGAGGCGACTCCGGAAAACCCGAACGTATTTCAGTCGACGCAGGTGATCGCCGACGAATTCATGAAGCTCCATCCGAACGTTACGATCGAATGGGCGCGTACGAAGCCGGTGGGCGGGCTGCAGAACGAGGTTGCGGAGTGGCTGACGACACAAGTGGCGGCTGGCACCGCTCCGGCGATTACATTTACGTGGGGCAACGCTTATCAAGAGCGGGGCTGGTACGAATCGCTGTCCGCCGATCTCGATACGCCGAACGAATACATGCCCGGCAACGAGAAATGGCGCGAGCTGTTCCCGGATTACCTGATGACTCACCGCGAGCTTGTGGACGCTCACCAGAACCTCGTGGCCATCCCGTTCGCGCTCTATTCCGGCCCTCCGACAGGCTACTATATCAACAAGGATCTGTTCGCCAAGTACGGCCTGCAGCCGCCCAAAACATGGGCCGAGCAGTTCGAGGTCGCGAAGACGTTTAAAGAGAACGGAATCATTCCGTTCGCGCCGTGGGGCTTCTTCAAAAAGATCGAGCTATCCCATTGGAACATCCAGTTCAGCGTCGGTCCGGCTTACGCGGGAGCGATTATGGACAAGACCGACTACAACAAGGACGGCCAGATCGAGCTGGCGGAAAATATTCGCGCTGTGAAGCAAGGGCTGTATAGCCCGCTGGAGCACGAATACGCCAAGGAAGTGTACACCGAGCTCAAAAAGTTCTATAAAGACTTCCTGTCTCCGGGTTGGCAGGATACCGATTACACGAAGCTGTGGAACGAGGGCAAGGTCGCGATGAAGGAGGAGGGCGTGTGGGCTCTCCCGGCGGAGAACGGCAATATGGAGCGCCAGTTCGAGTTCGGGCTAATTCCTCCGCCGCTCGTCACGGAGTTCGCAGCCAAGGACATTGAGCCGCTGAAAATCGAGTTCACCGAGAAGGGGCCGTTCCAGCCGGGACCGGACCTGTCGCTGAACGTTCTCAAGCCGGTCGTCGAGAACAATCCCGATCTGCGCGAGGCGGCCATCGCTTTCCTGAAGTTTCTGACGCTGCCGGAGAACGTGTCGATGGCCGTCGTCGAGCAGGGAGCGGCGCTCGGCGCGGTGCGCGGCTCGGAAATTCCTCCGCTGCTAAACGATTGGATGAACAATCAATTCCCGATCGTGCCGAAGGCCAACTGGCCCGGCGCATTCACCGACGAGCAAAGCGTGCTCATGCACAAGGAGTTCGAGCTGTGGGTGCTGGACAAGTCGAGCGACGAGACGTTCTTCAAGAAGATTAACGACATTCAGCAAAAAAGCGCCGACGCCGCGATCACGAACATGAAGATCGACACGGCAGGCTGGTAACCGGAAGACGGGGGACCGGGGAGCGGAAGCTGCCCTGTCCCCTCCTCCACGAGAACGGAAGCGGGGAAACGCATGAAAAAACTATGGATCTGGATCGCGGTCGTTCTGACCGTCGCCCTTCTTGTCGGTTTCGATTACTACCGTTCGACCGAATTCAAGTTGGAGATCGTCGAGCTGTCGCCGCAGCCGGCCCCGGCGGACGGTCAGTCTCCGGTAAAGCTCAAGGTTCGGCTGCTGGATGGCAAAGGCCTTCCCGTGGAGGGGCATATCCTGTTCGGACTGCCTCGCAACGGCGGGCTGTTCAGCTCGAACCGGATGCGCACGAACGCAGACGGGGAAGCGGAATATACCTATTATCCTTATAAGGCCAGCAAGCTTCAGCCGGTAAGGAAAGTCAAAATCGACATTATCGACGAGTCCAATTCGGTATTTATCGAGATCAATACAAAACTTACGGTAGAGCTCGATCTCGTTCAGCCCGAGCAGGAGACGAAAAGCGAGCACAGCCTGGACAACATCTTCGGCGAGTAGGACCGCGGACGTCTCCGCACGGAAAGGAAGGCTATGCCTATGAGAACGCTGTATGCGGAAATCTGGAAGAGCCGCAAAGCTTATTTGTTTCTGTCCCCGCTGTTTGTGGGGCTGCTTGTATTCTGCTATTTTCCTCCGCTTAGCGGGATCTATCATTCGTTCTTCGACTGGGACAGCGTGGGGAAAGCGGAGTTCATCGGATGGGGCAATTATCGGGAGCTGTTTCGCGACCAGGTGTTCCTGAACTCGATTCCGACCGCTTTTCTTATCCTGATTCCCCGCCTGCTGATCGGCATCGTCGTGCCGCTGATTATGGCGGAGATGATTTTTTCGGTGACGAAGAAAAAGATGCAGTCGATCTACCGCATTCTGATTTTACTGCCGATCGTCGCTCCCGGCGTCGTCAGCCTGCTGATTTGGAAGTTCATCTACGACCCGACCTCGGGTCTGGCGATCGGCCTGATGAAGGCGTTCGGCCTGGCCGAGCCCGATGCGGTCATCCACTGGCTCGGCGATCCCGGACTGGTCATCCTGAGCATTGTGTTCATGGGTTTTCCCTGGATCGGCGGCACAAGCGTACTGATCTATATGGCCGGCCTGATGAACATCTCAACAGAGGTGATCGAATCGGCGCAATTGGACGGGGCGAGCGTCTGGAGGCGGATTTGGTCGATCGACATCCCGCATGTGATGGGACAAATTCGGTTTTTTCTTATTTTCGGCATCATCTCCGGACTTCAGGACTTCGGCATTCAGATC
The DNA here is from genome assembly GCF_003386235.1 of Cohnella phaseoli. Lineage (GTDB taxonomy): Bacteria > Bacillota > Bacilli > Paenibacillales > Paenibacillaceae > Cohnella > Cohnella phaseoli. The sequence goes on from NZ_QRDZ01000059.1 coordinate 27,083, forward strand.
GTGCTGACCAGCGGCGGTCCCGGCTACTCTACCTATGTGCCGGGTTACTACATGTATATTGAAGCTTTTACCGCCGGAAGGATGGGCTACGCGTCGACGATCGGCACGGTTATGTTCGCCGCAATTTTCTTGCTCAGCCTGCTGGCGTTCCGGATGATGAAGTCGGATTCGAATACGTAAGGGGAGCGAACGCATGCCGATAGCCAGACATTTATCGCAGGCGGTGCTGCATACGATCGTCATCATTCTGATCGCGATTATGCTGTACCCTCTGCTGCTCACCTTGTGGGGGGCGTTCAAGACGGATTTGACGTTCATGACGAGTAAATGGTATCCGACGCTTCCGCTGCGCGTATCCAACTTTCGGACCGCGTTTCTCGGAACGTGGAGGTATTTGTTGAATACGGTTCTGGTGGCGGGAGTCGGCACGACGCTGATGCTGGCGATCGCTTCGCTCGCCGCTTTTACATTCGCGCGTATGCGCTTTTTCGGGCGGAACGTGCTGTACTTCTCGGTCATTGCCCTGATGATGATTCCGGGCGTGCTTACGCTGGTGCCGGGCTATATGCTCTACAAGACGTTCGGATTGCTCGATACGTACGCGGTGCTTATTCTGCCCATTGCGACGGGTGGCCCGATCTTCGGAGTGTTTCTGCTTCGCTCGTTTTTCGAGGGAATTCCGAAGGATTTCTTCGAGGCGGCCCAGATGGACGGCGCGCACGATTTCAAGCTGTACTATAAAATCGCGCTTCCGTTGTGCGTGCCGATCATGGGGACGCTGGCCATCATGCAGATCGTAGGCGTTTGGAACGATTTTCTGTGGCCGATGATCACGATCAACGACTACAATCTGCTGACGATCGCGGCGGGACTGATCATTACGTTCACCGGACAGTATTCTACGAATCTGCCGGTCACGTTCGGCGGCTACGTGGTCGCTTCCCTGCCGCTCCTGCTGCTGTTCAGCTTTACGAATCGCTACTATATCCAAGGCTTGCTTTCCACTTCCATTAAGCTTTAGCGGCTTTCCCATTCTATATAGGAAAGAAGGGCTGGCAATGAGAGGATTAAAGCTTATGCTTGCGGTGTTGACGATCGCATCGTTTCTGCCGGTATTTCCGGCGGCCGCCGGTGCGAACGGATTATGCGACTGGACCGAGCTGGTCGGCCATGACACGAACGAACAGCCGAAGACGGGCGATCTGACATGCGATCAGGACGGCGTATCGTTCTCGGGAGAAACGAAGTATTACGTAGACGGGCAGGGAGGCGGAGCGTTCGGCGGCATCTACAACCGTCCCGTCAAGTCAAGCGACATCCGTGTGGAGCTGACGATCGAGGAGCTTGCCGACGGAGCGGTGGAGGACGCCTGGGTCAGCGTGAGCTTCCTGGATGCGAAGAAGTTTTTCAACATTTTTAATACGCTTGATCCCGGAGGCGTCGTGACGCTGCTTCGCAACGACGGAGGGATCGTAAGCGCCCAAGTGGACGGATACGCTCCGTTCGGCGCGACGAATCATCGGACGCTATTGAATAAAACGACAGGCGTTGCCGTTGGCCAGAAGCTTGAGCTGCGGTTGAAGCGGGATTTCGCGGGGCGCTGGCATTACAGCGTCAACGGCGTTCGCTTCGACGGCAGCGGCGAGCTCGTCGATCTGCCGGCCAGTCTGTTTGCCGGCAAGGACGTCTATGTTGTTGTCGGCGTCCACAACGTGAATGGGCATGAGACGTCGTTCCGGGTAAGTCGGATTTCCAGCGGCGCGCAGTACGAACCGGAGACGGACGGACAGAAGGTATTTAACGAGAGGATCTTCGCCAATCCGCCGCTGCAATATCGGCCGCTGCGCATTATCCACGATAACCTGACGACTTCGATGATCGACGATCTGAAGAATTTGGGCTACGGAGGCATCGTGACGAATGTGCCGTATTCCGACTACCTGGAGTCGGAGACGAACTGGAACACGCTTGTCGATAACGTCGAATACGCCATCGACGAGGCCGGGCTCCGAATGTGGATTTATGACGAGGAGGGTTATCCGAGCGGGGGAGCGGGCGGCATCGTGCTGCGTGAGCGCCCGGATCTGGAAGCGCAGGGACTGGCGACGATCGTCCGGGAGACGTCGGGCAGCGAAACGATCACCATCCCTCATCCGACCGGACACGGCGAGGTAGTGCTGGCGGCTGCTTATGAGGGAACAAGGGATAATTTCTCCGCCGCGACGATGACCGATCTACGTCCGTTTCTCGACGCGGGAGGCAGCTTGAACTGGAGCGCTCCCGCCGGCGATCGCGTCGTTTTTTACATGGTTCAAAAGCCGTTCTATGAAGGCTCGCATGCCGCCAACAACTGGTTCGAGCAGCGCAGATACGTCAACCTGTTGGAAAAGGAGGCGGCGGAAACGTTTGTCGACTGGACGCACGAGCAGTATTTTGAGCGTCTGGGCTCCTATTTCGGCAACGGAATCGAAGCCTTTTTCACCGACGAGCCTTCCCTGCTCGGCACCTATCTGGATCCGCCGCCGGTTACGCCGCTTGTCCGCGACGTGCCCGATCCGAACGTGCCGCTGCTGCCTTCCCTGAACTGGGGCAACGCGCTGCTGGACGATTTCGAGCTGAAGCGCGGTTATGATTTGTATCCGTTCTTGCCGTATTTGGCAGGCGGGGACGACGCTCAGGCGAAGCAGGTTCGCTGGGACTTTTATCGGACGCTGTCGGAGCTGCTGGAGGACAATTACTTCGGCACGCTGCAAGGCTTCTGCACGGACAAGGGCGTCGCCTGCACCGGCCACCTTCTGCTGGAGGAGGATTTGTTCCACCACGCCGTATTCGAAGGCAACCTGATGTCGATTTATAGGCGAATGGACTATCCGGGTATCGATCTGCTGACCGCTTACCCCTGGATCGCCAAGGTGTGGGGCGTTACGACGGCGAAGCTGGCCAGCTCCGTCGCCAAGCACGAGGGTAAGCCGCATGTGCACAGCGAAATCTCGAACGCTTTCGACGGCTCGGAGGCGGGCATAACCGGCCGGCTCGGCTCGATTGCCGTTCAGTTCGCGTACGGCGTCGACACGTTTACCTCGTATTATGTGCACACCCAGATGTCGAATGCGGATAACCGGCTGTTCACCGATTATGTCGGTCGGCTCGGCTACTTGCTGGACGGAGGCAAATCGGTCGCCGAGACCGCGCTGTATTATCCGATCGAGAGCGTGTGGGCCCATACGCTCCCGCCGCAGTCGATTCATGCGGAGGATTTCGCACCGGGAGCGGTGGATGTTAGCGAGAGCCTGAAGCAGACGGCGCTCCAGCTTGTCGGAAGTCAGCTCGACTTCGATTATGTAGATGAAGAGAGCGTGCTGGAGGCGGGCACGGCGGAAGGCAAGCTGGTTACCGCTGACGGTTCGGCTTACCGGACGCTGGTCGTTCCCCGCGTGTCTGTCATGAGCGAATCGGCACTGGACAAGCTGGAGACGCTGGCGGATGCGGGCGTAGCCATCGTTATGCTGGACAGCGGAAACGTCATTGGCGAGCGGGGAACGACAGCCGGAGACATCCAGGATGCGTACGACGGACTTCTCGCGCATCCGAACGTGACTTCGGTTGTAGGAGAGTCCGCGATTCCGGCTGCGGTGAAGGCGGCGATCGAGCCCGACTTCGCGCTCGATCAGCCCGATTCGGCCATCATCTACCGCAAACAGAAGATCGGGGACTCCTACGCTTATTTAATTGTCAACACGTCGGAAAATCCGGCCCAGTTCGAGGCCAGCTTTAACGTTTCCCTGGAACGGGCGCGGATCTGGGACCCGCTCACGGGCAGCGTCGTGCCGTTGCCGCTCAAGACGAAGAACGGTCGTCTGACTGCCGATCTCACGTTCGCGGGACGCCAGGGCATGGTCGTCACGTTCGAGCCGGAAGCCGCGGATTGGACGATTCTAGGCGGGCAGGATGCCGGCGGAGCGGTTCGGGACGGAGCAGTGGCTAACTCGGGCGGCGGGCTGACGTTTGTCGGAGACGCCAAGTATTATGTAGACGGGCAGGGAGGCGGAGCGTTCGGCGGGATCTTCAACCGCCCTGTCTATGCGGACGACATCGAGGTGGAGATGGAGATTGGCGAGTTAGCCGATGAAGCGCTGCAGGATGCCTGGGTAAGCTTGAGCTTTCTGGACGGCAAGAAATTTTTCAACATTTTCAATACGCTTGATCCCGGAGGCGTCGTGACGCTGCTTCGCAACGACGGCGGAGTCTTGAAGGCTCAGGTGGACGGATATGCCGATTTCGGCGGAGGATCGATGCAGCGGACGCTCATGGTCAAGACGTTGGACGCCGATGTCGGCGAGGCTTTCGCTATCCGCTTAAAACGGGACGCGGTCAGCGGCAAGTGGGGCTATTATGTTAACGGAACGAGGCTGGATACCGGCGGCGAGCTCGACGATCTGCCGGGCGGATTGTTCGACGGCAAGAACGTTTACGTCGTCGTAGGCCTGCATAACGCAAACGGCGGGCTGACGTCGTTCACGGTGAAACGGATTTCGTCCGGCGAGTAAATTGTTGTATAGAAACCGCTAAGGCATGCGTCTCCTTTTCTCGAAGGAGGCCGCATGCCTTGTTTATTCGTTAAATGTTGAACCCAGAGATACACCGAAGGACAACCGAATGAAATGGAGAAAGGGAATGTCCCTCGCCTTCAAGGGTTCAACCTACATACCTTTTTATATTCGGCAAATCTCTTCAGGGCAAGTCGGGCACGTATTGCAGCGGCAGATATTTTGCAGCGCGCCGAGACTGCGGATGATGATTTTGCCGTAGCGGAAATCGAGAATGTCCTTTTCTTTGAATTCGTTCAGCATCCGATTGACGCTTTCGCGCGTCGCCCCGATAAAATCGGCCAGCTCCGCGTGGGTCAGCTTCATATCGATACGGATTCCGTACGGTTCCATAACGCCGAACGAATTGCTGAGGCGAATCAAGGTCGAAGCCAGTGCCCCCGGCTTGCCGAAGAGCAGCAGATCGCGGAATTTCGATTGCGTAACCCGGTGGTTGTAAGCCATCCATGCCATAAATCCGAACGCTAGCTCGCCGTCCTGACGCATGGCGGCCTCGAGATCCTGCCGATGGATGACGCCGATCTCGGCGTTGTCCGTCACTTCGGCGGTAAAAGCGTATTGGAGGCTCATATGTCCTGCCGCGAATTCGCAGATCATATCTCCGGCCTTAAGGATCGACAGAATGTACTCCTTGCCGTCTTCCGTCGATTTGCGCAGTTTGACTCTTCCGCTGCGAACGTAGTAAGCGTGATCCGCTTCGTCGCCTTCCCAGAACAGGAATCCGCCAGCGGGGACCCGGATGGGAACCATGATGCTTTCCAGAAGCGCGAACTGCTTAGGCTCGCAGAAGTTTGCGATCCCCATATGACCGGGGCATGCCCTCGTCCCTGTCCCCGTCCGTTCATTTGTCATCGCAATTGCCAGCCCATTGCTGCCCATCGCTGCCATCTCCCCTCGTTCTGTTACCTCTATCGTACCTCGTGCAGGAAATGAATGTTATCCGGGAATACGCTGAATTGCATAAAGGGAATTCCCCTATTTTTCTGTGAGGAAAATCACATTTGGCGTAAAAAAACGCGCAAAATATGCGCCGAAGCTTCGTTAAATCATGAATTCAGGTAGCGCAGACGGGGCGGAAAGGCGGGAAATCGGGCGGCTGAGGCAAAGATGGGGGATTCTCCCGCGCTCTTTCAGGGGATTCCCTGACTTACAAGCAGGGGCAGGCTAGTTACAATAGAAGATGAGTGAGGATCCGAACGGAGGAATGCCGCATGGGAACGAGGGATATACAGATTCAGGGAGTGCTCGAAGGGGTAAGGGGAGCGTTGGACAGCGATCTGGCGGCACTCGCCGTTATTGATCGGAGGGAACGAAGCGCCCGTTGGAGATGGGCGTCCGGCAACTTAAACAATCGCTATTCTTACATTAGCATAGGGTACGGACAAGGGATTGAAGGCGAGGTTATCAAAGTGGGACGCGGGCTCGTCTGGGACAGCGGCAACGCCAAGAAGCGCGCCGATTCGATTCTGTTGACGGAGGGGCTGCAATCCGCGTACGCCGCCCCCATTATGGCGGGATCGGACATCGTCGGCATATTGCTGGCGGGAAATCGGACGAAGAGAGCGTACGGCCAGCCTGAACGCGAAACCGTGACGAAAGTCGCCGCCGAGATAGCCGAATGGTTTCAGGATTTGTTATGATAGCGGTATAAAAGTTTGTATATAAAGTCCGATTTTGATCAGGAGGCGGGGGAATGATCCGAATTTTGCTGGTCGACGATCATGCCGTCGTTCGATCCGGCCTGGCGATGCTGCTTAGCGCCAAGGAGGATATGGAAGTGGTAGGGGAAGCGGCCGAAGGCGAAGAAGCGATTGCCAAAGCGCTGGAGTGCCGCCCCGACGTCGTGCTGATGGATCTGAGCATGCCGCACGGCAAGGACGGGCTGAGCACGACCGCCGAGCTGAAGAAGGTGCTTCCGAGCGCGGCCGTATTGATTTTGACGATGCATGACGACGAAGAATATTTGTTCCGGGCGATCCATCTGGGAGCTTCCGGTTACTTGCTCAAGAGCGCGCCGCATGAAGAGATGGTCAGCGCGATTCGCCATGTGGCGGAGGGCAATGCGTATTTGCACCCGACCGCGACCAAAAGGCTGATGAGCGAATATTTGGATAAGCTGAAGAACGGCGGAGGCGACGGGGGGGCGTACGAATCGTTGTCCGAGAGAGAACGGGAAATTCTCGCCAAAGTCGCGCAGGGCTACACAAACAAAGATATTGCCGAGCAGTTGATCATCAGCGTCAAAACGGTCGAGTCGCACAAGAGCAACTTGATGGATAAGCTTAATCTTAAAACGAGGCCCGATCTGGTCAAGTTCGCGATGAAGAAAGGACTGCTGAATTTTGACGCATGATTACGGAAAATACGGATGGACGGAAAACGGCTCGCACGAGATTATGCTTAAGCAGCTGTCCGATCTGAAGTACGCGCTGGACGAGGCGTCGATCGTCGCGATAACCGACCGTACGGGCAAAATCCAGTATGTCAACGACCGGTTCTGCGCCATCTCCGGCTATTCGCGCGAAGAATTGATGGGGCAGGATCATCGGATTATCAATTCGGGTCACCATGGCAAGGAGTTTATGAAAGAGCTGTGGCGTACGATCGGCTCGGGCAGCGTCTGGAAGGGCGAGATTAAAAACCGCGGCAAAAACGGAAACTACTATTGGGTCGACACGACGATCGTTCCTTTCCTGAATGCAGCGGGAAAGCCGTATCAATATTTGTCTATCCGTCATGAGGTGACGGCGCGCAGGCAAGCCGAGGAAGAGCTGCAGCTGCTGCTCTCGCAGATGATGCGCATTCAAGAAGAGGAAAGGCGGCGCTTCTCGCGCGATTTGCACGATGGAATCGGGCAAAGCCTGTTCTCTCTGCTTATTTCCGTCGATGCGGTTCTGTCTAGCGGCGCTTACGATCATTTGAACAAAGTGCGGGAGCAGATCGCGAACCTGATGGCGGACGTACGCGGGCTCGCCTGGGAGCTGAGGCCTTCCGTACTGGACGATCTAGGCGTCATCCCTGCGCTGCGCACGTATTTGGACACCTACTCCAAGCATTACGGCATTCAGGTCGCATTTTCCTCCAACTTGAAAAAGAGGCTGAACATTCAAGAGGAGACGACCATCTATCGCGTCATTCAGGAAGCTCTGACGAACGTCGGCCGTTATGCCGACGTATCGGAAGCGTCCGTCGACGTTCGGGATAACGACTCCCATGTTCAAGTGTCGATCGAGGACCAAGGCAAAGGCTTTGTTCGGGACGGCAGCAAGGAAGGCGTCGGTCTGTTCAGCATGGAAGAGCGGGCACGGGCGATTGGGAGCGAGCTTCACATTCATTCCGTTCCGGGCCAAGGCACGCGCGTCTCGCTTATCATTCCGCAGCAGCAAAGCGGGGAGTCTATCCCGTAAGCCAAACAAGTTGCTGTGAGAGGTAATCGGCGAACAAGGCGCAGGGGGGATTCTCCATCGACTCGGGGGCGTCTAAATAAGCCCGTCCCGCGTACTTATTCGTCCGGAAACACCCCGGGCAGAGCGAATAGGACCGTCCCGCGGTTACTACTTACGTCTCCCTGAAATCCTAGGGAGATGTTTTCTGCTTTAAAGGGTTTTCGGTATGTGATGTAGAAGTATTCTCCAATCAGATTTT
>NZ_QRDZ01000060.1 GCF_003386235.1 Cohnella phaseoli
CAGCGCTGCATCACGCATAAGATGCGCAACACGCTGCCGAAAATCCGCGACAAGGACAAAGCGGATTTTGTGACAGATATGAAGGCGATTTACAATGCTATGGATCGGGAGGTCGCGTTGGCCAACTTCTTGGGGTAAGATGTATCCGAAGGAGCTGGCGTCGTGGGAGAACGAGCTATCTGTCCTGCTGTGCTTCTACGACTTCCCCAAGATGATTCACTATGCCATTTACACGTCGAACCTGATCGAGCGAACAAACAAGGAAATCCGCAAGCGGCTGCGGCCGATGAATAGTTTGACGAATATGGACGCGGCGGAGAAGATTGTCTATCTGCAAGCCATAGAATACAACGAACGCTGGAGTAGTCGCGTGTGTACTGGATTCGGAGACGCCCTCACGCAACAAGCACTCAAGCAAATGTTTGAGAAGAAGTATCCACAGGCGTAAGCGGCCGCATCGGGCGTCCGTGAGGGACACGAGGCAAGCCTACAAAAACAGCACTTTGACAATTGGAAATGAAAGGGGATTTTTTCAGGGGGGATCCCCCCTGAACCTTGAAAGCAAATCATATCCATTGTCCCAATGGATACCCTACAACCCCCTAAATAATAATTACACAAACTTCTTGACGCTACCCTGGGTCGAGATGCTTTGTGTGGTTTTCCCTACAAACGTCCGCCGTTTAAGCCTGGTTCGAGCTGATTTGTGTGGTTTTTCCTACAAATGTTCGTCGTTTGAGCCTCGGTCGAGTTGTTTTGTACGAAATTCCGACTAACTTCCCTGCGTAAGCTCATGTGTGCAAAGAGATCCGCCGTTAAAGTTCAATTCCCAATTAATCGGAAACGTTGTGGATCAATCATGGCACGGAGACTGCCTCATACGCTCCTGAAACCATGTAACGGGTTTACCCCTTCAGATTTCGGGAGCGTATAGCGTCAGAGGAAGGTACATCCCCCTTCCTTTAGATCATCCAAGCAACCTGAGCGGCTTATAGGACTGGGACAGCCCCTTATTTTCGTTGCCGACGTCGCTCAGACTTATCCTTAACGCTCAGCCAAGAAAAATTGAATCGTCTTGTCCCCCGAGCCTGGAAGATGCTCATGACCGAAATCCGGGTAGATAACGAGCTGCTTCGGAGCGGTCATCTTGTTATACGCCGCGAATTGCGTGGAAGGCGGGCAGATGGTGTCCATCAGGCCGACGAACATAAGCACTTCGCCGCGAATCCGATCTGCTAAATATTGCAGATCGATGTAGCCGAGCCGCGTGAAAATCTCGTCCTCGCGTTCGTGCAGCGGATCGAAGTGACGGAAGAAAGTCCGCAGCTCCTGGTAAGCGTCTTTCGCCAAATCCATCTCCCAGGTCCGTTTATAATCGCACAGAAACGGGAATACCGGAGCCAGCTTCTTCACTCTCGGTTCAAGCGCCGCACAAGCGATTGTCAGCGCGCCGCCTTGAGAGCCGCCGGCCGCATACACGCGCTCGGGATCGACTTCAGGCAAACCGATCGCAATCCCCGCAAGCTGGGCCGTGTCGAGGAAAATGTGCCGGAACAGCAAGTTGTCCTCGTGATCGTCCAGTCCGCGAATAATATGCCCGTGGTGCGTGTTTCCCTTAACTCCGCCGGTATCCTCGGAGGAACCGCCCTGTCCGCGGCAGTCCATCGCCAGCACGGAGAAGCCCAGCGACGCGTAAGCCAGCTTATCGTTCCAGTCGCCCGCATTGCCCGTATATCCGTGGAACTGCACGACAGCGGGATGAGGCTCGGCGGCATTGCGCGGACGCACATATTTGGCGTGGATGCGCGCGCCGCGAACGCCTGTAAAATACAGATCGAAGCATTCGGCGAGCGGCGTCTGGAAGGAGCTCGGCACAAGCTCGACTTGAGGGTCTACGGCTCGCATCTCCGCAAGCGCTCTCTCCCAGTACGCGTCAAAATCGGCCGGACGCGGATTGATTCCTTGATACTCCTTCAGTTGTTCAAGCGGCATGTCGACTAACGGCATGAATGTAACATCCCTTTCAGAGGAAAATGAAGATGATAAAGCGCTTCCGTTCCTCCACATGTTACCACAACGATATCTTAGTTCAACATAAAAATTGCGACATCGATCCTACGTGTAAAACCGTCGGTTTCGAGCAAGCCCGAAGCCCCGTCAAACCGGCATCTTCTTCCACATCATCAGCGCCGCGCCGGTCGCAACAGCGTCCTCGCGCAGCTCCCCTTTGGTGAAAACGGGCTCATACTCCGGGTAATAATAGACATTCTTGCGCGCGACGCCGATCGCCGTATCGTAGAACCGGTCGTACGAATTGATCAGCGCTCCTCCGAGCACGACCGTCTCCGGATGAAACATGTTGATCATATTGGCCAGCCCGATACCGAGGTAGGAGGCCGCCTGCCTGAACATCTCCTCCACGTGCGAATTGTTCTGCCTCAACTCCTGCAAAAGCAGCTCGTAACGGATGCGATCCGGAGGCACCTGCAGCCGCCCCGCCCAGTCTCCTCCGTTTATTTTCACCCGGGATTGCGCCATTCTTTCTAGCGCCTGAACGGAGGCGAACGCTTCAAGCGCACCGAAGTTGCCGTCCTCGTTCAGCCGCGGGCCGTCCGTCTGGATGATCATCTGGCCGATCGCGCCCTCCATATCGAGCGAGCCGTGAATAATCTGCCCATAGGACATCATCGCCGAGCGCAAACCGACCCCGGCGTGCACATACAGCATATGAAGAGGTTTAGCGCTTCTCATCGCCCATTGCTCTCCCATTAACGCCGCGTTGGCGCCGTTTTCCAGCTCGGCGGGGAAGCCGGTTTTCTCTTCAATCATCCGGCAGATCGGCACATTGACCCAGCCCGGCGACGAGAAATAACGCGGCTTCACAATGATCCCCCGCTCCCTGTCAAGCGGTCCGACGGCTCCTATGCCCACTCCGACGACTTGGCTAGGATCGATCCTGTGATCGTTCAGAATCGCTTTCATCATAGCCGACGCGTGGTCGACGACGCGTTCGGGCGTCATCGCCTCGTCCATGCGCCAACGGGTGAGCGACATCGGATTCATCCGCACGTCGAAGAAGCCAAGCGTAGAGGAGAACCGCGAAATCTCCAATCCGAAGAAGTAGCCGTAATGAGGATTCGTCTCATATAGAATCGGTCGCCTTCCGCCGCTGGACGGTCCGAATCCCGATGCCTCGATCAGCTTCTCTGACACCATCTCTTCCAGCAGACGGGTGAGGGTGCTGCTCGTCATCGAATAACGTTCCAGCAGCTCCGCCTTGGAGACGGTGCCGCGTTCTGCAATATGCGAGTAGATCAGCCGTTTCGGAGACGGCATATCGCTGCTTCGTTGTAGACTCACGTTTATTCCCCACTTATCCAAGTAAACGCATTGGAAATATATTAAACCCATTATAGCCGATTTGACTTTTCCAGACTACAAATAACTATCGTCGCCTCAACATAATAACAAAATGAAATTAAGTCAAACCAATAGAACCCATCAATAGATATAATAAATAAAAACAGGCTAACTTAATCCCAAAATGAAATAAAGATGGTATACTATACATTGAAGCACCTGGAACGAAGGCGCCCTCCCGACAGAGTTCAACTTATATCAACCTACAGAAAGGGGAGGAATACCTATGAACGCTAAATGGAAAATGATAGGCTCGTTATTTACGACTTTTCTGAAAATGGGCCCTTTCACATTCGGAGGCGGCTACGCGCTTATTCCGGTAATCGAAAGAGAAATCGTGGAGAAGCGCAAATGGCTGCAAAGCGAAGACGTGGCCGATATCGTCGCGGTGTCCGGCTCCGTCCCCGGAGCGGTTGCCGTCAACTCGGCCACTCTGATCGGCTATCGGATCGCCGGCATCGGCGGAGCGCTGTCGGCGCTGCTCGGCATTTTCCTTCCTACATTCGCCTTGATGATCGGTCTGTCTCTGGTGTATGTTCAGATGAAGGACAATCCTAAGATCGAAGCCGCCTTCCTCTCTATTCGCGCTACCGTCGTCGCTATGATCGTCTATGCCGCCTTCAAAATCGGGAAAACCGCCGTCGTGGACTTCGCCTCGGGAGCCCTTGCGGCCATCGCCGTCTGCCTACTGCTGTTCGGACGAAACTTCCTGCACCCCGCATGGGTCATCGTCTTCGGTGCGCTCGCAGGAATCGCCGTCGTCAAAGTCAGAGTAATGCTGGGCAAAAAGACGAAGCTCGAGGAAAAAGAACCCGTATACGACTACATGATCTAAACTCGACGATAATGGGGAATGGCTATGCTTATCGATTTGTTTTTGACGTTTTTTATGGTCGGCCTTGTCTCCTTCGGGGGCGGCTACGCTATGATTCCGCTTATCCAGGAAGAAGTGCTGACTCGCCACCAATGGATGGACGCGGCTCAGCTCTCGGATATGGTTGCCGTCGCCGGCATGTCGCCGGGACCGATCGCGACTAATATCGCCGTGGCCGTCGGCTATCATCAGGCCGGTACGATCGGCGCCATCGTCGCTTCGCTAGCGATGATCCTGCCGTCTCTGGTCTTGATTCTAGCCGCAGGCAAGCTCATTATGCGTTACCGCGACAATCAGCTCGTGAAGTCGTCCTTCTTCGGACTCCGCCCCACCGTGGCCGGAATGATCGTCTACGCCGCCATCCTGTTCGCACAAAACGCCGGCATAACGATGGAGTTCGATTGGAAGACCTGGAGCCAGCTTGCGATCTTCGCCGGTTCCTTGTTTGCTCTGATTTATCTGCATAAGCATCCTTTTTCCGTCGTGCTGCTCTCCGGGCTCGTCGGCATTGCGGTATACGGTTAAGCCGCCGTATTCCCGCCCGATTTCACGAAAGGGGCAACTCACTTGGAACAACAACCGAAGAAAGCTTGCTGCGCTGCAGGACGCAACGACGGCCCTGCCGGCTTGAACCGGGAGCCGACATCGCCACCCGCGCCAGTCGCACAACAGAACGATACAAAATCCTCCCGCGATCCAAAAGACGGATTAGTGCGGCTATCCGGAGGAGAATTCATCATGGGAACCGATTCCCGGGAAGGATTCCCGGCGGACGGGGAAGGCCCGGAGCGCGTCGTGCGCGTCGATCCGTTTTATATTGCGCCGTATGCCGTAACTAATGCACAGTTTCAGCAATTTGTGGAAGAGACGGGTTATGTTACGGAGGCCGAGCAATTCGGTTGGACGTACGTTTTTCACCTGTTCGTATCGGAGGAAACGAAGCGTCAGGTCGTCAGCGTGCCGCAAGCGACGCCTTGGTGGTATGCGGTTAACGGAGCCTACTGGGCGAAGCCGGAAGGGTTGGACTCGGACATCGGAGATCGAATGAACCATCCTGTCGTACATGTCTCCTGGAACGATGCGGAAGCCTATTGCAGATGGTCGGGCCAGCGTCTGCCAACTGAAGCGGAATGGGAATACGCCGCCAGAGGCGGCCTGGAGCGCAAAACGTATCCATGGGGAGATCTGCTCAAGCCCGACGGAGAACATCGCTGCAACATTTGGCAAGGAAAGTTCCCGGTTAAAAACAATGCAAGCGACGGTTACGAGGGAACGGCTCCCGTCGATGCGTACAAGCCTAACGGATACGGACTGTACAACATGGCGGGCAATGTGTGGGAATGGTGCGCGGACTGGTTCACCCCGGCCTACCATCGGGCGACTCCGAACGCGAATCCGCGCTTTGAGCAGCCTACCGGCATACGGTCTATGCGAGGCGGCTCGTATTTGTGCCACCGCTCCTACTGCAACCGGTACCGCGTCGCCGCCAGAAGCTCCAATACGCCGGACAGCTCGACCGGCAACGCGGGCTTTCGGGTCGCCTTCTCGGCGATTGATTAAAGGAAGGAACTGTCTCATAAGTAGAGTCGTACAAGATAATCGGTAAAGAAAAAGTGCATGTATCTTCTGGAGACTGCCTCATACGATCCCGAAATCACCTCTTAACGGACTTACCCAGTCAGATTTCGAGATCGTATAGCATCGTAAGGAGATATATGCACGACAACACTTTCTATCGATCATCCTTTTGTACGACTCTTTTTATGCTTGTGGGACAGCCCCTTAGCCGTAAGGCCTACTATCTGAAATATTGCGCCAGATGAGCCGCCGCCTTCTCGATGCCCCTCCGCTCGGCTTCGACTGTTCCCCAATAGCGATGGTCCTCCAGTTCAATGCAGATCGCGCCCTCGTAGCCCAGCCGATCGAGACGGACGGCAACCTTGCCCCAATCGACCTCCCCATGTCCGGGAATCGTATAGCGCCACGCCCCTTCCGAGAAGTCGTACTTCGCTCCGAAAGTCGCAGGGAGCGTTCCGCACTCGTACAGCTCGTCGTGCAACATTTCCGTATCCTTGCCGTGGCAGTGATTGATCCGTTCCCCGAACTCGGACAGCGCCCGCAAATAATCGATGCCGAGACGAACGAGATGGGACGGATCGTAGTTCAAGCCGAAATGCTTCGACGGAATCGCTTCGAACATCGCCCGCCACATTTCCGGAGTGCAGCCGAGCGTCGGATAATACGGAGCAGGTCCGGGCCAGCCCTCAATTGCGATGTAGACTCCCGTTTTCTCCGCGTGATCGACCACCTCCGGGAACGTCTCTCGCCAGATGGCGAACCCTTCGGCGCGAGGAAGCGTCACGTCCTCCGGTACGAGGCACATAAACATGATCTTGCCCCCGAGAGCCGCCATCCCATCCATCTGCTTCTTCACCGATGCAACGGCGTCCGCACGTCTGGCTTCGTCCCTGCTCAGCAATTGCGAGACGCCTTGCGCGTCCACCGAGCCGATCGCAATGCCGGCCTTGTCGCATGCGGCCTTGACTTCCGTCGTAAGCTCGGGCACGTCAAGCGCGTTGAGGCCGGCCTGCGCCGCCCAAGCGGCGACCGCTTCAATTCCTTCCTCCCCGATCCGAGGGGGGATTCTCATTCCGATCCGAAGACTCATGCCTGAACACCTCCCGCCGCGCGTGCATCCTCGATCGGAGAATAACCCGCCGCTTCATATACCATTTCCGAAAACTTCACGACCCGGTAGGCGAATTCGCCGCTTACCGACACGTCCTGCCGTCCGAGGATCGCGTCGACGAAGCTCTTGTCCTGGTTCGTCGTCTGCTGCGGAAGCTCGGGAACGATCGGCTCCTCACGCAGCCGGCGCAGCGTAATGCGGCCGTTATCGTAGAAGATGCCGCCCTCTTCGCCGCAGAAGGCGTAGGTTTCATGCCAGCAAGGCGCATAGCCGATCAGGTTTAGCCCGCCCACCGCGCCTTCCGCGAAGCGGATGGCGGTAAACGTGTCGATCTCGACCGGGGAGCCGTGCTTGTGCAGCTGCGTCTTGACCTCGACCGGCGTCAGCCCCGTCGTCCATAGCAGCACGTCGATAATGTGGCTGCCCGAATCCATCAGGAAGCCGCCGCCCGACAACGCCGGGTCCTGCCGCCAGGTGCCTGGCGTTCCTTGTCTCCACTCCTGGTACAGAGTCGCCGTGATCGAAGTCAGCTTGCCGATCTCGCCGCGCGCTATCGCCTCTTTAATGTATAGAAACTCCGGTTGAAAATGGCGCTGGTACGATACCTGCAAAATTTTCCCCGACTTCTTCACCGTCTCGATCAGCCGCTCCGCTTCCGCTGAACTGCAGGTCATCGGCTTCTCGATCAACGTGTGCAGCCCCTTGTTCAGCGTATCCGTCGCTTGCTCATAATGCAGCGTATGCGGGGAGCAGATGACGACGGCATCCAGCTCGACTTCCTCCAACATCGCACGGTAATCGTCGAACTGCGCCGCCTCGCGCAAATCGAATTTCTCGACAAACCTGTCTCTGCTCCGCTCGCTTGTGTCCGCGAGCGCTACAATCTCGACCTCCGGCAGCTCCAATAGCTGCCTTCCGTGCCATTCCGCAATTCCACCCGTGCCGATCATACCGATACGCAATCTGCTCATCGTTAGCCTCCACCTATCAGGATTCGGATTAGACAAGATCAGGGTAGCAGATCGCAACACCGATGTGTATCCACAAATGCGACATCGGTATACGATATTGTTCCGCCATCGTCATATCGCGCCGAGCTTTCTCGATGATTCGTTCCGGTTCAACCTGTCTATACGCCCCATTGTTCCGTTTCCTGCTGGAGGCGCCACAGTCTGGCATACAGCCCTCCCGCGCGAACCAATTGCTCATGCCCGCCCTGCTCCGCGACCTTGCCGCGCTCCAGCACGATGATCCGATCCGCCTCCACGACCGTTTTCAGACGATGCGCGATGACGATGACCGTCCTGCCTGCGACGAGGCGCGAGATCGCTCGCTGCATCTCCGCTTCGTTCTCGGGATCGAGCGAAGCGGTCGCTTCGTCCAGCAGCACGATCGGGGCTTGCTTAATCATTGCCCGGGCCACGGCAATCCGCTGCTTCTCCCCGCCGGACAGCGTGCTTCCTCCTTCGCCGACCATCGTATCGTAGCCCCCGGGCAACCGAGATATGAACTCGTGGCAGCACGCCTGACGCGCCGCCTCCTCCACTTCCTGCTGCGTGGCGCCCTGACGGCCGTAACGAATGTTGTTGCCGATCGTATCGTTGAACAGGTATACGTCCTGGAACACCATGGACAATTTCTGCATCAACGCCTCGGGGGCCATCTCCTTCGCCGGCCTGCCTCCGATCCTCACCTCTCCTGATCGCGGATCGTAGAACCGGGCGATCAGCTTCAGAACCGTGCTCTTCCCGCTTCCCGAAGGCCCGACGACCGCCGTCAGAGTCCCCGCCCGCACCGCGAACGAGACGCCCCTCAGCACCGGTTCGTCCCCGTAGCCGAACTCGACGTCCCGGAACTCCACGTCGTGCCCCGACGGAGAAGGCCGATCTCCCGGCATCGCCGGCTCGGCCAGCATATCCGCGATCCTCCCGCCGTACAGGGCGTAATACTTGAATTCCGGCCAGGCGAAGATCGCTCCGGCAATCGGCTCGTACACGCGGGCTCCGATCAGCAGAAAAGCTGCGAGCGCCGGAACGGACAGCTCGCCGCCGACCGCCAGATAGCTTCCCGCGATTAGAATAAAGGCCGCTCCCGATTTCACCAGGGCGATCGCGACGAGAAACACCGGACCGAATCGGCCCTCCAGGCTGATGCTTTCCTTCATCAGCCTACGGAAAGCCTGCTCCAATCCCGTGAAGTTGCCGCCCCTCATATTGTAGGCTTTAATTACCTTCATGCCCTGGATGTATTCCTGCAACCGACTCGACGCCCGGCTCCTGGCCTCCGCATGGCTGGTCCCGTACTTGCGCTCCAGGCCGGACACGGCCCACAGAATGAGCAGCGCCGGTGGAAACCCGGCAATCATCGCCAGCGCTATGCGCCAGTCCAGGAACAGAAAGCCGATAACGGCCAGCAGCGATGCGATCATCCCTCCGACGATCTGGGGAAGAAGCTGCGAGTTCGCCGTCTCGAGCTGCGCGAAGTCCCCCATCATCATATTGCCGAGCTCGCCCGCGTCCCGGCGCATCAGCGTGCCGAGAGGCAGCTTGCGCAGATGCTCGGCCAGCGTTCGCCTCCCTTCGGCGGCCAAGCCGTACGCTCCTCCGAAAGACAGCCGGTACGCGAGCGATTCGCTTGCGTACAGCAAAACAAGCGAGACGAGCATGCCCGCGCACAGAAGCCACAGTTCCCGAATCGCCAGAGTCGCGCCGGTATCGGCGAAAGCCTCGTAGATTCGCATCACTGCAAGCGAAGCGAGCGCATAGGGCAGCATGCCGCATAGGTTGGCAAGCACAGTGGCCGCGATCGGCCTAATCAACCATCCGGGATTGCCCGCCGTCATTCGGCGAATCAGCTCCATCGGAATGCCCCCTTTCTCCTAAGCGCCAATTGGACGCTTCAACGTAGGCATTCCACATTCCCGCGTACAAGCCTTGAAGCCGAAGCAGCTCATCGTGCCTGCCCTGCTCCGCGATCGTCCCCTGCCGGAGCGCGATAATGTTGTCCGCTCCCCGAATCGTCCGCAGCCGATGCGCAATCATAATGACCGTCTTGCCGCGCATCAGTTCCCTCAAAGCCCGCTGCATCCGATGCTCATTCTCCGGGTCCGCATAGGCGGTCGCCTCGTCGAGGACGAGAATCGGCGCGTTTTTAAGAAGCGCGCGTGCCACGGATACGCGCTGCTCCTCGCCTCCGGACAGGTAGACGCCGCCTTGTCCGATGCGCGTCTCGTAGCCTTGGGGCAGAGCTTCGATAAATTCGCTGCACTGGGCCGCTTGCGCCGCGCGGTACACTTCCTCCCGGCTCGCCCCCGGATTGCCCATCGCAATGTTGTTGTAGACCGTGTCGGAGAACAGAAAGCTATCCTGGAATACGAACGATAAGAGCTCCATCAGCTTTCCGACAGGAATGTCCCGGATGTCCGCCCCGCCGATCGTAATTGCGCCCTCCTGAGTATCCCAGAAACGGGCGATCAGCTCCGCGACGGTCGTTTTACCCGAGCCGGACGGTCCGACGATCGCCGTCACCTCGCCCTGCCGCGCGACGAAGCTGACGTCCGACAGCGCCCGTATGCGCTCCCCCGCCGTTCCTTCATAGCAGAAGCCGACCCGTTCGAACGCGATTGTATACTCGGTCGGAACCCGCGGGCGCGCCGGTTCGGTCAGCTCGGGCTCGTCCAGCAGTTCGTCGACGCGCCTGACGCTTTCCGCGATCATGCCGAGCGTCGATGCCAGACCGTTCAGCTTAAAGATCGGAACGGCGATGCCTGGAGACAGCGCCAAAAACAGCAGCAGCACCGCAGCGAAGGAGACGTTGCGCGGATCGCGGCTCAGCAGAAACACTCCAACCGGCATAATAAACGCGGCCAGCGACAGCAGCAGTACCCGGTAGGTAACGTAGCCATGCCGAAAATCGTCCGCATATCGGAGCAGAAAGTCTCGGTACTGTGTCATGTCCAGGTAAAACCTACGGAAGGAATGGACGGTCTGACCGAATATTTTAATCGACGGCATCCCCCGTACGTATTGAATCGACGAGGAGGAGATGCTCTCGATGGCGTCGTAATATTGTCTCAGCGCTTGTCTGGATCTTTCTCCCATCATCATCGAGAACTGCGCCCAAAAGCCGAGCGCGATCGGCAGGAGGCAGGCCAACGCAAGCCAGGGCTGCAAGTAAAACATGCCGCCGATCAGCGCGAATGCCATTGCCGCGGCATTAACGACGTCCGGGAGCTGATGCGCGACGAACTTCTCAATTTTCTCCACGTCGTGCTCAACGATCTTTTTGATCTTGCCGGTGCTGCTGCGATCGTAATACCCCAGAGACAGGTTACCGAGCCGCTCGGTCAGCTGGATTCGCAAGCCGTACAGCAGACGGAAGGCCGCAATATGCGAAGCCATCCCGCCCGCGTACATGAGCGCAAACCCCGCGACGAGGCTGACGACCGTAACGAAGGACCAACGCTTGATCAACGCAACGTCGATCCGGCCCGGAGCCGAAGCATGCTCGAGAAATTCCGCCAGAACCCGATAGATCGCCAGGAAAGGAACGAGCAGGACGAGCATACTGAAAGTGGACAGAACGGCGGACGCGACGAGCAGGGTTCTCTTCTGGCCAGCCAACTCCAGCAATCTCGCAATTCCCTTCTTTTTTCCGTTGCCAGCCATAGCTATCTTTCTCCTTTGCCGATCATTCGGCTTTCCGTACTCCCATCGGATTAAACGCGTTTTCCAGTCCGCCGAACGAGTAGTCCGCCACCTTGTCCTCGCGGTACAAAATCAATTCCTTGGCGCGCGTAACCGGAACGACGATCGCCTTGTCGTTCAGGAAATTAAGCAGCTCATTGTAACCGGACGTCACTGCCGAGTCGTCCCGCGTATGCTGCACCTGTAAAATACGGGCGTTGAATTCGTCCGCCTCCGGCAAGCGGGCCAGCGCCGCCGTGTGCGCGGTCTGATCGAGCATCGGTCCGATAAAATGATGCGGGTCCTCCGGCGCCCCCTTGGAGTCCCAAATCGTAATGTCGAACTTGCCTTCGACGCATTCCGTCCACCACGTCATCACGTCCGAACCCGCCACCTCGACCTGCAGGCCGACCTTCTTCAACTGGCCCTGCAGCGCGGTCGCCAGCTCCTTGTTGAACGTATCTCCCGTCTCATAAGTAAACCTCAGGCTTATCGGCTTGCCGTCAAGCTCCCGGTATCCGGTGCTCCCGTTCAACTTCCAGCCGGCTTGATCGAGCAGCTCGGCGGCTTTGGCGGCATCGAAGCCCCTCTTGTTCAATCCTTCGTTCGTAATGTTCGGAATGCGGGTCTCGAACATCTCTTCAGCCGGCTTCTCGTAGCCGTACGTCAAGCCTTCGCCGAGCTCCTTCTTGTCGATTGCATAGACGATCGCCTCGCGCACCCGAAGATCGGCCAGCTTCTCTCCCGACGCGTTCAGCGCCAATGCCCTCGTCCGACTGCCCTCGGACATTTCGCCTTTCACGCCGGCCATCGACGTCGCTTGCTTAAACTCGTTGTTCGTGATCATCGTGGAGCTGAAGATAACGTCGACCTCGCCCGTCTGGAGCGCCTTCAGCCGAGTAGCGGCGTCGGGAATATACTTGACGACAATTCGTTCATAGGCCGGCTCTCCGTCCCAGTAATCCTTGTTTTTCCGGAATACGGAGCTCTCGCCCTTCTTGAACGATTCGTGAACGTATGGGCCGGTTCCAATCGTTCCGTTCATCTTCATGTAGTCGTCTTTAATAATCGATTTCGGAGAGACGATAGCCAGATAAGGCGTGCACAGGTCGTGCAAAATCGGATAATACGGCTCTTTGTAGGAAACCTTGACTGTATATTCGTCCAGCGCCTCAAGCTTGTCGATCGTCGAGACGGCTTTCAGGAAGGAGGCGTTGCCCTCGTAACGGTAATACTCCATATTGGCAATGACGGCCGCGGCGTTAAGCGGCTCCCCGTCATGGAATTTGACGCCCTGCTTGATCTTCATCGTCAGCTCGGTGCCCGCTTCGTTGAACGACCACCCGGTGGCAAGCCCCGGCTTGAACTCCCCGTTCTCATAACGTATGAGCATGTCGTACACGAGCTGGATAACCGGCTTGTTGTGCATGTCGACCATCGTCGGGTAGAAATTGCTCAGTTCCCCGACGTAGCCGATGACGAGCGTATCCTTATCCTTGCTGTCGCTCCCCCCTGACGAACAGGCGGTTAGCGCCAGCAGCAGGCACAGCAGCGCAACGGCGGTTTGAATACGGAATAAGCGGGTTGGCATTTCGATCTCTCCTCCAGATAAATTGATTATTATAAAGCTTGTAGCGTCTCGGGTCTCTTGACCGCTCGGCCTGCAAGCCTCCCTTGCTCCATGAGCAGGCAGCTGTCCGCAAGCCGGTAAGCGCTATAGGCATCGTGAGTAATCAGCAAGTACGAGCAGCCGAAGCCGGTACGGTAATCGGCTAACGTCTCCAGCACCGCATCGCAGGACACGCGGTCCAGACCGCTCAGCACTTCGTCCAGCACCAAGTACCTCGGTCGGACCGACAATGCCCTCAGCAGCGACAATCTGCGCTGCTGTCCTCCGCTAAGCGAACGTACGGGCACCTTCAGCATTTGCCGCTCCAGGTTGAAGCGCTCCATCAAGCCTTCGATCTCCCGGCGGCGCTCTCGGCCCGTCATGTCCGTCAAATTAAGCAGCGCCTCCTCCATGTTGCGGTATGCCGAGAAGCGCGGATTGAGCGTTCCGGAGGCATCCTGGAACACGCCTTGCACGATTCGGCGATAAGGCCGCCAAGCTCCGGCGCTCAGCGAGGCGAGGTCGACTCCGTCCAGACGGATCGTTCCCGCGGAAGGACGCTCTAATCCGAGCAACAGGCGGGCCAGCGTACTCTTGCCGCTGCCGCTGCTGCCCATGACGGCGATGCTCTCCCCTTCCCGCCAGCGGAAAGACACTTGATCCAGCGCCAATACCGGGCGCTGGCGGCCGCTTCCGTACCTCGCGGACAGCTTCGAGACTACCATCTCTCCCATGACCAGTACCCTTCCTCCCGCTGCCCGGCGGTTTCCGCGAATCGCGCCGTCCAGTCGTGCTTCGGCGCGGCAAGCAGCTCCGCCAGATTTCCTTCTTCGACCAGCTCTCCGTCATGCAGAACGTGCACGCGATCGCAGACGCGCCCAAGCACCTCGGTGTCATGCGAGACGACGAGCAGCCCGGACGTCGGCTTGAGGTCCTGCAGCAGCGCGATGACGGCTGCCCGGTTATCCGGATCGAGCGCCGAAGTCGGTTCGTCCGCCAGAATGAAAGGCGGGTTCAAGCCGAGCAGAATCGCGATCGCGACGCGCTGCAGCATACCGCCGGACAGCGCTCCGGGGCGGCTGCCCATCACCCGCTCCGCATCGAGCAAATTCACTTGCCTCAGCTTCTCCCGAGCAAGCCCGGTCGCGGCCTCGCGGCTTAAGCCCAGCCGCTTGCAATAGACGGCTTGAATCTGCCTCCCCATCGCGATGCGGGAATCGAATGCCGTCATTGGCAGCTGCGGCACGAATCCCAGCGACGTCCCGGCCAGCTTCCTGCGTTCATGCGGGGGGAGCTTTTCCATCGCGCGGCCGTCCAGTTGAATTCCTCCGCCGTCGATCTCGCAGCCTCGGCCGAGAACGCCCATCGCCGCCTTCAGCAGCGTCGTCTTGCCCGAGCCGCTCTCCCCCGTCACTCCGATCGCTTCTCCGCGCCTCACAGTAAGCGTCGTCTCGCGCAGCAATTGCCGTCCCCCTGGGGCGGACACTGACAATCGATCGAATTTCAATATCGCCATCCACTCCTA
This sequence comes from Cohnella phaseoli, assembly GCF_003386235.1. Taxonomy (GTDB): domain Bacteria; phylum Bacillota; class Bacilli; order Paenibacillales; family Paenibacillaceae; genus Cohnella; species Cohnella phaseoli. The sequence continues at coordinate 14,803 of NZ_QRDZ01000060.1, forward strand.
TTTCAGCTCTTCCCCCAGCACGTTGAAGGCGAATGCGCACGCCACGATCAACGCCAGCGGGTACAGCATAATGTCCGGCCGCAGCAGCGCGACCGTCCGTCCATCGGTCATAATGGCGCCCCAGTCGATGCCGCCTTCCCCGATGCCCAATCCGATAAAAGAGAATCCGCTGATCATCAGCACGATGTCCGCGCTGATCAGACTCAGCAGGACGACGGATTCCCGGATCAGATTCGGCGGCACGTGCCAGAACAGAATGCGCAGGCGAGAGGCTCCCGAGGCAGCGGCGCAGACGACGTACGCCTTGTCCCGCTCGATCTCCGCCCTCGCCTTGACGAGCTTGACCAAGCTAACCAGAGACGCGATCGTCAGGGCGACAACAACCGTCTTCGTTCCGCTTCCCCAAGCGCCCATCCACACGATGAGGTAGACAATCGGGGGAAAGGAAGCCAATACGTTCAGAAAGCTGTCCCCTAGCGCACGAAATCTGCCCCTCCAAAAGCCGACGGCGATGCCGAGCGGCAGGCCTACGGCCAACGTAGCCAACCAAGTCAGCAGCACGATGCCGAGCGTCGTCCTCCCTCCGTACAGAACTCGGGACAACAGACATCGCCCCATCGAGTCGGTTCCGAACGGATATTCCGCACTGGGCGGCAGCAAGCGCTTGCCCAGCTCGATCTGGTAAGGGTCGTGCGGAGCAAACAGATAAGCGAAAGCGCACAGAAGCAACACGGAGGCGGCGGTCCAAATCCGCCAATTGCCGTAACGGATCATTGGCCGTTCCCCCTTGCCGAATCGCGATTCAGCCATGTCCGCGCGGCGTCGGACATTCGACTGGTCAGCATGAATACCGCCGCAAGCAGCAAAATCGAGAAATGAATCATTGGCGCATCGCGGTTGACGACGCTGGTCACGATGACGTTGCCTATTCCCGGAACTGAAAAAATCTGCTCGATAATCGTCGCCCCCGCGACCGCGAAGCCGATGCTCTGCATAAAGTTCGGCAGCATCGCAAGCAGCGCATGAGGTAGCCCGCGTCGCAACATAATGTAGTTCTCGCCCAATCCCTGGCAACGAGCGTAGACGGCATAGTCCTCTTCCATCTCTTTAACGAGAATGCCGGTGAGCATCCTTCCGTAGAAAGCGGCCATCGGGACGGCCAGGCATAACGCGGGATGCCAGTCCCTCAGCAGTCCTTGCCCGCTTGCCACCGCTATCCACTGCAGCTTTACCGCTATCGTATCCAAGTAAGCCGTAGCCAGATAGAAGCTCGGAACGGACACTCCCGCAACCGTGACGAACCGGACGGCGGAACCGATACCCTTGCCTCTGTAACGGTAGCCGAGACAGCCCAACAGAATCGCTCCCAGCGCTTGCATCGCAGTGGACAACGCCACGATGCGGAGCGTAAACGGAACCGTGGCCGCGAACTCGCTCAGCACGGGCTTGTTGTTAACGAGCGATCGGCCGAAATCAAGACGGACCGCGTTGCGCAGCCATGCGGCATATTGTTTGATCAGAGGACCGTCTAGTCCCATTGCCTCCCTCAGCTCCGAGATTCTCTCGTCCGACGGCTGAAGCGAATTCCGGATGGCGAACGCTTCGGCGGGATCGATGGGCGACGCCCTCATGAGCAGAAAAGAGAGCAAAGTCACGACCGTAAAAGTAAGCACGACATCTGCGGCGCTCCTTACGAAGCGTTGGCCGGGCATTGAGGCAGGCCTCCTTTCGCACACAGCAAAAACATCCTCCGGCAAGCCGAAGGCGCCCCGGAATCGGGCACCCCCTCACTATACCGAAGGATGCTTTGAAAATGTTGTGCGACAAGCACCGATTATGTTGTACGCGTACCCGATTGTCCGGAGGCGTTCTTCAGCCTTATTTTGCGGTATTGCAGCGGAGTGACTCCGAATTCGCGCTTAAACGCGTTGCAGAAGTTGCTGGCGTTGGAATAACCGATGTCCAGTGCGATGTCCTGCACCGACTTGTTGAGATCCGACAGCAGCACGACCGCGTCCTGCATGCAGGTTGTGCGGTAATGGTCGTAGATCGTCTTGCCGTAGATCAGCTTGTAGCCCTTAGCCAACTTGTTGCGGCTGATCGCTAGCTCCTTCGACAGCTGGTTCAGCGTCGGCGGATGGCCGCGGTTCTCCATCAAGCGTTCGTGCCCCAAGCGGATTTGCCGAATCTCGTAATCGTCCAGCAGCATCGCCGTCTCGTCGTTTTCCAGCCCGGGCAGCTTTCCGGATACGAGCAGCGACAGCAGCTCCTTCACTTTGCCCTCGTAATAGAGAATCTTGGACTTCTCCGGAAGCTCGCAGTAGAAGATGCTGCGAAAAATGTTTGTCACGACCTCGCCCAACTGTCCCCCGGTCACGTACTGCCTGCGCGTGAGCCTCTCGAGCCTTCCCATCGTATCGTCCCACAGCTCAATGCCGCTCTTGCCGAGCAGATGAATCATATGTTCCGAATTCATATTCAACGACACGCACTGATAACGCTGTCCCCCGTGTTGGCACGTTCGGCCTTTCATCTCCGCGGATTTGGACACGAACAGATGATTCTGAGCGAACAGGAATCCCTCGTAGCCCTGCTCATGCCGCTCCATCTCTCCGTCGATACAATAGGTCACGCCCACGTAATGACTCTTCATGTCGTATTCGAAAATGACATCGTCGCAAAAGGCGACGTCGAACAGTACCAGCGTGGAATGTTCCATCACTTGATAGACTTCGACGCTGCCCGTTCCGTATTCTTCTCTAATCTCATATCGAGCGAAGCGTTCCTGCCCTTGGCCGCCCTCGCCGTGCTGCCCGCCGTCCCGACCGCGGCCCGGCGGGACCATCCGAGCCATCTGGCAGATCGTTTCCACGAATTTGTCGGAACTGTCTATGAAGTAATGCCGTCTCATGTTCCCGCACCCCTGAATCCGTTTGGTAGTGAGAATGATTATCAATTATATTATAAACAAAACGTCGGATATTGGGAATACAGGATGGCGAGAAGGCAGGAATTTCGGCGTTAAACAAAAAGACGCCTCCATCCGCCGCATAAGCGGCATTGGGACGTCTTCCAATTACTCGGCAGTTTCAAGCAACACGCCCGACTCGCGGCAGGCCAGCGCAATCTCCTCGTCGGGCTGACGATTAGTTACGATCCGCTGCACGCCGGATAGAGTCGCAAACGAGATTAGCATCTTCGTTCCGAATTTCGAATGATCGGCGACAATCGTCGTTTCGGTCGACTGCCGGATCGCAATCTGCTTGATTTCCGCTTCGTAGATGTTGGAATTGCTGAAGCCATGCTCTACAGTAATGCCAGTCGTACCGAGAAAAGCGCGATGAAACGCCATTCCCGACAAGCTTTGCACCGCAAGCGGCCCGGAGAGGGAATGCGTCGACTCGCTATACGTGCCTCCCGTCATCATGACGGGAATCTGTTTGCCGGATAGCTCAGTCACGACGTTAAGCGCATTGGTCACGACCGTAATGTTCATTCCGTGCGGCAGGTAGCGGGCGATCTGCGAGGTTGTCGTCCCGCCGTCGATAAAGATCGACTCCCCCGGCTTGATCAGCGCCGCAGCCCATCGACCTATTCTCGCCTTCTCGTCCGTCAGCAGGGCGACGCGTTCCTGCAGCGCCACGTCCCGACCGACGAAAATGACGCCGCCGAACGTGCGCTTGACCTCCCCCGTCTCCTCCAGCTTTTCCAGATCGCGGCGAACCGTCATTTCCGTTACGCCGTACGTATCCTTTAAGGTCGACACTCGAACCTCGCCTTCGCGGGAAATCTGTTCAAGCATCTGCTGCTGCCTAGCATTTAAGCTGTAATAGGTCCCTTTCATTGCCGTGCGGCCTCCCGATCGTCCATTCGCTATCCCTTTATTATCGCTTGCCGTCAATCGACGTTCAACTCCAATCGATAGTTGACCGACTGGCCGGGTTCGAGGACGAACAATCCTCCGCGCAGGCGCTCCGACTCGCGCCCTTCAACGCGACAGTTAGACGGCTCCAGACCGAGCACATGCTCTCCCGCCCCAGGCATTCGCCATTGGACAAGCAGCGGGAGCGTATCGGCCGACCAACTCAGGGAGACCTCCGTTGCCCTCGTTCCCCCGGCCGTCGGAAATTCCGGCTGAACGATGGTTGCCTTCGCCATGCCCTTCTCGTCAACCGCCTCGCGCCTAAGCGAGTGATAGAAGACGGTCTCTTCAGCATCAGGGTTCGGCGCTTCCCAGGAAACGCTGCTTTCCAGCGCGGCTCCTCCCCCGTCGGCACGGACTTCGCGGTCGGCTTCGGGAAGCCGGATTTCCGTCCACTCTCCCAGCAGAGGAAAGCCGAAATTAAAGTGATACAGCATCATATGCTCCGCAGGACGGAAGCCGAAGTTCTCCACCTTGTCCCGGATCGCGATGCGATTGTCCCCCAGCTTGCCGGACAGTTCCCGGGTCAATCTTAGCTTGCTGCCGAAGATCGCCGTCTCCTCCACGATGCCGGAGACGCTCCATTCCAGCTCATCGCCGACCCACTCTTCACGGATGCACACATTGCGCGCCGGTGTATGGTGCACTCTGCCGTGCAGGCCGTAGCTGCCGGTTTCGTCCTGTGACGGGGAGCCGGCATGCGCCAAGCCGCAAGTCATTAACAAACCGCCCGATGCCGTACGCAGCCAGCCTGTTCCTTCCGGCTCATAGAACGCCGGATGCGCATTGCCGTTCGAAGCCTGCCAGGAAATCGGCGTTCCCCAGAGTTGTGCCAGCGAGATGTCCATTCCCTTGGAAGGGATAATCTCGAACGACAGCCCGGCTCCGGTCCGCACCTCGATTACTTCCGTGCCGGCTTCCTTGCCTTCTGTCAGCGTCAATCTCCGGACGCCGCCGATCTGCGCGACGCTGCCGACGCGAGCCTCGATTTCCCTTCTCGTCCACTGCTTGCCGTACAAGCGCATAACCGCTCCCCCTTCGTCAGTCCTCTATGACGATAGGCATTCTTTCGATTCGCGGATCGGTGAAAATATCGAATTCGTCACGGCTCGTACTGGAAAATTCCGATACGATCGCCCCTTCCGAACCGCCCTGGAACCAATGCTTCGTATTCGGCGGAATCGTATACTGCTCTCCCGGCTTAAGCACGATTTCATGAAATACAGTGTAATAAGGTTCGCTTCCTGCGGGAACGACAGCCTGAGGAGCGGCCGTCGCTTCCCCCTCTACGTATAAGTACACATGCCCCCAACGGCAGCGAAAGGTTTCCATTTTGCCCGGTTCGCCGTTGATCGGAGGATGAATATGCTCGGGACAAGTCTGTCTTGGAAATAGAACCAGATCCTTGGCGCAATAGCGATCCGTATTCACGTAAGTGATCAATTCAAGGCCCTGGCTCTCCAGATCGCCAAGCCCAAAGCCGGCTACCTCGATATTCTCGCGCTCTGCATCGGTCAGCACAATGCCTGCGTCCGCCAGCAGCTCCGCAGCCCTTTTCTGGGCTCTCTTCACTTCGCTTCGCAGTATGGACATTTGTTCAGCCTCCTTCTTATTTACCGACATCCGGGGCCCAGATTCCGTCGGCTGGCTCACGCGACCAGCCCGGCAATGACAGCCCCGTTTCCCGTTGCGGCCAACCGCCGGCAATTCTGATCTGCAGGTCGTTCCATGCCGGGATACCGCTCACCGCATCGGTCCGTTCTACATTATAAGCCCCCGTACCCACAGCCGCCAATAACGTCTTCTCCGCCGTCAGCCCTTTGAGCAGACCGGCCAGAAAACCGGCGATCGTACAGTCTCCGGCTCCCGTCGTTCCCGCGACATCCACCCGGAAGCAAGGCACGCACAGCTCGCGATTGTTCCAGCTTCCGTCCGGCGCGCACGCTCCCATGCCTGCCAGACGCTCGGCGCTCCCTGTCGTGCGCAGGTATAAGCCGTGCTCGCCCAGCTTGATCGCGACGATCGCCGCGCCCATATCCAGCAGCTCTTCCGATAGCTCGGACAGCAGCGAAGCGTCCGCGTAGCCAAGCAGTTCGTCCGAGCCCTGGCGCTCCGACAGCTCGCGATACCGCTGCGGCTGCAACATGTACAAAATCTCTTCAAAGCTCGGCAGAAATACGTCGACGTGTGGCAGCGCGCTTCGCAAAATCGACTTCCAATCCGACCGACCCGCGGGCGACTCCGGATCAGGCCGCGCCAGATCGAGAGAAACCGTCAGCCCCCTGGACTTCACCAAGGAGAGCAGTCGTACCAGTTCAGCTCCGCCGTCCTCGTACATCCGCTTCATGAGCGGCGGGTAACCGAAATGGAATAGCCTGGCCCCTTCCAGCTTCTCTGCCGTCACATCGTCCGCCGAGAACGTATCGTTCGCGCCGGTGCAGTGGAGAAAAATCCGATCGATCCCTGGAGGGCTAATCACGACGGAATACGAGCTGGTCTCTTCGGAAGCGACAATCATTCCTTCCGCGAGCCGTTCGTCGTGACTGCGAACGATAGACCGAATCGCTTCGCCGATCAGATCGTCTCCGACTTTCCCCATTAAGGTGACCGGCACACCGAGACGGTGCAGGGCAATACCCGTATTCGGCACGGCTCCGCCCGTAGATAGGGCAGCCGCGCCGACGTCGATCAGCTTGCCGGGAACGAGCAGTTCCCCAATGCTCTGGCCGGGCGTCGAAGCGCCGCGCATCGTCGGAATAATATCCAGACAAATATGGCCGGCTACGACAACCTCGCTTACCTCCGCGGAGTGCAGGCGTTCGCTCACGCCCCGTTCCCCCAATCGACGACCGCCGTACCGCCCGTCTTGTGCGAATCAAGAGCAGCGGTGAACAAGCGGTGGCTGCCTGCCGCCTCTTCCGGAAGAGCGCACGTGAACGGCTGCTGCATACCTTCCTTGCCGTGAACAATCTCGTCGCAGAACGCCGCCCACATTTGCAGAATCGAATCGGAGAAGCCGAATTCGAAGATTCCGCCGGTAATCGTGCCGTAGGCCGACTTGTAAGGCGCGTCCACGACGTGCCAAGCCTGCTGTCCGCCCGGCGTGTAAGGAAGGGACGCCACTTGCTTCGGATTTTTGGTCGTAAATTCGGCGGACATTTCCGTGCCCTGGATGCGAATAAACCACGTATTCGCATGTCCCGGCGCAATCCGTTTTGTCGACAGCACCATCGGAAACTGTTGATCGGCCGTCTTCACGTCGCAAGCAAGAATCGCATTGTCCCACGTTTCGCAAGGAGCCATGCCGCCCTTGCCGTCCGGGCGCTCTTCAACGATTTTGGAGAGCAGCGCGCGCACGCTGTTCGGCTTCCAGCCGAAGCGCATCGGTAGATGAAGCACGTGCAGGCCAAGGTCGCCCATGCAGCCGTATTCTCCGTTCGTAGCGATCCGGCGCTTCCAGTTGATCGCCTTCGTCGGATCCAGGTCGCTGGAATGCCAGAACCCGGCTTCGACCTCGATGATCCGTCCGAACTTGCCTTCCTTGACCCACTGAACGATCTGCTGCGCCCCCGGGAAAAACGGAAATTCCGACGAGCTGCGCACAACGACCTGAGGGTTTTCCTGAATGGCCGTCATAATCGCTTCATTCGCCTGTTGGTCGATGCCGAACGGCTTCTCTCCAAGCAAATGCTTGCCCGCCCGGATAATATCGATATAGATCTGTTCATGGAGATTATGCGGTACCGCGCAGTAGATGGCCTCGACGCCAGGATCTGCGAGCAACTCCTTGTAGTCTGTATACGCGCGCTCCACGCTTGGCACATTTTCCTCGAACCATTGCGTCGCCGCCGGATTGGCGTCGCACACCGCAACGATGCGCGGCTCGAAATCGACGCCGGTCAGATGGCACCAGCGCGCGGCCGCGCTGGCGAACTCCTTGCCCATCAGTCCGCAGCCGATCACTCCGAAGGATACGATTGTTTTCGCCATTATTGCTGCGCTCCCTTCAGAATCGCTAGTGCCTGTTCGGCCCCCGCGCCCTCGTGAACGATGCTCATCAGCGCCGAAGTCATCGCGCCCGGCGTCGGATGCTGCACGACGTTCCGTCCGTATACGATGCCAGCCGCTCCCTGGTTCATGAGCTCGACCGTCCGGTTCACGATCTCCTCGTCGCTTGCGCGTCCTCCGCCGCGAACGAGCACCGGAATGCCGGACGCCACTTCAATGACGCGGTGATACTCGGTCACGTCGTCGCTAGGATCGGCCTTGATAATGTCCGCTCCCAGTTCGACCGCTTGCCGAACGAGAGGCATAATTTTACGAATGTCGCCGTCGACCATATAGCCGCCCTTCTCTTCGTTCGGCAGCATGACCAGCGGCTCGACCATTAGAGGCATGCCGTATTTATCGCTTTCCGTCTTAAGCAGAGAAACGTTGCGCACGCATTGGTGATGCAGCTCCGGCTGGTTCGGCAGCAGCAGCAGGTTGACGCATACCGCGACCGCATCCAATTGCACCGCCTGCTCGATCGCGCGGTCGACCAACTCGCTGAACAGATGGCGCGGCAGCACGCTGCCGTAGATGTTGGCGGCGTCCGTACGCAGTACAAGGCCAGGCTTCTTCTTGCCCGGGATCTGCTGCAACAGTCTCGCCTGTCCGGTGCTGAGCTGAATGCAGTCCGGTCCGGCCTGAACGACCGTCTCGATGGCGCTCTTCATATTTTCAATGCCGGCAAGGAAGGAATATTCATTAAAAAAGCCGTGGTCAATCGCAACGTCGAAGCACTTGCCTTGCTCGCTGAACATCCGGTTAAGTCTTGGTTTGTATGCCATTTTGTTAGCTCCCTTGTTCGTTATATGTTTGTTTATAACATAATATTAAAACAAACGAACATTATTGTCGAGCAGAATTTGAAGCGGAAAGAAAAGCCCGCGGAGCCTTTCCGGTCCACGGGCTTTCCAGCTAATCTTATTTATTGCGAACCGGCTTAATTTGTACGCCGCCTTCTTCCGACACGATTACGTTGCCTGAGGCCGATTCTATCTCGCGAATCGCCCAGTGGCTCGCCGGAACGTCCGGCCAAGAGGAGGCCGAGACTTCCGCAGTCGGCCGCTCGAGCAACTGGTTCAGCACTCGCACCGCTTCCGCTCGGGTCAAGGTTCTGTCCGGACGGAACGTGCCATCCGGGTAGCCTTTCAGAATGTCGGCCTGCAGCGCTTTGCCGATTGCTCCTGCCGCCCAATGCCCTTTGGCGTCGTTAGGAACAACAGGCTCAATCTGGATTGCCCCGTCTGGCGGAAGCAGTCTCGCTACGATGCTCGCCATCTCCGCGCGGGTCACGGCGGATTCCGGCCGGAACATGCCTTGGTTATCACCGCGCATCAGTCCAGAGCGCTGCATCGCCGCGATTGCTTCCGCCGCCCAATGACCGTTTGTAACATCCTTATAGCCTGAGACTTCCCCGACCGTCGTTCCCTCACTCAAACCAAGTCGATGGAGGATCATGGCGAACTCGGAGCGCTTGATCGATTGCGACGGTCCGAAGGTGCCGTCCGGATACCCCGACAAGTAAGGTTCCAGCGTTTCTCCCGTCGTGTCGCCGCTGCCGATCTGCACAGTCGTGAACGTACTGAACTTATCGACTTCAATCACAATGCCCGCTTTACCGCCCTCAAAGCGAATTTCGCCTTGAGCGAGCTTCTTCTCGCCGTCGCTATGTTCGATATACACCGCCAGCCCCGACAACATCCGTCGGGCTGCCGATTCGTCGGTCGGCAGCTTCAGGCCGTCAATCCGCAGCAGAAGCTCCGTCTTATAACCGGAGAAGTTGGTTTCGATCTTGACCGGGCGCCCGATGACGGTGACCGGTTGGCTGTTTGCAGCCTGCCTAACCAATTCCGCCTTCAGCACACGCTCGTTCACTTCGCTGCGCTCACTTGTCTTCACGATCGGCACGATTCGGAAGTAAGCATCCTTGCCTTGTGAACCAAGCTGCTTCAGCGAATCCGTCCGCAATTCAATGATACCCTCGGGCAGCTCGATTTGCAGCGAAATGCCGCTGCCGGACAGGAGAGTCATTGCTTGCGCGCTCAAGCTCACGAAGCGTTCGTCGGCAGGATCGCCCGGCATATCCGCCACTTGAATTCGTGCGACGCTTGTCTTGCTTTGCTTCGCTTTGGCCACGACGTCTTTCGCTTTATCTGCATCCAGCTTCACCGTATCGATGACGCTGCCATCAGATGCGGTCGTCCGCACGATCGGAATTTGCACCATCCAGCCTCCGGCTCCGCCGATAACCGTCGATTGGCGAACAGCTTCCGTAGATCCGGAGCCGCCGCTGCTTACTCGCGTTACGTCAATCGAATAGGTCTGAGAAGCGGTCAGATCGGCGGATTCCACCTGAATGCTGATCGTATTCAGTCCCATAGCCAGATTAGGCGTAAAGCTGCCGCCTCCCTGCAAGGTCTTGCCCATGACTGTAACCGTTGCCTGCGGGTCGCTTGTCGTTGCCTTAACGGTCATGCTGCCCCCGGTTAATCGCGTCTTCGTGCCGTAATTCAGCTTGTAAGGCGCAAAGTCTCCGTCCAGAGCAGCGCTCGCTTCCAGGCTGTCCAACAGCGGCGGCGCTGCAGGCGCGTTCTTCTGACGCACGACATTCAACGTATACTGGCGCGCGCTTTTGTCTTGAGCGCGAACCTCGATGACGACAGTCATGCTCTCCCCGCCGAACGGAAGCGATACCGGGCTGCCCGTCACGGCTTGTTCGTTGACGCGAACGACGGCGTCCGGTTGCTGCGCAATCGGCTGTAGCGTTAATTCCGTAGTGCCAGAAGGCACTAACAGTCGATAATCCGCCACGTTCGGGTCGAAAGTCGTCCCCAACGTCGCCCCCGAGGTCGCAATGCCTAACTGCTGAAGCTCAGCATTGCCGCTCGCCTCTCTCCATACGACTACCTCATAGCTTCGCGATTGCAAGCCGTTCGGCGCAACAACCGCCACAGGAATTGTATTTTCCCCAGTTAGCAGAGCAATCGTTTCGGAGGCCTGTCCGTTCTGAACCGCTTTACTGTCGACCGTGATCGTCGATCCGGCCATCAAAGAGCTCAGCGTCAACTTAACGCCTTCTACTGCATTGTCTACATTCACTTCGTAGACCTCTTCCGTTCCTGTAAACTTCGGTGCGGCAACCGTTTCTCCGGTCTGCGTCTTCAACGTCAGCCCGTTTAGCAAGGCTACGCTCGAACCGTTGGTCAATTGTAACGAGTAACTTTTTCCCGGCCCGCTTCCGTCCGGCTGTACCTGAATTTGCACTGTTCGTCCACCGGCCGGTACCTCAACTTCGACGTAACCGTCTGTCGCGAGCGTCTGCCCGTCAATTGTAACGATCGACGAGGCGACCATCGGCACCGCATAGATGCGAACCTTATTCGACTCGGCCGTCGCTTGATAGGACAGTGTGCCGAATTGATAAGGCGCATTCAAAAGCGCACCGTCAACCGTCAGTGCGGCCAGGTCGCTTGGATACGTCTCCCAAGGGCCGGTAAAATCCTTCAATACCTCGAAGCCGTAAGGCGTCACATTGCCGGCTGCATCTACAGCCTGCATCGAGATCACTTGACGATCCCCGCTGCCGCCCCACGCTATCGGAGCGTAATAGGCAAAGCGTCCTTCGCCGTCCAGCGGCACATTGACGCCGTCTATCTCCAACGTCGCTCCGACTTCCGTCTGCCCGACAATGAACACCTTGCCGGAGCTGTCCACCGTTCCGTTCAGCGAGATCGGAGCGCCCGTCGCATTGTTGCCGCCGGATGCGATCAGCAGCGGCTTCGTGCTATCGACAACTAGCCTACGGAATTCCACACTGCGATCGTCGCGTTCGTTCGTCGCTTCGATCTGCACGTTATACTCTCTCTCTTCAAGCTCTGCCATTCCCAATAGCTCGTTCAGATCGAAGGCATGTGAGCCGTTAGCCGGCACCTGCACGTTGTCGAATATTTGCCCGTCAACCGTCAAGCTGAGCTCGGCCGCTTTGTCCGCATTGACCGTAAGCGAAGCTTGTTTGGCAGCGGTAATCAACAGCGTCCCGTCGCTGCCGTCATAAGCTGTGTAATCGCGACTGGCAACCGGATGAGTCCCCGCATCCACGCCAATGTCCAGCGCGGCCGGTTGAGGAGCCGACAGCGTAAACGAAACGCTGTCGGACATCGGGCTCACCGCAAGCCGTCCGTCCCGACTGCCTACGGCCGTAACGGCCACTGTGTAATCGGCGTTCTCCGGAAGACCCGAGATCACCGCCTGCTGAGCGGCTCCGGGCTGCGGCTCGATATCCATCGCTGGCGTTGCAGGCTGCACTTCGGCGCCTTCGCCGATCCAAATCCGGTAGCTATCCACCTGCCCGGATACGGACGCGAAGCTCAAGGTCGCTTCCCCGTTGCCGGCGGATACAATTTGCGGTGCGCCTGGCGCCGCGAGCTCATACGCGGATTTCACTTCCACCGTGCCTTCCGCGATCGCGTAAGCCGGCGCTTCGTCCGCACTTGCTGCCATGACCGAAATCGAAAAGGTGCCCGGGACAGTTCCTGCAGGAATATCAATCACTTTGCTGCCAGAAGCCGCCAGTTCTTCGGCCAGCACTTCTCCGACGAACGACTCGCCGCCGTCGGTCAGCATGATGGTGGCTTCGGTGCCGGGAGCGGCGTGCTCCGTCGACCAATCGACCCGTATCCGGTTCTCCGCGCCGGCTACCGCCGCCACGGAAGCTTTTACTTCTGGAAGAGGAATAAGCTTCTGAATGTCCACTTCCACGCTCTTCTTATTCTGTATCGTCCACTTGCCGGCAGGAGCGTTCAATAGCGTAACGTACAGATGGTCGCGGCCGTCAATCGCCGGGGTGGGCGTGTCGACCTTCGGCACATCCAGCGGGTCTGCGCCAGTGGCCGAGGCGGGTACCCTATCCGATGCCGGCTGCACATAAGCGTTGCCGTCCGGATCGGAGAAATTCAGCCTGTAGACTTTGCCGCTCGGATCCAAAATGACCGTATCGGTACTGCCGCCGCCGATAGACAGCATGTAATCGCCTTTCTCCGCCAACTCCACGATCTTGGAGTAGCGGCCTTCGTCCAGCAGAGGCTTAATCGATTTAAATTTCCTGCTCGACTTGTAAGCCGCGATACTGACGAAGTCGCTTCCGACCGCCTTCCATTGTCCCTTCAGACTTACTCCATCCACCCAAACGGTCATTTTAGCTTGGGATTGGTCATATACGACATTCATTCCGCTCTTGCCCGAATCCGGCTGCAGCGAGTACGGCTCGCCGTTCGGCGCATATAAAATTGTATCCTCGCCCGCTCCGTAGATTTCCACGATTGCCTGTCCGTTTGAGGTTTGGGGCAGTTCGAACGTAGAAGGATACGCCTTGGCTTCCGCCCACGCCTTCAGCTCGTCCGTCGAGGTTTGGCTTGGCACACGTCCAATCCTTACCGAAGACGGGTTCTCGTCCGAAACGATCAGCCAAGTTCCCGCTTCCGCCGCACCGATCAGCGCATGCTGAATGCCGTCGGCATCGCGGAAGGCGTTCCACCCCGGCTGACCTGTTGCCGTCTGCAAATAATACGGCCGTCCATCCGGCTTATAGATGATGGCGTCGGACGGTCCGGCGTCCACTGCCAGCGCGAAAGAGCCCCGCTCCTCCAAGTAAGCGGCATAGATCGGCCTTTCAGGCGTCTGCTCCCACTTCTTCGCCAGTTGCTCCTGCGTCAGAGACGGATTTGCAAACAGCAACTCGTTCACGAGAATCCGGCTGTCGCTTTGTGCGGTCAGCTTCCAGTCGCCTTTGGCAAGCTCGGCCCGCACATAGGTTTTGTTCGCGCCGGCTTCGTAGACGGCTTCCGTCTGCACCGTATTTTCAGCATTAGGCTTATCGCCCGCAGAGAATTTCAAGACGGCATCCCGCTGGTCGCCCGTCAGAACGATCAACGCCTCAAATGCCCGGTCTGCCCGGAAACCAAAGGTCGTCCGTCCACCCGACGCGTCCGCCTGCGCCGACATCGACGGCGTACGGTCTACCGCGGTCAATTGCCCGTCCGCTATTCTCGCCGCCGCGTTCGGTTCCGCAGAGGAAATCGGTTGCGCCGCAAGGCTGACCGGAGTCAATTCATACACCCGCTCCATGTCCCCCGTTGCCGCAACAAGCGCAGTGCGGTTGAACTGTCCGAAGTCGAAATCTTTCTTCCAGTCGCCGGTCGCCGCGAGTCTGAACCGCATGTCGTCGGACGGATTATAGAGGAAAATCTCCTCTAAAATATCGCCGAGCGGTGCGATTTTATCGAAGAAATCGCTAATGCCGTTAAGAAAATCAAGCCCCTTCTCCCACCACGACTTCTTCGGCGGCTCGGCCTCCACTTCGAAAAAGATGGTATTGTTGGCGAATGTATACGAGACTCTTGCCCCGATTCCGTTATGTTTAAACACGCCAATAATCTGCTTCTCGTTCACACTGAGCACCACATCGCGAACCGTCGCCCCGCCAATGCGCGGGATGCCCTTAGGTACGTAAACGGTCGCTTTAACCGCTCCGCTATATCCTTTCTTATTGAAAGAGTAAGCCCCGATCGTCCCCTTGATCACGTCAAAGGCGTTGATGTCGCCCGAAGCGATGAACCCCGGCTGTGAGAAGCTCTTCAGGCCGGCGATGGACGGATTGACGACGGCCTGCATTTTCATTTGCTTGACCGCCAGCCAGTAATAATACTCGATACCGCTTGCCTCCAGGCCGTAAGGAGTCAAATCGACGGAGATATTATCGGTTCCAAGCAGATTAAATTTATACGCGGCGGACGGATGCTTCAGTTGTGGGACAAGAATATCCGTAACCGAACCGTCTATGCGGAACCGTTGGGGAATTTGCGTCTTCCCGGCCAAGTTGCCCACGTCGCCGAATAAATAGTCGATTTGCAAACCTGTCGAGGCGAAATTCGCCTTTTTGAACGTGTCGAAGCTGAGCTCGTCCAGATGTCCTTGCTTGAGGTCCATATACAGGTCGAGGCCAATGCTCGTGCCCGGCAGATTGCCTTTGCCGGTTACGCTGACATAAGGGAAGCGGCTGTCGATAACAAACTTTGTATTGGACGCGTCAATCGGCCCCAGCTTAAAGGACTTGTTCAGCGTATAAGTGCCGATAAGATCGAACCGGTTGTTGCGATACTGCAGCGCGTCCACCGGAACTGTGCCGGACACTTTCTGATTGCCCGCCGTGAAGCCAAGCTCCAGTTGTCCGGCCAGATTCACGCCGCCCTTGACGAAAGTCACGGAGCTGGGTTTAAACGGCATGTTCAGTCTCAAATAGTCGACCGCTTCCCCTCCGTTCAAAGCCAGGGAAAATTGATCCGACGAAAAGGAGAATGCCCCTTCGTAGAGCGTATACGGCACCGTCGCTCCTTGAATGGAAGCATTGACGAATAGCCGACCGTCGCCGCGAACGACGGTTTTCCCGTCC
The DNA here is from genome assembly GCF_003386235.1 of Cohnella phaseoli. Taxonomy (GTDB): domain Bacteria; phylum Bacillota; class Bacilli; order Paenibacillales; family Paenibacillaceae; genus Cohnella; species Cohnella phaseoli. The sequence continues at coordinate 30,219 of NZ_QRDZ01000060.1, forward strand.
GCGCCGGTCTTGTCCACCTGAAGGCTGCTGCCCTTGAACAGAACGTTCCCGTTAAGAGTCACGACCTCATTAGGATCGTTCAGTGTATACAGGCCGGGTGTGGTAGGCAGCTCCGTAAAAGGACCCTGCACCTTCAGGACGCTTAAGTCGTTCCCAGAGGAAGGGGATGTGCTGGGCACTTCGATGCTATCGAAGTTGCGCGGCTTGTAGAAGTCGGTGTTGACGATCGTCAGCCCTTCGGACTCCTCGGTTGCCGGATCGTCTTTCATGATAATGTCCGTATATTTATCGTGTTCCAAATGTACTTCATAGACTCCCGGATCCAGATCGGCTTTCCAGGTCAGTTCCAATTGCGTTTCATTGATAATGCGGTATTCCAGAGGGATGACGTTGCCCCCGAATTGCAACGTGTAGTGAATTTCGCTTAGCGGCCTACGAAGCAAGTTCATCACGCCTTCCCCGACGGCGACGACCCGCTTCTTATCCTTCACGTGCAGCACGGACGGGCCGATTCGGTCAAAGCGAACGTCCCACTCATTCATATTATCTTCTACTTCGACCGTAAATCGCTTCGTTGCGGTATAGGAGGTCCCCACCTCGCTGGTCGCGTAACCGCGAACCTCATATTCTCCGAGCCATACGAGTCCGTTCAATACGGTAGTGAACGAGCCTTTCGTCTGCGGAGTGGCTCCATCATAAGGCAAATTAATCCACGGCTCCGTTCCGTCTTCCGAATACGCGCGGTATTCGATGCCGCGGGAGAAAACCGGCTTACTGCCGAGCGAGTAGACGCTCGTCACGACGCTGGCCGTATGGTTGACATTAGTCGGATCGAGTAAGGGGATCGGTTCTCCGACGAACTCGATGCCGGGCGGCGACAGAGGGATCACGAGATAGTTAAAAGTATTACCGGAAGAGTAGATAATGCTGCCGTCCGGCAAGCTAGCAAGCCCGCCGTTACTCGGGATGCTGGGAATTCCGGTGATCTCCTCGTAGGAGGCTCCGCTTCCCAAGGCTAGATCGTCGCTGGAGACTCGATAGAATTTATTCCATTCGTCCTGGATATACAGGTCGCCATCCAGGGAAATAGCCATCCCCACGATCGTCCTGGTGAACCCGCCAACCACTTCCGTAACCGGCGAACCTCCCTTCCCCACTTTGATAATGGTAGGGTTGGAAATATTCCGATTGTTGGCAACATACAGGTTGCCTTCCGAATCGAACGCTGTGGCGTACAGGAACATGGTATTGTTTGAGTCAAATGTAGCGTAGACCGACGCAGTCGATCCGTCTACCGGCAAGCCCGCCGTCAAGGACGAAGCCGGGATTTTATACACCTTGGGATCGCTGTCCCGCGTGTAGAAAAGGTCTCCGTCGATATTCAAGGCGACGCTCATGACATACGAGACGTTTGTCACGACCGTCTCGACCGCCGAATTCGCTAATGAAGTTCTTGTGATCGCGGGATTGGATGCGTCCACCCGATGCGCCGCATAGACAAACCCTCCATGATAGTCGATCTCCCGCGGCCCCGGGGCTGCGGGAATCGGATCCTTGGTAGCCGCGTGTGCTCCCGGAGCCAAATAACCTAAAAACAGAGACGTAACCAAAATAAAGCTTAACGACACTTGAACGACCTTGCTGAACAAAGATGATCTCATCGCTTGCCTCCGTTTGTAGAATAAACGCAAATTTCGTCGCAATATATCCTATTATAGGAAGGGGCTCTAAACATTTAATAAACAAATAGCTGCGGCTAAAAGGAAAAGCCCGTTCCGTTCGGCGTTGGGCCGAATGAGGAATGGGCTTTTCCAAAAAAACGAATTAAAACTCCAACTCGTGAATCGTGCCGATCGGGCTGCACAGCAGCTCGCAGCCGCCCTCGCGGATGACCGCGCCCTTCTCCCAGCGGATGCCGAACGTGTCCGTGGTGACGAACGTATCGATCTGGAACGTCATGTTCGGCTGCAGCAAATAGCTAGACGACGTCTCCATCCACGGCGCTTCCACCTCGATCATTCCCGTGCCGTGGCACGGGCCGTACAGATAGTTTTTCTCGTACCCGTTATCTTTGAAAAATTGCAGAAAGCCTTTCGCTACGTCGCTTGCCAGTACGCCCGCCTTCAAGTTCGCCTGCGTCCACTCGTGCGCCTTCAGCCCGAATTCGATGACCGCCCGGCGCTCCGGAGTCAGCTTGCCGAGGCTGATCGGCATGCCGATGCTCGGCGAGTAGCCGTCTACCTTGGCCGACAGGTTGAGCTGCACGATGTCGCCTTTATTGATGACACGGTGGGACGACCGGGAGATGGCATGACGGGTCGATTTTTCGCTGAAGATGTACATAGGCAAGCCCTCGTACTCCGCCCCGTTTTCATAGATGACTCGTTGCGCGACGCCGACCAT
>NZ_QRDZ01000061.1 GCF_003386235.1 Cohnella phaseoli
CAGCGCTGCATCACGCATAAGATGCGCAACACGCTGCCGAAAATCCGCGACAAGGACAAAGCGGATTTTGTGACAGATATGAAGGCGATTTACAACGCTATGGATCGGGAGGTCGCATTGGCCAACTTCGATCGGGTTCAAACCAAGTGGGGTAAAATGTATCCGAAGGAGCTGGCGTCGTGGGAGAACGAGTTGTCTTTCCTGCTGTGCTTCTACGACTTCCCCAAGATGATTCACTATGCCATTTACACGTCGAACCTAATCGAGCGAACAAACAAGGAAATCCGCAAGCGGCTGCGGCCAATGAACAGTTTGACGAATATGGACGCGGCGGAGAAGATTGTCTATCTGCAAGCCATAGAATACAACGAACGCTGGAGTAGTCGCGTGTGTACCGGATTTGGAGACACCCTCACGCAACAAGCACTCAAGCAAATGTTTGAGACGAAGTATCCACAGGCGTAAGCGGCCGCATCGGGCGTCCGTGAGGGACACGAGGCAAGCCTACAAAAACAGCACTTTGACAATTGGAAATGAAAGGGGATTTTTTCAGGGGGGATCCCCCCTGAACCTTGAAAGCAAATCATATCCATTGTCCCAATGGATACCCTACAACCCCTAAAAGATAATTACACAAAACTCTTGACGCTACCGCGTTCGACTTGGGGGGGAGGCAATACGTCTCCTCATACAGTTTCCCCCCATTTCATTGACTGGAAAAATCATAAAAAAGACCGCTCCAGTGAACGGTCCATGATTTTTCTATTAATAAATTTACTTATTCTATCGTTTTCTATCGAATGAAGCGAACCTTCCACATCTCATTTTCGGACCAACAATATGACCGACTCCACATGTGTCGAGTAAGCAAAGTCAACATAGAAGTTAATCCCATCAAAGCAGTTTTTCGTAATCTCGTTTACTATAAATAATACGTCGGATTTCTACATACTTGTCCATAACAACATAGAATACAAGGTAATTCTCAACAACAAGCATTCGATACTCGTCCTTGAGCCCTCCCGTGCTTTTATAACGGTGCCCTGCGAAAGGGAATTGTTGCAAATTGGAAATTCCCTTGTCAAACTTATCAACAAGATGCACTGCTGCTTCTGGTGCATGGAGTTGTTCGCTAATATACTGAACAATGTCCACCAAATCTAATCTTGCTACGTCAAGATAATGTAAATCGTAATTTTTCTCCACCATAGGTCCCCCTTTAATCCATATGGTAAATCCCTAGCCGCTCAAGCAATATCATCTTTTGTGTGACAAACTTTTTCTCTGCTTCGATTATCGATTCTTCGTATTCTTGTTTATTCTGCTTCAGCTTCTCTCCCACTTCATTCATGAACTCAATCGAAAATGACGGAATTTCAAGCTGCTCTAGCTTAGAAGGGTTAATCAGTTTAATTGTTGTTCCCGTCTGTAAAGCGTCTATCATTCTACGTCCTGTATCACTTTGCAAAAATTCATACAAAACATAAGCGTTGTATCGACTTGGATTGACTCGAATAATTGATAGATTGCCGCTTGCAAATGCCTCACAGAACAGACTTTCCACTATAGCGAACTTGATTACCGAGCCTTTGGAGGTGATCAAAATATCCATTGGTTGAATGGCGAACTTGTCTAGCCAATCTTGTTTTTTGTAAGTGATTCTTGAATTTTCATCATAATTGATTCTCCCGTTTTCAATATCCTTGACGTTAAGAAAGTAATGGGTCGCAGACATCGAAAGATCTTCATGTTCTTCTTTCGATAGCTGAACTCCCCGTCTGATTTCTGCGATTTTACCAAGTTTTACGGTATGCTGGAATGAATTCTTCAAAATATCAAATTCTAAATATTCTTTGGTATTAAGGCTGAAGTTATAGGACTTGATTTTTTCGATGTCTATTAGCCTACAAAACCGCTCCTCTTCCATGCCGTTCCAGTAAGTATCGATGATTTTGGAAAGACCTTCCTCAGTAATCCCATGTTGATTTCGGTTGATTCTACAAGAATAGCCCCCAGCATCTATAAACAATATTCGGCCAAGTCTATTTTCAGGTTTCTTCATATTGAAAACGATCAACTCTGTACCAATGCCAGTTTTAGAGTAAAGATTTTCCGGCAATGTGATGACGGCTTCGATTAGATCCTTCTCAATGATTGATTTCCTAATGTAAGCTTCAGTGCTTCTTACCAACGTTCCCTTTGTTCCCACAACAATGGCTTTACCGTTAGAATTCAGATGGTACAAAACATTCTGATAAAAAGCCCAATCAGCCGACGATTTAGGGGGAATGCCATGTTCGTACCTCGGATCGTTCTTCGCATTCTCCGGATTCCAGTCAGCGCCAAAAGGAGCATCTGAGAAAATAAAATCAAACGTGCGACTCTGGCCCTCTGTACTTGCAAAGTCTAATACATCTTTATTAACAATCTTGAAATCAGGGATTCGGTTTATAATCATCAACAACTTAGAAATTAAATAGGACGTTATGTTTATCTCTTCACCATAGTAGGATATAAGTTTGTTCTTTCCCGAAGTTTTCAAACGGTGAAAAATTTCTAGATAAACACTTGAAATTCCGGAACAGAAATCGGCAAATGACTGAATGTTTTCAAGATGGATTAGCTCGAGGGACAGATTAGTTATCGATGCCGGCGTTTCATGAATTCTCTCATCGCCGCCAAAGTTAAAAGCCAGCAAGTTAATAAACTGCGCCATTTCATCGTGATTCACGAATTGAAAATGGTACAACTTTTTTATTACATTTTCCAATGCTCGATAAGTAGAGCTATTCGAAAAATGAAGGAATGAAGAGACAAGCCCCGTGAAAATTCCCTTAAGTTGTTCATTTTCCCACTCCAGTTGTTTCATTCTACTATCAAACCATTCTACACTCGAACTCCTTTGAAAAATGCGACCCCACTGTACATCATTCTCGATGCTTGGCTCAAGTTTATTTAAATAGTAGATTGATGCTGCAACCAATAAAATAAGATTTGATTGTTCACTAGTGTAAAGCCCCTTTAACTCATCAAGGCAGGTCAAAATAAGTTTATTCATTTCGGCATCCCTATCGTTCACTACATAACCACCTCACCATTTAGGTATTCCCATACCTTTTTAACCTATCGAAAAAAATGTGTAGTCATGCCCAAAATATAACATGGGACAAATTGGACGTCAAGGAAATCAAACAAACTGGAGGCAAAGCCCCCAGTTTAATATATTCATCCTTTTTCTTCCTTACGTAAACGCTGTCTTAATTGCTTAAACACTTCATCGTGGCTAAAACGAACATCAGAGCTATTTGCTTCGATTTCAGCCTCTTTCAGCTTTGCAAAAATCTCGTTGTTGTACTGTATATTTTCATACTGCTCAATGCTCATAACAACCATATCCCCGTGTCCGTTTTTCGTAAGAAATACGGGTTCCAGGGTCTCGTGAACAATTTTTGATATTTCGGCGAAATGATTTCGCAAATCGGATACAGGTCTAATATGCGGCAATGCACCCACCTCCTAACAATACTTTATCATTATTATGATAATCAATCAACTTCATCTTTATGTGATAAAGTCGACTTTATTAGAAGGTCTTCGATGTAATGACACTACGCATTCAACATGCCCCGTATGCGGAAACATATCCACCGGCTGAACCTCCAGCGCTCTATACCCCCCATCCTCCAACAACCGCAAATCCCGTGCCAAGGTTGAAGGGTTACACGAAACGTAGACAATCCTTTCCGGTTTCAGCTCCAGCATGGTCCCAATCAGCGCAGGGTCGCACCCTTTACGAGGAGGATCAACGACAATGACGTCCGGCGTAATGCCTGCCTTTTGCCATCGGGGCATGACGACTTCGGATGCACCAACCTCAAACTCCACGTTATTCATTCCGTTGATCGTAGCGTTCCTGCGAGCATCCTCGATCGCTTCTGGAACGATCTCTACGCCGAATACGCGATCGGCATGTCTTGCGAGGAACAAGGAGATCGTGCCGATGCCACAATAGGCGTCGATGACGGTTTCTTTTCCGGTTAGCCCTGCATATTCTACCGCTTTGCCATATAGTCGAACCGTCTGCTCAGGATTGACCTGAAAGAACGAACGAGGCGAAATGGCGAATTGGATACCGTCGATTTCGTCGTAGATGACGTCCTCACCCCACATGGTGCGGGTTTCATCTCCGAAAACGACGGGGGTCTCGGCCGTCTGGATGTTTTGGCAGATGCTTGCGATTCCGGGAACCCGCTCCCGGATTAACTCGACAAACTCCTGAGCGTGAGGGATATCGAACCCGTTGGTAACTAACACAACCATGCGCTGCCCGGTCGTACGCGCATGGCGCACAACGACATGCCGCAGCAGACCGCGTCCTGTCGCCCGGTTGTACGGGGATATTGCCAGCATTCGCGCAGCTTCCTTAACAGCCCGGACCGTCTCTTCGTTCTCTTCCTGTTGGATGAGGCACGAATCCATCTCAACGATATCGTGGCTCCCCATCTCATAGAAGCCTCCGATCAAGCCACCTTCGCCATGGCCGATTGGAACCTGAGCTTTATTCCGGTAGCGCCAAGGCTCGTCCATGCCGATGGTCGGATGCACGATAACAGCCGAGCGATCGCCTAAAGCCGCTGTACCTGCTCCTGATTGATCCCCCGCCACTTGAAGCTTCCCGATCCGCTGCAAATTATCGACAACATGCTGTCGCTTCCACTTAAGCTGCTCCTGATAGTCCAGATGCTGAAGCTGGCAGCCGCCGCATGTATCGTGGATTGGACAAGGCGGTTCAACGCGTCCTCCCGTGCCTCGATTCACAATCTCCGTCATCTGAGCGCGGCCGAACGATTTGCCGATGCTCAGCACCTCAACACGCACCCGTTCTCCGGGCAGCGCACCACGAACAAAAAGGGTATAGCCCTCTACTCGGCCAACCCCTTCTCCGTCATGCGTCAGTCCGACGATATCGCTCTCGATCCGCTGTCCAACCTGAACCGGAACACCGGCAAGCGCCAAAGGTGGAGTCCGCGACCCGCTCCCTCTGGTCCCACTACTTCTACCACCGCGATCGTCAATGCGCCTGCCTCTGGCTCCGTTGCCCTTGCCGCCAAGCCCATTCTTCCCCGACGTTCCGCTCCTTGAGCGATCATTTTCTTTGCCTCTACGATCACCTGTTGGGTGCGTCGACATCCCGCTCCCTTTGCCGCTACGCTCCGAATTCATCTCATTTCCTCTTCTCTTCCCGTTACGCTCAGAATGAATCCCGCTGCCCTCCCCCCCGCTCCTCATAGCTGAAGCGCCCGTCCTGCGCCGTGCTTGCTGTAGGAGGATTCTCCGGACTCGTCCATGATGACGTTGAGGTGCGCGGGAAGCAGATTAAACGAGCAAGGAAGCGTGCCGCCGAACTCGCCGTCCACGTTCAGCTGCACGCGATCGTCCGAATCCACCTCGACTCGGTTCGTCTGGAAATGGATGATGTGCGGGTCTTCCAAAATCTCTTCCCCGCGCAGAACGATCGTCGCAAGGCGAATAAACTCCGGCAGGTTGCATTTGCGCAGAGCGAGCACGTCAAATACGCCGTCGCAGGTGCTTGCGTGCGGAGCCAGACGGTCGAAGCCCGCAACGGAGTTGCTGTTGGCGATCAGGAACAGCATAAACTCCTCGTCGAACTCGCCGATGCCCTCGGCCCTGATCTGCATGCGAGTCGGATGGAGACGCGTGATCTTCTCCAATCCCTTCATATAATAGGCCAGCTGTCCGACCATCGTCTTCAGCTTGCTTGGAACCTCGTACGTCAGCTCGGTTAACGAACCGCCGCCGGCAATGTTAATGAAGTAACGGTCGTTCGCTTGCCCGACGTCGACCGGCTTCGTGTAGCGCCGCGTAATCAGATCGCAAGCATCCTCCCATTTCCGCGGAATGCCATGTGCTCGCGCGAAGTCGTTCGTCGTGCCCAGCGGAAGAATGCCCAGCGACGGCCTGCGCTCGCACATCGACAAGCCGTTCACCACTTCATTGAGCGTTCCGTCGCCGCCAGCGGAAATGACCATGTCAAAACCGCGCTCCGACGCCTCGACGGCAGCCCGAATTGCGTCTCCCTTGCCTTCCGTCGCGTGGCAGGACGTCTCCACGCCGCCTTTCTCCAAGCGCTGCAGGATCGCGCCCAGCTTGCGCTTAGCCTCCTCCCGGCCGGAGGTCGGATTATAGATTAATCGTGCCCGAATGATATCCAACAGGATCCCCTCTCATTTTCCCTACCCTATTTTCCCGTATCCGTTTTGCCTTGCCCTTGTACCTATGTATATGTACTTATCTGTACGTCTAGTTGCCGACTTCCCGTTCCAGGCCGCGTTCCCGGATTTCCAACCACTCCCGAGCCTGCCGAACGACCCAAGCGGCAACCTGCGGGTGCGGCATCAGTGCCGCGCCGTCATAACGGCATACTTCAAGCCCGCCTGAGCTTGCCAGATGGCGGGGAATCACCGTCTTCGTAAAATAACCCTCGCTTAAGAATAACCCGACCGCCAATATTCGGAGGTCGGGCCGATCGCGTCTGATCGTATCGATCCGTTCGGCGACTTGGCTAGGCAGTAGTAACGCTATCGAAGCGGCATGAAATCCCGCTCGCACTCTGACCCGTTCCGCGATCCCGGACAATTCCCGCTCCCAGCTCTCGCGGAAGCCGGCCTCTTCGCTTCCGTGTCCGATCAGCAGCACCTGTTCCTCGGAAGGCTCTTCCGACAGCCTCATTAACCGATCGAGCACGATGCTGTCGATCTCCGCGGCTTCTCCCATCGGTTGCCCGTAATTGATGCACAGCCCGCCAAGCTCGAACGGCTCCAATTCAGTTGCAGTCCGTGCCTCCGGATATACTCCGAGCGCCCAGCCGATCTCGTCCACATGAGTGCTTCCCGACGACACGAACAACGGAAGGACCAACGCCTCCGTTACGCCTTCCGCGAGCAGCCGGTTAATTCCATCCTGAATAAGCCGTCCATCCACCAGTTCAAGAAACACAGCTTCCACGACCAGCTCCGTTCCCAACTGCGAGCGAACGGCCTCTATCGTCTCATCCACCAGGGCAATCCAGCCGTGTTCTCTGGAGCCGTGACTAATTACCAGTAAGCCTCTCTTCTCCAAGTCTAAGAGCTGCCCCTTTCTCTGCGATGCAATGCCTTTCTATCCATGCTATCTAAACGTTAAGCCAATGTCAACGTAGACGAGAAAGCCGGCCCGTCTGTCGCCGCATTGGCAACGAACGGGCCGGCTTAGCTTGCGGCCGCCTGCTCTTATTCTCCCCGAACGGTGGATAGCGTAATCCATGTCGGGCCTGCGAAAGCCGAAGCTTCCTCCCCTTTCGGATTGCGAAGGCGGAACAGATAGCGATCGCCTTCCTCCGCTTCCCAGACGATATAGTCCCGTATTCCGTCCTCGCCCGTGGACTGAAGATACAGCTCGGCATAGCCTAGCGGATGCTCTACAAGCTCGCCGCTATGCTCGGAGACAGTGCCGAACTTCTTCAGCTCTTGCTCGGCGGACTTGCGAACGGACTCCAAGTCGTCGTTCGCTGACAGCCGCTCGATATCGACGTAATAATCCGTGTTGTCCGTCAGAGTTAGCCGACCAGATGCCGCGTCAAAGCTGAATCCCTCGAATACGTACAAGGAGAATCCCTCCCCTTGCTGCAATGTCGCGGTTTTCTGCTGATACCCATCCGCCGTCATCAGCTCGAAGCTATCGGTCTGCGGACGTTCCGTCGGGAAGCTCTGCTCCGGAGCCGCGGACGACTCGACTGGCGGTGGGGTCTCGGTGACGCTTCCTCCGCTCCCGGGTGAGCTTATCCCCGACGGCGGAGGCGAAACCGGCGTTTCGTCCCCTCCGGTACAAGCCGCAAGCGCGAATGCCGCGGCGACAGCCGGAATGATTTTAATCGCTTGATTTCGCCGAATCATTACCTTCTCTCCCTTCCTGCCCCGATGCAGTTGTCTCGGTCAGGCCTTAAATCAAACCCTTTCCTAATGTATAAACGATTATTCCACAGAAAGAAACGAATATTTCAAAATTGTAATTATCCTAATCTCCTCCACAGTTAAAAATAAACCGTCAGGGAAGCTCCCTGACGGCTGCATGAAAATTTTATACGAATTTATCTGGAAGCTAAGAAAGCGTCCAACTGCTTCTGTTTCTCGGCGATAACGTCGTCCAGTCCGTTTTGCTTCAATTTGTTGTAGTACTCGTCAACCTTCGCCGGGTCAACTCCTCCCGTCTCAAGACCCGGGGCGTATTGCGACTGCACGTTTTTGAGCGCTGCAACCTGGGTCTTGACCGGCTCCGCATCGAACGTAAAGCCGAGCGCCGGGGAGTTGATTGAGCCTTCGTTAAACTTCTTGAATTGATCCCATTTGTCTACCGCTTCCGTATCCCAGATATAGTTCAGGAATTGGTTGCCGAGCATCCATGTCGAGGAGCCCGCGATATAGTTCGCCTTGCCCGGAGCGTCGGACATAATTTCGCCGTTCAGCGTGTAGTGCTCGCCTTCGATGCCGAAGTTGATCAGGTTGTTCAGGTACTTATCCGTATAGAGCAGGTCGATGAACATCATCGCGCGCTCCGGATTTTTCGATGTCGAGGAAATTGCGAGCATCGAGCCCGTCGTCTCGCCCGTGGAAGTCGTAATCGATGTGATGCCGACTTGCCCGATTTTGCCTGGCAGGTTGGCCGCAGCGGCCATCTCGGCGTCTTTGCCCGGTTTAAGCGGAGAGACGACCATAAAGACGTTGCCCTTCTTCAAAGCGTCCGTAGGCGACAGCTGCGAAGTTGCGGCATCGGAATTAACCAGCTTTTTCGTGAACATTTCGCGAGCGATGTTCAAATAATCCTTATACACCGGATACTCCATCGCCGGCTTGATCGTCGTGTCGGTGCCGTCCTTCAGTACGACGCCTTCCAGCTTCGTGTCGCCGAAGAAGTCGAACTTGTTCATGTAGTGGGAATTCAGATTTTCTCCGTCCTTCACGTACAGCGGCGTCCAGTCCGGCTTCTTCGCCTTCACTTCCTCCAGAATCGGAATCAGATCGGCCGGCGATTTCACCGCCTGAATTTTCTCCGTCAGCCCCAGCTCATCAGCGATATCCGTGCGGAACAGAATGCCGCCTTGCTCCGCCATTTCCTTCAGTGCAGGAACGCCGTAGTTTTTGCCGTTAATTTGCGCGCCGTCCAGAATCGCCTGGGAGACGACGCTCTTGATACCCTTGCCGTATTCGTCCAGCAGCCCTTCGTTCAGCGCCAGGTAAGCGCCTTTGCCCACATTGGTCGCATGACCGTTCCAGGCCGCCGTGAAAATGATGTCCATCACTTCCCGTCCGGAGACGTACAGGTTCATTTTCTGATCGTATTGTCCCCAGTCGAGCATACGAATGTCCAGCGAAGCGTTAATCTTTGTTTTCAAGTATTCGTTGATCTTCTCTTCGACCTTCTTCTCGTCCTTCGGCGGCGTTCCCGGGAAGTACAAGGTCAATTCGACGGGCTCCAGCTTGCTGACATCGATGCCTTCGGACGCGGCCGCAGACTCGGACGGCGCAGCAGATTCCGACGGAGCTGCCGACTCCGAAGGAGCCGCAGAGGAAGCGGACGGCGACGCGGAGCCTTCCTTATTGTTGTTACCGCCGCTGCAGCCTGCAAGAACGACGGACAACATCATCACTAACGCGAGCATCAGCGCCCAAGGCTTGCTCATTCTGAACATGGTGGTGCCTCCCTTTTCTTAATCATTGAAATTTATGCTTAACCGGCCGGTAAACCGGTAGAAGCCGTACAGTTGCCAATCCCGCCTCTAACCTTTGACAGCACCCACTGTTAATCCTGCCACAAAATACCTTTGGAAGAACGGATAAGCGAATATTATCGGTCCGATCCCGACAACCGCCATCGCCATCCGAGCCGTTTCTCCCGGCATTGTGAAGTTCGGATCGTTCGCCGCAAGAGCCGAATAAGCCGCAGCGTTCGCGCTCAGATACTGGATGTCGAGCAGCGTCTTGTACATCCGGAACTGAATGCTGACGACCGATTCGGAATCGGTAATGAACAGCAAGCTGAGAAACCAGTCGTTCCAATACGTCAGCGTCGTAAACAGCCCGACCGTTGCGAGCACCGGCAGCGACAGCGGCAGCACGACCGTGAAGAAGATGCGCCACTCCCCCGCTCCGTCGATCTTCGCCGATTCGTACAGCTCCTTCGGAATCGAATTGGAGAAAAACGTACGAATGAGCAGAACGAAAAATCCGCTTATAAAATAGGGCATCATGAGCACGAGCAGCGTGTTCTGAAGATGAAGCCCCTGCGTATAGACCAGATAGAAGGGTACAAGTCCGCCGTTAAACAAGATCGTGAAGAACATGAAGAAGGAGAAAAAGTTACGATGCGGATAATCCTTACGTGAGATGGGAAACGCGTACAGCGCCATCATCGCCAGACCGATCACTGTACCGAGCACCGTCAACAGTATCGAAAACCCGTACGACTTCACAATCGCCTGCCAATCCTTGAGCAGAAAATCGTATGCGCCCAGGCTCCATTTTTCCGGAAGGAGACTGTAGCCGTTAATCAGAATCGTATTCTCGTCCGTGAACGAGGCGATGACGACAACGATAAGCGGAAACACGCATAGAAACGTGTAGATCCAGAAGAACGAATTGATCGCGAAATTCGCGCCTCCCGAGACTTGCTTGGCCAGCTTAAGATCAGACTGTGCGGCCGCTTGTGCCATATGGAATCCTCCTAATGCTTTCTAGAACAGGGCATCGTCTTTGCTGATTTTGCGGATGACCAGGTTGGCCGTAAACACGAGCAAGAATCCAACCACGGCTTGATATAGTCCGGCCGCCGACGACATGCCGATATCCCCTGCGTTGATAAAGCTCTGGTACACATACGTATCGATAACGCGCGTCGTATCGTAGATCGCCCCGGCGTTGCGGGTCACTTGCCAGAACAGACCGAAATCCGCGTTGAAAATTCTCCCCACCTGCAGCAGCACCATAACGATAATAACCGGACGGATCAGCGGGATCGTAATTGCGGTAATCTGCTTCCATTTGGAGGCTCCGTCTATCGTCGCCGCCTCGTAATATTCGTCGTCGATGCCGATGATCGCCGCCATGAAGATAATCGCGTAATAGCCGATCCCCTTCCAGGTGTTGACCAGCGGCAGAATGAGCGGCCACCATTTCGGATCGCTATACCATTCGACCGCATTCGCGCCGAACAGCGGGAGGATCACCTTGTTCATCAGCCCGAGCTCGTTGTTCAGGAAGGCATACACCAGATAGCTCACAATGACCATCGACATAAAAAACGGAAGAAACATCGTCGTCTGATGGAACTTGGCCAGAAAGCGGTTCTTCATTGAGTTGAACATGATCGCGAACGCGATGCCGATGACCGTATTCAGTACGATAAACACCGCATTGTACAGCACCGTATTTCTCGTAATGAGCCAGGCGTCCGACGTCTTGAACAGAAATTCGAAGTTGAACAGGCCGACCCAGGGGCTGCGCAGGAAACTCTCGAACAGCGTCTCTCCGGGTGCGAACTTGATGTTCTTGAAGGCGATTAGAGAGCCCACCATCGGAATATAGTTGTTGATGAGCAGAAACACGATCGTCGGGGCCATCATCACGTAGAAGGCGCCGAATCGGCGAAAATGTCCCCGCCCAAGCCTTGCCGGCTTCTTGCGCAGAGCCGGCCTTGTCGGCGGCGTTTGCGCAGCTGCGGAAGCTTGCTCCATCCCTATCACAATCCTTTATGCTTATTGGCAATCTTTGTTTGTGTCCTCATTTTAGCGCGCGCCGTCCTCCCCCATCTATCTACTGACATGACCTACATAGCACTTTAGTGACTTTTCGACGCGGAAAAAGCTTCGCAATGGCCCAGGCTGTCTATTTTTGCGGCGCCCCTATTGCACACGTGAGTTTACGCCCTACGAAGAAACCTCCACGAGGGAAGTTAGCTGGAAAATCGTACAAAGCAGCTCGGACCAGGCTCAAATGGCGGGCGTTTGTACGAAAAATCGTACAGAGCAGCTCGGATCAGGCCCAAATGGGAGGCGTTTGTACGAAAAATCGTACAGAGCAACTCGGATCAGGCCCAAATGACGAACGTTTGTACGGAAAATCGCACAAAGTGACTCAAGGCGTAAACGACGGACGTTTGTTCGAAAAGTCGCGTACAGAGCAAGTAACTCGGATCAGGGTCAAATGGCGGACGTTTGTATGGAAAATCGTACAAAGCAGCTCGGACCGGGCTCAAATGGGGGGCGTTTATACGAAAAATCGTACAGAGTAACTCGGATCAGGCTCTAACGACGGACGTTTGTACGGAAAATCGCACAAAGTGACTCAAGGCGTAAACGACGGACGTTTATACAGAAAGCCGTACAAAGCGCTCAAAACCAAAGGGGTGTATGTCTCTAAAGCGTCTTCGATGAATATATGGGCAGCTACTGGAAATCCGGATGTGTTGTGGGTATGATTAGGTCTCCAGGAGCTCCCCCTTCTTTATATCGATCAAGCAATTCTGCGGAGACGATAGAGCCAGTTAAAACAAAAATCCCCCGCGCCGTCCGGATTCGCCAGTAACAGCGAGTCGTCGGACAGACGCGGGGGATGCGCTTAACGCATAATCTGGTGCTTCTTGCGATATTCCTGCGGGGACAGCCCCGTCATCTTCTTGAACAGCTTGGCGAAATAGGAGAAGTGCACATAGCTTAAATCCTCGGCGATCCGGCTAATCTTGTCGTTCGTCTCCGCCAGCAGCCGCTTGGCCCTCTCGATCCGGCACTGTGTAATGTAGTCGGTGAGGGACAGTCCGGTTTCCTTGCGGAACAGCCGGGACACGTAGGCCGGATTACGAAATACCGAGCGGGCGATATCGTCGCGATTCAATTCCGCTTGCAGATTGTCCTGAATAAACGACTGCACCTTCGCCACAATAGCCGACGAATCTCTCATCTTGTCCTGGAACGCCTCCGCGCATTTGCGCACGACGCGCACCGACCACGTTTTCAGCGCTAGCGGCGATCGGATCGCCTGGGAGTCTCCCAGATCCGACGGGTCCAGCGCCTCATAGATCGATACCCCGGCTCGGAAAGCGGCTTGATAGAGCAGATGAAGCAGCCCGTAGCGGAACAGCTCCAGCGTCTCCCTTCCCGCGGCCTCCCGCGCGAATTGATCGGTCGTCGCCTCGATCGCCCGGACCAGCTCGTCTTGACGGCCGTTGTCCAGCAATGTGCCCCATTCCAGAAAAGAAGGCAAAGCAATCGACTGCCCTCCCTGGGCCTCCTCACCACCAACGGCAGCATCGATCACGACCTGCGAAGCGGTGACGTTGGCGCGTTCAAGCTGCAGCAACCGCTCAACGGCGGCCGGCACCTCCCCCACGCTAACCACACTTCCGATATAGCAGGATACGCGACAATGAAAATAATCGCGGCAAGCCTGCACGAACTGCCGGCATCTTCCCATCAGCGCCTGCCGATCGGGAGTGTCCGATTCGCCTAAGTACAGGAGGCCCAGACTGAACTCCCCGGGGTCTTGCACCACCGTTCCGGCTCTCTCCCCCATGATCGTCTCCGCCGCCGCTTTGCGCAGCGCATACTCCATAATGCTCTCATCGCGGGAATCCAGCTCGACGTCCCACTGCTCCACGCTAAGCAGAATCGGCAGTACCCGCCCCTTCTCCGCCGTCAGCGGAATGTCGAGCTGAGCAAACTCCCGGTCAAGCCGATCGGACGACCGACCGAATCGCCCCTCCAGCAGCTCGCGCCAGAAGCGGTCGACCAGAATCGGCAGCTGACTGACCCATTGGCGACGATAGTCGTCCAGCTTCTTCTCGAAGTCGGCCTGCTCTCTGCGGCGCTCTACCTCCTCGATTGCCCGGGCGACAATGCCCTTCAGCACATCGTGGTCGATCGGCTTCAGCACGTAATCGAAACAGCCCATATGCAGCGCTTCTTGCGCATATTCGAATCGGGCGTGCCCGGTTAAGAACACCGTCAGCGTCTGCGGGCTCGCTTCGCGAATATAGCGGAGCAGCTCTAGGCCGTTAGCTTCCGGCATCTCAATATCGGAGATCAGCAGGTCTACCGTCTGCCGCTCGATATGGGCCTTCGCCTCGGCAACGCTCTCCGCTTCGAGAATCGTTCCGATCGGCAGGTCGCTCCAATCGATCCCTTGGGTAATGCCCTTCAAAGCGTACAGCTCGTCGTCAACGACCAGCATTGTCAGCATCGGACTCCTCCTCCTTCGCCGCGGCGGCGGTGTTCTTCTCCTCAAGCTCGAACGAAGTGTCCCGCTCCCTCGGCAGCTTCACCAGCACGCAGGCCCCGTTCTTCTCTCCGTTGCCGAATACGATGGCGCCCTTGCCTCCGAACAGCATTTTGAAACGGCGCAGCACGTTCCAGATGCCCAGATGATTGGAGACGGTTTGCGCGACATAGGCCGAACCGTTCAGCTCCGCAAGCATCGTCTCCGGAAAGCCCGGTCCGTTGTCTTCGATCCGCAACAGCGCATACGTCCCCGACTCGTCGTCATCGTCATCGTCCTCGCAGCGGATGACAATTCGAAATGGCGTGCCGTCTTGCTTGCGCTTATTTAATCCGTGAATGACGCTGTTCTCAATGAAGGGCTGCAGCATCAGCGGGGCAATCTCCCAACTCATGTACTCCTCGGGTACGTCGATCTCGTATTCCAGCTTGGAGACGTAACGGATTTTCTGGATTTCCAGATAGTGCTCGATATGACGAATTTCATCCTCAAGCCGGACGACAGCTCGATGTCCAAGCATCAGAAACCGAAAATAATCGGCCAAATGCAGCGACAGCTTCTGCACCGTCTTGAAATCCTTCAAAGCGGCCAGATTGTAGATAATATTTAGGCTATTCATATAGAAATGAGGATTGATCTGAATTTGCAGATGCTTATACTCCGCCCGTTGCAGCCGCAGCTGCTCCTCATAGACGTCGATCTTCAGACTCTCGATCTGTTCGGCCATCTTGTTGAACGTTCCCGACAAGAAGCTGAACTCGCTGCTGGCGGCGAGCGCCGGCAGACGGGTGTCGAACTGCCCCTGGCCCAGCTTGCGCATGCCGCGGATCAGGCGCACGAACGGCTGGAACATGACCCGCTGAAGGAATAGCAAATAGATCGACAGAATAATCGCCAGCGCCAGCGGCATCCAGAAGTTGAGCACCTTTTGGAAAAACGGGAGATTTTTCAGAATATAAGATTCATTCATCACCAGCGTATAACGAACGTCGGCGTATTGGGACGGCTGAGACAGAACGATATACGATTGGCCGTTATAGACGAGCCCGGTTTCCACTCCGTTCAGGTCCTTGAGCTTGGCCATAAAGCCGGCGTCCTTAAGCGGCGCATACTCGACCTCCGTAAGAACGTTGCCGCCGGAATCCAGCAAGAAAGCCGAACCGTCCTGACCGACGTCGAAGTTGTTCATGACGCTCTGCAGCGCCTCCGCCTGGACAAGCGCTCCGGAGATTATTTTGAAGCCGAGGTCGTGCGTCTTCATCAGGAATGTCTGCCCGGCGATTCTCATCAGCTCCCACTGGCGCTCTTGATCGGGAACGCCCTTCGGCACGTTCTCCTTCGCCCAGGCCGACAGGAGGTCGAGCTTCTCCAGTGAATTGTATACGTATTGCGTTGCATATACGAGCTCTCCGGCCTTATCCGAGTAGACAAAAAAAGTATCGATCAGCGAGCTGTAAAAAATTGAATCGATCGCCAGCTTCTCGTGCAGCCGGGTTTTGGACAGCGTGTACTCGTCGCTCGACGTCTCCAGCAGCGGCAAAGCTTGAATCTCCTGCTCCCGCTCCAGATTGATCAAGTAATGATAGTAGTCGAGCAGACTCTTGTCGTTGTTGCGCACATACTCGGTCAGCATAATGTTGTAATGGGACGAGACCTGCTCCTTTACGACGCGTATTGCATACAGATTGTTGTAGATAACGAAGGCGGCAATAGGCAGCAGCACCAGAAAAAAGCCGACGACGATCTTGAAGCGGACAGACTGCCAGAAGCGCATAAATTCTCCCCCGATTGCGCCGATGCTGAATTGGAATAAGCTTCCTCTAGCATAGCTTACTTTTTTTGGTGCTAGCAATATGATTTTAGGCATCTTTATATGTACGGTGACAGTACGAAGCGTCTATAATTGACGGCAGCGCGGGTGGAACTTGTCGATAATCAGAGGAGAGGCGCGTAATGGATGTCTCTATCGTGATAAAAGCTTATTTGAAGCAAATTGAAGAGGGATTGCCGGGGGGAAAGCGCCCCCAACGCTGTGGGCATTGCTCCTCCAATCGGCGTCCTCATCGCCATGGCCAGTTCTGGCGGACAGTGTTTACGCGCATGCAACGGTAGACGATTCCGGTGCTCCGGGTTGTCTGCCCTGTCTGCAACAAAACGATGAGCCTGCTGCCCGACTTTGCCGAGACGCATCACCAGACGGCTGTGGACATCAAAGAAGAAGTCATCCTCCAAAGCTGCGAGCAGCGAAGCCTAACCGAGATCGCCGAAGAGCCGCTAAGCGCGACCGGAGGCAGCTACGCCGAAAAAAAATTATGGCGCTGGCTTCGTAGATGGGAGAAGCGTCGAATTCGGCAGGAAGCTCAACTTCGGTCTCTGTTACTATGCCAAGGCCAGGCTGAGCCTCTCCCTCGGGTACAAAAGTCCGTTTGGATTGAGTTGTTTGCGATCTGGCCACACATTGCCGGAGAAGAATCTCTTCTCGCTGCTCTACTTCGTCTTGAACGCTCACTCTCACCAGCATAGATCGACGAAATCGCACAATAGCTGGCTTTAGAGCCTCCTCCTCCTCCCCGCCTTCACAATGGAGCTTGGGCCCCTATATAAGCCCAACGAATTGTAGATGCGCGTGAGCCGTAAGTGAGTAAATCACAGGGAGGAAATCATCATGTCAGAACACCCGATTAAAGACGAACTGTTTCACGTTTACTACAAACGCTGGATTACGGTTTACAAAGAAGGGGCCATACGGTGAGTTACAATGGCTAAATATTTGATGACGCATCAATGGTTGGTCAAATTAGTCCCTCACTTGACTCGCTTATGCGAGAAAGCCAAGTACCCAACATTTCAATCCACGGCTTGCGGCACACACATGTATCGCTTCTATTGTTTGCAGGTGTCTCCATTGCGAGTGTGGCACGACGGCTTGGACATGCGAGCATGACCACGACTCAGAAAACATACCTCCACATCATCCAAAAACTTGAAAATAAAGACATCGATATCGTCATGCGTTCATTATCTGGCTTAAGCTAACCCTCATCATTGGCCTTAACTTACGCTGATGAAGGGTGATGAGGTTGTCGAGTTGGGTGAAGAAAGCTGTAATTTCCTAAAGCCTTACTGTCCAATTCTTCGTTCTAAGTACCATGATGGATGGAAACAGAAAGTATCTGTAACGAATCATTCCCTCGTTTGTTTCTCTCCGTGTATAGCTCCCCCAACCTCCGAGCCTCCCACGCCCCATAAAACCCAGGAAACCTTACCTTAGGAACATTCTCTTTATTTTCGCTCATTTCTGCTCTCCCTGTAGCTTCTTGATTTCTCTATCGAAATCTGAGACTATTTTTTGATGCTTATTGAATTCTTTATACTCGCCGATTGCCTTTTCCTTAGCTGTGCTCTGTGCAATACGTCCATTCCCGTCCAAGATTTCATAGCGGTTGAATTTCAGGAATTCATCAATACTTGTCGCAAAGTCCTGCATGCCCAATAAAACTTCATCTTCGAGCAGACGCTCTACATAGTCAAAATAAGCGGAGACGTTACGCTCCAAGCTGCGAATTTCCTTTGCCGTCAAATAATTTTTCGCAACGACGACGTCGGATTGTAGAATTCGCCCATCGGGAGAGTTCTTCCAAGAAGTAAGCCCCATGTATTCTTTGTCTTTATCGGCACTATCATATACAATTTCCGCAGCAGTTTTGCCAGTAATCGCATAATGAAACTTGTTTTGCACTGTCGCATAAAACTTCTTGGTGATCTCTGCGTTCCGATCATAATCATATGAAATTTCCGCAAAAACATCTGATATTTGTTGCCATATCCGTCGTTCACTTGCTCGAATGGAACGAACCGTTTCAAGCAATTCACGAAAATAATCCTTGCCAAAAGCATTCTCGCCTTGTTTCATACGTTCAACATCAATTTTGAAGCCTTTTAGAATATACTCTTTTAAGACATCCGTTGCCCATATCCGAAACTTCGTTGCCTTTTGCGAATTTACACGATAGCCTGTTGAGATGATGGCATCCAGATTATAATATTTCACTGGTTTTGTTTGGGTTTTCCCTTCAATTGCACCGTGCTGAGTGGTATGTGCAATTTCTGCACTAACCACTTGTTCCTCAAGCTCACCCGTCTCAAAAATATTTTTCAAATGACGAGAAATGGATGTTCTATCGACACCGAACAATTGGGCAATAACCTTCTGAGTCGCCCAAATCGTTTCATCCTGAACAAGAACCTCGACTCTTTCATCGGCATCGTACATTAGAAATTGTATTTCTTTCATCACGACCTCCAATCCGCATCATCTGCTGAAAATCCGCCACCCGTCATCCTCCATATCCGCAATCCGGTTCGTTCTTGAATAGGCTTGAATTAAATTGGCGCATTTCAAGGTTCTATCTAAATAAAGCGTATTGAGACCGGGAGCGTCAAAACCGATTAATAATTGGTCGAAATTCGTGCCTTTCTAAAATTAAATTTCAGTTAAGATACTTGCATCTTATATGATTGTTCTTAAAAATGAAAATACAAAATTTTTAATTTTTCAAAATTAATTTCCACAAAAAAAGCTGCCCGCCCTGTTAAAGAGCAAACAACTTTTTGTTCTCGTATCCCTATTAAACGCAGATCAAATCCTCTATTCCGCCGCCCCATCATTACCAAAACGCCCGAGACGTTCCAGCGCCAGCTTGTACCCGTCGTTGCCGTAGTTCAGACAACGCTTCACGCGGGAGATCGTCGCCGTGCTCGCCCCCGTCTCCAGCTCGATCTGGTTGTAGGTGTTGCCTTTGCCGAGCATCCGCGCTACCTCAAGTCTCTGAGACAAAGATTGAATCTCGTTCACCGTGCACAGATCGTCGAAAAAAACATAGCATTCCTCCACGCTCTTCAGCGTCAGAATCGCTTCGAAAAGTTGATCTATAGATTTATCGTTCAGCTTCTTCAGTTGCATACGCTCGCACCCTTTCCTCGATCCGCTGGGCTGGACGACGCGGCCTAAGCGCCTGTCGAGAAGCGCAACGCCTCAATCTTGCTTTGATTTCATTGTACTGTGTAACGGCCGACAGTTCAAGCGTTAGCGTATTCACGCATCACAGAGGTAAAATGTTTGCCTTCTGCCTGAGCAATTTTCCCTGGGCGCGGGCATTCGTCCATTCCGAAGGCTCCCGCCCGGCATAGATTAGGGTAGTAGAAAGGGTGTGATCCTATGACCGATCCGCAGCCTCCCTCTCTGCATGGCTGGGGTCCTGATTTCGGACAGAACGTTTTCCCCGGCATTGACGGCGGGTTCTCCGGCCCTCCGGCCGTCATAGATGATGCGGTTGTTCCCGTACAAGCAGCGGCTACCGCAACGAAAAGCGCCCTCCCCTTCAACCTCTCCAATCTTGGCATCTCCAATATTGGCGATCTGAAAGCGATGTTCGATCGTATGGGAGGCATCGAAGGGGTCATCTCGACGATGGGGAAAGTCCAGAAATTTATGTCCACGATGCAGCAGGTCGCCCCTATGCTCAAGCTGTTTATGGGCAAGGGGGGCAAGGCGGCTGCAGCCACCACCGGCAGGACCCCCTCCCGCAGAAGGACGACCAAGCGCTCCACGCCGCGGAGAACGACCAACAAACGGCGGCCGACCAAACGGCGGCGTTAACGGAAACTTAAAAGAGGCTATTCCCCGGTTTTCCTCAGCTCGGGATTAGCCTCTTCTTCTTTTTAGCTCTCATATTCCAGGAACGGATCCGGGATTCGAATCGCGTGCGCCTCGGCATCGCTGACTCCGGTATACAGGGAGGCGGTTCCATCCTCATGCCGTACAATTCCACCGCTGAAAATGACGTCCTGCAGGTCCGCCCGTTTGGCCGGGCCGTCCGGGAACATCGCCCTTGTCGCGATCAGCTTGATCGGCGTATAGCGATAATCTTCCGGATTGAACGCGAAAACCATCGGGTAATAGTGCCGGATATTGAATTCCTCCATCCAGGCAATATGGCCCAGCACGCCGATCAGTCCGCCCTTTAGCAGATGCGCTTCGTTGGCCCCGCCCCATTCGTCGGGCAGAAACTGCTGGCGCAGCATATGGGCCTCATTGATCGCCTCTTCCGTCAAGCCGTCCAACGAATCGATTTCCGTATAGCCGATCAACGCGCGAGCGCCGTCGACCATCATCGGCCTAGTGAACACGCCGATGCGTCCGTTATCCCTTTGGATCAGACGAATGTCCTTCATCGTTAGCGGTCCTTTAGCAAAAGGGACAAGATCGTCGATGGAATAGCCGCGATAAAACACGGTACGCCAGGAAGTCACGTAATGCGGATCATCCCCGTCGAAATACACCTCAACCCCGCCGAACACCAATTCTTCGCCAATAAAGGTGAAAAACGGATCCTGAAGCGCGAACACCGGAGCCCCGTTCCGCGGAACCCACTTGCCTTGACGTTCGACGAAGAACATCACCTCGGAGGACTCCTTGTCGCGGTCCTCTACGCGTCCGGCGATAACTCGCTCCCCCCGATCAAGGAACGGAGCGCTAATATTATACACATCGCGATGACCGACGCCGGAGAAAATCAACTTCTCTCCTGCATACGTCGGATTGCCTGCGAGAAATTCCTTCAGCAGCTCGACAGTCGGTTTCGCTTGTTCCGTATAAGCAAGCATAGAAGGTCCTCCTGACTGGACAAAGATTACAGCTTCTTTATTCCATTGTAGCAATCTCGAACGTTCAGGTTCGGGCTATCGGATTTAATGCATGAATAGTGCCAATACATAATAGATAAGCGCCGCCACGACGGAGACGATCGGAATCGTAATCAGCCAAGTCAGCACGATCCGGCCGGCCATACTCCATTTGACGCTGGAAAACTTCTTCGCCGAGCCGACGCCCAGAATCGACGATGTGATCGCATGGGTCGTACTTACCGGGAAATGAGTCAACGTTGCGCCGAGAATAACCGAGGCGGAAGCCAAGTCGGCGGAGAAGCCGTTGATCGGTCCGATCTTGAAGATTTTCGTCCCCATCGTCTTAATGATCTTCCAGCCGCCCAACGAGGTTCCGAGCGCCAT
Source organism: Cohnella phaseoli (assembly GCF_003386235.1). Taxonomy (GTDB): domain Bacteria; phylum Bacillota; class Bacilli; order Paenibacillales; family Paenibacillaceae; genus Cohnella; species Cohnella phaseoli. The sequence goes on from NZ_QRDZ01000061.1 coordinate 21,393, forward strand.
CGCCAATGCCGCGGACAGCTTAACCCACAGCGCGATTTCCAGATCCGACTGGATGTTCGCGGCCACTAGCGCCATGGTGATAATACCCATCGCCTTCTGCGCATCGTTCGTGCCGTGCGTAAACGATTGGAACGCCGCAGTAACCACCTGACCGCCGCGGAAAAGCTTGTTCACGCGATGAGGACTGGAATTGGCGAAAAGATGCTTCAACACGAACATAATAATGAAACCAAGGCCAAAAGCGATGAATGGAGACAGGATAAGTCCCTGTAAAATGGACGAAAAGCCCGAGTAGTTAATCCCGCTCCAGCCTTCGGATGCGATCGCCGCTCCAGCCAGCGCTCCGATCAGCGCATGGGAAGAGGACGAGGGAATGCCCACCCACCATGTGATCAGATTCCAGACTATGGCCGCAATCAGAGTTGCGATGACGACCGTCAGCCCGTGCTCCAGCTTAAACGGATCGGTAATCTTGCCTCCGATCGTCTTCGCGACTCCCGTAAAGCTTAAGGCTCCAACCAGGTTCATCGTAGATGCGAGAATAATCGCCCTCCGCGGCGTTAAGGCGCGCGTCGATACGGACGTCGCAATCGCGTTGGCCGTATCGTGAAACCCGTTGATGAAGTCAAAGCCCAAGGCCAGCAAAACGATAATGACAACTATCAGTAAGGTATAATCCATGATATTCTATTCCGTCCCCGCTTGCGCCGATCAAGAATTGCGCATAATGATGGATTGCAGCGTATTCGCGACATCCTCGCACGAATCGGTCGTCTGTTCCAGCCGCTCGTAAATTTCCTTGTGCTTGATGAGCTCGATCGGATCGGAAACGTTCACGAACAGATTCTTGATTCCCTGACGCATCAGGTCGTCGCCTTCGTTCTCCAGCTCGTTGATATTGACGCAATGCGGCTGCATCGCGAGCAGCTTCTTCTGGCTAAGCAGATAGATCGCCGATTTAATTTCCTGCGCGCTCCGTTTCAGGCAATCGCCGAATTTGCGGATGTACGGATCGGCTTTCGTAATCTGGTACATCTCGAACCGAGAAGCGCAAGCCTCGATGCCGTCCAGCACGTCGTCCAGCTTCTTGATCAACTCCATAATATCTTCGCGCTCGATCGGCGTAATGAACGTTTTGTTAAGCTCGGTGAGAATAATGTGCGTACACTTGTCCCCACGATGCTCAAATTCCTTCATCTCGCGAGCGAATGCAGCGACGTCCGGGAAGTCTCCATTCACGGCATTGACGAAATGATCGACCGTCTCCACGATAATGTCCGACATTTCCTCCAATGTCTTAAAAAAAATGTCCTTTTTCCGAAACACGGACAGCCCTTCTTTCCCATATATGTACCTGGCTAAATTTTACACTCCGTTAATCCAGCGATAACGGTGCGTTAACTTAATTATTTTATCACATGCCGGACAGGCTGGGTACAGCTTACTTTCGACACTTTTCAATTTTTTATGGCAAAATGCCACAAAAACTGGACTCCCGGAACCTTATCATTCGTTTGATTTCGACGCAATATTCCTCTTGCCGTTGTCGAAAACCCGGATGTCGGGCTAGCCCGACCGAACTACAATTGCTTATTACCCCATTTATCTATCAGGTCACCGCAAATCTTAGTATTTACCAAATTTCTCTTCACAAGCACAAAAAAGCTCATTGCCGATACTTTGGAAAAAGGGGCCGTCCCGGGTCGCAACGACCGGAACAGCCCCTTCGCATTATTGATAAGTAACCAGCTTGTCCATCGGATTGGAGGTCGGTACGACATGATAATAAGTCGTGCCCGGCAAGAACGGCAGCTCCTGTCCGTCCTTCATCAACCGGATGACGTCGCCCTCCTTGCGCTCCCATTGGCAAACAATCGCTTTGCCCTGCTGGAACAAAATCGCTTCCCCGCCTTTGTTCAGATCGACGACCAATCGACCTACGCTGTCCTTAATATCGTGCTTGGCGGACAGCACGACCAGATTCGAAGCCGACAGCTGCTCGTTGTTGTTCTTGTCGATGTGCGGCTCGTTGTTGATCGAACGATAGTACAGCCCTTTAGTACTGTCGTAGGCATAGGAGACCTTGTAGCTAGATAGCATAAACTTGATGTCGATGTTAACGGCGCTCGTCGCGGTCGCCAGAGCCGGGGGCGTGTCATTGAATGTAAATACGGGCACGTTAGCCGTAGTTCCGTATTTCCGCTTCTCCGCACCCTCGCGCAGCTTTTCGAGCGTGGAATAAACGTTGTGCGGCGCTTTGCGAGACTTGTCCCGGTAAAAGTAAGCTCCGGCATTCGTAATCTCGTCCAGATGCTCCTTCTTCTGCTTCTGCAAAATCGCAAAGCCGTCGTTGCTCGCTCCCGCGTGAACAAGCACGCCGCCATAGAATTCTCCGACCTGGATGTAATAAGGACGAATACTGCGGATCGGTCCGATCGGCTCGATAAACTCCTTGCTCTGAAACACAGCGACAAACCGCGTAATTCCGCCTTCGGCCAGCAGCTCCCACACCACATCTGCCTGCGTCATCCCCGATTGAGGCCTTGCCGGCGCAAGATTGTTGATCATGACCGCGAACGGCCGATTCGTCACTTCCTTCTCCGCCGGCAGCCCCGTTAACGGCGCCAGGAAAGCTGCAGCAGGCGGCGAAGGGGATTCGCTCGAAGTCGCGGAAGCGCTTGCGGTAGGCGGCTGAGTCTCAGCCGGGGGCGTTGTTTCCGCCTCCTTATTCCCGCCGCCGCAGGCAGTCAACCCCACGATCGCGGCAGCCAGCGTCAGCTGCAACGCGATTCGCATTCGTTGCGTCATGCTCATTCTCCTTTTCCCATGTATGTACCCTATAATTAAACCATATAGAGCGCGTGGGGAAAAAGGGTGAAATTTCTTTTATTGCGTCCGATTAGGTCGATCCGTATAACTTATTGAAAACGATAGACTTTCCATAGCCCGTCGACTTTAACGAAAATGTAATCTCCGGTACCTACGGTTTCCTTTAAGCTGCTATCCAATGTTTTAGTTGAAATTTTAACGATAGTTACCTCTTCTGCTGCCTGCTTTAGATCGTATTCATCGGTCACAGCCTTGACCCTTGAATTGTCTTGCTCGATTTTTGTGACAGCTAAGATATATGGCTCTGCTGCTGAAAATTCGTCAAAGGAAGGGTCATAAGTAAGATTCAATCTAGCATCTTTATCCTTATTTTTAACAGCATGAAGAAGGGACATAACGGACTCCAACAGATCGCCTTTCACGTTTACATTTTCAATATGGTCAAGATCCAATTCTCCTTTGCGTTTCTGCTTTTCGCGATTCTCCCCTTCAATTTGTTCCGCTGTCTCCAACTTGTGTTGGGATATTGACGTATTGGGCGATTCGCTTTCAGCAACAGGAGCTTTCGGCTGCTGTTCTTCGTTTTTTTCTGAAGTCGAACATGCGGATACTACCAAGCACAAACTTAATATAATCATTAATTTTTTCATAAATTTTACACCTCTCTCCAATAATTAGACGCAATGAGGCTGTCGGAAGTTTCAAAAGATATCCCTACTTCCACAAATCATTTGTTGAACTGATGACTTTGACTGTAAATTTCCCCATCATTATTATCACCCCGATTAATTCTAGATAGAGGAATTTATAGGATATTTTATTTTTTTTGGTTGTAAAATTTTGTTTTATTCTCCCTATATGTAGACACTTTTTTTGTAGTATGTAGTTTAATGGGAGGGAATTGACATGAACCAACAAACGATGTATGAGCGTTATAAGAGAGAAATTTATCGGATTGGCTGGAGATTGCAATATCGAACCAAAAAGATAAAAAAACGAGAGCGGCCTATATCTGAGTATGAATTTGCCAGTACTGCATTTACAAACTCGTCGGATGATAAAATATTAATAGAACAATATATGAATAAACTGCCCAATAACGGAAAATTAATTTTGCAAAAAATTTACATAGAAGGCCACACAGAAGTCGAGGTCGCTCGTCAACTAAATATGAGTCAGCAGGCGGTGAACAAATGGAAACTCAAAATGATACAGCAGTTATCAAAGATAGTGAATTCATAGTTATTGTTAACGCCGCGAAGGATAATGATTCCAAAGCAATACTTCAGCTTATAGAGTTATTTAAAACAGATATACTTTATCTTAGCAAATATATTTGTTTGCCAGTTGAGGAAGTCATATCCGAAATTATTGTTGAATTTCTCGAGTTTGTTCACAAAGATATTCAATAACTTGAAATTCAAGTTGTAGAATACCAAAAAAAACTCCCTTATTTATGAGAAGAAAAACACGGCCAACTTCTCCGTCTGATCAGACAAAAAAATAATAATGGGAGTGATTCTAAATGTGGCAACATTTTAAGAGAACAATTAATGGGGTCTCTACAGAAGTTTACACACTTATTAGACATGTCGACGAATTTAAGGTGGGCTCGCTGGGCAACTCTAGTGTCTATAACTCTTCCATACAAGGTGTAAACGGGACGTTTTATGGAGCAAATGTTTTGGGTATCGCTGTACAAGATGGGGCTGCTGTCCGTCCTAGTTCCTCGTACCCTCAAAATTGCCTAAAAAACGGAAGCTCTACTGTTGACCGAAATAGAGGTACCTTGTACCGAACAACTAACGGAATTGTTTCTGTCAAAAAAACAGTTCTTGCGAAAGATCTGACAGGTTCCCTTAGTAACCTTAAGTGGGCAATTGGAGGTATTAGCCTACATCTTGATCAAACACTAACAAAATCTGCTTATGATACTTTAATTGCTTCAGAAGCAGAAGGTGTCGGTGGTACTGCGGATAAGCGTCCTCGTACAATGATGGGCTATATTCCAAGTACCGAGCAAGTAGTCCTTGCTATTGCTGTTGATAATGCAAATCGTAACAATGCAAACTATGGAATAACCTTTTATGATGCCCGCACAATTATGAAGGATTTGGGATGTACAATGGCGATTCATCTAGATGGCGGAAGTTCAACATCTATTCGTTTAAGAGATCAACCACAGGACGGCCCGGAAGTAGTTATTCGTCATAAAGTAACAGATAATGCACAGCAGGTAACCGCCTATTTTGATACTATCTGGTTCCAACAGTATTCGCCTAGTCAATGGACTGACCTGTAAATTGGAGTTGTCAAAAAAAGTGCAGTTTGAAAACACCCTCATACAGAAATCCCTGCTAAGCTGCTTGTGACAGCATTCTTTCGCGATAAATAGCTGG
>NZ_QRDZ01000062.1 GCF_003386235.1 Cohnella phaseoli
GATTTGCGGATGACCAAGGTGAAGCAAAAAGTATCCGGCTCATTCCGTACTTGGGAGGGGGCGCATCAATTTGCGCGCGCTCATGGATTTATTTCAACATTGCGCAAACAAGGTCTTCCTGTCCTTCCGTCGCTCATTGCAATTTTCCAAGACAACTTCGCTTTCCCCCAGGGTACCTAAGTAGTAACGGTTTTTCGAACAAACGTCCGTCGCTTAAGCCTGATTCGAGCTGCTTTGTACGGTTTTTCGAACAAACGTCCGTCGCTTAAGGCGGATTCGAGCTGCTTTGTACGGTTTTTCGAACAAACGTCCGCCGTTTGAGCCTGATTCGAGCTGCTTTGTACGGTTTAATACGAACAAACGTCCGCCGTTTAAGCCTGATTCGAGCTGCTTTGTACGATTTACCGACTAACTTCCCTGCGTAGCTTTTGCGTACAAGTAGATTAGCTGTAAAAGTTCAGCATTTTCCAACCAATTGGAAAAACCGCAGGTCAATCAAAGCCCGAAGACTGCCTCATACGCTCCTGAAACCATCTTGCAACGGGTTCACCCTTTCAGGTTTCAGGAGCGAGTTTTTGGGGCCCCATTTATCAACGATTATCGTTCCGGCTGGCTTATCGAAAAATCCCATTTAATGGCAAAACAATCCGAAATTGCGTAGCGGCCAAAATTCGATCGGCTGCTCCAGGAAATACAGCACTTCGGCAAAATTCGAAACCGGAACGATCAACTGCTTCTTGGAGATATCCTTAACCTGCTGGTACGCCTCCACAGGGACGAAGAAAACGTCCGGCCCCTCCTCGATAGCGGACCGTGTATAAGCCTCAATTCGGTCGACCATCCCGATTCGCCCATCCGGGAGAACGGTGCCTACCCCCATCACTTTCTGTCCTTGCGTCACGTCGAGCTCGGATTCCGCGTTCCATTTGGCCAAAGTTCTAATAAGCGCATGAGGGTCGGAATCCGCACCCTCCCATTGATAATACGTTTCCGGAATATCGTACGGCAGTTGGAACAGGTCTCCGAAATCCTGTCCTGCCTCCCCTTCTATCAGAGCAAGCCGCTTGGCCGGCGCAGCATCGGCGACGCTCGCCGCGCTCAACGCCCATTCTCCCGCCTGTGTGGGACGCTTCATCGTATTCGGAGCCTTCAGCACGCCTGCCTTGCCCGGTACCGCGTACTCGCTCGGCGACGCAGGATCAATTGTATATTGCCCCGGAACTGGAGCGGCCAAGAGCGCGGCTACAGTTAGCGCGACCGGGATGAACCTTCCGCCGGCGCCCTTCTCCTGCCAATGCCAAACGGCTAACCCGAGCAATCCGATCGCGCTGCAGAACACAAGCATAAACAAGGGGGCAAGACCCCACAAGGCAAGCGCGGCGACAGCCAAATAGGCGACCGCAAATATTCGATAATAACGAACGGACTTGCGCTTCTCCCTCATCCCTGTCCCGAAGAACGCTACTAATAGGAATAGCAGCGCGGAGACCGCTCCGATCGCCGCGGGCCAAGGACTTTTCAGCGCCATATAAGCAGCCCACAGCACGAAGTAAAGCCCGGAATATAAGACTAATCCTGATCTATTCAGCGTTTGCAGCAGCATACCAACGTCCCCTTAAATTCCACTTTTCCCATTAAAACTATTGACGCGCTCGTCATTTAAACCTAAAATCTAAAATAGTTATTATTCCAACTGAACAACTTGGGTATGGAATGATTATAGTCCGAATCAAATGAATTGTCACGGGGGAGAGATAAAATTGAAATTAAATTTGTGGAAAAAAGGGTTGGGCATCCTCGCGTTGTCCACGCTGCTCGTTGCGGGCGCTTGCGGACAAAATGACAAAACGAGCGAGCCTGCGGCAAGCTCCAGCGCAAGCGCGGGAGGCGCGTCGGAGCAGGTTACTCACAAGCTTCGCCTCGGATACTTGAACGTTATGGACGATGCTCAGACGATTTTGGCCGACCGCGCGGGGATCTATAAATCGCACGGCTTGGACGTCGAGATGCACATGTTTTCCAGCGGAACCGACCTGATCAAGGCGATCGTAGGCGGCCAACTGGACGCCGGAGTGCTCGGTTTCACGAACGCGCTGTCCTGGCTCGACAAAGGCGCGGACTTGAAAATTGTTGGCGGAGCGCAAATGGGATATCACAGCATGCTGGTCGGAGAAAACAGCGATGTGACCGCAATTGAGCAGCTGAAGGGCAAGAGCGTAGCCTCCCAGCAGCAAGGCAGCACCGCCGACATCGTGTTGAACGGCGTCGTCTGGAAGCAAGCCGGTATGGAACGCGGCGACGTCGTTATGCAGCACGTTTCTCCGGCAGTCGCCATTCAATCGCTGGCCGCAGGAAAAGTCGACGGAGCTTTCGTCTTCGAGCCTTACGCTTCCATCGCCAAGCAATCGTATCCGGTTAAGGAAATCTACGAGGTGGGTCAGTCGTGGCCGTTCCCGTGCATGGTCGTAATCGCATCCGGCGATATCGTCAAGAACAACAAAGAAGCGGTGAATCGCATGCTTGACGCGCAGAAGGAAGCGATCGACATGCTGAGCAACGACGCCGCCAAAGCCGCATCGTTTATTACGAGCGACTTTATTACGGAGGACACGCTGAAAAAGGCCGACGGCACGACCGTTCCTGCCGAATCCGTGATTCAAGCCTCTATCGAATCCCAGGTATTCAACTGGAAAATTACCGACGAAGACATCGCCCGCATGGACGAAGTCGGACAAATGATGGTCGATCAGGAAATTTTGAAGGCGAAGCCGGATGTCAAAACCGCTCTTGACCTCAGCTGGCAGGAGCAACAATAACCGACGATTGAAGGGTTCATTCCTATGATTCGCAAAATTCAAAAGCTATGGCCCTTTGCCGCCGCGGTAGCAACGCTTCTGTTGCTGCTGCAGGTCGGTAATTGGGTGAATCCCCTTATTTTTCCGTCCGTTCCGTCCGTGTTTGTGCGCCTGTACGAAGGCGTTGCGGAGCCGAAGTTCTGGAAAGCGGTCGGGGCCAGCATGTACAGATTGTTAATCGGATATCCGATCGCCTGCTTCCTCGGTGGAGTCTTCGGCCTGCTGGCCGGCCTGTACCGGGGTTTTGCCTCTTATTTGCGCAGGCTTATCGCCATTCTTCAATCCATTCCTCCGATTACTTGGCTGCCGTTTCTAATGATTATTTACGGCTTCGGCGACGTTCCGATTATCGCCATCGTCATTATCGCCAGCTTTTTCCCGATGGCGATCGCAGTCATGGACGGAACCGAGGGCGTCGTCCGCACTCATCTGGAAGTGGCGAGAGTGCTTGGCGCCAAGAAGAGCCAGATCGTGCGGAGAGTTTATTTACCGGAGACGCTCCCCGCCTTTATGACCGGCGGCCAGCTTGCGTTCGGCAACGCCTGGAGATCGCTCATTGCCGGGGAAATGTTCGGCAGCGCCATGGTCGGCCTCGGCTTCTCGATCCGGTTCGCGGGCGAGATCGCGGATATGAGCGGCGTTATTTTGTACATTATCGTTATCGGCGTCATCGCGACGCTGCTGGATCAGATTTTAATGGAGCAAGTCAAGCGGAGACTGCTTCGTTGGAGATACATCGCCGGCGGGGAGGGAAAATAGGTGCATACATTGGAGCTGCGCAACGTCAGCAAGCGCTTTGATTCGCTGCAGGTGCTCGACCGGATCGATCTGAAAATCCCTCAGGGGGAGTTTGCAGCGATCGTCGGCCCGAGCGGCTGCGGCAAAAGCACCGCTCTTCGTATGCTCGCAGGCCTCGAAACCGCCACGGAAGGCGATGTTCTCGCCAACGGCGCGAAGATTACCGGGCCTTCTCCCGAGCGGATGATGATCTTCCAGGAGCATGGACTGTATCCTTGGCTGACCGTGGAGAAGAACGTCGCATTCGGCCTTGAGCTCGCCAAAGTGCCTAAACCGGAAGCCATGGAGCGAATCAACGCCGTTCTGGAGAAGGTCAACCTCAAAGGCTTTAATCACTACTTCCCCTCCCAGCTCTCGGGAGGAATGCGTCAAAGGGTCGCTATTGCGCGCGCTCTTGTCATGGATCCGGACATTTTGCTGCTGGACGAGCCGTACGGAGCGCTCGACGCGATGACGCGTCTGACGATGCAAAACGAACTGATCCGGATCTGGCAAGGTACCGGCAAGACGATGCTGCTCATCACCCACGATATCGACGAAGCGCTCTACTTGGCCGATAAGGTGTACGTAATGAGCCCTAGGCCGGGACAGATCATTCATACGACGCATTACGAGGCGCCGAGACCGAGAGATCGGAGCAGTGAGGAATTCGTCGCATACCGCAGAGAAATTATGAAGCTGCTTGGGCTGGACGAATAATAAATAGAGGCGCAGGGGATACTCTCCCCTTGCGCCTCTATTTATTTTGCAGCTATTTAAGCTATTATTTGATCGGTTGTCCGAACGCGCCTTTAAACACCGTTTCCTCTAGCGGACGACGCGGAGACGGAGCCTCGCGCGAAGCCATCATCTCAGGAAGTGCGTCCTTGTCCCCTTGATAGCCAAGAGCAACAGCCGCCTGAATCGCGAAATTCTCCGGAACGTTCATGACTTGGCGAGCTTTCTCGAAATCAAAGCCGGTCATCGCATGAGTGACGAGACCTTTGCGAACAGCTTCATGCGCCAACGCGCCCCAAGCTGCACCAGCATCGAACGCAGCGGACGGGAATGGGCCGTTTTCCGAAGATGTCTGGGAAACGATCAGAATGAGCACCGGTACTTTCGCGCACCAAGCCTGATTGAACTCGGCCAGGAACGACAGAAAATTAGCGCGCTCCTCGGGCGTGCGAGCGACGATAAATCTCCAAGGCTGGAAATTAAACGCAGAGGGAGCAAAACCGGCAGCTTCCAAAACGGCGAACAAAGTTTCTTCCGGAACTTCCTTCTCCTGGAAGGAACGCGGCGACCAGCGATTGACGTTAATCGGATCAATCTCGTACGAGGTTGGGCGGGCTTGAGAGACTGCTTCTTGTATTGTAACCATTATGTTTTCTTTCCTCCTGCGAATGTATGTCTAGTTGGATGAAGTCCACTTACTTTATTATAGCGCATTGAGCTTAGAAACGACACAGCCGGAATTAGTTGCACAGGCGCGATTAAAGCGCTTAAAGCTCATTAAAGCTAACCAATGCTGTCAGATGCTCATCTTTAACGGCAATGACAATTGGATTGGAGTCCGCCAAGGATATGGAAACTTTATTCAGGTCTGCCCCAAACTCAAACTGCCCCGGTGCCGTGTATAGGAGGTTTGATGGTCTGATGGCTTGTTACAGTCCGTATTAATTTTTCCACAACCTCAGACGTCTATGCGTCTTCTGTCCGCACTCGGAAAAACTAGTAACGTATCATTAAACTGGCGGATCTATTTGCACACATGAGGTTACGCAGGGAAGTTAGTCGGAAATTCGTACAAAGCAGCTCGAACCAGGCTTAAACGGCGGACGTTTGTAGGAAAAACCGCACAAAGCAACTCGGCATAGACTCAAACGACGAACGTTTGTAGGAAAAATCGTATAAACCAAACAAGATCAGGGATTCCATGTCACTAAAGCGTCTTCGATGATTATACGAATAACACCTATGGATTTATCTGGAAGTTTTGCGAGGCAATCATAGCCTTGAAACTGTCGTTGTTCTCCAAAATGTGATAGATGGCCGTTAACAGCGAGCGCGAAATCGGGTGTCAACATACAAAGATAGCAAGCAGGGACTGATTGCCCAGCTATAAACGAATTGTCTAACAAAGATAAGTCTGCGTGCTCGTGACGAACTTATTTGTGCTTGGAAAGGCAATCTACACATATATACATGCGGTCCCCCAGTATAAAGGCGACCCACTCCCTTCCACGTGATTTTGTAGTGTACTGAATATCTCTGTAACTCCAGCATACAAAAAAACGCCCAAGGCGAACGGATTTCATTCCGTTTTGTGCCTTGAGCGAAGCGAACGGCATGGCTAGATACATGCACGACAACATTCTCTATCGATTATCTTTTAAACTAATAGATAACTAACGTTTCCACCATTTGACCGACCGTCTCGACATACTTGTCGAAAGCATCATCTTCCGCCAGGTAAGTCAGAACATACGCTTTGCCGTTCTTGATCGACAAGAGCTGCTGCCAAGTCAGACTGAAGTCCCCTTGCTTGCCCGTATACTTAATGACTTGTATATCCAGCCCGTCATCCGTCGCAAATTGCTCCTCCGAAAGGAGGGTAAAATCCGTAATTATCCCTTGCAGCTGTTCTTCCGTCACCTCGACATATTGAGCGAGATCCATCTCTTCCCCGCCGAGATCCTGCATGGAAATGCTGACGTTATCCCGAAACTTGTCGCCGTCCTCGAGTGCAGTCATAAAAGTGATGATGGCGCCCGGGACATCATGGCTTAACGCCCAGTCCTGTGGATATTGAATTTCCACGCCGCTGGCATCGTCTGTGAACATTTCGAAACCGGCATTTGCGCCCGGATCGGCGCTTTGGCTAGGACTGCCGCTCGGGCCGGAACTAGCCGAAGCAATCGGACTGGACGAACCGGACGGCGTCGCGCCGTCTCTCTTATCGTTCGATCCGCTTCCGCAAGCCGCCAATAATAGCGCCAGCCCCAGCGGCAGAGACCACTTTAATACTTGCTTAGCTTTACTCGTCTTCAACGAACATTCCCCTTTACTAATCGCATATCCCGTATTATGGCAGCTTTAATTCGATCTCAAGGCGATAATAGGCCCCGACAATATTCTCAAAATCGGCCGTCAACGCCGGTTTGAAATCGTCCTGCTGAAGCAACCCTACCAGCAGAGTTTGCGCCGGTTTCCCATCCGGTACGAGACGGGCCGTAATCTTGTAACGTCCGATCGGCACTCCTTCAATTCCGAAGCCGTTGTTGGTCACTTTGCCATGCCCGACGATCTTCTTGCCCGCTCCGCCGGCGGTCTGTCCGACCGGCTCCAGCGTCAGCTCGACATCCTCTCGCTCCGGCGGCGGGAGCGTAACGTCCGTCGGGTCCCATAGATCGGCCATATGAAACACTACGGTTCCGGTTTTCGTCAGCGCCGTAAAGTTACGGATCGCGCCCATATTGCCCGCGAAGGGGTCATCATTGTCCGGGGTCAGGTCAATCGGCGACGATACGCCGTTTAATTCGATCGTAGCCTGCCCGCTCGCGCTCCAGGTCGTCGCCATCTTGCTTAATTCAATCCGGTAACGGCCCTTGGCGTCGGTAACGGCTGCTTCATTGCTGTTGTACAGCAGCATGCTGTCGGCGTAGATCGTCGCCCCCTTGATCGGACGGCCTTCCGTATCGATAACGACGCCTTTCAAGACGTAAGGCTCAGCCCCGTCCGTACTACTGTTGTCCTTCTGTCCGTTATCCTTCGGATCGTTGCCCTTCGGATTGTTACCTTCCCCGCCGTTGCCGGCCGATTTGCCCTTATCATGGATATGAATGATCCTATCGCTGCCTTTGCTCGAAACCTCGACGTCATATCCGCTATTCTCCGATACGAAGCGCAGCGGAACCATCGTACTGCCTTTCACGACTTGCGCCGGAACATCCAACGCTACCTTCCGGCCGTTAACGATCGCGGTTTTATCGTTGATCGTCAGTATGATTTCCAGTCCGTTTTTCGTACCGATCGCTTTCTCGGCGCCATTCTCTTTCGCCCACTTGACCTTGAAGCCAAGCGTCTCCATCATTTTGCGGAACGGGACGAGCGTGCGTCCGTCCTTCATAACCGGGGCGGCTTCCTCAAACGTTACCGCCTGGCCGTTATACAATACGCTGATCTTCTTCGCCTGGGCCGCCGATACGCTCGCATGTACCGCCAGTACGATAATCAGCATAGAGGCCAGCAGAATGCCTGTCATTCTTAAACGCTTCATACTCATTGTCATTGCTCCTTTCGGTAGTGGCTTGCTGATCGCTCCTCTTCGGAGGGGAGGCTCCGCCATCCTCTCGTCTATTGGGCCGCCTCCGCCTGCTTGAAATAATACGCCGCGCCGGCATTGAAGCCGTTCCCGAAGTTCACGATATCCGCACTCCCCTTCACTTCTTTGCCGATCTGCACTTCTTCGAAATGCTTCGCCAAATAATCGAACTCGGCGTCGGCCATTTTTAACTTAAGCGGGCTGAGGTAATACTCCAATTTGATCAAGTCTTTATTGTCCATAAAATCGCTGAGTACACTGCCCAATCCATAGGTGTACTTCTTGGCCTCTCTTATAATCTGCTTGTAATTGTCCAGCATCAGAGAAAAGGCGCTCACACTCCAGACCGACGAGCTGACTCCGATAAACGCGCCCGTCATAAACACCAAATAATCGTCTCCGGTAGGCGATACAGGCTCAAGCGCCATCAGATAGTCGGCAAAGCCGCCGTGCTCGCCCGTATCCATAACGGCAATCGTCTCATAAGTCTCCGGATCGATCTCCAGCCACGCCCAACGGTTCTCTCCGTATATCCTCGTCGCCTGATCGGGAATCAGCATCGCCTTGGAGGAATCCTTCGCCCGTTGCAGGAGAAGCTCCGGAAAGCCCTTCTCCTCCATCGATTTCAGATCTTCCTTCCGATTGGCGGGAAGACTCAAGATGAGTTTGGTATCGTCCGGGCTTCTCGACCACACCTCCATGAAATCCGCCGAGTTGCCCGGCAGCACGGCGCCCTCAAGCCTTGAAGCGAACAGACCGCTCATGATCTGGAAGGCGCTCGCGGACTCCTTCGTACTCCGATGCAGCATATTGGCGGACTGCTGCAGATCGATGCTTGTTCTCAGTTGCGAGGAGCCGCCCTTGGCACGTACGGTCACGACGATAACCCGTTCTTGATTCGTACGGCCTGCGGTCACATCCAGGGTGTGGGCAAGCTCATCCTCATAGGCCGTCTGGCTGGCAATAAACCGGTACAAAATGTTGCGCGTATACCATACAAGCGTCGATTGGTCATCCGGCCGCTTCGCCGCCTGATAGGCGCGGTCGGCCGCCTTCTGAACCGTTCCGGTCGCTGCGGACGACAGATCCGGAAGGTTAACGGCCAACGTGTGGAACACGCCGCTGATCTCCTCCCCTTCCTGAAGCTTCGTTTCGTGAACAAGCTTCTTCTTCGGCAACTGCACTTCGATTCGCACGCCTGTAACGTTGAATTTTCGGGGGTCTACTTGTTGATCTCCGACAATTTGTACCGTCTGATTTTCCAGAACTGCGGTATACAGGCCATTGGCACCGCCAGCGCGAATATCGACCGCTTCCTTGCTTAACAGATCCAGGTCGAGCGAAGTATTCAGCACGCGCACTTCCTGTATCCCGGAATCGCCGCCGCTTTCGCCGCCTCCCAATGCGCCCGCCACATCTCCTGCAACGGCGTTCACACCTTTATTTTCCTTCGGCTTGATCTTGTAATAGACGCTGATCGTGCCTTGCACAGGCGTCATGCTCCGGCTCTCTTGCCCGGCGGGGAGGAAGACCAGCCCGCTCAGCTCGGATAAATCCTTCATGAAGGGCACAACAAACACTTTGGTTCTCCCTTCCTCGTCGGAATAAGACCAGGCAGGCAAAAATTGTTGCTCCGCCTTATCCACGCTGCCCAATTCCTGCAAAGCCTGCCTCCCCTGATCGGTCAGCTTCACCATTCTCAGCGACGGGCCGTAACCGAGCTTAGCCAGCAGACCTCCCGTCAGGTTGGCCAAGTCTCCTTCGTTTCCCCAGCCCTGGGTCAGCACCGCCTCGGGCGAATTCCGGTACATATAGTAATAATCCGGCGATGGCAGCCATTTCAGCCCGTTGATCAGAGCCTGAAAATCCGCCAACGTCTTCACCGACTGCATCTGCATCAAACCAAGCACGGTCGGCAGCGGGGCCGGAACGCCCTCCCGCGGGCCGCTCCCGGCATCCAGATCCGCCGCCTGCGCAGCATTGGCCGACGACTGTGCCGCCGCCAAAGCCTGGTGCTGGCGAATCGCATTCGTCAGCGCCGCCGAGAGCTGAATATCGAATTTCCGGTCAAGTTCGGGAGATACCCGTTTGACCAACAGCCCCTCCTCCTGGAAAGCGTCCTTCGCAACCGGCAGCTTCAAGCTGCCGAACTGATCGGATTGCAGCTCCCAGGTGAGATCCGCCTGCTTGGACGGCAAGGCGAAGATAAGGAAGCCGCGCCGGGAGGCGCCGTCAAATACCGCCCAGTCCTTGTCGATGCCGAGCAGCAGAT
Organism: Cohnella phaseoli; assembly: GCF_003386235.1. Lineage (GTDB taxonomy): Bacteria > Bacillota > Bacilli > Paenibacillales > Paenibacillaceae > Cohnella > Cohnella phaseoli. Next base: position 10,232 of record NZ_QRDZ01000062.1, read on the forward strand.
CGTCGGTTGCCCGATCGGGCGACAGCTCCTGCCGCTCGTCAGCGGATTGCCCGGCTTGCCCCCCGCTCGCAACGAGCTTAAGAGATTCTCTGAACCCGGACGTGCCCGAGCCGTCCTTCGTATCGGCTATCGTGACATCCGCCACGACGTAGTCGCCGCTGCCGGACTCAAGGCTTTTGATTCTGGCGAGCGCATTTACCGTAAGCGCCACGCCATCCCCTTGATAAGCCACACCCGCTGCTCCGGCCGCATTGTCTGTGCCGCTGCCCGCACTGCCCGCTCCCGCAACGTCTGACCCCTTGCCACGGATCGGCAGGACGGTTGCTCCGCCATACAAGTCGACATACAGGTCCGTCGGCTTATCCTTCAGAACGTTCGGCGTCTGGAAAGCGAACCGGATCTTGTTGGAGGAGCCCGGCCCCATCGTCACCGGCCGCAGCAATCCGTAGGGCAGAAGAGCGGTAGCCGTATTCACGGGAATCAGGAACGGCCCCTTTCCGCTCTTGACGCTCAGATAGAACCTTTGTGCAGGGTCCATCTTCAAATCCGCCTGAACGTTGGATTGCAATTCCGCCTCTATCACTTTGAATATGCTTGTTTTTCTTTTCAACTCGACGGTTTCGATTTTCTCCGTATCGCTGCTCGCCTTCACCGTCAGATTAAATGTATCCGAGAGTTTGCCGGTTACACTTGTCGGCAGCTTAGTCACTGCGAGCTCCTCCTGCTTCGGAGGATTGCCGACCAGGGGCAGCACAACATGACCGTACGTCGTGTCGTAATAATTCAGGGATACCTGCTCCAGCTTCTCGTCAGGGACGAGAAAGACCAGCATTCCCCGTTTTGTCTCGTCGGTTCCGATCGTAATACCGCCTTCTCCCGGCGGAGCGATAGGCGTCTCCGTCAGCCAGGTTGCCGTCGAAGCCGGATAAGAACCGGATTCGTTCACATTCATGAAGAAGTGCGAAGCAAAATCGGGAATCAGATACGGAACGCCTTCCCCGTAAATATTTTTGATATCCATATCGACCGCCGCGAAGCTCTTGCCGGTAGGCGCATCAACGCCTTTAAGCCGCTTCAGAAAATACAGCTCGCGGACGTTCCATTCCGCGGCCTTGTTCTTCCCTTTCGCGCTGAGCGGAATGCGCTTGTAAATCTTCACGTCCTTGCTTGGAATATCTTGACCGTACACAAGCGATGCCGTCGCCAATTCATATTGCGTAATTTTCTTGCCGGCCTCGTAGCTGATCGTATCGAGCGTGATCCGATCGTTGACATTCAGTCTGACGGGAAAATTGACCAACTGACTGTCCGTATATTGGCGAACGGCGCCTTGCTCCGAATCGTTAGTAATAGCAAGGGATAATGCCACCTTCTCGGCAGGCTTCCGCTTCACTTCGGCCAATGCCTCCTGGAAGGCCTTGGCCAATACTTGCGGATCTTCGGAGATAACATATTTGCCGCCCGATTTGTCCGCAGCCCATTTGAACGCTTCTTCTCCCTCTCCCGTCCCCATACCTACCCATAGCACCTGAATGCCCTCTTGCTTGATTCCCGTCAATATTTTCTCGAACGTTTCCTTCTGGGACGAATCCACATCCAGGGCCGCATCGGTCAAATAGACCATCACTCGTTTGTCCGAAGGGACCTTCCTTAACGAGCGATATGTCGCCGACACAGAGTCGAGGATGTTGGTTCCCGTACCGACCCCAAGATTGCCCAGCGACTGCAGCACCTCCGACTTACGATGGGTCAGCACCTGTTCGACACTGACTCCGGCCGAGAAGCTGATCAACTGCATCAGACTATTTTCCGGAAGCTGCCCGATAAAATCGTGAAAAAGATATTTCATCTTATCGATCCGGTAGTTGCCCTCCCCGCTGGCCGGGCTCATATCCATGGAACCGCTGATGTCCATCGTCAGAGAGATGACCGGAGCATCGGACGGAGCCTGCTCCTTCGGCCGTTCGTAGGTCAGCTCGAATTGATTGCCCAGCCTGTCGTTAATCGAGGTGAACACATGCGTAAGCACGGCTGCGTCCTTGGCGGAATAATAGGTGCCTTCCGACATTCCGGCCAGCTCAAGCAAGGTCGCAGAGTCGTGATCCGGACCGAAGCCGATCGTGAACAGCGGTATGCCGGATGCTTTGACAGCCTGCACCACCTCTTGCTTGGTCGCTTTGCTTCCCGTTCCCGCTTTCTCGGCGCTGCTGTCCACGCCGTCCGAGAATACGACCATGGTCGGCCGCTGCTTCTCCTTCAACAGATCGAGCCCTTGCACGACAGAATCGTATAAGGCGGTATTGCCCTTCGCTTTGACCTGTTTCAGACTTTCCAGCACTTCCTTCTTGCCGGTTCCCGGCAGCAATCGCGCATCCGAATCGAAGTCGATCACCTGAATATGCGTGTTCTCCGGAAGTCCTTGAATAAAAGTCCGCGCGGATTCCAGCACCTGCTCCATCGACTTCGCCATGGAGCCGGAGGAGTCGAGCGCCAGCACCACGCTAGGCGGAATTTGCAGCCGCTCGAGCTTCAGAATTTTGCCCGGTTGTCCGCCTTCGAGAATCTGGATATCCGCCGGCGTTGGCGTATACTTGGGACTGCGGGAATCGAGCAGCATAAAGTCGATCTTGGCCTGCTCCCCCTGCTCGGCGATTGTCTCCATCTTAAGCAGGCTCTCATCGCCGGTGGAATCGCCCAGCCCGTCGTTGTTGTAGGAGTTAGCGAGCAAGGGCTTGATTTCAAGCTCGGTCATCTCCCCCGAACTGACCGGGATCATCCTTGTATTCAGATCGATAGCCCCCGTCTGGCCGCCCCGCTGCGTCGCCTTTACATTCCAATAACCGGCAGGGAGCCAGAACAACATGTCTCCTTCCGGCGTCTTATCGCCTTGCAAGTTAAGCTCCGGATGGCTCATCGTAACCCCCGGGGACATCGCCACCTGAATCGAGCCCAGCATATTTCCCCGAACCCTCAAAGCTCCCAGCCGCTCCCCGTCCCGGAACGGACTGATGTCCTCTCCCTCGTCAAGCGTAAAGGAGATTTCTCCAGGCTCGGATCCGCTGCGCCAGGTCACTTTCCACAAAATCGGCACGGACGAATCCTGCGGAATGTCGTTTAGCATATAATCCTTTGTTTTGTACGCGTACATCCACTTGGTATAGAGGATATCCCTTCTGTACTGGCCTTGCTCGGAGACTCCCCTTCCGACCACTTGCATCTCGCCATCGGTCAGCGTAGCTTTGATGCTCTGATATTTGTGACCTTCATTAGTAGTCATAAAATAGATTTCCTGATTTTTGAAATCCTCGGCTTTGAAGGTTACGGTTTTTCCCTGCTGCAGCTTCAACTCCTGATACACCGTCAGCAAATACCCCCCGCCGTTCTTCGAGGCAACGCCCCACCATTGATCTCCTGCTGAGTCGGCGGCGTGAATCACCCATTTGTCCTCATCCGGCCCCCGGTAAAATTCGCCGCCAAGCTCCGCGACATACAGATTCAGATCGTCGAAAGGATCAACCGTCTTATCCGTCCACTCCACCTGCATCTGCCACGCGGTGCCGCTGGTCATTCGCGACGTTTCCCTATTGTCGGTATCGATATAGCGAAGCTCCTGATATTGATTAGGCAGCAGTTTGACGGATTGATAGTTGCTCTGGGAGCCGAAAGGATTCAAGTAAGGGATCGCAACCTCCCAATTTCCGATCGGATACGCCTTTCTGCGGGGTGCGTCCTTAACCGTCTCGTTTAATCCCGAACTCCCGGGGGTAACGGGCGAATTGTTAACTGTCGCTTCCTTCGTTCCGTCGGACCTAAGCTTGTTATTGCCCCCCAACGCCCAAATAGCGCCATACGCCAAAATGCCGCCAATCAGAATGAGAAGGGCGATTTTGACGTATTTCCTGTTTAATAAGTTTTTCATTACAAATATCCGCTCCAATCTTCTTCCGGGAAGTGCGATCGCACACCCGCGTTATCCCCTGCTCCCCCTTTAATCGACTTCCGAAAATGTATGGCCGCAAGAAGAACAGAAGCGCGCGTCGATGGGAACAGCTTTGCCGCATTCGCAATCCTTCTCGTTCGCGAGCAATTTGATCTGCTTTTTTAATTCCTGAATTTCATTCTCCAGCCGTAAAATTTCCTCTATGTTCGAATGATAGTCCCATTTCTTCCCTTCCGAGTCGCGATTGTTCGCAGCCAAAAATACGATTCGGCCAATATCCCGATAATGCTGCTCGATTTCTTTTTGCTTGCCGCCGCTCTGCATTTTGAGCTTATTGACTTCCACCAACGTCTTCGCCTTGCTGCCCGCTTCCGAAAAACCCGATTTCACTTTGTCCATAAAACTCATCGCAATTCCTCCAATTTCTATGAAAATGGTCTGTCTGACTCCAACCACGCAATCACCCGGCAACTTCCTCTTCCCAATTTAGCACCGCAGCTTTTTTTGCGATATTATACCTTCGTATACTTTTGAGTCGTCTATCGTCCGAACATAAGCTCCATACCGATTTCTTTCGGTCCTACGATTCGTTCGCATCAACCGCCAGATGGATAAGACCGTGAAGATGCTGATATCCTAAACCATAGCAAATAATAGAAACACCTCTCCCCAGTGGTTGCCAATCAACCTTTAGAGAGAGGTGTTATATATTTCATTTGTTGATGATTAATTAAAATTAGACTCCTTCATGATAGTAGACCCGAACTCTATATTCAGGGATAAGAGTTGAACCAACATTTGATAGAGAAACATTTACAGTAATCTTATCCCCAAATGTATACAAAGTATATGAGCCTGAATTATATTCTTCATGATAGAGAGTTGAAAAATAGTTCAGAAAACTGTAATAAACCTGTGTCTGTTCTTCTAAATCTTGACTTTGTTCCGTGATGTAAGAAACGGTTTGCAGCCCCTCTGAAATAAATGAATACTTGAGACTGCCCTGTATAGCATTTGAAAATTGATAATTGTATACAAGCGTTCCGGAATTGTCCGATTCAATAAACCTTTCTTTGAGTTCACGTTCATTTGACTTCTCTATCTCCGCCGCGGTTGCCCCCCAGTTATAATCAAAATACCTATCCTTATTGTAGTTCCAAAAGGTCCCAATCATTATCCTTTTAGTATCAGGATCTACGTAGAAGCCGCTCTCTGTTACTTGCGCTACAAATTTCAACGGTACAAATGTATTTCCTTTTATTGTTTTCGGTGCAACCGCCAGTTTTACTTCATTATTATTAACTAGCGCAATTTTATTTCCTATTTGAAGTTCAATATTATATTTGTCGTTTTGAGCTATGATTTTTTTAGTTTTTGGATCGAAGTTCACTGATAGACCCAAAGATTTAAATAAAGGTTTAAACTGAACTAGAGTAACACCTTTTTCTGTAACTGGATTAACATCAAAAATTACTCTTTTTCCCTCGACAAAAATAATATTCTGTTTTTTATCCTGAGTTATGCTTTGTGATGCTGCATATATATTCGTATGAGACAAAAACAATAAAAATATTACAATAGATACGATTTTTATTTTCTTACTGTTCATTGAATCCCTTCTTTCTCTTTTAATAAGGAAACATACCATAATAATCAAAAAACTACTTCTTGAATGTACCACATTCCCTCCAAAATGTTTACCAAATCGCCCAAACCAGATAAACAATTGCACTTTAATGTAACAAAGACAAGCCTAAAAGCAAGCTCGTCTTCTTGGCAAAACTATTGCGCCTTGTTCAACAAACGGTTAACCAACTGAGTCCGGTTCTTGATGCCCAGCTTCCGGTAGATCGCCGATAGATGCTTCTTGACCGTAATTTCCGAGACATACAGGCTTGCCGCGATCTCTTGGTTCATATAGCCTTGTACAAGCAGCCTCGCTACCTCGTTCTCCCGGGCCGACAACATCGGCAAATCGTTGGTCCGTCCCTCGGAATGCTCCGACAAGCCGAAGGACTCTACCATTTTGTTCAAATAACGCTGCAGCTTAGCGCCTCTTGTGTCCAGCACGTAATACGGCGCAGGCGTATTGGCGTCATAATCGTAATGTACGATGTCTCCCGTCTGCTCGCATCCCAGGCTGAGGTGGAAATCGTTTAAGAAGGGGAGATCCGGAGGGGACGCTACGACATAATCGGAGGAAATCAGCAGCGAAATGAACGTCAGCCCCGCGGTCGTACGGATCGTAACATCCCCGAAATCGGCGACATCGATCGTTTTGACAAAATAACCGGCAATATGCCCTTCCGCCTCCCGAAGCTCCCGCAACTCGTTTTCCGGCAAACTCTGAAAATAAGCGGAGGACAACGGCCGAGCGCACAAGTAGTCCAGCGTTCCCGCATGGATCGGAATGATTGCCGTCAGACCGCATATGCTCCCCTGCTGATCCCTCATCAGCTTAACAATGCCGGGTTCGAGCTCATGCAGCTCCTGAAGATGAATATGCTTCACCATCTGCGAGCTTTCTTCCGGGGAGATCGCGTACTCGAACAGTTCGCCCGTATCCGGGTTCAGCAGCGGAATGCACACCTCTTGCGAGTTGGTCCGACGGTTTTCCAAGTACCGCTCTGCCTCCGTCCAGTTGGACGAATTCAGCGGCTCCATACGATACGGCGACAATTTCTGATAGCAGAAATTGCGGACTACATGATCTCCGATATAATAGTGCCATTCGACGCCCTCCCAAGCGATCTCCTTACGCTGAGTCGATCGGGTCATCTTGTTGTAGTAATACATAATGCAGCGCTGCTGCAGCCGGTTGTAATGCTCGGGCTGTCGGATCCGCAGCTCGTGGCCGATGGCATCCCTCATCAAGTCGTGCAGGATCCATCCTCGATCTACTCTGCGGACAAAGGAAAGCCCGGCAAGCCACTGAAATAATTCCGTCGTCACCGCCTGATCCAATACGCAGGAAAGCAATTCCTGATTAAAATGGCGAAGCACCGCCGCAGTCTCCACAAGCTCCCTGAGTTCGTCGTTCGGAACCTCCGTCAGCCAAGTCCTTACGACATGTTCGAATACTTCGATTCCGTCCGCTATGGCCAAGTCCTGAACATTCTGGACCATCGTCGTCGACACGATCAAGGACAAGGTGAGCGGATGCCCTCTGGTCTTCATCCAGATTTGTCTGATCATCGGCTCCTCGGAAATGCCCGAGCAGTCCAAATATTGTTTTACGGAGAAAAAGTCGAGATCGCCAATCGGCATCCGGTGTATCCAATGACGCCATGCCGGGGAGCTGAGCCAGAGACCCTGCAAGGGAAATCTTCCCGCAACGACAATGAGAATATCCGAATGCAAGCGCGGAAGGAAAAATTCTCTCAGCCAATTCTCCATATCGTTCATCTCTTCGAAGGTGTCCAGCGCAAGAACCAGCTTCGTATTGTCCGCCTTCTCCCTCAGGACGCCGTGACAAAGCTCCAGCAGCGTCTGCGGTTCGGCGATCCGCCCCAGCTTCTCTGCCGGGTAGCCGAGCATACGCAGCAGTTCCGTACAGAAGTCGTTAGGCGTATGGGAGAACCCGCGGCTGTCCATCAACAGAAACACCGCCTTCGCATTCGCAGCTAAACCTCGGAACTCGTCTAGCAAGTAACTTTTACCCACGCCGCCCGTACCATAAATGTTCAAAACACGTTTGGATTGTCCGCTCATTGCCAGCTGCTGCAGGAAAAACCCAATTTCGTTCTCCCGCCCCACCATGTAGTGCCGTTCCATTTGTTCGATCTTGGCAGCTATGCATTCCTCGGATTCCGTTACCTTCACATCGCCATCGCTCATGGCATCCATCTACCTCCGACTGAATCATCCGCGGTCCGGTTTGATCTATTGATCATCTCATGAAATGGTTTGTATCTAACAGTGCCCGGCATCCCGACTTCCATCATGACCGGTCATCATTGTGGCTTCGCTTTTGTCATGACCAGTCATGTTTATTGTCATTTTAGTCATAGGTGCGGCGGCTTTGAGGAAAAAGCAATACCGCGATCGACCGTATATTATACGTTCGGATAATAGACTGCCGGAGAGGAGGGATGGTACCGTAAATGTATTCTTAAGGAAGATTCCGGGAGGAGAACAGAAGATTATGCAATGGTTAGTATTGATTCATGTTTTGTCGGCGATTATGGGGATCGGACCTACGTTTTTTGGACATGTGCTGGTTAGAATCAACCAAACGCCTGAACAGCTGCGTCATTCTTTGAAGCTGGCGGGGAGGCTGGATTTTTTCCCCAAGGTCGGAGGCTCTCTTGCGGTTATAACGGGAATTTTACTCATTGTGCTCAACGACTACGGTACTTTTACGCAGCTCTGGTTAGTCGGGTCGCTCGTGCTCTATGTTTTGATTCAAATCGTCGTAATCGGCTTCGTCGCTCCATCGCAAAAACGTCTTGCCCAATGGGTGTTCGATGAAGCGAACTTGAACAAGTCCGAGCTGCCGTGGGAACAGCGCAAAATCCTCGCGAAAGCGAATTCGATGCTTTATGTCGCGTCCAGCATGGGCCTGGTTCTGTTTGTTTTTATGATTTTGAAGCCTTAGAGCGCGCTTAGTAGTGCAATGTGGAAGAGGCTGTCCCCTAAGCCAAGAAAGTTGCTCTTGAAGAAATCGAAGAACAAGGGTTCAAGGTGTATGTACCTCCTTTGTTTAATCGATCATCTCAAGCAACTCTACTTAGGGGGGAGCCTTTTTTCATGTGTGCGTTACAGCTCGGGGGCGCCGCTCTCCCGCCAAGCGCTACAAATCGTTTTGATCGCTTGATAAGCAAAATGTATAATCGTTGTGAAATCAATTCGTACGATCGGGTTGAGCGGTTAGTGCCCGTTTGCGATGAGGAGACGAAGCAAATGAGTGATGCGAGATGGATTCCTGCCGGAAAGCCGAAGCAGATTCGAGCCGAAGGAACAAGAAGCATACTTTATATTGAAGACAATCAGGAGATCGGACTGTGGGTCAAGGAGGAGCTGGAGCAGCGCGGTTATGAGGTACAGTGGCTAATATCCGGAGACGGCGCGGAACGGGAAGTGCTTGAGAAAGATGTGGTCATCCTCGATATTATGCTTCCGGGGCTGGACGGTTTTACGATCGGTCAACGTTTAAAAAGAGCGGCGCCGACGGTACCGATCCTGCTTCTGTCCGCACGTTCGGCTGTTGAGGATAAGCTGGCCGGGCTTCAGTTCGCCGACGATTATGTGACCAAGCCCTTTCATATCGACGAGCTGGCAGCGAGAGTGGAAGTTCTGCTGCGCAGGAGCGGATCGGGACTTCCGAAGCGTCTGCAGCTGGGACAGCATATCGTCGTCAATATGACCGAGAATACGGTGCGGAATGAAAGTACGGGAGAAGAAATTATCCTGACGGGCAAGCAGCATCAGATTTTGATGTATTTTCTGAGCCGTCCCAATCAGATTTTGCCTAAAGAACAAATTTTCGAAGCAATCTGGGGCGAACCGTACATGGAGGGCGACAAAACGCTAATGGTCCATATTCGCCACCTCCGCAAGAAGCTGGAACAAAACCCGGACGCGCCGGAAATCGTTGCAACGGTTCGAGGCATCGGATACAGGGTCAGGCTATGAAACGTTTTGGATCGTTTTTTCGCCGGTATTTGCTATTTCATTTTCTAGTTCTCATTTTCTTGCCGCTTCTGGCGATTTTCATGGTTGCCGGCGTATCTCCCTCCGAAGGATCGCCGGGCACATTGTATGAATATCGCAGCATGGTGGTCTTGATCGGTCTCATCTTTGCCGTATTTATCTGTATTTCGTGGATTTTCTTCTATCGTCTCCGCCGACGGCTGATCCGTCTGCAGAAAGCGATGGCCGTCCCTGCGGACGGCGACCGGCTTCCCCGCCCCATGTCCGTTCGCCCCACACGCTTGGACGAAATCGGTCAGTTGGAAGCATCATTTAACCGAATGGTCCTCCAGCTCGAAGACAGTCGCCGCCGGGAACTGGAAGAGGAATCGCTCAGACGAAGACTGATTGCGAATTTGTCGCACGATTTACGGACGCCGCTTACCGTTATTCGCGGGCACGCCTCAAGGCTGGCCAAAGAACCGCTCGGCCCGGAAGGACGCGACTCGCTGGGAGCGATCGACCATACGATTACACGCGTCGGCGAACTAATGGACGACCTTCTGGCGTACACGCTGCTCACCTCGGGCAAATACCCGTATCATCCTGTTCCAACGGATATCGTTCGGTTAGCGAGAGCCTCAATCGCTTCCTGGTATCCGGCATTCGAGCAGGCTGGCTTCCAAATTGAAGTCAATCTGCCGATGCAGACGACGTTCTCATGGGAAGTCGATCCGCAGTGGATGACGCGCGTGCTTGACAATCTGTTTCAGAACATCCTTCGGCACGCAGGAACCGGCCAATATGTCGGTATAGCGGTGAATGCGGAATTGCAGGGACTGACGATCGCGGATCGCGGGCCCGGATTGGACGAGCCCTCCGACGACCGCGGCGCCGGCATTGGACTGGCGATCACTACGCATATGTTGAAGGAAATGAAGCTGCAGGCGGATTTTGTATCGGATGAGACCGGCACTAGCGTGACGATCTGCCAGGCGAAAAATTAAACTGGATTTAAACGGAGCCCTCCCCGGCATTTAACCTGAACCGGTTACAATGAAAAGCATGTTAAGAAGGGGAGGCTGTACATGCTTACCATCCATCGACTCGTCAAACGCCGCGGATCCCGCGCGATTCTCAGCGGCGTCAGCTTTCAGGCGCGACCCGGCCGGGTGACCGGCTTCCTCGGGCCAAACGGCGCAGGCAAAAGCTCGACTCTCCGCATTTTGCTAGGGCTCGATAGTGCCGCTTCAGGCGAAGCGCTTATTAACGGAGTACCGTATGCGCGTCTTCGCAACCCGCTCGCCACCGTTGGCGCTTTGCTCGACGGCTCCGGCGCTCACCGGGCCAGAACCGGACGTGCGCATCTGAACTGGATCGCCCGTTCGGCAGGATTGCCTCGCTCCCGGGTCGACGAAGTGCTGGGAATCGTCGGTCTGACCGACGCTGCGTCCAAGCGCGTCGGCAGCTACTCTCTCGGCATGGGGCGCCGACTCGGGCTGGCCGCCGCGCTGCTCGGCGATCCCGAAATCCTGATTTTGGACGAACCCGTGAACGGTCTCGATCCGGAAGGCATCCGCTGGATCAGAACATTGGTACGCGAACGAGCCGCAACAGGACGTACGGTGCTGCTATCCAGCCATCTGATGGGGGAGTTGGCCGAAACGGTTGACGATGTGATTGTCATTAACCAGGGGCGAATCGTCGCAGACGGTACGCTTGCCGAGGTGGTCGGTGCTCACGACACCCTTGAGGACGCTTTTTTCGCACTTACGACTCAGAACGGCGGGGTTGCACCATGAGGGCGCTTACTGCGGAATTGTCCAAGCTAACCTCCCTGCTGTCGTTCTGGGTCGCGCTAGCCACAGGGCTGATTGTCCCGACGGCCATTGCCGCGCTCAACTCCGTGTCGACCCGAAAGGAGCTTGACCTAGGCAGTGAAACCGCTGTCGGAATCGATATGGGCTATCAAGAATTGGCGTTCGGCGTCATCGGCGCAATCATCATTGGCGTTATTGCGGTTAGCAACGAGTACTTCACCGAAAGCGCCGAATCCGGAGGCGGACGCCAGATTACGACCAGCCTGATCGCGGTGCCGTCCCGCCTCCGCTTCCTGCTGGCGAAAGCAACCGCTGTTGCACTGGTCAGCGCAGTGCTGGCCTCAGCCGCTGCAGTCGCTACGATGGCTGCGATCCGGATCGTCCTTGGGGAGCATGCGCCTGAGATGGGAAGCGAGGCTATTCCACGACTGGCAGGCATCGTCTGCTACTGGGTGCTTACTGCGCTTCTGGCATTCGGGATTACTGTCCTTACCCGGCATGGCGTCATTCCGCTCGCTATCCTAATTGTGAATACTTCCGTCGTCACCGTCACTTATCTGCTCACTCGCCTTACATCGCTCGCATACTATCTGCCCGATATGGCGGGAATTCGTATGTTTATTCGCAACCTTGAAGACTCGACCGTAGAGATTGCCCCGCTCGTCGGCGGTCTGGTCATGACAGCCTGGGTCGCGGCGCTTCTCATTATTGCCGCTATCGTATTTTGCCGGAGGGACGCATGAGCGCTGAAGTCGCCCGGTCTCGCAGCCGGGAATTCGTCCAAGCACTCGCCGCAGAACTGTCCAAGCTGTGGTCGCTGCCAGCCGTATGGCTCACCTTGGGCGGTTCGCTGATCGTCAATCTCATCCTGGCCGCTGCCTTCGTCAGCGCCGGGTTGCAAGGCTTAACCGGCACGCCATACGTACTCGATATCGGGTTAGCCTCGATTAGCTACATACAAGCCGGGTTCATCATTCTCGGGATTGTCGCTTCCTGCTCCGAGTATACCGGCGGGCAAATTCGCACCACTCTTACTGCGATCCCCCGGCGCAGCCTTCAACTCGTTGCCGCTCATCTTGCCCTGACGATCGTGGTCATCCCCGCCGCGATCATCACTGCCGCGTCCGGCGTCCTGTTCGCCGCAATCGCTCTCGGCAACGCTTCAGCTTCTATGGAGTTAGGCAGCACTGTCCGTATGCTTGCAGGGGCGACCGGGTATCTTGGTTCGACGACCCTCATCAGCGCATCCTGCGGAGTTCTGCTGCGTCGAACGCTTCCTGCGGCAATTGCCCTACTCGGCTATTACTTCATCGCCGGTCCGCTCTTGCGAGAGCAAACCACTCAAGCGAGGTACCTCCCGGACACAGCAGGGTTCGCCATGTGGTTCCCGCAGCCCGAAGATGCGAGCGCACTGTCGGCGGCGCAAGGAGCCTTCGTCTTGGTCGCTTGGACTTTGGCGGCGTTCGCGATCTCCTTGGCCGTATACCGCAGCCGAGATGCGTGATTGCAAAAACGTCTTGGGCGTTCTCTGGACAGAGTTTGGCGTTCGAAAGGCGATCGGATCGCTCCTGCGATTGATTAGGCCGTTCGTTCGTCACACGCCAGCTTTAGATGGAATTTCGTACAAAACTCATTCCTCTTCGTTTATTCGAGATCATTTTGTACGATTTATAGTTACTACTTAGGTCTCCCGAAAATAGGGAGACTTTTTCATAAATTTTAAAGGAATTTGGATACCACACGACGAACTATTTCTAATATACAAGTG
>NZ_QRDZ01000063.1 GCF_003386235.1 Cohnella phaseoli
CCTTTTTTGAAGAAATGATGGATAACGCGTCATTTCTACAATAAAGGAGCTTTAATGCGTTTGGCTACGAGAAAACAATCATAATATTCCTTATACAGGTAATTATGGAGATCGTTTTTTCATGTTAGGTTTGATGCATGACTAGTGGATATAAAGATGTTGAAAATGATGTATAAGTGGACGCGAGACTTCGAAGACAACCGCGCGGACTTCGAATCCCGGTTACAATTATATGAAGAAAAAGTTATTCGAGTATATGATAACAATGACTTGAGCTTCGCAAAACATTTGCATCACCCAATTGCATAGAACAGTTTACATTTGATAAAAAAGAGGGGTGCGCCTTGCCCCCTCCTCATCTAATGTTCCGATTCCGATTTGGCCGAATTCGCGTCCCCCTCCTGCTCCGCAAGCGGATCGGACATCAGCGCAATCGCCAGCCTCGCTCCGTCTCGCATCCCCTGCAAATATAACCGTTCATTCTCCAAGCCTCGGCAGTAATGGTGTTTATCTTCCCATTCCGTATACTCCGGACATTGAGTCATATTTACACAGGAGAACAACGCCTCGAAAGCGCTCTTCTCCTCTACGCGATACTTTCTTAGATCCGGTTGGAACTGAATTCGAGCGGACACTTCATCCAGCCGTTCCTGAATCGCGCTCTGGAACCATGACGGAAATTCCATGACCTCACCTCTCCCCACAAACTTGCTTTATCGATTGCCTTGCTCCCTCTCAGCCATTTTCTGAACATAAAATCGGGTAACTAGCTCGTCTACCTTTCGGCTCTGGGCCAGAACTGTTTCATTCGCTGCAAGCGGAATTCCCTTCCCCAGCGATTCCTGTCCAAGTTCGTTTAGCTTCATTTTTTCTTTCTCGTATTTGTGCATCAGCTCATTTGTCAGGCGGCTCGCTTCCCTTCTCAAATGAAAGGTCCACACATATCCATAATTACTTTATTTTACTTTTTGTTGAATACTTTATCTGTCATCGATAGTATAACAGATTGATAATGGACAGAAAAGGAGTAATTTTCCTTGAGCGATCCGTCCAATATTATCAAACAAATTATCGGAAAAACCTTAAAAGCGATTCGCCTCAAGCAAGGCTTAAGCCAAGAGGATCTGGCGCATGAATGCGACGTTGACCGATCCTACATTTCGATGATCGAAGTCGGCAGAAACGAGCCTTCCGTCACGAAAATATTCGAACTCTGTAAAGGATTGAAAATAAAACCTTCCGACTTCTTTAAGTTGGTTGAGGGTGAGTATGAGAAGGCACGGAAAAATGGGTGAAAACGTAAAATAAGAGCGGGACAGGAGGCTTCGAAGGCCAACGTTTCGCTCTTATTTTTTAACCAATAAGGAGTTTTCACTCCACATTCTCGGTTATTCAGAGTTTTTATCTTTACTTATGCTTTAGTTTATGAATTGGATATAACATACAGGTATTAGGGAAGTCATCCCGAATTCAAGAACAAGCATGTCCGTGCTGTTGATGCTAACATTCCTCCAATTCCAATAAGAACCCTAATTATCTACAGATTTATGATATAACTGTATTCACGATATCAGTACACTTTGTCCTATTTTTAAATAATACAGCCATTGTATCCTGAGAGTATTTCTCACTAATAACATCTTTTATTTCATAATAGTATTTATGTGTGTAATCAAATATAAGTTCCTTAGTAATCACTCCGTTAAAGTTAAAACTAACATCTTTCAATTTATTTGAGTCCAACTCCTTAAATACAAGCATCGAAATAATTCTATTTCCATGAACTGCAACCCCGTAATCCCTTCCCGACTTCGGAACTCCAATTAGAATTCTTGATAGTGAATCATCCACGAACCTCTGTACCTGAACACAGCGCCAAGTGTAGTGCCCCGTAACAGCACGGTTAAATATTTGCTTGTAGTACCCCTTCTCAAGATCATCCCATAGCTTACTGATTTTGCTTTTTAGTTGCACTACAGTATTAACGTTATCAGAAGCGCATGCTAATGCAGTAGTGCTTTCATTTAGGTCAAACGAACTTTCACTCTTCTCTAGTACTTCAGATCTTAGAATATGGTAGGTTACTCCATCAATTGCAAGTTCAGTTTTGATTCTACTTTGTTCCGGATCCAAGGAAACAAAATCCCGACTATCAATTTTGTTTTGCTTATTATTACTTTTTGTTATCTGTTCCCCAAAATCATCTTCGGATTCGCCAGTAGAAATAATTCTAATTGGTATATAAACCTGGTCCAAATTTATTTTGGTCTTCTCTCCGTATTTGCCGATAGTGCCCACCGTCTGTGCTCCATTAACAATACTTATATCCTCACAGACGAATTGCCCGACATCTCTATCCGCTCCACCAAGCATTGTCTTTTCCGCATTCTTACAAACCATAGTAACTCCGTTATTATAATACCAAAATTTATCTGGTTCATTCTCAATAGTTTTACGTATTTCTTCGTTGACGTCTGTGTCTCCTAATATACCTCTTATATTTTTATTAAATAACCTGGATCTGTAATCATCCCACCACTTCGCCACTTCCAATCCATTAACCTGCCCGTAGTATGCCAATCTTGGCTCTTGGACTCTCCCCCAAGACTTAATACTAATAGTTAAATCTATTGGTTCACCAGAAAGTCCTGCAGCTAATGATGAATGTAGAGCTCTCTGATGCAATATATTAAGGTATACCAACTCACTTGTATCATTAATTTCATCTAAAAAATCATATAAAGTTCTTCGCGAATGGTCAGAAAGTTCATTTGAACCTGTGTAGCATAGAATTAATTGGTACGTGGTTTTTGAGTCACACACTGCCCTTGTAATAATTTCTTCAACTCTTCTAACTTTTTCGTTAAATCTGTCAAAAGACAGATCAAATAAATCTTTTACTCCGTCTACAAACTTCTTCACATCACCAGATTCAGGTTCACCTCGACCGTTATGTATCCATTTCGATTGGACCAGATACAAGACCTTATTTCTCTCATCGTAGTAGATTGCATCTATTCCATTGTCTTCAGAACCATCGGTAATAGTTCTAGCGGCTAGAGTTGACTCAATTTGCGCACAATGTTGGAGAGAATATGCTGCAAGAGATCTAGTAAGCAAATAGTTCTTCTTTTGTTCCTCCGGAGCAGTAGTAATATCACCTAGATCAATAATATCCTTATACAATTCTAGTATCTTACTTTTTATTTGATTAACATGTAACATGCTCATTCTTAAAATCCCCCCATATTATTCCTACAAAAAATCATTCGATAAGGAACTGCATTATCCTTCAAATTTCGCCCTACTTGTGATACGGTTCAGCTTATCATCTTTTGAGCGAAATGAAGACACCTGGTTGGGTGTCCTTCATTTTGCAGGAACAGAGGCGGGTGATGAAAGCCTACAGCTTTACCTCGGCGCACAATAATAAGAATGAGCTTAAGCATCTCCAAAAGTCATTAATGGCTTTCCCAAAAACTCATATTCCACAGCAACTACGTCTACCGCTTCGATGCTGTTGCCGAGCAGGTTCGTTTGGGTCTAGGATTGTGTCATAAGTATAGATAGTGACTATTCTAATTTAATTTCAAAATGAGAGTAAATCAGGGCGAAAAGTGAAAACTGAAAACTGTATCATCCAAACTCTCGCCTTGATTTTATTCTTTATTGGTGAATCCCCGAAGACCACGCCCAAGCTTATCCGACTCAAGATGAAGTATGTTCTCGATCACCACAGAGTATCGATATAATTTATAAATAAGTTCAAGCCCTTCAATTATATACTCTTCCAGGATGAATACTTTAAAATCATCTACTTCGGCTTGAATTGTTCCGGAATCGAATACTTCAACTTCGTCAGACTCTCTAGTATATTTATCCGGTATTTTGTACATTTCTTCAAAGCCTTTCTTAGTAAACAATAACCGGTTAATTCGATCAATCTTCAATGAAGTTGAGTTTGTTAGGAATAACGAGAGTAACTCATATCTTGATCGCAAAAACCAACGGGATACATTGGCATTTTCGGCAAATTTCATATTGTTAATTTCGTTTAAGAACGGCTCCAATTCTGGAATGTCTTCAAACTGAAAATCTTTTGAATCTCTATAACGCTGGTAGACCCATCTTCTTTCAGCGGAAAACGTTGTGCCGGGTTGAATTTTGTAAGCCCAACTTTCGACAATTAAGTCGTAACAGTTTATCGCATACTCTATATTTTTTGAACTCTTAAGGATGATGTTAATAATGCAATGTGACAGTTTACGATGCATTTGAACAATGTCCTCAAGTTTTTTTCGATTTGCTTGTGCTATAGCACGGCGAATAATCCCACGTCGGCTTACGAAATACCCGAGAAATAAAAGAAGCACAAGTACAACAAATGCAGAAAGTTTAGTGAAATTATCCCATACAAATGCAACACCTTCATTCCATAAATCTATTGCTTTGCTCTGAACTGTATTGAAAAATAAATCATCGAATGTTAACAATGTAAGTATTCCTGCGATGATTGATGCTTTTGCAAAAAGCAATGAAAGTACTGTCTTCAATAAATCGGTCGGTGTGGGACTACCTATATAGTCTATTAGTTCTTTACGATCTCTCCCCCTGCCAGCAAAGAAAAAAGCAACTCTCATGTGGTAGCGGAGCTTGTTAAAACCATATTTAAATCGGATTAACTTTAGTAGAAGCCACATTTTTTTAATCCATTGATGTGTAAGCTCAATGTAAATAGTGTATACCAATCTATTGAGACGAAACCAAAACAAGTCCCATATGAACACAAGTAGTATAATTTCAATCCAATATATTACTAATAACCCATACCAATGTGTTGCCCATTCCCATTGTCGATTCCAACTGTCGATAAACCGTCCGACTTCCAAGGGTGTGTAATACAGAATAATACAAAAAAGAGATACCAAGATAGCGAGAATAAATAGCCACTCAATAACTAACGATTTGTTCTCAGAAAAGAAACGAGTCCTTTTTTTATTCACTTCAAAAGCTCCCCTCATTTATTTCATTTATTTCTCACAAATGTTCGTAAAGCTCAAATGTCACTTTTTCCTGCTTCAATCATTTGAATTGAATTGCGACTTTGTATCCTTTTGCCCTTGAGGATTAGATCGATTTCATGATCGCCGGAACCAAATCACTCAACAACCTATCCTTTGACTTTGTAGCGTGTCCTTTGACTTTGTGTAGGACATCTCCATGAGACATTGAAAATCCGTTCCTGAGAGTGAATTGATATTCGAAATGATGATTTCCTCATCCGACAGTTTGCGTCTTGTAATGCACTGATATTTTCCGCCGCGAGGAAAGTACGCGAGGAAATATAATTAGAAAGCTCCAATGCAGTCCGGGACGAAAGGCAACCCAAACCCCAAAAATACCACGAAGGAAATTTGCGTTTTGCTTGCTTTGTGGCAAACTCAAATAGCAAAGGGAAAATATCAAGACCGCTTTGTAGCTTTAACATATTACACCCTCCTTTGTGAAAATGAATAAGTTACCTTTATATGCGTTATTAAGCTCCAGTAGTTGAGTACTATTAATATTGAGAGGCACTTTTCATTTTGTAATTATCATTTATTACGATGGTTAGGAACAGGGTGAATGTATGGTAATATGAATTTTACCCTCGTCTCAGGTTTTTCGCCGTCAATTATTTTAAGATTCACCGCTCTTTATCTTAAAAAATCTGCCGCTAGCTTAATAAGAAAATCAAAAAGTGGTTGAACATCCTAACTTACAAGAAAATCGAATTTGATAAAAAGTTAGTTTTTTTGAGAATCGAGGTTAGGCGTTCCCGATTATTTGTCAACACGGTATGTTGACACAACACATTCAACATGTGTCTTCCGGGGAATAGGAACACGAATCACTCCCTTCACTTATCAAAGATTCTTTTCACTTCGCCCCCGCCTTTTTCCTTGAATGGTATTACGAAAGCTGGTTTTATATGCAAAGGTTAGTTTGTACTGGATCGGAGTCTACCCCTATGATGCATAAATATCGATGAGCCCAGTCACTACACTTGCTTACGAGATCCGTATAATAGGTGACTTGTAGCTGCACCCTCCAATCATTCTTGAATCCGAAAAGCAGAGATACCGAAGAACGAAACAAAATGTGCGCCCCCTACTTCCACCTCTGTTTTGATTACTTCTTTTCAAAATAATCGTTGATTAGCTGTCCTCATAGACAATCGCTCGCAGTTTGCCGTTTCTGATTACAAAGTATGTAAAACAAGAAATGGTAAACTGGTCAATTCGGCTATCCTTTTAGGCCATGCGGGGATATACCGGATCAGATTGTATTCAACTTCCAAAGTCCCGAAAGAGAAGGAAATGCTTTGATATCCTTTTTTAAGATTGTTGATAACGCTCACTTTGTTTTAATTTATTAAAAATTAATGTATAATCTTATAAACGTGCGGCTAGATTTTTCACTTGTGCTTCGCAAGTGTTGTCAAAAATGGTGGGGATATTTGCTCTCTCTCATATAAGCGGTGTTTGCCGAAGTAGTTGTCTCTTATCATCGCGTTTTCATCGCATAATGAGTAGCCGCACGTACTTATGAGATGGGGAGTTTCATGTGGGCGAATTTAACGATATAAAAACACGTAATGAACTCGCAGATTTTTTGAAAGTCCCTAGGAAACAGCTTAGTTATATATTGTATGTAAAAGGAAGTAACAACTTATATACTTCATTCGAGATTTCCAAGAAAAACGGTGGCACTCGTAACATTAATGCTCCTTCAAAAGAACTCAAAGACATTCAAAAAAAACTTGCAGAGGCTCTATATAACCATAAGAAAAAGCGGGGGAGTGCAGACAAGATTTCTCATGCTTTTGAAATAGACAAGGGCATAATAACAAATGCAGAAAACCACCGGAATAAACGGTTTGTTTTAAATATTGATTTAGAGGACTTTTTTGATAGTTTTCACTTTGGTCGTGTTAGAGGTTTTTTTAATATAAATATCCATTTTTCACTTCCTATAGAAGTAGCCACAGCTATAGCACAAATATCTTGTTATGAAGGAAAGCTACCTCAAGGTGCCCCAAGCTCCCCCATCATTACGAACTTAATTTCCGAGATACTAGATCATAGATTATTGAAAATCGCAAAACAATATAAATTAGATTACACACGTTATGCGGATGATTTAACATTTTCGACAAATGATAAAAACTTCTTAGAGCTACAAACTGAATTCTATATAAAGGCATCTGAAGTGATCATTCGTGCCGGGTTTAAAATTAATGAAAAGAAGACACGGTTACAACTTAGGGATTCTAAACAAGTCGTAACTGGACTGGTTGTTAATAAGAAGATAAATATAAATAGTGTTTATTATAAAGAGACTAGAGCAATGGCTCATCACCTCTACAAATATGGTGAGTTTGAGATTAATGATAAACCCGCCACTCTATATCAATTAGAGGGCAGATTTGCCTTTATTAATCAACTAACTTGGTATAATAATAAATTGGATGGTGAAAAACATCACTTCCAGCGCTTATGTTCGAGAGAACGTCAATATCAAAAATTCCTATTTTATAAATACTTCTTTGCTAACCCCAAGCCACTGATTGTGACAGAAGGTAAAACGGATGTAGCTTATTTAAAATCTGCTTTAAAAAAACTATACAACGAATATCCTAATTTAATTACTAAAAACAGTAATGGGAAGTTTGAATTCAAAATATCCTTTCTAAATAAAACAAAGAGATTAAAACACTTTATGGGAATTTTTCAGGACGGCGGCACCGCATTAAAAAATATATATGATTTCTTTGATTCCAAGAAGTCTGATACTACTAATTATTTGAGTTTTTTCAAAAAAACGAGCAATACATTACCAATAAATCCTGTGATTTTAATGTTTGATAATGAGATTCATAGCGGGGATAAGAAGCCGATAGGAAACTTCCTTAACCATGCAAAATTGGATGAAAAAAAACGGGAAGATTTGAAACATAAAAACTTTGTTGATATTATTGACAACTTATATCTCTTAACCACACCTCTGATCGGTGATAAATCTGAATGTGATATAGAAGACTTGTTTGAGGACAGTGTCCTTTCGCATAAAATTGACGGGAAAGAATTCACAAAGAAGGATAAGTATGATGTCTCGAAATACTATGGCAAAGAAATATTCTCCAAATACATTTTGACGAACTATTCCTCTATTAATTTTACTAACTTTAGGACCATTTTAGATAACATAGACAATATCATTAACACGCACAGGAAAGGGGGGGCCGGAGCAGGACACGATTTAGAAGAGAAAAATATAGATATGATTAGCGCGGGCAAAGTGCTTTTAGAAATCTAATCTATTAATAATTTATTCAGCAATGGCTGGATATATTTTAAGTTCTGAAAGTTTGAGAATGATATATTGGCATTGATTTTAAGCTTTTCATGTAAAGTGCCGATATCAATTTTGAAGTTTTCAATCTGAAATGAGCCTAATTTGCCGAAGGCACGCACAATTTCATCGCCAATTTTGTATGGGAGGCTCCGGTATCAACAACGAGCTCGTCAATAGCCATGGATTGTCCATTGTAATTCAAAATAATAGATGTTTGTAGCAGTCCCAATTAAATCAATTTTCATATTGCAAGACTCCTCGTAATCCTCGAAGTGTTCGGATTTCATTTTTAAGTATTTCATCCGAAGTGTGTGCTCTGACTATTCCGTCTTTAGATTTAAGTAGTTCTTGAGTTGCTTCTTTCGGATCTTGGATTACTCGGATCAATGCAATTTCATCTACGTAGATGATGTTTCCTTTGTACTGGACGTAAGTATTTGCATCTGTATTGGTCGGGATAAATTTTTCTAACTTCTTCGCATTGTATGGCGAATATCCCCATATGGGCCTACGGGACGTAGTCTTGAATCTGGAATCGTATATCCCCTCCTTAGAAAGCCCGGCTTTTTTGCGCTGGTTTGGAGTTTAGGTTCTCCTCGTGGTTCGCCCATACCAGGATGCGAATCGCTCGTTTTCTCACCGTATCACCTCTTTATTGCAAGGACTAGTCCTAATGAAGATGCCCAATAACGTTTGTCGTTTCTGAAATGCTTCAGTCGTTTGAAAACTTTTTTCATGATGAAACCACGTAACGATTAGAAAGGGGTTAGGGGCACGCCCTTAATAAGCGAATTTGTGAGAATCAACACAATCATGCGGTTAGTAGTAAATCGCAAAATGAAAAGCGTCTTCCTCACTTCCCAAAAATAAGCAACTAAAGTCAACATCTACGTTATTAATTGGACTAACGTTCTGTGGACTGTAGGCTGTACTATTATAATTATAAATTAATTCACTGGCGTAAGTCGGCACACTCCTTCTTTTTAGAAAAGGAAAATAGCATAGTTTTTGTTCACTTACTAGTGGTTTACTCCCTGCGGTTTTCCCATCACCTAACTGGATCAATGAAGAGAAATTATTGACACAATTAAACCAACCAATTACAAATGCTCTCTTCCCCTTGTTACCTTCCAATATCTCGTTCGATAACCAGTCAAAGTCATCTTGATACACATTCCAACTCTTACTGGCTGAGTTTGTTCCAGATGAACTTTTCCAGTTCTTAAGGTACTTCACTTCGATCTTAAAGTCTTTAGAGTGTATATAAATATCGTGGTTTACTTTGCCGGCTGTTTTTTTCTTCATATCTCCTACTGTAAAGTGAGCCATTTGCCTGAATGGGTAACCAAGTCGAACACAAATATCCATTTCGTTATACCGTTCATCTGCGATTTTTTTAAGATCTTCTTTTGATAAATCTCTATACAACTCGTTAAATTCATCAATTATAAAAAGACATGTAGAAAGTAGATATTGATCAATCGTAGGAGTAGGACTCATCTATGCCCCCGCAATTTATTCTATATTTTAGCATAGTATATCATAAAATTGTCGATTTCATAGTATACTTCAAAAGTAAACTAAGGGCTTAGACTATTTTCAATTAAAAGCAGGACTGGATTCTTACTTCGACGATTATATACAAAGGATGGAACAACTTGGAGCAACCCCTCAACCGATGAGGAATTTCTGTGGATGGTAATGACACTATTGGTCGCTGGTCACTTGCAAATTTTTCCTTTTTAGAAAAGTACAATGTATAGTAAGGTGTAAGTATAAATGAACTTAGAAAGATCCACTGGGTAGTTGTTGGCGGCGAAAGTGGACCAGGAGCACGACCAATGGCTGTTGAGTGGGTACAGTCAATCCGTGACCAGTAAATAAATAAAGACATCGCCTTCTTCTTTAAGCAATGGGACGAGGTTCAAAAGCATCGAACTGGCCGTGAATTAAACGGGCGAACTTGGGATGATATTCTGTAGTTTCAGAAGAAGTCAAGATTTAATATTTACACAGAAACCCCCTTCTTGGTAATGATTCGAAGGGGATTTCTTCTTAAATATCAGCATCAATAAACTCAAATGAGAACCAGTAGGTAAATATGGCTCTCCGATACACTATTTCCTGATAAGCGACGCACAGCACTTCACATAACTTGAGTGCTCATTAGCGAAATGCACTACCAACAACAGAGTAGGTTCACCTTCGAAGGGGCGTTCCATTTGCATCCAGTGTGTTGTTTTGTTATTGATTATCACTTCCTTTCTGCGGGATGGGACAGATAAATGCAAAAAGTGAAGACCTGAAGAGTAGGCCTTCTCGAAAAGATTGATTTTACTACGAATCGGTTATTTATGTTATGTGTGATCAACATAATTTTGAGAATCATGATAACTAACTTTATAATTGCTAAGCAACATTATGGTTGTTCGCCACTCTGTTCATTCATCCAATTTCATACACTCGTTTAAATCATATTCGAAATCATAAACAGTTTGATAGCGTTTATTCCGCTTATCCATGGCCTTCATAACTACACTTTGGTACATAATCGAAAAGTAGAATCTTCTTTTAGGCAGCTTGTTGCTTAATAAATAGTACAATAATGCCCCTAGTGAGTAAATATCAGACAAATGGGTAGAGTCAGCTAAATTATTAAGCTGTTGGGGATCAGTGAAGTCTTCCTGACCGTATCCTCTCTTCGATAATCCCGTGAAAAATGATTTTGATTTAGTGTCTTTTGCCAGTCCAAAATCGGCAATCTTCACTTCTAAACCATGATTCGTCTCGAATAATAATATGTTATTTGGGGCTAAGTCCCGATGATATTTCTCTCTCTTATGCAAGTACTTAATTCCCGAAATAATCTGTTTGAAGATTTCCATACGTTGGTCTACAGAAGCATTACGATTATTCTTCATCCATTTTTCCAAAGTAAAACTCGCTAAAGGCATAGTAAACCAAAAAGGGGAACCGTCAAGCTGAATCTTCCCGACCTCTATGATGTTTCTGTGTTGTAACTCCTTAGTCAGCAACCTAACTTCTCGTTTGAAACGAAGTATATACTCGTCCCCGTCATTTGCATAAATCTGTTTAAAGTACGTTCTGGGGAATAGAATTTTACAAGCTACAATTTTGTTTGATTCAGGATCGAATACTCTATACACTCGGGCAAAGGAACCACTCCCTACCTCTTCCAAGACAATCATCTCAAACCGATGCCTAATATGCCCAATCTTTAATATTTCTTTCTTTAAGGCAGCAATACGTTCTTTAAAATCAATTAATATGGACAACTCAGCTTCTGCGGAGCCACTATCAGTAAACTTAATGTGTAAATCGTAATAGTCTAACAAGTTTAAAGTTTTATTTTCGGAGTCTCCAACAATCTCTATAATCTTATGGATATAAGAATTAATTAAGCTAACAGAAGATAATATCGCGTCTTGTGAAGTTTCTGGTTCTAGCAACTGATCTACCAGTCTTTGTAATTCTTCTACCGGAGAAATGGATACTAGAGGCGCGTGCAACGTACTATTGATATCATTAAGAAGCACCGAATCAAGTTCGTCCAAGGTTATTTCCGCTGCAAGAGCACTTTCATTTTTATAAGTACATAACAATCTTGGATGATCCCAAATTTGATTTGATAAGTAACGCAAAGGTACCGTTTGCCCACGATCCCTCAAATAGATATAATGTGCGATTGTAAGAATTACTGACTTGTATTTTCGAAATGACGTAACATCAGCAATTAAAGTACCTGATTGATCTTGTATTTTTCTTTCTTCAATCCATTGTAAGATACGTTTCTTTAATGGGTTCCTGGTTTCCACGGTCAGATTGATTACTGACTTCCTTAATTCTATAAATTCAAGGTCGATGTCTGGTTGTTGTGGTAATAAAGATTCCACAGCCCTAGGATCAAGCCCAACTATTTTAGGTAGCCAACTGACGGATTTTCGAGGATTTAAATTTTTAAAGGTAATCTGTATTACACCGTCTAATAAAAGAATCTCTAATGCATCACTTAAATCAAACCAATTAAATTTTTGAAGCATCTGGCTAATAACATACTTATATTGTTTTGGACCATTTGAAAGTAGTTTTAGTACAAATTCCATAAGTATCTTTTTGCCATGCTGTTTATTAAGAGTAGCTTCCACTCCACTATACTTTCGCCCCTTCACGAGCATTTCAACGGGAAATCGATATTCATTTCTATATATCTTATTGACTTCTAAGCCCGTCTGGTGTTCCTCGATTGTAAAAATATGATTTATGGCCATTTTGACTCCTCCCGCCATTAATCCATAGTCACCTAATTTTAATAGATCTAGTCAGTTCGCATCTTTTGGACTAACAGCGGCCTAGCAAAATCTGAATCAGGCGGGCACTGGCTACAAAGAAACGAATGGTTGATCCATTGTATCGACTTGAGGGACTCGCCTATCTGATGAGTAATAAAATACTGAATATCAGTCACTTGAAATACTTGACCGATATCGTTTCCACTATAATCATCTACTTCAGCATTTGGTTCATCCAAGAACATAATTGAAAGCTTCTCGCCTCGCCTTTTGCTACTTACTGCGGCTAATAAAACTAATAGGCTGGTTCTAGCCCTTTGCCCAGAAGATAATTCAGGACTATTAATTAATGCTGGCTTCTTCCCGTCGAACCCAATCGAAAGGTATAGTTCCCATAAGTCAGGATCTTCTCCACGAGGTTCAAGTCTGCCCGTGGCATTGGCTCCGATTAGATCGGCTATCATATGGAATTCCTCTATAAAATCTTTCATAGTCTCTTTAATATGACCTTGAAGCGCCGCGAGACTATTATTGCACTCCTGCTCCCAGTTATCTCTTTCCTCTTTTATTTTATTAAACCTATATTGCAACTGATTTACCAGTGCCTCCTGCGTTTTTACAAGTTCCACTACAGTATCATCAATATCAGGATTTTCTCGTATGAAACTGTTGATATTCTCAATAAGGCGCTCACTTTCTTTTTTCAGCTCCTTTGAAGAATATATCTCACCTTTTTCATTTTTAAAATCCGGAGTACTTATATCCTGAGGTATAAACTCTATGTCATCCTCTGAAACCCCAATCATAAATAGTTTTTGCTTTATTTCTTCAAGATCCTGTCTTTTAATTTCCATCTCTTGCACTACGACTCGTATCTCATGAGCAAGCCTTTCGATTTCCTGCGTACATTGCTTTTCCTGCTCACTATAGACCGCTGCAGTGATTTTCCCCTCAGTAAGAAGCTTTTCAATCTCTTCTTGCTTATTGTTAAGTCCAATACATTCATTTTCTTTATTGCACTTTTCATCAGAAAGTGCTCGATAAGTACTATTTAATATATTTATATAATTTTCCATACCAGGTAAATTATAGAGTTCATTCTGTTCGTTAATAATTGTCTGAAGTCTATTCAGTTCATTCTCATATTCCCTTACCAATGTTTCTTTTTCTTTAACAATCTCTCTTTGATTTTTTATTTCAATCTCCGTCAATGCCCTTTCTTTCTCTAGTGCCATTCTGCCACAACACAAGCGATGATGTTTCCTAAAAATAGAGCCATCATAGTCTTGCTGTAGGCCTTTTATGGTAATACTTGTGAGCCCCTGTTTTTGAAGACTATGTCCTTCTTCAACTGTTTCAACTAAATAGATATCATTCAAGCGGGAAATATAACCACCCACTTTATCCGGATGCGCTACATTAATAACTGACCTGATTGTCGGATAAGTTATGTTTCTTTTGCTATGACTCAATACTTCTGGTTTCGGAATACTCATCCTAGAAGTGTATCTGTACTCTTCCTGTAGCCTCTTAGCTTCGATCTCTTGATCTTGATTAACAATAATCCTAAATCGTTCATTACCAAGATAGGCTTCAACAGCCAGTTGCCATTTTTCATATTCAGGCTTAAGAGATATGGCGTCGGCCAATAGAATATTTTCAATTTTGTTTTCAATAAGTCTTGAGGTAAACTGATACACATGATCGGGATAAGGTCTACTCTGATCTAAATCTTTTTTTCTCTTCTGAAGACTATCAAGTTTATCCTTATCATTACGCCAATCATTCCGCGCTACTTCCAGAATTTCCATAGCCTCTATATGATCCTGAACAAATCTTTCTCTATCTAATGGCTTGATTTCTTGTAATCTCAACACCTCTTGATTAATTTTTTTTCTATCTGATGCTAGTTCCCCCACTTTACCGCTTAGATTGACTATTTCCCTTTGCAATTTAGATACGGCAATCTTACACTGTTCTTTTTCTGCCTCCATTCTCAAAATCTCTGTTTGGATAGTCGTGCTCTGTACACCTAAATCAACTTTTTTATCTTGTTTCGTATTAATCTCATTTTTTAAATTTGAATTTTTTTCTTCGCACGCTTGTATCGCCACTTTACTTTCCCAAAACTCTACTTTCAACGTTTTTTGCTTGACGGAGTATAATTTTATTCTGTTTGATTGATTTTCTTTAAATTTTTCAGACTTTAACTGAAGGTGTTCGAAAGTTTCTACTCCCTCATTAAGTGAATTTTGTGTCTGATGCAGATTGACTTCCTGTCTGCCTAATTCATCTTTGGCCGCTCTATAGTTGTCGTGGATCTTTTTTACCCCTTTTAGCTCAAAAACCTTTAGAAAAAGATCATTCGCATCTAGATGAACAAGATTTTTAACAGTTGTTGGATTCATCGACATAAGGTTTCGAAAAGCCGGTGTTACTCCTAAGCATTCCTCCAGAATTTGCTTATACTGTTTTTGTGTTTTTAGACTTTGACTATAGGCCTTTGGCTTTGTTCCGAGATCGATAATATCAGTAAATACACCGTTGAATACATAGTACTCCTTTTCTAGACGTCCATTCGAATTAACCGTTACTAAACAACAACAAGTAACTTCATCCCCTTGAAAACCGGCACTTTCAAAAGGTCTTACTCTTTCCACTGGCTCATTGTAAAAGGAAGCTCTAACCACAGCCCATTTACTTTTATCATGCATGTAATGCAAAGCATCACGGTTATTTTCGAATTTAGCATCTCCGAGAAGTAAGCGGAGTCCATCCATGATAGTGGTCTTGCCATGACCTGAAGCTCCAACAAAGGCATTAACTTTAGGATGTGCCGGATATGGCCTGGAAGTTGTGGGCAATAATCCCCAGTAGGCCGTCGAAAAATCTTTAATCATTCACTAGGCTCCCCCTCTACAGTTAAATCTGCCTCCGTCGCTGTTCTCTGCTGATCTTCCGATAAATCTCTTGTAACCTGCTGAGTTGCATCCATCATTTCCTGAAGCATGTCCTGCGTTACACCCTGAAGATATTCATGATAATGAAGCATAAACATTGCTGGCCCAGCATAGTAGCGGTAATCCACCTCAATAACGAACCAATGTTTTTTCAACATTTTAATTAACGATTCTATGGAATGGCGTGGACTCATTCTTCTAAAACGAAACTTATCTCCATAATTCAATGTCAGCTCGTCTAAGGTTGTATAAACCTCTTGATTTCCGTAATTACCTGTTAATCGGGGCATAATAAGCTTTATAAAGAGTATAGTTATTAACGCCATATGTCTTTTGTTAAATCCATTATTTTTTCGTTGAAACTTCTCAAAAGCGTCATCATCAAATTGCTTTTTTAGTCGTATTACATACCATTCACAATTAGGAAAGTTAATAAGCTCATAGCCCATCATGGCCAATGTTTGTTGCACTTCTCTGTATAATGTTAAATTTTTTTCAAGCGTCCCTACCGATTCTTTTGAAATCCACCCGTAATGAAAAAGAGCACAGATTCGTTGTACTTCCGGATTAACGACTATTCCTTCCAAATTATTTCCCCCTCCATAGATAGGATTCTGTAATCTCCTCTACAGGCCCGTTGTTCAATAATTTCATATTGTCCTTTACATCCAAACCTAAAATTTCCACTTTGGCTATGTCTGGTGCTTGAAGATTTGAAATAAGCTTTACGGTTTGCCCAGTTCGATACATCGCTATACCAAAGCTATCACTTTCAGTAAATAAAACTTCGTCTAAAGGAGCACTTTGTCTTTCTTTAAGTTTAAATACCAGTTCATGGTACAGTAATTCTAGGGGATTATCTTTGCGCTCAAAGATGATCTCTTCTTCTTCAAACTCAATGACTGGGGGAGGGGGGACTTCTATGGTCTCCCCGGGTACTTGCATGAAAAACGATTTGGTTTTATAGACTACTGTCTCTTCACTTATCTGCGGAGTTTGCTTCGGTGCGGAAAAATATTTTATAGCTAAATTGGCTAAGTAGTCGAAAGAAGCTTCTTTAAGAAATTCCTCCATTTTTTCCGGATCAAAATATTTTCCTATAGCACTGACATCTTGTAGTAAATTTTCCCTAGCAGTATCTAATGTTTGAGCAACTAACGCTGTTATCTGCCCGCAGACCTCATAAAATTCGTTTCTTTTTTGAAAACTACCGGAAAAGTCGCTTCTTCTTCTCATTTTCTTTCTTAATTCATCAATTGCATTAAGTATTGTAGGACTTGTTTGAATAATTTCTCTTATATCTTTTTTTGATCGTTTTTGAATCATTCGTTCTATTTTGTCTCGAATATCCTTCAACTGACTCATATGAATATCAAAGTTCTTTTCTACCGTTTCTTGATCTAAGTTATATAAATCAGATATATCAGCTTCATTTCCTACAAGAAGAATTTCTTGAGCAAAATTCATCTCTCCGCGAATTATAGACCCAAATAATCCATGTGTTAGCAACGAAACAATTCGACCAGGCATTTGATAGTCGATACCGTTAAAAATGACCCACTCATACTTAAGCAAGTTCTTAATAACTTTGTTGCGTGTGCTTTTCTGCATATAATTAAGTAGCCCGTCAAGCTCAGAACGGGTTAATATCCCTCCTTGCCGCGAGATAGTTCGCGCAGCAGCTAGAACTAATGTCGTCATTTTGGGATCTTTAAGATTGAATACACCAAACATTTTATAATAAGGTTCGATTTTTTTAGCATCGATAATATCATCTTTATTTAAGTTATAGTCAACATGGCTAAGGGTCTGTTCTCTGTCAGTAGACATTGCTCTCACCTTATTTCTCTTCATAGTCAACAAATTACTGCATTAAAAACTTTCATTTGTAAAGCATGTAAGCTAAGAGACTTTCAAAGCATATAATTAATTTCTTCAAAAATCGGAAATGTCACTCCAGTCGAATTCGTTTTCAGTATTCGCTTCAACGCGCCTATGGACAAGAGAATTTGTATCAAATTTCGACTTCTTGCAACCTTTTTCCTGCTTTTTCCTCTTAAATAACCTATCGCATATTCCTACAAAAGATACCCTTAGATTATTAGAGTTCCAAGGGGCCGTAACTAAGGTGAGTTCACCTTCAAAGCAGCGTTCGAGATGGCGTAAAATAAGTTGTGTAAGAACGGGTAGCGTCTAGCAGACGACAAAAAAGTAGGGTACTCTTGGGATTGTCGAAGTCACCAAGGAGGAA
>NZ_QRDZ01000064.1 GCF_003386235.1 Cohnella phaseoli
CACTTGTATATTAGAAATAGTTCGTCGTGTGGTATCCAAATTCCTTTAAAATTTATGAAAAAGTCTCCCTATTTTCGGGAGACCTAAGTAGTAACGGTTTTTCGAACAAATTCTCTCATTTCAAGCCTGATTCGAGCTGCTTTGTACGATATTCCGACTAACTTCCCTGCGGAAACTTTGGTGTGCAAATAGATAGATATTTCAGCGAATAAGGAACCCATCGTTTTCTCCACACTTCCGTCATGCCCCCCTTATCGCTATCCGTACCCTCCCCGGTAAAACTAATTAATACAATCAAACACTTGCCGATTTTTTTAAACGAGGAAAATGCGAAGGCTTCCCCTCTCTGCTCGGAGGATTGTCCATAAGAAAGGGGCCGCCCCCGGTTCGGGACAGCCCCTATTGTCGCTTGAATGCCGCCTTAAGGCTATTTCGTCAGTTGGGCGCCTGCCGACGGGCCCAGCCTTTCTTTCAAGAAAGCCGGCAGAGAAAAGCAGCGGCGCATCAGCTCTTGGTTCGCATACAATGCGGTTTTATCGAAACGGATTCGTTCCGGTTCGGGAAGCTCTCGCTTGGAGCCCAGCGTAAAGCTCCACAAGCCTCCCGGATAAGTCGGAACGACGGCCGTATATAGGCGGGTGTAAGGGAAAATGCGCCCGATTCGGCGATATGTCTGCTCCATAATGTCGCCGTGAAAAATCGGGGACTGACTTTGGCATACCATAAGTCCGTCATCGCGCAGCGCCCGGCGCAGGCTTTCGTAGAAGGCCGGCTCGAACAGCGCTTGCGCCGGTCCGACTGGGTCCGACGAATCGACGATAATAACGTCGTATGCGGCTGTATGCCGCTTGGCGAACTCAACGCCGTCGGCGTAATGATAATGAACTCGCGGATCGGACAGATTGCCGGACACCTCCGGCATATAGCGTTTGCTGGCTCTGACGACGGTCTCGTCGATCTCGACCAGATCGATCCGTTCCACGCTTTCGTATTTGGCCGCTTCCTTGGCGGCTCCGCAATCTCCGCCGCCGATAATCAGCACATCTGTAGGACTAGGATGTATCGATAGCGGAACGTGCGTGATCATCTCGTTGTAGATATGTCCGTCCTGCGAAGTCGTCTGTACGACGCCGTCGAGCACAAGCATGGGACCGAAATCGAACGAATCCAACACCATGACGTGTTGGAACGGGCTTTCTTCCTCAAATACGACTTCCTTGATGCGATAGCTGATCTTTAAATTGTCCCTCTCGTCCTCGGTCAACCACAGTGTACCCTGTGAGTTATGAATATACTTGGGTAACCGTATCAATTTTCAACCTCCCCCAGCAATGTCTTCCTTTCTATTGTATCAAAAAATCGCCGGAGGGTAGATTGTACGGCCTAATCTTCCAACACAATCGTCTGCAAGCAATCCCGAATCTCCGCGACCGCCGATGACTGCCGCCATTCCTTACGGTAGCCCAGACAGGAGCAGATCAGCTTCGTGCCTTGTTCCTCGTAATCTTTTCGATAATGAACATGTCCCATAATTCCGTAGCGGACGCCGTATCGCCGATACAGCTCGGCGTATTCCGTACTCCCGAGAAAAGCGTTAAAGTACGACCACTGCGGATGAGGCATCGGAACCTTGAAATACGGATGCCCCAGCATATGCGTGACCATCACGATGGATTTGCCCCGATGCTCCGCCAGCTCCCGCTCCAAGCTATCGTAAAAGTACTTATGGATGTCGCGATTGCTCATTCCCCATGTCACATATAGGCTGTCCTGCCACGTCCGGTCCATCGCATGCATGCGTTCAAAATCGTCAAACGTATAGCCCGGCTCGCCCATCGTGTAGTCGTACCAGCCGGAATTGCCGAGAATAACCCAGCCGTTGTCGAGAACCGCGGGCCGTTCGCTCAGGCAGCCTTCGAACGTCTGAAATTGCCGGTAAATGCTCCACGTGTCGCGGTTGCCGTTGATCTTGCTCCAATAATCGTGATTGCCCGGAACGAACCAGACGGGAATGCCGCACCGCCGCTTCAGCTCATGGAGAACGGCAAGACTGCGGTTCGCGTCGTTGGAGATGTCCCCGGCGACGATCAGCCCGTCCAGTCTGCGCTCGCCGGCGACCTCGATCAGCGCCTCCTCGATCGAAGGCTCCCCTGCCAGCTCGTTCAAGTCGACGTGCAGGTCGGAAATAATGCCTATTTTCATCGTGTAACGTTCGCCTCCTCATAGTTGTGGCAGCTTACCTCGTGTCCGGGACCGACGGCCTTTAATTCCGGAGCTTCCGTGCGGCACAGCTCCGTCGCCAACGGACATCTCGGATGAAACGCGCACCCGCTCGGCGGATGGATCGGGCTGGGCACCTCGCCCTGAAGCGCTACGCGTTCCCTCCTCGCGGCTACGTCCGGAACCGATGAGAACAACGCCCTAGTATAAGGATGGAGCGGTTGTCCTCCCGTCTCTCCGACCGTGAAAATCTCTACCATTTTCCCCAGGTACATGACGCCAACCCGGTCGCTGATATATTCCACGACGTTCAGATCGTGAGAGATGAACAAATAGGTGAGGCCCCGCTTCCGCTGAAGCTCCTTGAGCAGGTTCAGGATTTGCGATTGCACGGACACGTCGAGCGCGGACACCGCCTCGTCGATCACGATAAACTTGGGCGCAAGAATCAGGGCGGCGGCGATCCCGACACGCTGCTTCTGTCCACCGCTCAGCTCGTGCGGATACCGATTCGCGAAGCCCGGGTCCAGCCCAACCTGCTCCAGCGTCTCCGCGACAAGTCTCCGCCTCTCCGGCTTATCGCCGATCCCGTGCACGACAAGAGGCTCCTCGAGCGTCCATCCGATCGTCTTCTTCGGATTCAAGGACGAGTACGGGTCCTGGAACACGATCTGGATGTCCTGACGAAGCCTCTTCAGCTCCTTCCCCGTTCGTCCGCCGACCGGAAATCCCCTATAGAGCAGCTCGCCGGCCGTCTGCTTCACAAGCTGCACAAGCATCTGGCCCGTCGTCGATTTGCCGCAGCCGCTTTCGCCTACCAGGCCGAAAATTTCTCCCTCGCCGATCCGGAACGATATGCCGTCCACCGCCCGCAGAACGCTGCGCTTCTCCAGCAGCCTTCGCTTCGGAACGGGATAATGCTTGGCGAGGGCGCGAACCTCGATCAGCGCCTCCATCATACCGCCCTCCCGCCGTCCGCATAGAGATGGCAGCGAACCCGGTGGTCCGGCGACGTCTCCGTCAGTTCGGGAGCGACTGCCTCGCACAAGTCCGTCGCGCTCGGACAGCGGCCCGCGAACGGACATCCCGTTCCCCGATCGGCCAGCGGCGGAACCCGGCCGGGAATCGTGTACAGCGGGCGCCCTCTCTTGCCGACACTCGGCAAAGCTTGAAGAAGCCCCGCCGTATACGGATGCTTGGGACGCTCCAAAATGTCTCCGACCGGGGCGTCCTCCACGATATACCCGGCGTACATGACGATAACCCGGTCGCAAACTTCGCGAATGACGCCAAGATCGTGAGAGATAAACAAAATCGCCGTGCCCAGCTCGCGATTCATATCGCGCAGCAGATCGAGAATTTGCGCCTGAATCGTAACGTCGAGCGCCGTCGTCGGCTCGTCGGCGATCAGCAGCTTCGGGCTGCAGACGAGCGCCATCGCGATCATGATCCGCTGCATCATTCCGCCGGAGAGCTGATGCGGGTAATCGTCGTACAGACGATCCACCCTGGACAGTCCGACGCGGCCCATCATATCCAGTGCAAGCCGCTTCCCTTCTTGCTTCGACACGCCCAGATGCGTTCGGGTCATCTCCGCAATCTGCTTGCCGACCGGCATAAGCGGATTGAGCGCCGACATCGGATTTTGGAAAATCATCGACACCAGCTTGCCTCGGACCCCGCTCCACTCTTGCGCGGAACCGGATGCCAACGGCTTGCCGTCCAGCGTCATCCCGCCTTTGGTGATCGCCGCCGTCTCGGGCAGCAGCCCCATGACGGACAGGGAGGTCAAGCTTTTGCCGCAGCCGGACTCCCCGACGATACCCACCGTCTCCTTCTCTCCAACCTTAAACGAAATCTGCTGCAATGCCGGATAAGCCTTGTTTCCGAGCATAAACGCCACTTCCATATTCTCGATCTCAAGCAAGGCGCTTGCCATGACGGCCTCCTCCTAACCCTTATTGTCGTAAGCGTCCCGTATCCCGTCACCGAGCAAATTAAAGCCGAGCACCATCGTCGTGATAACGGCCCCCGTAATGAGGACGTACCACGGAGCGTTCGCGATGAACGGCTGCGCCTCGCTCAGCATCCGTCCCCAGCTCGGATCGGGCGGCTGAACGCCAAGTCCCAAATAGCTGAGCCCAGCTTCGGCGAGAATCGAGCCGGAAAAACGCAACGAGGCGGTCACGATAAGCGGCGAAGAAATATTGGGCAGGATGTGCAGAAACACGATGCGCAGCGGTCCCGCCCCCCGCGCCGTCGCGGCTTTGACGAATGTGAACTCCTTGTACTGGATAAACCCGCCGCGGGCGATTCTGGCAAACGCCGGAATGCTCATGACGCCGAGCGCCGCGATCGTGTTGCCCAGCCCGGGACCGAAGACGGTTACGAGCATAATCGCCAGCAAAATGCCGGGGAACGCCAGCTTCGCATCGATGACGCGCATCAGAACTTCATCCAGCCAGCCTCCGGCGTATCCGGCAAGCGCGCCGATCGCCAAACCGAAGACCAAACCGATCGCCACCGAGGAGAAGCCGATCAGAAACGCTGTCTGGGCCCCCTCCATAATCCTGCTGAAAATATCCCGCCCGAAATTGTCCGTCCCCCACCAGTAATCCGCCTGCGGCGGAGAGAGGCGCATTTCCGTGTTCATCTCGTTAGGAGCGTAAGGGGTATAGAACAGACTTGTCACCATAAAAGCAAGCAGCAGCGCGATCAAGCCGCCGCCGATCATCATCGGTTTGTTGCGGGTCAGCCGTTTCCATTTCATCTCGTTCACCTTTTCAGCCGAATGCGCGGATCTATGACTCTGTACAAAATGTCGACGATAAAGTTGATGCAGACGACGATCACCGCGATGTACAGCACCATCGTCTGCAGCAGCGGCAGGTCTCGCGTGCCGATCGAGGTGATCAGCAGATTGCCGAGCCCCGGCAAGGCGAACACGTTCTCCACGACGATGCTGCCGCCCAGCGTATCCGCGATCAGCAGGCCGACGATCGTCAGCACCGGGACGAGCGAATTCCGTAAAATATGCCGATACAGGACGATCCTGTCGCGCAGCCCTTTGCTCCTGGCCGTGCGCACGTAATCCATGCGGAGCTGGTCGAGCAGCGTGTTGCGCAAATACCGGATGACGACAGCGATGCCGGGCACCGCTAACGCGAGCGAAGGCAGAAACAGCGAGCGGAACGCCTGCGCCGGATTTTCGCTCCAAGGCACGTAGCCGTAAGTCGGAAACCACTTGAACGTGACGGAGAAGACCAGAATCAGAATAAACGCCAGCCAGAACGACGGCACCGCCAGCCCGAGCTGAGTGAACGCCGACAACAGCAGGGACGAGAGCTTGCCGTCTCTGCGCGCGATATAGACGCCCAGGGGAATGCCGATAAGCAGGGTAAGTCCCAAGGAAAGAATCGCGAGCGACACGGTTACCGGCAGGCGCTCGGCTACGATGTCCGCCACCGAACGATGGTAGCGGAGGGATTGACCGAAATCGCCGGCGGACGTGTCCTTGACCCAGGTCCAGTAGCGCTCCGCTGCCGGACGGTCGAGGCCCATCGTCTGCCGAAGCTCGGCGAGCTGGTGCGGATCGGCGTCTACGCCGAGCACGATCTCCGCCGGATCGCCCGGCAGCACCTGGAAGACCAGAAACGTAATGACCGATACGAGCAGGACGGTAGAGCCCAATGAAGCCAGCTTCCGGATGTAAAATCTCACTGCGTTCTCCTTCGTTACTTCGTATAGTACATAGCGGCAAAGTCGTATTTCTGGATCGGATACATCTTAAAGCCTTCCAGACTGTCCTTCATCGCGACCGATCGGCTCGGGTCCATGATGTACACCGCGACGGCCTGTTCGGTCAGCATCGTCTGCGCTTGCTTGTACAGCTCGGCCCGCTTGTCCGGGTCGATCTCCAGACGCGCTTGGCCTACAAGCTCATCGTATTCGGCGCTGCTGAATTTGAAGAAGTTTTTGGCGTATTTCGAATCGTAACGTCCGAGCACCTCATGCGGATCGAGCTTGCCCGTCAAACCGACGATCGTCGCTTCGTATTTGGCGTTGTTGTACACGTCCTCCAGCCAGCTGCTCCATTCCACCTGCTTGATCGTCGCCTGTATGCCGACGGCTTTCAGCTGCTCGGCGATGACCTGCGCCGTATCGACGTGGAATTTGTAGTTGGACGGCACCGTAATCGTCAGCTTGATTCCTTGCTCGTAGCCCGCTTCCTTCAACAGCTGCTTCGCCTTCTCGGCATTCGGCTCGTAGCGCTTCTCCAGACCTTCCTGATAGTACATTTTCATCGCCGGGCTCATGTTGGAGCCGAGCTTGACCCCGTTGCCTTCCGCTACCGTCTGAATGATGACATCCTTGTCGATCGCATAGTTGATCGCCTGGCGAACTTTAACGTCGTTAAGCGGCTCGACCGAATTGTTAAGCGCCATGAGCTGCACCATGTTCTGCGGTCCGGATACGATGCGGAAGCCGTCCCCGAGCTGCAGCGCCCCTTGCGAGGAGATGCCCGGCACCATGTCGATGTCGCCGGATTTCAGGGCAAGCACGGAGGCGTTCGCGTCCGGCATGAACTTGAATTCGACGCGGTCGAGCGTCGGCGCATGCTCCCGGTCGTAGAAGCTTTCGTTTTTCTCCAGTACGAGCTGTTGGCCTGGCGTGTACACCGAAAATTTGAACGGACCCGCTCCGATCGGTTTGGCGCTTTGCTCCTCGTAGTCCTTCGGAACGATGGCGACGATGTTGGCCGCCAGGAACGCGGCGTCCTTCTCCTTCAGCTTCGCGACGACGGTGTAGTCGTCCGGCGTCTCGAGGGTCTCGATCGCGGCGAACTTCGAGGACAGCGGATCCTTCCCGTTCAGTCCGGACAATTTGGCATAGGAGTAGTACACGTCCTCGGAGGTCAGATCGGAGCCGTCATGGAACTTGATGCCCTTCTTCAGCGTGAACGTGTAAGTCAATCCATCCCCGGACACGCTGTACGATTCGGCGATGGCCGGAACCAGCTCGCTGTTCTCGCCGCCCTCGAACAAGCCGTCGAATACGTTGTCCATCATCGAGCCGGTATCCGTCGCCGCCGACAAATAAGGATCCAGGTTGTCGGGCTCGGTCGCCATCGCCACCCGAACGGTGCCGCCCTCGACTTTGCCTCCGTCGCTTGCCGCGGCGGAAGGAGACGGAGATGAGGTTACGGCGCTTTCCGTCGGTATGGAGGAGGAATTGCCGGAACCGTCTTTGCCCGTACTGCCCCCGCAGCCGGACAACGCCACCGACGCCGCCATCAGGGCGGAGCAGCCTAGCATAAGCGATCTATTCAGCTTCAACAAGAGAAAAACCCCTTTCGATTCAAATGTTGATTTTCATATCGCAATAAGCGAGCCGGATCGGCCCTTTGTAATGCCTTGAAGCTTCCGTAACCAGTTGATTTCGCTCCCCGTAATGGGGCAAATGCGTCAGAATCGTCTGCCCCGCGCCGGCCAGCGCCGCGATTTTGCCCGCTTCTCCGGCCGTCAGATGTCCTTTCATCCTGCCTGCCTGAATATCGTAAAAGCTGCTCTCGACGATCAGAACGTCGGCGGAGCGGGACAGCTCGATCAGCGCTTCGCAGTAGCCGGTATCGCCGGAATAGACGAGCGTTTTGCCTTCCGGCGACGTCAGCTTGACGGCCAGGCAAGGAATTTCGTGCACGTTCTCGGAAAACTCCAGCCTCGCGTCTCCGATCGTCGTTGCCTCTCCTGCGCGGATGGGATGCACGCGAACGCAATTCGGATATTCGAATGCGAGCTTGCCGATATCCGCTTCGTTCGCGTACACGTCCAGCGGTTTGGTGCGCTCGCCGATCTGCATCAGAACGAGGATGGCGAACTCCAGACTGTACGCGTCCGCGATATGATCCGCATGCGTATGCGTAAGCACGACCGCATCCAGCTCTTCGAGCGCGCAGTGGTTTTGCAGACGGGAGAGCACGCCGCTGCCGCAATCCAGCAATATTTTCGCGCCCCCGCACTCGACCAAGTAGCCTGAGGTCGCTTCGTTTTTCTCGGGGTACGCTCCCCAACAACCGATTACCGTAATATCCATCGAGTACCCTTTCCTGCCGCGATTATGGTTTCGAACGGTTCGTCCATTCGAAGTTGTCCTGAAATTGCTTGAACATCACTTCCATCTTTTCGATGTTCGCCTTGACTCTTTCTTTTTCCAGATGAGAGATTTCATTGATCAGAGCGTTGACGATGGACAAAGCCGCCGTATAGGAGTCGAGAAAACCGGTCGACTTGCATGCCGCCAGCAGCGTCGTATCGGCCAGCTTCGCAAACGGCGACAGGCCGGAGTCGGTCAGCGCGATCACCTTCGTTCCCTGTTCCTTGGCCAGCGCCGCCACCTTGAGCGTTCGCGAGCAATATCTGGGAAAGCCGCACGCAAATACGAGATCGCCGGGTTTAATGTAGGATGCGTATTCCGCAACACCTCCTTGAGGAATCAGTTCGCAATTGCCGAGCATGTATTTCAGAACAAAGCTGAAGAAAGAGGTAACCGACAACCCCATCCGCCATCCCGCGATCCAGATTCGGTCCGCGTCCAGCAGCATCCTCGCCGCCTGGCGAAGGTGCGCCTTGTCCGTCCAAGCCATCGTCTCCCTCAGATTGTCGATCTCGCGGGCAAAATGCTTCTCGATCCAGGACTCCTCCTGACGGCTCGTCGTATGGACAAAATTGTGGACCGCCCGCTGATCCTTCAGCACGTGTCCCCGCAAGTCCTGAAGCATGCCCGTGAAGCTCTCGTACCCGAGCGCCTGGGCCAAACGGTGAACCGTCGCCTCGCTAACGCCGGACTTGCCCGCGATTTTCTGGGCGGACGACATGACCGCATCCTGCATATTGGATTGAATGTAATGCGCCGCTTTCTTCTGCGCGACGCTTAATGAATCGAATTGCACCTGGATTTTCTCCGAAATCGTGGCCATCCGCCGAGCTCCTTATCCCGTAATCTCCAGCGGCAGCCCGGGATGCCCAAGGTATGCCGCCACGTCCTCAATGCCCGCGATAACCGGGCGGTAGGACAGCTCCTCGATGCCGAGGCTTCCGTAAGCGTTGATAAGCAGGCAGTGCATGCCGATTTTCTGGCTGCCCGCGACGTCGTCGTAGTAATTGTCGCCGATGTACAGCGATTCGCTCGCCGACACGCCGCCCCTGTCCAGAGCCATCCGGAAAATATCCGGATGCGGCTTCTCAACGCCGACCTCCGAGGAGATGACGATCTCGTCCAGTTCCTCGTCCAGACCGTTGCGGGCCAGCACCTCCCGCGCCGACTCGTCCCAGTTGGAGATCAGTCCGAGACGGTAGCCCAGGCTTCGCAAATGCTGCAGCGTCCGCTTGGCTCCGTCGTAAGCCTGCCATTTCATCGGGCACTCCCGGGCGATATCCCGATGGGCTTGCAGCACCTCCTCGATCGGCAGCGATAGCCGCAAATTATAATTGAGCGTTCCCACGTACCAAGGCAGAAACGCGCGACTATCCTTTCCCAGCACCCCTGGATACTCCCGCATGAACAGCTTGTCCGAGCGGTGGTAGGCGATGGCGATCTCTTCCCCGCTACGATATACGCCCATGCGCTCCAGCGCCTTCTGGTATGCTTCCTCCCGGTTCGTCTTCACCAGCGTATACCCGAGGTCAAACCATAAATAACGAATCATGTGTTCAGCAGCTCCCGATTGTAGGATTTCCTTCACCTTTCCCGAAATGTCGTTTTTCCTTCACACCTCCATCATAGAAAGCGAATATTTGTAGAGCGTTAATTCCAATTCGTCGTTTCGTAAAAGTTGCGGACGCTTCGCTTGATCGGCGCGCGGCAATGATTCGGAGGGGCAGACGGGGAGCTAAAAGTCGCTTTTCTTGATCGAGGACATTGCAAAAAGAACGCAAAGGGGTATGTTCCTCCCGGAGACGCATCATACGCTCCTGAAACCACCTTATCATGGGCTAGCCCATTCAGGTTTCAGGTGCGTATAGCATCGAAAGGAGGTACATACCCCTTGCACTTTCATCATCGATATTTTGGACAGCAACTTGTTGTGCTTATGAGTCAGCCCCTTTTTTTACATGTCTGCCGGCTCGACCGCCGTAGACGGTTCGAACGGCTCCTTAATCCAGAAGATACCCTCGACCGCTCGGATCAGCAGCCAATCCTGCCAACGTTCGAGGCCTGCCGCGGTCTGAGCTTCCAGCTTTGCAGCCGCTGGTTGCGCACCTGCCGGCGATCGGTAAGCCTCCGTATCCGGACCGATCGCAACGGCCATACCGTCCAGCCTCTCGAACGGACCGACTAGCGTATGGAGCGAAGATACCCAGACCGCACCTTTAGGCGATGAAATTTCCACCCAATCGCCTTTCTGTCTAAGCGCCTCATAGCGCCCCGGATCCAGCTTGGCTATTAGCCTCGAGCCCAAATCGGGGTACCGGTAGCCTTGCACAGTCTCGGTCAGACGAACCTCCTCGTTCAACTCGGCGACGGTCTGCCGACTCAGCCATAGGGAGTACCCTTCCTTGGCCAGCATCCATACAGTGTCTTTATGCTGCTTCCAAATCCGGTCCCATTCCGCCAGCGGGACATGCGACGGCCCCGCGCCGCGTCCAAGCTCCGGCGTCAGCGCCGGACGCCCGAACTCCTGAATGAACCAGTCGGTAAATCCGCCCCCGGAGGGATTGGCGAGCGGCGCAAAAAGCCGATAGCCCGTCATCGCGGAATAGGCGCTGGCGATCGCCTTGTCGCGCTTCAAGTTTGCCGGATCGGTTTTATAGTTCCAATACACAATTTCGCCGGAGGAATGATAGGCGACCGCTAGCTCCGGCACGGAAGCCAGCGTCAAATCGTAGACCGCCTGGGCTTCTTTGGCTTGCAGCGGCTTCTTTCCTTTATAGTTCATATAAGCGGGGCCGCTTGCAGGATTCTGAATATCGTCCCAATCGGCGGGATAGGAGCGATTCAGATCGATGCCTTTGCCGTTGGCTTTCCAGCGCTTGAAGTTGCGGCTGCCTCCGTTCATTTGAATGAGCGAGGCGTGCGTGTCGGGCGGCAAAGCCGCCAAACCGGACTGCTGCAGCGCAACCCCGTCGGGATTCACCATCGGCACGAACCGGATTGTGACGCGATCGAGCAAGTCCTTCGCCCGATAGCTCCCGTATACGACAGAGCCTTGCTCGTATTGGCGGGCCATCGTTTCAAGCTGCATCATGGCGGTAATCGTCGTGATCCATTCCCGCGCATGGTGAGAGCCCATAATGAGAATAACGGCTGGGCCGCGACCGAGATCGGCCGTCCACAGCTCCCGCCCGTATTCGCTGGTTCCGGCGGAGCCGAGCTTGATCAGCTCGGGATAGCGGGCGGCAAGCGCTTTCAGGTCGCGGCTCATAACGGAATAGGAATAGACCCGCTTGGGATTGACGATTGGAGAATTTATAGATTCAACAGTAACGGCAGTGGCGGTGGCGGCATTCGGAGCAGCCTCTTCGCTCCACGCAGATAAACACGAGAATAATAGAATAACCGTACATAGCCGAATAAAAAAACGTTTAGACCCAACCATTCTCCCGAATCTCCCAAAATCAATTTTATCGATAATGGGATAAATTTCGACAATTTCCCGGGGAATTCCTTCTAAGTTGCGAGCAGATTCGCTTGAACCGCTCATTCTGCTGTGATTCAATGAGTTTATAAGGGGGGGGACAAACGATGTGCGGAAGATTTACGATCGTAGTCACGATGGATGAGTTGATCAGACGCTATCTGACTGAGCAGCCGATGGCCCGATACAACACCCCGCGATACAATATAGCCCCGATGCAAGAGGTGTGGGCGGTCATTCACGACGGCGTCAAAAATAGGCTCGGCGAGCTTCGCTGGGGGCTCGTGCCTTCCTGGGCCAAGGACGACAAAATCGGAAGCAAGATGATCAATGCGCGGGCGGAGACGCTGTTGGAGCGAGCTTCGTTCAAAACTCTCGTAGGGAGAAAAAGGGCGATCATTCCGGCGGACGGATTTTACGAGTGGAAGAAAAGCGGCAATTCGAAGCAGCCAATGCGCATTACGCTGAAAGAAGACGCTTTGTTCTCGATGGCGGGTTTGTACGATACATGGCAGACTCCGGACGGAAGCAAGCTCAGTACATGTACGATCATTACGACGTCTCCCAACAGTCTGATGGCCGACATTCACGATCGCATGCCGGTCATTCTGCATCCGGAGGACGAAGCTTTCTGGCTGGACCGCAGCAACTCCGACATCGATGCGCTCATGGCTTTGCTGAAGCCGTACCCGGCGGATAAAATGCGCGCCTACCCCGTCTCTCCGATCGTAGGCAATGTAAAAAACGATTCGGAGGAGTGCATCGCAGAGCAAGCAGCCTTGTTCTGAACGAAAGGGGGGCGTCCTTAAGCGGACAACCTTCGCAGCCCGCACTCTGGTAGTGCCTCTTACGAATTTCAAATCAACTTTCCGTTGCTCCTTGCTCTCACAGCGCATTTTTGGCCTTCACTCCCTAGATCGAGGCGCATCAGGGCACTTTTTTGGCCTTCACTCCCCAGCTCGGGGTGCATCAAGGCACTTTTTTGACTTTTTTGGCCTTCACTCCCCGACTCGGGGTGCATCAAGGCACTTTTTTGCACTAGTCATGCATCAAAACTAACATGAAAAAAACGATCTCCATAATTACCTGTATAAGGAATATTATGATTGTTTTCTCGTAGCCAAACGCATTAAAGCTCCTTTATTGTAGAAATGACGCGTTATCCATCATTTCTTCAAAAAAGG
>NZ_QRDZ01000065.1 GCF_003386235.1 Cohnella phaseoli
GTATAAGCGGCTTTCAAAAGCTACGATTGGATGCATACGGAAAATTTTCATTCCAGGGGGTGGCAACGCTCTTTGTTGTCATGGATGTTTTTCGAACAAACGTCCATCATTAAAGCCTGGTTCGAGCTGCTTTGTACGATTTTTCGAACAAACGTCCATCATTAAAGCCTGGTTCGAGCTGCTTTGTAAGATTCTTCGAACAAACGTCCATCGTTAAAGCCTGGTTCGAGCCGAGACTGCCTCATACGCTTCTGAAATCAGCTTATCACGGGTTTACCCCTCAGATTTCAGAAAGCGTATAGCATCGGAGGGAGGTGCATCCCCCTTATCATCGAATATCTTTCACAGCAACTTGGTTGGCTTACGAGACAGCCCCTTGCCGTCGTTCAGCTCTTTTGAAGGGGCTAGCCCTCCATCATTTTCTGAGCGGTTGCCTCGTCCGTGACCAGCATGCGGATATGCCCGCCTCGCAGAGCAGCTTTGATGCTCTCGATCTTATGCAGGCCGAAGGCCAGCCCCACAACGTTGCCGGCTTCCCGAAGCTGCTCCAGCCCGACGCCGATGACGCGGCGATTGATCGGATGCGCGACGATCTGGCCGTCCCGGTTAATGAAACGCGAGTTGATGTCGGCGACCGTGTCGAGCTCCCTTAGCTCGCTTAACACCGTCTCGTTCAGGTAACCGTATCGTTCCATTGTAGACATCGAATACGGATTGCCGATTCCGACAAGCGCCAGATCGACCCGCTTCCCTTCCTCCAATACATGCACGATGTTTGGCAGCGTGGCGATCTGCTCCCGCAGTTGTTCCGTTTCTACGACGGACGGCG
The DNA here is from genome assembly GCF_003386235.1 of Cohnella phaseoli. GTDB lineage: Bacteria > Bacillota > Bacilli > Paenibacillales > Paenibacillaceae > Cohnella > Cohnella phaseoli. The sequence goes on from NZ_QRDZ01000065.1 coordinate 830, forward strand.
CATACAGCGACTCGCTCTTGCCTCCGAGCTTCTTGGACAGCTCGTACGCGATATGATTGGAGTGCACCTCGGTGCGCTCGTTCCCCATTCCGCCGATCAGCGGCACGATTTTCACATTATCCTTCTTGTCCAGCGGAAATTCTCTGACCATATGGTACAGCGTATTGCCCCAGGACACCCCGATGCGATCGCCGTTCTTAATCAGCTTATGCACGAAGAGGGCGGCGGCTTTGCCGACGGCGCTCGTTACCAGCTCTTTGTTCAAATCTCGCGTAGGCACGACCAATACTTGCTTTAAGTTGTAAGCAAGCTCGATTTCCTTCTCCAGCTCGGACGTCTGCTGCGGGTCGTCGTGCACGATAATTTCAACGACGCCAATCTCGCGCGCTTTCTGAATCATCTTGGAGATGATCGGCCGCGAGATGCCGAATTTCTCCGCCAGCTTCTCCTGCGTCCACGATTCGTAGTAATAGAGCTTGCATATTTTCACCATCAATCGGACGTCTTCGGCGCTCAATTCAACCCCAACTTTCTCTTAAAGAGGTAGTTCAATTCTCTAATAGTATACATGATTTCCTCTGGCAGCCAAGGAAGACTCCCCTTCAAAATCGCCGATTCCGCAAGTTTTACATACCGATTACATTCGTGTGACATTGGACGAATCTATCGGATTTACAATTGTTTTGTGGTTGAACATATGTAAAAGAAAGCGAGGACAGCTGAGGTGAAAGGATGGATATTACCATATTAGGATACTGGGGAGGTTATCCTTCCGCAGACGGAGCGACTGCGGGGTATCTGATCGACACGGGAGAGGGGCAAATACTGCTCGATTGCGGCAGCGGGGTGATGAGCCGACTCGTTAAGCACACTCGGGTCGACAAGCTGGACGGCGTTATTCTCTCGCATCTCCACTATGATCATATGGCCGATATAGGCATTCTCCAGTATGCGGCGACAGGCGCGATTCGCAACGGAAGGATGCAGGGCAAACTGGCGCTGTTCGCGCCATCGGAGCCGGTGAATATGCTGGCGGCCCTATACGGGGATCATTCCGAGATAACGATCATCGATCCGGCCCGTCCGGTGAGGCTTGCCGGCGCATGGGTCGAGTTCGTTCCGGTCGATCACACGATTCCCTGCTACGCCGTCAAAATTACGTACCGGGGCAAGGTGCTCGTCTACTCGGGGGATACGTCGTATTGCGATTCGCTGGTTGAGCTTGCGAGGAACGCCGACATTTTTCTCTGCGAGGCGACGATCTGCGAAGGCAGCAAGCATACGACCGGAGCCGGTCATATGGACGCCAGCGAGGCCGGCATGATTGCAGGCAAGGCCGGGGTAAAAAAGCTGGTGCTCGTCCATCTTCCCGGAGACGGGGATTTCGAGCACATGCGCCAATCGGCCAGCGCGGCGTTCGGAGGGCCGGTCGAGCTGCCCGACACCTCCCGGATGTACACCGTATGAGCCTGAGGCATCGGTTGTTGGCGCTCGATATGGACGGCACGCTGCTGGACGCGGACAAGCGAATTACGGACGAGGTACGCCGGGCGCTTGCCGCGTATCTCGGCCAAGGCGGACTGCTAACGATCGCCTCGGGCCGGTTCCCGGCATCGGTATGGCTGCACGGCAGGGAGCTGAACATGAACGTTCCGCTTATCGCGCTGAACGGCGCGGTTGTGCTGGACGAGCAGTCTGGCGAGCAACTGCAAGGAATGGCTATGGCGGCGGACAGCTTGCTCCCATTGATTCGCCTGGCTCGAGAGCGCGGCGCGTACATTCATCTTTACGGCTACAACGAGCTTTACGTTGAGCGGCTGAACGAGATGAATGCCCGCTGGCCGCTCGCCAACGTGGTCGTACTCCCAGACCGCGAGCTGACGGAGAGCAACTACCGCGAACAGGCCAATCTCATCCGGGTCATTCCGGTTGGCGACTTGGCGACCTTCGTAGGCTCCGTTCTTAAGCCGGTGTACAAAGCGACCGTCATCAGCGACCAACCCGGTTTGATCGACAGATTGACAGAGGAATTGGCCGAGTGGAACGTCTTCACGCTGACGAGGACGGGCAAACGTCGCTTCGATGTGAATGCGCATAGCGTCAGCAAACGAACGGCGCTGGAACGGCTGTGCCAGGAACGCGGCATAAAGACCAAGGAGGTCGCGGCGGTCGGCGATTACGATAACGACATCGACATGCTGCAATGGGCCGGACTCGGAATCGCCATGGGCAACGCCGAAGAGCGCGTCAAACAAGCCGCCCGAGTCGTGACGGACACCAATCGGGAGAACGGCGTCGCTAGCGCCGTATGGCATCATCTTATAAATCAATAAACCTACACAGAGGAGAGAAACAACATGCTGAGAAAAACGACGATTTTGACTTTATTGGCCGCAACGGTCGCCATCGCGGGCTGCGGCAACAACTCGAACTCCAACGCTGGCGGAGCCGGCGCGGAATCCTCCGCCCCTGCTTCCTCGCAGCCTGCTTCTTCCGCGCCGACATCTTCCGAGACGCCGGCTCAAGCTTCCGGTCAGATTTCATTCTATACCTCGCAGCCCGAAGAGGACGTTACAAAGCTGATCGCCGCCTTCAACAAAACGTATCCCGACGTTAAAGTAGAGACGTTCCGCTCAGGCACGGAGGAAGTTATCGCCAAGCTGCAGGCGGAAAATCAGGCGGGCGGCGTTCAGGCTGACGTGCTGCTGCTGGCCGACGCCGTTACCTTCGAAGGCTTGAAGCGCCAGGATCTGCTGCAAGGCTATAAATCGCCGGAGCGCGAGCATATTCCTGCCGAGCTGGCCGATCCGGACGGCATGTATACGGGAACGAAAGTTATGGCTACCGTGATCGCCGTCAACACCGACAAGGTCACTACCCTGCCGACGTCTTGGAAGGCGCTGGCCGCTGCCGAGAGCAAAGATGCCGCCATCATGCCGAGCCCGCTTTACTCCGGCGCCGCCGCTTACAACGTAGGCGTGTTCACCCGCACGGAAGGTTTCGGTTGGGACTACTTGAAGTCGCTCAAGGATAACGGCATGACGGTCATCAAAGGAAACGGCGCCGTTCTGAAAGCCGTCGCCGGCGGGGAGAAAGCATACGGCATGATCGTCGACTATCTCGTTCCTCGCGAGAAAGCCAACGGTTCTCCAGTTGACCTGATCTATCCGGAAGAGGGCGTGCCGCTGATCACGGAGCCGATCGCGATTCTGAAGAACACGGATAACGAGACCGCTGCGCAAGCTTTCGTCGACTTCGTACTGTCGGAAGAGGGCCAGAAGCTGGCCGCGGAGATCGGATATACGCCGATTCGCGAAGGCGTAACGCCTCCTGCCGGATTGAAGGGCATTTCCGAATTCAAGATTTTGTCCGGCGATCTGGCGACGTTGACGGATGAGCGCGAGGCGGACAAGAAGCAGTTTACCGAGCTGTTCGGTAACTGATTGCGGAGCGATAGCGGATGGCTACTTCGAACACTTCCGTCCTGAAGGCGGAGACGGGGAAGGGCGGCGGGACGTTCCCCCGCTCTCTTCTCTCCGCATCCTCCATAGGCAGATACGGGCTGCTGGCGCTCGGCGCGGCGGCGACGTTCTTCTTCTTTGTTCTTCCGATCGCCAAGCTGCTGCTGCTGAGCGTGCAGAACGAACAGGGCTTCACGGTGAGCTACTACACCGAGCTGTTCCGGCAGGAGCGGTTCTGGAAGGTGCTGCGGCACACGTTCGTCATCGTGCTCGGCTCGACGGCTCTATCCATGGGGCTGGGCGTCGTCGCCGCATGGCTCATGGCTTACACCGACTTAAAGCATAAGAAGCTGCTGAACCTGTTGATCGTACTCGTCTTCGTGCTTCCGTCGTACGTGCTTACGCTGAGCTGGTCCTCTTTTATGGGGACGCAGGGCTTGATGGCGAGTTTCCTCCATTTGTTCAACGCGGGGGCGAAGCCATGGAGCATGTATAGCGTGGGCGGCATTATTTTCGTCATGGGCATTCATCATTTTCCGCTGGTCTATCTCTTTACGCTTAACGTATTAAAGAAGATCCCAAGGGATCTGGAATGGGCCGCCAAGACGGGCGGAGCCGGCAAGCTCAAGACGATTGCCCAGGTGACGCTGCCGCTGGCGCTTCCGGGCATTACGGCCGGAGGGCTGCTCGTCTTCCTGGCCTCGCTGGACAACTTCGGCATTCCCGCTTTTCTTGGGACGCCGGTTAACATCAGTGTGCTCAGCACGCTGATTTATGAAGAGATTATCGGCTTCGGGCCTTCCGCATTCGCAAGGGGAGCTTCGCTGTCCGTGCTGCTTGGCCTGATCGCGATTGCAGGAACGCTGCTGCAATGGTTTACCGTACGCAAGAGCAAAGCGACCGAGACGACTCGCATGGACGAGGAACCGCGCTATGCGCTGGGAAAAGCTCGCGCATGGGTCGGCGGGACGATGTGGGGCGCGCTGATCCTGATTACGATCGTGCCGCTGCTGTCCATGATTACGCTGTCGCTGCGCAAATCCTACGGCGGCAAGCTGAATTGGAGCACCTTGACGTTAGACAACTACCGACACGTTCTGTTCGATAACCCGACCATCTGGCGCGCGATTCAGAACAGCCTGACGCTGTCGTTCATTACGCTGGCCGTCTGTATTGTAATCGGCACGCTGTTCGCCTTCTACCGGGTCAGGAAGCCGTCCAAGCTGAACAAGCTGGCCGAGCTGGCGATTTCGATTCCGTATACGCTGCCGGGTATCGTGTTCGCGCTGTCGATGATTCTCGTCTGGATGGAGCCGATTCCCGGCTGGAATCCCGGCATCTATGGAACGACGACGATCTTGCTGATCGCTTACGTATGCCGCTTCCTGGTCCTTCAGATTCGAGCCGGGGTGACCGCCTTCATGCAGGTGGACGCTTCAATGGAGGAAGCGGCCCGTATCTCCGGCGCAGGAGCCTGGACGAGGTGGAAGGCGATTTTGCTGCCTTTGCTGCTGCCCGGCATTCTCGGCGGAGGGCTGCTCGTCTTCTTGACTGCGCTCACCGAGCTGACCGTATCGGCGCTGCTATATTCGTCGGGCACACAGACGATCGGCGTCACGATTTTCGGGTTCGAGCAAGCCGGCAAGACGCTGTATTCGACCGCATTGTCCAGTCTGATCGTGCTGTTTATTTTTGTAGGAGCGGGGCTGCTGCAGTTATTGCAGAAAGGGTTCGCTCGCAGAGGAGGACGCAACTGATGACCATTCAACTTCGCGAAGTCTGCAAAACGTTCGGAAGCTATACGGCGCTTCGCAACGTAGATTTGGATATTGCCGACGGGGAATTCGTCGCCATTCTCGGCCCCTCCGGCTGCGGCAAAACAACGCTGCTGCGCATGCTGGCAGGCTTCGAGCAGCCGACCTCAGGCGAAATTCGCATGGACGGCGAAGTCGTCGCCGGGGCAAGCTCGCTCATTCCCCCTGAGAAACGGCGCATCGGCATGGTATTCCAGCATTTCGCGCTGTGGCCTCATATGAACATCCATGAGCATGTGCGCTTCCCGATCCGGACGCACAAGAAGACGCCCAAGGCGATTCGCGACAACGAAGCGGCTCGCATCGAGCAGGTGCTTGCGCTTGTCGGACTGTCGCATCTGGCCAAGCGCATGCCGCACGAGCTGTCCGGCGGGCAGAAGCAGCGGGTCGCGATCGCACGCGCCATCGCCGCCGAGCCTTCGCTTCTATTGATGGACGAACCGCTGAGCAGCCTCGACGCGCTGCTGCGCATGAACATGCGCCGCGAAATCCAGAGTGTGCACCGCGAGACGGGCTCGGCGGTCGTCTACGTTACGCACGATCAGGGAGAGGCGCTCTCGATGGCCGACCGGATCGTCGTCATGAAGGAAGGACGGATCGAGCAGATCGGCTCGCCTCAGGACATCTACTTAAAGCCGGAGACCGAGTTCGTCGCGCAGTTCGTCTCGAAGGCCAACCTCGTTCGCGGTCATTGGGACAACGACATGTTTATCCCCGAAGGTTCGGGCAGCTCCGTGCAATGGCGCGGCTCCGAAGTGGCCGGCTATTTCAAGTCGAACGGGCTGTACCCGGTCAGACCCGACCAATTGGAGCTGGGTCCGGTACAGGACGGCGGATTGGTCGGCCAGGTGGCTAACGTGCAGTTCCAGGGCAAGGAGTTTAATTACGACATCATCGCCGCCGGCCAGCAATGGGAGGTCATCTCTCCCGTGCCCTACAAGCTGAACGACAAAGTATCGGTGACGATTCCGCAGCGGGAGCTTCAGTATGCTTAAGTCGAAGCGTATTTTGTTTTTCGATATTGACGGCACGCTGCTCGACGAGCGCAAGCAGCTCCCTCCGTCGGCGAAAGAAGCGCTGCGATGCTTGCAGGAGGCCGGGCACGAGCTGGTGCTGGCGTCGGGGCGGTCGCCGTTTATGATCGCCAGGCTGGCGGAGGAGCTGCGCATCGATTCTTACGTCGGCTTTAATGGGCAATATGTCGTACTGAGAGGGAAGCGAGTATACACGAACCCTTTTCGCACGGAGGATCTTCACGATCTGTCCAAGTTCGCCGCCCGCCTCGGCCATCCGCTTGTCTATCTGAACGAAAGCCGGATGCACAGCAGCGTTCCCTACCATCCGTATGTGGACGAATGCATCGGCTCGCTGCAGCATAAGCACCCGGAGTACGAGCCGCGCTTTTATGAGCGGACCGAGATTTACCAGACGATGTTGTTTTGCGCGGAGCGGGAGGAGCGGCAGTATGAGGAGGTTTTTCCCGGCTTGCGGTTCGTACGGTGGCATCCACGTTCGGTGGACGTGCTTCCGTCGGGAGGCTCGAAGGCGAACGGCATCGCGCAGCTGATCGGCAGGCTTGGCTTCGACCCGGAGCAGGCTTACGCCTTCGGCGACAATCTGAACGATGTGGAAATGTTCCGCTACGTCGGCCACAGCGTCGCAATGGGCAATGCGCCCGATGCGGTCAAAAGATTGGCGCGTTACGTGACGACCGATGTAGGACGCGACGGCATCGCCAACGGGCTGCGTCTGGTCGGGCTGCTGAACTGATCCGCCGGTTCGCGCAAAAGGTTTTCTTCCTTGCCGATTATCCGTTACAATAAGGAAAAGCCTTATGCCGAAAGAGGAGCCTGCCATGAAAGTCGTCTTAGCGACGCTTAACGCCAAATATATTCACACCTCGCTCGCCCTGAGATATTTGAAAGCCTACGCTCAGGACGAGTTTGACATTGACATTGCCGAATATACGATCAAGGACCCCGCGATGGGGATTGCCGCCGATCTGTTCTCGAAGAAGCCCGACGTGATCGGGTTTTCGTGTTATATCTGGAATATCGAAGAGACGATTGTCGTCGTCGACATGCTGCGCAAGGTGCTGCCCGAGGCGAAAATCATCCTCGGAGGACCGGAAGTGTCCTACGATACGGAATATTGGATGAACCGGCTTTCCTCCGTCGATTTTATCGTGATGGGCGAAGGGGAGGAGACGTTCCGGGACTTGCTGCGGCAGATTGCCGGAGAGCGCAAGTATCACTTTGTATTCGGCCTGGCCTACCGCAAGGAGGGAGAGGTCGTCATCACGCCGGGACGGCCCAAACTGGATTTGAATACGATTCCTTCGCCGCATCGTTTTCAGGAGGACATTCCGTCGCTGCGCAACCGCGTCGTGTACTTCGAGACCAGCCGCGGCTGTCCGTTCAGCTGCCAGTTCTGCTTGTCGAGCATCGAGGTGGGCGTGCGGTACTTCGATATGGAGCGGGTGAAGGCGGAGCTGACCTACTTGATCGACAGCGGTGCCAAGCTGATCAAGTTCGTCGACCGCACGTTTAACATCAAGCGCGATTATGCGATGGAGATTTTTCAATTTCTGATCGACAACCATCGCGGCTGCGTGTTCCAGTTCGAGATTACCGCCGACATCATGCGTCCCGAGGTGCTGGATTTTCTGGCCGAGCATGCGCCTCCGGGCGTTTTCCGCTTCGAGATCGGGGTGCAGTCGACGAACGATCCGACGAATCTGGCGGTACAGCGCCGGCAGAACTTCGCGAAGCTGACGCGGACTGTCGTTAAGGTGAAGGAGAGCGGCAAGATCGACCAGCATCTGGACTTGATCGCCGGACTGCCTCACGAGGACTACGATACGTTTCGCAAAACGTTTAACGACGTGTTCGCGCTCAGACCGGAGGAGCTGCAGCTCGGCTTCCTGAAAATGCTGCGGGGAACGGGACTGCGCAACGACGCGGCCAAGTACGGGTATATTTATTCGGAGCGCGCGCCGTACGAGATGCTCGGCAACGAGCTGATGCCGTTCGGCGACATCGTACGGATCAAGCGGGTAGAGGACGTGCTGGAGAAGTTCTGGAACGCTCACCGAATGGATCGCACGATGGAATATTTGATTGTACAGGCGTACCCGTCTCCGTTCGACTTTTTCCAGGCGTTCGGGGACTACTGGGAAGAGCGGGGCTGGAGCAGAATCGGCCACCAGTTGGAGGATTTGTTCTCGCGGCTGTGGGCGTTCCTTGAGCATGATGCGCGTCCCGAGCTGGACCGCGACGTCGGGTTCGGCTTACTGCGCATCGACTATTATTTGCAGCACAAGTACAAGCCTCGCAAGCTTTGGTGGGAGGATCGTCTGGACAAAAAAGAGTGGTCGGCAGGGTTGAAGTATGCAGCCGAGAAGCTGGGCCTGGACGAGCGCGAGCTGCAGAAGAAGAGTACGCTGGATCGGCTTCCGTTCGACTACGGCGCATGGGTGCAGGAAGGCAAGGTCGATCGAACGAGGCCGTCCTTGCTTGTTTTCCAATACTCGGGTGAAAGCGAAGGGCCGCAATTGCTGGCGCTGCCGCTTCCTGAGGGGCTTGCGGCAGTCCAATTATAAGGCGAGAGGTGGAAAACGGATTATGGTTTATGTGGCGAACAAGGAACGTTACGCATCGATGAAGTATAACCGGGTTGGGCGCTCGGGGCTGAAAATCCCGGCGGTATCGCTCGGATTGTGGCATAACTTCGGAGGGATCGATTCCTTCGAGAACGGCCGAGCCTTGGTGAGACACGCCTTTGATCTGGGCATTACCCATTTCGATCTCGCGAACAACTACGGACCGCCTCCGGGGTCGGCGGAGGAGATGTTCGGACGGCTGCTGGCTTCCGACCTGAAGCCGTACCGGGACGAGCTCGTCGTCTCGACGAAGGCGGGCTACTATATGTGGGAAGGGCCGTATGGGGAATGGGGCTCGCGCAAATATTTGCTGTCCAGCCTCGACCAGAGCCTGAAGCGGATGGGCCTCGACTATGTCGATATTTTCTACCATCACCGTCCCGATCCGGAGACGCCGCTGGAGGAAACGATGATGGCGCTCGATCATGCCGTACGCTCCGGCAAGGCGCTGTACGTCGGCATTTCCAACTATCGTGCGCCCGAGGCGAAGGAAGCGATTCGCATCCTGAAGGAGCTCGGTACGCCGTTGCTCATTCACCAGCCGCGCTACAGCATGTTCGACCGCTGGATCGAAGCCGGGCTGCAGGATGTGCTGGAAGAGGGCGGCGTCGGCTCCATCGTGTTCTCGCCGCTGGAGCAGGGGCTGCTGACGAACCGTTATCTGGGCGGCATTCCGCAGGATTCGCGGGCGGCGGGCGCATCGGTATTCCTGAATGAAGGGAATATTACCGCCGATAAGTTGGAAAAAGTGCGCAGACTGAACGAGCTCGCATCGGAGCGCGGGCAGACGTTGGCGCAGATGGCGCTGGCATGGGTGCTGCGCGGCGAGCGAGTGACGAGCGTGCTGATCGGAGCGAGCAAGGTCGCTCAGCTCGACGATAACGTTGCGATGCTGCAGCGGCTTGATTTCTCCGCGGACGAGTTGTCTCGGATTGAAGCGATTTTGAACTAGGATCAGACCGGAGATTCTTGAACGAGATCAGAACGGGGGGCTTTCCTGACAAACTCTACTGTTTACAGGACGCCCCCTAGCTTGGAATAACGTCATACCGCAATTACTTGGAGGAGAAACGCAGCATGAATCATGCAGTAGCGAGAAGAGTAGAAGAGTTGGAGCGATTGGCCCCGCCGCTGACGGCCCAGCCCGACCTGGACTCATACTGGGACGAGGAGCTTAAGCGGTATGCGGCCAAACCGTTGAACGCGACAAGGACGCTCGTAGAGACGCCGATGGCGTTCATGGAGGCGTACGATGTTGCGTACGAAGGCTTCGACGAGACGCCGATTCGCGGCTGGTATTTGCTGCCGAAGTTTTCTCGCGAAGAAGAGCGCAAGCTTCCGTGCGTCGTGCTTTATCACGGCTATGGAGGCAGTCGCGGCTATCCGGAGGAGTACGCTTCTTATTTGCTGATGGGATTGGCGGTATTCGCCATTGACGTTCGCGGGCAGGCCGGAGAGACGGGCAACCTGATGCCGCAATCTTACGGTATGACGAGAGGGTGGCTGACGCAGGGCATATTGGATCGCGATACTTGCTATTATAAGGCGATTACTGTGGACGCACTCAAAGCGCTGGATTGGGCTGCCGAGCAGCCGGAGATCGATGCGGGTCGCATCTGCGCGATGGGCGGCAGCCAAGGCGGAGGGCTCGCGATGATTGCCGCGGCGCTGTCCGACAAGCCGGCGATCGCAGTTCCGCATATTCCGAATATGTGCCATATGGATTTCGGTATTTTGAACTCGGCGAGTTCGCTGACGGAGGCCGCTTCGTTCGTGGAGCGGTTCCCCGGCCATTTGGAGGCGGTGCTCCATACGCTTAGTTACTTCGACAACATGAACCTGGCGCACCGCATCCGCATTCCGGTGTTCGTCACCGTCGGCCTGAAGGACCCGGTGACGATGCCGGAGACGATCTACGCGGCGTACAACCGGATCGAAGGGGATAAGCGCATCGTACCGTTTCCGTTTACCGGCCATGCGGTGACCGGGGAGATGCAGCGTCAGGCGCTGGAGTTCATCGCATCAAGGCTGCTTTAGTATCCCTGTTGATCACGCGGCCTTAGATCATACAAGTCCCTCGCTTGCCGAAGAGTTCATGCGGACACGGTGTTTTAGCCTCCGCGCCCCGGCCTGGGCCCTATGCTTGACCCACAACGTTTACAATTTATTGGATATTAAGCTTTTACGACGGATCTATTTGCACACATGAGCTTACGCAGAGAAGTTAGTCGGAATTTCGTACAACGCAGCTCGAACCAGGCTTAAACGGCGGACGTTTGTAGGAAAAACCGCACAAATCAACTCGGTTCAGACTCAAACGACGAACGTTTGTAGGAAAAATCGTATAAATCAACTCGGTTCAGACTCAAACGACGAACGTTTGTGGGAAAAATCGTATAAATCAACCAAGATCAGGGATTCTATGTCACTAAAGCGTCTACGATAATTATACGAATAACTTCTGGAAATTATCTGGAAGTGTTGTGGGTCAAACATAGGCCTGGGCCCGGTCAAGGCACTTTTTTGCACTAGTCATGCATCAAACCTGACATGAAAAAACGATCTCCATAATTACCTGTATAAGGAATATTATGATTGTTTTCTCGTAGCCAAACGCATTAAAGCTCCTTTATTGTAGAAATGACGCGTTATCCATCATTTCTCCAAAAAAGG
>NZ_QRDZ01000066.1 GCF_003386235.1 Cohnella phaseoli
TGTTCAGACATTTTTCCCACTGCGCTCATCCTCCTCATGTACTAAGTGTACATTTTCGTGGTGGAGGACTCCAACTGAATTAGGGGGCTGTGGAGATAAGATGGAAAACCCGCTTTAACTCGCGATATAAGGGGGCGGTAGCGAATTTAAAGCGGAAACTCCGCTCTATTACAAGGCGCGTACGCCTCAAACGGATCGAACCGGGTTCGGCAGTCATCGACTTCGAAGGGGCTGTCTCATACGCTCCTGATATGCCCCCTGTAACGGGATTAGCCATTCGGTTTTCAGGAGCGTATAGCAATGAGAGATGTATATACGCCGTTCAACTTGTTCTTCAATTATCCATTATCTCACAGAGCAACTTGGTTGGCATATGGGGTAACCTCTTGCCATTTTAGGGCGCTGTCGCAAGCTCGCTAGCTTCCCAAGGGTTCAGATGAATCATGACCTCGATCACCTGGGGATCGAAGTCCATGATCAGCTTTTTGAGCTTGCGGCTGATGTCGTGTCCTTGCTGGATCGTGTAATCGTGGGGAATGCCGACGCGGACGTCCACGATAATGTAGTGGCCGTGCTCGCGCGCCCGCACTCGGTCGATTCGCTTCACGTGGTCGTCGGATCGGAGCAGCGCTTCGTATTCAGCCAGCTTGTCGGGGCTCACGGTATGTTCCATCAGAATGTCCACCGCTTCGCGTCCCATCTCTATGGCCAGCTTAAGAACGAGCAGCGAGACGATGATCCCGGCGATCGGGTCTCCGTATGCCGCCCATCCCCAATGGAGCTTCTCTCCCAGAATGCCGAGGCCGATTCCGATCACGGCGGCGAGAGAAGCATATACATCGGCGAGGTGGTCATAAGCGGTAGCGAGCACGCTTTTGCTGTTGGTCGCTTTGCCGATGCGAATTGTATACACATACAGTCCTTGCTTCCATACGAGGGAGAGGAAGGCGGCTCCAAGGGCGAGCCAGCTCTCTCCTCCCGCAGGTTCGAATAGAGCTCGTATCGACTGGTAAGCGATCCAGAAAGCGGCGAGCGCGAGAATGACGGCTACGAAGGCCGACGCGACGACCTCGGCTTTGCCGTGGCCGTAGGGATGATCGTCGTCGGCCGGCTTGTTCGATATCATCGAAGAAGTCAGAGCCGCGATGGTAGCGATGATGTCTCCCGCGTTGTGAACTCCGTCCGCGAGCAGCACGGGACTAGATAGGAGAAGTCCTGCCGCCACTTTCATGACGGTCAGAACGATGTTGCTGATCAGACTGATCCAGATGGCCAATAAGCCGGAATGATGCCCTGTTGCCACAATGATTGCCCCTTCTAATAATGTTTACTCCGCGCAAAATAAAAACAAGCTTTCAGCGCTTAGGCTGAAAGCTTGTTTTGGCATATAAATGAATCGACGCGCGATGTGATTGCATAAGATAAACCGCCCTCTCCCCAGCGTCTGCGCCGAGGCGGATTTGAAAGGAAGAATTCAAAGAACCTTTTTACTTTACCACATTTCTCGGCCGTTGTGCGAGTTTAAATATGAATGTTCGGCTTTTACGGTGTTTTGAGTGTTTTGTGAGATAGAGTACGAAAAGGTTGCGCTTTAAAGGCGAATAATTGGGCGATTTGAAGATTGACATGTACGTCTTGATGGGGTAAGCTACGTTATGTAAAAGTTCCAGTTCACAATTCTAAAGGATTCATCCATTCGTATATCCTTGGCGATACGGGCCGGGGGTCTCTACCAGGAGCCTTAAATTCCTGACTACGGAGGATGTGGGATACTCATATACCCACGCCTTCGTCGGTCGGGATTTTTTTGTTGCCGTTCGGCTGGCGGGTTTGCATACACGCCCTAGGACAAACCGGGAGGAGAAAATTTCGAATGAGCACTTATGACGTCATTGTGGTAGGCGCCGGACCGGCCGGAATCTTCGCTTGTTATGAGTTGACGAGAACCGCTCCGCAGCTGAAGGTGCTGCTGGTGGACAAAGGACACGAGATCAAACGCCGCCACTGTCCGATTCTGGAAAATAAAATCGAGCTGTGCCCTCCGCCCGCCGGGAAAAAAGAATTCGCGGGCTGTCTGCCCGCCTGTTCCATTACGGCCGGCTTTGGGGGAGCAGGGGCATACAGCGATGGGAAATTCAATATTACGACGGAGTTCGGAGGCTGGCTGACCGACTATTTGCCGCATTCGCGCGTACTGGATCTGATCCGTTACGTGGACGAGATCAATCTGGAGCACGGCGCGACGCTGAATTTGACCGATCCGACGACGGAAACGGTTCGGGATATCGAACGCAGAGGCTATGCCGCCGGTTTAAAGCTGCTGCGGGCGCAGGTACGGCACCTGGGAACGGAACAGAACCTGGAAATTCTGAATTCAATCTATGACTATCTCGACAGCCGGATCGAGATGCGGTTTAAGACCGAGGTGGCCGATCTGCTGACTGTGAAGGAGGACGGCAAGCATCGCGCTCGAGGCATTGTACTGAAGAGCGGAGAAGAGATCGAAGCGGGAACGGTCGTCATCGCTCCGGGTCGAGACGGCTCCGGCTGGCTGACCGAGGTGCTCAAGAAGCGGCGGCTCGCAATGGTGAACAATCAGGTGGACGTCGGCGTGCGGGTGGAGACGTCGGATGTGGTGATGAGGGAGATCAACGAGCATCTGTACGAAGGGAAGTTTATATTCAATACGTCTGTAGGCACGCGGGTGAGGACGTTCTGCAGCAATCCTTCGGGACACGTCGTCGTGGAGAATCACAGCGGCGTTATGGCGGCCAACGGACATGCGTATAAGGATCCGGCGCTCGGCTCGGCGAACACGAACTTCGCGCTGCTCGTCTCGCACAAGTTTACGGAGCCGTTCGACAAGCCGAACGAATACGCCCGGGAAATTTGCAAACGGGCGAACGATCTGTCGAGCGGCGGAGTAATCGTGCAGAAGTTCGGCGATATTATGCGCGGTCGGCGGTCGACGTCCAGTCGGATCAAGGAAGGCTTTATCGAGCCGACGCTGCACGAAGCGGTGCCTGGCGATCTGGGACTGGTGCTGCCGTACAACACGATGAAATCCCTGGTCGAGATGGTGGAGGCTCTGGATAAAGTAACGCCGGGCATCGCTTCCGAGCACACGCTCTTTTATGGGGTCGAAGCCAAGTTCTATTCGGCGCGTCCGAAGCTGAGCGAGACGCTTGAGACGGAGATCGCGGGCCTGTATTGCGGCGGCGACGGAGCCGGGGTGACGCGCGGTCTCGCGCAGGCGGGCGCGGCCGGCGTCTGGATTGCCCGGGCTGTGGCGGAGCGTTTAACGAAGTAGCGGGTAGCAGTCGAGGTAACGTTCAGCGATCGGCTCTCTATCCTATGATTAGCTAGTAGTTATAGCGACCAGTAGGTGAGTGTCGACAAAAGCACGGAAGCAATGAGCATGGCGACAAGCGGGCGCATTGCGCGACTGCGAAGGTCGCGTACACTCACGTTCAGGCCCAAGCCGGCCATCGCCATCCCGAGCAGGAGAGTCGTCACATACGAAAGCTCTTGCAGCAGGGGCGCAGGTTCGGGCAACAGCAACGGCAACGCATAGCTGCCGAACAGACTGGCAGCGATAAAGCCGAGCAGGAACCAGGGGAACTTGAAGCCTCCCGTGTAGGCTTGATTCTCGCCGGGATCGCCGCTCCGGGAGCTGCGAAGCTTGGCGACAGCCGCAATGACGAGGCACAGCGGCACAAGCAGAGCGACGCGGGACAGCTTGGCGAGCAGACCGTCCGCCAAAGCGTCCGTGCCGCCTGCGGCGGCGGCCATGGCTACGTGAGCGACCTCATGCAGCGTCAGGCCGGACCAGATGCCGTAGCTCTCCGGCGAGAGCGGCAGCCAAGGCAGAATGAGCGTGTAGAACGTCGCGAATAGAGTACCGATAACGGCAATCAGCCCGGCGCTGATTGCCGTATCTTCGTTTTTGGAGCGGAGCAGCGGAGCCGTGGCTGCGATCGCCGCCGCGCCGCAGATGGCGGTTCCGATCGCCAGCAGTACGGTCAGCTTGCGGTCGGCGCGAAGCAGGCGGCCGATTGCAAGTACGGCCAAGAGCGAGAAGACGACCGTTGCGCCGCTTCTCAGCAGCAGCGGCAGGCCCTGCCGCAGCACCTCGGCGATGTCGAGCTTAAGGCCGAACAAGACGATGGCGGCGCGCAGCAGCGTTCCGGAGGAGAAGCGGATCCCCGCGTCCAGCGTCTGCGGATAGCCGAAGCGATGGCGATACACGGCCGCCAGCAGCAGCGTGCAAGCGAGCGGACCGAGCTTGGCCGGACCGGGAATCAGCGAGACGGCCCAGCCGGCCAAGGCAAGCGACAGGGTAAGGAGGACGCCGGCAAGACGCGGATGATTGGAAGTGAATGCGGCAACGGGACGGATCGGGTTGACAAGCATGATGACTGAGACCTCCGTTATCGGTTCTGTTGCTATCAGCATACTCTTGAATTTATAATAAGAAAAATTAATTATATTTATTTTGTTATAATTTATTACTTATTATAGAGGGGCGGAAAACTGATGGAGCAGTCTATGATCGTGTTCATCGAAGTCGCCGAGACGCGAAATTTCTCCCGAGCGGCGGAACGGCTGCACATGACCCAGCCGGCAGTAAGCCAGCATATCCGGGCGCTGGAGGAGCGATTAAACGCTCAATTGCTCATTCGCAGCAACAAATCGGTCGTGTTGACGAAAGCCGGAGAAATCGTTCTTCATCACGCTCGGGAAATCGGAGAGCTGTATCGACGAATGGGAGAGATGGTAGGCGAATTGATCGGTCATGCGGCGGGACCGCTGTCGGTGGGAGCGAGCTATACTTTCGGGGAGTATGTGCTGCCGCGGGCGTTAGCGAAACTATACGAGCAATACCCGGACATCCGGCCAAGCGTAATGATCGGCAATACGGCGGATATCGCGGAAAAGGTGCGTGCCCGCGTATTGGACATTGGCATTGTGGAAGGCGAGGACATCGGACCGGGGCTGGAGGCGGTAAAGCTGGCAGAGGATGAGATGTACGTTGCTGCGGCGGCCGGTCATCCGCTGGCGGAGCTTTCCCGGATTAAGCCTTCGCTGCTGGAACGAGAAACGTGGCTTGTCCGCGAAAGGGGCTCGGGAACCCGAGCGGCGGCGGACAATTTGTTTGCCTCGCTCGGCATCCAGCCTGTCCGGATGATGGAGCTTGGCAGCACGCAATCGATCAAAGAAACGGTAGAGGCCGGGCTCGGCATCTCTTTGCTGTCGCGCTGGGCGCTGCGCAAAGAGCTCGGGCTTGGCTCCTTGAAGCCGCTCCGCGCCGAGGGACTTCCCTTCAGGCGGAGCTTTCATATTTTGTTCCGTCGGGGCGACCTGCGGACGAGAACGGTCGAAGCGTTCCTAGAGACGCTCCGCGGCGTAACCGACGAAATGCTCGCGGAAGACAATCGCCAGCGGAATTAACCGCCTTGGGCGATTTTCTTGAACGCCTCAAGAAACTGAGCCGAAGGATAGGCTCCCGACAGGGCATACTTGTTGTCGATGATAAAGAAGGGGACGCCGGAGATGCCGATGCCTTTGGCGGCGGCCATATCTTGTTCGACTGCATCCTGTCCTTCCCCGTTATCGAGCAGTCGGCGAGCCTCCTCGGCGTCCAATCCAAGCTCGGCGGCAATTTCGAGCAGCACGTCCAGCTTGGCGATGTCCCGGCCGTCTTCGAAATACGCCGTCATGACCGCCTCGATCCAGGTTGCCTCGTCCTCCTGGGGAAGCAGGGCGGTGATGCGATGCGCAAGCACGGTGTTCGGCATCCGTTCCACGTTGTCGAAACGGAAAGTAACGCCAACGTTGGCGCCGGCCTCGGTTACCCGTTGCAGCATTGGACGCAGCCGCTCCGCTCCGCCCATTTTTTTCTCCATTACGCTGTTGAAGGGAAGTCCCTCCGGCGGCAGCGTCGGATCGAGCTGATAAGCGTGGTAGCTCACTTCTACCTCTTGCCCCGTTTGCTCATGCCAAGCGTCGATCGCATCGTTCATGTTCTTTTTGCCGATTCGGCACCACGGGCATACCATGTCGGAATATACGTCTATTTTCATCGCGGACACCTCTTTGGTTTGGAATGAGTCTGTTTCCCTAGTATGGCAGACGGTTCGGCCGTATTCAATGTACGGTTTGAATAGCAGCATGATAAGATAGGAAAAAGGCAACGGAAAGGAGAAGTCTGAAATCCACAGCTAACGCACGTATGAACAGAAATAGGCAACCCAAACAAACCGTCCAAATGACGGAAAAAGGGAAAATATGGTCCTACA
>NZ_QRDZ01000067.1 GCF_003386235.1 Cohnella phaseoli
TGTTCAGACATTTTTCCCACTGCGCTCATCCTCCTCATGTACTAAGTGTACATTTTCGTGGTGGAGGACTCCAACTGAATTAGGGGGCTGTGGAGATTAAAGGGGGGAATCCGCTTTAAAATCACTGTTTTTCCCGTTTCACTGAAAATAGAGCGGAGAAGCCGCTTTAACTCAGCTGCCTCACCATTTTCGGCAAGTTTAAACGGAATGGTCGCGTTCCGCAACCGCCTGATCATATACCTGCCAATCTAAGCGAACATCGATTTTGCTGCGAGCATCCAAACTCCGCCCCATCGCCCCTCCAATTGCTGCATTCAATCGTCGCCCTCGCTAGCTGACCATCTTTAGTCCGACGACGGAGAAAATAATGCCAAGGATACAGCCGATCCGCAGCCAGCTTTTCGACTCCTTGAAGAACAGCATGCCGACAACGGCCGCGCCGACCGTGCCAATCCCCGTCCACACGGCATAGGCCGTCGCCAGAGGTATCGTTTCCATCGCTCTTATAAGCAGCTGAAAACTGATGATGAATCCGCCTATAAGGATGAGGTTATTCGTCCAATTGTTATTTTGCGCCACGCGTTTAATTCCAATTACCCCGACTACCTCCAACAATCCCGCAGCAATGAGCCAGCTCCAGTCCATTACGCTTCACTGCCTTTACTCGATAATTTCAACCCTATAATACACGCCAGAAGCGTAACGATAAACACAATTCTCAACGCGCTAACATTACCGCCGGACATCGCAATTTCCACAATCGTCGTGCCCAAAGTCCCCATCCCCGCAAACACGGCGTATACCGTACCTACCGGCAGCACCTTGGTCGCCCGAATAATCAGATCGAAGCTGGCGAGCAGAGAGACAAGAACGACAATGCTCGGAATAGTCTCGTACTTGAAGCCGCTTGCCCATACAATTTCCAATAATCCGCCCAAAATGACATAAGTCCACGCTCTCGTCTCGCTGATGAGTTTAACTGCTTTTTCCGCCATTCTCGGCCTCCTCCTGTTCGTGCTTCAAATACCCGTCGACTAACAGATCGATGCGATCCATGACCTCGGCGTCCATTCCGAACACCTTCGTTTCCTTGCCTTCCTCGGGACGAATCATAGACCAGTACTTGTCAAGAAGCGCTTCGTCCTGGTGAAACCATTCCAATGAAAGCTCTACTATTTGCGCAGCCAGCTGCCGGGAAATATCCGAGGAAGGAGGTTCGTGAATGTGCTCCTTGACCTTCCGGACCAGCTTGGCCCACTCCATACTTCGGGGATCGTTCGCACTCAAGTCCGGCAAGCTCTTAATGATCTCGATTTCATGATCCGCAAAATTCTGAGCGAGAAACTTGTCTCTGATCTCCGCCGGGGACCGCAATGCCCGAATGAACAGAAAGATGTCCTCCGATTCGACCTGCCCGTTCATTTCAAACGCATGTCTTGCCGTCTGCAGCAGCATCTCCATCTCTGCCAGACGTTGCTTCTCTTCTGCGATGGCCGCCAGTTCAAATTCCAGATAGGCTCTCCAGCGGTCCTCCTGAGCATCCTTCCCGGTAGACAGCAAGTCCTTGATGGACGCTAAGGTAAACCCCAGCTCTTTCAGAGCCGTAATATGCCGAAGCACTCTGATCTCCTCATTCGAATAGTAGCGATAGCCGGAATCGGCTACTTTGGCGGGCTTCAGCAGCCCGATTTCATCATAATATCTCAGCGTCCGAATGGATATATTTGTCTTCTTCGCCAACTGTCCGATACTGTATATCAAGCATATGCCTCCCCCCGAAAATAATTATATAGTCTCCAGTATACGTGAGAGTCAAGCTTTTAACCTACGGTGCAGAACGCAAAAAAACCCCGGTCACTTCCATGACCGAGGTTTCTCGTAAAGCTGAGCCGCGCAGGAGCGGCAACTAGATTATGGTCTTCGGCCGACGTTCGGTCAGCCCGACTTTTTGCGGGTCCACGGCGTACCGAGCAGCGGCAGCGCCCATCTGTCCAAGCCGTACCAGCCGGCTACTTTCCAGCCAAGCACGATCCATGTGGCGAGAATAAACAGCAGCGGGTTCGTGCTAAGCGTTCCTGCGAACAGGAAGCTCGCGTTCATGAAGGCGCCGAAGAATGCCGCCACGCCCGTCAGCAAACCGAGGATCAACCCGAGGCCGACCAACACTTCTCCGAAAGCGACCATATACGAAAACACTTTGGCGTTGGGTAGAACGGCATTTTCAAGGAACGTTGCGTACCAGCCGGTTACGTCTTTACCGTCCGCTGCTTTGCCGAGCGCGCCATTTATAAAGCCTTCCAGCCCTTTACCCGCATTGCTGCCGACCCAAGCGTCATTCGTTACTTTGTGCCAGCCGGCATTCAGCCACGCATAACCCAAGTACAGACGAACAACGAGCCACAGCAGTCCCGATCTCGTGTTGTTAAACAGAAAATTCGATACCGGATTGTCTGGGATGATAATATTTTTGCCTCTCAATTCCTCTTTGATTGTCACAGTCTCATCTCCTCGTAGGCTTATATGGTCTATATTACCACATAAAAAGCGGCTCAAACTGTAAACTACTTCTCATTTGGCCTTGCGAAAATGATTTGGCGACATCCCCAGCTTCTTCTTAAATAAATTGGAGAAATAAAACTCGTCCGCGAAGGAAAGATGCGACGCCACCTCCCGGACAGGCATCCCCGTGCTTCTGAGCAGCTTCTGGGCAAATTCCAGCTTCAATTGAAGATGATAGTGATAGGGCGTGACGCCGTACTGACGCTTGAACAAGCGTATCGTCTGCGACTCAGACTTGCCGATCAACGCGGCCAGCTCCGCCAAAGACACATTTTCCGCCACGCGATGGTCCAGGTAGGCTTTCAGCTTCATCGCATCCGATTGTACGACCGGCGGGCGCAGATGCTCGCTCAGCTTGAACAACAGTTCGTGAACGGTCAAGGTGCAATTCAGCACGGAATTGCCGTCGTTCGTTTGCGCGTTATGGACGATTTGCTGCAAGTAGTTCATAGAGTAAAAGTCGGGGATGTGATAACAGCCTTCCAGCCCGTATCTACGAATCAAATCCGTCAATAAATCTCCTCTGACGTTAACCCAAATTTTGATCCAAGGATCGTCCTTGTCCGAGTAGTATAAATGATCATGACCTTGATGCAGAAAATACGTATCGCCGGCCTTCGGATAAAACTCCCGGGAATCGATGATAACCGTTCCCCGCCCCCGAATAATGTACTCGATGCTGCTTACCGTAGAACGGGGTCTTACGATTCGGTAAGTCCCGTCGCAAAACGATTTTCCGGCCAGCTCGAAGTGTAATCCGAACGATCCGGACGCTGCTTCCCGAAATGGGTATATTTCTTCCCTCATGCGCATTTTCCTCATTTGATCATCGGTTTTATCTATCCCTTGCCGTCATCGACGTCAGTATACTATATGTGAATCAATTAAAACAGGAGATGATCGAATGAGCTTCAGACCCTCGGCAGTTCCTCTGATAACCGTAGATCCGTATTTCAGCATCTGGTCGTTCGCAGACCATCTATATGACGACCATACGCGCCACTGGACGGGACAGCGCAACGGCATGCTCGGCTTGATCAAGATCGATGGCGTAACGTACCGGTTCATGGGAAAAGTAGAAGCCTTCGGAGAACGCTATTATGCAGAACCGCAGGTCATCCCGCAAATCAAAGTGGAAATACAGCCGCTAACCACGATCTACACCTTTGCCAACGAACAGGTCGAGTTGACCTTGAAATTCATGACACCTCTGCTCCCGGATCAGCTTCACATCCTGTCTCGCCCGGCCTCTTACATCACGTACGACATTGCGATCAGAGATGGGCAAGAGCACAACATTGAAGTGTATTTCGACGTTTCCGGCGAATGCTGCATCAACACGATGGATCAGAAGGTCGTCTTCCGCCGCGGCGCCGATTCCGTCTATTGCGGCAATGCGGAGCAGGAGCCGCTTAACGCCAGCGGAGACCACATTCGCATCGATTGGGGCTATCTTCATGTCGCGCATCCCGGGGCGTTCGTATCCGACTATGACGGACGGCATCATTTTCTGGCCAACAAGGAAGTCGTCCGTGTGGATACCGAAGGCGAAACTGCGCTGCCCGCCAGCGAGTACCGCTGCATCGCGCTGATCAGCGACAAGCTCTCCGACACGATCTGCCTCGCTTATGACGATATCAAGTCGATCGAATATTTCGGGGAGCAAATCGACGCGTATTACAAAAAGGAGTACGGAACGTTCGACAACATGCTGAAGCATGCCGTATCCGACTTCGAGCAGGTTCGATCTCTCGCGTCGGAGTTCGAGGAGAAGCTTAACGGCGAAACGGCGAAAGTGAACCGCTATTATGCGGACATCGCGGCTCTGGCCTATCGGCAAACAATCGCCGCTCATAAGCTCGTGCTGCACGAAGACGAGGCCCTGTTCCTGTCCAAGGAATGCTTCAGCAACGGCTGTATCGCTACATTAGACGTCACTTATCCTTCGATCCCGCTATTCTTGAAGTACAATCCGGAGCTGGTCAAAGGAATGCTGCGCCCGATTCTGAAATATGCGCGCTCCGACGCTTGGAAGTTCGATTTTGCTCCGCACGACTGTGGGCAATATCCGCTGTGCAACGGTCAAGTGTACGGCGATAATAAGCTGGAAGATCAAATGCCGGTCGAGGAATGCGGCAATATGCTGCTGTCGGTGGCGGCGCTGTCCCGCTACGAAGGCTCGAACGAATTTGCCCTGAAGGAGAAGGAGCTGCTCGACAAGTGGGCGGACTACTTAACGGAGTTCGGGTACGATCCGGGCAACCAGCTGTGCACGGACGATTTTGCCGGACATCTTGCCCACAACTGCAACTTGAGCATGAAGGCGATCGTAGCGTTGGGCGCGTACGGCAAGCTTGTGCAAGAGGAAAAGTATGTCCGGGCCGCACAGGCAATGGCCGACAGATGGAGTGCGGAAGCCCGGAAGGAAGAGGGCTCTCTGCTGGCCTTCGATCAGCCGGACTCCTGGAGCATCAAGTACAACATCGTATGGGATAAGCTGCTGGGGATCGGTCTGTTCGACCAAGAGGTATATGAAAGCGAAATCCGGCTGTACAGCCAAAAAATGAACCGCTACGGCCTGCCGCTGGATTCGCGCTCGGATTATACCAAGCTCGATTGGCTGGCATGGACGACGGTGTTTACGGATAACGGCGAATACAGCGAGCGGCTGTACAAGTCTATCTGGGATTTCATCAGCGAGACGGTCGAGCGGGTGCCGATCACCGACTGGTATTACAGCTCGACACCTCATCAGGTAAAATATTCGCGTTACACCGGATTCCAGAACCGGACCGTTCTCGGCGGACTTTATATTAATTTGCTGTAGCGCGGTCGGCTGCTTTAAGGGCTGTCTCATTGGCAAAGTTGCTTGAGATGTTCGATACAAAAGTGACATACGATCCTTTGATTTTGGTCGCTTTGTACGGTTTTTCGAACAAACGTCCGTCGCTTAGGTCTGATTCGAGCTGCTTTGTACGGTTTTTCGTTACTACTTAGGTCTCCCGAAAATAGGGAGACTTTTTCATAAATTTTAAAGGAATTTGGATACCACACGACGAACTATTTCTAATATACAAGTG
>NZ_QRDZ01000068.1 GCF_003386235.1 Cohnella phaseoli
GTTAGGATAAGCCCTCGACCGATTAGTACTCGTCAGCTCCACACATTGCTGCGCTTCCACCCCGAGCCTATCAACCTGGTGTTCTTCCAGGGGTCTTACGAATTGGGAAATCTCATCTTGAGGCAGGCTTCGCGCTTAGATGCTTTCAGCGCTTATCCCTTCCGCACTTGGCTACCCAGCGATGCTCCTGGCGGAACAACTGGTACACCAGCGGTGCGTCCATCCCGGTCCTCTCGTACTAAGGACAGCCCCTCTCAAATTTCCTACGCCCGCGACAGATAGGGACCGAACTGTCTCACGACGTTCTGAACCCAGCTCGCGTACCGCTTTAATGGGCGAACAGCCCAACCCTTGGGACCTACTTCAGCCCCAGGATGCGATGAGCCGACATCGAGGTGCCAAACCTCCCCGTCGATGTGGACTCTTGGGGGAGATAAGCCTGTTATCCCCAGGGTAGCTTTTATCCGTTGAGCGATGGCCCTTCCATTCGGTACCACCGGATCACTAAGTCCGAGTTTCCTCCCTGCTCGACTTGTAGGTCTCGCAGTCAAGCTCCCTTATGCCTTTGCACTCTTCGCGCGATTTCCAACCGCGCTGAGGGAACCTTAGAGCGCCTCCGTTACTTTTTAGGAGGCGACCGCCCCAGTCAAACTGTCCGCCTGACACGGTCCCTCTGCCCGATTCAGGGCAGCAGGTTAGAACTCCGATACGATCAGGGTGGTATCCCAACGGCGCCTCCACTGAGGCTTGCGCCCCAGCTTCATCGGCTCCCACCTATCCTGTACAGACCGTACCAAAGTTCAATATCAAGCTACAGTAAAGCTCCATGGGGTCTTTCCGTCACGTCGCGGGTAACCTGCATCTTCACAGGTACTAAAATTTCACCGGATCTCTCGTTGAGACAGCGCCCAAGTCGTTACGCCATTCGTGCGGGTCAGAATTTACCTGACAAGGAATTTCGCTACCTTAGGACCGTTATAGTTACGGCCGCCGTTTACTGGGGCTTCGGTTCACAGCTTCGGGTTACCCCTAACCACTCCCCTTAACCTTCCAGCACCGGGCAGGCGTCAGCCCGTATACTTCGCCTTACGGCTTCGCACAGACCTGTGTTTTTGCTAAACAGTCGCTTGGGCCTCTTCACTGCGGCCCCCTCGGGCTATTCACCCTACCGAGGCACCCCTTCTCCCGAAGTTACGGGGTCATTTTGCCGAGTTCCTTAACGAGAGTTCTTCCGCGCGCCTTAGAATTCTCATCTCGCCCACCTGTGTCGGTTTACGGTACGGGCACCTTCTCCTGGCTAGAGGCTTTTCTTGGCAGCGTGGGTGTACGACCTTCGGTACTGTGATTTTCCCTCCCCATCACAGCTCAAGGTTAACAGTATGCGGATTTGCCTACATACCCCTCTCACTGCTTGGACGAGCACATCCATCGGCTCGCGTCGCTTCCCTCCTGCGTCCCCCCATCGCTCATAACGGATTACGGTGGTACAGGAATTTCAACCTGTTGTCCATCGACTACGCCTTTCGGCCTCGCCTTAGGTCCCGACTTACCCTGGGCGGACGAACCTACCCCAGGAACCCTTAGGCTTTCGGCGGACAGGATTCTCACCTGTCTTTTCGTTACTCATACCGGCATTCTCACTTGTATACCGTCCACCAGTCCTTACGGTCTGACTTCAACCCGTATACAACGCTCCCCTACCCAAGCGCGCTTGCGCGCGTCTGCCATAGCTTCGGTGGTGTGTTTAGCCCCGTTACATTTTCGGCGCAGAGTCACTCGACCAGTGAGCTATTACGCACTCTTTAAATGGTGGCTGCTTCTAAGCCAACATCCTGGTTGTCTTCGCAACTCCACATCCTTTCCCACTTAACACACACTTGGGGACCTTAGCTGATGATCTGGGCTCTTTCCCTCTTGACGACGGATCTTAGCACTCGCCGTCTGACTCCCGAGTATACATCTATGGCATTCGGAGTTTGACTGGACTTGGTAACCCTTGGCGGGCCCCGCACCCAATCAGTGCTCTACCTCCATGATGCTCAACCTCGAGGCTAGCCCTAAAGCTATTTCGGGGAGAACCAGCTATCTCCGAGTTCGATTGGAATTTCTCCCCTACCCCCACGTCATCCCAGAGCTTTTCAACGCTCACGAGTTCGGGCCTCCAGTGCGTGTTACCGCACCTTCACCCTGCACAGGGGTAGATCACACGGTTTCGGGTCTACGACCACGTACTTAAGCGCCCTATTCAGACTCGGTTTCCCTTCGGCTCCGCCTCATCAGCTTAACCTTGCACGTGAACGTAACTCGCCGGTTCATTCTACAAAAGGCACGCCATCACCCCTAGATCGGGCTCTGACTTCTTGTAAGCGCACGGTTTCAGGTTCTCTTTCACTCCGCTCCCGCGGTGCTTTTCACCTTTCCCTCACGGTACTGCTTCGCTATCGGTCGCCAGGGAGTATTTAGCCTTGGCAGATGGTCCTGCCGGATTCCCACGGGGTTTCACGTGTCCCGCGGTACTCAGGATCCGTCTCGGAGAGAACACACTTTCGGCTACAGGGCTTTTACCTTCTGTGGCAGGCCTTTCCAGACCTCTTCGCCTAATGTGCTCTTTTATCACTCCATGTGAGACGTCCTACAACCCCAGAGAGCAAGCCCTCTGGTTTGGGCTAATCCGCTTTCGCTCGCCGCTACTGACGGAATCACTGTTGTTTTCTCTTCCTCAGGGTACTTAGATGTTTCAGTTCCCCTGGTATGCCTCCGACGAGCTATGTATTCACTCGAAGGTAACTATCCATTACGATAGCTGGGTTTCCCCATTCGGAAATCTCCGGATCAAAGCTCACTTACAGCTCCCCGAAGCATATCGCTGTTCGTCGCGTCCTTCATCGGCTCCTGGCGCCTAGGCATCCTCCGTGCGCACTTATTAGCTTAACCTCACTGCGATCCTAATATTGGCCGTAAGGTCAATATTCGGTCGTCAGTTACAGTTGTTTGACACTAGTAAGGCAGAGATGCTTCATTCTTCTTCGCGCAGCATGCAATCCTTAGATTGTATGCAGTTTGGTTCGATATCCAGTTTTCAAGGTGCAAG
>NZ_QRDZ01000069.1 GCF_003386235.1 Cohnella phaseoli
GGTAAACTCGTAACAAGGAGATTTCACGATTCCAAAGGCAAACGCTTCGCTCCTCCAGGAGATACATCCCCCCCTCTTTTCATCGAGATTAACTACGAAAAACGCAAAAAGAAACCGTTCTTTGGTAAAATGGAGGTACCACCCACCCATCTACGAAAGGAACGGTTTCTTTGTACATTCAATATACCATGGACCAACTTTCCCTGCCAATGGACTTGGAGGAAGACATTCCTCAAAATCACCTCGTTCGTGTTGTTAACGCCGCTGTGAACCGACTCAGTGACAGCATCTTCGCTTCCGCTTTTCCAGGTGGAGGACGAGACAGTTACCATCCTAAGATGCTCACCAAGATCATCATTTACGCCTACACACAAAGGATCTATTCCTCTCGTCAAATCGCTAAAGCGGTCCGCGAGAACGTCATGTTCATGTGGATTGCCGGTAGGCAACGTCCGGACTTTCGTACCATCAACCGCTTCCGCTCCAAGCGCATGAAAGACGTGCTCGAGGCTGTCTTCACGGCTGTCCTGAAATTTCTGGTCGAAGAGAATTACGTGAAGCTGGAGCATTACTTTGTCGACGGCACCAAGATCGAAGCCAACGCGAATCGGTATACGTTTGTCTGGGGCAAAGCGGTGGTGAAACAAAAAGCCAAGCTGCAAGAGAAAGTACAGACACTGTTTGCTGCTATTGAAGAGGCCGAGAAGCAAGAAGAACACGAACAGGCCGGACAAGATCTCGCTGAGCTCGGTGAAGCATCCTCGTTGACCAGTGAAAAACTGGAGGCTGCCGTTCAACAATTAGAGGCTAAGCTGCAAACAAAGCCGAAGGACAAATCTCTCAAAAAGGCAGTTCGCGTTCTCCGTAAGGATCTGCTCCCACGTCTACAAAAGTATGAACATCAGCAAGAGATCCTCGGAGATCGAAATAGCTATAGCAAAACAGATTTGGATGCGACGTTCATGCGGATGAAGGAAGATCACATGCGCAATGGTCAGCTCAAACCCGGCTACAATGTACAAATCGGAACGGAAAATCAGTTTATTGTCGGCTATAGCCTGCATCAACGTCCGACGGACACGCGGTGCTTAAAACCTCACTTGGAGAAAGTCAAAACCGCCCTTGGCAAGTTGCCGGGAACGGTCATAGCGGATGCGGGGTATGGCGGGGAAGAAAACTACGCCTACTTGGAAAGCGAAGAGCTTGAGGCTGTGATGAAGTACAGCACGTATCACAAGGAAAAATCGAAGAAGTGGCAGAAAGACATCAGTAAGCTGGACAACTGGCAATATGATGAAGCCGAAGATACGTGGACGTGTTCGGCCGGGCGCAAGCTGCTGTTTCGCTACGAGAGCAAGGAAACAACGGAAAGTGGCTTTGAAATTCGGAAGAGGCACTACCGGAGTGCGGGTTGCGAAGGTTGTCCGCTCAAGGACGCCTGCACAAAAGCACAAGGGAATCGGGAAATTAGCGTCAGTCTGAGATATTTGCGTTACAAACAACAGGCACGGGAAAGACTCCGTAGTGAGGAAGGTTATGCATTATCGGTTCAGCGGATGATTGAGCCGGAGAGTGTGTTTGGGCAAATGAAGAATAACCGGGGATTCCGGCGATTTCTGCTTCGCAGCTTGCCGAAAGTAAGCTTAGAGGTCGGATGGCTTTCGCTTGCCCATAATTTGCTCAAGAAGGCCGCAGTAGATCTAAAACACGAAATGACGGCGCAGGGTTAGCACCCTTAACGCCGTCATTTTTCAATTAGGCACCTTTTTTTCAAGCGAGCTGTTCTAAAAGTGAGCTAGAACTTACTTTTGAGACA
>NZ_QRDZ01000070.1 GCF_003386235.1 Cohnella phaseoli
AAGTCTGAAATCCTTAGCCAACGCACGTAGTAACGGAAATGCGCATAACAAATAAGCCATTCTCAAGACGGCTATTGGTAATTTGTGGTTTATTTCAAAGTCAGGTAGCAGCGGCCATAATTCGGTAACCCTGAGATTGAGCCAATTTAATCGCCTGTTCTACCGTGATTTCACGGTCTGCTGGATGAACGTCGGCTTTCTTGTATAAATCAGGGTTATAGGGTTGTTTGTTCTTCAAGATGTGGTAGATGGCCGTTAACAACATTCGCGCAATGGCAATAATCGCACGTTTGTGGCCTCTGCGCCTCTTCAGTTGCAAGTAGCGGTTTCGGATTTCGGGATGCTTTTCGCTTTTGACAACAGCGGTGGCACACTGAACCAAAAGCGGCTTGATATAGACGCCAGCTCTCGAAATCCTGACTGACTTTCTCTTGCCGGCGCTCTGGTCATTAGAAGGTGTAAGTCCTGCCCAGGAACACAAATGCTTGGCTGTCAGGAACACGTCCATATGGACCCCAATTTCCGAAACCACGGCAATGGCGGAAAAGATGTTTTTGAAGGACGGAACAGTCAAGATCAAGTTGAGTTCTTCTGTGTAGGCGTCGGCAAGGGAAAGGATAATAGATTCCAGTTCAGCTTTGCGGGATTCAAGGTCTTCGTAATGTTGTTTAATGACCTTGATCTTCCCGGCCTGCTCAGGCGTAATGAAACCGTCAACTGCAAGTGCAAGTTCGGCAAGTTTTCCTTTCAGGGAGCCGTGAATAAGCGGTTCGAGGTCAAAAGACGTATCCCTCGGATCGTTCAGTAGCTTGTCGATGATATTCATGGCGCTTTTGCCGAACGTATCCGAAATGACGCTGCCAAGCTGGATATTAGAAACGGTCAGGCTGTTCTGGAGTCGATTCTTCTCGCTTGACGTAAAGTTCGTCAGCTTGAAGCGGTAGCGCATCAAATCGCGCAACTGTCGGATCGGCAAAGGGGGCATAAAGCTTCCGGCGACAAGATCGTGCTTGAATAAGTCGGCAATCCACTTCGCATCCTTCTTGTCTGTCTTCTTGCCGCGAATGGCTTTGACGTACTTCGGATGCGCCAGTGTGATGTTGCAGGAATGCTCCAGCAAGTTGAACACGGGAATCCAGTATTTCCCGGTCGATTCCATACAGACATCCTTGCAGTCATGCTCACAAAGCCACTGTGACAGCTCATTCAAGCCTTGAGTGAAGGTTGAAAAGCGATGGCTTTTGTAAGTCGTGAGGCCTTTGCTGTTGGTAGAAGCAATGCAGGCGACCACGAAGGTTTTGTGCACATCGATCCCGCAACAGATCGGATAAACAATTTTTAAGGCCATACGAAAGCTCCTTTCTGAGATGTACAGAAATAGCCAGCAGGGACTGATTGCCCAGCTATAAACGAGTTGTTTATCAAAGATAAGTCTGCGTGCTCGAAGCGACACTTATTTGTGCTTGGAAGGGCAATCTACACATATAACCATGCGGTCACCTGACAAAAAACGGTGGCCCACTCCCCTCCACGTGATTTGTAGTGTGCTGAATATCTCTGCAACTCCAGAATACAAAAAAATCACCAAAGGCGAACGGATTTCATTCCGTTTTGTGCCTTGAGCGTAGCGAAAGGAATGGGCATAACCATG
>NZ_QRDZ01000071.1 GCF_003386235.1 Cohnella phaseoli
TCATGATTATTCCCATTCCTTTCGCTTCGCTCAAGGCACAAAACGGAATGAAATCCGTCAGCCTTGGGCGTTTTTTTGTATGCTTGAGTTACGGAGATACCAGTACACTACAAATCACGTGGAGAGGAGTGGGCTGTCGCTTTCTTAGGACAACCGCATGATTATATGTGTAGATTGCCTTTCCAAGCACAAATAAGTGTCGCCTCGAGCACGCAGACTTATCTTTGATAAACAACTCGTTTATAGCTGGGCAATCAGTCCCTGCTGGCTATCTCTGTATATCATAGAGAGGAGTCTGGATATGGCCTTAAAAATTGTTTACCCTGTCTGCTGTGGAATCGATGTGCACAAAACCTTCGTCGTCGCCTGTATCGCCTCCACCAACAGTAAGGGCGTCACGACTTACAAAAGCCATCGCTTTTCTACCTTCACCAAAGGTTTGAATGAGCTGTCACAGTGGCTTTGTGAGCATCACTGTAAAGATGTCTGCATGGAATCGACCGGGAAATACTGGATTCCCGTATTCAACATGCTCGAGCACGCCTCCAACATCACACTCGCGCATCCCAAGTACGTCAAAGCCATTCGCGGCAAGAAGACGGATAAGAAGGATGCCAAGTGGATTGCCGACTTGTTCAAACACGATCTTGTCGCCGGAAGCTTTATGCCTCCTTTGCCCATCCGACAGTTGCGCGACTTGATGCGTTACCGCTTCAAACTGACGAACTTTACGTCGAGTGAGAAAAATCGGCTCCAGAACAGTCTGACCGTTTCGAATATCCAGATTGGCAGTGTCGTTTCCGATACATTCGGCAAAAGCGCTATGAATATCATTAACAAACTGCTTGACGATCCGAGTGAAACGTCTTTTGACCTTGAACCGCTTATTCACGGCTCTCTGAAAGGCAAACTGCCTGAACTTGCGCTTGCCATTGACGGCTTCATTACGCCTGAGCAAGCCGGGAAGATCAAGGTCATCAAACAACATTACGACAACCTCGAATCCTGTAAAGCTGAACTGGAATCTATTGTCCTTTCCCTTGCCAACGCCTACACAGAGGAACTCAACTTGATCTTGACTGTTCCGTCCTTCAAAAACATCTTTTCCGCCATTGCTGTGGTTTCGGAAATCGGTGTCAATATGGACGTGTTCCTGACAGCCAAACATTTGTGCTCCTGGGCAGGGCTTACCCCTTCCAATGATCAAAGCGCCGGCAAGAGAAAGTCAGTCAGGATTTCGAGAGCTGGTGTCTATATCAAGCCTCTTTTGGTACAGTGTGCCACCGCTGTTGTCAAAAGCGAAAAGCATCCCGAAATCCGAAACCGCTACTTACAACTCAAGAGACGCAGGGGTCACAAACGCGCCGTTATTGCCATTGCAAGAATGCTGTTAACGGCGATCTATCACATCTTGAAGAACAAACAACCCTATAACCCTGATTTGTACAAGAGGTCCGATGTTCGTCCGGTAGACCGCGAAATTACGGTAGAACAAGCGATTTTACTGGCACAGCGTCAGGGCTATCAAGTTATGGACCTTCCTCTTTCAGTGTAGGACCATATTTTCCCTTTTTCCGTCATTTGGACGGTTTGTTTGGGTTGCCTATTTCTGTTCATACGTGCGTTAGCTGTGGATTTCAGACTT
>NZ_QRDZ01000073.1 GCF_003386235.1 Cohnella phaseoli
TCGAAAAACATCCATGACAACAAAGAGCGTTGCCACCCCCTGGAATGAAAATTTTCCGTATGCATCCAATCGTAGCTTTTGAAAGCCGCTTATACGTGAAAACTGAAGATACAAATCAAAGGACGGACGATTATTGGGACTTACCCCGTTCGAAAAACCGTCCTATTGCGCTTTTCGAGTATCGCCTATTGTAGCACCCCATAGTACGTGTATTAAATTACACTTTCTCGAGCGCATGATTTGTATCCAAAGGTTGGAGGTTGAGTAGAGATGGATGCCATTCGGATTTGTTGCGCTGGGCTCGATGTGCATCAGGAAACGGTAGTGGCTTACGTATTGAAAGGTCCTTTGGAAAAAAAGCCGCAAAGTTTCATGCGGACATTCGGGACGACAACGCGGGAGTTGCTGGAGCTTCAGGACTGGTTGCGAGAGCAGGAATGCAGGGAGGTCGTCATGGAAAGCACCGGGGTGTTTTGGAAACCGGTGTGGAACCTATTGGAGGGGAACTGTGAACTCGTTCTGGCGAATGCCAGACGCGTGAAGAACATGCCCGGCCGAAAAACCGACACCCAAGATGCCAAGTGGCTTGCGCAGTTGCATCGCTGCGGGCTCATTGAAGCCAGTATGGTGCCGGATCAGGAGATTCGGGACTTGAGGGATTTGACGCGTTATCGGACCAAAATGGTTCAGGCGGTGACTTCGGAAAAAAATCGGATACACAAGATTCTCCAGGATGGCAACATCAAGTTGACGACGTTTATCTCGGATCTCTATGGGGTTTCGGGGCGAGCGCTGCTGCAGAAGATCATGAACGGAGAAGTGCTGGAGGAAGCCGAAGTCCGAAGCCTCGTCAAGACGACCTTGAAGAAGAAAGTGCCCCAATTGCTGGATGCGCTTAACGGGAAGCTGCGGCGACATCACCGAGAGATGATCAGTGAACACTGGGAGCACCTGACGTATCTGGAGCAAAAGATCGCGCGACTCGAAGAGCGGATTGAGGCGTGCATAGGCGCTTATGCAGAGATGATCGAGCAAATCGATTCCATTCCCGGCATTGAGCGAACCTCAGCCCTTACGATCTTTGCCGAGATCGGTCCCCATGTGGCGGAGATGTTCCCGACGGACGCCCAATTTGCGTCGTGGGCGGGACTGAGTCCAGGGAACAATGAAAGCGCGGGTAAACGCAAAAAAGCAAAAACGAAGCAAGGAAACAAGCATCTCAAAACGGCGTTGTGCCAAGCAGCCTGGGCGAACAGTCGCTCCAACAACCGGATCGGTCAGTTTTTTCGAAGAATCCGAAAGAGGCGAGGAGAGAAGAAAGCGAATGTAGCAACGGGGCATTTGTTGACCCGTATCTTGCATGCTATGATGCGCGAGCAAACGCATTACAAAGAAATAGACGTACCCTTAGGCGAAGGTACGTCCAGCAAGAAGACATTGGATACGTATTTGACGTATATTCGTCAAATGGGATACAACGTGATGTTACAGGCAATTACCGAATAGTCTGTCCTTTTTTTTAAAATCCAAACGGATTTTTGGGGCGGGGGGTCTTTTTTTGTCCAAAATCCGTTACAACGCGCGTTTAAAGGTAGTCCGAATTTTCGTATTAAA
>NZ_QRDZ01000074.1 GCF_003386235.1 Cohnella phaseoli
GAAATAAATCCATGAGCGCGCGCAAATTGATGCGCCCCCTCCCAAGTACGGAATGAGCCGGATACTTTTTGCTTCACCTTGGTCATCCGCAAATCCCGTTCAGCTTGGTTATTGTCAAACGGCACGCGGGCATCGTAAAGAAACCGCAAAATGGATGCCTTGTGCATCCGGAATCTTTCACCCAAATTGGCGGCTGGGCTTTTGCATTTTCGGCCCCGTGTCCCTGTTTTCGGACGGACTTTTCCTCGGTGCCACTCGGATTCGCCTCGCTGCAGAATCGTATCATAAAGACGTTCGATCCGTGGGACGGTATCCGGTTCCAAGGGGCGGCCGTGGACTCTGGCTTCCTTAACCCTATTCCAACTGGTCAATAGCAACCGAAGCATATGTGCCGCCCATCGTTGGTGGTCATTCTGGAT
Source organism: Cohnella phaseoli (assembly GCF_003386235.1). Classification (GTDB taxonomy): domain Bacteria; phylum Bacillota; class Bacilli; order Paenibacillales; family Paenibacillaceae; genus Cohnella; species Cohnella phaseoli. Next base: position 420 of record NZ_QRDZ01000074.1, read on the forward strand.
GATGCCGATGCATTCCCGCATTAAATGGACCCCGCATAGTGCGTGAATGAATCGGTAGATCTCTTTGAAATAGGAGGAATGGCAATCATGAACCACGATGCCTAGATAATTGAGAAGGATACCGACTTCGCTGAAAGCTTTGAAACCGCGCTTTTCATGCACATTCAGCAGGGTCCATTCAGGTGTACTGTGCGTATGAAGCCAATTTGTTTTTCCTTCTACGCGACAACCGGTCTCATCGGCATGAAGAACAGGGGACTCGGCGATACGCTCGCGAATGAAGGATTCTACCGTACTTAACTTGGCATGCATCCGACGCATGAAGGCAAGCAGCGTGCCTTCACTCAAATATTGATTCGTCAAGTCGGCGAAGAGCTCCCGGATGCGTTCCAGAGGCATCATGTGGCGCGCATTCAGATAGACGGTCCATGCCGAAAAACCTTTGCCATACTGTACGGGTGCCGTCACGTCGGCGGGAAACGATGCTTGCGTGACGCGGTTGCAACAGGAACACCGCCATTGTTCAGCACGAAGCTCGGTGACCTCCAATTTCGGAACGGGTAGATCGAATACTTGACGCTTTTCATAACCGACGAATGTCGCATCACGTAGGGAGGAACGGCAGTGTTCGCATGTCTCCCCGGACGGGAGGGTAACCACGTGGTCTGGGTGTTCGGCTTGAAGCAAGGTATGACCCGGGTGGCCCTTGGGCGCTCCCTTTTTGCCGCCGGATTTGCGCAGATTGACTGGCGGTTTGCGGAGTCCGTCACTTGAAGGCGGTTTGCTGCTGTTGCTGCTATTGCTTCCCAGTTGGCGTTCTAACTCATGAACGCGTTTCTCGAGTTTATCGATTTTCAACGCCTGCATTTCAAGCTGCTCGTTCTGTTTTTCGATCTGTTGTGCTTGCTGGGTGATGACGTGGAGCAGGTTGTTGAAATAGTCCGCGATTTCAGGATCGCCTTTAGACATCGTATTGACTTGATTCGGCGTCAGCTTCACGGACATCACTCCTCACTCCACTTGTATATTAGAAATAGTTCGTCGTGTGGTATCCAAATTCCTTTAAAATTTATGAAAAAGTCTCCCTATTTTCGGGAGACCTAAGTAGTAAC
>NZ_QRDZ01000075.1 GCF_003386235.1 Cohnella phaseoli
TCCGCCAATCGCTGTCCGAAAGCAACCTGAAATCTTTTGTTTCACCTTGGACATACGAATGTCTCTTTCGGCCAAATTGTTATCAAATGGTATTCGGTCATCATAAAGAAAGTGGAGGATCGACGCTTTGTGGCGTTTCAGTCGATCTCCAAGGTTAGCTGCCACACTTTTGCATTTCCGTCCTCGAGGCCCCGTTTTTTCGGGTACTTTGTCTTTAGACCACTGCGTTTCTCCAAGGGCCAGAATGTGATCGTATTGCCGCTCAAGCTCGGCGAGGACTTCATCTGACAATCGCCTATCGGAGACTCTTGCCGCTTTAGCGAGCTTCCAGCTTCGGCGAAGCAGCTCTTTCATCTCGGCTGCCCATGAATGTCGACTGTGATCTACGACACCTTGACAGTCCCGCAGGAGATGCGCATTGCAGAGCGCATGGGAGAACGTCACGTCTGATTTGAAATACGAAACAAAGCAGTCATGCACGACGATTCCCTTGTAGGCGGGCAGCACATCCATTTCGACGAATGCCGGCCCACATCGCTTCTCGTTCATATGCAGTAACGTCCATTCGCTGGTGGAGTGGGTATGGAGATATTGTTGTTTCCCGTTCAAACGCATGGGCGTTTCATCGCAGCAAATGACAGGGGCTTGGCGCAACTGGGTTTGGATCACCGATTCATGTTCCGCTATACGAGAGGCCATCGTATTCAGTTGTTCAAGCAACGTACGCTCGCTCGGTCGATACCCCGTCAAATCGAAAAAGAATTGGGTAATGCGTTTCAAGGGAAGTAACTGATACACACTCAGATACGTCGTCCAGGCTGCAAAGCTTTCTCCGTATTGCACAGGGGCTTTCACTGTACGGGGAAACGCAGCGCTTTGTAGCGTGCGACAGCAGGGACAGCGCTTCTCTTCGGCGCGATGCTCGGTCGTGACGAGTGGAGCAAGAGGCAAGTCAAGTACCTGCCTTTTGATCCAATTCTGCACAGGTACTTCCGCTAAGGCATAATTGCAGTTTTTGCAGGTGGTCAGGGGATGGATGACCACTTCATCCGGCACCGGATGGAAACGAAGGGTATGCCCTTCATGTCCTTTAGGCGCACCACGCTTGCCCCCGGGCTCGCGTAAGTTATTCTTTTTGCGCAGTCCGTCACTCGAAGGGGGTTTACTACTATTATTGCTATTTTGACCGAGCTGGCGTTCTAAATCTTGTACGCGATGTTCGAGTTTTTGGATCTGCCGGGCTTGCGTTTCCACGATCTCGGTTAACTTTTCATTTTGGGTGAGGAGCGCGGAAATAAAGCCGGCAATCTCGGTATCTCCTTTACTAACGTGTAGAACCTGTTTCGATGTTAGCTTCATTTGCACGCACTCCTTCCGAAAAATCTGATTGGAGAATACTTCTACATCACATACCGAAAACCCTTTAAAGCAGAAAACATCTCCCTAGGATTTCAGGGAGACGTAAGTAGTAAC
>NZ_QRDZ01000076.1 GCF_003386235.1 Cohnella phaseoli
CTCCACAGCCCCCTAATTCAGTTGGAGTCCTCCACCACGAAAATGTACACTTAGTACATGAGGAGGATGAGCGCAGTGGGAAAAATGTCTGAACAGAGAGAGAAAGCTGCACAAGAGGTCTTGTCTGGGATTAAGGCAGCTGTTGTGGCCAGAAAATATGGAGTAACTCCTGGCACGGTGAATCAATGGGTAAGGGATTACCGAGAACAGCATGGCGAACAAGATCATCCCTATCCCCAAGAACAGGCTGAAGAAATGAAGCGTCTTCACGAGGTAGAGAAGAAATACGAGAAGGCAGTCAAGATGCTGGGAGAGAAGGATCTAGAGATCGAGATCCTACGTGAGCTGCTAAAAAAGCCAACCCCTGCTTATCCGAAAAATTCAAGATAGCCAACACGTTCATTAAGCAGGGTCATCCAGCAGTCCTCGTGCTGCGCATCATTGGGTTGGCTGAGTCCACTTACTATGACCGTATTAAACGCATGTCACAGCAGCCCCTACAGGCAGCTCCAAGTGGGCGTGGAAGACCCATCTCGGGTTATTCCTTTACGGAGTCGGGAGAAAAAATCAGTGACGAGCAAATCCAAGAATGGCTTCTCGAACTGGTCTCTGGAGAAGCGCACGTGTACGGTTACAAACTGCTTGCAGAATGTTTGTGGAACCAGTACAGGTTGAAGTTAAATCACAAGAAGAGCTACCGGCTGTGTAAGGCGCTAGACATCTTACAGCCACAGCGTCAGAAGCGCTTCAAGCATCCTCGGAAACTGCCAGAGAACCGAGTCATTACAGGACCTAACCAGCTCTGGCAGATGGATATTAAATACGGGTACGTGGCTGGTCGCGATAGGCATTTCTTCGTGCTGAGCATTATCGATGTATTTACCCGTGTCATAGTCGGCTACTACAGAGGATCTTCGTGTGAGGCCAAGCATGTCTGTCAGACGCTTTGGAGGGCCATAAGCAGTCACAGCAAAGCACAAGATGAACTCCCTGTAGTACGAACCGACAATGGGCCACAGTTCGTCAGCCATCTTTTCGGAGACATGTGTGAAAGCTGGGAGATCACGCATGAACGCATTCCCCCCAGAACGCCGGATCTGAACGCTTTCATTGAATCCTTCCACAGTCTTTTAGAACGAGATGTGTTTGGCAAAGAAGAGTTCTCAACATTCGAAGAGGCTTACGCAGCTGTGGACCAATACATGGACTTCTACAACAACCGAAGAATGCACACAAGTCTGCGAAAAATGCCACCGGTTAAGTTTTCAGAATGGGTCATGAGTCTAGATGACCGGTCAAAATTCTTCTGGCCGAGAAAGAACGTGAAATAAAGAGCATAACTGCGACATGAGTCGGTTTGATA
>NZ_QRDZ01000077.1 GCF_003386235.1 Cohnella phaseoli
CTGCAGCTAGAATAAAAAGTGGACACCTCATAAGAGCAGACAGATAATGAAAACAACAAGAGGAAGAGGTGTCCGGGATGGGTGAGAAGAGACAGCATTACAGTGAAGAGTTCAAGGAACAGGTCGTACGTTACATTCAGGAACAAACGAAGACACTGCCACAGATCTCCGAGGAGTTGAATGTGCCGAGGGGAACGATCCGTCAGTGGCAGGCCAAGTACCGGAAGTTTGAGAACGAACCGCTTGTAGATCGCGCAACACTCCGTCAGAAGGATCGGGAACTAGAAGAACAAGCACGCAAGATTGAGGATCTCCAGGAGGAGATCGCAATCCTAAAAAAGGCTATGCACATCTTCAGCAAGGAAAAGAACTAAGGTTCCAGTTCATCGAAGATCATCGCTCCGAGTTTCGCATGGAGAAGATGTGCAGTGTCCTTGGCGTATCCCGGAGTGGGTACCACAAGCGGTGCCAGGAGAAAGCAAACGAGAATACCTACCAGAAGCGACGCAAGGCGCTATTGGCGCGGATTACATGGTTCTTCCATGACGCTGCAAAGCGGTATGGCAGCCCTAAGATTACGAAGCTTCTCAAGAAGGAAGGCTGGACAGTTTCCGAGCGTCTAGTAGGCAAGCTGATGCGTGAAAACAACCTTCGCTCCTGTGTCTCGAAGAAGTTCAGGGTGCAAACAACCGATTCCAACCATACGAATCCGATCGCGCCAAACGTGCTGAATCAGCAGTTTACAACCACCGAGCCAAACAAAGTCTGGGTTACGGACATCACCTATGTGCCGTGCCGAGAAGGTCGGTTGTACCTGGCAAGTGTCCTAGACCTGTACACCCGCAAAATCGTCGGCTGGAAGCTCGGAGACCAGATGACGACGGACTTGATACTTGGAGCACTGGATAAGGCCTACGAAGCGAAGAAGCCGGCTGAGGGACTTCTCCACCACTCTGATCGCGGTTCGCAGTATACTTCCGAGGAGTACCGTAAACGACTAAAGAAGTACAAGATGAAAGCGAGCATGAGCCGCAAGGGAAACTGCTACGATAACGCCTGTATCGAATCTTTTCACAGCGTGCTGAAGAAAGAGTTTATTTACTGCACGCGATTTAGGACGAAGGAGCAAGCGCAGAAAGAGATGTTTCAGTATATTGAGTTTTTCTACAATCGCAAGAGGATTCATGGTTCTTTAGGTTATGAATCTCCAGACCGATTCGAGGAAATGTACTACAAAAATAGAAATGAAATTGCGCTTAAAGAGTGTCCACTTTCTTGACAGAGGTCCA
>NZ_QRDZ01000078.1 GCF_003386235.1 Cohnella phaseoli
ACGAGGGGACGAGTGACAATGAACAGATACGACAAGGCATTTAAAGAGGAAGCAGTCAGATTGAGCGATGAGATAGGCCCCAGGAAAGCCGCCGAGCAGTTAGGCGTAGCCTACTACACTTTGCAGGGATGGAGAAAGCAAAGAATCCTGCACGGCGACAGAGCACATATCGGGAGCGGACACGCTTATGCATCTGCCGACAAGACTGCACGTGAAATCGAATTAGAAAAAGAAATAGGCGAGTTGCGCCGTGCCAATGACATTCTCAAGGACGCACTCGGTTTTTTCGCAAAAGACCGGAAGCGGTAAAAGCACGTCAGCTCTATGCATACATCCGTGAACGACGGGATCGATGGCCCGTCATGATGATGTGCGAGGTACTTGCTGTCAGCGAATCGGGCTATTACCGTAGCTTGAAGCCCACGCCCAAACAGGAGCGGCAACAACGCCTTCTGGTCAAAATCAAAGACATCATTGGAGAACATGAAGACAACCGTAATTACGGCGTCCAACGTATCCTGCTGGCGCTGTCACAGATAGAGATTACGACCAGCTACAGCACTGTCTATCGCATCATGAAGAAGCATGGGCTGCTGAAGAAAGCGAAGCGTCACCCGAACGGCATTACGCGCGAGGATGCCGCAGCTCAAAAGAGCGAGAACCTGATTCAGAGAGACTTCAAATCCTCAGCACCTAACCAAAAGTGGTTATCGGATATCACCGAAGTCCCTTGTTCAGATGGCAAGCTATATCTGTCCGCTGTGCTGGATTGTTTTAACGGAGAGATCGTAGGTTTCGCCATGGACGACAATATGCGCAAAGAACTCTGCATCAAAGCTTTTGAGAACGCCTGTAGAGCAAGAAATGCTCGCGGAATGATTTATCACAGCGATCGGGGCAGCCAATTCACGAGCCATGCATTCCGAAAGAGTCTGGCTAAACGAGATGCCATTCAAAGCATGAGCGGTACAGGGCGTTGCTATGACAACGCAAGGATGGAAAGCTTTTTTGCTACGCTAAAGAAAGAGAAGCTATACAAGATCCACACTGAGCGCTATCCGATGGCCTCTATTAAATCGATCATCTTCAGG